>NZ_AGRW01000050.1 GCF_000255555.1 Treponema saccharophilum DSM 2985
ACCCCGCAAACGCGAAGGTCGAGACGAAAATCGGGGGTCGCACCCTCACGGGTGCGTGAATTGAAACCCGTCCCGTTGACGTCTATCGTGTCATACTTGACGTCGCACCCTCACGGGTGCGTGAATTGAAACAACGTCTTCCCCCACAACACCGAATAGAGCGGTTGCGTCGCACCCTCACGGGTGCGTGAATTGAAACGTCCATGCGTGCGGTTACGTGGTGCGCCCGTCTCGGTGTCGCACCCTCACGGGTGCGTGAATTGAAACAAAAACTACTATGCGACATCGAACACAATATATGTCGTCGCACCCTCACGGGTGCGTGAATTGAAACACGTCCGACTACGCGATAACGCGCGTGTCAATGTCGCACCCTCACGGGTGCGTGAATTGAAACATCCGACGGCATGACGTTCATCCCGCACACCAGTCGCACCCTCACGGGTGCGTGAATTGAAACGATTCCGCGGAAAGCGTGTCCTATGAGTGGAGGTCGCACCCTCACGGGTGCGTGAATTGAAACGTCGGACTCTTTCAGCAATGCGGTATATATCGGCGTCGCACCCTCACGGGTGCGTGAATTGAAACTCAATCCCGCCGATTTTCTCGCTGATGAACGCGCGTCGCACCCTCACGGGTGCGTGAATTGAAACAAAATCATCTGAACCACCCTTTAATTTTTGCAAAGTCGCACCCTCACGGGTGCGTGAATTGAAACAAACTTCGTGGACTCCATCGAGACGCCCGCAAGGTCGCACCCTCACGGGTGCGTGAATTGAAACCCGTAGGTTTCGCAGTGGTGTACCGACGAATGAGGTCGCACCCTCACGGGTGCGTGAATTGAAACAAAAGCGTCGTCGCGCTGAAGTGGTTCGGCTTGTTGTCGCACCCTCACGGGTGCGTGAATTGAAACACCTCCATTACATTAGCAAGATGTATCGCATATAGTCGCACCCTCACGGGTGCGTGAATTGAAACAGCAGAGCCTATCATGATATTGCCTTTATTTTGCCGTCGCACCCTCACGGGTGCGTGAATTGAAACTAACACTCACATATGACGAAAAACACGTACCATAGTCGCACCCTCACGGGTGCGTGAATTGAAACTCGAATATTCCGACTACATCGCGGGCGTCTCTATGGTCGCACCCTCACGGGTGCGTGAATTGAAACTCGTCTGACTACATCGAGCAGTTGTATGCCAATAGTCGCACCCTCACGGGTGCGTGAATTGAAACTCGGAGATGGAACGGCGAAGCGCACCCGTATCGTCGCACCCTCACGGGTGCGTGAATTGAAACCGGCCGGAGAGACGGAGGGCACAATTTGCGTGCAGTCGCACCCTCACGGGTGCGTGAATTGAAACGCGTTCGCGTCCGAGACCGTGAAAATCGGCGCGTCGCACCCTCACGGGTGCGTGAATTGAAACCTCCTCGTCGAGGGCTTCAGCCTGCAACACGCGGGTCGCACCCTCACGGGTGCGTGAATTGAAACTACAATAAGGGAAGCTCGATTCTTTCTGATTTCGGTCGCACCCTCACGGGTGCGTGAATTGAAACTTTCATCTTCGCAGACGACGCTTTCCGCTTTCGTCGCACCCTCACGGGTGCGTGAATTGAAACTATCTGGTGCTGGTTCTCGTTGAGATACTGTTGGTCGCACCCTCACGGGTGCGTGAATTGAAACTCCTACTGCCAGGTATTTGAATTTTGCTGTGTTTCGTCGCACCCTCACGGGTGCGTGAATTGAAACTGTCCGTGTCGCTTTTGATTTGTCGTTCTTTGCGTCGCACCCTCACGGGTGCGTGAATTGAAACTGATATGTCGATTTCTGCCTGTCTTAAGTTCTCCAGGTCGCACCCTCACGGGTGCGTGAATTGAAACCTTCGCGCGACATCTCGATTGATATGTCGTATCCGGTCGCACCCTCACGGGTGCGTGAATTGAAACCGGATGACGGCACGCGAAGTCATGCTCCGTAATAGTCGCACCCTCACGGGTGCGTGAATTGAAACCGCGAATCAGAACGCGCTTGTCGAGGCGGTGAAGTCGCACCCTCACGGGTGCGTGAATTGAAACTTGAGCAACGACGAGTTGCTTGCAAGCGCGAAGGAGTCGCACCCTCACGGGTGCGTGAATTGAAACTACGGGATAATCCTCGGAAACACGAACGCGTTCAAGTCGCACCCTCACGGGTGCGTGAATTGAAACTACCAACGTATGAACGGAAACTGAATCTTTCGGGTCGCACCCTCACGGGTGCGTGAATTGAAACGTGTAAGACGCTGAAAAAGTTCCATCCGCTTTTGGTCGCACCCTCACGGGTGCGTGAATTGAAACACACAACTCGCACAACTCAAACACGACAGCAAAGGTCGCACCCTCACGGGTGCGTGAATTGAAACACGACATGGACAAAAAATTTCAAGAACTCTGGAGTCGCACCCTCACGGGTGCGTGAATTGAAACTTGAAAACGCAAATGTTCCGTTCAACGATGTCAAGTCGCACCCTCACGGGTGCGTGAATTGAAACCATGTCTTCACCTCCGTTTTTTTGCAAAGTATAGTCGCACCCTCACGGGTGCGTGAATTGAAACACATTTCGCGTCCGCACATCTCAACGCAAGCGCCGTCGCACCCTCACGGGTGCGTGAATTGAAACAGCGATGTCAAGTGGCTTTTGAACCCAATCGGCAAGGTCGCACCCTCACGGGTGCGTGAATTGAAACTGTTATCGCGCGGAGGTCACGGACGCGGGCGCGGTGTCGCACCCTCACGGGTGCGTGAATTGAAACCGGAGAGTATGGCGGCCGCACATTCCGCAAGCAGTCGCACCCTCACGGGTGCGTGAATTGAAACTCCGGATTCTTCCGGCTTTATTGCACGCTCAAGCGCGTCGCACCCTCACGGGTGCGTGAATTGAAACCCTATCGGCTCCTTTGGAGCCGCTCTCACGATGCGTCGCACCCTCACGGGTGCGTGAATTGAAACAAAGTGCAAATTGCGTCAAAAGTGACCGCCACGAGGTCGCACCCTCACGGGTGCGTGAATTGAAACCTTTTCCTCCTCCTCCGTTGTGGCGGGTAGTGGGTCGCACCCTCACGGGTGCGTGAATTGAAACTTTATGTTATCAGTGGGAGCGTGGATTATTTTCACGTCGCACCCTCACGGGTGCGTGAATTGAAACCTTATCGCCTCCTCTGGAGCCGTGAGCATTATGGTCGCACCCTCACGGGTGCGTGAATTGAAACATGGTCATGATACACTCTCCTCTGTAACGTCAGCGTCGCACCCTCACGGGTGCGTGAATTGAAACATAGTGAGATTCTGACCGACGCCATAGACGTCGTCGCACCCTCACGGGTGCGTGAATTGAAACCGTGAATTGCGTTGTATGAAGCGCAAGCATATTTGTCGCACACTCACGGGTGCATGAATTGAAACGAAGAAGCAATATTTCTTGCGGAAGCCGTTCACCATGAAAAGAGCTGCGTCAACCGTTTTCCGGACGGAGCCGAATAAAAAGGACTGCACGGAAGCGTGCAGTCCAAAAATGCTTAGGATCGGCATTTAAAATACGTGGCTTTCCCTTTTTTTGTGGGAGATATAATAGCCGTTCAGTTTTGAAACGGCTTCTTCTATCTCAAAGGGGGCTTCTAAGCAGTTCACCTTGTTTTCCTGAAGCAGGCGGTGGGGCTTGGGGCCGATTTTAGCAACAAGGAAATAGGTACAGTCGCTTACGACCTCTCCGACCTTCACCGCAAAGTTACTTCCGCAGGAGCAGCCGCTTTCACATTCCTCCTTTTCGGGGTCGCGGGTTATTTTCCGCTCTTCCAGAAAAGAATAGCTTCCGTCGCTTTCGTTCACCTCGTAAACTGAAACTGATTCAATTTCACCGAAGTGAAGGTTTACGCTCTTTTTGTCAGAAGTTCCGATTGCAATTTTATATGCCATAAATCCTCCGTTGGGCTTCTTTAGAGAACCTGAACGTTCTTGTCGATTGTTCCGTGCTTAAAGATTCCCGAATAGATTTCTTCGGTGAGTTTTAAGCCGCCCGTGTAGCCTGTGAAAGTTTTGTTCAGGATTACGTCGTCCACAATCGGCATGCTCAGGTGAATCAGCATATTGTTGTTCTTCTGGGCAACGATTTTTTCCCAGGTACTTCCGAAAATCACGGCTCTTTTTGAAGAACCAATCAGCTCGAAAAGTTTCTGCTGGATTTTTCCGCCGTCACTTTCAAAATAAACCACATCCCTGATTTCTTTGCCCAGAGTTTCGATTGTCTCAAGAATTTTTTCCTTTATTGTGTCCGTAGGTGGCACGTCAGTGATGAAAATTCCTTTTGGCTGAAGTCCAAGCTCGTTCACAAGATAATCCGAAACGCCGATTGCATATTCAGAATCAGCCACGAGATACAAATCATTCGGGATATTGCTCCTGAAATCTGACATGAAGTCAGCAAGGCCCACGATGTAGCTGTAGAATTTTTCTTCTTCCTTTTTGATTACGGCCGTAACTTTTTCAAGGTCAAGGTTTGCGAAGGCCGTAAGTTTTTTGAGGAAGAGGCTCGTCGCCTTTCCGCCCACAGGAAGATACGGGAAGTGGAAGAAAGGCGTTCCGTATTTTTTCTTCAAGAGCTCCACGGTTTTGAGTCCTACCCAAGGCGAAAGAAGGATGTTGAATTCAGCGTTGGGAATATTCTGCCACTCAAAAACGCCCGCACTTTCATATCCGAACAAAATATTAACTTTCAGGCCAATTGAAGTCAGAATCCGCTTGATTTCTTCAAGGTCGCCCCGCCAGAAAGGATCCTGATTTGGAACGACAGAAAAGACATTAACCAGCCCTTTCTGAACTTTTGGAGTCACGTTTCCAACGAACTGCTCGATAATCGAATTGACCACAAGCTCGTGTCCCTGATAGTTGTTGCCGGTGAAGCCGGAAGTTTCCGCACCCACGACAGGCCTTCCTTCTTCGCGAAACTCGTTCGCAATTGAAACGATGTCGTCGCCGATGATTCCCGAAGTACAGCCCGAAAGAAGGACAAACAAATCCGCATCCAGAACCTTGAAGGCATTTTCCGTAAGAGTGCGAAGCTTGTTTTCGCCGCCAAAAACGACTTCCTTAGTGCCTGTGTTGGTGCTTGAAATCTGTCCGCCGCCGCCAAAGCCTTCACCCTGGTTTCCGGCACACTGGGAAAGAGTCAGAAATGTTTTTGAAGCACAGCCCGGGCCTGCATGAACGATTGGCAATGCTCTCGGGATTGCAAGGACTGTAGTCTGGGCCGCAAGGGCACATGAAAATCTTGGTTGTTCAATCAATTTGCTCATTTTGTTTCCGCCTTTTTGTCAAAATAGAATGGGTCTTTCTGGTTAATCCACCATGAACTGTAAGGGAACTTAACGTGCTCCGAAATCGTCTTGAAGAATTTGTTTGAGTTCAAGGCATCGATGATTCTTGCTCCTAGATTTACAGAACCGTCGTAGCAGCTCAATACGTTGATGTCGTTTGCGCGGATTGAAGGGATTCCGAGTTTTGTTCCGATTGTGGCGATTGAGTCATGCCGTGTGATAAGGATATCCGGCTTGAGTTCGCTAAAGATTTTGTACATGATGAAAGGCTGCTTGTTGCAGACCGAGAAACGCTCGACATCGCCCGTGTATTTTATCATTTCACCAAGAGTGTCCAGGGACGGACTTTTTGTGTCCGTGGTCTGGTCGTGGTGAAGGGTCGTAACGCCAACGACTTCCATTCCGTATTCGCGGACCATGTTTGTAAGATAGTGGGCGAAAGAATCTCCTGAATAAACGTAGGCTCTTTTTCCCTTAAGGACTTTTCTGTAGCCTTCGATAATCGGCTTGATTCTCTCGTTTTCTTCTTTGATGAGTTTTTCTGCAAGTTCAGTGCGGTTTGTAAGTTTTGCAAGCTCGCGGAACCAGCGGTCAGTCCATTCAATTCCGTAAGGAGAAGAGACTTTAAGCTGGGGAACGCCGTAATTCTGCTCAAGGGCCGCCGCACCGTAAGTTCCCAGTGATTCACAGATTGAAATTGTGCAGGCAGCCTCAGACATTATTGCAAGCTGGTCTACGCTGGAGTTCGGAACGATAAGGTTCGGACGAAGATTGATTCTCTTGAACAAAGCCGTGTAAGCGTCCTGACCCGCAAAGTTGATGATGTTGACCAGATCTTCCTGTTTTTTGGTCGGCTTCTTTACGATTTTTCGCAAGATTCCATGGAAAACAGCATCGAAGCCGCTCGTCCAGGTCTTTGATTTGAAGCCTTCGCAGTAAATCGGCACAATCGGGATTCCAAGCTCGCTTTCCGCCTCGTCAACGACGCTTTCAATGTCATCACCGATAATTCCCGCCGCACAGGAAGAGTGAATCAGAATGGCCTTGGGATGGAAGCGGTCATAGGCTTCACGAACTGCCGCCTTCAGGATTTTGACTCCGCCGTAGACAGTTGAATCAATTCCAATGTTGGTGGAAATGACCTGAATTTTCGGAGCTTCGATTCCACGGACTTTGCTTGAAGCTTCAACGCGCTCGTAGATTGAAACAGGCGAAAGGCATCCCAGCGGTGAGTGAACGACGATTGCCGCGTCGCGAATCATGTAGGAAAGGACTTCCGCACAGCCCTGCGAACAGTCGCTGCACTGGGAGTAGATTCGCTCGTCCTCCTTTACCGCGCGTTTGCTCGAATCTTTCTGAAGCTCGCTCGCTTTTCCGTGGAACGCAAGCACCGCGCCGAGCCGGTTGTCCCGCGTCTCGACTTCCGATTTTGCAATGTCAATTGCCATTTTAGTACCTCCAGTTTTGTTTGAATCAGGCTAGATTTCCTTGTAATCAAAGCCCGGGAATTTGTTGTCGTTTTCAAGGAAATATTTCCACATGTCCCTGTAGAAATTGTCTTCCGGGAATTCCTTAATGATTTCAGTCAGCGCGCTGGCATAGACTTCGATGTTGAAGAATTCGTCAAGCCGCGCGTGGGATTCGATGTAGTTCCAGCCTGTCAGAATCTCGTAAATCGAAAGGACGCCGTTGTAGTTGGGGTCGGGATTGTAGGAGCGGTCGCCGTTCGAGTCTTTTGCGTAGATGTAGCGCGCGATGTAATCGATGTCCTCGCCGGTGAGGCGCGCAAGGCTTCTTATCGATTCGTCCGGGTTCGTGATGTAATCCTTGTACGCGCGGATTTGCCCTTTGAGGTACGCCTTGTACGCGTCCTTGTTTTTCTCGAACGAAGGACCGAACGCGTACTGGCGGCAGCAGACGTAATCTTTCTGCAGGTTCGTGAGATGGAACACAAGCTCAAGTCCGATCGAGCGCGCCGCCTCAAGATATTCCGAGGAAATCAGCCCGATGTCGAGCGTTCCTTTCGCGACGGCCGAGGAAATGGACGGGTAGCCGTCTATAATCCGGTAGTTCAAATCCTCGCCGACTTTGTAGCCGTAATTGTTTCCGAGCGCCGCCTTCGAGACCATTTCGGCTGTCGAAAGATGGATGACGCCGATTGTCTTTCCCTTCCAGTTTGCAGGATTCCTCAAGAATTCCGCGTCGGCTTTTTTCGCCACAACTTCCATTCCGCCGGAAAGTGTTCCCGCGAATATTTTGACGTCCGCTCCCTGCGCGCCGTAGCTGATTGGCGGGATAATCTGCTCGTATGCCGCATCGAGCTTTCCTGCGACAAGAGCTTCCGGCGTTCCAATCATCTCTAGCGTCGTGTAGTTCGGCTTGAATTTGTATTCCTTGAAATATCCCTTCTCCTCGGCAATCTGAATCAGCGGGTTCACGACTTTGTTTGCCGTGACCGCGATGTTGAACGAATAGAAGCCGTCCGAAGCCGTTTTCTCGTTGCAGCCGAAAAGCGCGATGGCGAGAACGAGGATTGCCGCGTTCAGGAACGACTGTTTTGCGATTGACTGTTTTTTGTTTTCCATTTTTTTCTCCTTAATTTAGGGAAATCCCTAATAATTCCATTTGACAAGATGCTTTTTCGCCTTCTGAATCGCGATGTTCAGAACCGTCACCACGAAACCGATGAAGATGATTCCTGCGATTGCCTTGGTGTAGTTCGCGTAGTTGAGCGAGACCCGCACGTAATAGCCCATGCCCGTGTCCGCGCCGAGCATTTCCGCCACCGTGAGCGTCATCAAAGACGTGGCGAGGTGAATCGGGAGCGCGTTGATGTATCGCGGGAGGTTGAACGGAATGATGATTCTGAAGAAAATCGTCGGAGTCGAAAGGTTCAGGACTTTCGCCGCGCTGATGATTTTCTTTTCGACGAATGCCGTGTTGTTGATTGCCCCCATGAAGCTTCCCCAGAAAATGCTCAAGAATATGACCGTGAGGGAAGCGAGCTTGAAAGTCGGCATGATGAGGACGATGTAGGGCGTGTAAATCAGTGCCGGGACCGTCGAAAGCGCCTTCGCAATCGGATAGACCGCGTTCGTGAGGCGCTTGTTGTAGCCGACGAGCGTTCCCAGAATCACGGAAGAAACGACAGAAAGGAAAAGGCCCGCCAGAATCAGTTCCATCGAGCTGAAAAAGCCGATAAGAATCGTCCTCCAGTCCGAGACGAAAATGTCGAACACGTTTTCTGGGGCGGGAACGAAAATGTAGGGGAGCAGGTTCAGCCGTGAGACGATGAACTCCCATGCGAACAAAAATATATGCACGGAAGCCGTCACATCCTTCACCGCCCGCGCCTTTTTTGAATTCGCCAGCTGCGAGAGGAAGAGAATTTCGACAGCCACAAGCACGACCGCGAACGCGAGCGGGGATTTCAGCCCGCCCCGCATTTCCGCCGCGTACCTGCTCGGAAGCAGGAAGCACAAAATCGTGAGCACGAAAAACAGGTTCGCCAGATTGAGCACATATTTTGAAAGAAATTTTTTCATAGAGCAGCCCCCTCGCTGTCGATAAGCTCGCTTGTCTCGTGGTAAAAATATTTGACGAGTTTCTGGTACAGCTCCTTGTACTCCGCGCTGTCCTGGATGTAGGGATAATGCCGCGGCCGGGGAAGGTTGTCCTCTATGACGGCGTAAATCTGCTTCGGAATCATGAACACAATTCTGTCCGCCAGAAGCTCCGCCTCGTTCAAATCATGCGTGACGAAGACGACGGTCTTTTTCTTCTCATCCTCGCGCCACATTTTCAGCAGAAGGTTCTGCAGATTCTCGCGGATTTTCGCGTCCAGCGCTCCGAACGGCTCGTCCATCAGCAGAATTTCCGGGTCGCACGCCATCGCACGGGCAATTGCGACCCGCTGCTGCATCCCGCCAGAAAGCTCGCCGGGAAGTTTGTCCTCAAAGCCGTTGAGCTCGACACGCTTCAGGAAACTGAGCGCGATTTCGGAAGCCTTTTTCTTCGGGATTTTCTTGCCGCGTTTTTTGCTCGTCTCGTACACGGCAAAGGCGACGTTCTCCCGCGCTGTCATCCACGGAAAGAGCGAGTAGCTCTGGAACACGACGGCACGTTCGGCTCCCGCGCCGTGGATTTCCTTTCCGTTGATTTTGACGCTTCCGCTTGTCGCGGTGTTCAGCCCTTCCAGAACGGAAAGCAGCGTGCTTTTTCCGCAGCCGGAAGAGCCGACAATGCAGATGAACTCTCCCCGATTTATAGTAAGGTTGATGTCTTTCAGCGCCTCATACGTCGCGTTCTCGGATTCATACAAAAGCGAAAGGTTTTTTATTTCGATTGCAGTTTCGTTTTCCACAAGGCGTTCTCCTTATTTCCTAGTAATGCACTATGTATACAATTTCTCAAAAACCTTGCCTAATACTTTTTTCAGATACGGGAAATAGGATTTTTTTATATGGACGCAAAAAAAACGGACTGCATCCAAAAAGAACGCAGTCCGTTTGATGGGGACGGGGATAGTTTTGCACGTGGAATTCCGTCAATCCGCGAACGCAAGGCGCATCTGGAACCATTTCGCGTCGCCGTGCGAGGACAGGGAGGGACCTTCGTTCCTGAAGCCGAACCGCTCGTAAAACGGAATCAATTCTTCCTTGCATGTGAGGACAAGTCCTTTCCTGTTTTGCGCGCGGGCATCGGAAACTGCCTTTTCCATCACTGCGGAGGCGAACCCGCGATGCCGGAATTCTGGCGCGGTGTCCACGCCGAAAATCATCTGCCATTCGCCCGACTCGTCGTGGAGGCCCTCGTCCTCGTACATCTCGTCGCGCAAATCCTTCTCCTTCGTGGAAAGCCCGTTCACGAAGGAGACAAGCTTCCCGCCGTAAAAGCCGAGCCAGAAATGGTTCGGGAACGCCTTGAGCCGCCGTAAAATCGACTCCGCGCCCGCCGCCTCCGATTTCGGGAAGCACTCGTTCTCAATTTCCGATATCCGTTTCGCGTCGCCGATTGACGCGTTGCGGATTTCAAGCCCAGTTTTTCCGTTCATTTTTCCATCGCCTTGAACAAATTCGGTGGGAGACGGCGCCCCAAAACGGAGCGCCGTGCAGGAAACGAGTGCCTGCTACCGTTTCCCTTCCGGATTGATGAATTTCTCGTTGCTCTGCTCGTACCACCATTTCGTGTACGGAAGCTTGATTCTGGCGGCAAGGTTCTTCTCGAACGAGCGGTTCGTCACCGTGTCGCGTATGAGCTTCGCAAAACTCAACGTTCCCTCGTAGCCGAAAACCGTGTACTCGTCCGCGACGAAGACGGCGGCATATCCCTGCTTGATTGCCCAGACCGTCGTTCCCGGGTGGCGGCTGAAGTAGACGTCCGGCTTGTAGCGGTTGAGGATGTTCAGAACCTCGTAGTTCTGCTGGTCGGCGACGGCGACTTTCATGTCCTTCGGGCTTGTCTTGAGCAGATGCTCCAGCGCCGGCGGAACCTGGCCGTTGTCGTACTTGTAGTCGTAGTGCCACGCGAGCGCGTAGTCGATTGTCATGCCGAATTCCTGCAGGACGCGCGCAATCTCGTACGTGAATCCCGGTCCCATTCCGATGACGGCGCGGAGACCGCGCAGCGGCTTTATCGCCTCCTCAATCTGCGGGATGTAAATCTCGCGCTGCTTCTTGATGTATGCCTCGACCTGCTCCTCGCGTCCGATTGCCTTGCCGATTCCGCGCAGCCACGTTTCGAAGCCGGTCACTCCCGAATGGTTGATTGTGCGCACATAAGGAACGCCGTACGTCTCCTCGAGCGCGTTTCCTAGATACGTTCCGAGCGTTCCGCAGATGCAGACCGTCGCCAGCGCCTCGCTCAAATGCGAAAGCTCCTCGATTGTCGAGTTGCAGTACAGAAACTGCGGCTCCGCGTCGAACACCTCGTTGAAAATCTTCGTGATTTGGGGGCGCGCGCTTTCGTAGAAGTTCTTGATGTTGATAATCCGGCGCTTCTCTTTAGGCGGCTTCACGATTCCCTGCAGGACAGCGTGGTCGGAGATGTCGAAGCCTGAAGCCCAGATGCGCGATTTGAATCCCTCGCAGTGGACCGGGATGACGGGAATCGGCAGCTCCTCGTTGATTTCGTCCGCAAGTCCGTCGACGTCCTCTCCGATGACGCCCGAAACGCATGACGTCGAGATGAAAATCGCGTCCGGCTTGTACGTGCTGTAGGTGTGCTCGACGATTTTCCTGAGGTCGTTCATCGCGCCGAAAACCGTGTCCTTCTCGTTCAGGTCGGTGCAGACGAAGACAGAATTCGTCGTCTTGTTGATTCTCGCGGCAATCTGTCCGAATTTCACGTTGTCGTTCGACGCCATCGCCGTGCATCCGGCAGGCGCATGGTAGACGACCGCGACGTTCCTTATTGCGGCGAGGGCGTTCAATGCGCACCCGGAAAGGCAGGAGCTCGACTGCGAGAAGCATCTCTCGCGGTTTTTGAGGGAGCCGCATTCCGAGCGGTAGACGAGCGTTTCGAGGTCGCCCGTGAAACCTGTGATTGAGCCGAGCCTGTTCTCGCGGACGGCAAGGTTAGCGTTTTTAAAGTTATATGGCATAAAAAGATTCCTCCGTTTATAAATGCCGAAACGAACTTTCGTAAGAAAAATTGTCCGTCATGGATGCGCCATCCCGAATTCGCTTCGGTGGCGCTCTTTACAATTTCAGCTTGCTCATTGCCGCCGAGAAAATCTGTTCCAGCAAATGGAGCCCGCCCGAGTAGCCTGCGATGTGGTCGTTGATTACGAGCTTTTCGAGCATCGGGTAGCTCACGTTCACGTAATGCGCCCCGATTTCGGCAGCAAGCTTCTTCTCCCAGTTCGAGCCGATTATGAGCGGCGTTCCGGCAAAATCAGTCTTCTTAATCTGCTCCTGGATATCGTGACCGTCCGTCGTGAACTGGACTTCCGCCTGGATTCCGTAGTTGAGGTTTGAAATCTCGTTCGCTATTCCCGTGCGGAACGCTTCCGGCGCATCGTCCGTGATGAAGACTTTCTCGGGGAACAAGCCCATGTCGTTCACGAGGAATTTCGTCACTGCCATCGTGTACTGGCTGTCGCTCACGACGGTGAATCGCTTTCCGAGGATTCTCGTCTCGAGCAGCGTGTCCGCGAAGCGCTCTATATAATAGTAGAATTCGGCTTCTTTCTCGGCGATGACCTTCTCGACCACGTTCTTGTCCGCGCCCGTGAATTCCTGGACGGCGCGCAGGAATTTCGTCGTCTCCGTCGCGCCAATCGGAAGAATCGGGTAATGGAGGAGGGGAACCTTGAATTTCGTCTCAAGGTACTTCGCGCTTTCCAGCCCGACCCACGGGGATATGAGAATCGTGAATTCCGCGCGCGCGGCGTTCTTTATGTTCTCGATTCCGCGCCCGAACCCGAAAATCGTGTTCGGCTTGAGGCCGATTGCCGAGATGAGGTTCTCAATCTCGCGGAGGTTCCCGAGCCAGTACGGGTCTTGCTGCGGAGGTCCCGCGAAAATGTTGACCAGGCCTTTGATTGTTCCGCCGGCTTCTTCACGCTCGTCGCGGATTTCAGGGCGGTTAAGGAACTGCTCGAAAATCGACTTCAGAATCCAGTCGTGCCCGACGTAGTTGTTTCCCTTGAAGCCGGGCGTTTTTGCCCAGATGACGGGCTTCTCCTCGTCCTCGAATTCCTGCGCGACTTCCTTGATGTCGTCGCCGATAATCTCGCCCGTGCATCCGGAAAGGACGACGAATAAATCGGCATCGATGACGCGGAGCGCGTTGTGGATTGTCGAGCGCAGTTTTTCCGCGCCGCCGAAAACAACTTCCTTCTCCGAAATCGAAGTACATGGGAAGATGTTCGGGCTGTATCGTCCGCTCGTTCCGTTGTTGTCGTTCAGTTTTGAAGCGCAGCCCGGCCCCGAGTGGAGGACAGGTATCGCACCCGTAATCGACTGAACAGTCTGCATAGCCGCAAGAGCGCATTTGTAACGCGGCTGGTCCAAGATTTTCGCCATAAAGTACCTCTTTAAATTGCCCCACTTCTGTGCGGCGTTTTTTTATTTGTTTTTTCTTTCTTCAGTTTTTTTTCTGTAGTCGTTGATTTTCGAAATCGCCTCGCCAATCGGAAGAACGATGTCGAAAGCCGTGACCCCGTATTTCGCCAATGCCCGTATCGCGTGCGGCCCGATTCTGGCGGCGAGAACGTACTGGACGTCGGAAAGGGCTTCCGCGATTTTGTCCATCGGAGATGAACCGTCCCCGCAGCCTTCCTGGCTGCCGCACTGACCGCCGGAACATGCCGCGCGCACGCTCCGCTCCCCGATATCCTCCGACCTTCCTGACTCCTCGTCGACCTCAAAAATCAGGAACGACTGTGCGTGCCCGAAATGGGAATCGACCGTTTTTCCGTCGCTTGTTGCCACAGCGACTTTGTATGTTCCGGACATAGACACCTCCATAAAAATCCGCCCGCAAACGGAAGTTATAACCTATTACTTTAGTAGGGTATAAATTTATTCTATCAACTTTTTTCCCACTTAATCAATAGGTTATATAAAAAATTCGCGGCGATTGTTGTAAACCTCCCCGATTTATGGTACAAGGGTTGTCCCTCCGCCCCGCAGGACGGAGAAACGTCGAAAAGGAAAGAAACATGACAAAACTCACATCGATATTCAGGCCGGAATCGAGGTTCCGCGCTTTTCGGCGGCTGGATTTGGAAAGTGCTCGGCATCGAGACGCTTTTCGCGATTTCGGCGGTTCTCGGGCTCTGCAACAGCGCCTACGCCGCGACGATACGCACGCGGGCGGGACGGTGAGCGGGTTTTTCGGCGAAATCTTTTATGAAACTGAAGAATCCGGGCGGACTTATGGTATAATGGGCGAGTTCGTAAATTTGTTATCGCTCGAAAGCGCCGGGGCAAAACCTCATTTGGAGAAAATGCGGATTGCGGGCCGGCGGAAATCTTGGCTTTTATAGGAAAACGCAATGGAAAGAACCACGGAAAAACAGCTCGGCAAGGAAGAATTCCTCAATTTTTTCAGGAAAATTCCCAAGGCGGAAATCCATCTTCATCTTGAGGCGGTGATAAGCCGCGATACGGTGCGCCGCTTCATTAGGCGCAGGAATCCTGAATTCGACGACGAGCGCGCCGAGCAGGAAATCGGGCGCATCTTCACCTATTCCGATTTGAACGGGTTTATCAAGGCGTACCTTGCCGTGCAGGATTTGTACGACAGCCCCGCCGACTTCAACGATGTTTTCCGCGATTTGAGGGATTACCTCGTCCGAAACGGAATCAAATACGCGGAGATTTTCGCGGCGCCGAGCGCGTTCATCAAAAAAGGCTGGGATTTTTCCGAAATTGTCTCGGTCTACATGAAAAACGTCATCAAAATCGAGACGGAGACAGGCATAAAGGTGCGGATTCTGATTGACGTCTCGCGGACATTCGGATTCGAGAACGCGGAGAAGAACCTCCAGCTTCTCCTCGCGAACATGACGCCCGTCATAATCGGAATCGGGCTCGGCGGCTCGGAGACAAACGGACCGGCGAGGCTTTTCGGCAGCGTTTTCGAAAAGGCTCGGTCGCGTGGGCTCGTCACGGTGGCTCATGCGGGCGAGGATGTCGGCCCGGAATCGGTATGGGACACCATCAACATTCTCCGCGCGGCGAGAATCGGGCACGGAATATCGTCGGCGGGCGACGAAAAGCTCATCGACGAGCTTGTGAGGCGGAACATCCCGCTTGAGGTATGCCCCACGAGCAACGTTTTCACGCGGAAATTCGTCAGCACGATGAAGGAGCATCCGATACGGAAATTCTTCGACAGGGGAATCACCGTGACGCTGAATTCCGATGACCCGCTTTTCTTCGGGGTGGAGCTTCTCGACGAATACTGGAACGCGTACGCGGAAATCGGTTTCAGCCTTGCGGAGCTGAGGAAGATTGCGGAGAATTCGTTCCGGGCATCGTTCATCGGCGACGACGAGAAGGCAAAATTCATCGATGCCGTCGGAAAGGCGTGGGACGGAAATCCCGCGACGGCACGGTAGGCTCTGTCGGCAAAAACGGTTGGTTCGTTTTTTTGTCATCTGGAAGTCATGCATCCGACAAAAATTCAGACGGAGCTTTTTGAAGATGAATTTACAATCTAAGTGCAACAAATGAAAAGACCCATAGAATCAACTATAATGGTGTTTAGTCAAGACATTATTACAGGAGATAAAATGGGTCACTACAAACATCTTAGCACAAAAGAGAGAGAATTTATACTGTGTGGAATCACAAAAGGAACTTCTCTGAGTAGAATTGCAAAAGAACTGGGAAGAAACAAGTCCACAATAAGTCGGGAGTTAAGACGGAACACAGGAGATGAATTTTACAGTCCTTGTAGTGCACAAAGCTTCTATTCAAATAGACGAAGAAACTGTTGTCCCAGAAAAAAACTTTTAAACCAGGATATATATAATCTTGTAAAGAATAAATTCCTGTGCCAGCAGTGGTCTCCTCAGCAGATTTCAGAAAGAATACGGCTTGAGAAACCAGAGCAGTTTGTAAGTTTTAATACAATTTATCGTGGAATATATTCAGGAATGTTTGATGCTAGAAATCTGTCCCACGGCGAAAAAGGAGCAAAAAGGCATTTAAGACACAAAGGAAAGCCAAGACATAGAAAAGGAAGTGAAGAACGACGAGGAAAAATTCAGATAAGCAACAATATTGTAGACAGACCTAAAGAGGCTAACGAAAGAGCTAGAATTGGTGACTGGGAAGCAGATACAGTATTGGGAAAGCAAGGGAAATCCTGTCTTGTGACTTTGGATGACAGAAAAAGCCGATTCCTTATCTGTAGGAAAGCAGAAGGTAAAAAATCGGCAGCTGTAAGGGATGTCATGATTGATGCTCTAAAGAATGAACCTGTAGAAACAATAACACCTGACAGGGGAAAAGAGTTTGCTGAACATAAAGCTGTTACTGAGGAGCTTGGCGGAAAACAATTCTATTTTCCTCTTCCTCATCAACCATGGCAAAGAGGTACAAATGAAAATACAAACGGTTTATTACGCGAATATTTTCCAAAGCAAAAAGACATTACTGATTATAGTGACAGCTATATAGCATTTGTTACCGAAAAAATAAATAAAAGACCAAAGAAATGTCTTGGCTACAAAACACCTTTCGAGGTCTATTATTCAAAAACGTTGCACTTGATTTGACAATTCAAGAACGGAAAAAATCCGCTTGTGCGGAAAAAAAGGAGTGTTTATGAGGACAATAGCAACATCGGCGGCGCCGGCAGCAATCGGCCCGTATTCGCAGGCAATCGTCGCGAACGGATTCGTCTACACGTCGGGGCAAATCCCGATAAACCCGGAGACGGGCAGCATCGACGGGAAAACGATTGAGGAGCAGGCGGAGCGCGCGATAAAAAACGTCGGCGCGATTCTGGAGGAGGCGGGGAGCGATTTCCGGAAAGTCGTGAAGACGACGTGCTTCCTTTCCGACATAAAGGATTTTGCCGCGTTCAACGCCGTCTACGAGAAGTATTTCACGGGAAAGCCGGCGAGAAGCTGCTTTCAGGTTGCGGCGCTCCCGAAAAATGCCCTCGTCGAGATTGAGGCCGTCGCCGTCGCCGAATAGCGCGCTGCGCGTGCCGCCGGATTTCCGCCGGGACGGGACGCGCACGCTCAGGAGAGCCCCGCGATATGCAGGATTCTCCTTACCGCGCTGATGTATGAAAGCGCGATTTTTTCCATCCGCCCTCCTTTTTTCGTGATGTACCCGAGCTCGAACGTCAGTTTCCTTCCGTCGCCGCTGTCTTTCAGCGGGACGAGGACGAAATCCTCGTTCGTCTCCTCTCCGAAAACGCCGGAAAGGAACGTGTATCCGTTGAGATTCTTTATGAGGCTAAGCTCCGTTGCCCTGTCGGCGACCGTAATCGCCTGATCGAGCGAGTAGCGCCGTATCGACTCGTCGGAGAAGAACGACTTGACGTCATCGGTATCGAAAGTCACGAATTTGTAATCGGAAAGCTCCTCGAGCGAAATCGACTCCTTTTCGGAAAGCGGATGCTTCCTGTGGAGGTACACGAAGGCATTGCATTCCGTCAGATGGTGGAATTCAAGGGCGGACGACCTGAGGCTCCTCGCGATTTCGTCTCGGTTTGATTCGCTTATGTACAGAATTCCGATTCCGCTTTTTTCGAGGGCGACATCCGCTATCACGTTCGACACCTTGTCCTCTCGGAACGCGAAGTCGTATCCGTCGTCGGAAAAGCCGTTCACGATTTCTACGAATGCCTTCCGCGCGAACGCGTAGTAAAGGGCAGACACGGAAAAATATTTTTTCTCGGAGCAGGTATGCTTCTTGAGCAGCATCTCGTACTGCGCGAAGAATTCCCGCGCGTCGGAGATGAACGAAATGCCTCGTTCGGTCGCCTCGACGCCGCGCGACGTCCTTCTGAATATCCTGAAGCCCAGCTCGTCCTCCGCATCCCGCAGGGAAGACGACAGCGACGGCTGCGATATGAAAAGCCGCTCCGACGCCTTGTTCAGCGAGCCGGAATCGGAAACCCCTATGATGTATTTTATCTGCTGGATGGTCATGTTTTTCTCTGCCGGAAAGTACGGAAGCCGTGCGCGAAGACGGGCCTCACGCACCCGCACGAAACGGGGCGCAAAGCCCGCCATCATAAAAACGCGCCGGAAACTTAGATTGAGTAGTTTCCTTCCGGCTCCATCATTCCGTTCTCGATGAGAATTTCCTCAAGGCGCTCCTGCGTTATCGGCGTCGGAATCGTGAAATTCGTGTTCTCGTCGATCGCCTGCGCCAAATCGCGGTACACCTGCGCCTGCGTGCTGTCGGGGGCGTACTCGATGACGGTCTTCTTCCTGATTTCCGCCTGCTGGACGATATTGTTGCGCGGGACAAAATAGATGAGCTGCGTGTTGAGCTCCTTCGTGAACGCGCGGAGCAAATCAAGCTCGCGGTCGACGTTGCGGCTGTTGCAGATGATTCCGCCGAGGCGCACGTCGCCGCGCTCAGCATACCGCGCGATGCCTTTGCAGATGTTGTTAGCCGCGTACAATGCCATCATCTCTCCGGAAGCGACGATGTATATTTCCTGCGCCTTTCCCTCGCGAATCGGCATCGCGAAACCGCCGCAGACGACGTCGCCGAGAACGTCGTAGAAAACGTAGTCCAAATCCTCGGTGTATGCGCCCAAATTCTCAAGCATGGAAATCGACGTGATGATTCCGCGGCCTGCGCATCCGACTCCCGGTTCCGGTCCGCCCGACTCGACGCAGCGCACTCCCTTGAACCCCGTTTTCTGCAGGTCGTCAAGCTGGATTTCCGTCTTGTTGTCGCGGATTGTGTCCAGAACTGTTTTCTGATGGAGGCCGCCCAAAAGGAGGCGGGTCGAGTCGGCTTTCGGGTCGCATCCGACGACGAGGACTTTCTTTCCCAGCTCCAGCAAACCTGCCGTAAGGTTCTGCGTTGTCGTGGACTTTCCGATTCCGCCTTTTCCGTAAATCGCTATCTGCCTGAGTTTCTTTGCCATTTTTGTATTCTCCTGTTTTCTTTTGTTTTTGCTTTTTTTTCAGACCGGAATTTCCTGTTCCTGGCTTTTGACCGGATTGAACAGCGTCTGTATCCTGTTGTATTTCCACACCCCGAGAATCGCATCGTCGATGCTTCCCGGAAGCTCCATCGGCGTGATTCCCACGGACGCGAGCGAAGACACCGCGCAGTCCCCGAACCGTGACGCCACGATGTAGCGGCAGTCGGAGAAAAGCCCGGCCCGCTCGTCCATCGCGCTTTTTATGTGCGAGCCGTCCATGCAGAGCTGGGAAACGGTTCTCCTTTCAAGAAAATCGTATCCCTCGTCGTCATCGACGGAATACACGAAAAAGCTGCGCGACTTTCCGTAGTGGCTGTCGACGCTTACGCCGGAAGCGCTTGCCACCGCGACTTTGTAGGAATCAGCCATGGGAGAAATTCTCCTTGAAATTCATCTCCCTCGGGAAAAGCGAGTAGACCTGCCTTGAAACGTCGGTCTTTCCCGGAATTCCTATCGCATCCGCGCGGCATCTGCTGCAGTGCAGGAAAAGCTCTATGTACTTTCCCGCCGCGCGCCGCGCCTCGTCTATGTCGAGGCACGACGGGGCTGGCTCGTTCTTCAGCTTCGCCTGCGGAATCAGCGGGATGATGTTGTATTTCTCTGCCCCCGCCTCCGCGACAGCATACGCGATGTCGGCGATGTGCTTTCCGTTTATGCGCGGGACGAGAACGGTGTTCACCTTGACGGTTATTCCCGCCGAGGCGATTTTCCTGATTCCCTCAAGCTGGTTCTTGATGAGGATTTTCGCGCCCTCGACGCCCTCGATTTTCTTCCCGTGGTAAATCACGTAATCGTTGAGCTGCGCCTCGATTTCGGGATCGACTGCATTGACGGTGACTGTCAGGCTGTCGATCCCCAGCTCGATGAGCTCTTCTGCCCTTTCCGAAAGAAGAAGCCCGTTCGTGCTCATGCATTTTATGAGGGAAGGGAATTCCCGCTTCACAATCCTGAATGTCTTTATGGCGTTGTCTGTCGCGAGCGTGTCCCCGGGGCCGGCAATTCCTGCCACCGTGATTTCGGGCGCGATTTCCAGAGCCTTCCGTATAAGCGGAACCGTCTCCTCCGGTTTCAGCACGCAGGCGGCGACGCCCGGACGGTTCTCCGTCTGGTTTATCGACCGCTCGCAGAACCTGCATGATATGTTGCAGCCCGGGCAGACAGGAAGATGAATTCTTCCCGTCTGTGCCGAATGTTGCCCGAAACAGGGATGTTTGTCCGTCAGTTCTGTAAAACTTCTTGGCATATCACGTACCTCTTCTTTGATATAACCCATATGTTTTATAGGAAATTGGGCAAAAGAACGACTCTCAGTTCTCGCTGAAGAGCGACGTGCTCAGATAGCGGTCGCCGGAATCAGGCAGGAGGACGACAATCGTCTTTCCCTTGTTCTCCGGCCGCTCGGCAAGAATGCGTGCCGCCTTAAGCGCCGCGCCGCTTGATATTCCGACGAGGATTCCCTCGCTTCTGGCAAACGCGCGTCCTTCCGTGAACGCATCCTCGTTCTCGATTGCGATAATCTCGTCGTACACTTTCGTGTTGAGGACATCGGGGACGAATCCCGCGCCGATTCCCTGGATTTTATGCGCGCCGGCTGTTCCCTTCGAAAGGACGGGGCTCGACGCCGGCTCGACGGCGACAATCTTGACGTTCGGGTTCTTCTCCTTGAGGAATTCCCCGACGCCCGTCAGCGTTCCGCCTGTTCCGACGCCCGCGACGAAGATATCGACTTTTCCGTCGGTCTGCGCCCAAATCTCGGGGCCGGTCGTCCGCTTGTGCACGGCAGGATTCGCCGGGTTGATGAACTGGCCGGGAATTATCGAGTTCGGGTTCAGCGAATGAAGCTCCTCGGCTTTCGCGATCGCGCCCTTCATTCCCTTCGCGCCTTCGGTGAGGACGATTTCGGCGCCGTATGCCTTGAGCAGGTTCCTTCTTTCGACGCTCATCGTCTCGGGAAGGGTGAGAATTGCCCGGTAGCCTTTGGCGGCGGCGACGGCGGCAAGCCCGATTCCCGTGTTTCCGCTCGTAGGCTCGATTATCGTCGCGCCCGGCTTGAGAAGCCCTTTCTGCTCGGCGTCCTCAATCATCGCAAGCGCAATCCTGTCCTTCACGCTTCCGGCGGGATTCAGGTACTCAAGTTTCGCGAGTATCGTCGCGTTCGTCGCGCCCGTTTTTTTCGAATAGTTGTTGAGCTGCAAAAGGGGGGTGTTCCCGATGAGTTCCAATGCGCTCTGCTTGATGTCTGCCATATTTTCTTCTCCTTGCTTTGATTTATCTTCGTTTTGTACTGGACTTTTTCATTTGACCGCGGCGAACCCGCTCTCGAGGTCGGCGATTATGTCGTCGATGTGCTCCGTTCCGATAGAGAGGCGGATTGTGCTTTCCGTGATTCCCTGATCGAGAAGCTCCTCCGCGTTAAGCTGGCTGTGCGTGGTGCTTGCCGGATGGATTACGAGCGACTTGACGTCGGCAACGTTCGCGAGAAGCGAGAAAATCTTGAGGTTGTCGATGAACGCCCATGCAGCCTCGCGCCCGCCCTTTATCTCGAATGTGAAAATCGACGCGCCGCCGTTCGGGAAGTATTTCTCGTAGAGCAGATGGTCGGGATGGCCGGGAAGGGAAGGGTGGTTCACCTTCTCGACTTTCGGATGGTTCTTGAGGAATTCGACGACCTTCTTCGTGTTCTCTGCGTGGCGCTCAAGCCTGAGCGAGAGCGTCTCGAGCCCCTGGAGAAGGAGGAACGCGTTGAACGGCGATATTGTCGCGCCCGTGTCCCTCAGAAGAATCGCGCGGATGTACGTCACGAACGCCGCGCCCTTTACCGCGTCGTAGAATGATATGCCGTGGTAGCTCGGGTTCGCCTCCGCGATGTTCGGGTACTTGCCGCTCTCCTTCCAGTTGAAATTGCCGTTCTCGATGATGACGCCGCCGAGAGTCGTTCCGTGGCCGCCGATGAATTTCGTCGCGGAATGGACGACGATGTCGGCGCCGTGCTCGAACGGCCTGATGAGGTAGGGCGTCCCGAACGTGTTGTCGATTACGAGCGGAAGCCCGTGCTTGTGCGCGATTTTCGCTATTTCGTCGATGTCCGGGATGTCGGAATTCGGGTTCCCCAATGTCTCAAGGTAAATCGCCCGCGTGTTTTCCTGTATCGCCGACTCAATCTCCGAAAGGTTGTGCGCATCGACGAACGTTGTCGTCACGCCGTACTGCGGGAGCGTGTGCGCGAGGAGGTTGTAGCTTCCCCCGTAAATTGTCTTCTGCGCCACGATGTGGCCGCCGTTCGCGGCAAGAGCCTGAATCGTATACGTTATCGCGGCTGCCCCCGACGCGACCGCAAGCGCCGCGCTTCCGCCTTCAAGGGCCGCAATCCTCTTTTCGAAAACATCCTGCGTCGAATTCGTGAGCCTGCCGTAGATGTTCCCCGCATCGGCGAGCCCGAACCTGTCGGCGGCGTGTTTTGAATTGTGGAAGACGTATGAGGTCGTCTGATAAATCGGAACCGCCCTCGCATCTGTCGCCGGATCCGCGCTTTCCTGTCCAACGTGAAGCTGCAATGTCTCAAACCTGTATTTCGCCATGTTTATCCCCCTGATTTCCTCTTTTCTGCTGATAGTCTGCTGCAACAAAAGAATTCATCAGCGGCGCATGAGCCCGTTGCGGAAGTTCTCCCGAACCAGTTTCTCAAAATAGACAGCCATTTTCGGCCCTCCTTTTCGTCCGTAATTCCTACTTAACTTATGGGTTTAATATATATTTATTTTCCTACTTGGTCAATAGGTTTTAATGCGAATCTGCTTTTTTCGCAATTTCCCTGATTCGAAAAAAAAGCGGCTCCCTCGGATTGGAAAAACCGGGGAAGCCGCACGAAGCAGCCCGGAAAATGCGGGGCAAATCCCAGAGCTGCTTTTCCGGAAACAAAAAACACCTTCTACAATGTCCGCCCTTCGACGGCCGCATATTTTGCGAGGATTTTCATCGTCTCGTCGAACTGCGCCGGCGTAAGCGACTGCTCACCGTCGCAGAGCGCTTTCTCCGGATTGTTGTGGACCTCGATGATAAGCCCGTCCGCACCGACGGCGACGGCAGCCTTTGCGAGCGTCGGAACCATCCACCGTATCCCGCACGCGTGGCTCGGGTCGATTATTACGGGAAGATGGGTCTCCTTCTTGAGGTACGGCACGATGCTGAGGTCGAGGCAGTTCCTCGTGTAGTTGTCGAACGTCCTGATTCCGCGCTCGCACAATATGACGTTCGGGTTTCCGCTCGCCATGATGTACTCGGCGCTCATGAGGAATTCCTTCACGGTCGAGGCAAGCCCCCGCTTGAGCAGAATCGGGTTCCGCAGCTTTCCGACTTCCTTCAGCAAATCGAAATTCTGCATGTTGCGCGCGCCAATTTGTATGATGTCCACGTCGGAGAAGAGCTCAATCTGGTTTATTGCCATAAGCTCCGTGACAATCGGAAGCCCCGTCTCCTTCCGCGCGACTTTGAGAAGCTCAAGACCTTCCGCGCCAAGTCCCTGGAAACTGTACGGGCTTGTCCTCGGCTTGAACGCCCCGCCGCGCAGGAACCGCGCGCCGCTTGCCTTCACCGCCTTCGCGACCTCGACAACCTGCTCCTCAGTCTCGACGGAGCAGGGGCCTGCCATGACGCAGACGCTTTTCCCGTCGCCGACAGAATTCCCGCCAACGCTGACGACGGTGTCCTCAGGATGGAACGAGCGGCTGACCTGCTTGTAAGGAGCCTTGACGCGCTGCGCGCTCTCGACGAAATCGTACGCGAGCATTTCCTCGGGCTCAACCTTGGAAGTGTCCCCAATCAGCCCCAGGACGGTCGCGCTCTCGCCTTTCGAGACGTGAACCTCGAATCCCCGTTCCCTGAGCTTCTGCATGAAACCGTCAACCTGTGCCTTCGGTGTATTGTTTTTCAAGACGACAATCATTTTTTTCTCCTCTTCCGGGAACAAAACTCCCGGCATCATTTTTCCGTCCCGTCGCGACTGCGCACATCGCGATGGGACGGATTTTTTTTCGAGCACGCTCTGTCAAGGCAAAAAAATAAGGGCCTCCTTTCGGAAGCCCTTTATTCTGCACTCGATTCGCATTTCGATTTACAGAAAAACGCACGATGCCCGGTTGATCACGTCGGGTCATTCGCATGACTTCCAGATACGGCAGGAAAACAAAAATAGCCGGCGTAATAGGAGTACGCCAGCGTAGTAGATGAGTAATATTCACCTGTCGTCCTGAAAGTGTTCTTCATGCGACGGAGTATCGCATTTCCGCCCGTCAGTGTCAACCCTCAAAAGACGCTCGGGGACCGGTAGGGCAAAAAAAAAGCCCCCGCGAAAATCCCAGGGGCTTCCTTTAATCCGCAAAAGCGTCACAAAACGAGGAGCGAAATCCTGTTGTTCTCGAGCGACGTGACCTCAAGCTCGAAGCGGGCGCCAGTCTCGGAATCCTGCATGGCGATTTTCGAGCCGAGCGAGATGTAATACGTGTAGCTTTCAACCGTGTGGCTTCTCCAGTCGTCGCCGACGATGAGATGGTGGTGAAGCTCAAGCTCCCCGGATTTGTCCGCCGTCGCCGCACGGATTCTGGCAATCGTGCAGTAGGACTCTATTCTCGGCTCCCCGTACTGATCGGTAAGAACGTCAAGCGGAAGAAATTCCATGGATTTTTCGCCCGCAAAGTAGCTGTACTCGTCTGCTTTTTTCATCATGTACTCCTTGAATTCGTGTTCGGCACGGTTCCCGACCTGGCAAACACGAAAAACTGCGTTATTTTTCTATTTTATCCCGTGAATTCCCAATCGTCAACGAAAGAATCCCCGGGGGAAGGAGCCGCCGCAGAATGCTTGTTATCCGACGGTTCCAGAGCGGTGCCCGGGACGCGACAGGAACGCGCAGACGGAAATAGGGACGAGCGCGATGAGGAAGCTCCAGCCTGGAATCGCCTTCCACGCGATGTAGCTGAAGGCAATCCCAGCGTGGAACGAAAGCAGCGTCGCGCCGAAGAATTTCGCCTTCGTCACGAACGAGCTGTCGCCGTTTATGAGGATTTCAGCAACGGATGAGACGAACATCCTCATGTTGTTCGTCGAGAAAATCACGGAGCTCGTGTAGCCGTATCCGCCTTTGAATGCGCACCAGTGGAATGAGAGCGAAAGGAACGTGGGGTAGAGATACACCGCGGGATTAAGACCTTTCGGGATGGCGCACATCGCGACCGCCGCCACCGAATCGACCGCCATCGCCGCGGCCTTGAGCGGGATGCGCGTCCGTTTTGGGATGAGCGTCGCGAGAAGAATGCCGAGGCAGTACAGCGACGCTCCGAACACGTGCATCGCGACTGTTCTCTTGTCGCCAGCAATCGCCGCGACGACAATCTCAATCAGGTTTGCCGTCTGCGCCGAGCCGAATATGTGCGCCGCGCTCACTATCGGGTACAACCCGAGAAAACCGCCGATGAACGCCGCCGCATAATGGGCGTGCGCCTCCCTCTGTGCGTCGTTTCCCGGTTTTTCGTTATTGCTCTCCATAATTGCTCTCCGAGCCGAAAAAACTACCACTTCTCGCGCATATTTACAACAATCGCGCGCAGGGATTCCCCTGTGACGGAATCGTGCTACAGATTGATTTTTTATTGTACGATATGCGAATGCCGGAATGATATTCTCCTTCTCAGAAAGGTTGAATGCACCTTGAAGGAGTTCAGTTTATGATTAAGAATGATTTTTACGAGCACGCCCGCGAAAAATACGCGGAGATTGGAATCGATACTGATGCCGCGCTCAAGACGCTCAGGGCGACTCCTGTTTCTATGCACTGTTGGCAGGGGGATGACGTCGGAGGATTCGAGCACGAAGGCTCGGCGCTTGGAGGCGGGAACGGAATCCAGGTCACTGGAAATTATCCCGGAAAGGCGAGGACGCTTGCGGAGTTGCGCGAGGACATAGAGAAAGTGTTCACGCTTGTCCCGGGCGCGAACAGGCTGAACCTCCACGCAAGCTACGCGGATTTTTCGGAAACGGGATTCGCGGACAGGGATTCGCTCGAGCCGAAGCATTTTGCGAGCTGGATCGACTGGTCAAAGCGGAACAACATTCCGCTCGACTTCAACTCGACGTTCTTCTCCCATCCGAAAGCCGGCGGAATGACGCTCTCGTCGAAGGACAAAGGGATAAGGGATTTCTGGATTGAGCACGCCAAGCGCTGCCGCGAAATCGGAGCCGCATTCGGGAAGGAGCAGGGCAGCGCCTGCATCCACAACATCTGGATTGCCGACGGCATGAAGGACATCCCCGCCGACAGGAACGGCTACCGGAAAATCCTCGAGTCGTCGCTCGACGAAATTCTCTCGGTGAATCATCCCGCGGATTTCATAAAGGACTGCGTGGAGTCGAAGGTTTTCGGAATCGGGACGGAAAGCTACGTCGTCGGCTCGCACGAATTCTACATGGGATACGCCACGAGCCGCAACCTGATGCTCACCCTCGACATGGGGCATTTCCATCCGACGGAGAACGTCGCGGACAAAATCAGCTCGATGCTGATGTTCGTCCCCGAGATAATGTTCCACCTTTCGCGCGGGGTCAGATGGGACAGCGACCACGTGACGATTCTGAACGACGACATGAGGCAGATTGGCGAGGAAGTCGTCCGCACCGGGAAACTCGACAAAATCCACCTCGGGACGGATTTCTTCGACGGCTCGATAAACAGAATCGGCGCGTGGGCAATCGGAACGAGGGCGACGAAGAAGGCGCTTCTTTTCGGTTTGCTCCAGAACAACAAAAAGCTCGTCGAGTACGAGGAGGACGGAAACTATTTCGCGCGCCTCGCGATGAACGAGCTTTACAAGACGCTCCCGTTCGGCGATGTCTGGGAGCACTTCTGCATAAGCGAGGGTGTCCCGACTGATGCCCAGCTCATAAACGCCGTCGCCGACTACGAGAAGAACGTAACGTCGAAGCGCGCGTGACGTCGCCATGCGGGGCATCCCGGAAAAAACTGGGAGCCGCCCCGCAGCACAAGATGCAAGGAGGATATTATGGAAGAGCAGGCATTCAGGATGAAGCTCAAGCCGGGATTCGCGGACGAATACAAGCGCCGCCACGACGAAATATGGCCGGAGCTGAAGAAAGCCATTTCGGAAAGCGGGGTCTACGACTATTCGATTTACCTTGACGAGGAAAGCCTCTCGCTGTTCGCGGTTCAGAAAGTCCGCGACGGAGGAAACCCGGACGCGCAGAAGGGAATGGCAATCGTAAGGAAGTGGTGGGATATGATGGCGGACATCATGGACGTCAACGACGACAATTCCCCCGTGTGCGTCAGCCTTCGTCCCATGTTCCATATGGACTGAAATCCGCTTTTGCGGAAGATGCGCCCGAACCCGCGCCTTGAAGGCGCGGGTTTTTTGTCCTGCCGAAAAAATCAGTCCGCTTACGCAAACCTCGCGGAAAACAAATTTTTCTTCTATAATTTCTGCCATCAACAAAAAGGAGTTTCTCAATGAAAAAGATTAACGCTTTTCTTGCGGGTCTTGTCGCAGCTGTCTTGTCGCTCGCAATCTCTTGCAACACGTCGTCCGTGCTGTCGTCCGCGGCGGCAAAACCGACGCTGAATTTCGACAAAGTATCGATAAAATCGCTCGACGCGGAGGGAATCACGTTCAACTGCAACTATTCCGTCAAAAACCCGTATCCGATAGGAATCTCGCTTTCGAAAGTCGCCGCGGACGTCTCGTGCAACAGCTCCAAGCTGACGTCGATAAGCGCGAACGAGGGCGTCTCGATTTCCGCGAACAAATCGAAGTCCAATGCGTTCGACTTCAAAATCCCGTACGATTCGATAATCAGTTTCGCAAAGACGTACAAGGAAAGCAAGACGCTTCCGTTCACCGTGAAAGGGAACGTGGCGCTGGGGAACCTGCCGCTCATCTCGTCGCTGAACCTTCCGTTCACGAAGAATTTCGATGTTCCCGTGTTCAAGCCGAACCTGAAAATCTCGAACCCCAAGCTCGTGCTCCCGTCCGTCTCGGAAATAACGAAATCCCTCACCGACGGCGGAATGAGCCTGTCGAAGGCGGGAAGCCTCGCAAAATCGATAGTGACGGGGCAGAAAATCGACGAGTCCGCGCTTTCCGGCGTGAACCTCAACATGAAGCTGAACTTCAACCTCGACGTTGCGAATGACGGCGGCTCCGACTGGAAATACGCCCTCAAGTCATGCGGAATAAAAGCCGACGGCGTTTCGGACATACTGTCGCTCGACACGTCAAGTGCCTCCGAGATTGGCTCGTCGGGCGGCTCGATTCCGCTATCCGCGACGCTGAATACGATGACCGCGGGAAAATTCATCGCGCAGCTGCTGAACAAATCCGGAAATAATCCGACATTCTCGCTTGACAGCGCGCTTTCATTCCCCAGCCTTCCGTCATACGCCTCGAACCTTCCTCTGACGTGCACGAAAGAGCTGAGCCTTTCGAAAATCGCCCGGTAAGTCTCCAAAATCCTGAACCAGGCCGCCGCCATTTTTTATGGCGGCATTTTTTTGCGTACCGAAAATTACCTATTGGCAAAAAAATAACTATACATAAAAGACGATATTAAAAATGCCGTTTTGATACAAAATACTAATATTGACACTATTTGCCATTTTATGATTCACATTTTATACCCCTATAAAATAAGGAATTTTTGGGAATGTTATGTTTTTACTATTGGCTATCTTGAGAAATATAAATACAGCATTCATAAAACACGGATATTTTAGACTAGTAATTATTGTTTTGCGAGTAGACAGAATCATCCTTATAAGAAGTCAATAAAAATCGTCGGGGAATCATGTCCTTCGTCATGTTATTGACAAATGTCAGAAACATGAATAAAATCGCGGAAAATTGCTGACAAATGTCAGAAACCCGAAAAAGGAAAAACGATGCCAAGACCAGTCAGATGCAGGGAAATTCGCTCGCTTCCGGAATTCTACAGTTTCGCGCCGGAGGAAGGAGGAAGCGGCGAGACCGTCACGATGACGCTCGACGAGCTTGAGACGATACGGCTCCTCGACTGCGCCGGAATGACGCAGGAAGAAAGCTCCGTCATGATGAACGTATCGCGGACGACCGTAACGGCCGTCTACGAGTCGGCACGGCGGAAAATCGCGGACTGTCTTCTAAACGGAAAGCGGCTCGTAATATCGGGCGGAAACTGGCACGTCAGCGGACAGAACATACCGCGCGCATTGGCGCGCAAAGGAGAACGCACTATGAGAATAGCTGTCACCCATGAGAACGGTCAGGTGTTCCAGCACTTCGGGCACACCGCGGAATTCAAGATTTACGATGTCGAGGACGGCAAAATCGTAAAGTCGGAGATAATCGGAACGAACGGCCATGGACACGGAGCGCTGGCGGGATTCCTCAAGAACGCATGCGTCGATGCGCTCATCTGCGGAGGAATCGGCGGCGGCGCGAAATCCGCGCTTGCGGAGGCGGGAATAACGCTTTACGGCGGCGTCGTGTCATCGGCGGACGATGCGGTCGCAGCCCTTCTCTCGGGGTCGCTGAACTACAATCCGGACGTCGTATGCAGCCATCATGCGCACGAGCACGGCGATGGGCATACATGCGGAACATGCGGGAAGAACGAATAAACGGAGGGGGATTATATGACAACTGATGAAAGGGCAGAAAAAGCGGCATCATACAAAACAAGCGGCCAGTGCAACTGTTGCCAGGCAGTGACGAAGGCGTTTGCCGACACCGTTGCCGTTGACGAGGAAACGCTCCGCGCTATATCCTCGGGATTCATGGCGGGAATGGGATGCATGGAGGCGACGTGCGGCGCGCTCATCGGCGCGAACATGATAGCGGGGCTGCGGACGGCTGGAAACGGAACTGCGAAAGTGTCGCGCGAGCTGCTCGCAAAATTCAAGGAGAAAAGCGGGGCGACAATCTGCCGCGAGCTCAAGGGCGTCGGGACGGGCAAAGTCCTCTGCGAATGCGACGACTGCGTAAGGAACGCCGTGCGCTCTCTCGAGGAGCTTCTCCCGTCGTCGTGACGTCTTTTTTTTTCGGCTTCATGCATCATGGTTCCGGAACGCGTTCGGAATGACGATTTTTAGGTGCTGCGCCATGAACCGGCCCGGGGCGCTTTCCGGGCCGGTTCGTTTTTTTGGAGCTGCAAACAATATGCAAACAAGGCGGCTGGGCGTGGTCGAATTGTTCATTGCCATGCAAAAATCGGCCATTTCGATAAAGACCTGTTTTGTTTCAGCGCTCAGTTTACGACGGCTTTCACGGACAATTCCTCGCCGGAGCGGAGGTACGAAAGCTGTTCCCCCATGATTTCCTTCATCACGGAGAACGGCTCAAGCCCCGTGCAGTGGCAGGTGACGAACGACGTAGGATATCGGAGCAGCGCCTCGGCTATCTTGCGCACCTCTGTGACGTCGTCGTCTCCGTAGCCGTTTTTCCGCATCAGATGGAAGCCGCTTATCGCGATATCCGGCGCGCCTCCGAATTTCCGCTCGAATTCTTCCATTATGTTGAGGATTCCGCTGTGCGCGCAACCGGAAAGGAGAATCCTCGCCCCGCCCGAATTCACCACGACGCACTGCTCGTGCGAGAAGTCGTCCGGCACGAGCTCCCCGCCTTTTTTCATCAGGATGCGCGCGTTAGTCGAGGGAAGTGCATGCGCGCGCCGTGCGACGGTGAAGACTGAAATATCGTCGCCGATATCGGCATCGCCATCAAGGACTACGACGGAGGAAAGCGCCGCGAAATTCCGGTCAACGCCGATAAAGCGGAACGAGCCGCCGTCGTCCGCAAAATGGTCCCCGAACGCGTTTTTCTGAACGTAAATCGGGGCACTTCCGTTCGCGGCGCGGAAATCCGCCATGCCCCCGGCGTGGTCGTAGTGGCCGTGGCTCAGAAATGCCGCGTCGACGTTTCCGACATCAATCCCGAGCCGCCGCGCGTTTTCGAGAAACGCGCCGTCCGGGCCGAAATCGACGAGAATTGCCCGTTTTCCGCTCTCGACGTAAAGCGAAAGCCCGTGCGCCCATGCGCACCCTTCCCTTCCGCGCTCGTTCTCAATCAGGCTTACAATCCGCATTCCCCATCCCCTTCGTGAAAAAGCTCCGACTCCCATTTCTCCGCCTCTCCCTCGTCCTTTTCGGTTCCGATTCCCTCGCGGAGGCAGCGGACGACGTTCACGATTCCCGTCCTGTGGCCCTGCGATGCCGACGCGAGGTAGAAGGTGAATGCGAGGTTCAAATCGCGGAAGCCGATGCAGCCGTGCTCGATTCCGCATTCGTAGCACCAGCCGAGGTCGTTCTGCGCGGGCGCAAAGCCCATCTCCGCCGCGCGCTTTATGTTGTCGAAATATCCGGCGGGATTTTTCTCCGTGCCGATTCCGAACCCGATGCAGATGCCTTTGTTGTAGATGCCGTTTGCGCATCCCTTCTCCGCCGACGCCTCGTAAAGCGAGAACGCCCGCGACGCGTCCTTTTCGACGCCGATCCCGTTCTCGTAGCAGTACCCCAGCGCGACCATCGCCTCCGCATCCCCCGCCTGCGCCATCTCCGAAAGCTCGGCCGTCCCCACCGGCGACAGCCCGTAAACCGTATATTCTTCCCCGTGCTCGTGTTCCATGAATCGATTATACAGCAATCACATTTTTGGAGCCATTCGCGGAACGCTCCGCCCGGAAAAGTGGACGGCTTTCGTAAGAGGTCGTGGCTTTCGGCATCTATGTGTTATAGGCATGGATGCCGAAACAAGCTCGGAATGACGGGGGAAAAATTCTCAGCGAGATTTTTCCGCACTGGAAAGGACGCCATCCGGAACGGACCTACTTTATCAGCCGTATGTTGTCGACGTAAAAGCGGCCGTTCATCGGCGTTTTTTCGTGGTAGCAGATGTTCACGCGATTTACGAGGTACAGGTTTTTCTGGAAATTCGCAAGGGAGAAAACGAGCGTATGGCTTCCCGGCGCGATTTCGACGGCCGTCGTCTCGTCCCAGTTCCACGCGTCGGTCGTCTGGAAGATGATGCTGAGAAGGAATGCGTCCTTTTCCGGATTGTGGACGTCGAGGACGACGTATTTCGAGCCGCTGAAATTCCACCGGTAATCCATGAAATACGTTCCGATGTGGTCGGAATCGGGCGCGGATTTTTTGAAGCGGCATTCGAGGGAATGCCGTCCATTCGAAAACCAGGTGCTGGCAATCCTGGCGGACGTCGAAAGTTTTTCGGGCCCCCACTGCTCCCAGTCGAATGCTGCCCAAATCCAGTAGTTCCCCTTCTCGAAATCGTCGAGCGTCTCGACCGTTCCGCGGGGAATTTCCGTCTCGTCGCCGATGACGTCCTGCGCGGCTGCGGGCAACGCCGCCAAAAAAAATGCGAAAACCGCAAATAGAATCGTTCCTTTCATCTCCGCTCCTCCTAGCACTTGAATTTGTTCATCTCGTCCTTGAGGCTGTTTATCGCGACGACGCTGGCATTCACGCTTTCGTGCGCCTTCCGCGCCGCTTCTGAAATCGTGTGCGCCTTGCCCGACATCTCGCCCATGCTCGCGTTTACGGTCTCCGCCATGCTCGCGAGGTTGTCCATCTCCGCGGAAACCTGGCGGCTTCCTTCGAGCATCTGCTCCGAGCCGTCCTTGACGTCGCCGGTGATGGCGTTTATCCGTTTCATCGCATCCAGAATCTGCGCGCCGCCCTCGTTCTGCTGCTTCATCGCGTCGTCGATGACGCGCTCCTGCTCGCCGACGGTCTTCGTGAGGTCGAAAATCTTGCCGAACTGCTCCTGCACCGTCAGGTTGGAATCGGAGACTTCGTTTATCGCGTTGTAGACTTCCTTCAGCGCCTGCTGCATCTTTATTCCCTGCGACGACGACTCCTCCGCAAGCTTCCTGATTTCGCCTGCGACGACGCTGAACCCCTTGCCGCTCTCCCCCGCGTGCGCTGCCTCGATTGCCGCGTTCATCGCAAGCAGGTTCGTCTGGCTCGCTATGTTCTTGATGACAGAAGATGCCTCCGAAAGGTTCTTCGACTTCGCCTGTATGTCGCGCGAAAGCTCCACCGTCCTGTTCACCACAGAAAGCCCGTCCTCGCTCGCCTTCTCGAGCGCGTCCATCGCGATTTTGTTCTTCCCGAGAATCTGCGTCACGGAGTTGATGTTCGCCGTCATCTCCTCGATGGAGCTTGACGACTGCGAGACGCTCTCCGCCTGCGTGTCGATGTTCGCGCTCAACGTCTCGATGTTCCGCACAATCTGGTCGACGACCGCCTTCGCCTCCGTCACGCCCGAGGCGTGGTTCATCATCTGTTCCTTTACGGAAACTATGCTTCCCGTGATGTCGCTGACTGCCGCGGACGTCTCGCTCATGGAGCTGTCAAGCTCAATGCCGATTTTCTCCATCTTGCCGCTCGTCTTCTTCGCGCTGTTTATCGACGAGCCTATTTTTTCCATCGTCTTGTTGAAGCTCCTGCACATCGCGCCGATTTCGTTCTCGCCGGGAACGGCAAGCCGCACCGTCAAATCGCCGTCGCCCTCGCTGATGTTGCGGAGCGCCTTCTCGCTCGCCGAAAGAGGTTTCGTCAGGCGCGAGACAATCACGAACACAAGGAACATGACGAGAACAATCTGCGCGAGGAACGCGGACGCGACCGTCCAAAGCGCGGTGAAGGCGCCCCTCAGCATCGCCGACACGGGCGTTTTCGAGACGAAATACCACGCGGCCCCCGTCTTGTCCGGATGGATGGGCGAGACGACGATGAAATCCTTTCCCGAGAAGAACGTCGCCGACTCGCCCTTGTTTTCAGAAAGCCATCCGCTGATGTCCGGCATGGAGAAGACGGCGCTTTTCGAGCCTGTCTCGGAGCCGTCCGTCGCGCCCATTATCATCCCGGACGAGCTTATGAACTGAGTCCTTGTGCCCTCGAAAATCGAGCTTCCATCGAGGATGCTTCCCAGGTTCGAAAGTACGATGTCCATTCCGGCAAGCCCCACCGTCTTGAAAAGCGAATTCTTTATTGCGACGGACACCTGCGCGGAAAGGACGCGCTCCCCGTCAATCGTGACCATCACGGGATCCGTTATCGTCGCCACCTGGTCGATTATCTCTTCCTGCGCGCTCAGCGGCGGAAGCCCCGTCGTGCTGTCGTTCTTTATTCTGCCGTCAACGTCCTTTATGTAGTGGACTTTGAACTGTCCCGTCGGGTTCGTCTCCGCGTCGGCGTCCTGCGCATCCCTGTGGTCGAAAAGTCCGGGAATCCATATTCCCCAGACGGACTTGAAGCCGACGACGTTCACGATGGAGCGGATTTGCTGTTCGATGGCGGTGCGCCTCATGTCGTCGGGAATCGCCCACGAGCCGCCGAGAATTCCGCCCAGCGCCTCGACGGTGCTCACCGCCGACATCATTTCCTTCTCGACGACGCTCGCCTTTTTTTCGGTCAGAGAAACTATGAGCTTCTCTGATTGCCTGGAATTCATGCTGAATACTGTCCTGCCGATTATCGCCGTCATTATCAACGAAATAAAAAGCATTCCGACGCCAATCATAATAAGGAAACTTGTCCTGATTGATTTTTTTGTGTCCATGTCGCCCATGGAAAATCATAATAGACTGAACGTTTTTGTCGTGCAAGAAAAATCCTGTCGCTCTCATTGAAGTGTACCCCAAAAGTTGGAGACAATTTTGGAGGTACACTTTTTTTATGTCTAAATTAAGTTTAGAAAAGAAAGCAGAAATTGTAGCTCATTATTTAAGTTCAAATGATGGTTATAGTATAACTGCACAGAAATTCGGGATTTCAGATTCAATTGTAAAAATGCTGGTAGCACAATTCAAAACAAATGGAATTGAAGGGTTAATTCATAAGAATGGAACTTACAGCGGAGATTTTAAGATACATGTGCTACAATATCAGCAAGAAAATAATCTCTCTGATAAAGAAACGGCTGTTTATTTTAAGATTCCAAACAAGGGAACAATCTGTACCTGGCGAAAGAAATACAAAAAAGGCGGTTATGAACTTTTAAGCAGAGACGGACGAGGAAATCCTAAGAACATGGCTGCAAAAAAATCAAAAAAGAATGCCGAACCCAAAACTGAACTTGAAAAACTGAGAGAAGAAGTTGAATGGCTCAGAATGGAAAATGCCATACTAAAAAAATTGAACGCCTTAATTCAGGAAGAAGAGAAATCCGAACAAGGGACAAAGCTAGAGTCATCGGAGAATTAAGGCAGAAATTTTCTCTTCAAATGCTTATGAAGTACTTTGAAATGTCTTCAAGTACTTTCTATGCAGCAATAAAACCTAAAAATAATAAATATTCTCAAATCGAAATCAGAATTACTGAATTATTTCATGAACATAAAGGGCGTTATGGAGTCAGGAGAATAACTGCCCAGCTACGAAACGAAGGAATCTTTATAAACCATAAGACTGTTCACAGACTGATGCAAAAACTGCATCTAAAAAGTGTTCAGCGACGGGTAAAATACCGTTCATACAAAGGAACTGTCGGTAAAGTTGCGCCTAATATTCTTCAACGGAATTTTTATGCGGAAAAAGAAAATCAGAAATGGACGACCGATGTCACACAGATAAATATTGGTGAAAACAAACTTTATCTTTCCCCAATCCTTGATATGTACAATGGCGAAATTATCAGCTACAACATTTCTTCGCGGCCTGATTTTGCACAGGTAATGGATATGCTTGATAAGGCATTTGAAAAGATTCCAGATGGGACAAGACTTATACTTCATTCAGATCAAGGCTGGCAATATCAGCAAAGAAAATATCAGGAGAGACTTCAACAGAAAGGCATCATTCAGAGTATGTCTAGAAAGGGAAATTGTCTGGATAATTCAGTTATGGAAAATTGGTTTGGGATTATGAAGTCAGAATTGCTTTATCCAAATAAATATACTGACATTGAAGTTTTCAAAAAGGATTTAATCGATTACATTGATTATTATAACAACAGACGGATTAAGTTAAAATTAAAAGGACTCAGCCCTGTTGATTACAGAACTAAGTCCTTTAAGTCCGTTAGTTAAAGTGTCCAATAAATGGGGTACACTTCACATAAGATAACGAGCTTTTTTTTTCGATTTCGTCCCGTATGCCGTCTCCGAAATCGGAAAGGAGCGCGCGGCGGGCTTTCCCTGCCGCATTATCGCATCGAAATATCCGCGGTCAGCGACGTTCGTCATACTGTTCTGGTCGTTGTAGAAATCCCCCGAAGAATCTATGAAGCCGATTCTGTCGAAATCGGGCGTCATCGAAGAAGCGTGTTCTATGAGCCATGACTGAATTTCCACAGGGTCGACAGTCTTCGTGACATCGGCCTCGGTGTACATCCGCATCTGCTTTATGTACTCGCTCAAGCGTATCGAAACAACATCCGCGTAAGCGTCCGTTATTCTCCGGCAGACCTCCTCGTACGAAGCGGCCACGGATTTTTTCGCCCGCTCCTTCACGACAAAAAACTGCAAAGAACTAAGCACCGCGATAATCAAAACCGTTATGGCTATGATGTAGTAGACAAGTTTTCCCTGTTTCTTTTCATTTTGTTCAATCATGGAAGCATTATAACATAAAACAAAATCTATAGAGAAATATAGAATTTATACAAGCTAATCATGTAGCAAATTTAAAAAATCTGTAAATGAAGAAGCCAGAAAAGTCGATGTATCACTTTCATGATTCCATAAATGAATAGCATTATTTTTCAAAACGAAATAATCTCCACCAGAGTTAGATGCAAATGGTATTAATGTAGAGTCGGCAGAATCCAAAGGATAGCATTTGAAAATCGTTTCAATATCAGACTCGTTGAAAGACAGAAGCGTTTTAAATTCTTTGTCCTTTTCCGTATCTGTATCAAAATATCGCAAAGAAGGACGACCACCGTTATATTTTAAAAGAATATCTTTTAAATCCTTAGGAAAAGAAAATCCATGCTCTTTTTCAAAAACGTCAATGACAGCTTTATCTTTTAGCTCTTTGACATATTTCCATGATAATTCACTCATATAATCCTCCATAGCTAGCGGTTCTCATTACCGCCACCCCAAATTGTTTTTCCGCCAGTATGCCCTGTTTTAGCATGGACATCAGAATCTACCAATTGAATTTTTCCTCTCTCCTCATTGTGATGCCAAGTGTATCCATCTGGAGTATCACCATTTTTGATTTGCTCAAGTTGCTCTGGTGTAAACTTCTTTGCAAGTTCAGGGTCTTTTTCAACAGCCTCTTTCAACTGCTTATTGCATTCATTGAATTGTTCCTTATCGCTTGCTTTATATAAGTTTTCAGGCAACTGTGCATCATATTCAGAATCGAATACAGGGAAAATTCCTGTAACTTCATTTCCATCTGCATCTTCAACAGTTTTTCGTTCAAATGAAACACCCGTTCTTGGATGTTTATCGCCTTCCAAAGATTCATTCCTAGTATGTATCTCATAAGAGATTTTTTCAGTATTACTAGAATCTTTCTCTTCAGTTTCACCTGTTTGCTCTGAATTCTTAGCTTTTTCCACCTTGTCGTCTGGATTATAAGGCTTATCAGAGCTTTTTGTTTCAGAGCTAGGAGAAACTTCACTCTTGGCGATTTTTGCGTCGGGGTCAAAAGAGGACTTTACACTGTCTAGCGTTTTCTGCCCTACTTCCGCAACTTTTGATAATGCTTCAATCACATCACACCCCCTTCTTTTGACCATTTTTCCAGAAGATCCGCTTTGTTCAATTCGTTGTACAGATAATCTGTGATAATGCACTGACGAATATCACGGAGCAACTCTTCTTCAATCTGGTTCTGCACAGCATTTTTGATTGCATTGTCCACATCAATCGTCCACTGCACAGTGTCGCTTGTGCGATTGTACGAAGAAACAAAGGAACTTCTTACACTTGGATAAAGTTCAGCAATGACAGGAGCAAGTCGTGTATATCTAGGCTTTTCAAGAGGAGAAGAGAGCATTTTGTAAATCGAGACTTTTGCAGAGGCCTTTATGCTATACAGTTTCCGTAAAAGTTCCTTTCGCTCTTCGTCATTGCTTATTGAAAGCCCTGAACAAAGCAACTCTGCAATTTTGAGCCGCTGCACCGTATCGTCAGAATGTTGTTCTGCGTTTTGCTTTTCATAGTGATACAAGCCGTCTTTTGTTTCTGCATTCTCCACTTTGCACAAAACAGCCTGCACCCATTCATTCTGATAAACAGCAGCAACACCACGAGGAAGTTTTGCAAGCTCGATTATCTGGTCGTCGTTCAAGTTTGCAGCCTTACCAACAAGCTCACGGTCTGCTTGGTCTGGTAAGCGCATGATGATTTTTGTGTTTGTGTTGCGAATAACCGCCATATCAAGCAAAGCTGGAGCTTGGTCTGCAATGATAAAGCCCTCGCCATAAGTGCGCATTTCCGCTATCGAGTTCGTCAGCATTTCCACAGACTTTCCGAGCAAGTTTGCACTTTCTTGCCCTTGCTCCGTATTAGTGCGTTTCAAAAGATTGTGAGCTTCTTCAAGAACAGTAACATGGCGAAGATTTGCGTTCATAACTCCGCTGGTCATTCGGTGCTCCTGCAATTTCAATACAAGCAAGCCCATAATAAGCGATTTTGTTTCGCTAGAACCGACACGGCTTAAATCCACAATGACATTTTCGTCGAAGAGCTGTTCTGTAGGGATTTCGTCTGTTGTGAAAATCAGACCGTTGATTCCGTTTGTCAGCGACTTCAAACGAGTAATCAAAGAACCTTTGTACGCTCCTTTGTTTTCTACATCGTATTCAGAGCTGTCGATAATTGAGCGGATATTGCGAGCCACATCTGCAAAGGTCGGATACAAATCATCGCCGTAGTCGTTCGTTGATTCCGTCAAATTCCAGCCACAATCCTCATACGATTTTTCAACCGCCTCTTTTAGAACGGCAGGCATTGCGGCATACATGGGCCAGCAGACATTGAAAATCTCAATCAAGCGGTCAAGATGTTCCAAGATGTGAATGTTCTTTGCTTCGTCTGCGTTTCCGTGCGGAAAACTAAACGGATTTATCCGCAAAAGTGGCGTCAAGGCGGGATTTGTGCCATAGACGCTTACCGCAGAATCGTTGCCAAAGACGTTTTTGTATTCGCCTTTTGCAGGTTCGACAACAAGGAACTTCACGCCGAGCCTGCGACATTCACCAAGCATTTTGTAGACAGTGTTGCTTTTTCCAGCTCCAGTCGAGCCTGTAATGAATGTGTGCGAAGCAAGAGAATCAGGATTCAGTGAAACGTTCAATTTCTCTTCCTGGTTCATGTGCCAAATTTTGCCCAAGTTGACAGCATAGTTTTTTTCATCCGCAGTATCGTCGTTGTCATAGCTCGACACAGAACGAGCGAATTCAGCGCACTCCAGCACAGGAATTCCAGGCACGGAATGGTTTGGCAAACCTGCATGAATGGCGAGTTCTGCACTTGAAACCAAAGTCCCTGGGGTAAGAATCAAACCGCTATATTTTATTTGAGGATGCTCAATGTGAGAAAGATAATTCATCAAATCAGGTGTTTTCTCTCTCGGCCAAATAGTGACTCCGCTTGATTCAAGCGCAGAATTCTTTCCACGAATAATTGAGCGATAGATATTCGCCGCAACCTGCGCATTCGACTTGTCAGAAATGCAGTACATGGCACAGTTCCACATGCCAAGGTCTGCACACTCGTCATATCGCTCCAAAATTTTGTCAATCCGCTTCATCATCTGCGAAATAGAATGGTTCTCAAATTTCACCTGATATGAAAGACTTTCACCTACAGAGTCAGTTGTGCCATCAGTTACATTTTTGCTTGCAGAAACAGACTTTCCAGAAGTGTTTGTGTTGCCAACTGTTTCCGATTCAGTTGTACTTTTTGAAAAAGAATATGTAGAGCCAGAAGAATGGGAATGGCTTGTTCCGCTTGAGACTGAATGATTTTTTCCTTTGCTGAAAGAACAAATTCCACCTATTCCGCCACCAATAGCAGCACCTATTCCGGCTCCAGCAGGTCCACCTAATGCAAATCCTATTGCACCGCCGACAAAAGCAGCAGAAGCCCCAGGATTTATGTTCATATTAGAACTAGTTCCATCCGTTACGGTGCTAGATGTCCCCACAGTCTCAGAACTGCTCGTTCCGTGAGATTCAGAAAAAGTCTTGCCTTTTGAGTGACTAACAGAATGCGATACACTTTCGGACACTGTCTTTGTAACACCTTCGCTAACAGCATGGTTTACAGCGTTGCTTTCACTCTGAGAAACGGTGCACTGCCCTTCAGACAACGGAACAAGTGATGAATAAATCGCTTCGAGAGATGCCCTGTTAGAGTTCAAATCTGTAGGATGAATCGGGTCAGCAATCAGGAACATCGTGTATTCTTTTCCGCGCATAGCGTCTATGAGTTTTTCAACACCCTGCATGAACTGCTTTTCTTTTGACTCTTCATCACTTCTAGTCCCAGCAATATCAGTTATGGAAACGACAGATTTGTTCACATTGAAATTTTCAAGAACCTTTTCTTTCAATTCAGAAGAATCAAGCCTGTGAAATTGAGTTCCATGAAAATTTCCTGAAAGACTACTTTCAAGAACATTTTGAGCAAGAAGTGTACTTTCAGTGTTATTATTAGGGCTTTTTACACCGAGTAAAATCGAAACGTTGGTCTGAGTCCCTTTTATTTGGAACAAAAGCGATGCTCCTGTATTACCAACTGCATGAAAAACACTTGCCAATTTATCACGCATATTTTCATTCTTGTTCAGCACAATCTGAGAGATGTCTATAAAGCGAACACTTTTGTTGAGTTCGCTAGCAAGTTTTTCCTTGTTGAGTTCAGACTCCAGCGGCACAAGCTCGCAATTTGGGAATTCTGGCAGATATTTTTTCTGCAAAATTATATCTGCCATTGAAAGAACGTTTTCTAGTTCAAATTGTGCTTTTTCCTTTACCAAAATTTCATTTGCCATTTTTATCCCCCTTAGCATGAGATAACAACGACAGCGGCAACAACAGCGGCAACAACAACAACCGTCCCCACTAAAACAACAGGATTCACATCTGAATCCTGTCGGGGTTTTTCATTGCGATGCTCGCGACGGAGGTTGCGGCTCCGCTTATTAGAGTTGCGCTCTTCATCTTCATCATAAAGCGGAGTTTCGCTCAGTATGCGCTCTTCTCCGATTATGCGTCCGCCATCTTCCGTTAAGACTCTGCCCCTACTTTCTTCGTGTTGAGAATTTTCAGTGTGAGGTCTTTGCGATGATGACGAAGAAGATGATGATGAAAATGTACTGGCCTGGCTTGCGCTTTGTTCTTCAGGCCAAATGTTTTTTGCTATTGAGATGACTTTTTCAAGTCTCTCGCGTGAAAAATTGGTCGAGAGCTGTCCGACAAGTTTTTTGAAATTTTCTTCCGTGTTCTCGCTCGGAATCTCTCTGTCGTCCTGCATTTCATACAAAGAATCCAAAATGCCTTCCTTGCGGCAATAATCAAAACATTCACGGAACATTCCGCCCGTAACGTTGTGGTCAATCTGGATTCTGTTGCGGAGCATGTCACGAATCTCCGTAATGTTGCCACCGGAAACAGCATCTGAAAATTTTTTGTCCACCATGTCTTCCTCCTATGCCTCAAACATCTTGTTAAGGCGGCTCTTGAAGTCAGAAAGCCATGCAAGTTTCTTCTCGCTTTCACGCACTTTTCTTTCCAGTTCCTCTTTGTCGTCGAGAGTGCACTGCATTTCATCCATCTTTCCACGGATTTTCTGGTTGAGTTCATCGAATGAGGCGTTGAATGCTTCTTTGAGAGCCTTCTCCTGATTTTTTGCCTCGCTGAAAGCAAGTTTTCTGGCATTCGCGCCGAAATCATCAAGTTTTGCCGCAATGATGTTGTTGAACATCTTTGTGAAGTTCACATACTGGCGGTTCTCGAACTTGTCTTTCTCAACCTGAACCTGGTACTTGACTTGAACAGGAACTTCTTCCGTGTATGTGTAATCTTCGTAGCCCCAGTCGTCAGTATCTGCACCGAACACTGAGGAGAAGAAACCGCCAATTCCGCGTTTTATAGCTCCACCAAGTCCGCCTTGCTTTCGGCTTCCAGTACGAGTCTTCGTACGCATTTCAGTACGGGTGCGAGTCTCTGTGTCAATGTATGTTCCCGTCTTCTCTTTCACGCTGAATTCAAAGTCGGAAACATTCGAAGAATCAAGCTTCATTGTGGCGAGTTTTCCAAGAATTGAGGCAGATTTTACCTCATGTCCGAAAGCACTGCCCAGCAAGTCGCTCACATAGCCGTTGTATTCGTCCATATATTTCTGTGCCTCATCTCCAATCTTCTCGTTGATGAGATTTTCGATGTCGATTGCGAATCTGTTCCGCAAGGTCTCCAAATCTTTCTGGATTCTGCCGACACGGTCTTTAGTTTCCTCAATGGTGATTTTGTCGTCGCAGTACTTTTTTCGAGCCTCGCTGATAAAGTCGCCGATTTTTTCTCCGCTCAGTTCCTCGAATTCTTTTGTAAGAGCCTCGTCCACATTGAGAGCTTCGATTTTTGCTTTCAGTTCCTCACCCTTGTGACCATTCTCAATCGCTTCCTTGATGCGCGCGATGGCAACTTTAGTTTCTTCGATTTTGGCAGAATTGTCTTTCAAAAGGCCAGTTTCTTTAGCCTCCGCCCCCAAATCGTTGATTGTCTGCAGGAATGAATGCAGTGCCTCCGTGATTTTCTGCGGTTGTGCGTATTTTTCAAGATATTCGGAAATCGTTGCCTCCACTGCCGGAATTCCAGTGTGAATCAGAGCCTCTGCGTATTCGTCATTTGTTGATTTCGCCTTTGCAATTTCAGCGTCGAGTTTTGCCCGAACATTAGCGGAAACTTCAGCCATGTCTGAGAAATGCAGACTCTCATCATCGATGAACAGTGAAAGCATTGCCTGTAAATCGTATTTTTCTTTTCGGGTAAATTCAAAACCAGATTTGTACTGACGAATCAATTTTGCCAATTTAGCCGAACATGGGAAAACTTTTGGATTTCTTATACCATGTTTTGCAAGATATTTTTTCGTATCTTCAACTTTTCGCCTTGCAGACTCTCCTTTCTCGCTGTCGAATTCATCTGCCTTGTTCAAGACGAAGATAAAACGGTCGCTTGCCTGCCTGTTTCCTTCGCTCATCGCCGTTGCAATGTCCTTCAGAAGCAGGTTGTCGTCGTTCGTCTCAAGCTGAGTTCCGTTCAAAATGTAGAGAATCATCGGCTTGTACTTCTCTTTGATGAGACGGTAGGTGTGGTTCTTGTGCTCGTCCGTGCGAGAATTGTTCGGTCCCGGAGTATCGGTGAGGACAAGCTTCATGCTCTGAGAAGAAATACCCACGATATTGCCGTGGATTTTTATTTCAGCGACTTTATGATTATCATTCAGACGGTTCATATTTTCCAAGGTTAGCGGGTCAATTCGCTCCCCTATCTGATTTTCATCCTTGTCATAACTTTCGCCCCAAAAATGATCGGCTTTGTCATCATCGTAGATTTTTGCGATTGTAGCTGTCGTTGCTTCAGCTCTTGCAGGCAAAATTTCATTTCCAAGCATTGAATTTATGAGGGTTGATTTTCCGCTGGACATCGTGGCGACGACTGCAATCTCAAAGTCTGAATTCAAGGCCGTGTTGAAGGCATTTTCAATGTCCTTGTCGTTTCGGATTTCATCGAATGGGCAACTCTCACTTGTCAGCTCCCTGTAAAAATCTTTGAGTTTTTCAATCTTTGACCCAGATTCCGCGTTTTCATTTTGACGGAGAATCTTTTTTGTGAACGGTTTGATTTTCTTGCCGCTTTTTTCGTTGAATCTCTCCACTGCATCGGCCATCGTGTCGCAGTCGCGCTCGATTCCTGTGAAAGAAAGAGCTATGTCCTCGTTGTAGGTTTCAACAAGGTGACCAAGAAGCTCCCCGCACCATGTAGAAAGTTCCGAGCCTGACTTTGATGAGATGAAATCATCCTCAGTTCTCGTTCCGTCACTGAAAGCACACTCTTTCGTGCCAAAATTGTACTTCAATTCTATGTTTGTCATTTTCTCCTCCTAGAACAAACTTTCAATATACTTTTCTACGTTCTGCAATCCAGAACGCAATAATGCAGTTTCAATTTCCGATTCGCACTTTCGCTCGCCTCCACAGCTGAAGTCGTGCAAATCTGTAAATTCGGCAATGGCAGACTTTAAATCGCTCTTTTCCCTTGCAGTCAGATTTTCCGTTCTTCCGTTCTTTGCCATCTTCAAAAGGCGGGCAGCCTTTGCCGATAGCAAAAATAACTTCGGTTCTTTGAAACCGATTTCGTTTAGATACTCGACATATCGCTTTTGAATATCCGAAATGCTTTCTTTTTCCTCGTCCAGCTCGTCAGCCTTGTTCAAAATGAATATCACAGGCAATTTTGACGACTCCACCACCTTGTTCAGCAGCTCAACAAGTAAAATCCTCTCGTCGTTCGTGCAAAGCTGCGTTGCGTTCGCCACGAAAATCAGAGCGTCCATTTTGTTGTTCTGCAAAAAATCCATCGTTACTTCGTGATGGCTCTTATCGCCAGAATTGTTCGTTCCAGGAGTGTCGTGAACAACCACAACAAAGCCGTCGTTTTTAATGCCGTCCAAATCACCCTGCAGATAGATTCTTTCTAGGTTATTAGAAGAATTCCATTTATTGATGACTTCAAGCGTTACATCAGCACTTTGTTCCGTGATTTTGCCGTTTTGGGTAACATAACCAACCATCTTTTCTGCACCGTCTTTGTCGTAAACGCTCGTGATTTTTGCGGTTGTCGCTTCGTTTCTTGCAGGCAGGACATCACGTCCAAGAAGTGCATTTACAAAAGTCGATTTTCCCGCGCTCATTGTGGCACAAACGGCAATGTTCTTTATGTTAAACATCGAATAATCCTTCAAACTCCGCTTGAATTCTGCAAATTCCGTATAACTTTTTGCAGAAAATTTTGCTTTCGGAAGTTTTTCATGAACTTTACGGACAAACTTGTCAAAATTTTTCTCCGCAACATTGAAAACAAGGGCAAGGTCGCTTTTTGAAGGCAAGGCTTTTTCATGAATTGAAAAATAGAATTCCAATTCTGCATATAAAAGCCACATAAGAGTTTTTCGTCGTAGGGATTTGCAATATATTTTTGCCTCAGAAAATTTGCCATCAACAAAAAACTCAAAGGCATGCTTGAAATTCTTCGTATACAATGCGTTTTTTTCGATTCTATCTCTATATTCCCTTATAGTCTGAGAACTGAAAAAATCATCTGTCCTCATCTGACGAAAAGCAAACTGTTCTCCACATGCATCAACTTTCATTTGGCGCATATTCATTCTGTCAAAGAGAAAAATCCGAAAATCCTTTTCCAAGTTTTCCAGCTCCAAGTGCAGAGTCTCTTGTTTCAAAGCTATTTCACGCTCTTTTTCTTGTTTTGTCCTGAACCTAAAAAAAGTCATTTTTTTGAATCTCCTTTTTCCGTTATTCTAGCAAGGCAGCTATGACATCTAGTGTCATGGGTACAAAAATTTATTTATATATTTCTGCTGTCCTTTCCAGTTCCTCTTTCACCTCATCTACCAGTTGTTGAGGACCGAGCACTTTTACAGTATGCCCCTGGCCGAGAACCCATCTGAGAACTTCCTGTTTTTGGGTGGTCTGGAATTTTACATACACGCTGCCGTCTTTTTTTTCTTCGACTACCTGTTCCGAGTGCCAGACACGGTTCAGGGCGTATGTGGCAATTTCTTTGGAGAAAAGGAGTTCAACCGTAAAAGGGGTTTTGTCACTCAGCCACACGCCCATTTCTGAATCAAAATAGTCAGATGGCTTGAAGTCCTTTGGAACTGTAAATTTCTTGTTTGTAATCAGAGGATTTTTCATTCGCCCTATGGAGAAAATCCTCACATCATTTTTGTCATGGCATTTTCCGATTACATACCAGTTTCCCCGTTGGCAAACGACATGGTAGGGATCGATTTTTCGTTCCATGTAGGTGGATTTTTGCAAAGGACGATACTCAAAACTTAAAGTGCAGGATTTTTTCAGAGAGTCCAAGACTGTTTTGAAGAATTCTGTATCAATTTTTTCGCTGCGGTCTGGAATGAATGTAATTTTTGGATTTAAGAAAGACGCATCCACTGTAACATGGTTGGGCAGGCAAGCCACGATTTTCTTAAAAACAGAGCGTAGCTGATTTTCCAATGGGGTGTTGCGGTATTGTTCCAAAAGAGGATTCAGAATTGCGACAGAAAAAGCCTCACCTTCTGTAAGGGGAATGCTCTTCACGAAAAAGTTCGGCTCGGTGTAACGGTAACCGCGGGTGTCACTTTCAATAGGAGCGTTGAGTGTATCCCTCATGTAATCGAGGTCTCGCTGAATTGTACGGGGGCTGTAGCTGCCGCCTTCGATTTTTTCTGAAATTTCTTTTGCTGTATACCACTCGCCTGTCTGTAAGAGCCTGTCAATTTCGATAATGCGCCAATTGTTTATTTTTATCTGCCGTTCCATGTCCAAATATTTTTTGATTAAAATCGTCAAGTGTTAATCAAAACCTAAAAAGCAAAAATATGTTTTATGATACATTTAAATATGTGACATTACAACACTTTATTAACCAAAATGTTGCAATTTACCATTCAGAAAATCAATCTATCGTTGAAAAATATGTGCATGACTTCGGATGATATTCAAAATCGACTTGGAGAGAATGTGCGACGCATACGGAAAGCTCAAAATCTGACACAGTTTCAACTTGCGGAAAAAGCAGAACTTTCGGAAGAGACTGTGAAGAATATTGAGCTATCAAGATGCTGGACAAGTGACAAAAATCTTTCAAAGATTACAAGGGCCTTGGGTGTGGACATACACTGTCTATTTCTGCCGATTTGCAGTTCTTTTGACGACGATTCAAAAGATTTAGGCATAATCAAAAGAGCAATTGCTGAGAATATAAAAAACTATGTCAATTCTGTATTGGGAGAACTAACCCAAAAAAGCTAATTGAATATTTTAGTAAAGAAGATTGTGGCAAATAGCCTTGTGCTGGCAATCTCTGCAAAAGCATGACATAAAAATCTTTCTGGCTCTTCAATACATAAAAGCCATGTTCTGTTGCGTTTTTCTGCTTCCACATTTTGGGCACTTTGGATGTATATTTTGCAAATCGCTCAAAAAAGGGATATCAAGTATTGACATCTTCTTTCCTTCTTCCGTATCTCTTCCTGTAAAGTCGTGTCCGCAGTTATTACAGATAAAATGAGTTCCATTAAAACTCGGCTTAATAAAATTCCCCATATTTCTATCCTCCTCGTATATTAATGTTATTGAATTATCTTATTCGATTTGGGATAGTATACCCGTGACATATGACCCGATAACCCGTTTCCTCCTTGGGGCTTTCCCCGTAACTAAGACTGGGGTTCCTGCTCTTTCGTAAACATTCCGCGCTCCCCGTTTCGTTTTATGGAATCATATCATAATTATCGATTCTTCCGCGAATTGTAAAAAAGCATAAAAAGTGTTTTTCATGGCGTGGCATTACCGCTTTGTGAATTCATAAGTCTGTATTGTGAACGTGCCGCCGGTAACGGTAATTTCTGAAGGCGCCGGCGGTATCGGAGCGCAGCCGAACGGGTTTTTGGCGGTGTTGGTTGTGGTGCAGTTCAAAGTGCCGTTCGTGTAGTCGCCGGTTTTTGTGAACGCGCCTTCGTAAATCGTCATCGTTACGGGAATCTTCTGCCCGTTCTGCGTCCATTCCGCGGCAGCTGTCATGACAAACGTTTTGTCGCCGAAAAAATAGAACGCATACGTTCCGCTGTAATTGCGCACGTTTTCGGAAGGATAGTCGCCGCTTTCGGATTTGACGTACAGCGCATCCACATTTTTTGACGAAAACTCGTCCGGCAGATACGGCTCCAAAGTTCTGCCGGAAACGGAGATTCCGCCGTCATCGTCTGACGAACACGCGGCAAGCCCGACGCAAAATGCGGAAAGCAACAGGAACAACACGATTTCGCTCAATTTTTTCATACGGTACTCCTTGGGGAAACAGATTTTCTCCATAGATAAATTATATGCACGCTGAAAGAAAATGACTTTGGGTATTTTTTCAGTAAAAAGCCGTTCAGCATACAAGCGTGTTTTATTTCTCCGCGTCTCCGTCCGTGCAATGCACCACTTTGGCTGGCACTTTGTCGTCCCAGTCCGGGCACTTTGGCATTTTGTTCCATTGCTCAACAGTTCCGTCGAACTCGATTGAAGAAAGATTCTCACTGTCTTGAAATGCGCAAGGGTTTATCTTCACCACGTTCTTCGGAATCCTTATGGATTTTAGCGATATGCAGTGCTCAAACGAGTGCATTCCGATTTCCGTCACGCCTTCGGGGATTTCCACCGACTCAAGAGAACGGCAGTTCAAGAAAAAGAACCCGTCAATTTTGGTAACGGCATCGGAAAGTGTAACGTGCTTTAGGAATTCGGGAATCATGAATATGTCTTTGACTCTCAGGCTTTTCGGAAGCCTTAGAGAAGTCAGTTTTTCACAATCTTTGAAAATATCACTTCCGCATTCCGTCACGCTGTCTGGAAGAGTTGCGGAAACGAGATTATCAAAACAGAACGCGGCACTTCCGATTTTTTTCACTCCGTCAGCAATGATTAGCGTTTTAAGCTTGTAATCTTCAAATCGATGATAAAGAGCCTTTTCCTCGATTTCCGTCATTCCAACAAGCTCAAGTTCTTTCACGCTTTGGAAATTGATATTCTTCAGAATTCCTTGTGCAAATAATCGGGCTTTTCCGTTTTTGTTGCGTCTTAGAGTTACCTTATTCGCAAGCTTTTTTGGGATTTCGAGAGGCGGGAGGCTTGTTTTCATCAGTGCGTCAAAAATCTCATTCGAGCTTTTTGTTTCGTCAGAAAGCGCGTCCACGATTTTTTGAACATCTCCAATCCATTCCTGAACGTTCGCACTCGCTTTCAAAAGCACGTTGTTTCCTTTTACGTTCACCAAAAGGATATTTTCCGCCATTGTGGATTTGATGATTTCCACAGAGCAATCCTTAATGCCCTTTTCTTTGATTGCCTCAGAGAACAAGGATGTTGCGGTGACCTGCTGAATCTGCTTGATTTTATTCAGTTTTGCGTTTTCTTTTTCAATGTCGTTCATTTGTTCTTTCTCCTCATAATCTATATTCTCATTCCAAAACAGCAGCCTGTCATTCCGAACTTGTTTCGGAATCTGTGCTTCGGCTTCGCTTTAGCAACCGAGATGCTGAAACAAGCTTTCTTACGAAAGCCGTTCAGCATGACAAAGCCTTATTTTTCTGGCACAACAAATTCAAATCCTTTGGGAAGATTCAACGGATGCCCGTATTTAAGGATTTCTTCGTTCATTTTCTCAAGGTCTGCTATTGATACAAGTGCAAAAATACCGTCAGGTTTTGTTTTTACTATATCCTTGAACCGTTCTGGCACTCCGAATTTTTTTACATTATGCCCGTCTTCGCTATAAAAATAGGCAGAAATCAAATTATCATCATAAGTAATCGATATAGCCTTGAACGCTCCGCTTGGATAATATGACACACCAAATCCTGAAGTTCTATTTCCCCTTGTTTCATCAATTTCAGTAAGAATTCCATTCTCATATTCTTTTTGAATTCCATTCCGCAATCCGTCCACGATATCAAACTCCTCTTCAAGTTTGCCGTTATAAATGACCTCAACATGACCCGTATAAGGGATTTCGCATTTTTCATCTGCATAATATGTTGGATTGCCGTTCCCGTAGATATTGTCTTCGTATAAATCATCTGCGTTCATAGTGTTTCACCCTCAATAAAAATCTGATTTCGTCATGTTGTCGCGCTCGCTCATACTTTTATATCCGCAATTTTACTGCACTAAAGAAAAAGAAACACCTTTGGCATTTGCTTCTATCAGTTGTCTTCTGTCTTTTGCTGTGCAAATGATTCTCTCTCCTGCATTATACAAATCCTTTGTGTCTTTTACGATTTTGCAAAGAGATTCAAATGAAGTGCTTGCCGTGACTTCAAACAGCTTGGCATCAGCAGTTTCTTTTTCTATGAGATAATCATATACATCTTTTGTTCCCCATTTCTTTGCCCACTCGCAAGCGTCGCAGTTCTCAATTTCTCCGATTTTATATGTCGCATAAATATCAATGCCTGCGTCTATCAAGTATTTTGCTATTTCTACATTGCGTCCTGAAATTGCAACAAATAGTGGGTTGTTTCTTGTATTTGAAACATCAAGTTTTGCTCCATTTTGCATTAAGAGCCTTACAATATCAAAATTTCCACTAAACGTAGCAGCCACAATAGCAGAATCATGACTTACTCCACCAACCAAATCAATATCAATTCCATTCTCAATAAGTAACTTGCATATTTCGTATTGATTATACCGTGCTGCCATTCTTAAATTAGAGCCTAGGGCAGAAACTTTATTAAGCAAGTCTTTATCAATAGAAATAATTTCTTTTACCTTTTCATAATTTCCATCTCTAATAGATTGTTTTAATTCATCATATAGATTTTCAAACATTTTCTTTATTCTCCCAATTACTTACAGCAATGTTTTTTCATGAAAAGTCACAGCAATTCAATGGCATTATTAACTTCATTACATTCTAGTCTTCGTGCAAGTTTTAATGATTTGATTTCTTCGTACTCTATTGAATAAACTCCTTTTTCTATATCAAGCTCCAAAATACGCTCCATTTTCAAATCAGGATAGGAAAGGCATTGCAACAACTCACTTGCATTAACTAAAATCAGTTTTCCAGACTCAATATTGATAAATGTTCGTGAGGACTTTTGAGAATCAGAAATAGTTATTTCACCATTTTTCTCATTTTCATAATACAAAAAAATCACCATCTTTCCTGAATTACAAAATTCTACAAGCTCTTTTGTTTCTCTTTTCCTGACATCATTCCAATTTTCATTTGGAAAATCGTATGCTAATTCACTTTTTCCATAATAATCGATAAAAATATCTAACTCGCGTAAAAGTTCGTCATCAATTTTATCAAGATACTGCTCATCTATTAAAATAAGAGCGTCCATACTATCGCATTCATAACAGAAGTTCATTTTTGTCTCCATTTTTGAAAAAATGCCGTCAAATCCACTCACGACAAATGCAGGCTGACATTGGCGAACAAGTTTTCGGAATCTCTGCTTCGGCTTCGCTTTAGCAACCGAGATGCTGAAACAAGCTTTCTTGCGAAAGCCGTTCAGCATACAAGCGTGTTTTATATTTCCGCGTCTCCGTCCGAGCATTTCACGGTTTTGATGGGTGTATTAAAATGCCAATCCTTCCTCTTTTCCATTCTTCTCCATTGTTCTATCGTACCGTCGAACTCGATTTCCGTAAGAGCTGTGCAGAACTGAAACGCACTTTCACCGAGTGTCCTCACGGAAGCCGGAATCTTTATGGATTTGAGGGATTCGCAGAAACTGAACGCATAGCTTCCGATTTTCCACACGCTGTCAGGTATCGAAACTGAAACGAGGTTCTTGCACTGTGAGAACGCAAAGTCGCCGATTGAAGCCACGCTGTTTGACATGATTACCGTTTCAACTTCATGAGAAGCTTTTTCCTCCCAAAACACATCATTGTTCACCCTCACCCAGCTCACGCCGACAATCTCCAGCTCTTTTATGGCGGAGCTGAATCTGAGTTTCGGCAGCATTCCCTGACTGAAGAAGCGCACTTTTCCGTTTTTGTTCGGCTTCAAGCTCAGTTTTTCCGAAAGCTTGTTGTTGATTTCAATGGGCTGGAGAGGTGTGCCCATGAGCGTGTCGAAAATCTCATTGGAACTCTTTTTCTCGTCGGTGAGCGCGTCCACGATTTTCGGAAGTTCGCCAAGCCATTTCTCCGTTTTAACCGGCACTTTGAAAACCACGTTGTTTTCGTTTGCGCACACAAGAATCGTGTTCGTCGTTTTTGCGGAATCTACGATTTCCACAGAACAATTCTCAATTCCCTTTTCGTTGAGTGCCTGCGAAAACAATGCCGTCGTGCTGACCTTTTGAATCTGCTGGATTTTCGCAACCTTTGCATTTTCTTTTGCCGCGTGCAGCTCAAGGACTGGCTTTTTCGTTTTGTTCGTCGCGTCGTAGAGCTTTCGAGTCTTCTCGTTGAACGGGTACAGCGCTGAGCGCGACACGATTTTCTCGACCGAGCCGCAGTCGTCGAATGCGCCTCTGTACATTTTCTTCAGCGTCGAAGGAATTTCGATGTATTTGAGGGACTTGCAGCCCTTGAACGCAATATCATAGATTTCCAATAAGCCCTCGGGAAAGACCACGCCTTCAAGCGACTCGCACTTGTAGAACGCACTTTTGCCTATATAGCGCATTGTCGAAGGGAAGACGACGGACTTGAGCGACTTGTGTTTTTCGAACACGTCTTTTGTAATTTCAGTCACGCCTTCAGGAATGATGAGGTTTTCTATGTTTTTGTCGAAGCACGCAATAAGGAAACGTCCATTTTCCACCAGAATGGAGCCTTTCTTCCATTCGCCGTCAGAGCATTTCACGCTCGTCGCAGGCACATCGAACAAAAGATGTTGCCGACCTTCCATTTTCTCCCATTCTGAAAGAGTCCCGCGGAACTCGATTTCACAAAGCGACGTGCAGTCATGGAACGCATTTTCTTCGATTTCAGTCACTCCGCTTCCAATCACGACTGACTTGAGCGATGTGCAGCCATAAAACACTCCGTATTTTATGCAGTCCACGCCGTCGGGAATAACCACGGACTCAAGCGACGTGCATTCCTCAAACGCACCATCGCCGATTTCCTTTACGGTCGAAGGAATCTTGACGGACTTGAGCGACGTGCATTCAGAAAACACCTGCTTCCATATTTTCGTCACGCCCTCCGGAATGTTCACCGACTCAAGCGACGTGCACCTGTCGAACGCGCTCCAGCCGAGTTCCTTAACGCCGCTTCCAATCAAGACAGATTTGAGAGACGTGCAATTCGCGAACGCGCTGGTTATCAATTCCGTAACGCTGTCGGGAATAACAACGCCTTCAAGCGACTTGCAACCATAGAACGTGTGCCATCCGATTGTCTTCACGCTCGAAGGAATCTCGACCGACTTTAGCGACTGGCATTCATTAAACGCAATGTCGCCGATTTCAGTCACGCCCTCAGGAATATTCACCGACTCAAGAGCCTTGCATCTAAGGAACGAAGATGCTTCGATTGTCGTCAAGCCTTTTCCGATATGCACCGATTTTAGAGCGTTGCAGTCCATGAATGTCTCTTTTTCCATTTCCGTAACGCTGTCGCTGATTACCACCGATTCAAGCGTGTCGCGGCAGTTCGTGTCCTTTAGCAGCGTGTTTCGGATTCCCGTCACGCCGTCAGGAACAACCAAGTTCACCAAGCCTTCTTTGCACTTGGTCAAAACGCCGTCTTCTATTGTCAAAACATCATCTTCTGTGTTTTCCATTTGTTCTTTTTCTCCAGAATTTTAAATTTTCATAGTGTCATTCCGACATCGTAAAATCATAAAAGCGGAAGGGCTTTTCGCTTTCGTCAGAAATGCTTTTCACGAGGCTTATCCAGCTTGCAGAACGCTCAATCACCATTGCGTCGCTTGAAATGACGTTCTCAAGGTTCACGAGCGCTTGGTCGGCGTCGTTTACGATTTGCACGTCCGTCTCAAAATCGTATTTTTCCAGCACCTCAAAGATTTTCGCCTTGAGCCGTCCTGAGTTTGAGACAGGCTTGTCCAAAAAGAAGACGCACTTTTTGATTTTCATCTTGCAAAGTTTCTGCCCGATTATGTCGATTGCCGTTTCCGTTTTTTCAATCAGTCGGTAAGTGCCGCGAAGTCCTGCCAAATCGCGTATTGTACCGTCCATGCAGTGCAGCAGCGTCGAGTCGGAAAGCGCGACTTCAAGCGTGATTATGATGTTGAAGCCGTCGATATACACGGTTTCGTTTTCGCTCAATGTTTTGATTTCTTTTTGAGCGCGACTTTTTATGGACTTTTCTGAGGAAGTCGCACGAATCAGAGCCATTCGCTGCCGCTCCGAAAATGCGAAGTGATTTCCCACGAAAGCGGCAATGCTCTGCATGGGATATTCTTGGTTCATCAGATAATAAAAGTCTTTTTGTGCTTTTCTTAATCGCTCAAGGTTCTTTTCGCTAAAATCCGTTTCGTCGCTGTCAAAATATCCGCGTCTAACTTGCTCGCTCATTTTAATTTCCTTGCGGCTTAGGTCGTTCCGCCGCTTTTCCGCTTGCAATTTTTACAATTCCAAAATCATCTGACTTTGCTTCAATAAGCTTTCTGAACTTCTCGCCAAAAATATAGACTTTGCCTTCATTTACAACCCAACCGAACTTAGCATTCTGCAATCTCCATAAAAAACTTCTGTCCTTATAGGCATTAAAAAAAGTTGGAGTTTCAAATTTTTCATCTAAATGCGGTTTGTACCAGAAAGCATTCCTATTGTTAGATAAGTAAACATAAATTTTGTTTTTTATTCCCTCAAAACATTCAAAAAGAATTGGTGCAAGGAGCTTTATAAAACCGCTTACATTTTCTTTTTTTATTGAGTAGCAGTCATAATCAACATAAAAGGTGAGTGGCTTTTCTTCTTCATGATAGGAACAGACATATCTTATTTCTTCATACCACCCTAAACTTGCATCAGACCACGGATTTTCATCTTCGTTTTTGAAGTGTGCATATTCGTTGTAGGAATCTATTACGTAATCTGCAAACGTATATGAGCTTGAATCATTGCCGTCATACTCACAATTCAAATCCAAACAGAAAATGTTCGGGTTGTCGCTTTCACCAAGTTTGAATATGTAAAAAGCGTATCCCTGATGGCTTAGAAAGATGCAGGAATTTTCATCGGAAAATCCATACTTTTCATAAAGTTCTTCCAAATCCTCATCATTATGAATATGCCTTGCCATGTTAAAATAACCTTCGGAATCAACTATTGAATAGTCTGAGCCTACCCACGGCTTGAACTCTCTTCCTGCTGCTTCCAAAAATGCCACATACTGAGACGGAAGTTCGTGATTTGGATAAGCGTTCTTTATCAGCTGTATTTCATCGTGAGAAAGTCCTTTTGATTCCTCTACGTTTTTGTAAAATTCCAAAAAACTGTAGATGTCCCGTTTGCCTGTGTAAAGTGGTATCATTCAGCCGCTCCCGTCAACTCTGCGTCGCCGTCTGAGCAATGCACCACTTTCGCAGGAACGCAATAGTTCCACTTATCGCCTTTAGAGACTTTTTCCCACTGACTCTTTGTTCCTCTAAACGTAATTTCAGTAAGAGAGAAGCAATAGTAAAAAGCTTCACGATGTATTTCCCACACGTTCTCAGGAATTACCACAGACTTAATCCCTGAATTCGTAAACGTCAACGTAAAGATTCTCTCCACGCTCGAAGGGATTGTCACCGACTCAAGCGAATGGCAACCATAGAACGCACCTTCCCCAATTATCTTCACACCATCGCATATAACAACAGATTTGAGATTTTTGCAGTCTTGAAATGCCCTTTCTCCGACAGCCGTCACGCTCGAAGGAATTACCACCGACAAAAGCGAGTTGTTAAAAGAAAACGCCCATTCGCAAATTTCCACAACATTGTCAGGGATTACAAGATAAGTTGCATTAGAACGAAGACCTTTCAGCTCACCGTACTTTGAGATTTTCAGGCGGTATTTGCTTGCGTCGCTGAGCTTTTTCTCCGCCATGTATTCGCGCAATTCTTTTTCTGTCGCTCCGCCGCTTGCCATATCCAAGAAAGAAGGGAGCGTCTGCCGCCATTTTTCAGCCTTCGCGCTCTCAAGGCACACTTCCACACCTCCGTCTTTTGTGGGAATGACCAAATAGAACTCTTTTGCTCCATACTCAACTTTCATGTTTTTCAAAGGATGTTCCTGAACAATCACATCAAAAAATGCTTTTGCTATTGCAAAGTCTATTTGCTTTTTCTTCTTCTGCTTTGCTTCTTCTTTTTTGGATTGCGCCCTGTCTCCGCCATCAAGCAGCTCAAGAAAATCATAGTAGTTCATGATTTTTGTTCCGTAGCGTTTGGCTTTCTCCACTTTCTCTGTTCCAGAATCAACGTCCTCGCAAACAAGAATGTCCACCTTTTTTGTCAGGGTTGAATGCACGTCAAACTGTTTCCAAGCCTTTTTTTCAAGTTCCTCTCTGGACATTTCCGGGCATTTTCCAGAAAAGCATACTGTTTCCATAAATCTTTCTCCTTATAATTTCATTTCTCTTGTGAGCGCGTTTTTGCAACAACGCTGACAATCGATTCGTATTATTTTTTTTTAAAACTCATTAATTTCTGAAGTTATTTTACATTCTGAATCATTAAAGCGCCAAGTTGCATTTTCTTTTTTTCCTCCGCTTTTAATAGCATTTTAGTAAGCGTGTTTTATATCAATTATTTCATCGTGAACAACATCTATGTCAAATTTGTTTTTTTCTATTATTTTCTTAATATTTTCTGGCAATTTATTAAATTCTAAAGGAAATTCAGGAGTTGAAATCTTTGAATAGAGCCTTTCGTTTTCACTATAAATGTCATAGCAAAAAATACCTTTCTGACTCAAAGCAATACTTAATTCTGGCAATTTATTTTTTTCTTCTTCGTTTAGATTATTTAGGAAAAAACTTTCAAGTAATTTTGTGTTTTCTTTGCTCTTACATACAGATTCAGGAACATTTCCACAGCCAGCAGAAGTGCATTCAAAAACATAGTTGTTTTTATCAATTCCGAACCAAATGATGTCTTCACATTGTAAATCAATTTCCGTTATTCTCATGTTATTCTCCTTTAGAAATTAAATTATCGCAGTAAGGTCTTGCTTCTCCAGTTCTTGGACGAAGAGCCTTTGTAAGTCTTATATTTTCTATTTTACTGCCATCTAACAATAACTCGTTTATTCCTTTAAATTCCTACTGTGTTTCGTTCTGAAATACCTTTTGAACCTATGCCTCCTATCGCATTTGCTCTTGAAATAAGCTCTGGATGGATTTTACCTTCTGAGGATCCTGCAAATACAGTTTTTATTTTTCCTGTTTTTACAGCTCATAGGCAGCAACAACCATAGCTTTTCCTTGAGGGCAGGCCTTATTTAAAACAAAAAACGGAACACCTTGATTTTAGATGTGCCATTAAGAAATTAATTTATATTCAGAAGATTCATAAAATCTTCAAATGTTTCAGTAATTTTATAAGTACAACATTCTTCTGTAGATTGCTCTAATTCCAAGCTGTCATCCCAAAGATAAACGCCTTTAGCATTTTCATCCCAAATCAATATAATTAGACCTGCTCCATACGTATTGCCGATTATGATTGTATTTTGAGGTAACTCTAATTCATATTCTTTGTACCAATTACATAAATTAAGACTTCTTTCTTCTCTAAAACCAAATAAACAGTCAATAAAAATTTGCTCACCAATGTTTTTTAATAAGAAACTGTCTTCTAATTCTTTAAATGTACCACCGTTTGTATTTAGAAGAAAATTGGAATAATCAGCAGGAAGCTCAAACCCAATTAACTGCTCAAATCCATTCAAAAAATTTTTATCTGCTCCTGTAAATTTCTCAAACATATAAAACTCCTAATTATTATTTAGTATTGAAATACCACACTTATGAGTGAAACGTTTGTGAAGAATTGTTTCAATTTCTTTTATCCCAGTCGCCTCTTGAATTATTAATTTCAGTTGCCCGCTCATTGCACATAGCAGCATCTGTATTAGAAGCTTGAACATTCTCCCCCTTCTTCTCCTCAGCCTTTTCTTCCTCGACGGGCTTCCTCTCCCTCTCATATGCCTCGCTTTTCATTGGGTCTGCGATTGCGGGCTTGTTGATTGCCATTCCAGCGGCGAGAATCTTGGAGTTGTCGCGGGCTCCGATGTCGTTGCAGGTTGTGACCGAAGAAAGGCGAGCGAGAGCTAAAAATTACATCATTCCTGTTTCAATCTGCTCTAATATAATTGGCCACCAGTTTTCTTGATTATTCAAAGCCAACTCATCAATTTGTTCAAACTCTACTTTTATTTTTTGTATGATTTGAGAAATAGTATCATCATCAGCCGAGTTGATTTCATCTTCATGCAACAAGAAAATTACAATAAAATGTAAAAAAGATTCTAAGTTTTTGTTGATTAATCTTGTTGGATATTCGTTTTCAAAATCAACAGATATTATTTCATCATTTTTGTTTATGCAAATATTTGTTCCCAAATCTGTTCCAATGATTACAAAATCATCTTCATGTTTTAAGGTTTTGAGTTCGTCAATATTGAATTTGATAAAACCCAAAGGCTCTTTTGGTATGCCTATATCACAAAGGATTTTTTTTGTGTTTTCGGTCAAATCAAAATTGTTGTAATCTTTTCTTGTATTTAATTTGAATCTGTTTTGCAAGAAATCATAGATGTTCATAATTTGTATTTATCTCCCATACTTAAAATATTTTTTGAACAGCTTCACTAAGAGATTTTATGCCAGCTGTTCTTGATCTTCATATTCAAAAACAGCAACATTTCTTGTACCTTTTATATTATTATCTTTCCTATAATTAATTGCTTTTTGGCTCAAGTCTGTACTTCCATATTCGACTTGCGTACAAGAACTTGATTTCGGTTTCTCATCCCCCTTCTTCTCCTCAATCTGTTTTCTTTCGCGTTCGAAGGGCTCGCTTTTCATCGGGTCGGCAATTGCGGGCATGTTGATTGCCATTCCAGGGACGAGAATCTTGGAGTTGTCGCGCATGCCGATGTCGTTGCAGGTGGTGACGCGAAAAATGGTTACAACTTTATAAAGGCTGTTTTATTCCATGCAGTTTTCTAATATACAATCAATAACAGCATCAATAAGTGACTCTTGAAAAGAAACAGAAAGCAACAAAGATTTTATAAGTATCTCAAAATCATTTTTTTCTGTTTGTTTTATTTTTATCATTGGTAATAATAATAATTTTTCATTTAGAGTGATATTATTCGTACAATCCAAAAAGATTTTGAAAGGTATTGTTCTAATAGTATAAGAAGGTCCTGTAGAACCAATTTGAATTTCATCTAAATAATAGAGCGTATCACCTGGATGAAATTCAACTGAAAACTTTTGTTTTTCATTTAGTTTCAGCTCTACGGATTTTGGATTTTCTATATATCCGTCAGATTCTTCAAATACTTCATCGTAATAGCCTGTTAATTGATTTACCCATGAAGTTTCAATATCAAAGTTTTCCTGAATCAACTCCGATAAAGTGCTGTCTGTCGTCTTATTTATTCCTTCAGGAAAATTATTCATTAAAAACCAAGGAATAAAGTTTTTGTTTGATAATAATTCATTGAAATTAATATTCTGTTTCATATTTATCTCCAAAATTGCCTATATAAAGTTTTATCAGAATGACCATTATATTTTGGTCCACCAAGTTTTAAGCCGTCAGCTTCTAATAAAGGTTGACAAATATCCTTACATATATTACGAGATGTACCTCCGGCAATAATTGAATATCTATCTCCTTTGTTAAGCATTATTTTTTGTTCTGCATGACCTTTTCCGCCTATATAAATTATTCAACCGTCTATTTTAAGAGTTAATTGATGTACAGTTTGTCCAAGCATCTAATCCTATGAAATCCTGGTGCAGTTCAAAAATGCCGTCTTTCTCCAATGCGGTTATTGGGATTCCCGTCAAGCCGGTGCTTTTTGGCTTCAGCACATAAACATTCATATCTTTATAGCGGCCTTCTAGGATGAAAGCGTCTTTTCCATACTTTTCATCTAGATCCTCTTTTGTAAGTCCACCCAATTTTACTTCCCTCATTGTTTTTCCTCCATAATATAATCTGTAACAGAATTGTCAAAATGTAGATTATCGACCCTTAATAGATTCATGCATGTATTTTCGGTGTTTCCTTTTTTCATTTGGTCAAAATATTCAATTGTATCTTCCTCGTCATAGACAGCGCCTTCAAGACCATCGTAATAAATTAATTCCCCGTCTTTTCTAAAAACAGAAATTAAATGTCCTTGAGAAGGGTCTTTAATGTAGCTGCCCTCAATGGTGTATCTTTCACCTTCCTTAACAGTATCGTCTATAAACTTCATCATGCTTTCTGTAGAGTTTGCGTTTAGATTGTGAATATAATCCGGATGAAAACCATCATCATCAAGTCAGCCGAGTCTGGAATTATGTGCAAGCTTGTTCATTATTTTACTTTCAGTCATAGATGCTCATGTCGCAGACTGAAAAATCTGAGGTTGTTTTGAATTCCGAAAAATCAAGGGACTGTATTCTTTTTACGGCTTCATTGCAGATTTCAAGCGCTTCATCGTAATCTTTGCAGAATTTTTCAAGCGGCTCAAATCCTGGGAACCGTATGCAGAATCTGTCATCATCGTGCATGAAATCGCCGGAATTGTTTGTGGTGTCCTGTGCTTCCGATTCGCTATAGCCTTTTTCAATGTAGTATTTATAAACGTTCTCGGATTCGTCTTTTGTTGCAATAAGTGCGTGAAAATCAAGACAGTCTTCATCGTCCATGTTCCAGTACATTCCAAGTTCAAAGAATATTTTGCGGATTGTTGCCTGAGCAAATCTTTTTACCAGCTGCTCATTTATATGCAAAACAATTTTTGATATAAGTTCTTCTCTGTCCATAGATTTCTCCATATTGTCTGATGTTTAATATCTCGGAATGAAGATGCAGTTCGCCCAGTTCCTTTTCACGGATTATACGACAATATTAAAAAAATATTTCTTGAAAGGCTTCTTCACAATAATTTGCATTATCTCCAAACCAAAATTTTAGTTTTTGCAAATCAGAATCGCTTAACGAAAAATTACTTTCATTTATTCTTCTATCAAATAAAGAATGAATGAAATCCATCTGCTCATCACTTGCTTCATAATAATTTTTCCAATACTTGATGCAATCTTCCATTTCGTAAAGATATGGTAGAAGAATATTATCCGTTTTTTCCATCAATTCTTTTTCATCGATGCATGACAAGAAAGCATCGTTGGATTCCCAAAAAACTGCTGTTACAGATGCTTCTTCATCATCCAATAAAAAGTATGGAAAGATTTCAGATTCTGCTACTTCTATCAATTCTTTTTTTGATGTATCCAATAATGTTTTAGTGATATTTTTTTCGCCGCCTATAAAATCTTTTTCATTTTGTACCGCGCAAACCAAAAGTTTTTCAGCAAATGCAAAAACAGCCTTCACACCTGCCATGTTTTGGATTAAATAATTACAGCCGTCCCAGCTTATTTCTTCAGACAATAAATAATACTTACCTACCATTACTGCATGAGCAATTGAAGCATATAGGCATTTTTTGTAAATTTCATTTCTGTTTGTAAATGAAAAAATTGTATTCATATTGTATTTTTGTCTATTAAATTTTCTTGATACAATTTGGCAATTTGAAAAACTGTTTGTTCCTCCTTTGTCTTTAGGAATAATATGCTCAAACTGCCATTCATCAGGAGCTGGTGTAACCTGTGGATTGAATCTTATAAGCTCATATCCAGGACTAACGATTGTCAAATCTTTTATTCCCATCTGTTTTGTCGTGCAAGAAAAATCCTGTTGCTCTCAGAAGATAACGAGCTTTTTTTCGATTTCGTCCCGTATGCCGTCTCCGAAATCGGAAAGGAGCGCGCGGCGGGCTTTCTTCCGCATCTCGAAAAGCTCCTTTATCTCGATTTTGCCCCTGTCGCCCTTGAGCTTCCGGCTGACAATCCACCCGGTCACGTACATCGTCGTCGCGGCTGTCATCGCCTCAACCGCGGATGAGCCGAAATGCGAAAGCGCTTTCGACGAGAATCCGTCCTCAATCCCGCTCGTCTTCAGATAATCGGCGAGGATTGTCCCGACCGTATCCGCGCTCGCCTGGCTGAAAATCCCGTTCAGCGCGGAATTCGCCGTAATCCACGAGAAGCAGAGAACGTTGAAAAGCGGCGACGGCCTGAAGCCGTACGTCTTCATCAATTCGATCGCCATTTTGTACTGCGAGAAGAACATCACGAGGCCGTCGACGAACGGGTTCCTGCTGAAGACGACGCAGAGGGCAGCCTTCCAGCTGTAGTTCTTCACGATTCGGGATGTCTCGGTGTCGATGCCCGCGTAATACGACCGGACGAGCGCCGAAAGCGCGGCTTTGTCAGCCGGAACTTTCTGAAGCTCGTCGCGCAGCTGCTCCTGAATCGCCTTGTCCTTCTTCCGCGACTGGAGATGGCGCAAAAGGGCGCGCGCCGATTTCTCCGCGTCCGCGTCCTTCTGCACCCGCGTAAGGCGCGCGAAGGCGAATGCCGGCTCCAGAACGATGTCGTACAGCGCGAACGCGAACAGCCCCCAGAACAGCCAGCCCAAGACGGGAACGGGAAGCGCGTCGTTCAGAAGAACGCCCTTGGAATACAGGTCGGACGCGAAATAAAGCCCGACGAGGACGAGGACGAGCGCGCATTGGCGCAGGAATTTTTTCATTGCAGTATCCCCCCTATTTTCTCCTCTATCGCGCACAGGTCGCCGAGCAGCACCCGGAATGCCTCCCTGTCGCCCGCCGCAGCATCCCGCGCCTTCAATGCCCCGTCAAGCTCTTTCTGTGTCTCGCCGGCGAGCGGCCCAAGGCATTCCCGCGCGTGCGCGTTGAGCTTTTCCGCCATCATCCCCCGTATGCTCCTGTTGAGCGCGGCGGACGCCTGCTTGCGGTAATGGCGGATGATTTCGTCGCGGTCGCCGTTCATCGAATCGGACGTCACAACGTCGCTGCCCCTGTTCCACCAGCGCGGGTTAGCCTTCCTGCGGATTCTTTCGGCGCGCTGCATCGGGAGTTTTCCGCCGTCGGGGAGGAAGCCCTGCACGGTCTCGGACTGCGCAGGAAAGGCGAGAATCGGGTTGCATGTCACGCTGTCCGCGCTTTTCATCTCGGAAATCTTCCCGTTCATGAGGTGGAGCGCGGATTTTCTCTCCGAACCGCCGCCGTCGGAGGAGACGATGCACACCGCGTCGTCGAAACAGGATTCGCACAGAAGCCGCCCGGTGATTTCCTCCGCCGAGCGTATGAATGCCCCCAAGAATTCGTTGTACGACTCGAGCCGAACCTGCTTTCCCCTCGACGCACGTTCCATCAGCCGGCAGAACGGCTCGTCCTTTTTCAGCCGCTCGAATTCGTCCGCGAGATTCTCCGCGATGCGCCTGCCGAGCCGCTCCGAAATGCTGAATTCGCCCGCGATGAAGCTGCTTCCCGAGAATTTCGTCCCGTAGTCGAGTATATGGTTCTTCCGCCTCGCAAGCGCGTCAATCTCGTCATTCATCCGCGCGATTTCCCCGCCGAGCGCGGCGATTCTGTCCCCGATTCCGTTTTCCGCGTCGAGGAATGCGTTCCAAAGCTGCTTGACGCACTGGCGGTCGTGCTTGTCCTTCCCGTTCTGCGTTATGTCGTCGCGGAGGTTCCGCTCAAAAACGAGGTATTCCGATTCGGAAAGAAGCTTTTCCGGTGTCATCCCGCCCGCCGCGTCGATGTCGTCCGGATTGAAAATCGCGTCGTATGCCTTTCCGAGATTTGCCGAATCGACCGGAAGCGTCCTGATTTTTCCTGGGGAAAGCCGCCCCATAAAATCCTGGATTCCCCGGCTCCGCTGCCTGTCGATGTCGCCCGCTATTATCTCTTTCCGCCGCCACTGCCGGGTGTCCATTATGTTGTGGACGAGCCGGTACGTGTTGTCGTCGAGCTTGCTCCCAATCTCGCGCAGATACCGGCATGCCTCCTCGTTGAGCGGCGCGACGCTGCTCTGCACGAAAAGGAGAAGGCTGCATTCCTGAAAAATCTTGTTGTACGCGGCAAAATCGATTTCCTTGTTGACTGAATCGAGCCCGGGCATGTCGAAAATCGCGCAGTTGTGCGACGAAAGAAGGCTTTCCCCGTTGTCGGGAACGACGACGACGACGAGAAGCGGCTCCGTGGGAAGCAGCCCGCCAGATGCCGGAGCGCACAGGACGTCGCGCAGGTTGTCCTTGTTCAGCTCAAGCGGGACGGCTTTCCTGTATTCGTCGTCCCAATCCTTGAGCCCGCTTATCCTGTCGATTATGTTTTCGAGCTGGTGCCGCCTGCTCCCTAGGGATGACGAATCCGCGCTTCCGCCGCCCGTTTTGGGAAAATACCGGTAGATGCCTGTTTTCTCCGTTCCCCTTCCCGCCATTATCAGGGCCGGGCGCAGCGTCGTGTCGACACCGAAATCTATCGGGGACGCGAGCGGGCTTCTCGAAAGAAGGTTCACGAGCGTTGATTTTCCGGCTTTCAGCATTCCTGTCGCGACTATGAAAATCTTGTCCGATTTGAAAAGCCCGAACCTGCGCTCGATATCTCCTCGCATTCTCTTCCATATTTTCGAGGAATCCCCGGAGACCGCCCCGCCGAGAAAACGCGACGACACCTCCCCGAATTCCTTCTCAAGCTCATTCACTTTCGCTTCGTCAAACACCGGATTCTCCTGCCTGGCTGCCCGCCGGAACGAAATCTTCCGGGCAGGCATAAATATGCCAAGGCTGGAATTCTACTGGCTGTCGCGATTTTCTTCAATGTTGGCGTTTTCCCGCGTTTTTTGTTTCCGCAAAACTTTAAAACGCATTAAAAAATATTCATTATCGTATATAATGGTGTCCATGAGCATTTTCTCGAAATTTACATACCTTATTTTTCTGACGACATATCTCGGGATTTTCTTCCTGCGTATCTTCCATTTCGGCTTCATCTATGAGAGGCCGTCGGCGATACTTCTCGAATGCATTCCGACCGTCTCGATTTCGTTCCTGCTTATAGTCTCCTGCCTTATCGTCGAGCGCCCGATTCTGAGGAAATTCGAGGAGATAATAAAAAAAGGCAGGAAGTCGCGCGGCTCGCTGACGGAATCGGACATAGCCGAATGTATGCGCTGCTACAAGAAATTCGACATAGCGATTGCGGCGGGCGATGCTGTAGGGTTCCTCCTCGGCGCGGGGTCGACCTCGATAATCGAGGCGGCGAAGGGAATTGTCCCATTCGAGCCCGCGATTTTCATCATCATCGAGCTGCAGTCAGTCGGCGTCGGCTTCCTCTGCTACACAATCAATGTCTTCCTTATAAAGCGCGTTCTCATGGCGGGATGCATGAAGGAAATCGGCATGCCGGTGAACGAGAACCTGTCGCAGAACCTGAACATCGCAATCGTCACGAGCATATACCTTTCTGTCATGAACATGATGACGATTCCGATAAACCTCCTCAAGAACGGCGGCGAGGGCGCGTTCCAGCGGTTCGTCGTGTATTTCGTGATAGGGGCGTCGCTCAACATGCTCATCTGCTTCGTCACGTATTCGCTCATAATCAGGCGCATACAGGAACGGGAGAAGCGCGTCAGCAGGACGCTCCTTGAGGAGACGAAGAAGCTTGCGGAGTCGACGAAAAAGAGCGCGAGCACGAGCTGCGACCAGAGCGCCGCCGTAAAGGAGATTGTCGCGACGATGCACGACTCGACGGAGCTTGCGAACAACATTGGAAACAAAGTCAAACATGTAACCGGGCTTGCGGAAAAATCGCGCGATGCCGTCGTCGTCGGAAGCCAGGCGCTGCAGAAGAACATGCAGGAGCTTATCGAAATCAAGAACACGAACCTGCTCACCATCGAGGAAATAAAGGAGCTGAACAAGAAGATAAACGGAGTGTGGGACATCGTTTCGATAATCAACAATGTCGCCGACCAGACGAAGATAATCGCGTTCAACGCGGAGCTTGAGGCTTCCAGCTCCGGCGAGGCGGGAAAGAACTTTCACATCGTCGCGACGGAAATAAGGCGGCTTTCCGACAACATAATCGACAGCATCAAGGAAATCAGGGAGATAATAAACGAGATTCAGCACGCGTCCGATACGCTCATCCTCGACAGCGAGAAAAGCTCAAGCCAAATCGATGCCGGATGCGAAAGCGCGAGCGCCCTTGAATCCGGGTTCAGCAGCATAATGGCATCGTCGAACGCCACGGCGGAAAGCACCCGCGAAATCCTCGATTTTGTCGGGCAGATGACAATTTCGAGCGAGCAGATTTTCATAACGCTCCAGCAAATCGCCCACGGAATCGAGGATTTCTCAGTCAGCACGACGAACATCTCGACGTCATCCGAGGCCGTCAAGGAAATCGCGAGCCAGCTGTAATCCGGATGTAATCCGGAAGGAAGGCGGAAAACGGAGCGCTCCTGTTTCTGGGCGCTTCAACGGGGCTGGTTCCTCAAACGCGCGGGAGCCTATGCAACATGGAAAGAACGATGCCGATTTTCAGCACCGTTCTTTTTTTTGCTCGCTGATTTCCTCTTCCTCAATCTGCGGGATTCGTCCAATCCTGCGCTCTTCTGACCTTCTCCGCAAAATAATCGTACAGGACAATGGACTCGCCGAACTTTTTGAAAATCTTCTTTTTAAGAATCAGCATAATAAAAAAAAGCTCTGCACGCCGGCAGAGCCTTACGGTATTTTTCTTTCAGCCACTCGCGAATGACCTAAGCCCAACTCTTGGTGAATACAGAACCGTCAGGGGACTCCGTGAAGCACTCCTTCTGGGCAGAGAAACTCCACTTCAACGTCTAGGTAGCACACTAGTTGCTACAACCATAATGTAATGGCAATTATGGACGCTGTCAAGGATTCGGCTGGTCTACAATCTTTTCTCCACGAATTCTTCAATCTGCGGGATGAGCTCCGTTCTGAGAAGATTTTTCGTGTTCTGGGCGATTATTGATGCGTTGTGCAATCACAGATTCCCGCTAAATTCCGCTGCTCTGGCAATCGGAAATTTCTATATTCCGTATACAAAAAATGTATTAGGCACGATTCGCGAAAAAATATATACCTACTACATTGCTAGGTTTTCAAAAAAATGCAATGGAGGTGCTTTTATGAAAAAGAATGTGGTCAAGGTTGTGTTGTTTTTTGCGGCGCTCTCGCTTTTTGCGGGAAATGCGTTCGCGGCGAAGAAGGCGAAGAAGCAGAAATCAAAAACGATTGTCGTCGGAACTGGCACGAACATGAAGCCGAAATGCTTTCTTGATGAAAACGGGGAACTTGCGGGGTATGAGATTGACATCATACGCGAGATAGACAAGCTTCTCCCGCAATACGAGATTGTTTTCGAGACGTATGATTTCAAGAATATCCTTCTCGCGCTGTCTGCCGGAAAAATCGATGTCGGAGCGCATCAGTATGAGTACAATCCCGAGCGCGCGAAGAACTATCTTTTTTCCGACTACGGCTACAACAGCTACAACAAATTCATCGCGGTTCTCGCGCAGCGGAACGACATACGGTCGTGGGACGACCTCGCCGGCAAGAACCTTCAGGTCGGAATCGGGAGCGCGACGCTTACTGAAGTCCAGAACTACAACAATTCGGTGGCGAAGGAAAAGCAGATAAACGCCATCGTGACGACGAACGCGACATACGAGCAGATTCTCGCCGCGATGAAAAACGGCACGTACGACGCATTCATAACGACGAAGGCCGATTTGGATCAGCGCAACAAGGAATTCGGGAGCGTCTACAAAATCGTGGACGAGGAGCATCCCGTCGCGGAAAACAGCGCGTACCACATTTTCAACAAAAAGGATGCGCAGCTCAAGGCGGACTGGGACAAAGCGCTCAAGACGCTCATCGATAACGGAACGATTTCCCGGCTTTCTGTCAAATGGCTCGGCGCGGACTACACGCACTAGCGGGAACGGCTCCGGGCGTTGTCTGCCCGGAGTTTTCCGGAGAATGAGAGGAACAGAATGGAAGATTTTTTTTCTTGGAGCAGATTTTTTTCGAATATTCCGCGGCTTGCCGCAAAACTTCCCCTGACGTTCGAGATTGTCGCAGTGGCTTTTGTCTTCGGGACAATCCTCGCGCTTCTTCTTGCCGTATTGCAGCTGAGAAAGATTCCTGTCGTGGAGCAGATTGTCCGCGTGTTCATTTCGTTTGAGCGCGGAACCCCGATGCTCGTTCAGCTGCTCGTCGTCTACTACGCGCTTCCGCTTCTTCTTGAGTCGCTGTTCGATGTCGACACGAGAAGATGGGCGCGCATCCAGTTCGTCTTCATAACGTTCGTGCTGAATCAGGGCGCGTTTTTGTGCGAGACGTTCCGCGCGGCAATTCTCGCCGTCCCGAAAATCCAGTCGGAGGCGGCGTTCTCATGCGGGCTGACTTCGCGGCAGACTTTTTTCAGGATTGTGCTCCCGCAGTCGCTGAGAATTGCCGTGCCCGGGGTCGGCATGGATCTGCTCGGGCTTTTCCAGGAAACGTCGCTCGTGTTTATGATTGGCGTAATCGACATTCTGGGGCTTGCGCAGGCAATCGGCTCGAACACGGGCCATTCAATCGAGGCGTATCTCATAACCGCGCTTTTTTTCATCATCATAAATCTTTTTCTCCGAAAGATTCTGAACGTACTGGAGGGGAAGCTGAATGTCTTTTAGTACCGATTATTTTTTTCAATGCCTTGTTTCCGGCGCAAAGTACATCCACATAACGCTGTTCATCGGGCTCCTTCCGACATTCGTCGGGATAACGTTCGGCTGCGTGATTGCGCTCGCGAGGATCCGGAACGTCCCCTTTCTTTCAAAGCTGCTCGAGGTTCTTGTATCCGTGCAGGTCGGCGTCCCGCTGATGGTGAACCTGCTGATTTTTTACCTCGTGTACCTCGTCCTGCTCCCGTCCGTGAAATACGGGGCGATGGCGACGGCGCTGCTGGCGCTCTCGCTGAACAGGATTGCGTACCAATCCGAGATAATCCGCGGCGCATTCCTTTCAATCCCGAAAATCCAATACGAGGCGGGATACAGCATCGGGCTTTCGTACCCGCAGGTTCTCAGGCGGATTGCGATTCCTCAGATGATACCCGTCGCGATTCCGCCCCTCACGAACAACATCGTGGGCGGCGTGAAGAACACGTCGATTGTCATGGTCGTCGGAATCGTCGATGTGCTGAACGGCTCCGCCATTCCCTGCGCGGATACCTACAGTTATGTGGAAGGATATGTCGCGGCGGCGCTTATTTATTGGGGAATTTCTGCCGTGCTGGAATTTTCCCTCCATAAAATCGAAGTGTTTTTCAACAAAGGAAGGAACGTAAAATGATAAAGCTTGAGCATGTAAAAAAATCGTTCGGGCGCCTTGAGGTGCTCCACGACGTGTCGCTGAGCATCGATGACGGGTCTGTCGTCGTAATCCTCGGGCCGAGCGGCAGCGGGAAGACGACGCTGCTCCGTTCGATAAATTTCCTTGAGAAGGCTGATTACGGAACGCTCGAAATCGGCGGGAAGACCGTGGATTTGCATTCGGCGAAGAAAAAGGAAATTCTCGATATCAGGAAGCGGACCGCGATGGTTTTCCAGAATTACGGGCTGTTCGCGAACAAGACGGTTCTGCAGAACATAACGGAGGGGCTGATTGTCGCGCGCAACGTTCCCAAAGAAAAAGCAGAGGAGCGCGCACGGCTTGAGCTGAGAAAGGTCGGACTTTCCGATAAGGAGAATTATTATCCGAGCCAGCTTTCGGGCGGCCAGCAGCAGCGCGTGGGGATTGCGCGCGCCGTCGCGCTCGATTCCGAGGTTATATTGTTCGACGAGCCGACGAGCGCGCTCGACCCGGAGCTTGTCGGGGAAACGCTCTCGCTCATAAAGCAGGTCGCACGGGAGGGGCACACGATGATTGTCGTGACGCACGAGATGAGTTTTGCCGAGGATGTCGCCGACAAGGTCGTTTTCATGGACGGCGGCTTTGTTGTAGAGGAAGGAAAACCCGGCGACATTTTTTACTCGCCGAAGGAGGAGCGCACGAAGAAATTCCTCTCAAGGATTCTTCCTCCGAGCGACTACGTAATATGAGAAGAGACTCGTCCGTGGACATGACGTACGGCGGTTCGCTTCGCCATATCGTGTCGTTCGCGCTCCCGTTGTTTTTCGGGAATATCTTCCAGCAGCTTTACAACACCGCGGACTGCTTCGTCGTCGGACATTTTCTCGGGCGAGATGCGCTTGCGGCAATCGGATCGACAAGCCAGCTCGTCTTTACCGTCATCGGATTTTTCGGCGGTTTTTCGACGGGCGCCCAGGTCGTGATTTCCCAGCTTTTCGGCGCGAAAGATGTCACGGGCATGGGCAGAGCCGTCCATACCGCGATTGCAAGCTCGTTCGCCATAAGCGTTTTCATGACGCTCCTCTCAATTCTCGTCACGACGCCCGTCCTCCGCCTGATTAATGTCCCGGAAGAAGCGTTTCCCCTCGCGCAAAGTTATCTGCGCATTTATTTTTCGGGAACGCCGTTTTTGATTCTCTACAACATGGGCTCGGGAATTCTCCGCGCGCTTGGCGACTCGAAGCGGCCCCTGATTTTTCTCGTCATAAGCTCGCTTTTGAACATCGCGCTCGATTTCGTTTTCGTCGCGCTTTTCCGTCTGGGCGTTGACGGGGCAGCGTGGGCGACCGTCATATCGGAGGCGGTTTCGCTCGTCCTCGTTTTCTCCGTGCTTCTTTTCACGAAAGGCGCGTACAAAGTCGACCTCAAGAAGCTTCGCATTGATGTTCCGCTGCTCTCGCAGATGCTCAAAATCGGGCTTCCCGGCGCGCTCTCGTCGTCGCTCACCGCGTTTTCGAACACGTTCCTGCAGAAATACGTCAACGATTTCGGGCCTGCCTGCACCGCGGGATGGGCTGTCTTCGCGCGGTTCGACCAGCTCGCGATAATGCCGATGATGAGCATCTCGCTTGCCGCGACGACCTTCGTGAGCCAGAATTTCGGCGCGGGAAAAATGGCGAGGATTTGGCAGGGAATGCGCATCTCGTTCGCGCTTATCCTGTCGATAACGGCAGCACTTTCCATTGTACTGATTGTCCTCGCGCGTTTCCTTTCAGGACTTTTCGTCGGGGATGAGGAATCAGCCGGATATGCCGTGCTTTTCATACGATACACTTCGCCGTTCTACATCCTGTGCGCCACGACGATGCTTCTGTCGCAGATTCTGCGCGGAATCGGGGATTCAATCGCTCCGACTGCGATAACATTCTCGGGATTCATCCTTTTCAGGCAGTTTTTCCTTTTCGCTGCGGCGCGATTCTTCCCGTCTTTTTCCCTCGTGGCGGCGGCGTACCCGCTCGCATGGGTTCTGACGTCGATTTGCATGGTGCTCTATTTCGGGAAAGCCGCGCAAAAAACGGCTCTTTCCAAGAACGGGCGGAAATTGTGTGAATTGAATGCCTGATACGATTCTCCACGCGACTATGCTGTTTGCTTTCGGGTTTGCCGGCGCTCCTTCTTCGGGAAAAATACCTCCGTTGTTTCCCGTGCCCGGCAAGCCCGTTTTTTTCGAGGATTTGCTTTCTTCCGCGCAGCCGTCCATCATGACAAAAAATTGCCCGACCGTGCCTCAACAAAAATCCGCGCATAGGTATAAAAAAAATCTATATCAGTTATAGAAAAAATATATTAGAACAGTTCCGCGAAATGTTATATACCTACTACATTACTAGGTTATACGAGGTGCAAAATGAGACAAACTCTAAAGAATATTCTTTTCCGCGCTTTTCCTGCTCTCGGGGTTGTTTTTGCCATTCTTGTGCAGACTATCGTCGCCGACAGCCCGCTTCATCCGGGGGCGGCAAAACCATACTACAATCTGCTTCTTTGCGTACTGCTCGCTTTCGCGCTCATCCTTTTCGCGCTTTCGTTTTTCAGCGGGAAAATTCGGGAGGGGCTTGAGCAGAAAGGGGCGTTTTTCTTCGGTTCAGGAATTCTCGTTGCGCTGCTCAACCTTGCCACGGCAAAGCTCGCGCTTCTTCCCGTGATTTTTTTTCCGAGCTACGACAACGTCCTTGCGGTTTTCTTCGAGCAGACGCCGCTCCTTCTGAAGTGCATTGGCTTCTCGTTCAGGCTTCTGATTCTCGGGGTGCTTTTCGGGACTGTTTCGGGATTCGTCACGGGTGTCTGCATCGGCTTCTCCAAAAAAGTCTGCTACTGGGTGAACCCGTACATAAAGCTTATCGGACCGATTCCGGCGACGGCGTGGATTCCGCTTGTCCTGACGACTTTCCCGACGCCGTTCGGTGCGAGCGTGTTCATCATCGCGCTTGCGGTGTGGTTCCCCGTCCAGCTTATGACGAGCTCCGGGATTCAGAACACGAGCAAAATCTATTTCGAGGTCAGCCGGACGCTCGGAGCGGGAACGTTCTACCAGATTTTCAAGGTTGCGGTTCCTGCCGCCCTCCCGAACATTTTTCAGGGCGTGTTCAACGGGATATGCGCGGCGTTCATCGCCCTCATGACGGCGGAGATGTTCGGCGCGAAATACGGAATCGGCTGGTACATAAGCTACCAGAAGGCGATGATGCTCTACTCGGGCGTCTATGCCGGTCTGATTATGATTGCACTTTTCTGCACGGTAATCATAACGGCGCTTTTCAAGGTGAGGAGCCGCCTTCTCGGATGGCAGAAAGGTCTCATCAAATGGTAACGAAATCAATTCATAAAAAATGGAGGCATATTATGAAAAAATCAATTTCAAAAAGCGTATTGGCTGCCGCAGCGGCCACGGTTCTGCTCGCATTTCCGTCGTGCAACAAGAAGGAAGCGTCTTCCGCGCAGAAAGTCGTCAGAATCAACTTCCAGACAGGGAATCTCTGCGGGGCGCCTGTGCATGTCGCGATGAAGATGGGGCTTTTCGACGAGGAACTCGAAAAAATCGGGCAGAAGGCGGAGTACGTCCAGCAGGTCGAGGGCGGCGCGACGTTGGGCGAGATGATTGCGTCCGGGAAAGTCGATGCAGGATACGGTCTGTACGCGACGCAGCTCCAGGCGATGGAGAACGGGCTTCCCATTTCGTACACTTCGGGAATCCACGTCGGATGCACGAAATACTACGTCAGGAAGGACAGCGACATACAATCCGTGAAGGATTTGCGCGGAAAGAAAATCGGCGTTCCCGGCCTTGCCGATTCGAGCGTCATGAACCTCAAGAGAAAGCTGATGGATGTCGGAATCGGCGTCACCGCGGACAACAACGAGGTCGAATTCGTCGCCTACTCGTCGGCAGACCTCGCGATCGCGCTCAACAACGGCGCCGTTGACGTCATCGGCGCGCACGACCCGGTCGCGACGAAGGGCGAGCTTGCATACGGGTTCCGGAAAATACTCGACACGGGAACGGACGAGAAATTCAGGAACGAGTACTGCTGCCAGCAGTTCGTGACGCACAAGCTCCTCCGAGAGAATCCCGAGGGCGCCGCTGCCGTGACACGCGCCTTGCAGAAGGCGAGCGCATATGTGGAGGCAGAGCCGCGGGCGACCGCGCAGCTCCAGATAGAGAACGATTTGGTTGCGGGCGACCTCGATTTCAACGCGTCGCTGCTCGACGAGCTGAATTTCATCCCGAGCCGCTCGCTCGGAAGGCAGACGTTCGACGCTGCCGCGCGGCAGCTTAAGGAGGCGGGCATCCTCAAGAATTCGACGGACATAGAGAAATTCATCGCGCAGGGATACATCGAGCTTTTCGGAGTTCCCGACGGATATTCATACGACAAGGAGACAAAGACGTTCACCGAGATAAACGGAATCCGCACCGGGTTCCCGCTGTAAGGGACGCCGGCGCCGCATACAAAACCACATGCGCTGTCCGAAATCGGGCGGCGCGAAAACAAAAAGGAGATTTATATGAAAAAACTGAACATCATCTTGTCTGGGCTTGTTTCCGTCCTGGGACTTCTCGTCGCAATCGCGCCTTTTACATTCGCGAAGGTCTGCGCCATGCCGAAAATGCACTGCCATGCCGTCACGAGGCCGACCGTCTTCGTCTTCGGAATGCTGATTTTCCTGATTTCGCTTTTCCAGACGGTGCTTTTATGGAAAAAACGCTGATTTTCCGCTCGGATGTCGAAAAGGCGCTGGCAATCGCGAACCTTTCCAAGAAAACGCACCGCACGGTCCTTATCGTCGCGATGGTCGCGATTTCTTCCGCGGTAATGTTCGCGTCGCTCGTGCTTTCGGCGAGCCTGAAATCCGGGATTGCGGGGCTGCGCTCCCGGATTGGCGCCGATTTGCTCGTCGTTCCCGAAGGATACGAGAAGGGCGAGGAGCGGATTCTCCTTTCCGGCGAGCCGAACTATTTTTATATGGAGCGGAACGTCGTCGATTCCGTGCGCTCCGTTTCCGGCGTCAGCCAGGCGAGCGCGCAGTTCTACCTTACGAGCGTCTCCGAAAGCTGCTGCGATTTTCCTGTCCAGATTATCGGTTTCGAGCCGGAGAGCGACTTCGTGGTGAAAAGCTGGGCGAAAACCGGCGTGAGCGGAATTTCCGGCGGGGAATTCCTCCTTTCGGGGTTCAACGTCAGCGACGAGAACGGAACGGTCAGGTTTTTCGGGAGCGAGCACAAGATTGCCGGGCGGCTTTCGAAAAGCGGCTCAGGGATGGACAACGTGATTTTCTGCGATATGGAAAGCCTCCGCTGGATATTCGACGACGCGAGCCGGAAAGGATTCGGCTTTGTGTCCGACGGCGACACGGAGAACAAGATAAGCTCCGTCCTCGTTCGACTTTCCGATGACGCCTCCGCCGATGCCGTTGCGCTCAGGATAAAAAAGGCCGTACCCGGCGTGCAGGTGATAATCGGGGAAAAATTCATCAGGAACTTTTCGGGGAAGATATCCGCCGTCCTCGTGTTCCTGTACTCGATTTCGGCGCTCGTCCTCCTTGTCGCGTTTTTTTCGCTCGCGCTCATTTTTTCGGTAACGATTAACGAGCGGCGGCGTGAATTCTCGATTCTGCGGGTGCTCGGCGCGACGAAAAGGCAGCTGCGCTCGGTTCTTTTCCACGAGGCTGCCATTCTCGGCGGGGCTGGTTCCGTTCTTGGAATCATAATCGCAGCGCTCGTCGTGATTCCGTTCAGCGGCGTTATCTCGCAAAAAATAGCGCTTCCGTTTTCGCCCGGCGGATTCGGTACGGTGCTGTGCTTTTCCGCCGCGGTTTTCGTCGCCGTGACTTTATCGTGCGTCGCCTCGGCGGCAAAAAGCGCGGTCAGGATATCGAAGGCGGAGCCGTACGGGGACGTCAAATAGCGTTTTTGGAGGAGACTGTGATTGAGCTGAAAAACGTATCTAAATCTTTTTCGACGCCGCAGGGAGTCCGGAACGTGCTCTCTGATTTTTCCCTCACCGTGGGAGACGGCGTTTTCCTCGGAATAAAGGGCGAGTCCGGTGCCGGAAAAAGCACGCTCGTCTCGATTATCGCGGGCCTGCAGAAAGCCGACATCGGGGAGGTTCTCGTAAACGGGAAGGACATTTCATCGATGGGCGACGAGGAAATCAGCCGCTTCCGCAACGAGGAAATCGGCTTCGTCTCGCAAGAGCAGAGCTTCCTTGAGAACATGACCGTCCTTGAGAACGCCGCCCTGCCCTTTTTTCTCGGGAAGAGGAGAAAGGGCGGCGGGGACGAAGCTGTCGCGCGGGCGCGGGCGCTTCTGGAGGAATTCGGCATAGGGCATCTTTCGGAAATCAGCCCGGCATCTATTTCCGGCGGCGAGAACAGGCGGCTTCTCATCGCGCGCGCGTTGATGAACGACCCGGAAATCATCATCGCCGACGAGCCGACCGATGCCGTGAGCCGGAAGCAGGCTGAGGAAATCATCTCCATATTCAGGCAGCTTTCGCGGCGCGGGAAGACGGTCATTCTCGTCACCCACGACGAAGATGCGCTTGGAATGTGCGATGAAGTTTTTTATTTGAGCTAAAAACCTAGTAAAATTATAGGAAAAAAAACGGAGGAAACACTATGTCAAAAAAAATTCACGATTCGCTTGCGGAACTTGTCGGGCACACTCCCCTTGTGCGGCTTCACGGATACGAGGAGAAGCTCGGCCTCAAGGCGCATATTCTCGCGAAGGTCGAGTATTTCAACCCAATCGGAAGCATAAAGGACAGAATCGTCCTCAGGATTATCGAGGAGGCGGAGAAGGCGGGGAAAATCAAGCCCGGAAAGACGACGCTCGTCGAATATACGAGCGGGAACACAGGAATCGCGGTCAGCGCGATAGGCGCAATCAAAGGGTACAAAGTCAGGATATACCTTCAGGACGGCGTGAGCCATGAGCGGCTTCTCGTCATGAAGGCATTCGGCGCGGACGTCACGAAAATCAGCGAGGTGCCGGAGCTTCAGGACGCGCTTGCCGCCACGAACAACGATTTTGTCGCCGCGACGAACATCCTCAAGCAGCACATACGTGACAGGCAGGCTGCGGGCGACGACATTTATTTTGTTGACCAGATGATAAACCCGCTCAACCCCGTCGCGCACCACGACACCACGGGGAAGGAAATCTGGGAGGATACGGAAGGAAATGTCGCGGCAGTCGTCGCCTCCGTGGGAACTGCCGGAACGATACGGGGAATCGCGGACTACATCCACGAGAAGAACGGCGGCAAGACGAAGATTTTTGCGGTCGAGCCTGCGGAAACGGACACGAAGCTGACGGGAATCCACAACTTCACGGAGGTTCCCGCCGAGCGCATCCCGCCAAGCCTGAAAGAGGACGGCGGCGTGACGAAAAAGGTGTTCGACGAGGTTTTCGTCGCGGACACGGACGGCGCGTTCGACGCCGCGCGCACTGTCGCGAAGACGGACGGCGTGCTTGTCGGCAATTCAAGCGGCGCGGCTTTGTGGGGCGCGACGATTATCGCGAAAAGGGAAGAATTCGCGGGGAAGAACATCGTCGTCGTGTTCCCCGACACGGGGCTCCGGTATCTCAGCACGACGCTGTTCGGGGAATAGCGCGGGGAGGAACAATGCTCGGGAACATAAGAATTCAGAACGTGGAGAAAAGCTTCGACGACGTGAAAGTCCTCAACGATTTCTCCCTCGACATAAAGCCCGGCTCTTTCGTGAGCCTTATCGGGCCGTCGGGATGCGGAAAATCGACGCTGCTGCGGATAATCGGCGGCCTTGAGAAGGCAAGCTCGGGGCAGATTTTTCTTGACGGCGAGAAAATAACGAAAGCCGGAAGCGACCGGGGGTTCGCCTTCCAGGGCTCGAACCTTTTTCCGTGGCTCAGCGTCAGGGAGAACATTTCGTTCGGGCTGAAGGCGCGGAAAATCTACAAGGACAAGAAGAATGACGTTGCGGACATGATAAACCTCGTCGGGCTGAGCGGCTTTGAGAATTCGTATCCGCACCAGATTTCCGGGGGAATGCAGCAGCGGGCTTCGCTCGCTCGCGCGCTTGTCGGGCATCCGAAAGTCCTTCTCCTCGACGAACCGCTCGGCGCACTTGACGCGTTCACGAGGATGAACCTTCAGGACGAGATTCTCCGCATCAAGAACGAGAACGACATGACGATGCTCATGGTAACGCACGACGTCGACGAGGCGATTTACATGAGCGACAAGGTCGTCGTGATGAGCGCGAGGCCGAGCCGCGTGGAGGCGATAATCGACATCGACCTTCCGCGTCCGCGCGTGCGCGTCCAAGATACGTTCACGCTCTACCGCAACAAGATTCTCGATTACCTCGACCTCGGGGGAAAAATTCAGGAAGCCGAGTACAGCATATAGATGCGGGGCGGCCCGGCTTTCCGCCCTTCCCCGGCGACGGAAAAAAATCGTGGCCGCCGGATTTTCCCGATGAGGAATGTCCGCGCAGCCGTTTTCCGGGCGGGGCAAAACGAATAGACAAAGGAGGCACGATGTACAAAATTTCGACACGAGGACAATATGCGCTTTTGATAATGGAAGATTTAGCAGAAAATTCAGGCGGGGATTTTGTACCGTTGCGCCTTCTCTCCCACAGGAGGAACCTGTCCGTCAAATACCTCGAGCAGATTCTCTCCAAGCTCGTCAGCGCGAACCTCGTCGAAAGCTCTCGCGGCATAAACGGCGGGTACCGGCTCTCAAAAAAGGCGGACAAATACACCGTCGGCGACATCCTGCGCGTGATGGAGGGCGACTTGTCCCCCTGCGCCCCCAACGAGGGAAATACCGTCGAGTCGGCGGGAAGCGAGTCGTTCTGGAAGGATTTTGAATTCGTCGTCAACAATTTCGTCGATTCTGTCACGCTTGAGCAGCTCGCGGAAAAAAACCACGAATTCGTGGGCTTCGAATACTGCATCTGAGCGCGGCGTGCGGCGCACAATTCCTTATTGACATGGTAGGTTTTTGTGTATACAATATTCCTATCAATTCAATAGGAATATAAGGAGGCGCGAAATGGCAATCTACTTCGAGAAATTAGTCCGCGAGAATTTCCGAAACGGGCGAATGCGCCGCTCCCCCAGCCTCCACGCCTGAGGCTTTTTCCGTCTTAAAAAGTCTCCCGTCTTCCGCATCTGCTGTCGGTTCCGTTTTTGCAGGCACATTTCTCAGGATGAATCATGCCCATGACGTTTACTGGCGCACGTGCGCGTGTTTTTCGCACTTTTCGGGGACATGCGGCTGGGGTTTTCCGCTTCAGCGCGCGATTATTTTTTATTTAAGGAAGGTTCTGCCCGGATTTTCGGCGTCATTCGGAACGCGACTTCAAAATCCATGAGCGCCGATGCGCAAGAAACCAACCGTTTTTCGGAGCAGAGCAGAAAAAAGAGGTCACATATGTCTTTGTCATTGGAATCAAAATGTCTTCATCTTGAGCGCTCGTCAACGGACGGATGCAGCCACTACGGCGCAATCAGCTTCCCGATTTACCAGACGGCGACGTACGCGCATCCTGCCGTCGGCCAGAGCACCGGGTTCGACTACAGCCGCCTGCAGAACCCCACGCGCGAGCAGCTTGAGAAAACTGTCGCGGCACTTGAGGGCGGAATCGACGCGCTCGCGCTTTCGAGCGGAATGGCGGCAATCGCGCTTTTGATGGAGCTTTTCTCGCCGGGCGACAACATAATCGCGGATTCCGACCTTTACGGAGGGTCAATCCGCCTTTTCGACAACGTTTCCCGAAAAAACGGCATCACCTTCACGCGGGAGAACATCTCCGCGCTTGACGAGACGGGGCTTTCGTCGCTCATCACGCCGGCGACGAAGGCAATCTACATAGAGACGCCGACGAACCCCATGATGAACGTCACCGACATCGCGGCTGTCGCGGGCATCGCGAAAAAGCACGGGCTTCTCCTTATCGTGGACAACACGTTCATGTCGCCGTATTTCCAGAACCCGCTTTCCCTCGGCGCCGATATCGTCATCCACTCGGGGACGAAATTCCTCGCGGGGCACAACGACACGCTCGCGGGCTTCATCGTGACGAACCGCGCGGACATTCAGGAAAAACTCCGCTTCCTCATAAAGACGACGGGCGCGGGCCTTTCCCCGTTCGACTCGTGGCTGACGCTCCGCGGAATCAAGACGCTCGCAGTCCGCATGGAAAAAGCGCAGGAGAATGCCGCGAAAATCGTCGGGTGGCTCAAGGCGCAGCCTTCCGTGACGAAGGTGATTTACCCCGGCCTTCCCGAGCATCCCGGTTTCGCCGTCCAAAAAAAGCAGGCGCGCGGGTTCGGCTCCATGGTCACGTTCAACGTGACGTCGGAGGAGAAGGCGAAATCGATTCTGAACAAGGTGCGGCTGATTCAGTTCGCGGAAAGCCTTGGCGGCGTCGAGACGCTCATCACCTACCCCGTCACGCAGACGCACGCGGACGTTCCCGAGGACATCCGGGAGAAGAACGGCATCACGACCTCGACGCTCAGGCTTTCAGTCGGAATCGAGGACGCTGATGATTTGGTTGAGGATTTGAGGCAGGCTTTGGAGGAAAAATGAAGCACGATTTTGACAAAATCACCGACAGGAAAAACACGTTCGCGATAAAATACGACCTTGCCGCAAAAAGGAACAAGCCGGCCGACGCGGTCTCGCTTTGGGTTGCCGACATGGATTTTCCTTCCCCGCCGTGCGTTCAGGAGGCGCTTGCCGAGCGGGCGCGTCACGGGATTTTCGGGTACAGCAGGCCGGACGGACGGTATTATTCGGCGCTGGAAAAATGGTTCAGGACGCGCCACGGATTTGAATTCGACGAGGAGTCCGTGGTGAACACGCCGGGTGTCGTCTTTGCTATCGCGACGGCGATAAAGGCGCTCACGAAAGAGGGCGACGGCGTGATAATCCAGAAACCCGTCTACTATCCGTTTTTCAACACGATAAGCGCGCTGAACCGCCGCGTCGTGAACAATCCGCTCGTGTTCAAGTACGGGCGGTACGAAATCGACTTTGATGATTTCGAGCGGAAGATAACGGACGAGGGCGCGAAGCTTTTCGTGTTCTGCTCACCGCACAATCCCGGCGGACGGGTCTGGACGAAGGAGGAGCTTCTGCGCCTTTCGGAAATCTGCCTGCGCCACAACGTCGCGGTCGTCTCGGACGAAATCCATTCGGACATAGTCTTCGAGCCGAACAAACATACTGTCTGGTCGTCGCTTTCCGAGGAAGCCGCAGAGAATTCGATAATCTGCACCGCCCCGAGCAAGACGTTCAACCTGGCGGGCTTGCAGTTCTCGAACATATTCATACAGAATCCGGAAATCAGGGCGGCGTTCCAGAAGGAAATCGACCGCACCGGATACGACGAACCGAGCCTCATGGGGATAATCGCGGCGACTTCCGCATACGAGTCCGGCGGCGAATGGTTCGACGAGGCGAAGGCATACATAAAATCGAACATCGATTTCGCGAAGTCGTTCATTGCCGCGCGCTGCCCGAAAATAAAAGTCGTCGAGCCGGAGGGAACCTACCTTTTGTGGCTCGATTTCCGCGCGTTCGGCGAGCTTTCCGACAAGGAAATTTCCGAGCGCATCCTGCGAAAGGCGAAAGTCTGGCTCGACGCGGGGCGGATGTTCGGGACGGAGGGCGAGAAATTCCAGCGCATAAACTGCGCCACCCCACGGAAAATTCTTGCCGACGCCTTGGAGCGCATCTGCGGCGAATTCGCGCGCGCATGACTGCCGAGTTCTGTCAGCATGAAGCGCCGGTAAAAAAGCCCGCGATATAGAAAATGCACCGGAACTGTGGCATTCCGAGACGCTCGGACCGCATTCGGAATGCCACTACGCTTCATGCTTCACGGAAAAATGGGCGAGATGGCTCGGGGAAAAGCACGCGGGAGAAAAAGCGATTTTGTGATGCGTTCCCGCGCGCCGTGATAACTTTCCGACTTTCTGCTAGAATCCTCGCATGGCAAAAAATCATAATCTGGCCGGGCTTTTCTTCGCCGCGGTCTCCGTTCTTCTTTGGGGAATAACATTCGTCTGCACGAAATACCTTCTGCGCTCGTTCTCCTCTTACGAGATACTCTTCGTCCGTTTTGTCCTCGCATACATCTCGCTGCGGATTGCCCGCCCCGCGGTCTTCACCCTTCCCGAAAAACGGCAGGAGGTCTATTTCATGGTCGCGGGGCTGACCGGCGTCACGGCGTACCAGTTCATGGAGAACATGGCGATTTCATATACGAGCGCGTCGAACGTGAGCGTCATCGTGTCGATTTGCCCGATGTTCACCGCGCTTTTTCTCCAGCTTTTTCTGGGGGAGCACCATCTGACGCGCTTCTTCAACATCGGCTTCATCATCGCGATTGTCGGAATCGCGCTCGTAAGCTTCAACGGCGTCGTCGAATTCAACATGAACCCGAAAGGCGATTTCCTCGCGCTCGGCTCGGCGCTGTGCTGGGGCGTCTATTCCCTCTGCATAGCGAGAATCAACGCGCTCAACCTCGAGCCGATTCTCGTCACGCGGCGGATTTTCCATTGGGCGATAGTTTTCATGCTTCCCATCGGCATTTTCTCGCTCGCGCGTTTCGGCACTTCCGCGCCGTCAAGCCCGAACCTTGAAATACAGAACGGAGTCTCCGTGATTCTCGACCCAGCGTTCAACGCGTTCCGCTTCACGAATCCGCTGAACTGGCTCAACCTCTGCTTCCTCGGCGTCGGCGCGAGTGCGTTCTGCTTCGTGGCGTGGAACATTGCCTGCGACAAGCTCGGCACCGTCCGCGCCACGGCGGGCATTTACCTCATTCCCGTCGTCACGATAATCTTCGCGTTCCTCGCGCTCGGGGAAAAAATCTCGCCGATGGGCGCGCTCGGCTCCGTTCTCACGATTGCCGGTCTTTTCGTGAGCGAAATCAAGAAAAAATCCTGACGGAACCTTCGGAAAGCGAAAAATTGCGTCATTTGCAATAAAATCATCGGTAAAACCGCTGTAGTTCTCACTACAAATCCATCGTTGTGAAGCAAGAAGATTGAACGAAGCTGTGAATGATGACAAAATCGTTTTTCACGCATTTTTTGCTCAAAGGCTGCCAAAGGAAAAGGCAAGGAGCATCATCGACAAAATCAGGCAAATTATTGTCGGAATCAGCCATGCTCTCCGCTTCTCAAGATATTGTGCGTAATCAAAATATTCGCGTTTTTGAGTCTCATTGAAGCGCTCATAAAGTCTTAGCGTGGCGGAGAGCACAGAAAAAGACCTTCTCAGTCCGTATTCTTCGCCATAAAACTCCACATAACCGATTGCTTTTAGCGTTTCTCTGTCGTTTTCGAGCCGCAAAAAGTCGACGATTGCTTTGTAGTGCTTGTTGTAATCAATCAAACTTCTCACAAAAGCGATGATTGTCGCCAAAAACACGACTGGGGATATAATTTGCAAAAAGATTCTCATTGTCTCATCCTCATTTTTATGCTAAAAAGCGAAAAGTTGCGTCATTTGCACTAAAATCATCGGCAAAACCGCTGTAATTCTCACTGCAAATCCATCGTTGTGAAGCAAGAAGATTGAACGAAGTTGTGAATGAGGGCAAAATCACGCTGATTTTTTCTTTTTTTGAACAATCCTTTTTTGCAGAATATGATTTTTGTCCATTTTTCGCCACTGAAGAACACAAAATAAGGCGGATTTGCACCAAAATCACGCTCTCCGACACATCTGCCGCTCCACTTTTTGCCCGCGCACGATGAGAGCGCAACTTTCTCGCCATCAAAAAACGTTATTTCCCCGTCTTTGAGTGCCGCAATTTCACTGAATGCGCGAATTTTCACTTCGTTTGATGAAGCAGAGAGTTCGCCGCTATAAAATCGGAATGCGTTTTCTATTATTTCGTGCGCGCTTTTGTAATCTCCCCATTCAATTGAGTCGCCCGCATAGTCAAGAGCGAAAAACGGCTCTTCGTCCCACTCAATTTGCTTGAGTAAATTTTGATAGACAGCGTAACAATTATTCACAAACGAATCAAAATCGCAATTTTTGTCGTGATATGCCCTCTCAAGCTCGCCAAAAAGCGCTTTTCCGAATATGTTTTTGTCAAAATCCGGGTTGTCATAAAAATATTGGCGGAAAAATGAATGTGTTTTGTACTTGTCAGAAGACAATTCTTCCATTTCGAGCAAAGCAAAATCATCGCCGTTTTTCAAAAACTCCTCGTCCAGCCACGCATTGTATTCGCCAAACAAGTCAAAACCGCTCACGGACAGCACAGAGAGGGCATAAAGCTCTTCAAATCTTTTCATTTCGCGCTCACTTTTATTTTGTGTAATAATATGAAGATACATTGCTAGAAACTTGCTTGCCGTTTTTCGCTCCCCAGACCGCAAAGTCTTTCTCACCAGAGAGTTTCCATTCGTGATAGTTACGAATGAGCGTGCTATAAAAGAGAAAATCGGCTGTGATGGCTTTTTTGACTTCATTGTCTTCAACAAGGCGGATTTCCTCTTCGACCTTGCACACCAAAAGCATATCCTCATCAACATTTCCGCAATAATAATCGGGCAAATGATGTGTCGAATAATAAAGGGCATTGATATTGCGCTCGATGGCAAGCAGAAGCGGCTTTTGCTCGGCGGGATTTATCGCTAAGGCGTGCTCAAGTGCGTCATAGTCATAGAAATATTTTGCGCTCCAATAAAGCGGAAGATAATTTTCACGCTCCTTTTTTGCCCATTCATCAAGCGTTGGCTTTATCACCTGCTCGTTTAGCGGGTGAGGCAGCGTGGCAGGAGTAAGGTCTTCGCCGACTGAGTCCGCATTGCTCAAAAGAATGTCGACAAAGAGCCTCCTCGCTTCAAAAGGTGCGTCCGAAAAGTCTTTCAGGAACACGCTCAGCTCAGCAAATGCCTCTTTTCTTAGCCCCGCAAGCCTCTTTTCGCAATATTTTTTGTAGTGAACGAGATTTTCATTGCCGCTGATTTTCTCAATTATGCTTTTTAGAGCAAAATCCTTTGTTGTAAAAAATGTTTGTGCTTTCATTTTTTGTTTCCTGCTAGCTCAAGGATTTCATCTTGCGACAACTCTTCTACCAAAATGTGTGAAGCGTCAATAAAACGATATTTGTCTTTGGGCAAATGCGAAATAAAATCCGAATACAAGGACATACCAACATTGTGATATGAATCTGGATTATTTTCATCACCGTCGATAATGCAAAAAGACATTTTCCAGCTTTTGACATCATCGTCTTTTACCGAATTCGTGTACTTGAACTCCACGGTTGGCTTATAGGGCAAAATCGTCCGTGTTTCTTGAGTCAGCGTGTAAAGCCCAAAAATCTCGTCAGTGTTTTTGTCTTCGAAAAATCTCTGTTTGGCAGAATAAGCGTCCAAATATTGAATATCGTGAAAAAATTTGCTGAAACTTTCGATTGGATTTTGTGAATCAAGAAACTTTTTTGCATATTCTTTGTTCAAACAAACTTCACGAAAAAGTCCTGGCATCATAGAAGGGCTATCGTCATAACAAAAACATTGCAGACCAAACAAAATGTCTTTCTTGTAATCAAAAGATTCGATGTTGTCTTTTGAAAAATGCTCTTCGCGGTCATTTGAAATAGTGTTTTTCAGTTTTCTTGCCAACTCCTTGATATATCGAAGAGCAATCTCCCAATCTTCTTTTGTGCTAGGCGTGCAAACACGGACTTCGTAGGCGTTTTCCTCCTTTTCAAAAGAAAGCTCAAAACCGCGGGAACTTTGCCCATACACACCCAAAATCAAAACTTCGTAATCGGCAATAGAAGAATTGTAAAATCTGTTTTCATCAAAATCATCAGCAGTTTCGTCAAAACTAAATTGCGTGATTTTCTGATTTGAAAGCTCCAAACACTCTTTGATTGTCATCGGTGCTTTTTTGGCAAAAAATCCATTCTTGTTTTTGATATAAAAACATACACTCATTGTTAAACCTCCTAGTTTTTATTAACTTAAAGCAGATAAAATCGCAAAAAATCTTGTGACGTTCTGTTCTCTTTGTCACCCTGAACTCGTTTCAGGGGTCTACTCAACACATAAACAGCAAATCAAAAAATATTTCGGAATTATCCCATAACGTACTTTGATTGATTAAGCAACTAATTAGAATATAGGAGTTTAATCAATGAGAGTTAACAAACTTGATGAAGAAAAGTTGAATGAGTTTCGTGATTTTTTGCAGATATGGCTATTGTCTTGAAGAAGAAACTGCCAAAGAATATTTGAAATTTTTGGTAAATGGAATTAAAAACATAACAAATAGACATAAAACTATTTCAGCAGACACTGCTCACAAAATCAACAATACAAGATTTAGAAAAGAGAGAGAAAGAGATAACAGAATTGATGATGATTATTTTGAATCTTTCGGAATTATCCCCTTACGTACTTTTCACCAATCAAAACCATTTTTAGAATGTTTTAAGTAAGCATCTATAATGTTCTGTATTTTTTTACAGTCTTCAAATGTTCCAACTTTTTGTACAAAAACTTTTTTCCCCTTATATGAAGCAAAGTTACCTTCAAATGGAAAATCTAGTTCATCTATTTCAATTATTTTACCTTTTGAATTTGAAAAGAATCTTTTGTTATTTGCCCTACGGATTAAAAGGTATGTAGAACTATCTTCTCTTTTACCTTTATTTTTCCCATATTTTCTATTATTTTCTTTATGTTTAATATATGTTTCTGTATAATGCCCTTCGTTTACATCTTCCCATGCAGAAATAATTCGAATTTTTCCATTTTCTAGTTCTGCATTTACAACGACGACAATATTTTCTGTTGCAACCAACCCCAAAGTTATATTATTATCGGGATGCTCTTTATTATTCTTATCCTTGATTGTGTAATGGTCATCATCTTTCCAAACTTGAGCGGCATAATAAAATGAAAATCCTTTTCCATCGCCTGTATCTTTTATGTTGTCATTACTTTTCTTTCGATTCCAAACAAAATTTTCGTAATAAACATCTTCATTTGGTTCACCTTCTTCTGGTTCATAAAATTTTTCATACAAATCATCAGATTCGGCTTGTTCTTGCAACTTTCTCTCTTCAATTATTTTTCTTATCTTTTCAATTTCTGTTATAAATTTTTGTTTTGTTTCTCTGTCCATATAAATAACCTTCTCATACATAATATAGGTTCTTTTCAGCAGAATGTTTCTAAAAATATTGCAGAACACTTCAACAACTCCGTCTGCAATGCTTGATGAATACCTTGACGTATTTGACGACAATGGTTGGCTAATTTCTGAAGCTGATAAAGAAGGTTATGAAGAAAAGGAATTATCCCTGATATACTTTTCTAATCATCGTTAAGCAAAATCCTGAGTTGCTGTATTTGCAAATTGACAGTATTTTTATATTGAGTCATCTTTTGCAATTCTTGTTGAGTTATTTGAATGTCATATTTTTCAACATCTTTTATCCAAGAAAAATATGTATCAAGTTCTTTCACATTATCTTCTAACTGTTTAATAATGAAAGTCCAATCTTGGTCTTCTGGAGCAGTTTCAAGCATTTTGTCAAAAAAATTATCATACCTTTCAAGGCGTTTTTCCAATTTCGACATATCGATTTTGGCTTCATTTAACAACTTATTGATTGTTATCAATCTTGAAAAGTTTTCTTGAAGTTGATTACTTTGTAATAAAAATTTTTTTGCATCTTTTGAAATCATTACAAGTTCCTCCTAAGATATGTATATATAATATAGTGAAGAGAAGTAGCAGAATGTCTTGACAGCTTGAAAGTACGTCAAGGGATAATTCCGTGAAGAAATCACAAGCAAGGGGCTATGAGCTGAATTCCAAGCAACTTTGAGAGCCTTTTGCCTTCTTCAATAAGCTATGAATCATCTTCAACAATCCAAATACCACTCTTTTTGAATTCTGTCAAAGCATTCAACAAATCTTGTTCGTTTGTAAAACTGAGCATTATCCCCTGTTCTGATTTTTCACAATTTCCATCATTTTTGTAAATCCAAATATGCCCGTTATTGTTTAGCTTTTCGATTGTATAAATAAACTTTCCCATTTTTTTCTACCTCCTTATTCTGTTTATGGTAATAATATAGGCATTTCAGACTGTAAATTTTCTAAAAAAGCAAAACGATTTTTTTTATTTGCACTAATTGTATAAGTAGTCAGAATTGCCGTTCTAACTACCTTCTAGCACAACCAAAAAATTGAAGAAAGGCAACTTCAACAGCTCCTACTGCAATGCTAAATGAGTATCTAAAAGCATTTGATGATGATGGCTGGCTTATTTATAAAGAAGGCTATAAGGACATTCAATCAGGTAATGTTAAAGCTTGAAGTCCCAATTTTTCAGCAAGTCTTTTACCTTCATTTATAAGCTCTTCATCATCTTCAGGAACGTAAACACAACTTTTCGGGAATTTTGTCAATGCTTCAACAAGCTCTTCTTCGATGAAGAAGTTTAGTAATATGCCATCTTCTTTTTTTGTTTCACCGTCATTACGAAACACCCAAATGTGACCTTTATTATTAAGCTTTTCGATTGTATAAATAAATTTGCCCATCTTTGCACCTCCTAGCCTGTATTATGATTATAATATAGGTTCTTTTCAGCAGAATGTTTTGAGAAAATCTTGCAGAAATAGCTACTAAATAATTTGAAAAAATAAAATAGATTTACCTATAATATAAAGAGAATAAAAAATGAACAAAGAAGAAATGTTGTATCTTGCTCAAAGATTAATGGAGAGGATTGAAGAAAGGCGACTTCAAAGACTTGAAGAAGCAAAAAAGAAACGATTAAATGATTTTATTGTTAAGAAAGAAATTATTGTTTGCGATAGTAATAAAAATCCTGTTTATAAGCTAAAGCAAAATACAAAAGTTACAGGTATTATAGTTAGCAAGTGGAGAAGAAATCAGAGATGTTCAATTTTTGATTGAAAAATACAAATTGCAAGACGGAACTTTGACAAATGAAAAAGATTGGCAAAAAGTTCGTGGCAGAGGTACAGTCTTAATAGAAGGGCTTGGAGAGCAAAGCAGAGAAATTCATTAGTATCAGTGTAAAAACATTGGTAAAGTTGAGTTTAAGATAAAAGAAAGAGGTTAAGAGAGATGAAAAGAAAACCTGTAAAATATGAAGTAAAATATCTGGGTGATGATAGAATGGATATTCGCAAAAATGAAATTTATGACTGCATAGCAGAATTATACGGCGATGAAAAAACAGACAAGCCTTTTCATTTGTCTGTCATAGACCGTTCGGGGGATTCTTGTATATATCCTTTTTCAGATTTCAGAAAAGTTTCTGAATAAATACAACTTTTTCTAAAAAGTACTTGCGGGGATAATTTCTCAGCTTGATATGTGCCGTGGACTTTGTACGAAAGCGATGGTCTCATATATAGAAAATGAAGAGCGTGTACCTCATCGCAAGCTTATTTAAGACTCCCTAAGTAATTATCAAACCTGTTTTTTGCTTAAAGTTTTCAGGAAGAATACAATTTTTGAAAATGACTTCTGTAAAAATGCAGTCATTTAAGCAAGCGTCTACAAAATTACATTCTTCAAATGTTACTTTAGATAAACGAGAACTCCAGAAATTACATGATTCAAAATTACTTTGGCTTATCTTGCAATTGTTAAATATGGATTCCATAAAGGTTGTTCTGAATGCATTTATATTATCAACGCTTATATTATAGATTTCTACATTATCCCATTCAGCTTTTACAATGTTATTATTTTTTAAGATACTTGATATAAACTTACTCCCACCAAAATTTGAGCCATGCATATCAACATTTTTTAAATCACATGAAGTAAAAGTAACTCCTCCAAAATAACTGTTGCTTAAATCATATGGTTTTAAGTCAAAATTCACCAATTCTAAATCTGCAACTTCAAGTTTTGAAAAGCCATTGTTTTCACCTTGAGAAAAGCTTGTATATAATTCTAATTTTTCTGATAAATTCATATTTACTCCTATGGCAAAAAAATATTTTTATTTCTTCCATAAAGCCTCTAAATGGAATTCTTGCACAAATTCTTTTAACAAGTCTTGCATCTCACTTTTTTCATCTGCAGAATATTTATTGTATTGTTCAAATAAATAGTTTAAATATGCTTTACAATTCTTCATTTTCATTAACGCCTCGTATGTTGTGTAAGCAAGCATTCTACGTAATATTTCCTCAAAGAAATAAAAATCGACATCCGCGGTTCTGCTTAAAATACAGTCCAACACTTTTTCCCTATCTAATTGATAAATACAATCAATAATACAGGCTTGGAAATAGGGGTCGAATTCATCGTTTCTTAAAAATTCCATACCTTTTGTTAACGCATAATCCTCATCTATGAACGATAATTTCTGAAAAGCTGCTTCAATTAATTCTATATCATATCCATTCTCAACTATATAAATCAGTTTTTCTTTAGGATAATTTTCTATTTCTTTATCAAAATCAGATTTTTCGTAATAGTTTTCTAACATTTATTTAACACCCTTAACTATTATTGTTTTACGTTTAGCTTATTTTTCAGTTCCGCAAGCAGACGCATTATTTCGTCCTGTTCCTCTGAATGCTGCCTCGCATACTCAAAATAGTATTTGCATACTATGTCATAAAATTCTTGGTATGAGATTACTATCTGCTTGTCTTCATCAACAGCAGGTACCTGAAAATCAAACAAAACTTTGTCTTCATCAAAATATTCAAGGCCATAATCTTTCCATTCTGGAGAAAAATAACAGCACATTTCTTCATTTAAAGCATATCCTTCGAAAGAACAAAAAGATTTTAGAATATCTTTAATTTTGTTTTCTCTCCATGCAAAAATTAAATTAAAAAAAGTTTCTAACATTTCCATTTCCTTTCCCCTAATCTAAAACTGGATGAAAATTTGTAATTGTGTTGGATAGTGAAAACTTTTGCTTGCAGTTTTTGCGCTCTCATCATAGCCAAGAACTGTAACATTATGCAGAACACCATGCGAAATACAGCCCGTAACGCTTAGCGTCCCAAATCATACTTAAAACGCTTCGCATAATCGCGAAGATTATTGCCTCTTTCGTCTTTGTACTCCAAATCCAGACCATAATCCAAAAGAAGATTCATTGTTTTTCTGAATGTTTCTTTTTCCATTCCGTGCTTTTCCCGCGCAAGAAGATACATACCCGCATTCATATTCACATCATACCAATGAAGCATTTCTTCGCGATTGTCGTACTCGTCAATATCAGTGGCGTACTTTACGTTCACGTCCGCGCCTTTTTCCAAAGCAACTTTCAGCGTGTCGTAATCCTCTAGCACCCAAAAAAGAAGCGGCCATTCCTCACTCTTCTTCACATTCGGGTCAGCGCCGTGCTCAAGCAAAAAACGAACCGTGTCGTAACTTATTCCGTAGCGGAAATATTCCTCGCTGTATTTTCTGACATCGACGCCGTAAGAAATCACCTGCTCAAGAATGAACTCTGACGAATCATGCTGAACAAGATAGACAAGCATTTTCTTTCCGTCAAAGTCGAAGCCCTCTTTGTGCAGTTTTTCCAAAAATCTTGCGTCTTTTTCCGTTGTATAACGGCGGCTGAAAATGTCGTCGTCCGTGATTGTAGTGCCAACCTTCACCAAATGCCCAACAAAAAGCACAAGCGAAACAACTGCCGCAATCTTTAGAAGAATCTTGAAAATGCGAGACCTCTTTTCATAGAACGAAGCCACGGCAAATCCCGCCATGAGCGAAAGCGGAACAACAAGACACAAAACAAATGCCGCTATGATAATCGGTATGACAGCAAAGAAGAGCGTGCCGTGCGAAATCACCGTAAGAAATAGAAGCGGCACTCCAACAACATTGATTATCGTTGTCTTTGTGTCCTCAGGAATCAAGTTCCAGACAAAAGAGCAAAGAAATGCAAGAAGCACCACCGACCCCACAAGAAAAACCATAAGGGCGATGTAGCGCAGTATGATTTTTCCGAGCGTCAGATGAAAACACTTTTTGTTGATTTTGACAAAAACAAGGCTTATCAAAAAAACGGCAAGGGCTGGCAGAACGTATTCTATGATTCCGTGAGTCTTTGCAGCTTTTTCAATGGCAGGAATCTTGTTTTGAACGCTAAGCGCAATGCCGATTGCAATCATATCGCAAAAATACAGGGCAACCAAAGCCGCAGACGAAACCCAAAAGTTAATAATACCCCGAACCAATTTTATTATAAAACCCATAATTCTCTCTTTTATTTTTGAAAACGCCATTATAGATGTACCATACCGCACCATTATAGATGTACGGTATAGCACACCTATACATGTACCACACCGCACACTTATGCTTGGGAAACAATCTCAAAAGAAATATCTTTTTCGACTAGTTCTCATCAACATCTGCGAACCTCACTTCATAAGGAACGCCGTTGATTTTCACATTGGTTTTAAATGTGTATTTGAACTGTCCTAATGATTTATATACTCCCACGTAATCAACGGGATTGATATATATGTCTTCAATTCCATATTCCATCTCATCACGCATATCCTGGAAATGCATTATATTCTCTTCCGATGGCTTACCATAAGTAACGTGAAGCAGATTCGGGAAATTGTTCTTTGGATTTGGATTTTTCATGCGCATATAAAGATACGGCATTTTTTCGGAAGTACTTGCCAAACGAGTGTTTCCGAACTTTTTATAATATGTGCAATGCATGTCTTCGATATTCATTGCCTTTCCATCCTGCGCTTTTTCAATAATACCTTCCATTTTCACAATATTATTCAGCAAATCCTGAAGCTGTTCCTTTGTAACCCAAGATGACTCAGTTTCCTTTGCGTTTGCTTTTTTCACGCCTTTTTTCATTGATGTTCTGACCAAACGGAAGCCAGCTGGAGACCTCTCATCACAATAATCCCGATAAGTGTTTGTGCATTGACTTTCAACACTTGTGGAACTTCCGCCCCGCAGAACACGCTGAGTAAAGATTCTTGTATACAAATTGTCGTCTTCTATGCTTTTGTCATAAGAAGCATACTCGTCCCAACACAATTCAATCACAGAACCACTCATATCATAAATGCCAAGCTCATTCGGCTTCTTGGTCATTACTTCGTGATTGTCATCGATAAAAGATTTCTCACCTTTAACCGTCGCGTGCCAAGCAACCTCGTCAATATCATTGCTTCCGCTGTAAAGATAGCCCTTGCTCTTTTTTCCGCCTTTCGCAGCATATTCCCATTCAGCTTCTGTCGGCAATCTGTAGCCGTTCGCACTGAAATCGCAGACAACCACACCTTTATCCGCAGAATAACACGGGGTCAAACCTTCAGCTTCGCTCCTGCGATTGCAGTATTCAAGTGCAACCCGCCAACTCGCATCTCGCAACGGCATATTATCGCCCTCGTACAGCTTGTTTTGGAGTTTCGCCATAAAAGTTTCCCATTCGCCTTGGGTTACTTCGTGCTTGCAAATATAAAAACTCGAAACAGTTTCTTCGTGAGCAGGAGCTTCCTCCTCGATTTCATCATTGCCCATCAAAAAAGTTCCGCCTTCTACAAAAATGAAATCTTTGTTTTTGGAACTACAAGAACAAAGCCCCAGAGTTACAAACATCATTGCAAAAAAAGTCTTCTTCATTTTATCTTCCCCTAATCTTTTTCATCAGTTTTTTGTGATAGAATGCCCTAGCATTTTCTGCCGCCCGATACGCCCCGTAGACCGCGCCGTTTAGCACTGCGTCAAAAGAGCCGAGCCTGTGAATAAGCGCGCCACCAAATCCCGTCTTGAAGAGGAAAAGCCCGTGCATTGGGTGATTCTCGTCTTCGTCGGGCGGACAGCCGTAGAAATCGTATGCGGGAGAGCCGAAAGCCTACAATGCCTTTTATCACTTTCTTTATGAAATCCATTTATCCACCTCAATTTTTCACAATATATTTTATAATACCGTCCGTGAAAAGCATTTGTGATGAAAGCGAAAAACCTTTTGATAACGCCGCACGTTGCTGGAAAACTGACGCTTGATTGCACAAAAGACAAAAACGTGGAAATGTTTTTGGAAGATTTGCAAAACTTCGCTTCGGGAAAAGTGATGAAATACATCGTTGATAAAAAACTTGGATACTAAGAGGTGTGAAAAAATGGAGAAAGTTATTGACGGGATTATTTACTCAGAAGATATGAGCGAGGTTCTCGGCGTGGAAAGCAAGAGCATAAAAATTGCTCGCATTGCCGAGGGCGTGAAAATCATTCGCTCAGAAGCCTTTAAAGATTGCACAGAATTGACCGAAGTTTATCTTCCGTCTAGCATCGAGCGAATCTGGTATCAAGTCTGGAAGAACTGCAATTCGCTTTTGACAATTCATTTTGGAAGCGATTTTGTGCGGCTTGTAACAAAGTGGTTCAACTTTTTGAGCGCTCAAGTTGAGTTTGATTGCGAAAAAGATAGCAAAACCTACAAGTTGATAAAACGAAGTTCTGTTCTTCGCTCACACATCAAAGAGCTTTCGATGATGAGCGCTAAGACAGAAAAGATAAAGCAAGTGCAAAGCGCAAGTGCAGAAGCCCTTTTGTCATCAGCATTCGAGCAGTATGAAGACGCGGTTTATCAGCTCATCGCGAGCCGAAAATCTGGGATAATCGTGCTTGTTGCGCTAAAAAAGTTCTGCGGCATTTTCAGTTTTGGAGTGGATTACGAAAAGTGGCTTTCAAAAATCCCGACTATTATACAAATCTTTTCTGACCAAGAAAGAAGCGCTGAGGAAGTTTTCTCGCTTCTAAAGAAAAACAAAATCTCGCTTGCAGAGCTTCCGAGCAATAAGCAGCCGACCGTGAAATTGAGCGCAGACCTTGTTTTGTTCACAAAAGGCAGGTTGTATCCGCTAAAAGTGCCGAACTTGAAAAGCATCGAGATTTTTGGCATAAAGTCCATAGAACCTTGTGCGTTCCAAGACGCAAGAACTCTTGAAGCCGTGAAACTCCCCGACAGTCTTGAAAGCATTGGCTATTTGGCGTTCAAAAGCTGCACTTCGCTAAAATCGGTGAATATCCCAGAAGGCATAAAAGAAATCGAGTGGTCGACTTTTGATGATTGTCCTGCACTCTCTTCAATCGCTTTGCCGTCCAGCGTGGAAAAAATCGAAAGAAACGCTTTTGAGGGTGCAGAGTCGCTCGAATCAATCTTTATTCCCGATACAATTGAGGAAATCGAAAATGACGCTTTCAAAAACACCCACATCGAAAATCTTGGCTCGACATTCAAAATAAAGTCGAATTATTATCGCGTTATGAACGGAAAAGAAAACATGGAGTTCACGATTAAAGACGGCTTTGCTTTTGACAAGAGCACTCTTCTTTATCCCGCGCTCTTGTCAGAAAATATGGTCATTCCAGAAGGCACGACATCAATTGAAGAAGACGCTTTTGAATATTGCCACAAAAAAGTAAAAACATTGACGTTTCCAAAATCGCTTTGCTCAATTGGTCGGCATGCGTTTTTCTATTTTTTCGTTGAAAAGATTGAATACAAAGGAAAAGTCAAAGACTGGAAGCGTATCGCTAAGGGCGAAGAATGGAATCATGGGCTTAGTGTCGATACTGTGCAATGCTCCGACGGCGAAGTAGAATTGTAAAATAAAGGCGTAGATTCCGAATCAAGTTCGGAATGACAATTTTTTCCCCGTCATGCTGAACTCGTTTCAGCATCTGACTTAAGCAAAAAGAAGCATAGATTTCAGAAAACTTGTTCGAAAATGACATCTTCCAAACTCGGAAAGATAATCTCCAAAGTTGAATTGAGGAAAGTAAATATGAAAAAAATATTTTTGACTTTGTACTTTGTCTTTGATTTTCTCATGTCGCTTTTCCCGATTGCGTTCTTTTTGTATCGTGCTTGGGACAACCGAAACACTTTTCTTGCAGCAGGCAATTGGAGCATTATGTATTTCTTGGCGCTCTACCTTTTGCTCACTTCTGTTGTGGGGATTGTGCTTTCAAAAAAGAAAAATCTGGACGACGAAAACCTGACCGTTTCAAAAAACTGGCTTTTGCCGATTTACATCGTGAACGTTATCGGTGCTTTTTTCTTGATGTTTCCGTTTTGCACCGCGTTCGATTGTCTTTCCCAAAAGCAGTTTGACTTTTTTGCAGTGGGCTTTTCGATTTTGGTTTGTGAAATTTTGCTCTTGCGCGGTCAGGTGAAATGGCAGCGTGCCGTTTTGTGCAAAAAATCATTGCCGCGCGTTTTGAAATATTTTGTCTGCCTTTCAAACCCGCTCAGAGTGGGCGCGACAATGCTTTTTCTTTTTGCACTGATTTTGCCGATATGATAATTTTGCCTTTGGAGAAAGAATATGAAAAAAGTCACTTTTGCATTGATTTGCACTTTTAACATGATTTTGCTTGCACTTCTTGCTCCGTTGTTTGCAGAAGATTTTGAAATCAAGGAAAAAATCAGCGCGGGAACGGTTCTTGTGATGAACAGAGGCCCGTGCACGGAAGAGCGGTTCGTGTTCACTTCGGAATCTGCGGGAATTTATCAGGAATTCTCTTTGGAATTTTGCAAGGAAAGCGAAGAAAATACCTTTGGGATAATGTACGAAAAGGCAGGTGATGACAAAGCCTTTTATTACGACGGAAAAACAGGGCGCGTAAAAGTAGACGGCGATGAAATGTGCGGAGTGCTTGTCTATATCCCAGAAAAAAAAGCGTGGTTTATGTACGATGATTCCGTCGTGTTCGTTCGGGCTGTTTTAAAGGCTCGTAAACTTGCCAGCGCGTGGGGAACAAGCAGATTCAGCAAAGCGAAGTTTATATTTTTCAGCGACGGAAAATGCAGAATCTATGATATTGACGGCACATACACCGAATCGAACGGTATTTTCTGCGTCGCTAACTTGTATTCGCAAAACTTTCAGTATTTTTTTCAAACCGCAAATGCGCTTTACCAAGGATACGGATATTTGAGCGAGCAGACGGAGGAAAAATGAAAATTACCCGTCACCCTGAACTTGTTTCAGGGTCTATGCTTCGACTTCGCTCAGCAACCGCAGGAAAACTGGATATTGAAAATAATTTTGCAAAAATTGTGTTTGCGTATTTGCTTTTTAATATCGTTTTTGTATTTTTGAAAATATACATCATTATTCTTGCAATATATCTTTGAAAGTGTTATTTTATGAAAATAAAAATGTTTATTCTTGCACAAAACTGAATATTTAAGGAGTTTTTGCAAATATGGAACTTATTCGCGAGGATTATCTAAAACTTATTCGTCCTTATTACGATGTTGACCTCATAAAAGTCATAACAGGCGCTCGGCGTTCGGGAAAATCGGTTTTGATGGAAACTATAAAAGATGAGATTCTTTCGCGTGGCGGCAAAGGTTCTCACATTATTAGCATAAATTTTGAGGATTTGGATTATTCGTTTATTACCGACGCAAATGAGCTTCACGCGGAAATCAAAAGCCACATAGTTGACGATGACAAATACTATATTTTCCTTGATGAGATTCAGCACATCGAGAATTTTGAAAAATTGCTTGCATCTCTGCGCTCAAAATTCAATTGCTCCATTTTCGTGACTGGCAGCGATTCCACAATGCTTTCGGGCGAGCTTGCAACTCTTTTGACCGGGCGTACCGTTGAGTTTGAGATTTTTCCGTTCAGTTTTAAGGAATCCGTTGATTTTCTGGCTCTGAACAAAATTGAATGTGAACCTAACGAATTCATTAAAGATTACATCAAATGGGGCGGATTTCCACTGCGGTTCAGCTTTAAGGAAGAAAATTCAATAAAGAGATTTTTGGATAATTTGTACTCAAATATCATAAACCGCGACATCATCAAAAAATCGAGCAAAATCGACAGGCAGGCGTTCAAGGACATTTCGCTTTACATAATGTCAAATGCGGGCAAAGAATTTTCAGCCGAGAACATCGCGCGTTATTATTCTCAGAAAAACAAAAAATCTGTGAGCGCACGCACGATTTACAATTATCTTGAAAAACTTCAAAAAGCGTATCTTCTTCATTCGTGCAAAAAATACAACATTGTCGGAAAAACCGCGCTTGATACATCTGATAAGTTTTACGCAACAGACACAGGTCTTCGCACGCTGAACACGAACACAATAAATTACGAGGACACTTTTTTTCTGGAGAACATAATTTACAATGAGCTTTTGATTCAGGGCTTCACGGTTTTTACTGGAAAAACGTATAAAGGAGAGATTGATTTTGTGGCGGTCAAAGAAAACAAAAAATGCTTTATTCAAGTCGCATATCTTCTTGCGACCGAGGAGACGATAAAGCGAGAATTCGGTGCATACGACAAGATTACGGACGCTTCTCCGAAATATGTGCTTTCTTTGGACAGAATTGATTTAAGCCACGACGGAATCGAGCATCTGAATATTGTGGATTTTCTTTTGCACAAAGTCAGCCTGCACTTGTCGTAAATTGCTCTGACGGCGCGGAAATCGAAAAGTTTGACAGAAGAGTCCGCGTCGGAAAGCACAATGTTTCGGCGTTGCACAACGTTCTGCTTTTTGATTACGACACTTTTGAAGAAATCGGCTGGGTGTATTAGGGCTTTCCTTACCATAAGGAAAGTGGGAATTTCCAAAATCAGCGTTCCTTATTTTAAGGAAGTGCAGATTTGCAGAAAGACAGAAATCCTTGTTTTGAGGAAAACTGCCCTTGCAAAAGTCGGCTTTCCTTATTTTGAGGATTCGCGGTTTTTCAAAAAGTCATCGTTCCTTATTATAAGGATTGCCCAAATTTTAAAAAAGCCAGAATCCTTACGGTAAGGATTTCAGGCTTTTGTTGAGGTTGAGCCTGTTGAAACCACCTGTCATTGGCGAACTCGTTTCGGAATCCATGCTTCGACTTCGCTCAGCAAACACAGATGCTGAAAAATTGTTCAGCATGACAAACGGAGGAAAAAATGTATGTGAAACTCATTCAGCCCAAAATGCTGCGACGACCGATGGACACGGACTTAAAAGCCAGAATGGCACCGCCTTTGGGGCTTCTTACAATCGTCAGTATTCTAAAAGACAATCACAAAGTTGTTCTTGAAAATGAAAATATCGAAAAAATCAATTTTGACGACAAGCCTGATTTGGTCGGCATTTCGGTTACGGTTGATGTTCTGAACCGCGCGATAGAAATCAGCAGGAAGTTCAGGGAAAAGGGGATTCCAGTCGTTGCGGGAGGAATTCAGATAACGAGCGCGCCAGATTTTATTCCGCAAGACGCGTTTGATTCACTCTGCATCGGGGATGCGGAAGGAACTTGGCCAGAAATCATAAAAGACGCGCAATCTCACAGTCTAAAGAAAATCTACCATTGCAAAGAAAATTTCGGCGCGGACGACATAGTTTCCCCGGCTTATGATTTTGTAAAAAAATCCAAATATTTATACACGAACATCGTTCATACAAGCAGGGGCTGTCCTTTTCGTTGTGATTTTTGCTATAACAGCTCAAAAAATCACAAATACATAAACCGAAACATTGATGATGTTCTTGCAGACATAAAGAAAATAAATTTGCGGCACATAATGTTCATCGATGACAATTTTATCGGGAATCCTGCATGGACAAGAAAATTCCTTGAAGAGCTGAAGCCATTAAAAATCAAGTGGAATGCCGCTGTTTCAATAAATGTTGCGAACGACGGCGAGCTTTTGGATTTGATGAAAGAAGCTGGCTGCAAAAGTCTTTTCATCGGATTTGAGAGCATAAATCCTTCGTCCATTTCAAACGTGCATAAAGTCCAGAACAACATCAAAAACTATGAGAACGCGATTTCAGAAATCCACAGGCGCGGAATTATGATTCACGGAAGTTTTGTATTCGGGCTTGACGGCGACAGCACGGAAACATTCAAAACGACGCTGGACTGGATTGTAAAAAACAAAATCGAAACCGTGACCTCGCATATTCTCACGCCTTATCCCAGAACGAAAGTTTACGAGGAACTGAAAAAAGCGGACAGAATCACATCGACGGATTTTTCAAAATACAACACGGCGCACGTTGTTTTCAAGCCGAAAAACATGAGCGCAGAAGAATTGTACGAGGGCTATCTTTGGATTTACCGCAACGTCTACAGCCTCAAAAATATCTTGAAGCGGCTTCCTGACTGCAAGGAACAAAGAGCCGCTTATCTTACATTCAACTTGTTTTATCGTAAATACGGAAAATTCACTGATTTTTTGTGTAAAATAATCTCATACAAACTCGTCGGCAAAATTGCGCAGCTGGCAGGAAGATATTTGTAGTGGTTACAGATAAAAACGGAGGAAAAATGAGCTTAAACCACGAATTTGTAATTGTTGGTGATTTGAATAAATCGAACTGGACTAATCTGACATCGGATTTTTTTGAAAACAAGGATACATTTGAGTATGTTTCCGTTCATGACGATTATATTTCATATTTTGCGGATTTTATAAGCTTTTTCACGATGCACAATCCGTGCAAAAACGACGATGTAGAAGGCTTGTGCTATTATGGCGTTACAAAAATTCCTAATGAAAAATTGAGCGATATTATTAAATTTCTTGAACATCTTTTGGGAATTTTCACATTTGCGCCTGATGAAATTCATCTAAAAGGGGAGTACATTACTGAATATTCAGAAACGCCAAATGCCGCAGGGTATTATGAAGACGGACATTACGAGATGCTAAAAATCAGCAAAGAAAAAATGCTGAAAAAATTGCAATCTCTCATTAACTTGTTCACAAAAGCAAAGGTTGAAGACAAGTGCATAATGCACTGCGGAATTTAACTAAGAATCCGCGTTAGCGATGAATAAATCCGTTTTTTGCTGGTGAAAAACAAATGATATACGATTTTGATTTGATAAAAAGTTTTTTGAGCGATTATGATTTAGAAATTGAGGAAGATGACGGAATGCTTTCTGTCAGGCTTTTTGACGACGTGCGCATGTATGTGTTCAACTGTCCCTCGGAGAATGACAACCGAATCACTTTTAGCGGTGCCTGGCATTGCCATGACGGTTTTTATTTTTTCAACAAGGACGGCTTTTACATAGAGCTTTCGTATCTTGATTTTCTTGAAGAGCTGGTTTCCGGAAACATCATTTTCTGCCTGCAATACATCGACGGCGAGCTGAAAGACATTTATCCGTACCACATAAAATATTTTGACGAGGAAGCATTGAAATATATGAGCGAAAACGAGGAACTGCGTTTGCGAAGATTTTTTGCCAAGAAGGTGGAAAAATGAAAGAAAACTACAATTGTTATCCTGTCTATTCAAAAGTTCTGGTACTTCTCTTGCTCGGATTTCCTGCTTGGGCTTTTTTCTATTTCACTCGCGATGAAAATTTTGATGGCAGCTCGGTCTTCATTACGACAGTGTTTATTCTTATGTTCATTTTATCGCTTTTTGTTTTTTTCAGAAAAGTCGAAATTGATGGGGATAAAATTACGGTAGACATCATCGCTTTTTTTAAAAAGAAAAGTATTCTGATTTCTGAGATTAAGGATTTTCGGGTAAAAAGCGAGCGGGATACGAACGTTTTGATACTTTCTGGGGAAGAAAAAGAAGTCAAAGCGATTTTTTGTCAAGAAAAGTTCGTGTCCCGGATGCGCGAAATTTTGCGCAGGCAGTGCGGCAACACAATCTTGCAGGATGTGGAAAATATCAAGAAAAATGGATTTTATAGTGGCTCAATTTTTCGCTCAAATTTATTCAACGCCGCTGGAATCACGGATTTGAAGACAAAACAGTTCTTTCCGTGGAATGAAATATCATGTAACGTTAAAGAATCAAAACATGGGAAAAAGTACCTGTTTTTTGCCGAGAAAAAAATTCCCGTGCAGATTACCTACAGCCATTTTTGCTTTGCCATCGAAGATTTTTTTGATGAAATGTCCGAAAAATGTAAACGCTATTAGGAGGTGCAGGACTCAGTTTCTCTGCGGTAAATAAATCTTTATTCACCGCAAAAAATGCGGTGAATAAATTGCTAATCTCCGCATAATCTTTTAGAATGCGGCTATGTATATCTACGAGTACGAAAATTGGCAGCATTTTACTTATGATTCTCAAAAAATCTCCGGGCTTTTGGAATGTTGCCATATTTCACAGGGAAAGCTGCTTTCAAAAATGGAAGCATTGGGGCTTTCTCAAAAAGAAGACAAAATTCTTGAAAGTATTTCCGCTGATGTCATAAAATCCAGCGAAATAGAAGGATTCCTTCTCAATAAAGAACAGGTCCGCTCTTCAATTGCCCGCCGCTTGGGGCTTAAAAAGCAAATCGCAGTCAACACGGACAGAAATGTTGATGCTGTGGTCGAAATGATGCTCGATGCCACGCAGAATTACAAAAATCCGCTTACGAAAGAACGGCTTTTCTCATGGCACGCCTGCCTATTTCCGACTGGCTACAGCGGAATGAATAAAATCGAGGTGGCGCAGTATCGGTCGGGAGCAATGCAGGTTGTTTCAGGCGCAATCGGAATGGAAAAAGTTCATTATGAAGCCCCGGCTGCCGAAAAAATCCCAGAAGAAATGCATTTTTTCTTGAACTGGCTCAACGATGAATCAAAATCAGGGGATTCGCTTGTAAACGTGGCGATTGCTCATTTGTGGTTCGTTACGCTTCATCCGTTTGAAGACGGAAACGGCCGAATCGCGCGCACTATTTCGGACATGATGCTTTGCCGGAGCGACCGAACGAATCTTCGTTTTTACAGCATGTCGAATCAGATTTCGCTCGACAAAAAAAATTACTACGATGTTCTGGAACGCACCCAGCACGGCTCGCCCGACATTACAGAGTGGCTTATCTGGTTTTTGGAGTGTCTGCAAAAAGCCCTCGATGAAAGCTGCATAGAAACAGAAAATGTCCTCAAAAAATACTCGTTCCGCAATAGGCTCTGCGGTGTTCAACTCAACCCGCGTCAGACTCTCATGCTCGAAAAACTCACCGACGGAAACTGGTTCGGTGTTCTCAATTCATCAAAGTGGGCAAAAATCGCAAAATGTTCCTCTGACACCGCCCTTCGCGACATCGCGGATTTGATAGAAAAAGGAGTGCTCGAAAAAGAGCCGACCGCCGGCGGAAGAAGCACGAACTATCGGTTGCGGGAAGATTCGGAAAAATGAAAAATCTTTACGATTCAATTACAGAACACTTTCCTGAATTCGACTTTGAAAAACGAGATTTTGCTTGGGCGGATTTCTTTACCGCAGGTGATTTTGCACAATTCATAACGCAGAAAATCAGAGAAAACGAGCCGATTAAAAAATATCTTCATTTTATAGAAGATTTGCTTTTTGAGGCGGGAGACGATGAAAACAAAAAGAACCTTGTCCAATCTGGGATTTTTGAATCGTTGCAGAACATTTGCTCTGAAGCAGAACGTTCTAAAATCGAGCAGCAGCTTTTTCCGTTGTCGCGCCAATGTTGGACAAAGATGAATTCTGATTTTGAGGAGCTTCTTAACAACTGCGAGATTTGCCTCTGCAAAATGCCAGAATCCCGACCGAGCGATTTTTGCTTTTCGCTTTTTTACGGAAGCGTTTTTGTGGATTTTGCAAAAAAGTGCGGGCTGATTTATCTTTTGCGCATTTCGTTCGACGGCTTCGGCTGCTATTCAGTTCCCGGCGATTCAAATCCGCTCGGCAAAGAGCGCTCAAAATCGTTTTTGAAAATCGTGCGGGGTGGCATGAAAGACAAAAATGCGCTGCTTGGCTTAATCAAAACCGCACTCAAAATCAACCGCCCGCTTTTGGATGCGGACGAGCCACTAAAAAAATACAAGCTTCTCGACAACGCGAATTTTCATTTTATCCTGTGCCGCGACAAATTCGACGTTGCTTCAATCGAGAAAATCACGGAGCTGGAGCTTCGGACAAATTCTGAACTTTATGCGGGACTTTTGGAATGTTTTATGGATATGAACTGGCCAGTGGCAAAAGTTGCTTTGAGCAAAATGATTTTTGACGACAAAAAAGTAGTTCCGTACCTCAAAGCCGTTCTTGCTTCGGGCGATGACGAATGGATTTATTTTGTAAAAGAAAACGTACTGCCGCTTATGAGCATGAAAATCAAAAAGGCGTTGAAAAGGGTGGAAAAATGAAGAACTTGCTTTTAACTCACGGCAACATCAGAAAATCCAAAAAACTGCGGCATTATTTTCTTGATTTTGGCGATGAGCGTTTTCAAAAAGATTTGGCTGAATATTTTGAGCGGATAAAATCCGAAAGTGAGTTTTTGAAGATTTATGACAAACTGCACGATTCAAAGTTCAAAATAATCGAAGAACGAAACAAAGTGATTTTTGATTTGAATTTGGCTCAATCGGGTGAGGCGGCGAGGCTGATTTTTGACGGCGGAAAAATTGTTTCGTTCAACTCCGTCAAGCAGAATGGGCATATTTCGCGCTTAAACAAAAATGTGATTGCTCAAGAATACGGCTACGAGGACATTTATTCTGAGTTTGGGAAAAAATATTTTTCGCTGGTGTTTTTTTATTACGAAAAGCAAAAGCACGGGCGCTCATCAAAAGCTCTTTTGACAATCCAATACAAAACGTTACGGGTGGAAAAATGAAAAAGCTGATTTTGATTTCATCATTCTTGTGTTGCGTGATTTTTGCCGCGTGCCAAAAACAAATTGACTTCGACGCGCAAAAATGGCAGAAAGGCAAACGCCGCTACCAAATGACGACTTCGCTTATCGCCAAGCTGGACGCGGAAAAGCCTAACAAAAACGAAGTTCTGTCTTTGCTCGGTCGTCCTGCATTGGAAGAGCGCGTTCTGGAAAAAGAGATTTCGTATTTTTTGAAAGCGGACGGCTTTATAAGCGGCTGGGAGCTTTGTATTTATTTTGATGACAACGGAAATTATAAATCAGCAGAAGTGAGTTATTTCGACTGATTTTTGCAAAATGTAATCCGCGAAATTGCGGGCGAACAGACGGAGGAAAAATGGACCGAAACAAAACCATCATACGGGCAAAACTGAAAAGCTTCACGAATATTTTTTATGTCCTCAGCGGAATATTTTTTCTTGTAGCATTTTTTTTGCTTCTGAGAGAACATTTTTCTTCAATTTTTCTTGCGTGTGATTTGCTTTTGGGCTTCATTTTTTTGTTTGTTCCGTTGGGAAAGAAAATCACAATTTCCGGAAATCTTTTGGATTATCAAAACTGGTTTTTCTTTCATCACAAAATCGAAATTTCGGCAGAAACAAAAATCAAAATGGGCATGTGCTATCCAAAGTGGGGCGCACAAGAATTTATATGGAAGATTTCAAATCATCGCGGAAAAGAAAAAATCAAGATTCACACCTGGTATTTTGATTACAAAAAGGTGAATGCGGAATTCGAGAAACTTGCAGGATACAAAATCGAATTTTCCCTTGCGAACATACGGTTTTAGAGATTTGGCAAAAAACGGAGGAAAAATGAAAAAGATATTTTTTGCACTGCTTTTTGTGCTTGCGCTTTCGTCTTTGTCTGCAAAGTCGCTCGTGCCGAACGTGCTGCATTTTGCTGAAGTCGTCAAAAAAAGCGAATACACAACATACGCGGATTTTGAAAACGAATTGAATTACAACACAATCGACGCGCCGCACAGCGAAAAAGAGGAGTTCCACCCCGATTTCGTCGAGCTCACCAAAAAGCAAAACCTTTATTGCACGCCGATTCACCTTGACGGCATAAAAGACAAAATGCTTTCGATGATGAACCTTGAAGGAAGCGGCGGCTTTGCGTATTTTCGCATTTTCCGCTTTGACAAAAAAGCGAAGAAGTGGACGATTTATTTTTCGGCGAACGGCGCAAAAGGCGAGTGCGGCATGGTCTTTCCCGTGCAGAACAAAAAAGAGACGCTTTTCCTTGAAATCGAGCGCGACTTTGACACAAAGCGCCTTTCTTCATACAACCTGCTTTCCTTCAGCGCAAAGGAAAAAGCGTGGAGAAAAATCGCCTCTGCGCATTCCCGCTACAGCTACGATTTGACAGATGAGCAACAGCAATGGATTAGCGCTGAGAAAATCGAGCAAATGGCAGCGTTCGACTATTCGTTTTTGGGCATCTCTGGCGACCACGTGCAAAAAATCGAGCGCGAAATCGAAGACAAAAAAATCGTTGCAGAACTTTACTGGACTTCCGTTGCGCGCCTTCCGTCGAATTACACGATAAAAATCTTCAAAAGAGAGCGGGAAGTTTTCAAAACAAGCGGAAAATCTTTTGAGGACGAAAAAGAACTTTTTGCGCTTCCGAGCGTCCAGTGGGGATTCGACATCGTTGAAAAAGACTCAAAGCCGTATCTTGTTTTTATCGGAATGGGCAATTCTGGCGAAAGCAGCGTCAGCGCAATCGAAGATTTTTGGCTCACCGCGCTTGATTTGCGCTCTCTTGAAGTCGTTCACCACAGTTTTGTAAAATCAAAAATCACATTTGAGCAAGAATATTTTTGAAAATGCCGAAAAAAGATTCCGAAACAAGTTCGGAATGACAATTCATCACGTCATGCTGAACTTGCTTCAGCATCTCGACTGCATACAAAAATTCGCTTTTTGAAAGTGCGTTCAGCTCAAACCTTCGGCGATGTTCTTCAGAGCCTGCGAGGCGCTCGATATTTTGTTCGTTGCCTGCGAGAAATTTTCGACGCCGGCTGAAATTTGCTTCAGCGTCATGAGAATCTGCTCTGTCGCGGAAGTCTGCTGCTTTATGATTGCGGTTATTTTCTCGGCGCGCTCCGCGGTGATTTCGCTCGCGTTTTTCATGCTCGCGAATTTGTCTTCCAGCATGTTCGCCCGCTCGACGCCTCCCGCGATTTCGGCGGTGCCGCTTTCGCTCATGATGATGAGCGTGTCGGAGCTTTTCTCGATTTCGCCGATTTTGCTTTTGATTTCCTTCGTCCCGTCGATGATTCCGTCTGCAAGGCGGCGGATTTCTGTCGCGACAATATGGAAATTCTTTCCCGCCTCACCCGCGCTCGACGCCTCAAGCTCGGCATTGAAAGCGATAATCTTCGCCTGGTCCGCGACGGAATTGATGAGAGTGACGATGTCCCAGATGTTCGTGATTTTCTCGCCGAGCTCCCGAATTCCCTCGATTGTCATCGTGTTTGCCTCGGCAATTTTGTGGAGCTGCGACACGTTTCCCTCGATAAGGTCGACGCCCTCCGCGATGTCGCCGTTTGTTTTGAGCGCGAGCGACGAGACGTCGGTAATTTTCGTCGATATGTCCTCGCTCAGCAGCGCGCAGTCCTCCATCGTCGCGACGATTTCCTTGACGGCAGCGCTCTGCTCCTGCGCCGTGCTCGCGTTCTCCTGTGCGGACACGGCGAGGTTCTGCGTTTCGTCGTAAATCTGCTTTCCGATTCCTTTCTCGCCCTTTCTCATTCCTTTTATCATCGAAACATTGAGGACGGAGGCAAAAATGCTGAACACGAACAGGATGAGAACGAACAGGATGATTTTCCGCATCGTCGCGCCGGAAAAATCAGTAATCGGTCCCTCGACGACAATATACCACGGAGTCGCGCCGATTCTCCCCGACGCAAAATACCGTCCGTCGGAAATGAGGGCATGGAGGTTCCCGTCGAGGTATTCCGAGGCGGAAAACGGCGAATCCGCAAAATAATTCGCCTTGGTGACCTTCGACTCGTCCTCGTTCGTAAGGTACGTCCCGTCGGAAAGTAGGAGATATATCTTTCCGTGCTCCGACACCGAGACGGACGAAACCATGTCCGCCAAATCCTTCATCAGAAGGTCGACGGCAACGACACCCGCAAATTTTCCGTCGGCATCCTTGACTTTGTGCGACAAGCTCACGCACAGCCCTCCGGTCATATCGTCTATGTACGGGCTTTCGTAGCAGAAACCGTCATTGTTCCGGCTTTCTATGAACCAGGGGCGTTTCTGCGGAACCCAGTCATCGGGCGGCGTCCAGTCGGATGAATCGACGTAGAATCCGTCCGGCTCGAATCGCGATTCCGCCGTGGCAAAATAAAAGGAAAGGGAATACGTGATGTTTTCCGCGAACCCGTGCACGAGCGCGTCGAGGACGTCCTTCTCCTGGGAGGTGCGGAAAAGAATGACGAAATCGTTGATGTTTATGAGGGCAGGCGCAATATAATCCGTGATTTTCCCGTTCAGCTCCGCGATTGCGCCTTTAGACTCGCTGATGACGAACCGGTTCGTCTGAATTTTCGACACCGCGAGGAACACGAACCCCGAAACGAACGTAACGAGAAGAAGCGGCATGAGCGCGCCGAAGAACAGCCTCCGCAGCTTCCGTTTTGCATTCTCATCTTTTTTACCTGACATTTACATTTCCCCTTTTTTTAATGACGATTTCAAGGCTTCCTGTTCCAAAAACGCGTGTTTCCGAACAGGTTTCATTATGTTTCCGACGGCGATTTTTTTCAATCGCCCTCCCCTCTTTTTCGGCAATTGTGGCGAAAAGGGATAAAAACTGATATTTTGTTTTCGGGGAGAGAAATGAAAGGCGGATTTTTGAAACTGGGACTGGCGCATGCCGCATTCCTTTTTGTCGTGGCCCTCGTCTGCGCCGTGTTCGCGTTTGTCTCGGAAACTGTGTGGCGGCAACAGAGTTTTGCGCGGGAATTTTTCTTTGTGTTCTTCTGGTTCTCTTGGGTCGTCTTCATCCCGCTTTTCTCCGTTATCACGCTCGTCTCGTGGATAATCTGCAAAATCCGCGGAAAAACCTTTCCCCTTCCCGGAAAAATCGCGTTCTTTGCCGGTTTTCCGCTCGAATTCTTCGCGTTCGTAATGTACTGCGCTTTCTTTTGAAAAACGGGGGAAAGATTTTTATGAAAAATCTGTTTGAGCGGCTGTCATTCCCTTTTTCGCATCTCTTTGCATTGCCCAAATCGTCTTCTGGAAAAGATTTTTGAAAGCGAACATCAGCACATTCAAAGAAAACTGGCACAAAACAGAAACGGCAGAATAGCAGAACGAGCTTCGGAAAAACGCAAAGTCTTCATTCAGCCGGCTTTCTTCATTCAAAATACATCCACTTGCCATCATCAAAAGTACCGTTTAAATTAGCGGGACGACGCAAAGACGCTTGTTCCAAAAAGAATCCTTCGGGAATGCTTTTTTGGGGCAGGCGTTTTTTTTATGAAAAACGAAAAGGAAGAAAATGATAACGTGCAAGGATATTCTGAAACTCAATCTTGACGGAGTGGAGCTGGTGGCGGGCGAAAAGGGATTGGACAGGGGCGTTTCGTGGACGTACCTCTGCCAGACGCGCCCGTATGCGGACCACATGAGCCGCGGGAATTTCGCGCTCATCGTCGTCGATTACGTGCGGTTCGACATGAAGGAAGCAGTCGATTCCGCGCACGAGCTTTACGAGCTTGGAATAAGCGGGCTTGGCGTTTCCGTAATGGAAGACAGGGAAACATTGCCGGCGGAGCTTGTGGAATGGGCGGACGAGGTGAACATTCCGCTGTTTTACGTCAGGTGGGAAGGCGCGAGCTTTGTGGACATCGACCAGAGCATCGGAAAAATACTTCTTGCAGATGAAATCAAAATAAAGAAGACGGGCGATTATCTTTACAACTTGCTTTTCGGGTACGACATCAACGAGCGTTATGTGGAAAAGATTTCCGCGCAGTTCAGCCTCGATTTTTCAAAGCCGTACAGGGTCGGAATCATCGTCGTTGACAGAACATACGGCGTGAACCTTGAGACTGACGAGCACAATTATGAATATTACGCGAACTGCCTGAACCGCGACGTAGAGAACATGGAATGCCGTCCGCTTTTCATGAAATTCCTCAACAAATTCGTTCTTCTTTTTGAGGAGAAGCAGGACAAATCCGCGGAAAGAGAAATCGAGAAAGTCCTCAAGAATCTGGACGAGCTTCCGCGTTTCAAGGGGAACATCCGAAGCACGTGCATTCTGGGGCCGGTCTGCTCGAATCCTGCCGATTTGTCAAAAAGCTACCAGCAGGCAAAGAATCTCATTCCGAAAAAGGACTACCTTCCGCATTCACGCAACAGGAAAGTGATAAGCGCGAGCGTTCTCGGCCTGTACAAATTCATGTTCAGCAGCGGAAACCAGGCGGAGATTTTCGACTACTGCACGGAAAAGCTGCTCCCCCTTGAAGCCTACGACCACGCGAACGGAACAGACCTCGTGGAAACGTGCTGGGCGTATTACCTGAACGGATTTTCTGTTTCCGCGACGGCAGACGATTTGTTCATCCATAGGAATTCGATGCAGTACAGGCTGAACAAAATCGAGGAACTGCTCGGCTTTTCGCTTGACGACTCAATCGAATTCCTTGATATCCTGAACTGCATTTATGTGAAGAAAATGATGTTTGTCTAATTTGCACATTTTGGTTGTGCAGAATGAACAATGAAATGATTTTTGCAGATTGGTAGATTATAAACATCAAAAGCAAAGACGCTTTGGAAAAAGTCCGAAGCGTCTTTTTTTATGCGAACATCAATTTTTAGCGAGGTGAGAAAATGAAAAAATCAAGAATTGCAGAATTTGCAGGAAGAACGGCATTGGCATTGGCTCTTGTTTCGACGGTGGCTTTCACGGGTTGTAAAGATAAAAATACGGCATCTTCAAAGCCGGTTCTCAGGGTCGGAATGGAATGCGCGTACGCTCCGTTCAACTGGACGCAGACTTCGGACAAGACACAGGACGGAACGCCGGCAATCCCGATATTCAGCGAGAAATACTACGCATACGGCTACGACGTTGCAGTCGCGAAAATGCTCGCCGACCATCTCGGAATGGATCTGGAGATTCACAAAAGCGAATGGTCTTCGATCGGAATCAGCATGGACGTAGGAGACTACGACTGCATCATCGCCGGCATGGGAAAAACTCCTGAGCGCGAGCTTGCTTATTCGTTCACCACTCCGTACTACTACCGCGACAACTGCATCGTCGTGAAGGCGGACGGAGCTTTTGCGGACGTAAAGGGATTGAGCGACATGGCAGGAAAAGACGCACGCGTTACGACTCAGCTTGGAACCGGCTGGATTCCGCTTCTTGAGCAGATTCCTGGCGGCATAAAATCGGGAAACTTCGAGACGACTTCCGAATGCTTCATGGCGGTGTCGAACGGAGTTGCCGACGTTGCAATCGTTGACCTTCCGACTGCGCAGAGCGCGCTTATGACGAACAAGGGCTTGAAAATCATCCAGCTCGACAAGGCTGACGGCTTCGTTGGCGACGGACCTATGGTGAATGTCTGCATCGCGACACGCAAGGACGACACGAAACTCCGCGACAAGCTCCAGAAGGCGATGGACGAGCTTGGCTGGAACGACAAGGCAAAGATGGACGCTCTGATGGAAAAATCAATCACGCAGCAGCCTGCGGCAAACTAAAAAGTTTCGGCAGGAATCATCCAGAAAAAAAATCAAACGACAATCGAAAAAATGATTCCTGCCTGTTTTCGGAGAAAAAATGGAAACAAGCCCTACAAACACATTCGGCTGGGTATTCTTTCTGGCTCAGAAATACTCGGATATGTTCATAGAAGGAACATTGATTACGCTCTACATTGCCGTTGTCGGCACGATTCTGGGATTCGTCCTCGGATTCCTGATTGGCGTAGTTCAGGATTCCGAAATCAGCCAGCACGACAATCCGGTGAAAAAGACATTCATGCGCTGCATGAAAGGCATCACGACAGTCTACGTCGAAATCTTCCGCGACACCCCGATGATTGTCCAGGCGATGATTATCTATTACGGCTTGCGGCAGACGAGCGTGGGCGCGCACATGACGGCGGTTTTCGCAGGAATCCTCGTCACGGTTCTGAACACGGGCGCGTACATGGCGGAGACAGTCCGCGGCGGAATCGGCTCAATCGACAAAGGACAGAGGGAAGGCGCATGGGCGATGGGAATGAGCCCGATAAAGACGATGATTTATGTCGTTCTTCCGCAGGCGTTCAAGAACATCATCCCCGAAATGGCAAACATGTTCCTTACGAACCTGAAAATGACTTCCGTTCTGAATGTCATCGCCGTAAAAGAGCTTTTCATGGCGGCAAAGACTGTGGGCGGAAACTACTACAAATACTTCGAGTCGTACCTTGTAATCGCGGCAATCTATTTCGTCCTGTGCTTCATCTTCAACAAGCTATTCAACTTCATGGAAAAGAGAATGGCTGACAAGGCAGATTACGTCCTCGCAGTCGAATACCTCAACGATGATGACTGATGATGAGCGACGAAGAATAGCGAAGACCAATCAGGAGGAGGAAAAATGGCGGAGAAAATAATCGAAATCAAGGATTTGAGCAAATCGTTCGGGAAGCATGAGGTTCTTCGGAAAATCGACATAGACATCGAGAAAGGGGAAATCATCTGCATTCTCGGCTCGTCGGGAAGCGGAAAATCGACATTGCTCCGTTGCATCAACAAGCTTGAGCGGCAGACATCAGGCAAAGTCCTGTTCCACGGAAAGGAAGTCCGCGACGTTCAGAAGGACATAAACACGTTCCGCTCAAAAGTGGGAATGTGCTTCCAGTCGTTCAATCTTTTCAACAACTACACTGTCCTTGAGAACTGTATGCTCTGCACGAGAAAAGTGCTTCATCTTTCAAAGGAAGAATCGTTCCAGCGCGCAATCAAGCACCTAAAGGAAGTCGGAATGGCTCCTTACATAAACGCAAAGCCTGCGCAGCTGAGCGGCGGTCAGAAGCAGCGCGTCGCAATCGCAAGAAGTTTGTGCATGAATCCAGAAGTCCTTCTTTTTGACGAGCCGACATCCGCGCTCGACCCGGAAATGGTGGGCGAAGTTCTGAGCACGATGAAGGAACTTGCGAAGACGGGACTTACGATGGTGATTGTGACTCACGAAATGGGTTTTGCACGGGACGTAAGCACGCGGACAATCTTCATGGATCAGGGATATGTCGCGGAAGACGCGCCTCCGGCAAAGTTCTTCTCGAACCCGTCGAATCCGAGGTCGAGGGAATTCCTCAAGCGGTATCTGGAAGGCTAAAAAAAGGGGTGAAAAATGGCAGAAACAGGAAATGAACAGGAACATTTTGTGGTGACATTCGCACGCGGATTCGGAACTGGCGGAAAGGAAATCGCATCGAAGCTTGCGAAGGAGCTTGGAATCCACTGTTACGAGAACAGAATCCTCACGCTCGCAAGCCAGATGAGCGGCCTTGACGAGGAAATTTTCCGCGAAGTCGATGAGAAAATCAGGAACAAAGGCGGATTCGCAAGTTTTTTGCGCGGGCTTCCGAAAGCGAAAAGCTACATCGCACGGAACGAGAAATTCGTGAGCGACGACAAGCTCTTCGAATACCAGAGCAAGATTATCGAAAACCTCGCGGAAACCGAAAGCTGCGTAATCGTCGGAAAATGCGCGGATTACGTCCTACGCGGGAACCCGAGGGTCGTGAGCGTGTACATCGAGGCACCGAGGGCATTCTGCCTGAAGCGCACCATGGAAAAGATGGGCGTGACCGAGGAAGTCGCGGCGGCGACAATCACGCAGACAGACAAATTCCGCGCCGACTATTACGAATACTACACGGGCGGAAATTACTGGACGAACCCGGTGAACTACGACATCACGCTCAACAGCGAGAAAGTCGGAATCGAAGGCTGCGTCGATATGGTGAAGCATCTGCTTGAACTGAAAGGCTTAATCTGAAAAACACAAATCAGCTGACAACAAATAATCAAACAATAGGGAGAAAAAATATGAAACTCAAAGACACAGGATTGACAGCTCAGGACATCAAGGACAAGGTTTCAAAATACATGATTGAAACTTACGAACGCTTCGATTTTCTTGCGGAGACGGCAAAAGACCAGTATGTGTACGACGAGAAAGGTGAAGCGTACCTTGATTTCTATGCAGGAATCGCGGTGAACAGCGCGGGCAACTGCAACAAGAAAGTCGTGGATGCCGTAATCGACCAGGTGCAGGACATCATGCACACGTTCAACTACCCTTACACAATTCCGCAGGCACTTCTCGCGGAAAAAGTCTGCACGACAATCGGAATGGACAAAATCTTCTATCAGAACTCGGGAACGGAAGCGAACGAAGCCATGATCAAGATGGCGCGAAAATACGGAATCGAAAAATACGGCCCGAACAAATACCACATCGTAACGGCGAAAATGGGCTTTCACGGACGAACATTCGGAGCGATGAGCGCGACAGGTCAGCCGGGAAACGGCTGCCAGGTGGGATTCGGCCCGATGACATACGGATTTTCCTACGCTCCGTACAACGACCTTGAGGCATTCAAAAACGCATGCACCGAGAACACAATCGCAATCATGGTCGAGCCGGTGCAGGGAGAAGGCGGCGTCCATCCTGCCACAATGGAATTCATGCAGGGACTCCGCAAATTCTGCGACGAGAAAGGAATGCTTCTTCTGATTGACGAAGTCCAGACAGGCTGGTGCAGGACGGGAGCTGTTATGAGCTTCATGAACTACGGAATCAAGCCCGATATCGTCTCGATGGCGAAAGCACTCGGCGGCGGAATGCCGATTGGCGCAATCTGCGCACGCGCGGAAGTCGCAAAAGCGTTCACGCTGGGAAGCCACGGAACGACATTCGGCGGACATCCCGTAAGCTGCGCCGCCGCCCTCGCGGAAGTCAACGAGCTTTTGGACAGGGATTTGGCAGGAAACGCGAAAAAAATGGGCGACTACTTCTCCGCAAAGCTTGGGACGCTCCCGCACATAAAGGAAGTCCGCCATCAGGGGCTTCTTGTGGGCGTTGAATTCGACGACACAATCAGCGGCGTTGACGTGAAGCACAAATGCCTTGAAAAGCATCTTCTCATCACCGCAATCGGCGCGCACACAATCAGAATGATTCCGCCGCTCATCATCACGGAAGAGGACTGCGACAAGGCATTCGAAATCATCAAATCGGTCGTTTCATGACATCATAAAATCTGTGGCGGTGTTACGAAAAGTATCTGCTTAAGGTGGCCGAGCGTCGCCGAAGCCCGTTCTTTCCCATGCAAGAAGCGGGCATTTCGACTGCGCTCGGCCACCATATTTCGACGATGAATCACAAAATGCCTGAAACTCGGCATTCGGGATTCATAAATGAACACGTGCGCTTTTCAGGCATAGCGGAATATGAGCGTCACACGGTGCTGAACCGGGAAAGGAAAGCCTTCGTGCGCTCCGTTTTCGGGTGGTTGATTACATCGTCGGGCTTGCCCTGCTCCACGATGACGCCGCCGTCCATAAAAATGATTTCGGTGGAGATGTCGCGGGCGAACGACATTTCATGCGTGACGACGACCATCGTCATCTTCTCGCTCGCAAGCTCCTTGATTACGGCAAGTATTTCCCCCGTAAGCTCCGGGTCGAGGGCGGAAGTCGGCTCGTCGAAAAGGAGCACTTCCGGGTTCAGCGCAAGGGCGCGGGCGATGGACACACGCTGCTGCTGTCCGCCCGAAAGCTCGCACGGATAATTCTTCATCCGCTCGCCAAGGCCGATTCTTCGCAAAAGCTCCTCCGCTTTTTCCGTCGCCTCCTCGCGCGATTTCCGCAAAACGCGAACCTGCGGCTCGACTACGTTCTGCAGGACAGAATAATGCGGGAAAAGGTTGAAGTTCTGGAACACGAGCCCGCTTTTGAGCGTGATTTCGTGGCGGAGGCTCTTGTCAGAATACACGCCGTCGGCAACGAGCGGAAGACCGCAGATTTCAATGCTTCCGCCGCTCACGCTCTCAAGCTGGGAAACGCAGCGGAGGATTGTCGATTTTCCGCTTCCCGAAGGTCCGATTATCGAAAGGACCTGCCCCTTTTTCACCGAAAAGGAAATGTCCTTCAGGATTTCCGTTTTCCCGAACGATTTCTTCAAATTTCTAACGCCGATGATTTCATCCGTCCCGCTCATTCCTGCACTCCCCTTCATCAATGATAATAATTGAGCTTCTTTTCAAGCCGCGCAAAAACAATCGAGACGAACCAGTTCATCACGAAATAGAAAACGCCTGCGATGAAAAGCGGCGCGAAGCTGAAAAGCGCGCCCTGACGCTCCTTTGCGACCATCAGAAGCTCGCTCACGCCGATGACGCTCACGAGGGCGGTGTCCTTCACGAGCGTGATGACCTCGTTTCCCATCGCGGGAACAATCCTTTTGATTACCTGCGGGAGGATAATCCTGAAAAATGTCTGGTATCTCTTGTAGCCGAGAACCTGGCACGCCTCGTACTGCCCTTTCGGGATCGATTCGATTCCGCCGCGGTAGATTTCCGCAAAGTAGGCGGCATAGTTCACGCTCAGTGCGATTATCGCGGCCGTGAAGCGGTCCCATCTGAAACTCACGTCAAATCCCATCGAAACAAGCCAGCGGACGAAAAGCCCGGGGCCGAAGTAGACGACAAGAAGCTGCAGCATGAGCGGAGTCCCGCGGATTACAAGAAGAAAAATGTTCGTAATCCAAGAAAGAACCTTGTCTTTGCCCATTCTTCCGAGCGCAATCGGAAGAGCCAGAGGAATCGAAAAAATCAGCGTGAGGAAAAACACTTCGAGCGACGTGACGGAGCCGTCGAACATCGCCGAAAGCATTTTCATATATTTAGGAGACATAAGAACTTCCAGAAATTACACCTGCTCGGGAACCTCAGTTTCGGAGCAGGTTGCCTTAAATGCTGTCTGCACGTTTTTGAACTCGCAGACATGAGCGACAGCGAACGTATCGGACATGCCTATTTATTGATTACAGAGATATTCTTGCCGAACCATTTTTCAGAAATCGCGGCGACCGTACCGTCAGCGGCCATTTCCTTGAGGACAGCCCAGACTGCATCGCGAAGCTCGCCCTCGTTCTTCCTGAAACCGATACCGTAGCCCTCGTTCGAAAGCGGCTCGTCGATGACGACGAACGGCTTTTTCGTCTGCGCAATCGAATAGTTCGCGACGACGCTGTCCATAACGACCGCATCGACGCCGCCGATGTCCAAATCGTTCAGCGCGGTGATATTGTCCTTGAAATAAATGGTGTTTCCGACAGACGCGGCAAACGAAGCATTGCCGTCGACGGCTATCTGCGCGCTCGAGCCGCTCTGAATGCCGAGCGTCTTTCCCTTCATGTCCGAAAGCGTCTTGATTCCGCTGTCCGCGCGGACGACGAGAACCTGCTCGTTGTTCAGATACGCCTCAGTGAAGCTCAACGCCTCCTTGCGCTCGTCAGTGATTGTGAACCCGTTCCAGATGCAGTCGATTTTGCCGGTCTCAAGCTCCATCTCCTTCGCGTCCCAGTCAATCGGCTGCGCCTTAAACGAAACGCCGAGACGCTTCGCGGCTTCCTTCGCAAGGTCGATGTCATAGCCGACGATTTCGTTCGTGTCGTTGTCGCGGAAACCGAGCGGCGGGAAAGACGCATCGAGACCGAGAACGAACGTCCCGCGGTTTTTCAGAGCATCAACAGGATTCTCGCCCGTTTTCGCCGTTTTCCTGCAGGAAGCAAGCGCAAAAAAAGCACAGGAAAGAAGAATTCCGCCAATAATTTTTTTCATAACCGAACCTCTTTTTAAAATATTCGCAATTTTTTTTGAAAGCCGCATGGTTGCCGATGCCCCGTGCTGAGCCGTATGCATGGATTATAGTGAAAACAAGCCTTTAATAAAAGCGAGCCGGAAGCGCTGAACAGTGCAGGATTCCATTTCGCACCGAATTTTCCGTGATTTGCGGGAAATCTTCCGCCATAGTGGAGCCATGGAGGCCCATATGAAAGAAATCACAGGCACATTCAACAGCGCGAAAATCTTCACCGACGACGTCGAGGAAAAATCGCTTGGACAGGTCAAAACGCTCTGCGACCAGCCGTTCTCCGCGGGCGCAAAAATACGCCTCATGCCCGACATCCACGCGGGTGCCGGCTGCACCATCGGGACGACGATGACAATCACCGACAAAATCTGCCCGAACCTCGTCGGAGTCGACATCGGCTGCGGCATGGAGACGATTGTCTTCCACGCGGATTCCCCGACAAGCCGCACCTTCGACCCCGAAAAGCTCGACAAATCTATACGGAAGAACATCCCGTCCGGTTTCGCAATCAGGAAATTCCCGCACAAATTCGCCGACGAGGTCGAATGGGACAAAATCCGCGGGAAATACGACAGGAACAGGGCGCGGCTCTCCCTCGGAACGCTTGGCGGCGGCAACCATTTCATCGAGGCGGACAGGGACGACGAGGGAAACCTCTACATCGTCGTCCATTCGGGGAGCCGGCACGCCGGGCTCGAAATCGCGAATTTCTACCAGGAGGAGGCATGGCGGCAGCTCAACAAGAACCGCGAGTCCGACGTCCAGTCGCTGATTGAGTCGCTCAAATCGTCAGGACGCGAGAGCGAAATCGAAATCGAGCTTCAGAAAATCCGCGCGCAAGTCCTCACATCAATTCCGCGCGACCTTGCGTACGTCAGCGGAAGCCTTTTCGACGACTACATAAACGACATGAAGATAATGCAGCATTTTGCCGCGCTCAACAGGAAGGCGATGATTCAGACAATCTGCGTGGGGCTTCGCGTCGCGCAGGACGAAATCGCGGAGCAGTTCACGACAATCCACAACTACATCGACATGGAAGAAACAGTGCCGGGAAAGATGATTTTGCGGAAGGGCGCCGTGAGCGCGAAAAAAGGCGAGAAGCTTCTGATTCCAATCAACATGCGGGACGGAAGCCTCATCTGCATCGGGAAAGGCAACGAGGACTGGAATTTCTCCGCGCCGCACGGAGCCGGACGGGTGATGAGCCGCGCACAGGCAAGGAGAGAGCTCAAGCTCGACGAATTCAGGAGCGAGATGGCGGGCATTTTCTCCACGACGGTGGGAAGCGACACGATTGACGAGGCGCCGATGGCATACAAGACGATGGAAAGCATCGTGAGCAACATCGCGCCGACAGCCGAGGTCGTGAAAACCATCAGGCCTATTTACAATTTCAAGGCAAGCGACGAAGCCCCGTGGGAAAGGCGCGCGAGACGAAGAAGATGAGGGGAGCGTTTTATGGAAACGATTGAGGAAAGAATCAAATATAAAATAGAAGAAGTCGAGCGCAAAAACGACGTGCGCGTCATCTACGCGTGCGAGAGCGGAAGCCGCGCATGGGGATTCGCGTCCCCGGACAGCGACTACGACGTGCGCTTCGTCTACGTCCGGCACCCCGCCGAATACATGCGGCTCGACAAAACGCGCGACGTCATCGAGCACGAGCTGAACGACGTGTTCGACATAAACGGCTGGGACTTGCAGAAACTGCTCCGCCTCCTTATGAAGTCGAACCCGACGATTTTCGAATGGGCGTCCTCCCCGATTGTCTACGCAGAACGCACGGAATTCGCGCGGCTGCGGAATCTCCTCCCGCTTTATTTTTCCGAGAAGCGGAGCATCTTTCATTATTTTTCGATGATGAGGAACAACCTCCGCTCGTATTTCCAGTCGGATTCCGTCGCGCTCAAAAAATACCTGTATGCGCTCCGGCCGCTGCTTTCGTGCAGGTGGATTCTCGAGAAGCATTCCCCGCCCCCGACATCATTCTCCGCCCTCCGCTCGGAAACGCTCCCGCGCATTTTTGACGGCGACGTGGACGCGCTCCTCGAAAGGAAAAAGAACGCGAACGAGGCGGAACGAGGCAGAAGAATCCCGCGCCTCGACGAATTCATCGGCTCGGAATGCGAGCGTCTCATTTCCGTAATCGAAACCATTCCGCAAAGGCAGAATCCCGGCTGGAAAGCGCTGAACGGCGCGTTTTTTGAGACAATCGCGTCGGCTTTCGCCCCGTCGTGAAAAAACGCGCGAAACCGGTGCTGTCGTTCAGGACAGTCCGCACCGCATATGGACTCTCCGCACCGTTTCCGGTAAAATCTTCCGCCATGCAAAATACACACGACATAATCAAAGAAAAGAACGAAGGGCCGAAGCCCGACCCGCTGCCGTTTGCCCGGGCAATCAAACTGTGCCTCGGAAAGTTTTTCTCGTTCAGGGGATGCGCGACGCGGGCGGAATTCTGGTGGTTCATGCTGTTCTATCTGGCGTCGCTCATGGTGTCGCTTCTCGTCGTCGCGGCGGCAAAAACCAGTTCCGTCCAACTGATTTTTTTCGGCGTGTTCGAGATTGTCGCATTGGTGGGGCTCGTCCCCCTGTATTCCGCGGCGATACGGCGGATGCACGACATCGGGCTGATGGGATTTTTCGGCTTCATCCCGATTGTCGGGCCAATCCTCTGGCTTCTTCCGTCAAAAGAGAGCAGCGCATACCGGACTGACAGGAACCTGCATCCGGTTTTGGACGTCATCGGAAAGATTTTCCTCATCCTTGTTATCATTGCCAAGCTCCTCACCACTCTCTCCGGCGAAAGCTGAGCGCGGATTATTTTCCCCGCCGCCATCCAAAACACGATGACGGCAAAATATCAACGAAAGGATTGAACAAAAATCTTCGCAAAGTTGCAGGCATAATCAGTTTCCCAAAGCGTCAGTACTAATTCCGATTTCTTTAAGCTTTCCGTTTTCAAAATGAAAGCCAATATCAGAAAAAACATCATAAACACACGAAAAAGAATAAAGATTTTCGTAATATTCTGAATGATTCAGCTCTCGTTCAAAACAGGCTTTCAATTCATCCAAAGTCATTCCGATTTTAACGCCGAAAGCGTTCGGAACAGTTTTAGTGATTTTTGTAGAAATCCAGTTTTCGCACCTGACTTTATGCTCCCCGCAGTCAAAAGCATAAACAAAGTAATCAATTTCAATCGGATGGGCTTCGTCATCATAATTTTTCATATACACTTTGTCATTTCGCACAGGAGTTTTCCCTTTTGCAAACGCCGCGACAGATTCTTCTGTAGGCATCGCACAAAATGGAGTCGCCGCAACCAAATTATAATTTAGAATCTCGTCAAAAAATTCCTGCTCCTCCCGAATCAAATCAACGCTGTCCTTTTCGGCTATGTCAAGATATTTTCCGAAAATCCAGCCGAACTGTCCTTTTGATTCATCAAGCCAAATCTTGTACCATTTGTCCCAAGAATTATCCAGCCGGACATTTTTATCAAGAAAAGCGATGACCTTAAACTTCTGATTCTTGCCGACTTTAGCAATGACTTCTGAATCACCCCCTGTCGAAGGCAAAGTCCTGACACGAACATTATCATCGTTCAGAACGCAATAAATATCCGCAGAGAACGCGAATGTCGGAATCAACAAAACCAAAATACATAAAAGGCTTTTTTTCATAAATCGTTTTTCCTATAACTGAGTAAAATATTATCCTGATTATTAATTAACTGATAATTAAGCGCTTAATTAGAAGAATTTTCATATTTTTTATTTTAAGGCATCTGACTCTATTTCTGATGTTCATCAAACATTTTTTTTGCATTTTCCAGCAAATTTTCTTTTGTTGCGTGAATATCTGCGAGTTCTGAAGTACGGACGGTTTTCTCAAAAACATATTTTTCTACTTGGACAAAGCCCAAAGAATCAGGAGAAAATCCTGCCCCCGCTTCAATATCGACATATCTATCGTCTCCGCGCAAAATGCTCATGTTCATATTTTGATTTCATAGTTTTTTTTCCACATACAATCTTAACGCTTACGGTTCCCAGAAATCTACAAAAAGACATTCAGGGTCAACAAGAAGATATTGATTTCCGTTTACATCAATGCGATAATTCGGCTCTGAAACTGAACTGAATGGCTCATAGGTTGAATTTTGCTCTACATCAACCAGATAATCTCGATATTCATAACCGCCGCAAAAACCGTCTGGACCATACTGAACAGTTCCTTGCTCAGTTATGACACTGTTTGTACTTGAATCAAAACTAAATTCTCTGTGATCCATATACCTGTATCCAATGTCTACAATAAAAGAATAATCATAGATGTTTATATTGGGATTTTCTTTCCATTGCCATAAATGCTCATAGTCTGCTGTCAATTTTTTATAATCATCAACACCTCTAAACCAGCAGTCATAAAGACCTACTTTACGACCATCAAATATAACGGCATAACCTTTTACATCACCAGAATTGAGCGGAACAAGAAATGCTTTACCATTATATTTTCCGTCTTTTGTCTGATAATAACGTTCTGCTCTTTTGTATAATTTTTTGTAAAGAGCTGAATCTTCATCCAGATTTTTTGAAGCTTTTGCTTTTGCATCTTTTTTTGCCTGCTTCAAGGTTTTAACATTTTTAATGTCAATATTTCTTCCTTTATAATAAAACCTGATTTCATCAATGCAAGTGTCATTGTATTTTGTTCCCCTGTAAACATCCTGAATCGTAAAAACAAGAGCATCAACGGTAAAGGTTTCATCAAGATAAATCGATTGGAAATTCTCGCAATTATCTTTCAGAGTATATTCTCTCACATAACCTGCATCAGTATAAAGAAATCCAATGTTCAAAGTTTTTACGCGGTTATTCTTTTTGTAATAATCCTTGTGAGCAAAACCGTTTATGATTTGAATTTCGTCAATTTTAATCGGCTCATAAAAAACAACAGTCAGTCTTTCATCGATTCCAGAATCATCTGCATTTTCAACCCAGACGGTTTCCGTATCATTATCAAAAGCATTAAGCGCATCATACACAACTTCTTTGCCCGAAAGCCACTCAGAAAGCGTGCTGCTCGCCTCTGCCGACCGAAGATATGCGCAGTCAGCAAGAATCCTCTCAGCAAAAATCTGAAAGGACACAAACATCATCATTGCAAAAAATATCTTTTTCATCTTAAAGCTCCTGTTTTTTCACTTTCCGAATATAGCTCGCTCTTTTTGCATCGACATAGCCGTTCAAAATCATGATTTGTCCGAATTGGGAAATTGTTTGTCCAAGTTGGGAAATTGTTTGTCCAAGTTGGAAAACCTTCGTCCGACATTGGAACTGTCATTGACGAATTTATTTCACAATCCGTGCGTCGACTCCGCTCAGCAACCATGCTTCGGCTTCGCTTAGTAGCAGTCCCAGTTGTAGAGCACGTTTGAAAAATCTCGATTGATTAAATCCTCAGGATTGATAAAAAAGTTCGCGATTCCCATATCTCCCCAGAGGATTTCGCCCTCGCTGTCCATCTGAAAAAGCAGAATGTCGCCATCACGTCGCGCGTCGTTCTGCGTGAAATCGGGATAGCCGCCGATTTGGTGCTTAGAGTTGTCGCTGAAAAAGGCAGAGAAAGAATCCTCGTCAAAAAGCTCGTAAGGGCTTTTGTCATAGACGGAAAAGCCCAAGACTTGCGCCGCATTTTTCAGAACGCCGTCAAAGTCGTCGAGGTGCGGGTGCGAATATGTTTGTGTTTTCTCGAAAGAAAGCGCGTATTCTTTTTGAAGCGGCATCTCTGACATTTCCTCGCCAGCGCAGTTCACGCCCATTGCACGCAAATCCGCTTCGCTCATGGCAAGGCTTGGCGAAAAGACTTCCCGCCAGACAATGCGCCAATCTTTTTGCTCACTGTCGAAACTACAGCCATAGGTGTCATCTGCTTTTATGAAAATCTGCAAAAGCCCGCGATTGGGATAATCGGCAAGATTGGGAACTTCGGAAAAATTGATTTGCGCCAAAAGATAGAGATTCGCTCCGTCTTCTGCTTTTGGGTATTCTTCGCCGCGCGTCCAATACGGCAAACCACCGAACTTTGAAGAGCAGGCTTTCTTTTCAAAAGGCAGAGAGCTATCAGCTGGCATGGGCTTTATGCGGACAGTGTCTTTTGCCGTGCTGTCGTGGATGTAGCGCAGAAGCCGCTTTGCTTGCTCCTCGGTGTAGTGCGGATTGACTTCTGTCTTTGGTTGGGAATCAGTCTGTGATTTAGAGTCAGCCCGCGGCTGCTTTGGCTCCTTGACGGTAAAAAAGCCCGCTTGTCGTGTTACATATTCGCCGTCATCGTCGTTTTGTGGACTTGAATCGCTCTTCGCGGCAAATGATTCCATCATACTCATAAAATCATCCACCAGTTTCTGCGATTTTTCTCTTTCGCTGGCTTCCTGCTTTTCTTCTTCTTTTTTGATTGCGTTCATAATCGCAAAAAAACCAATAACTATCACAATAGGGTTTGGTTTAATCCACAAACCAATGCCAACAAGGACTAGTATCAATACAATAGTGAGTATCTTCTTCACCATATCTGCCACCTACCAGTTATCTAGAATATCATCGAGTTCTCTATGTTTTTCCAAAGAAATATATGCAATTTCTGTCGGTTCTGAAGAAAAAATATTGGGAGAAGAATTTTTTTGAGAAGAAACTTTCGGCGTGAGGAGCGCGGCGATTTTGTCATAATAATTTTTGCTGGACTCACCACTATATTTGTAGTCCTTGTACCGCTCTGTGTGCAAATCAAGCGCAGTCTTTCCGTCCTTGTCCTTGAGCGAAATGTCCGCGCCGTGCCGAGTGAAAAACTCCGCCGCCCGAAGCGTGTCTTCCCAGCTGATAATTTCCGAAACAGCATACATCAGCGGCGTTTTGCCCTCGTCGTCCTGCGCGTTGATGTCCCCTCCCGCGTCCAAAAGCATTTTTGCAAGTCTGCTCCGCTCCTCGCTCCATTCATAAAACAAAGCCGCATAGTGCATTGCCGTTTTGCCCGCGTCGTCCCTGTCGCTCGCGTCAATCTTTTTCAGCAGCGTTTCAAGCACATACGCCTTGTCCTCGATGTTAAAGTCGCCCTCATAGCCGTCAAAAATCTGCATGACCAGCGTTTTCTTCTCGTTGGTTTCGTTGTTCCTGATTTCGTAGCCGTACATATACGCTCCGACTTTCGCGCCGCGCTCCAAAAACAGCCTCGCCGCCTTGTAAGAACTGCACCGCAACGCCCACTGAAACGGCATAAAGGGCTTTCCGACAAGGATTTTTTTGCCGTTTTCGCCGACTTCGCCGCTTTCCTCATAGCTGTCGATGTTCGCTCCTCTCTCCACCAAAAGCCGCACCGCACCTGCCCTGTGCTTGTCAATCGCGACAGCCATAGCGCAAATCCTGTTGAAAGACACCGTTCCGAAAAAATATTCTTCCTCGAGCAAAAGGTCTGGCTCTGCCCCCGCCTCAAGCAGAATCTGCACGATTTCGTCATATTCGCCCTTGTTTGCTCCGTCCAGCGCACAGGCTGCAATAAGCGGCGTTCGGTTGCCCCTGCCCTCGTTCACATCCGCGCCCGCTTCGATGAGTTTTTTGACTTTCTCGGTTTCCCGCCGCTCCACCGCGACGATAAGTTCCCCGCGCTCCTTTATGTATTCGGCTTCCTGCCGTGTTTTTTCAGCCTCTTTCTTTTTTTCCGCAATCTCAGCCCGCACTATCGGAGTGCAGAATGCCACAAGGCTTATGCCGCAAATACATGCCGCCACGGTTCTCGCAATCCCGCTTGCAAAAACCGCGACCAGCCCCGCAACAAGCGCAACCCCGCCCAGCAGCAGCAAACCGCCGAGCAGCAGAAACACATCAACAATCGCACCAAGCGCGTGTTCACCAGTCATAATAATTCACCCCCTGCTTGCAAAAAAACGTCGTCAGAATCTTACCAATCATCGCTAATATCATTCAGAAGGACATGAGGCGAGTTTTGCACTTCTTCAGCAATTTCGCTTTCAGCGGCAATCTTTTTTGTCCTCATAAAATCTCCCGTTAAATCATCTGGAATATCGCAAAGCGCAATATGTGTTTCCTGCTCTTGTTGCGGGGCGGCGCGAGAAATCGGCGTTGCAGAAAGAGTTTTTCCTGCCGTCTTTTTCACCGTAAGAAGCTCCACGATTTTGTCGTAATTCGCTTTTTCTTTGCCGTCAAGTTTTCTATCGGCATAGCGAGCCGTGAACAAATCGAGCGCAGTCTTGCCATCTTTGTCCCTCCGCGTGATGTCCGCGCCGTGGGAGACCAGAAAGCCCACCGGCTCCAAAGCCGTATCGCGCCATAATCCAACTTCCTTCACCGCATACATCAGAGGCGTTTTGCCCTCGTCGTCTTGTGCGTTGATGTCCGCTCCCGCAGTCAAAAGCATTTCTGCCAGTCGGCTTCGCGTATCTTTCCATTCGCTATGGGCAGCGGCAAAATGAAGAGCAGTTTTTCCCTTGTCGTCTTTTTTGTTTGCGTCGATTTTTTCAAGCAGCTTTTCAAGAATATACGCCTTTGTTTCGATGTTAGCTTCGCTCTCATAGCCGCCCAAAAGCTCCATCACGAGCGTTTTCTTTTCGTTTTTCTCGTAGCCGCTTTCGTAGCCGTACATATAAGTGCCGATTTTCGCTCCAGCGTCCAAAAGCACTTTGGCAGACTCATAAGAGCATTCTCGGATTGCATACTGAAACGGCAGAAACGGCTTTCCAATCAGCACTTTCTCGCCGTTTTCACCGACTTCATCGCTCTCCTCGTAGCTGTCGATGTCCGCACCGTGTTCGATTAAAAGCCGAACAATGCCTTCCCTGTCCTTTGAAATTGCGATAGGCATAGCGTGAATTCTCTTGAAACCAATCGTGCTGTATTCGTAGCTCCAAGGCTCTTCGCGAACAAGGTCGGGCTCTGCTCCCGCGTCAAGCAAAATCTTGGCGATTTCTTCGTATTCCGCATCATTATAGCTTTGCCCGTGTTCGCAGGCGACGATGAGCGGCGTCCGGTAGCCTTTGCCCTCGTTCACGTCCGCGCCCCTTTTGATGAGCTTCTTGACTTTCTTTATGTCCCCTTTTTCCACCGCGACGATGAGCGGAGTGCGCTCTGCCTTGTATTCTTTCTCGTATCTGGCAACGGCGGCTCTGTCTTTGAGCGGGTTAATCACAAAAATCTGCAAGAGCGGCAGAGAGAAAGCCGTAAGACTTATGCCAAAAATCCACGCCGCCACAGTCTTTGCCACACCGTGTGCCAAAAGTGCGACAATCCCCGAAATGAGTGCGAGTCCGCCAGTGAGTGCCATAAAGCAAATTACCAAAAGACCTGCCCAAAGGGCTTTTCCCAATGCGTCTCCCATATTTTTCCTCCTCTCTGTCGAGAAAACCCCCAAAACAAAAAGGCACAGACACAGCCTGTTTTCGCAAACTATACCCATGCCTTACAAAGCGGTCATCGACCGTTACTGCTTGTCCGAGATACCGAACGCAACCCAGCCAGCTTTGTCCACAGCAATCTTTACAAGTTTTCTTGTTTCGGCAACAGTCGAGCGAAGCGTCTTCTGCACGCTGTCAAGCTCCGCAGTCTTTTCCTTGAGCTGAGCCTTCAGCTCCTCCTGCTGATTGTCGAGCGTGGTCAACTTTGAAAGTAGAGCCTCGATTTCCGCAGCCTTGTCCGCCGTCAAGCCGACTTTCGCCACAGAATCCGCACGGTTCTTAATTCCCTCAGCCAAAAGCCGAGCCGTCGTAATTTCGCTAGACAAAGATGTATTTGCTTTTGATGCCATTTGTTTCCTCCTTGGCATAAAATTTCTTAAATACTATACATTTCAAGGGCTAAATTTCAAGCACATATTTTTAGGAACTTTTCCTAAAGGCTTAGGAGAGTTCCCTAAAAGGTTAGGAAGACTTCCTAAAGGCTTAGGAAACTTTCCTAAAAGGTTAGGAGACCTTCCTAAAGGTTTAGGAGGCTTTCCTAAAAGGTTAGGAGACCTTCCTAAAAGTTTAGGAGCGTTTCCTAAAGAGTTAGGAAGCCTTCCTAAAAGTTTTTGCCAATGCGTCTCCCATGTTTCTCCTCCTTCGCGACCTTTTATCCTATTTTGAATCTTTTTCTGAAAATTTCTTTCGCTTTTTCTGCGATGTCCTTGTTGCAGTCGTATATCGCTTCATCGCAGACGGTTTTGTCCAGAATGCCGTTTTCTGCCATTCTGTCAAAAATATCATTTCTGCACAGAGAGCATTTGTTTTTTTGATAAAGCCTGCTCAAAATTTTCTTATAGAAGTCCAAATCATTTTTGAGATTTTCATTGTCAATCAAAAATTGAAGAATATCATGGCAACTATAAACATCAAGGCAGTCTATTTTATCCAGCAAAATTCCATTTTCATTTTTATCATAAAAAGCACAAAGAGCTTTTATATACAATTCCTGCACATCGGAATTGCGAAAATCCAAATCAAAAATCAATTCCTTGACTTCGCCTTTTCCAAAAAGGAGCATAGCCTGCAAAATCTGGATTTTGAAATCTTGATTTTCAACTTTCAGATATTCGCTTTTGAGAATTTCGTAGTCAACGGGAATCTTGACTTCATCAAATGCTGAAATGAGCCTGTATTTAAATTCTTCATTTTCAAATTGAAAAGCGTATTCTGCGATTTTCCTCATCTCATCTTCATCAGCTTTTTTGAGCCAGGAACGAATCGGATAATACCATTTATTTTTCTTGTAAAAGTTTTCGATTATTTCTTCGGCAGATTTTCTTTTATAAGGCTTGAAAGCGCGGGTTTCCTCAATGTTCTGCAGATAAAGCTTTATATGATTGTCATCGCTTTTCTGCAAAAAAGAGCGGACTTCTCCTTTGTTGTGAAAATCGCTGAAAAAACCGTCATAACAAGCCAAATTGTGATTCGGATTTTTTTCAAGGAGTTTTCCAAGTTCCCGCGCGACAAATTCGGCCGCTTCAAGTCCTTCTTTTTCCGCAAAATCGTAAATCGCATACAAATCGTCTTTTCCGTTTTCAATGTACCAGCGGATTTTGTCGAAGATGATTTTTTTGAAAACGATTTTTTCCTGCGCCAAGATGCACACAAAACTGAAAGTCTGCTGCTCGCCCCAATCGGTGCCGGTCATTTTTTCAAAAAAATGCAGAACTTTTTTGAAGACCGCTTCTTTGTTATGATAGTTTTTCACTATCGAATACATATATTCCGCCCGCAGACCTTCGCATTGCGGGTCGTAAGCATTGCAGTTCAGAATATTGTCCACGATGATTGAATCAACTTCTGGCGACGCTTTTATTATTTCGTTTTTTATCAGAAGATATGGAATTCCTGTTCCTTTTTCCAATTCTGCTTCAAATATGTTTATCATTTTTTATATTCCAAAATGCATTATACATTTTTTTCAGTTTTCGCTTTTAAAAAAAGTTGCGGTGGCGCAAAGGCGAGTCAACAACAGAAGAAACGATTAAACTATTTGTTAAGCGTCTTAATATGAATTAATTAACTCTTTTGCTGCTTCATATTTTTCTATAAACTGAATATCTTCGGCATTTTTACATCTTTCAATTTCTAATTCTAAAACCTGTAAGATTCGTTCCTTAGAGATAATTCTATAATCTCTAACTAATTCTTCACCAAATTCCGGATATTCCCAATCCAAATAGAACATTTTATCCTTAGTTATCCCATATGTTAATGTTTCAACCGGGCCTAATGAATACTTATTAATTATTACAATATTACCATCTTTATCTGGCTTAAGGGTTGGAATGTCATACATAAATCTATTCACTTTTTAGACCTCCTTTGTTATATGTAGAAAAATAAGAATAAACTCGTAAAAAGATGGGTCGCCAAAAACATTAACATTGTGGTTGAAGAAAATTACAGCCGAAATCGCTCCCCAAAGCATCATAATAAGCGACAGAAGCGAAAATATTTTGGCAAGTCGGTGTTTCATTGTTTTCTCCGCTTTTTTTACTTACCAGCCAGGCGCAAAATCAAACTTTATGCCGACAATGTTTTCTCCGTCGTCAAAAACATGCATTCGCACATAGCCACCTCTCCATGCCTGCAAATCATCGATGTTCTCAAAAAAATAAGCCTCGCCGTTTGGCTTTTTGCCGAAAATATCGCGCACTTTCTCCATAGAATCGCCAATCTGTATCGGGAAATCCTTTGGCATGCCATCGTTGTCATAAACATACACGCCCAAAAGAAAATAGCCTTCTTTTCCGCTCTCTTCGTCTTTTGTGGGATAAAAGATATAGTTTATGCCCTGACCGTAAACTCTGGTTATGTCCTCTTCGCTAAAACTAAAAATGTTGCGCCCATTCCTGTCGATGTTCATCGTTGAAGTGAATTGTTCCGCCAGCTCCTCAAGCCAATCTTCCACGGGGTTCAGAATCTCGTAACAGCGAAAGTCCGCCGCATCTTCAAGAGTGCGCGAAAGATACTCGCCGTAGACAAAGCCCCAAGAGCCACTTTGAGTGCGGATTTTGCACCACGGCTTTTCAGAGTCGCCGATTTTTTCTTTTTCCGCCGTTTCCTCAAGAAGCTCGACACGCTCGTTGCATTTGAGCGCAAACTTTTTCTTTCCGCTCAGGCTCGGCTTGTCGCGCACGTTCACGCCGTCCAACGTGTTGACATAGCGATAGACACCGCTTTCCGCAAGCGCAACCGACGAAAGTGAGAGTGTTGCCAGAACGCAGATGATGATTTTCCTTGCTTTCATAAAAACAGCCTTTTTCTCTAGTCCTTGCTCACAAACTCATTGAACAGCACATCGTAATCTTCACTACCGATTTTGACTTTAGTGTGCAGATAGGCTTGGGATTTTATCCTTTGCCAGTCGATTTTGTCAGGGTCGAGGCTACGGGCTTCCTCGGGTATTATCCCAAGAAGCATGGCAAACTGATGCCAAACATAAGCTTCCATATTCTTTTGGGTTGGGCGGGCATAAAGTACATAGATGAAATTCGGTATGCAACTTTTTTCGTTGCCCTGCATACGGAAATAGAGGTACGGTGAGCTTGTGTTTGGATCAATGAGATAGGTACTGCCCTTTGTGTGGATATAGGTAGAGCCTCCCATTTTTCGGACAGTGTCGTCGCTTTCTTCCTCCGTGATTATGAGCTTTTCCCGCTCCACAATCTCGGCAAGAATTTCTTGAAGCCGTTCCTCAGAAACAGGTGGGAGTTCATCGGGAAAATCTGAATGCTGAGTATACGCTTTTTTTGTCGTTTCCTCGTCATCGCCCTGTAGTGCCGCATATTTTGCTTTGCGAACTATGCGAAATCCTCTGGAACTGTCGCATACCCACGGAAGTGAGTTTCCCTTGCCAGTGGTCTCGCACTCTGTTACGGTTCCCCACAAATAACTGTTATACCAAGCACCACCGCCCAACAAGCGATAACGGTCATAGTATGCATCCCAGACCCATTCATACACATTGCCACTCATATCGTACAAGCCGTAGCCGTTTGGCTTTTTCTGTGCCACGGGATGCGTCGTATTGCCGCTGTTGTCTTTATACCATGCAACTTCGTCTATAATGTCGCTTCCGGCATAAATGTAATTCTGTCCGCCTTTTGCTGCATATATTCTTTCGTCCAGCGTCGGCAGTCGATAACCGTCCGCATCGATGTTCTGTGTGACTATGCTGTTGAATTTGTGGTCTTTATCCGTACTGCTGTTCGGTTCGTAGCCCCATTTGGAAACATCGCTTTCGCCGTCCACCTCATACACTGGAGACAGTCCGTGCATAACGCTCAGTTTGTTGCAGAAATAAACCGCGTCATACCAGCTCACGCATTCCACAGGATTGTCATTCCCCTTGAATTCGCTCGGATTCACGCCCATCACATTCTCATACAAAAACTGTGTTACTTCCGTCTTTAGCATTTCAATATCTGTACCCGGAATTTGTATCATATCAACGCTGATTCCTTCCTCGGTGACTGTCTTTGTCAAATCATATTTCTCCGCCGCAGCAAGTGATGACAGCACGGCAGCCGCCGCCATAATCAGAAATATCTTTTTCATTGTGATTTTCTTCCCTTTACTCCCTGCTCGTCCACGGCTTTTCGCGGTATTCCGTGCCGTCGGTCAGGTAACCCGCGAAGCACCAGCCTTCCGTTCCGTCTTTCGCGCGGACTTTCACCCACGCAGACTCGATTCCGTCTATCGTCACCTTTTCGCCCACCTCGATGACGGTCGCCCTCTCGTCTTTTGAAAGCCGCCCGACCTGTTCCGCAGAAAGCGAGGGGGATTTTCGGATTCTGAGCGCGTCGGTGGCGATGTATTTCTGCCCCACAAAGCGGATGTCGTCCAAAACGCGCCAGCCGTCGATATTATTTCTGTACCACCATTCTTTGCCTGACTTACTCGCTTCATGGTGATAATAAATTTCAAGCGGGGTAAAATGTGGCATATCATCAGAAAATGGAACATCGCCAGACATAGGTATTGAGAATCTTTCCCCGTCACTATAGAACGCAAATTCACCGTCAAAATCATTAAAATAACGAAAGTGGCATTTTATTTTAAAACGCTGACCGTCAAATTCTTTTATTTTGTCCCTAGAATTGTTCTTAGAAACTTCTTCAAAGTCTTTCTTATCTTCGCTGACGGTTGTTTCCTTGTACTTGCTCTCGTCAAAGCCGTATATAAACCCGCTCCGTGCCGAAGCCTGCGCAAACGCGACCGACGACAGCACGAACAGTGCCGCAAAAATCAGAAATGTCTTTTTCATCTTTCGCTCCTTTCCCCCCTTTGTATCACATTTCGCACGGTCGCTACAGGGCTGGCGGGGGTTGCTCCGTTTTGTCCGTATCAGTTTGCTTGTCATTGCGGCTCGCAAACAGAAAAGAGTATTTTCCATCGGGAATATTTTTGACATAGACCCAGCCGTTTCTGTCGGTCTTTCCGTAGATTTCGCCCTCAGTTTTGTCATCGAAGAACACGAAAATCACGAATTCGCGGTTCGCAATCGGCTCTCGCCTGTCGTTGTCGCCCGTGTGAACATAAAACATCTGTGTCTTGATGCAGTTCTCGCCGTCAAGCGTTATGTTCTTTAAGCCGAATATTTTTGATTCTGTCGCACACGAGGCGAGCAAGAGCGCGAAAATGAGTGCGAACGGCAGAAGCGGGCAGATTTTGGCTAGTCGGGCTTTCATAGTGTTTCCTCCTTCGTCAGCACGAGCGGAACGGGAAAGCGGTAGCCTTTCTCAAGCTCGTCCGCACAATACAGAACATCGGAAAGCGAAGTGTGTATCGTGAGCGTGTCGCCGTCTAAGGAATAGGAAAGCTCGCAGTAATCCGTAAGGCTTCCGTAGCCGCCAACGCCGTCTTTGTAGCCTTCAGCGTAGTCCGTTACGAAAAGCTCGATGTGGCTGTCGGTGGCGGCGTATTTTCCTTGCCACGCATAAAACTTGTATTTGATTTTTTTGTAGTCAAGCTTGATTTCCATTTCGTCAGCCTCTGGATACCCCAAGCCGAACTCCACGGTGATTTCCACTTTCTCGTCGGAAAAAGTCCACCGAACAGGGCTCGGAGAAAGGATTTCCGCTCTCTTTTCCCCCAGAGCGACGCGGGATTTTTGTTCTTCGTCTTTGGCTTTTTGGATTTCACACAGCTCATGCCATCGTTCATTGTCGATTTCAATCGATAACTTGCAGTCTTTAAATTCATCGCTAAGGTTCTGGATAAAAACCTCTGAGTTTTCGTCGCACTCTGTCCAAATCCGTCCCTCTCGCCCGTCGTCAAATTTCACGGTAATAACAATGGGCATATTTTTCATAAATGCTTGAGTTATGCCTTCCTTGTCCGCAAAGCGAGCATGAAACCACTCCGAGCCGTCGAAGCTGATTCCTTCGCTTTTGAAAACAGGCGACGGCGGGACGTTTTCGGGCGGATTTTTCTTTGTCGTCGCGCAGGCACACAGTGACATTTGTAAAAGAAATGCCAGAGCGATAAATGCAATCTTATTTGTTTTCATAAAAAGACTCCGTTTTATAAAAATCATTGTCTCACATCAAAATAAAACCCAAAATCTGCTTTATCAAAACTCAGTAAAATTCTTCCGTCGTCGGTAAAACCAAACGCCAGAACTCAGTGCCAATTCTGCTTCGCTCCGTGTAAGGTCGGGCGTAACCGCAATATCGCCCAAAATCAAGGATTCCCTGCTGTCTAAAATCACCATTTGTGTTTCCTCCCATCATACCGCAAAAAAGACGGGCAAGCCTATGACCACGCCCGCGTGCGAACACAACGCCATTTGCAAAATAACAGCCAATGCGATAAAAATAATCTTCTTTGCTTTCATAATTTGCTCCCCGCACAAAAAAAGCACAATAAAGATTGTACTTTCTCATTCCTTCCTTAATTGCAATTATTTCTCCGCAAGCTTTATAACTTCGAGCAAACTTGATTCAAGGCGGTTGAAACGCTTCTCAATGTTTTCGTTACTATTTCCTTTTGGGACATAATACCAGTCGCATTTGGAAAAAATCTCTTTCAGGTCGGCGGATTTGAACTCGTATCCGTATTTTGCATAAATCGTGTTCCGCAGGATTCGCAAATCTTCTTTTGAAAAGATTTTTGCTATCTCAACAAATGCTGCAAGGCAGTCAAAATCTGGGTTGTAAGAGGAGTTATTAAATGCCTCGTTTTGAAGATACCACCTGTAAAACTCGTCCGCAAGAATTCTGTAAAAATCAGTTTTGCTGTATTTTATTTCCTCGACATTTTTAATATTTGCCTTTGGAGGCTCATTGAAGTCATATTTTGCCGCTGAAAATATCCCATCGCCCAGATAATCAGGGTGATAGTTCCCGTAATTCCCAAAAACACGGTAATAATTACCTTTTTCATTTTTATAAAAAACAATGAGTCCATTTGTGGGAACTTGATATTCATAAATCATAAAATTATTTATGAAGTAAAACTCTTCTGAATACTCTTCGCCTATATGAACAGCATACTTATAATTATAGATGTAAGTTTCTTTTCTGCATTTGAAAAATTCGTCCGCCCACGCAACCGACGACAGCACGACCGCCGCCGCCAAAATCAAAAACATCTTTTTCATAGTCTTCCCCTATTCGTTGGTTTCTTCAATATTGCCAAAAATCCATTCGCCACCAGAAGATTACCAATCGTCGCTCATATCTTCGAGCGGAAGATGAAGCGCAATCTGCACATTCTCAGCTCTTTCGATTTCAGTAACGCTTTTGCCTCTTCCTGTTACGGCTGCCTTTGTTTGTGCCTCTGGAGTGAGGAGTCGCTCGATTTCGTCATAGACGGGGATTTCCGCTTCTTTGAGGTCGTCCCTGCGGCATGAGCGGTGAAAATAATCCAGAGCGGTGAGTCCTTTTTCGTCGCGCAAAGTCTTGTCCGCGTTGTATGAAACCAAAAGCCGAATCCAGTTTACTATGTCTGTGATTTCTGTTGCCCAAGAAATCTCTGCAAAACACATCAGCGCAGTTTTTCCGTATGCGTCTTGAATGTCCACGTCAGCTCCTCCGTCCAAAAGCACTTTTGCAATTGGCAGTTTGGGTGCGTCGTTTCGCGTTGTCGCATACCTATCAGCAAGAAGAATGAGCGCGGTCATTTTTCTGTGGTCATTTGTCTGCGCGTTCACATCAACTCCTTTCTCCAAAAGAAGCTTGAAGAGGCGGCAGAGGTCGCTGGCTTTCTTTTTCTCAACGAGCAGCCGTTTTTCCTTCTCTTCCTCCGTTTCGTTGGAATCATAAATGAAAAAAATCGACTCCTCCAAGAGGAACATAAAAGGCGTGTAGTCCTGGCGAAAGCCAAAATCGTAGCGTTCAAGGGGGACTGCACCAAGTTCAAGGAGAATGCAGGCCTCCTCATAGCACTTCGTCCCGACCGCAAACTCCACAATGCCGTTTCCTTTTCCGTCTTCCGCTAAAAAATTGTAGCCGTGGGAGCAAAGAAGATTGATTGCGCCGTGCCTTTTGGATGCAACCGCATTTTTCATCGCATCCCTTTTAAACTCTATTTCCTTGTTCGCGTCCGCGCCTGACTCCAAAAGAAGAGCCGTGATTCTGTCCGCCTTTTCTTCGTCTTGGTAAGCCTTGCAGGATTCGCCCAAAGGGGTGCGCTTTCCATATTCAGAAAAAGCGTTCACGTCCGCGCCCTTTTTGAGCAGTTTTGCGATTTTTTTCTCGTTCTGCTTTTTCACCGCACGGATAAGAGGCGTGTTCTCCTTCCATTCGCTAAAGCCCGAATTAGAAAACGAATCTCCTGCACTATCAAGTATCTTTAGTATGGGCGCACCCAAGATTCCGATGACAAGTGGCGAAAAGAAGACAGCCGCCGCGATTCCCGCCACTTTGAGAGCGAGCGCACTTTTTGCCGCAGCTGCCACAATGAGCGAGACGATTGCCGTTCCGCCCGCCATAAGAATCAGCGGCCACGCCACGACGCAAACAGAAAAAGTGATTATAAGCCACAAAGGAATTTCAACATCCATAAACATAAAAACCTCCAAAAGCAACCGCGGTACCTACATCGGCAGTTCAGCGACGAGCCAGTTGCCGTTTTCGTCCTGTTCCATTGTAACTTGGTCTTCGCCCTCGGCGGATTCCCCCTGGTAAGAAGCGGAAATTTTCACCGTGTAGAACGCGCTTCCCCAGCCGTTGGACTTGAAAGCGGCTGGATTGATTGTTATGCGGACCGAATCAACTTTCCCATAAAGCCCTTCCCATGCTTCATGCATAGTGACTATTCCCTCATCAAACGAAGAGCCTGGAAAACTATAATGGGTGATTAAATCATGCCATCCGTCGTCCTTGGAAAAATAGCTGACGAAAAACGAAACGAGGACAGAAGTCGGGTCTTTCCTGTCGATGCTTGAATCTGCCGCCCATGTTTTTCCGTCGCGCGTCGATGAAACTTCCACTCCGTTCCTTGAAACCACAAAAGTTTCAGAGGTTGCCGTGGAACAAAGCGCGACCGCCGCCGCAAAAATCAGAAATATCTTTTTCATTGTGATTTCCTCCCGATTTTAGCAAAGTTATGCCGAAAAAGTGCGGATTGAATCATACAACACTAAAATTATCCCAGAAACAAACGCCAATGATAAGGCACAAAAACAAATCATTCTCAGTCCTTTTTGGCTTTGCCTTATCCGCTTGAAAAATGCAAGCGAGGGAAACAGAACGAATGCAAGCCAAAAAAACAGAAGCAAAGCCCCCACAAAAAAAGCCGTTCCCTCATCCATAGTGCCGTCATACTGATATACCAGCCCCGTCAGACAGAGAAACAAAAAGAACAATGTCATTGGCGTTATCAGCGTTCCTAAAAATGTCCACACGCCGAAAATGAACAGAAACAGCTTTTTCATAATTCACCCCTTCATTCACCGCTGAACATGATATAATATTTTCCGTCAGGCACATTCTGTATATAAACCCAGCCGTGCTTGTCGGTCTTTGTGACGATTCTGCCGATGCCGTCCTCTTTGAGCAGATAAACGGCACATTCAGCGTTCGCAATTGGCTTCCCTGTGTTCTTGTCGATGTTCTGAACTTTTATCCATTGTTCGCCGTCAAGCGCGATATTGTCTAGTTCCAGAATTGGCGACTCTTTCGGCATTGTCGCGCACGACGACAGCACGACCGCCGTCGCCAAAATCAGAAATAGTTTTTTCATAGTTCACTCCTTTTCGCTGTCATCTCACCGCTCGCACGCCGCGTCAAGTTTCGCGCTCATGTGGGAAATGCAGGTGTCGCTGTATTTTGAGCCTTTGTAGACGGAGCGGACGGTCATGTCAAATCCGCACCGAATCGTGCCGTCAGGAGCGACAATCACGGGCCAGCTCGTAAAATCGTCTTCCTGCTTGTCCTCGTATTCCCAAAAGGTACAGCCCGTTTTCGATTCTGACTTTCTGCTTCCGCCCCGTCCGGCGAGATTGAAATCAAAATCCGCGTCTCCGGCTCGACGAAAGTTCCGCCCTGCATGAGGACAGCATTCCCGAATATTTTTTGAGGACGGTCTGGTACGCGTCCATACCGTAGGATTTGTACACCGCCGTCACCTCAACGCAATCGACATACCGCTCGAAATCGTAGGAATAAACGCCGTCGGGCGGAAAGGCGCTTTTCGGCACGGACGCGCAGGAAACGAATGCAAAAGCAGGCACAAGAATCAGCGCTAATATATAGAAGAATCTTTTCATTTTTTGTTTTCATCACATTTTCCCTGGGCTGCGACAAAAATCGATTTCAGAACAAGTTCATTGCATACGCGCTTCCCCTGAAAAGCGTCATAGGGAAAAATTCCGTTTTCGGCTCACCGGCTCCCCGCGTTTTCCGCTTTCACCCTGAACGCGTCGCAGAAAAGCCTGCTTGGCGAAAGCGACGGTTTTTCCGCGGACGAGACCGTGCCGTCTGGCGAATAACGGATTTCGGCATAGAAAATCTCGTCGGCTTTTTCGGGCGGAAAACCGAAATGCTTGACAATATATTCACCGCGGTCGGCGTCGTCGGGAAGCTCGATTCCGTAAACATCGTACAATTCGGAAAGCGGCGCCTCGTGGAACTGGTGCGTGAGGACGAATTCGCCGCCGATGAATTCGTAGATGGAATAGATATGGTGGACGGCATTGTCGCGCTCGTATGACGTGAGGCATTTTTTCTCGGCGTTCGGAGCCGGGTTCGGGATATATTCGCAGCCGACATATTCAAACGCCGATTCCCGCCCGTTCCAAAGGAAAAACGACCAGTAGCTCACGCCCTGGTTCCCGTACCGCCCGAGATAAATCCGGATGTCCTTGAACCCGTCGAAATTCAAGTCCTCGAATTCGATGTGCCGCTCAAACGGGAAAACGGAACCATCGAAAAATCCCTCCGCGTATTCGTAGTCGATTTTCTGGATTTCCGTCCCGTTCCTGCGCACCTCGATTCCAATTTTCCGCTCGCCGTCCTCGGGATTTTTCATGTATCGGACCTCGATTCCGTCCGCCTTGTCAAAAAACGACGTGTATCCGGCTCCCCATCCCCCAAAAACCGCGCCCACAAAAACAAGCGCGGCCGCGCCAATCGATTTTCTCATTTTCACCTCCAATTTTTTTTGTTTTCCAATAAATTGCGCTTCAAGTTCTGAAGTATTTTCCATAATCAAAGTTTTCCCTTCCGTAAATAGTGCCTGATTTTCGCTGATGATTTCAGCGTATCACATTGCCGCCATCTCGCGAAAAGCCGGGCAGTGTGCCGGCAACATCATCTTTCTTTCCCCGCATTCCTGAAAACCGCGTCCAATTCCCTTATTATCTCCTCGGGATGCGGAATTCCGCGCGTCGCGTCCGCGATGTCCCAGAAAAGCCCCCACAACGCCGGGGCGTCCTCGTTAAGCTCGCAGATGCAGCCGAAGCCCTTCCATACAAAAAACGTTCGTCTCGGATTCGCGCAATGAACGGTTTTTATTTCCGCATACGTATCGTGCCATCCTCCAAAATCGTAATGACGTTTTTGGAAAACGCCATGCCGGCATCTTACTGTTTTGGGCACGTTTTATAAACGTCATTCTGGCGTTTTCCCAAATCCGCCCAGCCAGCAAAAAGTGATGCATCCGCCAAAAATTCAGGCGGGGCGTTCGGATGATTCTAAAACATATGCTTTCCGTGCCTATTTTTCGTGTTCCGCTCCGCGATTCCGCCGAAAAAATATCAGCGAGCTCTAAAAAGCGTCAACCGAAAGCGGAACTGCCGCTTATAGACTTGCAGGAGGTTTTTCAATGGACAAAAAAGAGGAGAAAGAAGAGGTGAAGCGGATTTTCACTGGGTACAAGCGAATGACGCCGAAAATCACGCGGGAATTGCGGAGGCTCGGCATTTTCGTCGTGCGGCAGAGGAACCACGTCGTCCTGTCTGTCTCAGACGGGGAGACGCGCCATCTCGTTCCGATAAGCTCGACGGGCGGAGACAAGCGCGGCGGGCTGAACATGGCGAGAAAAATCATCAGCTACTTATGAATGCCTGGCTTTTTGTGTTATTCCGAACTTGATTCGGAATCTGTGCACGCAAAATACAGGGATACGGAATCACGTTTTCCTGCAAAAGCTGTTCAGCATGAAAAAAGATAAATCACCTGTTTTTTCAGAACAGGTTATCTTAAAATGCGATGCTCAAAAACATGCTGTCTTCACATTTTTGACTCTTCGACCTGAGCGGCAGCAAAGTTATCGAACAGGTCTATTTTATGGAGGAATATCGATATGAAAAAAATTGTGTTCGCGGACATTCCGATGAAGGAAATGACGGAGCGCGACAAGGTCTGCTATTTCAAAACGGGAAACGCGGGATGTGCATACGAGGGAAAGGTCGTTTTCCCGATAAACGCGGTTCTTTCGGAAAAACTCAAAAAAGGCGACGACGTGAAAGTCGTCCTTCTCAAAACCATTTCCGCGAAGGGAAAGACGGACGCGAACGCGGATTTTTTCAGGGCGGAGCTTGACGGAATCAACGCGAGCATCGGCGCGAACATCGAATACGAGCCGGTCGAGTCGGATTTCGTTGAGACGAAAAAGAACCACGAGAAGCGCCTCCGCGCGATGCTCTCAAAAATCGAGGAAGGCGCCGAGATTTTCGTTGACATCACGTTCGGGCCAAAGCCGCTTCCGATGGTGATGATGTGCGTCCTGAACTTTGCCGAGAAATTCTTCGACGCGGACGTCCGGAAAATCGTCTACGGCAAAGTCGATTTCGTGAAGCACGATGACGGCACGTTCTCCCCGGAAAATCCCGAGCTTTACGACGTGACGTCGCTCTACTATCTCAACAATCTGATGGGCTCGATGGAGGCTCCCGACGGAAAGACGGCATTGAACGCCCTTGATGAATTCTTCGCCTTGTAAATTCAGGAGCGACTTCAAATGGAAAAAGACAAACTCGAATCGAAAATCAAGAAAATCGCGGAGGAACTGCTTTCGATGCCGGAGGAAACGCGCACGGAATCGGAGGATTTCACCATCCTGAAAACGAAGCTCGCCGATTTTTCATGGCGGTGGGCGGAAGGCGTTTTCGGAAAGACGAAAATCGAGTGCGCGGGAGAGGAAATAATGAAATGCGCCGCAGCGTGCCTCAAAAATTTCAGCGGGCAGCCGGACGATTTCATCAAATATCTTTCCGCGTCGCTCAAGACACAAATCGAGCGCGCGAACGAGAGAAACGCCGAATCCGAATCGAGCGCGATGAAAGCCCCCGAAAAGAAAAGCCGGCTCGCAAAAAACGCTATCCGCTATGCCGAGGAAAACGCGCTTGAAATACGTTCCGATGCGGCGCAGGAAAAAATCGCCCGAATTTTCGGACTGCCAAAAGAGAAAATCAGGCGCGCGCTTGACTGCTGCTTCACCTGCAGGACGGAAGACGAATTCGTCATCGGAGACGACGGCGAGTTTGCCTCGATGTTCGACACGGCTCTCCTCTCCCCCAAAAGCCGAAACCGCTATCCGGCGGAGAAAGCACTTCTTGACGGAGACATGCAGGCCAAGCTCAAACACAAGCTTTTGAGAATCGACTTGATTTTTCAAAAAAAGCAGGAGCGCGTGAAGCCGTACCTTTCCGCGCTGATTATGCGGCAGATTCTTTTTGAGCTGGATAACGCGAAAATCGATTTCGGGCAGTTTCCGGCATTTCTTTCGGAATTCAACTTCTCAAAATACGGGAAATCCGCCGAGCTGCTGGAAAACGTCGTCTCAGGAAAGGACATCCCCACGCAGGAGGAAACCGCGGCGATGTTCGGCAAGGACAAGACGGACGCAAGCCGGACGATGCGGGGCTTTCTGGAAAAAATGAAGGACTGACGGCGGGAACGGGAACGAAATGCGCGGGACACATTCTTGAGCTGTCCCGCGCATTTCCGCTACATCCCGCTGTATTTTGCGGAGCAAATCAGCTCGCTTTCCGAATCCGTGAAAATCATGCAGACGCTCATGTCGCACCCCTGTTTTCTGTCCAGGCGGCTGTCCAAATTCGCGGCGACATCGCTGTTTACTTTCAGGGTGTGCTTTATGTCGCTTTTGGAGGCGGCTTTTCCCCGTTTGTATTGGCACCAGATATAATAGCTGCTTCCGTTTTTGTACATCCTGATTGTGTGCTCGTCGTTTTCCTCGATGAGCGTGCTTTTTCCGCTCAGATACGGGCTGTAGTCAGAAAAATTTCTCTCGGAAGTGTCGTAATAATAGTACGGGAAGCCTTTTGTCGGGTTCTGCGCCCACAGAAAGGCGGCAAACGACAGGAACGCCAAAAAAACAGATATCTTTCTTTTCATTTTTGAATCCTTTTTTACCATGCGGCATCGTAAATCTTGTCCGCCAAATTCCGAGCCTCTTCTTCCGTGGCAACGGTGTCGGTCGCCTCCTTCAGAATCATCGCGCCGGCAGCGATACCGAACAGCGCACCCGCACCTTTCGCCGCGTCAATCTTTTTCTGCTTCGCCTCCGCCGTGATGAATTTAACGCCTTTGTTGTTGAAGAAAATCGTCATCTTGTCGCCGGAACGGGAAAAAGCGAACGAATTCTCGTTTCTCTCGACAATCGGCTCATAAAGCTCATGATTGAGCGAGCTTGTCGTATGTTCCGTCAGATTTTCGAGCACGATGCGCCCGTCGTCGACGCGATAGCTCCAGGCGATGTAGTTTCCGCCCTTCTTTTCGCTGTATTTGAAAACAGTATCGTCGATTTCAAGGAAATAATCGCTGCTTCCGATTTTGTCCTTCGCCCATTTTCCGACAGGAGAATTTTCATCCGCAAAAAGAGCCGAGGCGGCGAACGCCATCAGCGCACCAATAAAAAGCGTTTTCATTGAACGACTCCAAAATTAATATGCAAACGATAAGATATATGAAAATCAAATTTTCTGAAAGAATACATGCAGAAAAACTGTCAATCCGACGGAAAATTGCGGATAGAAAATACCGGGAGGATTTTTGGAGGAACAATGGCAAACGACTTTGTTTTTGGCGGCTTCGGCTGTTTTGAAGAAAAAGGAACCGGTTTTTTCGGGGAATTTCTCGCGCTCCTCTCCTCAGCCGCCGACAACCGCGAGCGTATTTCGGCTTTTCTCGACAAAAACGGCTTTTCGGGCGCGGACGTGAGCGGGGCAATCAAGCGCTTTTTCCTGTATGCGAAGGAAACGCACAAGGCTGATTTCGACAAAAATCCGTCCGTCGTTTTCCTTCTATATAAATGCATCCAGTTCCTGACGTTCGACGATTTCAAATCTATTTTTCCGGCAAAAAAATCGGTTGTGGAGCAGAACATATACGATTACTCGACGGAAATCTTCAAATCGAAGGACGCGGATTCTGCCGTGGAAAATTTCGCGCGCGGCTTCATCTCCTCGGCGTTCAGCGTCAGGAACATCGAAAAAAACAAGGACGAGAAATACGACGACGATTTGAGCCTTCTCCAGAAGCTGTTCGCGTTCCTTCTTTTTGACAGCGCGGAAAAGCTCGGGCTTGGCAGAACCGGCGATTTCTGCACGGCGGGCGCGGAATACTGGTCGGCGGAAAAACTGTCGGCGGTCATGAACGCGCTCGCGCAAAAACTCGATTTCAACGGCAAAGCTCCGATAGAGCTTCCCGATTTCAGGAATTTCAGCGGGAAGCATTTCGGGCGGAACGAAAGCGTCCTGCGGCTTCTGTACAACTTTACGCGTCCCGAGCAGGCTCTGAAAGAGGGAATCATAAACGAGCTGAATTTCGTAAGGGAGCAGCAGCGCGCAATCCTCCCGATTTGGCCGAACACGCGGAAGGACAATTTCACCCCGTCCGACGCGTCATCGGAAATCAGGCGCGTGAAAGAAAACCTCAAGACGCTCAAATCCATCGATTTCGGTTTTTCCGACAGCGCATTCTCGCAGACTTTTTTCATCAACGACGAGGAAAAGGCGAAATCTGTCACAAGGACGATAAAATGCCGCTGTTTTTCCGAATCGGAAATGGAATGGGAGTCAATCGAAAGGAAGAAAGGAAGGATTTTCGCACGAAGAAAGGAGCGCACCATGATAAAAAAATCGCTCGACTCAAAATTCCTGTATCCGGAGCGGAACAAAATTACGCACGTGGGGGAGAATTTTGCCGTCTTCACGCTTTTCACGAAGGATTACAAGGAGCGCGACAAATACATGTGGGAGGAGCTTTTTCTTCAGGCATTTTTCGACGCGCGGAAATACCTTGAGAAAGGCCCCGACAAGGAAATTTCGAAGCAGCTTATCGCGATACTGGATTACTTTTTCGAGAAAACGACGCGCCCGCTCGGACTGCCCCACCGCACCCCGGCGGAATTGTACAAGCGCGTCTTCAACAACGGGGAAATCGCGATTCCGTACAGCGAGATAAAGAAGACGAACGTTTTCAGCAATCTCACCGACACCGAAATTCGCTATCTCAAACATTTTCTGGGCTTCCTGTACTGCTCGGAGAACATCGCCGAGGATTTCATTCTCCGGAACAAAGCGAAAATCCAGGTTTACCTGATTTACCTTACGCTTGAGCTGACAAAACTTGAAAGCGCGAAAAAGAAATAGAAAAAGCGTCAACTTGAAAATAAAATATTCCTAATACATAGAGCAAGGAGTCTTGAAATGACATACACAAAAGAGGAAGTTGTGCAGAAACTTGTTTTGGCATACAAAGCACGTTGCGAAGAAAAGAACCTAGACGAGATTTCTATTTCATCCATCATTCAAAAAGCTTCATTCAAGCAGGATGAGCGAAACGAAATTTTCAAGTTGTTCAATTTGCCTTCGTATGAAGAAATTCTTTTGCACACAAATCTTTTTGATGTGTTCAGTCCACAAGGAAAAACTCACAAGGTTGCAAAAATGAAACAGACAAATGCCACAATGGAGGAAAAGACAATGGCAGAAAACGAAACAAAAACGGAAAAACTTCACGACAGAATTCAAAAGATTCGCGACGCTCTTTCAGAAGGCTTGATTGAAAAAGAAGATGTTGTCCGCTTGCTGCTTCTTACGGCGATTGCAGGAGAAAGCTCATTTTTACTCGGCGCGCCAGGCTGTGGAAAAAGTATGCTTGCCCGCAGAATGGCTTTGGCGTTCAAGGTGGACGGAGAGAACGGAGTAAAGTATTTTGAAACGCTCTTGAACCAGTTTTCAACGCCAGAAGATGTATTCGGCAACATTTCGCTCAAGGCTTTGAACGGAGAGCTTGAAGAATGCAAGGGAAAAGAAGAATATCGCCGTCTCACAGAAAATATGCTTCCTGAAGCGGACGTCGCATTTTTGGACGAAATTTGGAAGGCAAGCCCGGCAATTTTGAACACGCTTCTGACGATTATCAACGAGCGAAAATTCCACAACGGAAGCAAGGTGATGGACGTTCCGCTCAAAGCCCTTTTCGCCGCATCGAACGAGCTTCCTGCAAAGGACAAGGGACTTGAAGCATTGTACGACCGTTTTGTCCTGCGCCTTTGCGTTGGATATATTCAAAATGAGGACAGCTTCTTTGAGATGATTGACGGCTCTTCAAGTTCAGAGTTTGAGCTTCCCGACGAAGTGAAAAAATTGCAGATTACGAACGAAGAACTGAAAGAGTGGAAAGAAAAAATTGACGCTGTTTCCCTTTCCGATGAGGCAAAAGCCGTCATTTCTGCAATCCGAAAGGAGCTTGTTCATCGAAACAACAACATGGGCGACGAGGACAAAAAGAACGGCGAGCTTTTTGAAGTTGGCGACCGTCGCTGGAAGAAAATCGCGCACATTCTCAAAACGTCGGCGTTCCTGAACGACCGCAGCGAAGTCGATTTGATGGACTGCCAGCTCATCGAATACTGCATCTGGAGCACGGAAAAGCAACAGAAGCAAGCCCGCGAGATTGTTGAGAAGTGCATCAAGCAGAACGGTGTGGACTGCGACAACGCGATTGACGAAATCAGAGAACAGATTGTTGACTTTAAGGTGGCTATTGATGAAGCCTGGTTTATGGAAGTTGAGGAGCCTGCAACCGATAAAATTGTTACGGTTGATGGACAAAATTGCTATGAATGTACTCGTGAGGGAACAAGCGAAACTTGGTATGTAAGTGTGGAAAAAGGAACACATGCTTATTACTCTGATCATTCTCATGATGTCTATGATTCAAGTAAATCCCGTAGAACCTCTGATTATTCCATGACAAAACAAGGTGATAAAATTAAATGTTGGCAGAACTTCACCTTAAAAAAGAATCCTGCAAAAACCCATGTTGAAGCAAAGAAATTTTCCGACATCGCATACGAAACCCTGCAGAAAAAATTCAAGCAGGAGCGTTATGTGCCAATCGTTGACAGAATCAATGCCGAGATTGCTTCACTCAAGACTCAGAAAGAAAAGGACGCAGTTCCATTCAAGGCAAATCTCTTTGCGAATCAGGAATACAATACGAGCATCACCTCAAAAATCGACACTGCAATTCGTGAACTTGAAGATGCCGAAGTTGCGCTTGATAAACAGCAGAGCCGCTATTACAAGGCGAATCTTTCAGCCTCTCTTTCTGTCGGCGATGTGATTCTAAAAAACGGCACAATCTATACTGCGGACGAAATAGCTTCTTTGTCTGACGAGGACAAAGGAAAAGTGATTGCTGTTGTCTGCGTTGCTGGTGAAAAAACGTATGCTGTGGGACTTGAGCAGTACACGGACACTTGGGACAACACCGCAAAAATCGCCTCTGACTACGGAAGCGAAAATGGACTTCCTTCAAAATATGCTTCTTGTTGGGCAGTTCCCGATAAGAATTTGCTTTCTAAAATCTGGGCGAACAGAGAAGTCATCAACAAATCTTTGGAAGCTGTTGGCAATAAGCTCGCAACTCTGATGGCAAAAGAATACTGGTCTTCAAGCTCAAATGGAGATACTGCCGCATTCTATCAGCTCTTTGACGAGCGCGGACACCAAGACCACACGACAAAAGACCATAATTATGCCGTCTGCCTTGTTCGCGAATGGAAAAAGGAATAGACATTGAACGAAAACAAATCGCGCAATGCCCTTTCCGCATTGCGACAAAAGTTCCCAGCCGCGCCTGATGTCTGCTCGCTTTCTGACGAACAAAAAGCGTGGCTTCAGATGAAAATCCAGTCGGTCGCGGAGGTAGCTGAAACAGCGCAGGTTGCCTTGCAGCTGCAAAAAATCCGTAACCGCCTTGTTCACGCGACGGAAGATGTGAGGGACGGGGAACTTCAAAAAATGGTTTCGTTCGTGTTTTCGAACATGGACGAAATTGAAAAATTGCTAGGAAAACAGGAATCGGAATGAATAAAAAAGACCGTAATTCGCGAAAATACAGCCGAAAGGCACTGGAGCGGGTGAATGAGATAATCGGCAAATATCCGACAAAGATATCTGATTTCGCAACCGTGAAAGAAGAATCTCGCGCGTGGATTCAGATGAAAATTCAGCAATTTCGCGAGTGCTTGAAAAACGTGAAATTTTTGTCAAAACCGTCTTGGTGGGAACCGCTTAGATTAGCGCGGAACAAAACAGCCCACCAAACAGAAGATTTTTCTGACGAGGAATTTTCTGATTTGTGCAGCAAAGTGTTCTCAAACATAGAAAAAATCACAGGCGACTTACAGGCGAACATCAAACGTTATCGCCAGCAGTCCAAGAAAAAACGCAAGTTTGAGAATTTCGCTTCTCCCGTCTTCGGTTCTGAAAATGACCGCAAGCAGCTTGTTGACGCCATGGAAGACATGATTTCGCCTGTCGAGCCGAAATATGTGAAAATCGAATTTCCCAAAAACAATTATGCAAAAATCGCGGAAGACACGCTTTCTGAAATTCTTCGCCATGGAAACACGCATCCTTACGCGCTTTTGCATGAGGGCGTTAGCGAGAATATTCAGACTGACATTCTGGAATGGCTCCAAAAAACTCAAGCGACGATTGAAAAGGAAAATCCATTTTTTGACGAAGCAATTTTCCTTGCCCAGCAGAAAAAACTCAGCGCACAAGAAATCGCACTTGATTTGTCTGCTGAAAACTCAAAGATTCAGTATCATTACAAGCGGCTTCCTTCCGTGAGCGATTCAAAACGAGGAAGCATTGCTCCAAGCACTCTGGACTTTGATTTTTATCGCAAATCTTTTTCCGAGCAGAAAAAAATCAAACCGGATAAAGACGGAAAAGAAACAATCGCATGGAAATCTGCGGAAAAACTTGATGTCTTGTGTCGCAATTTTCTTTCCGACATGGAGAAAAATCTCATCGACCGCAAAAACAAGTGGGAAATGGAGCGAATCGACGCACTCAGGAAGCAGTTCCTCGAAGAGCTTTACAAGAAAATCGAAAAATTCATGCGCCTTGAAAAACTCCTTTCGCCTTTTATCAAGGACTTGGGACGGCTCTGGGATTTGTCCAACAAAGCGTTTGAGACGAGCGGATTTGAAATCTTGGAGCAGTTCGCAAAACTTTTGGAGCAGGACGAGTCCTTGCAGGAACTTGCCAAGATGATTGGAAAGCAGAGCCGCACGCAGGAAATTTTCGAAAAGGAAATGCGCGACAAAATCGTCATCAAAACCGAGTGGCATCCAAAACCTGCCTACCGTGGAGAGATAAACGGATTGCGCTATTCTTCCGACATTGCCTCCGTGCTTCCTGCGGAACTTGCCATGATGAAAAATCCCGCGGCAAAGAAATTGTTCCAGCTCAAATTCGCGCAGAAACAGCTTTTGTCCTTTGATTATCAAAACGACAAAGCGGAAAGCAAGGAAGAGCATGAGAGCGAAGAAGTTGACGTGGCAAAAAAAGACCAGAAAGGTCCTGTCATTATCTGCGTGGACACATCAGGCTCAATGCAAGGTACACCGGAAAACATCGCAAAGACCGTGACATTCGCCCTTTCAAAAATCGCCATGGAGGAAGAACGCAAGTGCTATCTGATTTCGTTTTCCACTGGAATTGAAACGCTTGATATGTCGGATTTCAAATCGGGCGACGCGCTTACAAGAATTGTGCAGTTTCTCCGCATGAGCTTCAACGGCGGAACAGATGCAAGCCCTGCGTTAAAGCATGCTGTGCAGATGCTCCAGAAAGACGGTTACAAGAATGCAGACGTTCTGATGATTTCTGATTTTGTGATGGGAACTCTTCCTGATGACCTTGTGAAATCAATCGAAGAAGAAAAGAAGAAGAACACGGACTTCTACAGCCTTGTCATCGGTTCAAGCGGAAATCAGAGTACGATTGCATGTTTCAATCATAATTGGCTCTACGACACAAGCGACTCGCGGGCGCAGCGGCATCTTGTTGAGCATCTGCAAACGATGAGAACGCGGACGTGAAAAAAGGCTGGACGAATGAATTATTGAATTAAAAAATTGCCGATTCGCGATTCTCGCCCTATATGCGCAAGTAAAACAAATTCCCGACACTGCTGCATTTGGAGGCAAAAATGGAAATCTCGACAAAAGAATGGAACGCTTACATAGAATCAATGAAAAACGCAATTTCAGAAGACAAGGCCTCCCCCGCCTCCTGACCTTGAGGGAGGAAATCATAAGTAATAGGTGCTCATCTTCCCCTTGCCCTTGATTTCCATCTCCACTTTTTCGAATGCCGAGCAATCTGAATGGCACTGCGAAAGCGTGCGCTCGGTGACGTGGATTTTCATTGGCTCGGCGGTGCTTTCCATGCGGCTGGCGACGTTGACCGTGTCGCCCCACACGTCATAGATGAATTTCGTCTTTCCGATGACGCCGCCGACAAGGCTTCCCGTATTGATTCCGATCCGTATTTTCAGTTTCTGCTCGGCCGTCTTGTTGTAATCGGCGATGTCGGAAAGGATATTCTTGGCGAACATGAGCATCCTGTCAGCACCGTCATTGTCGCGCTCCGCCGTCAATCCGGAAGCCGCCATATACGAATCCCCGATAGTCTTAATCTTTTCGATTCCGGCTTCCCTCGCCCTGTCGTCGAGAATCGAAATCATCTGGTTGAGCATGCTGACGGTCTCCCGCGCGGACATCGTGCTGCTCATCTTCGTGAACCCGACGACGTCAGTGAAAAGCACCGTCGCGTTCGGATATTCGTTCGCGATGGTCTTGTCGGGATGTTCGGCAAGCTCGTCGGCAATTTCCTTCGGGAGGATGTTCAGAATAAGGTTCTCCGCCTTCTCGTTCGCGATTTTCAGCTCCTGCGTGCGCTCCTCGACGGTCTTCTCAAGCTCGCTTTTGTACATCTCGAGGAGCTGGATTTCGAAACGGTGCGCGCGGCGAACGGACTCGTTGAGGTTCTGTAGCGCGAAAACGTAGAGAATTATCGCCGAACCGACGACCGAAATGTTCGTCAGCGAAATCCCGTAAGCGAAAAACTGTATGCAGGAGGCGAAAATCGGCAGGACAGTAAAAAGGACGAGCGGAACGACGGTTTTGAGCTGAAGCTTCTTCGAATGGAAGATGATGAGCGTCGTCTGAAGAATCAGCGGAAGGATGCTGAACACATAGCTCACCGGCATCAGCGGCGCGCGGTGGTACCTGTTCTGAGCGTCAAACGTATAATACAAATCAGTAAACTGGGAGAACACTACGAGAAGCTGCCCCGCTCGCAAAATCCATTTGCAGATTCGGAGGCGACGCGGAACGCTTGCAAGGCGCGCCTCGTGCGTGTACAAATCGATGAGGTACATGTTGAACCCGTAAATAATCGACAAGCTCATCAGGAACACTAAAAAATTCGACAGCCGCACCGCCCACCAGCCGGTCATGCTGACATCGCCGCGGTACAGGTACGCAAAACGGTCGGCGATGAGGAGAACCATCGTCGCAAATTCGACTACGAGAATCGGCTTTTTCCGGCTTTTCGGGATGCTTGTTGAAATCGCGACGAGAAACGAAAGAATCGCGCAGATTCCCGTCAGGAAAAGCATTATGTCGAGCTGATAGCATTTCAAGAATTCCATGTTGATAAAGATACAACTTTTTTTTCTTTTTTTGCTACAAATAACAAACGGAGCCGAAAAATCAGCGGAGGGCGACCTCGACGCAAAAATAAAATACCTTCTCGAAAAGAACGTCCGCGACAAGAAATGCGAGGTTGAGCAACCTCCCCTTCCCCGTTGCGATGATTGCGCCGACAGCATCAAGAGCAATCGCCGGCAGAGCAAGAATAAACGAGGCAAGCACGAGGACGAATACGTTTCCGCCGTCAAATACCGGAAAGAAAAAACAGGCAGACGCCACCATGAGAAAAAATGCCGAAAGCATTCCGTTCGCGGCTGTAAGGATTTTTGCAATCTTCCCGCGCATGCTCACCATCCGTCGCACATGTCCGCAAGCATCACGTGCCCGTCGGTTTTTGGCAGCTCCGTTTTCTGGGAAACGATTTCCGAAACTGCGCCGATTATCTCCAGATTTTTCGAAGGATTTTTTTCAGGAAGAGAAACCGCGCCCGATTCCTTCGGCGTCAGAACGGAAACGATTTCGTCGTATTTCCGCATCTCCTCCTTCTCCCATGAATCTTTTTTCTCGTGCTTGTCCAAAAAAATATCAAGAGCGCGTTTTCCGTCGCTATCGCGCAGGGAATTGTCCGCACCGTGGGAGACGAGGAACGAGGAAACCGAAAGAATTTCGTCGAGCGAGCCGTATTCGAGGCCGCCGAGCATGAGGGGCGTTTTTCCCTTGTCTGTCCGGGCATTTATGTCAGCGCCCAAGGAAAGAAGCTTCTCGGCAAAAGGGGCGCGCTCATCCCAGCGTTCCCAATTGTAGGAATCCGCGCAATAGTGCATCGCAGTCCGCCCCCGCTCGTCGCGCGCGTTCACGTCGGTTCCGAGGCTCAGGAGCTTGCCGAAAACGGAAACCTTCATGGCGCCGCCCTTTTCGTCGTAACTGTTGTCGAGCAGCAACATGACGAGCGTCTTCCGCGTTTTTTCGCACGTCTTATAGTCGTAGCAGAATCCGTCCGTTTTCGCGCCGGAATCGAGAAGAAAATCCGCGCTCCTGTATTTTCCCGCCCCGACGGCAGACTGCAGCGGCTTGAAAATGAAATTCCGCTTTTTCTTCTTCACGAAAACATCATACCCGTCTATTTCGGCTCCGCGCTCCATCAGAATGCGGAGCGCCTCAATGCGCTCGCCGGCAATCGCGCACTCAATCGGATACGAAAAACCTCCCAGCCAGAAAAAGTCCGGGACGCCGAGATTTGGGTCGGCGCCCGCATCGAGAAGCAGCAGAAGGATTTTGTCGGCATTCTCGTTTTTCCCGTCATCATCGGCGTCATGCGAGCAGGCTGCGGTCAGCGGGGAATAGCGCTCCTTTATTTTGTTCGGGTTTTTCTTTTTTTTGAGAAGTCTCCCGACTTCCTCGACATCGTTGTCGAGAGCCGCGCAGACAAGCTCGCCCCACACTTTTATGCGCTCTTTTTCCACATTGCGGGGCCGGGATGCTCCCGCGACATAGACGACGGGAATGCAAAAAATGCCGAATGTCACTCCGGAAACGATTGCCGCTACCATTTTCGCAGTTCCCGACGCAAAAATGGCGATTATTCCGGAAACGACAGCCGCCAGACCGAAAAGAGCCGTCAGCCCGAGAAAAAGCAAAATCGCGGTGCCTATGTTATCCATATAAATTTTCCCGATTCACTCGTCGAAACAGACAGGCTCGTCGCCGTCGTCGCCCGTCAGTTCGAGTATTTTTTCGACGGTGAAAAAAATCCGCGCGCCCGTCGAATCTCCCCAGTAGTTCGAAAACATCTCCTCTCCTGTCTCCTTCGCCGGAAAAGCCGCGTTCGTGCCATTCAGCATCTGCGCTATGTAATATTGCCGCAACGTCAAAATCATTTTTAACCTCCGTAATGCAGCGCCACCGTTCTGAACTATCGCTTTCAGAACATGCCTGCTTGCGAACAGTATAGGCTGTTTTTCGTGCATTGAGTATTGCGCAGCAAAAATTCGTCCGCGGAATCTTTCCGCATGGCGGGCAAATCGGAAAAACCGGCGCAGGATGCCCGACCGTTTTTTCATTCGGCAAAACGCTTTTTGAAAACGTCGAAATTCGTCGTGTCGCCGTTGCAGAACACCGCAAATTCCACCGTCTCAAAACCGTATTTTCTTACAAGCCCCGAGAATATCTCCGAAACGATTTCGGGCGGATTGTTGAAGGCGCCGCAACCGAATGCGCCAAGAATCAGAACCTGGACATTTTCGTTCGAGGCAACGTCGAGGATTCTTTTTATGCGCGATTCCATAATTTTTTTGTAGGCGACGTCATCGTACCCCCAGTCCAATTCGGGCGCGGCAGAAACGATGACGTCGGTCTTGAACCACAGCTCTTCGTCCTTCAACTTCGGAATCGATTCGTCGGTTTTGAACACGACGACATCAGGAACGTAGATTACATCGTCGGTTCCCATCTCGTCGATTTCGCCCGCATCGTACTCCTCGCAGTGAAGGTCATAAAAATCCTGCTTTTTCGCGTACAAGCACGGATATAACGTCGATACGCGGCACATCGATTCTTCCTGCGCGCCTGCCGACCACGGTGCGCCGCCGACGCTATGAGAATTCGCAAAGTCAAGGCAGCAGATTTTTTTCCCCTTGTATTTTTCCGCAGCCGCAAACGTGCGCTCCCCGGAAACGACAATCTTCATGTCCGCATTCGGCATAGCGTTGGCGGTTATCTCGTCATCTTTGTAGACCACGTATTCGCGCTCAACCGAAGATGCAATCGCGCTTTTCAAAGAATTCAGTTTTCCGCATACATCTTGCGTGTCATCCATAACGGATTTGTTGATTTTGGCATAATCCATATCTGCACTCCTTTTTGCTTAGTATAAAAGAACTTTCAGCGATTTTGCCTTTCGGGCAAACCACCGAAATACTTCCAGCATCTCTACAGCTCCGCCTCGCCATCGGAGCACTTCACGGAAGCGACATTGCACCACTTGTGCCAGTCCTCGCCTTTTTCCACCGCTTTCCACTGAGATACAGTTCCGCCGAACTCAATCGACTCAAGCGACGAGCAGCCAAAGAACGCCATCTCGCCAATTATCGTGACGCTTGACGGAATTGCCACTGACGTAAGCGACTTGCAGTCCTCGAACGCACTCTCGCCTATTTCCGTGACGCTCGAAGGAATATCAACCGACGTAAGCGACTCGCAGCCCTCGAACGCATACTTGCCGATTTCCGTAACGCCCTCGGGTATCACAACCGACGTAAGCGACTTGCAGCCATTGAACGCACTCTCGCCGATTTCCGTGACGCTTGGCGGAATCTCAACCGACGAAAGCGACTTGCAGTTCCAGAACGCATAATTGCCGATTTCCGTGACGTCGGGCGGAATCACAACCGACACAAGCGACGCGCAGCCAGAGAACGCCCTCGTACCGATTTCCGTGACGCCATCAGGAATCGTGACAGAGCCGCGCTGGCTTGCACAATACAGGACTTTGTTGCCCTTGACCACGACTCCGTTCTTTATAGTAAGACACGGATGCGAAAGCTCGTTGATGTTGCAATCACGAAACGCCTTATCGCCGATTTCCGTGACGCTAGAAGGAATCACAACCGACGAAAGCGACGTGCAGCCATCGAACGCCCTCGCACCGATTTCAGTGACGCTTGACGGAATCTCAACCGACGAA
>NZ_AGRW01000049.1 GCF_000255555.1 Treponema saccharophilum DSM 2985
TGCGACACTTTCTGCGGGGGCAATCTCCGCTTTCTCGGGCGCGATTTTCCCGTCGTTTTCCGCGGTCTCTTCGGAAGCGGGAACTGGCTCGTCGAGCTTCTCGTCCGCGGCGTTTTCTGCAGGAACATTCTCAAGCTTCTCGGGCGCGATTTTCCCGTCGTTTTCCGCGGTCTCTTCGGAAGCGGGAACTGGCTCGGAGAGATTCTCGTCCGCGGCGCTTTCTGCGGGGACGTCCTCCAATTTTTCGGGCGCGGATTTTTCCTCGGCGGAGGGCGGATTCGTCTCCGGCGATTCGTCGGTTTTTGGGGAGGACGCGGCGTCGGAGAGGACGGCGGAACCAGACGATTCCTCGTCCAGCGTTCCTATCCGCTTGGTGAGCTTCACGATAACATTCGAATTCTTCGCGATTCCGAGCGCAGCGGCGGCTTCGGGAGCCAAAAGGATGGCGACGCCCTCGCTCGGGTCTATCGTCCCGAGAACGAGGATGTCAATCGTTTTCCCGTTGGCGGTATTCGAGACGGAAAGGCTGTCGCCGGGAAGGTAGCCGACTGTCCGCGCAAAAAGGCCGGACGGAAGAACGCCCGGCTCGGCAACGGTCGCCCTTCCGTCGAGCGAGGGACGGGCGGCGGCATATACGGTCGTCACGAACAGGAAATTGAATACGGCACAGAACAACTTCTTCATTTTTTCATTCATCTCCCATTCTCCCTATTCGAGCGAGGAACTGACCTTCTTCGCGACCATCGAGGCGAACTTTGCTATCCCCTGCTCGTTGTCGTTCGACGACGTGACTTTTCCGGGCACGGATTCCCCGCCCAGCGACTCAAGCCCCGTAACGACGTCGTAGATTTTCCATTCCACCTTGTCGATGTTTCCGAGCATGGGAACGTCGGGAGCGGCCGATTTCGATTTCTTGAAGAACAGCTCCACGCGGACGAGGACATCCATCCCGCCGTCGTTGTTCTCTATCAGAGCCGCCTTAAGCGCCTTCCTGTTCTTCTCGTCGTCGTCGGAGGCGATACATATCGGTGAATTGGAGACAATCCGCCCGGCATCGAAAAAGTAATCTATCATCGACTGCTCGAAAAACTCTGATGTCGCCCACACCTTCTCCTGCCCGGGATTGTTCTGAACTATCTGCACGGAAACGGAACTTGCCTTCGCGAAGGCCGCCGAAAGGGAAAACGCCATAAAAACCACACAAGCAATGATTGTCTTTTTCATAATTCTCCGGATTCCCCGAGGGGAAAAGCGGGACCCGCAGCCTCCGGCCGGAGGTTCCGCAAAAGATACACTTTGTCCCTTAGAGTATCGGAATCTGAAATGAAAAATTGAGGAGCGGGAAAAAGAGGAAACGCCCGGAACAGTCGCGGGCTTGTAAATTTTTTGTAAAGCCCTATTTCCGCGTGATGATGATGTTCGAATTCTCGTCGGCGCGTATGGTCCAGCGCTGCTGCTCGAACGTCAGCCCGTGCTCGTATCCCGACGGGCACACGGAAATTCCCTTCTGCGTCGCGACAATTTCCGCCAGCGACTCCTTGTGGAAATACGAAATGCTGTCGGCGGAATACTCAATCCGGATGAACGTCCCGCGGCAGAAAAACGACTCGATAAGTTTTTGCGCCCCCGGAAAGACATCGGGGAACGCGGGCAATGCGGAGAAAGCGAGAGCGAAAGCAAGAATCCTTTTCATAAAAAACCTCCTTACCTTTATCGCCGCGTCTTTCCTTAAAAATAAGGTTCACCGTGAAATTTCCGGGATTCATTATTTTGAGGTGCCGCCTTTTTTTGGCGCGAAAAAAAAAGCGGGAGCAGCAGCCCCCGCCTCAAAGCAAAACTCAAAAAAGCGCGCTATTTGAGCACGACGCGGCAGAACTTCTTCTTTCCCGCGCGGAGGACGAATTCCCCGTCGGAATCGAGGTCGGCGGAAGTCACGCGCGCGTTCGCGTCGGCAATCTTCGTGCCGTTGAGCGACGCGCCGCCGCCCTGGACGAGCCGCCTCGCCTCTCCGTTGGAGGCGCACAGCCCCGCCGACACGAAGAGCGAGAGCACGCCCACGCCAGCCTCGACATCGGCGCGGGGAAATTCGACCGTCGGCATCTGCGTCTTGTCGCCCTCGCCGGAGAACGCCGCCTTCGCGCCCGCCCTCGCACCGTCGGCCTTCTCCTCGCCGTGGATAATCTTCGTCACCTCGTAGGCGAGCCGCTCCTTTGCGGCGTTGATGTCGCCCGCGCAAATCTCGTCGATTTCGGAAATCTCAAGGAACGTGAAGAGGCGGAAGAATTTCGCCACGTCCGGATCGGCGACGTTCCGCCAGTACTGGAAGAAGTCATAGACGCTCGTGAGCGACTCGTCGAGGAACACCGCGCCCTTCTCGCTCTTTCCCATCTTCTTTCCGTCGGCGCGCATGATGAGCGGGAACGTCAGCCCGAACGCCTGGTGGGCCGCGTTCAGCTCCTCCGTGCCGCCGAGCTTCCTTCTGATGAGGTCGACGCCCGCGGTGATGTTTCCCCACTGGTCGTCGCCGCCAATCTGGAGGCAGACGCCGTGCTTCTGGTGGAGCATGTAGAAGTCGTACGCCTGGAGGAGCTGGTAGTTGAATTCGATGAACGAAAGCCCCCGCTCAAGGCGCTGCTTGTACGCCTCGAACGTGAGCATCTTGTTCACGGAGAAGCACGAGCCGATGTCGCGCAAAAAGTCGATGTAGTTCAGACCTGCGAGCCATTCCTTGTTGTTCTCCGCCAGCGCCGTCTCGCCGTCGAAGCCGATGAATTTGTCGAGCTGCGCCTTTATCTTCTCCACGTTCGAGTCTATCTGCTCGTAGGAAATCATCTTCCTCATCTCGGTCTTGCCCGACGGGTCGCCGATTCTCGCGGTTCCGCCGCCGATGAGCGCGATTCCGTGGTGCCCGAATTTGCGGAGCCACCTGAGCGCGAAGAACGGAACCATGTGCCCGATGTGGAGCGACGGTCCCGTGGGGTCGCAGCCGACGTAGAACGTCACCGGCTCCCTGTCCATTTTGTCGGAAAGCGCCTTCTCGTCGGTGCACTGCGCGAAGAACCCGCGCTCCTTCAATGTTTCCAATGCCTTGTTCATTTTTATTTTCTCCAATCTTTGTAGATTTCTTTTTTATGTGCGTCAGCCGACGACGATTCCGCCGTCCTCGCCGAGTGCGACGCGGACATTCCCGTCGGCGGGAACCGCATTGCTGAGAATCAGCGTCGCGAGCCTGTCCTCAATCTCGCTCTGCACGATTCTCCTCATCGGGCGCGCGCCGAGCTCCGGGTTGTAGCCCCTGTCGAGGAGGAACGAGCGCGCCTCAGGCGACACGTCAAGCGAAATCGACTTCTCCGCCACGCGCTCCTCAAGCTCGGAAAGCTGGATGTCGAGGATGCGAGAGACCTGCTCCCTCGTCAGCGGGTCGAAGACGACGACGTCGTCGATTCTGTTGAGAAGCTCCGGACGCATAATCTTCTTGAGCTCCTCCATCGCGTTCGCCTTCATCTCGTCGTGCGAGAGCGTCCCGCCCGGCAGCGCCGCGAAGCCGAGCTTCCGTTCCGCGGAAATCTCGCGGGCGCCGGCGTTGCTCGTCATTATGATGACGGTGTTCCTGAAATTGACGGTGTGCCCGAGGTTGTCGGTAAGCTCGCCCTCCTCGAGAATCTGCAGCATCAGGTTGAATATGTCCTCGTGCGCCTTCTCGATTTCGTCGAAAAGGACAATCGAATACGGTTTCTGCCGCACGCGGTTTGTCAGCACGCCGCCCTCGTCGTAGCCGATGTAGCCGGGAGCCGCACCGATAAGGCGCGACGACGTGTGCTTGTCCATGAATTCGCTCATGTCGATTCGTATCAGGGCGTCGTCAGAGCCGAACAGGAATTTCGCGAGCGATTTCGCCAGCTGCGTCTTCCCCACGCCGGTCGGCCCGAGGAAGATGAACGAGCCGATAGGGCGGTTCGGGCTTGAGACGCCAGAGCGGCTCCTCCTCACGGTTCCGGAAAGGAGGCGCACCGCCTCGTCCTGCCCGACGACCATGCGGTGAATCTCGTCCTCCATCGAAAGGAGCCGCTTCGACTCGTTGGAGTCGAGCTGCTCGAGAGGGATTCCCGTCATGTCGGAGACGATACGCTCGATGTCGGAGACGGTCACGACCCGCTTCTCGTTCGCAGCCGCGCCCTTTATGCGGGCGGAAACGGCGTCGAGCTTCTCGCGGAGGGCGTTCACCTTGTCGCGGGCGACCGCAGCCTCCTCGAAATTCTGCGACTTCACGAGCCGTTCCTTCTCATCGGAAAGGGAATCAATCTGCGCCTCTATCTCGAGAAGCTCCGTGTTCTTCTGCCCCTCGGCGATTTTCTTCGCGCTCCCCGCCTCGTCCATCACGTCTATCGCCTTGTCAGGAAGCTGCCTGTCGTGGATGTAGCGGACGGAAAGGCTGACGATTTTCTCGATGACGCCGTCGCCGTAGACGACATTGTGGAATTCCTCGTAGCGCCCCTTGAGCCCGTTAACGATTGCGACGGCATCGGAGAACGAAGGCTCGTCGACGCTCACCGTCTGGAACCGTCTTTCGAGCGCCGAATCCTTCTCGATGTATTTCCGGTATTCCTTGAGCGTCGTCGCCCCGATTACCTGAATCTCCCCGCGTGAAAGCGACGGCTTGAGGATGTTGCTCGCGTCCATCGCGCCCGAGCTATCCCCCGCGCCTATCATCATGTGAATCTCGTCGATGAACAGTATTATGTCCTTCGACTCGACAACCTCGGAAATCATGCGCTTCATGCGCTCCTCGAAGTCACCGCGGTAATGCGTCCCCGCAACCATCGCCGTAAGGTCGAGCGAGAGAACGCGCTTGCCGAGCAGCCCGAACGGAACGTCGCCGGACGCGACCTTGCACGCGAGCCCCTCCGCGACGGCAGTTTTCCCGACGCCCGGCTCGCCGAGCAAGATGGGGTTGTTCTTCGTCCTGCGGCTGAGAATCTGCACGACGCGCGCGATTTCCTTGGAGCGCCCTATTACGGGGTCGATTTTCCCCGCCTTCGCGAGCGCGGTCAAATCGCGCGTGTATTTTTCGAGGAACGCCCCCGATTTCTGCTTTCCCGATTTCTTAGCGCCAGCATATTCCGGCTCGCGGTTCTCCTCCGAATTCTCCTCCTCGCCCTCGCCGAGAAAGTTCCGCGCCTCCTGAACCTGCCGGGCGGCCTGCCTGAGCGAGTCGAGCGTGATTCCCGCGTGGTCGAAGAATTTCGACATCATGCTGCCCTCCTCAAGGCTCGATCCGATGAGGATGTGCTCCGTTCCGACGTAGTTGTTCTTCATCGAGCGCGACTCGATGAACGACGCGTCGATGACGGAGCGGAGGCGGTGCGACGGCTGGAGAACGCCCAGCCCCTTCGATGTCGGGACGCCGCTTCCCGAGACGAACTGCTCGAGCATAAGCTGGAGCGAAAGAACGTTCACGCCCAAATTCTGGAGCATCTCGTATCCGTATCCCTCCGCATTCTTCAAAAACGCGAGGAGAACGTGCTCGGGGTTCAGCTCATACGCCCCGCTCTGCCGCCCCTCGTTCTGCGCGAGGACAAGTATATGGTTCACCAGATTCGACAATTCTATTTTTTTCATAAAAACTCCGTATTCTTTCAGCGGACCGAAAGCCCCGCGAACGTCTCCTGCACGATGAGCGAGCGGATATGGTTTTCGCGGAGCGTATCGTTCGTGGCGACATCCTGCGGGAACTGGAATTTCCTGCTCTTCATGAGGAACATAAGGTGCCCGCCCTGGATCCTGTAAAGCAGAGCGCGAAGCTCGCTGTCCGTAACGCCGGAAAGAAGCCCCGCGTTCACGCCGAGTTTGACCGTGGAAACAAGCTCCACCGTCTCCCTGAACGGAAGGAGCAGCGAGAATTTCGCACGCGAATATGCCGAATACACCCGGTCGCGGATTTCCGTCCCCCGGGCCGACAAAAGCTCCTTCAGAAGCCGCCGCTCGGTATCGGCAAGGTATTTCACCGCGCCGACGAGCGAGGCAAGCTGCTCAATCTCGCTGCCGCCACCGGCCGTCTTCGTGGAAATCTGGTAGAAATTCCCGAGCGAGCTTCCGGCTTCCGCGCCAAGACCGAAACAGTCGCGCACGGATATCCCCTTCCTGTCAAGCTCGACGAGGATTTTCTTGACGTTCCCGGACATCGTTATCGCGGGAAGATGGACGCGGCAGGAAACTTTCATGCCGCTTCCGCAATCGGCGACGGACGAAGTCAGATAGCCGCGGTCATAGTTCGCCGCGAACTGTATCGTCTGCTGCAGCTCGTCGTCGATTCCCTTGCAGAGGGTGAACGCATCGACGCCGGCAAGCCCGGACTTGAAGGCAGCGATGCGGAGGTGGTCGCAGTCGTTTATAACCGCGGAGATGTAGCCGTCCGTACGGATTATAACGCCGCAGCCCGTCGAGGACGGCACCGACTGCTCCATGACGCCACGCTCGCAGAGGATACGGCGCCCGACATCGTCGAGATTTGACGTGAATATCGCCTGAAACCGGTCCGGTTCGGACGTGTGGAGGAAGGAATCGAAAACAAGGCTGCGCACGCGGTCATAGTCATCGTCCTTCATGCAAGAGGGGAACGCGAAGCTCGCCAAATCTCTCGCGAGCCGCACCCGTGTCGAAAGCACGACGTCGGAATCGGGGCCGTCGTCCGTGTACCATGCGTCGCCGGACGGTGAGTCACTCATCATCGCCTCCGTTATCCGCTTCCCCCGCATCCGCGCCGTATACGGGAGTCTTCTCGAGCGCGCGCAGGTAATCGCGGTAGACGGCGGCCTTCTCGTAATCCTCGTTCCGGAGCGATTCCTCAAGTTTTCCCTGAATCGCGAGCCGTTTCGTTATGACCGAGTTGAAATTCCGTATGCGAAGGGGCCGCGAGCCGGTATATGCCGACGTCACCCCGATGTTTTTCAGTATGTCGGAGATTTCCCCGCGGAAAACCTCGTAGCATTCCGGGCAGCCCGCCTTCCTGCTGCGCTTTATCCTGAAAAGGCTCGTCCCGCAGACGGGGCACAGCTTCTTGCCGTCAGGTGAGCGAGCCTCCTCGCCGTCCTTCGACTTCACGCTCAGGAACGCCTCGAACAGGGCAGAGACGCTTTTTCCGAACGACTTCGAGTCTGGCGTGATTCCGTATTGCCGGGCGCACTCAAGGCAGATGTTCAGTTTCTTCGGCGGAGTGACGTTCGACTGCTCGATGAAGAGCACCGCCTCGTTTTCTTGGCAAATACTGCAAATCATTTGTACTTCCTGACAGCAAATATCGATTGTTTTCGGCAATGTCCGCAATTCCGGCTGAAAAAAAGCAATGCGGCTCGACGGGAGGCATACGCCCCTCTCGCGGAAAAAGCCTTGTTTATTATAGAAAGAAATAAACCCGCCCGAAAACAGGTTTCCGCTCCTCGCGGCATCGAAATCCGCAAAAAAAAATCGGCGCCGCACCCGCATGAAATCCGTTCGGAAAACGATATTATCGGACAGCTCTATTATAGAGCGGAAATCCCGAATTTCCGGGCGGAACGACGCCCTTTCGGGAATCGGGCAGGCAGCCTCTTTATAATAACTAAATCTTTCTCAAAGTTTCAATCGGTTTTTCGGAGCCTGCCTTCAGCGCGGGCCACGCGCTCATGAGGAGCGACAGGACGAGCGTCCCGCTTCCGATGACGACGAGCTGCGCGAGGGGAACCGAAAGCGGGATATCCTGAAGGTAATACGCCGGGTCGAGGAGCCTGATGTCGGAAATCCCGCCCGCAGAGCCGTGCACGAGGGCGGAGGCGAAATGCGCGAGGATGTTCACGAGATGCTCTGTCGCGCCCATTATCGGATTGAAATTCACCGCGCACAGAAGCCCCACCGGAATCCCGAAAAGCACGCCGAGAAGCCCGGACATCATCCCCGTGACGAGGAACGACAGCGCGATTCCTGACGAGGAGCCGCCGAGGCTTTTCAGTATGGCGATTTCCTTCCGCCGCTCCATCACGAGCATGACGAGCGCGCTTGATATGTTCACGGACGCGACGAGGACAATCAGCATCATTATGAAAAGCAGCATTATCCGCGTCGACGAGAAATTCTCGAATTCCGCCGAATGGAGCTCGCTCCACCGGTAGACCATGACGGACTGAGGAACGGCGCCCTCAACGCGAGAGGCAATCCGCTCGAACGCGATTCCGAACGCGTCCTCCGTCTCGACGCCCACCGAAAACCGGGACGAGCGCGGGGAGAGAATCCCGAACGCGGACTCGAACGGAACGAACACCCAGAGCGCGTCAAGCTCCTGATAACCGCTCGACACGATTCCGGAAATGACGAACGACGTCACTTTCGGGAGGACTTTTCCGCCGGCGCCGCTCCTGACGGTGATGAGCCTGAGCTGGTCGCCGACTCCGACCCCGAGTTTTTCCGCGAGGTTCGCCCCGACGACGGCGGACTTGTCATCAGAAAGCGATGTTTCGCCCGCGACGACCTTGAAAAGCGACGAAAACGAACGGTTCGACGTGAAGATGTCGCGCTCGACTCCGCGGATTGTCGCACCGGTCCGCCCCATGCGCGACGCGGCAAGCCCCGTCCCCTGCACCTCAGGCTGCGCGCCGACGACGCCATCGACGCCGCGGAGCTTTTCCGCCATCTCGCGCAGCGTCTGCGCGTCCGCGCTTTTGAAAACGCAGCTCAGGTGCGACGACGACAGGCCGATTATCCGCTCGGTTATTCCCTCTATCATTCCGTTCGACACGGTGAGCACCATGACGAGCGGGACGAGGCTTATCCCGATGCAGAAAGTCGCACCGACAAGGCTCCTCCGCGCGTTCGATTTTTTTCCCGTGCGTGGAAAGAGAAGCCGGGACGCGAAAAGCAGCGACGACGACACCCTCATAAAGCGCCCGCCTCCGAAAGCTTCCCGTCGCGAATCGAATAGCGGAAATCGCCGTTCGCAGCAAGGGACATGTCGTGCGTTACGAGGATAAGCGTCTTCTGGTATTTGTCCGCCATGGAAAAAAGGAGGGAGCCAATCATCCCGGCATTCGCGGGGTCGAGGTTTCCGGTCGGCTCGTCGGCTAGTATGAGTTTCGGGTCGTTGACGAGCGAGCGGGCGACGGCGACGCGCTGCCGTTCCCCGCCGGAAAGCTGCGACGGAAGATGAGCTGCGCGGGAAGAAAGCCCGACATCGCAAAGAAGCTGCCTCGCACGCTCCATCGCGATTTTTCTCGGGACGCCCGCCATATACGCGGGAAGGAAAACGTTCTCGAGCGCGGTGAAATCCTTAAGAAGGTAATGGAACTGGAATATCAGCCCGAGGAAAGCCGAGCGGTATGTCGCAAGCCCGTCCTCGGAAAGCGACGTCACCTCGTATCCGCCCGCCCGGATTGTCCCGGACGTCGCGGTATCGAGCCCGCCGAGTATGTTCAGGAACGTGCTCTTCCCGCTCCCGCTCTGCCCGACAATGGCAACCTTCCTTCCTTTCTCGACGTCGAAATCAAGCCCTTTCAGAATCGTAAGCGTCTCGCTGTCCGTCGTATACGTCTTCTCAAGACCCCGTATCGACACGACGATTTCGCGCCCGTTGCACTCTTCCACTCTGCTCCTCCTTGCAAAAATTCCCGCGGACTACTCATCGCGCATGACTTCCGCGACAGTCATGCGGAGGATTCCCCTGCTCGCGCCCCAGCTCGCTATAAGAGACGAGAAAATCCCGAAAACAGTGATGAGGAAAACCTCAAGCGGAACGATTTTCGGGGGGATGCTCGCGTACACGGTGAACATCAGGTTCTCGCGGACGAATGCGGCATTCGCGGGCGACACGAGCATTGTCGCGAAAAGCTGGATATAATACGAGAGCTTCGACATCAGGAAAAACACGGACTCCATCCTGACGCACAAAAGAAGCCCCAGCGCAAGCCCGGGAACGGCGCCCGAGAATCCGATGAGGAACCCCTGCGCGATGAAAATCGACTGAATTTGCGGGTGCCTTCCGCCGAACGCGGACATGACGCTAATCTCCTCGCGCCGCTCGTACACCATCCTGCGCATCCCCGAGAATATGTTGATTCCGACGACGACGAATATGAGGAAGACGAGAAGCATGAGCATGTTCTTCTCCACGCGAAGCGCGCCGAAAAACGAGCGGTTGTAGCTTCTCCACGAGTCGAACGAAAATCCGGGAAACAGCCGCGAGAATTTCTGCACGGCGCGCGAGTCAGACGACGAGTCGGACAATTTTATCCCGTACACGACAGGCGCGCTCCCGCCGAAATACTTCCGCCCGTCGTCGATGTTTATGAACGCGTACGCGCCGTTTATCTCCGCGTAGCCCGTGTGGAAAATCCCCGTGACGGTAAAAACGCGGTCGAGCGAGACAAGCTCGACGTCGGCGCCGCCGGAAAGCGCGTACAAGTTCACGACGGAGCCGACGCGCACGCCGAGCTTCCGCGAAAGCTCCGAGCCGAGCACAATCGAATTCGGGGAGGAAAGGTCGAAATGGCCGCTCCACACGCGGAGCTCCCGGCTCAATCCTTCGTCGTAGTCGCAGATTTCCGGCGGAACGGCACGCACGAGGGCAGCGCACTGCATCTCGCCGCGCCCTACCATCAGGCTCTGCGCCTCAATGAACGGCGTGACCGACGCGACCTCCGGAAGCTCCGAGACGGCAGCGACAAAATCCGCGTCGCGCCCGGCGCTTTCCTTCCCTGTCGCGCGCACGTGGTACGAGCTCACCTCCATAATCGCCGAGATGAAGCTCATCTGGAAACCGTTCATGACGCTGATGACCGTTATCAGCGTCATAACGCCGAAGCATATGCCGAGCGACGCGAGGAAAGACGTGACAGCCGAGCGCCCCTTCCTGTCGACGCGCGAGAATCGCCTCGAAACGAAAAAAATCCATCTGCTGAAAAACATCGCACACCCGCCTCAGAAGTCGCGTCTCCGCACTTCTACGTCGTTGAAATAAACGGTCTCGGAAACCTTGACGCCGCCGGAAAAACGCGCCAGGACGGAAAATCCGCCGTCAAAGAACGTCCGCTCCGAGTACGATTCCTCGCCGGAATACACCCGTTCGAGACGGAGCTCGCCGTCCTCGTACATCCTGCAGTCAGGCTCCTTTCCCGCGCCGCCGTAATCGAATTCCTTCCGCGAGGATGACGAGCCCGCTGCCTTCTTCGTCATGCGCTCCCCATCCTTCGTTTTTTTCGCGGCATCCTCGTAGAACCGCCGCTCGACATTCTCCGCGACAAGGCGGTTCTCGCCGTCGTACGCACGCTCGGTAACTCTGAGAGGGAAAACAGCCCCGAAATCGTCGAGGACGGACTCCTCGATGCGGACGGGAAGGCCGGACGGAGAAAATTCAACATGCGACCGTTTTTTTCCCGCGAAATCCGTCTCCGTGCTGCTTGAGGGAACGCTTCCCCCGTCGTAGCTGAGCCTCGTCTCGGAAAAGCGCTCCATCGAGCGCGCGTTCTGCCCGATTCCGAAAATCTCCACCGAGACAAGCCTGCCCGTCATGTCGAACGCCCGCCGCTTTATCCTCGATTTGTACGCGGAGACGATGACGATGCCGCCGCCGTCACGCCGAAATTCCGTCTGCTCGCCGTCGAATGAGAAGCGCCTGACGTTCCCCGACGCGTCGCCGAACACGAATTCCGGAACGGTCTCCGCATCCTTCGCCCCCGCATCCTCCCCGCCGGTTATCCCGCGGCCGCTCCGCCCGTCGAGGGACTCAAGAAGCTCCGTCGCGTCGAATCCCTCCGCTGAAAAAAGGGAAGGCTCTATCGCGATGAACGACGATTCGTATTTCTCCACAAGCGAAACGCGGTAATCAGCCACGCGCCACGTTCCGGCGGCTTTCTTTTTCCCGGAAAAAAGGGCGACGCCGTCCCTGAAAACCTCGCGCGGGCTTTTCCTGAAATCGGGAAAAAAAAGCGCCTCCGAACGAAATGCCGGAAAAAGGAGGAGCGCAAGGGCAAAAATCGCGCGGAGAAAAGCCGGCGAATGTCGCGCGCTCATGAAATCCCGAGGAATTCCTTCGTATACGACTCGGGATTGAACGGCATAATGTCGCCGTACCCCTCGCCCGTGCAGACGAACGCGACCGGAATCCCAAGCTCGCGCCCTATCGTGAACGCGACGCCTCCGCGCGCCGTCGAGTCGTATTTCGTGAGCACAATCGCGTCGACCTTGACCGATTCGGAGAAAACCTCCGCCTGCCTGAGCGCGTTCTGCCCCGTCGTGGCGTCGATAACGAGGAATTTACGGTAGCAGCCCTCGTCAGCCTTCTGCGCGGCAATCCTGTCTATTTTCTGAAGCTCGCGCACAAGGTTCTCCTTGTTGTGGAGGCGCCCCGCCGTGTCCGCGACGACGATTCCGCCGCCCGAAGCGCGCACCGCCTCCGCCGCATCGAACACGACAGCGGACGGGTCCCCGCCGTGCTGGTGCGCCACGACACGAATTCCCAGACGGCTTCCGTGCATCTCAAGCTGCTCCTCTGCCGCGGCTCGGAAGGTATCGCTCGCCGCCATGACGACGTTCGCGCCGCTTTCCTTGTATCTGCGCGCGACCTTTGCCGCCGTCGTCGTCTTTCCGACCCCGTTCACGCCGAGCATCATCAGGACGCTGACCTTCCCCGGCTCGGGTGAAAATTCCGCGGCGCTGACGAACGGAAGGAGGAGCGACATAAGCTCGCCGCGCACCTCTTCCTCCGTGCTGATTTTTTTCTCGCGGCAGACCTTCCTGAGCTGCTCGGACAGCTCGAACGCCATACGCGCGCCGATATCGCCCTCGACGAGCGCGTCTGTCAAATCGTCGAAGAATTCGTCGTCAATTTTCGGAGTTTTTCCGATTGCGCCGAACATATTCCTGATTTTCTCGGCGAATGAAAACAAAGCCATATCCCCACGTCCTCCTTGATAAAAGCGGCTGCCCGCCCCGTTTTATTGCCGGGGCACCTGCCCGCCCGCCTCTTTTCCGCCTTCCGTCTCTTCTTTTTCCGGAGGCGCGATTACGCCACAAACCTGCTCGTCGGCGACATTCATGCGAACGGGAACGGTGTCGGCAAGCGTGCTGACAATCCGCCGCTCCGGCTTCCTGTCGATTCTCGCCTCCGCGGGAAGGACGCCGTTCGCCGACCAAAGATAGCGCACCATCTCCACTACGAACCAAACGCCGAGCGCCGCCGAAATTCCCTTCGTCACGTTCGAGCGCATCTGCCACGCGAGCGCGTCGTCGTACGTTCCGCGCCCGAGATAATACGAGTTGTTCGCCGACTCGAATTCGCCCATGCAGTAGAACGTCGCCGGAAGCGAGCATATAAGCGCGCTGTAAGCCAGATACATCCCGCGCCGCCGCCTGTCGATGTTCTCCGCCCTGTCGTACGGCTCCGCGTTCACGACGAGGGACGCACCGTCCGAGGCGATTTTCTCAGGAATCCGGACGAACGCACGCTCCCCGGTCGACGAATCCTCGAAAACGGAAAGGACGTTCTTCCCGTTCACGGAAATGCGCGCCCTGTCATCCGAATAGCCGAAATGGGACGACTCTATCGCGCCCGTAAGGAAAAAACCGTCCCTGAAATGCCCCAGCCGAATGTCCATCCCGCCGTCGAATTCCGGGACGAGCTCCGCGCGGACGACGAAACGCCCGTCATCCTTGAACGGATACGTCAGGACGGCAGGCTCGAACCCCTTCGCCTCCACGCAGACGGTATGGATTCCGGCATCAAGTATCACCGCGCTTCCGATGTCTGAATGGACGACGCCGTCAATCGTGACGACAGCCGACGGGCGCGCGTTCTCCGGCTCGATATGGAAATCGACGACGACAGGAAAACTGTTCGCCACTTTCGGCAGTATTTTCTGCACGAGCCGCTTCGCAAGCGGGACAAGGTCGCCGAGCGCCCCCACATCGCTTACGGAACCGACGCTTTTCGCGCCCGGATAAACGAAAACCTCGGCAGTCACGCCGACATACTCGCCGTAGACAGAGATTGTCCCCGTCACAAGCCCGTTTATTTTTGCCGCCACGACCTCGCGCGAAAAATCGTAGCTCCCGACACCCGACGAGGCGGCAGTTTCCGACGGGACGAACAGCGTCCCCGGGTCGTCCTTGTACAGCCTGACCGGCTCCGCGACAATCTCGCCGCCCTCATCGCGCCTGAAAAACGGGAACGGGAACGGCAAGCGCTGCCCGATTCCGTCCGACAGTTTTTTGAAAAAACCGGGTCCGTCCCCGTCGCGCCCCTCCTCATCGGCTTCCTTCCCGCCCGACGCCTCGTCCGCCTTGCGCAAGTTCTCCTCAATCTTTTCCTGGATTTCCCGCACGGCGTCGTCCGCCGAAACGAGCGCCTTCTCGAGCTCGCGCGGGCTTTTCTTTGACACGACGAGCGAATCGCGCTCCTTGACCGCTTTTGAAAGCTGCAGAAAAAGCGAGAGACGCTCGGTCAGGAGCGAATCGAGGTTCCTGTCGAGCGTCTCGCCGGGCGGCAGTACGCGCGTCTTGTTCGATGAGACCTGCTCAAGCATGAGCTGCGGAAGAACCTCGGACGCCTTCACGACGCTTTCCGGAGCCTGCTGCCTGTGCGCCACGGAGAACGCCTGCGCCGCGAGAACCCAGTCGCCGGAAAAGACCGGCGCGGAAACGAGAAAAGCGGCGGCGCAGAGGAGAATTACCCTAAATCTCTTCGTCAGAGTCGTCATCTCCGCCGAGAGGAACACCCTTCCACTGCGCCTGAAGGAACGAATCGATGAACTGGTCTATGTCCCCGTCCATTACCGCCTGAATGTCGCCGACGGAGAATTTCGTCCGGTTGTCCTTCACCATCGTGTAGGGCTGGAAAACATACGAGCGAATCTGGTTTCCCCAGGAGATGTCCTTCTTCTCCGCCCCGAATTTCGCCGTCTCCTTCTGCCGCTGCTCCTCATAATACGCATAGAGCTTCGCCCGCAGGAGGTTCATGCACGTCTGACGGTTCATAATCTGGCTCCGCTCGCTGTCGCACTGGACGACGATTCCGGTCGGAAGATGCGTGAAGCGGACCGCGGAATCGGTCTTGTTGACGTGCTGGCCGCCCTTTCCGCCGGAACGGTACGTATCGACGCGCAAATCCTCCGGGCGGATGTTCACCTCGATGGTGTCGTCGAGAATCGGGAAGATAAAGACGGAGCTGAAAGACGTGTGCCTTCTCGCGTTCGCGTCGAACGGGCTGATTCTGACGAGACGGTGGACGCCCGCCTCCCCCTTGAGATGCCCGTAGACGTAATCGCCCTCAATCTGTATAGTCGTCGATTTTATTCCGCCCTCGTCCTCCTGAAGGTCGACCGTCTCAAGCTTGTAGCCGTGGCGCTCCGCCCAGCGGATGTACATGCGGGAAAGCATATACGCCCAATCGCACGCCTCCGTTCCGCCGGCGCCCGCATGTATCGTGAGGAAGCATCCGTTCTTGTCGGCCTCGCCCGAAAGCAGGTTCAGGATGCTCAGCTCCTCGAACCGCTTCTGAGCCGCTTCAAGGTTCGTGCGCACCTCCGCCTCAAGGGAGCCGTCGTCGTCGCCGTCCTCAATCGCAAGCTCGTAAAGCGTGGAGATGTCGTCCGCCTGCGAAATCAAATCGCGCCACGGCTCGATGCGCCCCTTGAGAAGCTTGAGGTCGTTCATGACCTTCTGCGCCTTTTCCGTGTCGTTCCAGAATCCTTCGGCGAGCGTTTTCGCCTCGGTCTCCTTTATCTTGCGCTCTATCGACTCGGGGTCGAGCTTTTCCCAAACGCCTTGAATGTCCTTCCTTAGAGATGAGATGGGTTCTTTCAATTCTTCGAGCATATCTGCACTTCTCCGTAACTACTCTTTTTTAGTCTGCTCCGACGCGCCGAGAACGCACTTTCTCCATTTTTTGTGGAGCAGCTCCGTAATCGCGAAATTCGAATTTATCGGGAACTGGTATATCCTGAGCTTGTCGTAGTAATCTGTAACGCTGTCGATTTCCCTTTTTAGGACGGCAAGCTGAGCCTCGTTTATGTTCATGCACTCCCAGCAGGCGCGCTGAACCTTCCTGAAACTGTACCTGGCGAGTATCGTCGCCATCGCCTTGGCGGAATCCATGCCGCCCGGATCCAAAACAACAGACACAAACATTTGTATAGAATAGAGAAATCGGATTGTCTTGTCAAACGAAACGCGCCCGAACGCCCTGAATTCGCGGGGACTGAGGAGCAGTTTTGTCTATACGCCTATCCCAAAGCGCGCGGAAAACGCCGGCCGCCCGTCTTGACAACGGAGTTTTTTTCGGCAAGATTTGACGAATGCTCGCAGGAAGAAAAATCATGGGAACAGCGCTCGCGCTCGCGCTTTTTGCCGCGCCATCATGCGCCGAGCAGGCGCAGAACCCGATATGCACGTCGATTCGGGCATCGCAGTCGACCCCGAACACGGTGAAGATAACGTGGACGGTCCCGAAAGACGCGCGCATGAAAGCGGGCGCGCTCCTTCTTTTCCGCTCAGACTCCCCGCTCAACAGCCTTGATGGGCTTGAGCCGCGGGCGGAGCTTCCCTCCTTTGCGGATTCGTTCCATGACAAAATCGAAAAATACGGCGACTACTACTACGCCGTCGCGGTGAAAGAAGAAGGCGGCGGCGCGTTCCCCCTCCTTGTCCCGGAATCGAACGTCACGGTCAAGCCGGTCAGGCTCAGGAAAACGGAAGTCGCGGCGCAGAACATGGGCGCGGGGAAGACGTACGAGGACGGGCAGATGCGCGAGCGCCCCCTCCCGTTCATCGACATGTTCGACCTCGAATTCGATTTCTCGGAAAAGAAGGGAAACATCAGCGCGGAGACGACGGAAATCGCGCGGGAGCTTGCCGGGATTTACGCGGACAAGCGCGTCGTGCTCGCGCCGCACGTCTTCGACGAGGACCTCATGTCATCAGCGAGCGGCGACGACTATTTCCTGTTCGAGATTCTGAAAGACCATTTCATAAAAAAGGATTACAAAAAGAGCGAGGAGAAGCTCCTGTCGTTCCTCGCCGTGAACAGACCGAGGCAGATAGCCGAAAGGGCAACATTCTACCTCGGGGAGGCGAGATATTTTTCGGGCGACTATAAGGGCGCGATAGAATCGTTCCTGCAGGTGGGCGAGACGAGGAGCGCGCTGGCACGTAAATGGATAGACTCCTCGCTCGACCTCTATAAAATAAGCGACTAGCGGATTCCCCGAATGAGGTCGAGGACGAGCGGCGTCTTGACGATGCCGAGCTCGTTCGCGTCGAGCTTCTTGCGCTCGGCAGGAAGAATCCTGTCGCCGTCTTCCCCGGCGGCGGGCGACGTGTCGGAAATGGCGCCCGCATTCTCGCCACCGTCTTCGGGAAGGACGCGGACAAGCACCTCGTCGCCGACGTTCACGCGGTCGTAGAACCCGTTCTGCTCAAGAACGCCCTGAGAGATTTCCTCGCCGACCTTCGAAATCGTGATGGTCCCGAGCGAATCCTTCTCGTCGAATCGGACGCCGCGCCCCATATCGACCGTCTGGATTTTTCCCGCCTTGACGACATCGAGGACGGCGTTCTCCTTCATTCCCTCGACGAAGCCAAGGTCCACGACGATATCGTTGACGCTCCGCCTTATTATCTTACCGCGGACGGGGAGCATTCCCAAAACGTCGCGCCTGAACGCCCGCAGAATCGAGGCGAACCTGTCGTTTCCCGTTCTGAAATAGTTGAGCGAGTCCGTCTCCGTTCCCGTTCGTCCGGAATACACCTTCGCATCCATTGAAATCTCGCGCTCAGTCTCCTCGACGCCGACAATCACGAAATAGTCGAGCTTGCTTTTCCGCGCGAGACGGTATGCCTCGCTGTAGCCGCTGACGGCACCGTTGTGGATGACGACGGAAGTCGTCGCGATTCCGCCGAAAATGTCGGAAATCATCCCCGTCACGACTTCCTCGCCGTCGGTATGGACCATCCTTGACGGAGAGCTTACATAGTAGACGCCGATGTTCCATCTCACCTTGTCGAGATAGAACGGGTCGACGTTCCATTCAGACGAGAGCGAGTATTTCATGAGGGACTCATATGCCTCTATCGTGTAGTTGACGATGTTCTCGCGGCGCGTCGGTTTCTCGGAAGACGGCTTCATCGACGACTTTATGAATTTGAGCTGCTGGAGATAAAGCTCGTCGAGCCCCGAGCGCGAAAGCAGCTCCGCGAATTCCGCGCGCGCCTCCATGTTGTTCGGGTCGACTTTGAGCGCGCGCTGGTATTCGTAGCGGGACTCCTCCCCCATAAAAACCTTCCCGTAGTCGCGCGCCTTCTGGACATGATATGAAGCCCAGCCGCTCCGCCTCGAATCCTCAATCGGAACAGACTTCGCGACGGCAAGCTCAAGGGCGGCACGCATCATCTCGTCCTGAGGGTTCTCGTCAAGCCCGCCCGACCACGTCGTCACCGCCTTGCCGGATTCCCCGCGCCTCATCTCGGAAAGCCCCTTCAAATACCACGCCTCGGAAGTCTTCCTGTTTTTTGAAATAAGGTACGAGCAAATATCGATGGTGTCGTCGTAGCGTTTCTGCGAGAAGAGGATGTTGGCGAGAAGCACGTACGCCTTGCTGAACGAGCCGTCAATCTGGACAGCCGCGCGGGCACGCCGCTCCGCCTCCTGATAATCCCCGCGCCGCGCCGACAGATACGCGGCGAGATAATGGACTTCGGCATCGCCTGAATGGAATTTCAGCGCCTGCTCTATGTACGTCTGCGTCGCATCGAAATTCCCCATCTCGGCGGAAAGGAGCGCGAGCGAAAGGAGCGCCTTTCTGTTGTTCGTCTGGCGCTTGAGCGCGTCGAGGTAGAGCTGCCGCGCGCCCGAGAAACTTCCGCTGAACAAATCTATCTCGGCAAGCCCGAAACGGGCGTCGATGTTGTTCGGATTCGTCCTGATTATATCGGTGAAAACCTTCTTCGCGTCGTCGAGCCGCCCGAGCGATATGTAAATCATCCCGCGGAGGTTCTGAATCTCCGTGCGGTTCTTCGCGAATTTCTCGGCGGACTCAAGGTATGTCAGCGCGAGGCTGTAGTCCCCGACGGCGTAGGTGACCTCGGAAAGGCGGAACCACGCGTCGCCGTACGACGGATTTGCCTGAAGCGCCTGCTGATAATCCTCCGAGGCGCCGTAGTAGTCCTCTTTGTTCTGTTTCGCCATGCCGCTGTCGAAGAAATCGACCGCGCCCGACGCGAAAGCCCGGGGCGACGCAAAGAAAAGCCCCGACAAGACGAGCGGCAGGAAAACGCCGAGCCGCAAACCGCAGCGCGGAACGCCCTGAAAGAATCCGGAGATTCCGCAGAAAGATGATGGAGCGATTCCATTTCCGGAATCCCCGGCCGACTCGAATATCCTCGCGTTATGCATTCGTATTTTCATTTGACACTGACTCTTGTTTTTTGAAATTGAGGTGAGCCCGAAGAGGCACGTCCAGCCTTTTTCAACGGGCGACCTGCGGACACGCGCGCAAAACGGCGGCGGAAAATCCGCGTTCTCATCAATTATCGTCAGTTTTCGCCTCGGTCTTCTTAATTACTTTCAACAAATTGATGCGGTGCCCCTCCATTTTCTGCACGGTGAACTCGAAATCGCCGAATTCAGCGCGCTCGGAGACGGACGGGATGCGCCCGAACAAATCGAGGACGAAACCGCCGAGCGTGTCCAAATCCTCGGTCGGGAAATCGGACGAAATCGTCTCGTTCAGCTCCTCCAGATTCACGCGCGCGTCGCAAATCCACGCGTTCTTGCCCGTCGAGACGACGAGCTCGTTCTCGTTGTCGAACTCGTCCTGGATGTCGCCGACAATCTCCTCGATGATGTCCTCCATGCACACGATTCCTGAAACGCCGCCGTACTCGTCAATCGCAATCGCTATGTGGATTTTCCGCCGCTTGAATTCGCGAAGGAGGCTGTCGATTCTCTTCGACTCGGGCACGAAATAAGCCTTGCGGATTATGCCGCGCAAATCGACGCCTTCCTTGCGGGAATACGCCTTTATGATGTCCTTGACGTAGAGCACGCCCTCAACGTTGTCTATCGACTCGCTGTAGACCGGGAAGCGCGAATGGCCGCTCGCCGCGACTTTTTCGAGAAGCTCCTCCTGCGGCGTGTCGATGGAAATGAAATCGACGTCGATTCGAGGAATCATGACTTCCTTCACGGACGTCTCCGAAAGCTCCTCGACGCCCTTTATCATGTCCTTCTTCTCCTCCGTCAGCATGGAGTTGTCGTCGATTTTTGCGTGCGGCTCCTCGCCATGAGAATCGCGCTTCTTTTTTCCGAAATTGAATAGTCCCATTTTCCGTTCCTGCGATAAAACCGATGAAATTCAGATAAGCCTCACGGACGCGAACTCCGCGAGGACATCCTCCTGAAGGCGGAGCATCTCGTCGGTCGGCACGACGCCCGGCTCGACATGCGCGTCCCCGTGGTCGTACCCGTTCAGATGGAGCGAGCCGTGGACGAGAAGGCGCTTGAGCTCCTCGTCAACGCCTACGCCGAAATACGCCGCGTTTTTCGGTAGCGTCTCGAAGCTTATGAGCATGTCGCCCGCAACGAGCCACCGCCCCTCGTCGTCCTCGTACTCGTCGCCGTTCTCGTATTCGAGGATATCCGTCGGCGCGTCGATTCCCCTGTCGTTCCTGTTGTATTCCCGTATGAAACCGTCGTCGCAGAAAAGAACCGACACCTCCTCGCCGTCATAGCCGAGGCGAGAAAGGACGCGCGACACGAAATCCTCGATTTTCCCCGATTCGGCAAGGTCGAAGAACGCGGCGTTGCTTTCGTCGCGCTCGATGTCGTCCTGCATGGAAACCAAAATCCTGTTCATTTTTCCTCCAAAAAAAATCAAAGCAAACTGCCGTCAGCCCTGCTCCGGCTCATTCCCGCCGGAAACCTGGGCGGAGCCTTCCTCTTTCTCTTCCTTTCCGTCGCCCTCATCGGGGTCCTTCTGGTTCGGATACTTGGTGCGCGAATGGTAGTGCCCCGCGAGAACCTGCACGAACGACTCCTTTATGAGCGAAAGCTCCCCGAACGTAAGCCCGCATTTTTCGAGCTGGTGCCCCGCAACCTTCGCGTCGATAAGCGTCTGGATGAATTTCTCTATGCGGGAGACGGACGGCTTGTCGAGGCTCCGGCAGGCGGCCTCCGCAGTGTCGGCAAGCATGACGACGGCGCTCTCCTTCGTGACGGGCGGCGTCCCCGGATACGAGAAATCGGTCTCGGACACGCTCGGGTCGATTTCCTTCGCCTTCGCGTAGAAATACGCGATGACGCTGTTCCCGTGGTGCTCGGCGATTATGTCGATAACCTGCGACGGAAGATGCATTTTCCGCGCCATCTCCACGCCCTTCTTCACGTGGCTCTTTATTATGGAAGCGGACATCGACGGGCTTATCGAATCGTGCTTGTTCTCCCCGTTCGACTGGTTCTCCGTGAAGTATTCCGGCTGGTCGAGCTTTCCGATGTCGTGGTAGAAAGCCGCGACGCGCGCGAGGAAGTGGTTCGCCCCGATTTCCCGGCACGCGTTCTCCGCGAGCTGCGAGACCATCATGCTGTGGTTGTACGTCCCGCTCGCGTTTATGAGGAGTTTCCTCAGGACGGGGGAATTCGCCGTGTCGCTCAAATCCATGAGGCGGAAAACGGACGCCGTGTTCATGAGGTTCTCGAGCGGCGTCAGCAGACCGAGGACGAGGATTCCCGATATGAAGCTGTTGAGCACGACGCCCGCGAGCACGAACGCGATGTCGGAGAACTTGTCGTTGAAAATCACCTTGAACACGATGACGAAAACAATACCGAGCGCGGACTGGAGAAGGGACGCGAACACGATGTCGATTCTCTTCTCGATTTTGCGGACAATCCGAGCGGAGGAAAGCCCAGTCGCGAACGTGAACAGCGCCGGCACGACCTCGAACCCGCCCGCGCCGAGAACGCCCGCCGCAAGCACGACGGAATACAGGAAAGCCGATTTCTGCCCGAAGAGGATTGCGACGAGAAGGAGCGCGAGCACCGACGGAATCACGGGCACAATCCTGAACGGCGACTGGAACGCAATCGCCCGCGCCGAGAACGTCATGAAGAAGAACGTCAGGAAGAAAAGCACGCACTCAAGCACGAGCTCGCGCATCTCGGCGCGCTTCCCCAAAATGACGGGGCTGAAAAGCACAATCCAGAGCGCGCACACCAATATAAGGAAGAAGACGACGTTCCCTATCGAGCGGTAATCGACCTGCGTCGGCGAGTCGGAAAGTTTCCGGAGCTTCAGCAGCGCCTCCTCCGTCACGGGAAACCCCTTCTTCACGATTTTCTCGCCCTCGATTATCTCAATCGGGTACATTTCCGTAGCGCGCATCGTTTTCGGCGCGACTATCGTCTCGAAGGCAATCTGCCCGACCTCAAGCTCGCCTGCCGAATACGACACGACGCTCTCGCCCCTGTTCGCCCCGAAATACACCACGGCGGAAACAGCCGCAAACGTCGCGAACGCGAGCACGAACCGCGCCCAATTTCTTTTGAGGAAAACGATGACGGGACGGACAATCCCGAACGCATCCCCGTCGTCATTCCGCTTGCTGATTTTTTCCGCTATCGTATCCCCGTTCGCAGCATCCATCGCTCAGCCCTCCTTGTCTCTGAAAGCGCCCTGCCCAGGAAAACGCTCCGCGGCATCAGCCTCGTACGCGGCAACGATTTTCCTGACGAGCGTCGAGCGCACGACATCCGTGCCGTCAAGCTCGACTATTCCTATTTCCGGTATGCCGCGCAGGATTCCGAGCGCGTGGACGAGTCCGGAGCGCTGCTTTTTCGGAAGGTCGACCTGCGTGACGTCGCCCGTTATAAAAACCTTCGCGTTTTCTCCCATCCTCGTCAAAAACATCTTCATCTGCTCAGCCGTCGTGTTCTGCGCCTCGTCCAGGATGACGACGCAGTTCGACAGCGTGCGCCCCCTCATGTAAGCGAGCGGCGCGATTTCGACGATTCCGCTCTCGACGAGCCGCGCGACGACATCGCGCGGAAGGCAGCGCCCCATCGAGTCGTAGAGCGGGCGGAGGTACGGGTTTATCTTCTCCTCGAGGTTCCCGGGAAGGAAGCCGAGGCTCTCGCCAGCCTCGACAATCGGGCGCGTGAGGATTATGGACGAGACGCGCTTCGACATCGCAAGGCGCAGCGCCTCCGCGACGGCGAGGAACGTCTTTCCCGAACCCGCAGGCCCGACGGCAAAAACGAGGTCGTGGCTTCTGAAGGAGGAGACGAGCGAGGCCTGGTTCGGCGTTTTCGGGTAGACGCGGTGCGTTCCGCCGGGAATGCTTATCGCGCAGTCCCCAGCATTGAAAGGAACGCGGGAATCGGAAGCCCGCCTTCCCCATCCGACGAAGCCGGTGTTGAGTATCGACTCAAGCAGGTCGGGGGAGCATTTTCCGCCCTCCGCAATCTCGTCCGTTATTCTGTCTATTATGAATTTGAATTTCCGGTGAATGTCCTCGTCCTCCGCCTCAACTGAAAGCTCGTTCCCGCGTGTGTATACCGGAGTGCCGAGAAACGATTCTATGCGCTTGAGGTTGCAGTCGTTCGTCCCGCAAACCTGCGAGAGAACATCGGAATCGGACAGGACTACTGTAAAGACCTTTTCCATGTGGCTTCCATTGTACCCCAAGAACGCACTTCCAACAATCGCAAAGGGACGGAAGGCTACGGGTTCAGCTTCCACTCGCCGTAGTCGTCGACAATCTGCGTTTTCATGCTCGACAGCGGCCGCCACGACACGCTGAACGACGCGTAGGGGCTGAAATCGTAATGCGCGGGCGAGCTGCTCGTCGCCGAGACGTATTTCGGGGAAATCGAAAGCGAGAAGCTGAAATCCCAGTCGTCGAGGTCGTGCGTCGCCGTCACGCTGATGCTTTTCATCTTGAACGCGCTCGCCTTCCTCTTCTCGTCGGAATCGAAGCGGAGCGAGTCGACCAAATCGCGGAAAATGCTCCGCTCGCCGTTGCTCCCGTAATAGAAGTCGAATTCGTCGTCGGCACAGAAATAGCGGAAGATGCTGCTGTTGCGGCTTTCCGCGCTGAACGACAGGTCGAGGAATTCGCTGACCTTGAACGTCACCCCCGGCTTGAACACCATATAGCTGCTCGTCGGGCGGAGGAAGTCGTAGACGATGCTCGCGGAAAGCGTCGGCGCGAGCGCGATTCGTCCCGCCATCCACTTGAACGAGCCAGACGAGTTCGTGTACGCGAGCGAAAGCTGGTACGGCTGGAAGCTCTTGTCGTCGCTCGAATTCGCCTTCCATCCCTTCCGCGACGTTATCGTCCCGTTTGCGTCGCGGACGACGTTGAACGTATACCCCGCGACGTAGCTTGCCGTGTACGAAAGCTGCATCCCGTACCCGGAAAGGGAGAATTTCAGCGACTCGTGCTCGCGCTCCTCGAAATCGTATATATACGACTGCGTAAATTTGAGCTTCCCGGAAAACGCGCTGACGGAAAGGGACTGAGACAAATCGTCCTTGACCCAGTAGTGCCACTCCCCGCTGCCCGTATTCTCGGACGTGTTCTCCTTTATGCCGCCTGACGCCGAGAATGTGACGAACGGAAACGAAAGGGAAAGCGTCCCCTTGTACGCGTCGGGCTGGGGGCGCAGCGTTGACGAGAGCGTGAAGCTCTGCGAAAGCTTCTTGTCGAATTCGGTGGCGGCGAGCGTCGCGGACAGGGTGTGCGCCGTCACGCAGTCCTCGCTCCAGAGCTGCATCGTCAGGTATTCCCACTCCGGCTCCTCGTCGTCCTCGCTTATATACTTCGTCTCAATCATCTTGACCGTCGAATTCCACGAGATTGCGGTGTTCGCGAAATGCTCGGTATAGCAAAACGGCTTGAGCGTGAGCGAATTCGTGCCCGTCAAATCGAGCTTGCGCGCCTTGTAGTCCGCCGTCATTATCGACTTTCCCGACGTCGTCATGTTCCCATCGTCGTCGTAGTAGTAGCCGCTCAGATACGGGTGCTTCTGGTAGACGGGGTTGAACGTGAACGAATTCGACATCGAGAAAAAGCTGTCCCGGAATCCGAGCGCGCTCGTGAGGACGACGGGCGACTTGACTTGCACGTACGTCGACTGCATGTCGCTCCACGAAAAATCGTCGGGCGTCGCAATCTCCGAGGCGAGGTACGAGAACTGCGAGGAGAAATCCGGCGTCACGGTGTAGCCCAGGCTGTACGTCAGCCCGCTCACCGCCGTCGTCGAGAACGACGGGACAGAAAGGAGCGGGAGCGCGGATTCGGGGAGCGCTGTCTTTTCCTCGCCGCCGGAATCGTCCTTTTCATCCTCATCCGCCTTTTTCTCATTCTCCTCCGCCTCCGGCTCCTTCTTACGGTCCTCCTCAGTCTTGAATTCGTCGGGAAGGGAAAGCTTCGGCGCTTCGGATGATTTTTTCTGGGTCTGGGACGCGGGAATCTTGACGAGCGTCCCCGCGACTTTCGCCGTGACCTTGAAAGGGTTCACCTGCGACGGGTAATAGAATTTCCGCTCGGGCGTGTACGTCGCCCACGTCTTGTCGGCGCTGTATTCGTCGCGCTCGGAAAGCTTGGAGTTCGCCTTTGACGAATAGGTGACGGACGAGGAGAAACTCGATATCGAAAGCGACGATATGAACGGCGAGACTGATTCGGGAAGCTTGAACGTATGGCTCCCGCTCAAATTCCACGAGAACGAAGACGTCTCGGTCACGTCGTCGTCGTCATCGTCGTCGTCGGAATTCCCGCCGCTCATCGCGTAGTCTATCCAGTCCATCGACTCGACCCTGTCGTCGAAATCGTAGACGAAGAACGGGTCGGAATAAATCGGCATGGAAAGCGTGAGCGAGAACGGTTTCGCCATCGTCATCTTCAGGTTCGTCCGAAAGCGGAACGGCGCGCGGAACCCCATGAAATTCGAGCTGTCGGAAATTTTGTCGCCCGCGTCGTTGTACGGGAGATACGTTCCCGACGAGCTTTTGAAAACCGTGTTCGAGAACGCAATCTCGGCGCTCGCGGCAAGGCTCGTCACGTACGTTCCAGGAACTAGATTCATGTCGAAGCCCGTCATGAAACCGAGGTTCGCGTAATAGTCCGCCATTATCTTCGCGTAATGCGCCGTGTCGCCCTTGAAATCCTCGTCGAGGTTGTGGAGGACAAGCCCCTCGCGCACCTGCTTCTTCATCGAGGACGTGTTCATCAGGCTGAAGAAATTTATCTTGTCGTCGTCGTCGCTGTCCGTCGTCGCCGACGAATTCGTCTTCCGCCCGAAAATGTACGTCGTCGTGTTGACGAAATACCCCGTCCGCGCCTTGTGCCCGAACGACGGGTTGAAGACGAGCTCGTCCTTGGGATAGTAGAACGCCGGAAGCCACAGAAGCGGAACCCTGCCGACGAAAAGGACGGCGTTGAGGAATGCGAATTCGCCGCCGGGAAGAAGCCAAATTCTTGAGGCGAGAATCCTCCAGTGCGGGTTCTCGTCGTCGCAGAAGGTGAGGTTCCCCGACTTGAACGCGATTGTCCCGCCCGAGTCCCGCCCGAACACGTCCGAGGCGACGATGAGCGTGCTCCCGCTCGGCAGGTTGAGCGCGTCGCTCGACGTCTGCACCGCCCGCCCGTTGTCGAAGACGCCCTCGAGCGTCGCCGTGTTGAACAGCAGCGACTCCGCGGTGACGGTCTCACCGCCCGAGGCATCCCCGGACGACTGAGCGAGCGTCACGTTTCCCTCCGCGAAAATCATGTCGTTCGCGCGGTTGAAATTTATCCTGTCGGCGGAAATTCTCGTCGTCGTCCCGCCGCGGCTCACGCTCACCTTCACGTCGCCGGTCAGGACAATCGTGTCGCTCCCCGCATCCTTGTCCTTCCTGTACTCGGTTTTCTGCGCGGACTCTATCTTTATGACGGACGTGCCGTCGTCGGCAGGAAGCGGAAGGCAGAGCAGGAGGAGTGAAAGAACTGCGAGGACGCGCGCGCGCGAAAAAGACCGTACGCCCCGGAAAATCAACGCGTGCCGTCCTTTTTGCAGAGCCGCCGGAGCATCTCGTCGACGTATTTTCCAGTGAACGAGCCTGTCTCCTTCCAGCGCGAGGCGACCTCCTCCGGAGTCCCCACATCGACCACGGAACCGCCGCGGAACCCGCCGTCTGGCCCCAGGTCGATGATGTTGTCCGCCTGGCAGATGACGTCCAGGTTGTGCTCAATCATGACGACGGTGTTTCCCTTGTCCACAAGGCGCTGGATGACGTCCATCAGAACCTTGACGTCGGCAAAGTGAAGCCCCGTCGTCGGCTCGTCGAGGATGTAGAGCGTACGCCCTGTGCTCGGGCGGGCAAGCTCCGTCGCGAGTTTCACGCGCTGCGCCTCGCCGCCCGAAAGCGTGAGCGCGTTCTGCCCGAGCTTTATGTAGCCGAGACCGACGGATTTCAGCGTGCCGAGCTTTCGCGCGATGTGCGGGATTGACGCGAAAAATTCGCATGCCTCCTCGATGGTCATGTCCAGCACGTCGGAAATCGACTTCCCCTTGTAGCGTATGTCGAGCGTCTCCTTGTTGAATCGCTTCCCGTGGCAGACGTCGCACTGGATGAAAACGTCCGGGAGGAAGTTCATCTCGATGGTTAGCGTTCCCGCGCCCTGGCATTTCTCGCATCTACCGCCCTTCACGTTGAAAGAGAAGCGCCCGCCTTTGTACCCCCTCGCCTTCGAGTCGGGAAGCGACGCGAAAAGCTCGCGTATGGAATCGAAGACGCCGGCGTACGTGACGGGATTCGAGCGCGGAGTGCGTCCTATCGGGCTCTGGTCGATGTTTATCACCTTGTCGATTCCGTCCGTCCCCTCAAGCCCCCCGAATGCGCCGACTGGATATTCGGTCCGCATGAGCGCGTTCGACACGGCGGGATAGAAGATGTCGGAAAGCAGCGTCGATTTTCCGGAGCCGGAGACGCCCGTTATGCAGGTGAACGCGCCGAGCGGAATCTCGATGTCGATGCCCTTGAGGTTGTGCTCCCGCGCGCCGCGGATGAGAATCGACTTCCCGTTCCCCTTCCGCCTCTCCGCGGGAATATCCATCGCAAGCTTCCCCGAAAGGTACTGCCCCGTGACGCTCTCCTCCACCTGCATCACCTGCTCCGGCGTCCCGGACGCGACGACGTTCCCGCCGTGGACGCCCGCCCCCGGCCCGATGTCGACGAGCCAGTCGGCGGTGCGGAGCGTCTGCTCGTCGTGCTCGACGACAATCACCGAATTCCCGAGCGAGCGCAGGTAGGTCAGCATCCCGATGAGCCGCTCGTTGTCGCGCTGGTGAAGCCCGATGCTCGGCTCGTCGAGTATGTACATGACGCCCGTAAGTCCAGAGCCGATTTGCGTCGCGAGCCTGATTCTCTGCGCCTCGCCGCCGGAAAGAGTCCCCGCCGCGCGGTCGAGCGTGAGGTAGTCGAGCCCGACGTTGTTGAGGAACGAAAGCCTCGCCTTGATTTCCTTGAGGACCTGGCGCGCGATCGCCTCCTCCGTCTCCGTAAGGGAGAGATTCTCGAAGAAGCCGATGGAGTCCGCGACGGAAAGCGCGCACAGCTCCATTATGTTCTTCCCGCCGACGGTAACGCCGAGCGCCTCCGGGCGGAGCCTGCTTCCGTGGCAGCCCGTGCATTCGGAGACGGACATGAACCGCTCCTCCATCTTGGCGCGCTGAGCCTCGCTCCACGCCTCGTTGTGCCGCCGCCTCATCTCCTGGAGGATTCCTATCCACGGGCGGTTGTATTCACTCATGCCCTCGCCGCTCTGCTTCCGGTACACCCAGCGGATGTTCCTGTCAGGGATGCCGTTCCACAGCGCCGAGAACTGCTCCTCGGAGAGGCTGGAAAGCGGCGAGTCGAGCGAGAAGCCGAATTCAGCAGCAATCGCGCCGAACATCGCGGCATTCCACTCGCTGTCGGGATTGAAGAACGGGAACGCGCCCTCGTTGAACGAAAGGGAGCGGTCGGGGAAGATTTTCTTCTCGTCCCATTCCATCTTCTCGCCGATTCCCGTGCATTCGGGGCACGCGCCGAACGGGTTGTTGAACGAGAAAAGCTGCGGCTGAAGCTCGGGAATCGAGATTCCGCATTCGGGGCAGGCATTGTGCTGGCTGAAGAAAACCTCCTCCTCGCTGTACCCGCGCTCGCTCGAGTCGGGAATGCGCCTGAGGACGACGACGATTCCGCCGGCAAGGGAGAGCGCCGCCTCAACAGCCTCGGCAATCCTGTTCCGCGAGTCGGCCCGGACGACAATCCTGTCGACGACAATCTCAATCGAATGCTTCTTCTGCTTGTCGAGCTTTATCGAATCGTCGAGGTCGACCATCAGCCCGTCAATCCGAGCGCGCGCGAAACCGCTCTTCTTCGCGTCGTCGATTATCTTCTGGTGCTCGCCCTTCTTCCCCCTGATGACAGGCGCGAGGACGGTTATGCGCTCGCCCTCGCCCCAGCCCATTATCGAGCCGATTATCTGGTCGTCGGACTGCTCGTTTATCTCGCGCCCGCATTTCGGGCAGTGCGCCTTGCCCACGCGCGCGAAAAGGAGGCGGTAGTAGTCGTAGATTTCCGTGACGGTGCCGACGGTCGAGCGCGGGTTGCGGTGCGTCGTCTTCTGCTCAATCGATATGGCCGGAGAAAGCCCCTCAATCAAATCGACGTCCGGCTTGTCCATGCTCCCGAGGAACTGCCTCGCGTAGCTTGAGAGGCTTTCCATATACCGGCGCTGCCCCTCCGCAAAAAGGGTGTCGAATGCGAGCGATGATTTTCCGCTGCCGCTCAGACCGGAAATCACGACGAGCTTGTTCCTCGGAATGTCGAGGCTGATGTTCTTGAGATTGTGTTCGCGGGCGCCACGAATCGAGATTTTCTCGCCCTGTACCATGTTGATGTTCACGGCCGAATTATACCGCAAAGCCGCGCAGGTTGGAACGCCGGAAGCGGCCGCTCAATCGGTTATCTCGACGACGGCGGAGAAGATGAATTCCTTGCCGGGAAACGCCGCCGACAGCGCGGAAAATGTCGCGATGTAAATGCCGTCGTCGAGAGAGCTGGCGTCGACCGTCCATACTTTCGTCGAGGTGTCCCACAGCTGGGAATACACAGGGGCATCATCCGTGGACTTCCTTATCGAGAGCGTGACGGACGAGTAGCTTTTTGCGGAAGGAGAAAGCTCCCACCGCAGCGTCCCCACCGACGATTTCGAGACGGAGACGAACTGCCCCTCATCGCACAGGCGGCTGAGCCCGGAAGCATCCTCCGAAAGCCCGCCGAAATAGACGTTCCCGCCGGCATTTCCCCAGCCGTACAGAATAACGTCGCCGTCCGCCCAGTCATATGCGGAAGAGCCGTCGTCGGAAGCGTCGTACTCGCCGACAAGGTAGAGGTTCGCGTGACCCGTGTAGGGAACAGGCTGGCCGACATCGCCGACCGGGTACGCCTCGCCCGTTCCCGACGAGACGCGCCACGACTTCCACAGCGGCGACGACGGAAAATCAATGGGAACGCCGGACGCGCTCTGGCTTTCATACGAGGAGACAATTCCCGAATCCGTCATATACGAAAGCCTGAAGACGTTTATTCCGCCCGAATCGAAATCCCCGTAGACCCAGGCGCTTTTTCCGGCATCGCCCACGGAACGGATTCTCGCGATATACCGCCGCCCGAGCTGGAGGAAGAAGCGCGCCCTTGTGCTGTTCCGTTTGAGCGAGTACGAATCCGGGGAAAAATCGGCGCTGTTCCCGAAATATCCGTAATAATGGGAGATGTATTCGGAATACGATTTTTCGTCATACACGTTGACGTCGTTTCCCGCGTAAGACGGCTCGGAGACGGTGTCGTCCCACGACGCGTCGTCGGACACATCCGGAATCATCAGCATGACGCCGTCGAGATTCGAATGCCACGAGCTGACGTCGGCAAGCTCAATCTCGAACCCCGTCTCGTTGTCCGCGTCGTCGTTCCAAGAGAAAAAAGCCGTGTAGTAGTCGGAATCGTCGTTCGCTCCTGAAACGGAGACGGAAAAAGACGAAGGCGACGACGGGATTCTCTCTATTACGTTCGGGACGGAAATCTCTGCCGACGTCGTCCTGTTCGGCACGATTGTTATGTCGTCGCTCCACTCATACTGCGTCCCGAGCCGCGCGTTGGCGAACCTGACGATGAAATCGTATGCGCCGGGCATTATCTCCGCGCCGCCGAACGAGAAGCCGCTCAGGTGCAGCGCGTCCGAAACATCGCTCGGGTAGCTCAGACGATACGGGTTTTCCGTCCCGACGGCAACAGGCTTTCCCGTATTCTTGTCATAAATCCCGACCGTCACGGACGCGTTCCCGTCGGAAAAATCCCATCCGTCCGGAAACGCCCACGACGAGTCCATATCGACCGAAACAGTTCCCTTCGCGGAAAGCGAGGCGGAATCCAAATAGAAGAGGATTTTCCTCACGCTCCTGATATCCGCGATTGTCGCCCCGGAAAGGACGGCTGCGGACTTCGCCTCATTTTCCGACGGTGACGAGAGATGAGAGGGACAGGCATAAAGGACGAACCGATACACGGACGGTCTGAATTCGACCGATGCGGTCGCCTCCGTCTGCGATATGTATGAGAGGCTCACGGTGCCGTAAAACGAATATCCGCTTGCCGACGAGCTGAGCGTATCGATGTAGAAAAGGTAGTATTCGTATCCGCCGCCGTCAAACGCCGACGGAAGTATGGACCGTCCCCCGCCGCCAATTTCCTGCGACGATGTGACCCCGACATCGACTCTCGCGACGACTTCGCTTCCGGGGCAAATTTCCCCGTCGGGAAAATCCGTGCAGGAAAAAGAGAAAAATATGAATGCTGCGGCAAAAAAAAGGACGGCTTTTCGCATTTTTTAAATAAGGTGCCGCCGGCAGTAGCCGGCATGGCTTTTCCCCCGCAAAGGAAGCGCGCGCCCGAAATGGTTCCGGACGCGCGCCTTTTTTCCCGGCGGTTAGTCGACGAGGTCAATCGTCAGCGTGTACTTGTACTGCTTGTTCGGGTACTTCTTGCTCGTACCGATGAGGTAGCACTCGTATTTTCCGGGCTTGAACGGCTTCACGTTGACATCGAATGCGGCCGGCGAGGCGCTCCATGCAGGCGGCGTGGCGGTATCGTCATAAGTCGCGTTCGTGCGCACCCAATCCACGCTGTACCCCTTCTCGCCCGATTTCTGGCTTGTGCTCCTGATTACGAGCGAGACGTTGTCGTACTCCTTCGTGGACTCCTGGAGCTTGAACGTAATCGTTCCCGTCGTGCTGGCCGATACCTGAACGTACCCGCCGCTTTTGCAGGTCTCATCGGAAGCAGTCGTGTCGCCTTCCTTTATGTAGTTGAGGACGACGTCGCCATCATCCCAGTTGAACGCCGTATAATCGGCAATCTCGACATTGAGCGTCGAATCGACGGCGTAGCTTGCGTACAGTTCAAGATTGTCGTGACCGGTATAGGCATCAGGCTCGTCCCGTGTTGCCGGAGCAGTTCCCGTCACCGTAACCGGATACCAGTTTCCTGTCGGAGACACGCCGTTTCCTTCGTCGTTGCCGCTTTTCAGAAGCCACCTCTTGAATTTGCGGGTTCCGCTCGGGTCGGTCTTTATGAGATTGAGAACATCTTCCTTCTCAGTTCCGTCCGTTCCGAGATACTTTGACTTCGCGGAATTTCCGTCCGGGTTCATTATGTACTCGCCCGACGGGTCGCCTGTCGCACCGACGTGCTGCGTCTTGTAGACGACATCAGAGGCGTCATCAGCAAGGGCCGTATACGTTCCCGGCGTCGCAGCATCCTCATCTCCGACAAGCTTGCCGTCCATGAGGTTGTACGTGATTCTGAACCTGTTCACCGTGAACGCGCCTTCGTCGAACACGTTCATCGTAAGCGCCGTGGCGGCAGTCGCGCGGACCGAATAGTCCGTGTTCGTAACCGTTATCGACGACGTCGCGTCGGGGGCGTTCGTCGCGTCCTCCGTGAATTCGATCGTACCCGTTCCGTCGGCGAATCCCGTCTCATACGTTCCGTCGGCTTTCTTCGCGGGAATGTGCAGGTAGGCGTAGTCGCTGTACCCGACATCGTTCTGCGCGCGGATTCTCGCGAGGTATCTCTTTCCAAGCTCGAGAAGGAACATCGCGTTCTCGTTGTTCTTTATGAGCGAATATTTTCCGGGGTTCGGATTGTACTGGCTCTTCTGGTACGCTTCCCAGTCGTACGTGACGGGAACGGGGTTCGTGTATGAGACAAGCGCCGAACTCCAGTCCGAATCGCTGGCGGGAATGGCGGACGTCACGTATGACGTGGCATTTCCCTGCGTATTGTCGACATTGTCGGATACATCGACGAGGTCAATCTCGAACGAGCGCTCGTTGTTCGAGTTGTCGGACCACGCGAATTCGGCATAGTAGAAAGCGGCATCCTTTTCCAGCGGGTCGGCATACGCCACGAAGAACGAGCTCGGGGCATCAGGCTTCTTCTCAATGACCTCGGGGACGAAGACGTTGCCGTCCGTTTTCTGGTTCGGGAGGATTATTATCTCGTCGCTCCATTCATAGCTCTTGTTATTATTCGTCGTATCGGTGAACGTGACGACGAAGTTGTAGCTTCCGGAATCGACAGCCGTAGACGAGCCTCCGAACGCCGCGCCTTCGATGGCAGATTCCGCCGCGAGCGGGCTTGTCGAGATGAGCGACTTCGGGGTCGCGGTCGGATAGACGAGCGAGTTGTCAACCTTCGAATAGATTCCCGCAGTCACCGTATATCCCGCCGGAACGTTCCAGAGGTCAGTCGTCGAATTCTCGTTCGACGAATAAATCGCGAGGTCGACGGTTCCCTTGCCCGTCGCATTCTCGGCAGTCATATAGAACGAAATCGTGTCCGCATAGCGCAAATCCGCGTTCGCGTAGCCGATGAACATCGCGTTGTTCTTCGCGGTCGTCGAGTTCGATATCGCGGCGCTCGCCGGAACGCAGTACAGCGTGAACGAATAGACCGACACATCGAACGTCTTGGTGAGCGTTCCTTTCGTAGTGCTTCCCGTATCGGCGGTGAAAGCGATTTCCTCGGGATTGCTGACGGGCGAATTGCTCAACGTGCCCTTGTACTCGAGATAGAACTTGACCGCGGTGTTGTCGCTCGCATTGACCGCCTGCGGAAGTATCGTCCTTGACGCGCCGGACGCGCCCGGGAACGTAAGCAAATCGCTCTCGGACGTCACGTTCACCGTTATCATCTTGCTCTGTGCCTGAGCGGATTTATCGGTGACATCGCCGCTGACGACGCCCGAATCATTGAGGTCGGAGCATCCGGCAATCAGAAGGGCGATTCCGGCAAACGCAGAAAGAAGCCTTGATTTTTTCATATTATCCTCCATTTTTTCTTTGGATTTTTACGTGAAAGGGCTGAAGCCCGCTTTCCCCGACAAAAGCGCGGGGATTTTCTCAAAAAATGTAGTGCTTGTAGACCACTACGGAACATGAATCCTTGTAATCAGCACCTCCTGTGTCCCTTATCTGCAAAACGAGCTTGTAGACGTGATTCACCTCCAGCCCGGAATGGGGAATATAGACGACAAATTCACGTCCGGTGTTTTTCCCGTTCGCCGTCATCACGGCGACTTCCGAATAACCGTCATCCAGGTCGTACATCGTCCATGAATACCTGACGACATTTTTTGGCGGGGCAGCCAAAATCAGCGAGGCATCCTCCCAAACGAAATATTCGTCGCGGAGCATATCGTTCTCGTCGAACCCTGGCTCCCCGGGGGACAGAATCTCCGTCGATTCGGCATCATCCGAAAGAGTCAGGCTGACTCCCGTATACGCCCCGTTGTACTGCTCGACCATATCCTCCATGCTGTTCCCGCACGACAGGAATATAAAGAGAAAAAATGAGAATGCCGGAGCGACAACAAAAGTCCGATTCATATTCCCGTCCAGGGCGGAATATCCGACGCCCGATGGGCCAACGCCAAAAACAAAAGAATCCCGACCATTACAACTCCTTCAACCCGCGTCAAACGCGTCCGGCAAATCCGCAAAACAAAATCCCGTCATTTTTTCATGAACAGCCTGACGGGAATCGCCATCCCGAGCTTTCCCGCGAACACGAACCCAAGATTCGTGTCGTATTGGGCGGAAAAAGAAAAACGCGCCCATCTCCAGCTCGCGCCCACCGCCACATCGACGAACGCGCTCGGATAAAGCCTCCCGAAGTGGGCGTGCGCGAAACTGTTGTTGAACAGCATCCTCGACGCAAGCCCGAGCGAAAGTTCCGAAAACACGCTGAAACGGTGCTCGATGTTGTTGTAGACAAGCCCCATCCCGCCGTATCCGAAAAGCAAATAATCCGTCGGGGGCGCGATGCTGTTCCCGCCGACGAAATACGTGTACGGGAATTCCCCGCTCGGGCTTGCCTTCCCCGCACCGCCGCCGCAAAGCCAATATCCGGGATAGCGGAAATAATTCCTGTACGAGAAATCCACGCTCTCAGAAAAACCGTACCAGTCGGTCGACACGGACGAAAGCCCGAGCGACACGGAAAGCGCGTTTTCCGGGGTCAGCGCGTCAAGCTCGCTCCGCGGCGGCTCCTCGTCGGCATCATAGGCAGAAAGCGCGGAAACGTCAAAAACAACGACGCGCCCGTCAGAAAGGCTCGCCAAAAGCGCTGTTCCGTCCGGGCTGTACGCAAGTCCGCTCACGAGTACGCCGCTTCCAGAAAAAGCCTCGTTCAAAAGCACTTTCCCGTTTTTGACGAGGAACACCTTGAGCCGCCCGCTCCCGAGCCCCGCCGCGACCATTTTTCCCTTCGGCGAGAATGCGGCGGCGTTTCTGAATTCCCCAGAGTCATTGAGCGTCGCGATAACCGAATAATCGACTATCGAAGTCACAGTCAGCGCGTTCTTCGCGGCAACGCTGAGGAAAGAACGTCCGTCCGGAGAAAATGCCGGGCTTATGCCGGAATCTATCACCGTCTGGAATTCGCGCTCGACATTCCACGTACGCGCATCAAGGAGGCTCACGACGCCGCTCTCCGACGTGACTATGAACCGCGACGAATTGCCGACAGCATCGACGGACACTATGGGCGACGCAAATTCCGCGTTCCGCCTCATCATGAACTGGTTCGTCTCCATCAGCCTGAAATATTCGTACAGATTCTTCCCGTCAATCGGAATAATCACGGAATAGCTGCTGTCGAAGAATGCCGCCCCCCGAACAGGCAAATCGGACGTCCCCTTTATGACAGTCGAGCTCTGGCTGTCGTCGAGACTCGTCACCGACACGGAATTGTCGCTCCAGACGGCTATGAGCCATTTCCCGTCACCGCTGAACCTCATCGAAAGGACGGAGCAGTCGCGTTGCTCCAGATTCCCGCCCGCCCCCGAAAGAGAGCCGTCACCACCGACGACAAAAGACATGACGGGCTCCCCGCCGTCCCCCGGAACGGACCACAGCCGCACATACCCGTCAATCGCCGCCGCAAAAAGCGACCCGTCAGGATTCCACGCGACAGCCGACGCGGAACGCTCCGCACGCGCGACGACACGGCTCCGGAACGATTTGGGCGAGCAACATGCAATAAGAATGAACAGAAAGATAAATGAAAATAGCGATATCCTGACTTTTCCGCGCATCCTTGCACCACTCAAAACGACAAATGAAATCCCTTTCAGATAAAGTTCAATTTCGCTTCAATATAGCACAAAAAGAAATGGTTGTCAGAAAAAAAGCGCCATAACGAAGGGTCATTTTATTGAAGGAAAACGGCGCTCATATGAAAAAAAATACGTGGACAAAAAAAATCCCGGTTGCTTAACCGGGATTTTTAAGAGCGGTCCCTACGGGAGTTGAACCCATCTCTCCGCCTTGAGAGGGCGGCGAACTAAACCGATATTCGAAGGGACCAAAGTTTTCAAGGCTTCAAACTTTCGTTTTTCAACCGAGTTCCCCAAGGAGGATTCGAACCCCCACAATCAGAACCAGAATCTGAGGTGCTACCATTACACAATCGGGGAATAAGGAACTTTATTTTTATCAAGCTCGCTAGCAGCGTTGCTTGATGTATGAGAATATACATGATAACTTTTTTTTCGTCAACACCTTTTTGAAAAAAAATTATTTTTTTTCATTTTTTTTGTTAGCACAATCTAATTCGCTTTTGTCCTTGGGCAAAATATCTTGTTTTTGGAAAAATCTGATGATACAGTTACGGAAACCATTTAAGAGAGGTACTAACATGGCATACAAAATCGATGCAGGCACATGCGTGAACTGCGGAACGTGCGAACCCGACTGCCCGGTCGGAGCAATCTCAGAGAACGGCGGACACCGCGAAATCGATGCGACAAAGTGCATCAGCTGCGGAACGTGCGCTTCTGAATGCCCGGCAACGGCAATCTCAGAGGCATAAGGGAACACTCCCGAATGCGAAAAGCCCCTGCACAGCGGAATACAGCCGCGCAGGGGCTTTTTTTTGCCCGGACGGAACAAAAGGAGCCGCGCACGGGACGGCTTTTTAAAGTGCGCTTCAGCAAGGCTTTTTTTTTGCCGCACGATACATTACACTTTTCCGCATGATAAAAAGGATTGCAGAAGGATACGGAAAAATGCTCGGCGCGGCGGCAAAAATCATCGCGCTTCTTTCGGTGTGCGCGCTGCTCGGTCTTGCGATAGTCTTCCCGCTGTGGAAATTCGCCACGAGCGCGCCCCAGGCCTACACCGCGGCAGTTCTCGCGCTCATGGCGGCGGCTGCTGCGGTCGTCTGCGCGAGGCGGATAAAATCGGCTGGAATACGGAAATTCCTCAAAGGGCTTTTGCGGATTGCGGTAATCCTCTGCGGAGCGGCGGCGGCGATTGCGCTCGTAATCGCGGGAAAACGGATTGCAGCCATCCCGGTCGCCGCGGCTGCGGTCGTCCTCTACGGGATAATCTCATTCGGCGGCGGAAAAACGGGGAAGAAGACCGGGAAGATGACCGCCATAACGATTATCGCGGCAGCCTCGGCAGGCTTCCCGCTGTTCGGCGACGCGGCGGGATTTCCCTCGGCGGACGAGATGTTCAGATTCGTGACGACGGGCGAGATGATTCGGATAATGAACGCGAAGTACACCGCGCCAAACCCGAAGGCGGACGAGGAGACGAAAAGCCGCATGAAGGCGGAGAACGAAGTCTTCCAGAAATACGAGAAAAAGCGCGAGAAGGCGGAGCGGGCGCAGCGGCGGAACGAGAACCCCGCGCTGGAATTCTACCTTTACAAAATAAAGAAATCGGACGTGGAGAAAGGAAAAGGATTCACGCAGCTCGCGGCAAGCCTCGACCAGAGGCAGGGAACGCTCGCGACGGTCAACGGCATCGAGTGCTCCGACGACATATCGGAGGGGATGGATTTGGTACTTCCCGTGTCGCAGGGGCTTTTCGTCCCGTTCGAGCCGCGGAACGAGCTTGAGATTCTCATCGCGCAGGAACTTTCGACGCAGCCGCAGGAAGGTTCCGTCAACGTGGACATAAACGGAAGGAAATACAAGTTCTTCCCCGGGAAAAGCTTCTCGGGAACGGCAGTCGCGTTCTTCCACGACAAGGGGATGCAGCTGCCGCTCAGCCGGAAAGTCCTGACATCCCCCTTCGGCTACCGGACAAGCCCCATTTCCGGGGAATGGAAATTCCACGCGGGGATAGACCTCGCCGCCCCGGTCGGCACGGACGTGATGGCGTGCAAGGGAGGAACCGTCGCGGGCATCGGCCAGATGAATTCCGTCTACGGGAATTTCATAACGATTGACCACGGCGGCGGAAAGACAAGCGTCTACGCGCACCTGTCGAAGATGTCGGTCGGAAAGGGCGACAAGGTCACGCGCGGGCAGAAAATCGGGGAAGTCGGGACGACGGGGATGAGCACGGGGCCCCACCTCCATTTCGAAATCCGGGAGAACGGAAATCCATCCGACCCTGGAAAATTCATAAAGTAGCGCGGGCTGCGGGGACACAAGGAAGTGCCGATGGAACGTTTTTCAAAAGCAGTCAAGGCGGCGGCATTCGCGGCGCTGGCGGCGGTTGCCGTGCACGCGGAGAATTTCAAGGTCGGGGAAATCCGCGAGCTGAAGCTTGCGGAGGCAGAGTCGACGGCGACGGTGAGCGCGGGCGTGAACGACGCGCTCCGCATAAGGCTTCCGGACGACATGACCTACGTCTGCGGCATCGAGCTCAACATGAGGATTCCCGAGACAATCGCGGCGTGGAGGGATTCGGTGGCGTACTCGCTCTACGAGGACGTGGCGCGGCAGAAGGGAAGCTCCGAGCTGAAGGGCAGGCGGCTGTCGTTCGCGACGATACCCGGGCGGCTGTCGCTGAACGTGTACGTCCCTCTGACGGACGAATTCAACATAAAGGACAACCCCTACTCCGAGCGGATTCCCGTCATGCCGAAGATAATCGACAACTCGGTGTTCTTCCGCTTCCAGCTCGTCATGGAGGACGTTCCCGAGACGTTTGCCGGGGCGATGATGGACGTGACGGCAAAGGCAGTCCTCATCGACAAGGGCACGCTGAGCCTCACGGTCGAGCCGGCGAAGCAGACCGACCTTCCCGTCCTGCGGTCGCAAGGGGACGGAAGCAAATCCGAGAAGAAGAACGCCAAGGCGAAGCCGAAGGACGGGAAGAAATTCACCGTGTACATAGACGACAAGCCGATAACGTCGTTCCGCAACGTCCTCCTGGACACGGGAGAGCACCACGCCTCGATAGTAAGCGACTCGTACAGGAACGAGCTGCGGACATTCGTAATCGACAAGGCGAGGACGACGAACCTTTCGGTGGAGCTCCGCGGAATCGAGCCGACGCTGATATTCGTGTGCCCGGTGAACACGCAGATATTCTTCGACGAGAAGCAAATCGAGAACCCCAAGACGGCGTTCATAATCGAGCCGGGCGAGCATTCCGTGAAGATGGTCGTCGGCGACTACGAGATTGTGAAGACGATTTCCGCCGTCAACGGGCGCTCGTATACGATGAGCCTGGACATAGATGCGAGCATATACGAGGAGAAATAGCCGCCTTTCAATCAGGATTTCCGGATGTCCAAAATCTCTAAAGATTTCACCGCACCGCGACGACAATATAAAAGTCAGGCAATCAACAATCCCCTCCCACCCATTGATGCCTGATGCCTTGGAAAAAGGCTCGGCCGACTGCGAAGTCGGCTTTTTTATTTTTCCATGCACGCTCAGCAGCTCTATAGATGGCGTCCGCCATTAGAACCATGCCCCTCAAAAAACCGACAGAGTCTTGCAGATAGCGGCGTCATTCCGAACTTGTTTCGGAATCCATGCACAAACGCCCGCTCCGACCAACAACAGCTAACGAGCGTTAATGGTCAAGCGGGCTCCACAGGGAAGGCACGCACCGCGTGCCGCCAACGCCCGCTCCAACCAGCAAGCGCATAACGCGAGCCAATGGTCAAGCGGGCGCGGGCGCGTTGACACAAAAAATCGGATTTCGTATTCTTTAGAAATGAGCAGAATCAAAGCGTCCACGGCGGTCCTGATGGCAGGGCTTTTTTTATTCTCCGCAATTGTCGGAGCCGCACTCGGAGTTGCGCTCTCGCAGACGAAATACGTAATAGACAACGAGAATTTCACGGAATTCACGACGGCGCTTCCGACGAAGCTCCTCGACATAAACGGCGAGCTCATAACGGAATTCGCGAGCGAGGAGAAAAGGGACATAATCAGCATAAAAAAACTCCCGCAGCAGATGATTGACGCGCTCATAGCGCGCGAGGACAAACGGTTCTACAAGCACGAGGGCTTCAGCCTGCTCGCGCTGTTCCGCGCCGTGTTCGGGAAGCTGACGGGGCACAGCATGGGCGGCGGCTCGACGCTGACGCAGCAAATCGCTGGAACGCTCTACTGCGACCGCTCCGACATGTCAATACACAGGAAGCTCGACGAGCTCTGGTGGGCGGTGCAGATGGAAAGGCGGTACACGAAGGACGAGATTCTCGAGCTGTACCTCAACAAGATTTATTTCGGCGCGGGAACGTATGGCGTAAGCGCGGCGAGCAAATACTACTTCGGGCACGACGCAACCGAAATAACGCCGGCGGAGGCAGCCATCCTCGTCATCCAGCTGTCGAATCCCGCCCTCATGAACCCGTTCGACTACCCGAACAGGGCGATGGACAGGCAGCGGGACGTCCTGAACAAGATGGTCGAGCACAAATTCATAACGAAGGAAGACGCGGACGAGTCGTTCGAGGAGTATTGGGCGACGTTCGACTACTCAAGGACGAGCGCGGCGGCGACATTCACCCACGACGACAAGGCGCCGTGGTTCAGCGAGTACGTGAGGCGCGAGCTTGGCAAGATGATTTACGGAACAAACGACATCTACACGTCCGGCTTCACGGTGAACACCACGCTCAACCTCAAGAACCAGATTGCGGCACAGGACACGATGGAGAAATACATCGCCATCGCGAACAGGAGCTACCAGCGCTCCTCTAATTCACGGAAAAACCAGGCGTTCAAGATTTACACCCCGATATCGGAGATGCTCTCTCTTCTCTACGGGCTGAGCGGAATCAAGGTGTCGGAGCAGAGGCAGGAGACAATCGCGCTGTCGACGTACACGAACACGATAAACCCCGTAATCGACGTGATGAGCCTCATGTTCGGGATGGACACGCTCAAGCTCGGCATCGTCAACCGCTCAAACGCGGTGGCGAAATCGAACATAGGAAAGACGACGATAGAAGGAACGCTCGTCGCGCTCGAGAACAACACCGGATACATAACGGCGCTCGTCGGCGGAAGCAAATTCGACAGCGAAAACCAGTACATACGCGCGATTCAGGCGAGAATACAGCCCGGCTCGTCGTTCAAGCCGCTCTACTACAGCGCGGCAATCGACTCGCTGAAATACACGCCGAGCACGATAATCTCCGACACGCCGATTGTATTCCACACCGCAGACGGAAAGCCGTACATCCCGCAGAACTTCCGCGGCGAATGGAAGGGCGACGTCGAGCTGTGGTACGCGCTCGCGCATTCGATGAACATCCCGTCGGTGAAAATCCTCGACGGAATCGGGTTCGACGCCGCAATCGAACGGGCTGTCGCGCTGCTCGGAATCTCCGACGAAGAGCTTCCATCGAGGGCGTTCGTCCCCGGCTATCCGCTCGGGCTCGGCGTCTGCTCCGTCCGCCCGATAGAGAACGCGCGCGCATACGCGATATTCGCGAACGGGGGAAAAGAAGTCACCCCGATTGCCATCAGGAACGTCCAGGACAGGAACGGGAACATATTCCTGAACCCTGAGCACGACGTCCGCGCGGCGCAGCAGGCAAAGGGAGCCGCGGCGCAGATAATATCGCCTCAGACGGCATACGTCATGACGCAGCTTCTGCAGAACACGGTCAAATCGGGATCGCTCGCCTCCCCCACCGCCAACGGAACGAAATTGCGGTACACGGACGCGAAAGGGAAAAAATACACGATACCCGCGGCAGGAAAAACGGGAACGACGCAGAACTGGGCAGACGCATGGACGCTTGCATATACGCCCTACTACACGGCGGCAGTCTGGTTCGGGTTCGACAAACCGGGGCAGTCGCTCGGACTTGAGCTTACGGGCTCGACGCTCGCAGGGCCGGCATGGACTGAATTCATGAGAAAAGCGCACGAAGGTCTTCCCTACAAGGATTTCGCGCGCCCGGCAACAGGTGTCGTTCAGGCGACGGTCTGCTCCGTAAGCGGAAAGCTTCCGACGGAGGAATGCGGAAACCACAAAATTTCGCTGTGGTTCCTCTCCGGAACGCAGCCGACGGAGCACTGCGAATACCATTCGTCGACATCCGCGCCGAGGACGCTCGCGGTGTCGCGGCTCGAACAGGAGCTTTTCGGGGCAGGTTTTGCGAGCGACCTTCTCATCACCGACGACGCGCCTCTTTCGTTCAACTTGGACGACGAAGATACAGAGCAGAACAGCGGAAATTCCGCCTTCGACTTCGACTCGGCAGAATCAATCGACAGGAATTTCCTTCTGGACTAGCGGCTCGCTTTGTTCCATCGGGTCGTTCGCTTTTCGTAGCGAGCCGGTGCGGAACATCGTTCCGCCCATTTCAGTGCCTTTCCCTTCCAGGAAAATTTTCACTTCCAGCGGCGCGGATTTGTTCCGGCGGGTCGTTCGCTTTTCGTGGCGAGCCGGTGCGGAACATCGTTCTGCCCATAAAAGTGCCTTTCCCTTCCAGAAACAATTCCGCTTCCAGCGGCGCGGATTTGTACTGTTCAACGCCGATAAAACAACACGGAAAATGGAGAACGCATAAAACGCTCCGGACACAAAAAAACCTCCCATGCGGGAGGTTTCTCTTATAAAAAAGAGAAGAACTTTTCTGGAACCAAACGGTATCCTGAAGAAGCCTATTACTTAGAGTAGTACTCGACGACCATCTGATCGTTGATTTCTACCGGAATCTCAGCGCGCTGCGGAAGGCGTGTGAGTTTTCCGCAGAAGTTGTCGTCGTCGCGCTCGAGGTACGGAAGGCGGGCTTTGCTGTCAGAAAGGAAAGCCTTCTTGAACTGCTCGCTTGAGCGTGCCTTCTCGGTCAAAGAAATCGTAGAACCGACCTTCACTGCGTAAGACGGGATGTTGACGGATTTTCCATCGACGAGGATGTGCTTGTGGCTGACCATCTGGCGAGCCATGCGGATTGACGAAGCAAGGCCGAGCCTGTAAACGAGGTTGTCGAGGCGTGTCTCGAGGGAAACCAAGAGCGCAACACCAGTCATTTCCTTTGACTTTGTAGCCTGCTCGAAATAGCGGCGGAGCTGGTTCTCGAGGATGTTGTAGTAAGCCTTGACCTTCTGCTTCTCGATGAGGTGAAGACCGTAATCAGATGTCTTCTTTGTCTTCTTGAAAGCTGGGTCGCCTGCCCTGTCCAACGCCTTTGGGTTTCCACATACGTTTACACCAAGTCTCCTGCATTCCTTGAAACGCGGATTTCTTCTAGTAGCCATTTTCAAATGCTCCTTAAAAATTTTTTCACCAAGTCGGTTCTTGCAGCCGCGCGCGAACCTTAACATTGGCTTTCAATGACTGTTAGAGGGAAGCTAATCAGTACCGAATACTATATCAAAACGCCGGATTTGAATCAACAGCGGCAAAACTGCGCACGGAATCTAGAACAGCGAATCGCCGTCGGCGCCGGATGCGGCGATTTCCTCGTCTATGCAGCCGGAACCAATTATGTCGGAGGAATTTTTGAACCGGGATGTCACGATATCGTCTATGGCGTCATCCTCTTCCTTCTGCAGCTGCTTTTTCCATGCCATAACGCGGTGCTCCCGCAGGTTTTCCAGGACCTTCACCTTCTTCATCGCCTCCCGCATGACGGCGCGCTTCTCCTCGGTGACGAGCTTCGCCTTCGCCAACTCCGCCGCCATCTGGTCACGGCGCTGGTCGAGCAGCTTGAAATACTGGTTCACGCCGTAGAGGCTCCTGATATCCGTCATGCCGTCGGCTTCGTGCACGGAAGCGGCGCGGGCTTGGGCAATCATGTCCATCGTATCCTGAATTTTCCGCTCCTCGGAAACGGCCTTTCCGAGCTCCGTCTGCGCCTGATTCTTTTCGAACTCGCGCAAATCGAGTACTTTCTGGAGCGAAAACGAAAAACGCTTCATACTGCGCCCCTTCTACGAAAGGCTTTTCGAGATGCTCGCGAGGTCGGTGAGCGCAGCCTGCGAATTCGACTCGGCAACCTCCGCCTTCTTCCTGTTCCGAACCTGCTCCGCGACGCTTTTCCGTATCGACTGCGGGCTCTCGTCGAATTCCTCCTCGGGAATCTCTATCTCCGCGAGCGCGCCGAGCTTTCTGAACGTATCCTCGATCGGGCAATGCTCGTATTCCTCCTGCATGAGGAATTCCTCTATGGCGTTGTGCTTCGCGATTGCCTCGTCAACGTCGGGGCTTGAGCCGCTCTGGTACACGCCCGCCATTATCATCTCTCGGTTCTCCTCGTATATCGAGACGAGACGCGCGACCTTCGTCGCAGCCTTGAGCGTCATCTTTCCGCTGACGCGGCGGGCAAGACGGCTTATGCTTTTGAGGACATCGACGGCGGGATAGTGCTTGGCCTGCGCAAGCGCGCGCGAAAGCATTATATGTCCGTCAAGCGTTCCGCGGACTTTATCGGTAATCGGCTCGTCCAAATCGTCGCCGTCGACGAGAACATTGTAGAACGCGGTTATGGAACCTTTGTCGTTCGTTCCGGTGCGCTCAAGGAGTTTCGGAATCATGTCGAAAACGCTCGGGGGATATCCGCGCTGAGCCGGAGCCTCCCCGGTTGAAAGACCGATTTCGCGCTGCGCATGGGCAAAGCGCGTCATGTTGTCCATCATCAGCATGACATCCATTCCCTGGTCGCGGAAATATTCGGCAATCGCGGTCGTCGTATATGCAGCGCGCAGACGGTTGATGGAAGTCGTATCGCTTGTCGCGACGACGACGACGGAGCGCTTCATGCCCTCCTCGCCGAGGTCTCGGTTTATGAAGTCCATGACCTCGCGACCGCGTTCCCCGATAAGACCGATTACGTTTATGTCGGCATTCGTATTCCGGGCAATCATCGAAAGGAGCGTCGATTTTCCGACACCAGAACCCGCGAAAATTCCGAGGCGCTGCCCTTTTCCGCATGAAAGAAGCGAGTCGATGCAGCGCACGCCCGTCACAATTCTCCTGTCGACGGGAAGCCTCGTCATCGGATTCGGCGGCGACGCAAGAGCCGGATAATACTCGGACGTGTTGAGGTTTCCCTTTCCGTCGTACGGACGCCCCGTCGCGTCGATAACGCGCCCGATGAGCTTTCTGCCGACGGGAACCTGAAGGACGTGCCCGGTCGCAACGACCTCGCACCCGACCTCGATTCCCTCCGTCGAGTCGTACGCCATCAGCTTGACGATGTGCCCCTCAAGCCCGATAACCTCCGCCATGACAGTCTTGTTCTTTCCGATTCTGATGTTGCAGATTTCGCCAATCATGGAGCGGGGGCCGCGGCTTTCAATCATAAGCCCCTTTACGGCAGAGACGCTTCCCGTGTAATGGATGGTATCGGTCCGCTTGACTGCGTTCAGATATTTATTGAAGAACAATTCCATTCATTCACGCCTCGGAGACAACGGAATCTGACTTGACCATGCTTTTGACAGGGGAAATTTCCAGAATCTTCGTCTCAAGCTCAGAAAGCTGGCTCGTAATCCGCGCATCAATCGCGCCGAAGTCGGTCTCGACGATACAGCCGCCCTTATCGACGGTCGAATCCTCAAGAACGGTGATTCCCTTGACGTTCTCAACCTGCTTGATGAAATCCTGAATATGCTCGGTCGTGAGCTTGACGTCCGCAAGGTTCACGCGCAACGTAACGTCGCCGCGCCCCTTGACCTTCTTGAGCGCCTGCAGAACGTTCGCCATGACGACGCTCTTCTGGTTCTCCGAGATTATCTTTACGACCTTGCGCGTCATCAGGACGACAAGCTCGACAATCTGCTGCTCGGTCTCGCTGAGGATTTCCTCCCTGCGGGCCATGACGGACTCAAGAATCTTGTGCGTGCGCTCGACAAGGCGGGAAACCTCGTCGTAGCCGCTCTTGTATCCTTCCTCGCGCCCCTTGTCGTACCCTTCCTTGTAGGCGTTCTTGCTGACGTCATCCTGGTCGCTGGCGGCCTGCGCCTTTATCTTAGCCGCCTCCTCCTGCGCTTTCCTGATGATTTCCTTCGCCTCGTTCTCCGCATCGTTGCGTATAACCTGCGCCTGGTCAGTCTGGCGCTTCACTTCCGCGAACGCAGCTTCCTCGGCTTTCTTTATTATGTCGTCGGCCTCGTTCTGGGCGTCGAGGAGCATCTGCTGCTTCTCCGATTCCCACTGAACCTTGTATTCCTCCGCCTCCCGACGGAGATCGTCGGCAGTCGGCCCCGTATATTCGGGAACATCAACGACAGGCTCTTCCTCTACTGGAGTGTAGAATTCATGGACGAGCTTCAGCTGAAAGTCGCCCTCCTTTGCTTTGAGTTCAAAAGGTTGAAATAAATTTTTTGCCACGATTTTGCTCCGACTTCCCCGATTTTTCTATAAAAGGGAGCCTCCCGAAACACCCGCCTCCGGAGGCAACATTTAAAATGCGAGTCGGAAAACGCAGGCTTTCCGCGGCTTCCAACCCGACGGCACCCACGGAAATTCCGTGAACTGCCATAAACAAGAACATCAGACGACCATCTCGTCCTCGCCGGAACGGGCGATGACAATCTCGCCGGCCTCCTCCAGACGACGGATGGTCGAGACGATTTTCTGCTGAATTTCCTCGACATCCTTCAAGCGGACAGGCCCCATGAACTCCATCTCCTCGCGGAGCATCGAGCTTGAGCGCTTCGACATATTCTTGAATATCTTGTCCTGAACTTCCGTATCGACATTCTTGAGAGCCTTCGCAAGGTCGGCGTTGTCCACCTCGCGCAGAACTTTCTGAATCGAGCGGTCGTCGAGAAGGACGATATCCTCGAACACGAACATGCGCTTCTTGATTTCCTCCGCCAAATCCGGATCGTCCTCCTCCAAAGCCTCGATGATTGCCTTTTCGGAAGTGCGGTCGATGACGTTGAGGATATCGACGATTGCCTGCGTACCGCCGGCAGCGGTGTAGTCCTCGCTCGAAAGCGTCGAGAGCTTTTTCTCGAGGACGCGCTCTATCTCGCGGAGAACATCCGGCGACGTGCGGTCCATAGTCGCGAGGCGCTTGGAAACCTCAGGCTGAATCTCTGCCGGAAGGTTCTGGAGGATTGCCGCCGCCTTGACCGGCTCAAGATAAGCGAGGATAAGCGCTATCGTCTGCGGATACTCCTGCTGGATGAAGTTGAGGAGGTGCGCCGGATCCTGTCTTCTTATCGCGTCGAACGGGCGCACCTGAAGGCTCGACGTAAGCCTGTTGATGATGTCTATTGCCTTCTGGCTTCCGAGCGACTTTTCAAGAAGCTCGCGCGCGTAATCGATACCGCCGGTCGTGATGAAATTCTGGGCGTTCATAAGCTCCTGGAATTCCTCAAGAACCTGGTCCTTGAAATCCGCCTCGACGGTCTCCAACCTCGCTATCTCAAAAGTGAGGGCCTCAACCTCGTCCTCGCGAAGGTGCTTCATTATCTCCGACGAAACATCCGAGCCAAGTGAAACGAGGAAAATCGCGGCTTTTGTTCTGCCCGAGAGACTCTTATAATCCTTTACGCCGCCTTTCTTCCCGCCGCTTGACTTCGCAGCCCCTTTTGAATCCGCCATTGTCACTCCTCCCTCATCCAGGCACTCAACGCACTCGCAATCGAGTCAGGATTCTGATTTATGTATTCACGCAGTTTGCTGTTCTTTCCGCTCATGGAATTCATCTCCTCCGCTATTTCCTTGTCGGAGCGGACGGGAGCCGCTATTCCCCGCTTCACCCCGAAGCGGTTCGCCTCCTCAAGGACGCGAATCTCGCTTTCGATGCCGACCGTTCCGAGAAGGCCGACGGCATTGAACAGCTTCGCCTTCTCCTGCTCGGAAAGGAACGAAAGAACTTTGTCCGTGTTGAACGAACCAAGTTCCGTTATGAGAATCGCCGCCTTCTCAAGTCCCGAAAGCTCGGGAACCTTTATGAATTCGCTCATCAGTTGTTGTCATCCATGAGCCATGTCCTGATGAGCATAGCGACCTCGTCAGGATGCTCTTTCGCCATGGCAATCGCGTTCTCCTGAAGTTCCGCGCGCTTGCGCTCCTCCACCGACATCGTGACCTGCATGTCCGAATCCTTCGCTTCCCAAAGCGCCTTCTCGCGCTCCGCCTGCTGCCGCCTGAGGATTTCCTCCTCGCGGAGCCGCTTGCGCCTCTCGATTTCCCGGGAGATGAAGCGGAAGACGATGAACGCGATGAGGATGACGAGAATGCCGCCGAGGACAATCATTATCATCTTCTTCCTGTTCTGCTTCGCGAAGTATTCTTCCTCAAGCTTGTCGAACTCGTCGTCGCGGTCATGCTGGATGCTCGTAACCTCAACCCTGTCGCCGCGCAGCTTGTCGTAGCCGATGGCGCTCTGAACGTACTGCACCGCCTGCTCAAGCTCCTCGGCAGGAACGGGGGTGTACTTCCAGTCTATGTGCCCGTCCTCCGTTATGACGTAGCGGTGGTTCTTGTCGTACGACGCGCGCCATTTTCCGTCGATGTTGACGGCGACCGTTATGCGGCCCGGCTGCGAATGTATGATTTCGTGGCGCTGCTCCGTGTTGATTACGTTGTTCTGCGTGACGCCCGTCTGCTCGTACTCGCCGATAACGTTCGACATGTCGCTGTATGTCGGAGGATTGTTTCCCGCCGCGCCCGCAGGCCCGTTCGGATTGAATCCTGTTCCGGTGAATTTGTTCGTTATCGTCTGGCTCGAAAGCGGCAGATAATCGCGCGTCTCACGCGTGTTGTAAGGCTTCTCAGGGTCCTGCGGCGAAACCTCGACAGGCGTGTATATCGTCTTGTCGCTCACCGCCTCGGACATGTTCCACTCAATCGTGACCTGAAGGTCGCGCACGCGGTCAGCCTTGAATATCGACTGCAGCGCCTTGAGAACCTTCGCGCGCACGGTCATCTCGTGGTTGTTGCGGAGCTTCTGCTCGCGCTCCGCGAGGGAAAGCTTGTCGAGCGCGGCAAGCCCCTTGAAATCGTTCAGCACGACGCCGTCGATGCTCGCAATCGTTATGTAATCCTCCGTCAGCCCGACTATCGAATGGAGGAGGATTTTCTGAACGGTCTGGACTTTCTTGCTTCCCGGCGCCATATCGCACCCGGGCTTGAAAGTGAGGATGACGTTCGCGGAGACCGGCTTCTGCGTCTCCGTGAAAAGAGAATCCGGCGGGAACCCAATTTCCACGTCCGCGTTCGCGACATCCGCAAGCGCCTCGATATGGCGCTCGACGGACCGCTTTATGGCGAGGTTCTTGTTGTTCTCCCGCTCGAAATCGGTCATCGAATACTGGCCGACGTTGAGGAACGCCCACTGGCTAGTTCCCTTCGGAAGCAAATCCTCGTCCGCAAGGACGTTCATCATGCGAACGCGCGTCTGCTCATCGGGAACGATTATCTTTCCGTTGACGACGCTGTACTTTACGCCCGCCGAGTCGAGCCTGAACAGGATTGCATCGCGCTCATCCTGATTCGTTATCTCAGTGTTCAGAAGCGGCACGCCTGCCGGAGAGCGCGACGTATTCACCAAGAAAAAGACGACGACGCCGACCGCCACGACAATACCGATGAGAACAAGTTTCTGAACTATGGACCATTTGGACCACAATTCCTTAAATTTAGCTGCGGTTTTCTTGAACCATTCGTTCATCTATCCCTCCCGAGAACGAACAAAATACTTTTTGAATTAGCGGTTGGTTGAAAGCTCGTTCCAACCAGAAACGACACGGTCGATGACAGTCTGCGCGAGCGAGAGCGACATCTGCGCCTTCGCCATAGCCGTCGTAATCTCATGGACGTCGACAGAATCGGGGTCGGTTATGAACTGCTCCGTCTTCCTGTTCACATCGAGCTGCTGCTCGTTCATCTCGCCGACAGCCTTGACGAGGAAAGACTCGAAGCTTCCCTCCTTCACCTTCGACGGCTCGTCCGCCGCTTTTTCCTGTCCCGGAATTATATTCGAAATTCCGGCGACGCCGGCATGTGCCTGATTTGTCCTAAGCAGCGCCGGCGCGCTGACCATGTTCATGTTCGCCATCTGCATATATCAACTCTCCTCGATTATCAAAAAAAAACACGGAACCGGCTCAGCTCCGCCCGATGTCCAGCGCGGAGCCGAACATCTCCTTCGCCCCCTGAACGACAGTCGCGTTCGCCTCGTAGGCGCGCGATGCGGAGATAAGGTTCACCATCTCCTCGACGATGTTCACGTTCGGGTACTCGACATATCCCTTGTTCGGGCCGCTCTGTATCGCGTCGGGATGCTGCGGGTCGTAGACGAGCCGCCCCTGCGACGTGTCCTTCGATATGGTTTTCACGCGGACACCCTTTCCCGGGCCGTTGTCCATGTCTTCGTTCACGAAAGGAAGCCTCCACGTCGGGTTGTCGGACGCGACAGGCTCGAATATGACTTCCGATTTCTTGAACGCGCCGCCTTCCGGAGTCCGCGTCGTCGATGCGTTCGCGATATTGTTAGATATGACATCCGTGCGGAGGCGCTCCGCGCTCATTCCTGTCGCCGCTATGTTTATGGAAGTGAACATTCCCATACTAAAAACCTCTCTCAATCAAGCGCTATTTCTTCATCGCAGTGCGGAGCTGGCTGAACTCGAAATTCTCAAGCTGGGCAAGAAGCCTGTAGTTGAGCTGAATCTTCATGATGTTCATCGCCTCGCTCTCGGCATCGACGTTGCTTCCGTTCGCATTCGTGGAGCTCGACCAGTCGACGGTGCGCCTCGGCTGGACGTCGCGGAAATCGCGGACGGACGAAATCTGGATGTGCCTGTCGTCGTTCACCGCGAGCGTGAGCGATTTCTCGTCTTTCTCCGAGTCCAAAGCCTTCTTAAGCTCGCTCTCAAAATTAACCTCCTGACGCTTGAAGTTAGGAGTCTCGGCATTTGAGATATTGTTCGCCGTAACCTGATAGCGCAGCGAATTGACGCTCATCGCGCGCTGAAGCAAATCGACTGAACGGGTAAAAGTATTCATGTCTATATTCTCGGTATTTTTAAAAATTAAATTTAGAAATTATCTAGTGATATTTCTCAACCAACGGTATTTTTTATAGTAAATGAAAATCGCCGGAAGTTTAACCATCTCGTCGAGATTTATGATGAAGAAAACGAGAAGGACAGGCGCATGGAATACGAACGCCGCCAGAAGCCCAGCCGGAACGCACACCGCCCACATCGTCACCGAATCGCAAATCATGCTGAACTTCGCGTCGCCGCCCGCCGGGAAGATTCCGCAGTTCGTGGCGACGTTGCTCGATTTTCCGATCATGTTGTACGAGCACATGACGAGCATCCACTTCAGGTAATGCGCCGCCTCCGCGCTCATCGATACGATCGACAGGACGAACGGTATAAGGAGGACAATCACGATTCCCATTGCGGCTCCGACGCCAATCGCTATATGGCAAATCTTCGAGCCGTAGATTTTCGCACGCTCCAGATTCCCGCGGCCGAGCTCGTTCCCTATCATTATTCCGCCGCCCGCCGATATTCCCGAGCTGAGGCACGTGACGAGGTTCTTCACGATGTTCGATATCGAATTCGCGGCGACGGCATCGCTTCCGAGGTGCCCCATGATGACAGAATACATCGAGAACCCCACGCCCCAGACGATTTGGTTCACGAGGACGGGATACGAATAATGCCAGAAGTCGCGCCGAAGAACCGCGTCGACGCGGAGAAAATACGAAAGGCGGAGACGGACGCTCCCACGCCGCGCGTTCATGGCGACGGACCAGACAAGCTCGACGGTGCGCGAAACGACCGTCGCGAGCGCCGCTCCCTTTATCCCCATCCGCGGGAAGAAAAGCATCCCGTATATGAAGACCGCGTTCAGTACGATGTTCAGCACGACGGAGACGGACGTTATGACCGTCGCGGAAAGCGCGTGCTCCGAATTTTTTAGCACGCAGAGGAAAATCTGCGATACGCCCGCCATGAGGAACGTCGGCGAGACAGCCCTCAGATAGACGCACCCCTCGCGGATGAGCTCCTCGTCGGAAGTGTACGCCTTCATCAGAAGCTCCGGGAAGAACAGCGACGCAAACGAGAAAAGCGCGGAGACGAGCGCGGACGAGCGAAGGACGTACGCGAAAATTCTCTCGATAGAGCCGATGTCGTTCTTGCCCCAATACTGCGCCGCGAAAATCGACAGCCCCGAATTGAACGACAGCAGGAACATGTTCGCGATGAAGGCGACCTGCGTCGCAAGCGAGACCGCCGAAAGGGAAACCTGGTCGAGGCGCGCAAGCATGAGCGCATCCGACGCGTTCACCGCCGCCACCATGAACGACTGGAACGCAATCGGAACCATCAGCGAAAAAAGCTTCCTGTAGAACTCCCTCGGAGAATATTTTGAAAAATCCATGCTCATGGGAAAAATAACGCTCCGCTAGAACGACGAGCAGAATTCCTCGAGGGCGGCAATCTGCCTCTCAACCTGCGAGGGGCTGGGACCGCCCGTCGTCGTCCTCGCCTCCATGCACGCGCGCGGCGTTATGCGCTCGAAAATGTCATCCTCGAAAAGCTCTGATATGCCACGAAGCTCTTCTATAGAAAGCTCCTCTATCGCGGATTTCCCGGAATCGATTGCGAGCCGGACGCACCGCGCGGACACGCCGTGCGCGACGCGGAACGGAAGCCCCTTCCGCACGAGATAGTCGGCGACATCCGTTGCGTTGGCGAACCCGCCGAAACAGCTTTCCTCCATGCGCGGAACGTTCCAGCGCGCGCTCTCAACCATAGCCTCGAACACGACGACGTTCGACATGACCGTGTCGAGCGCCTCGAAAAGCGGCGCCTTGTCTTCCTGCATGTCGCGGTCGTAGGCAAGAGGAAGCCCCTTCACCATGACGAGAAGGTTTATGAGGTCGCCGTAGACTTTTCCCGTCCTGCCCCGTATCAGCTCGGCAAAATCCGGGTTCTTCTTCTGCGGCATTATCGACGAGCCGGTGGACCATTTCTCGCTCAGCTCGACGAAACCGAATTCCGTCGTTGACCAAAGGACGATTTCCTCGCACATGCGGGAGAGATGCCCCTGGAGGAGCGCGAAATCGGAGGTGAATTCGATGCAGTAGTCGCGGTCGGAGACGGAATCGAGCGAATTCTCCGTGACGCCGGAAAAACCGAGCTGCTCCGCGACGAATTCCCTGTCGAGCGGAAGCCCCGAGCCGGCAAGCGCCCCCGAGCCGAGCGGAGAAAGCGACACCCGCGAAAGCGAGCCTTCAAGCCTGTCGACGTCGCGCTTGAGCATCCACGCCCACGCGCACAGATGCTGCGCAAGCGTCCCCGGCTGGGCGTGCTGCATGTGCGTGTATCCCGTCAGGAGCGAATTCGTATGCTTCCCCGCGATTTTGCAGAGCGTTCCGATAAGGGAGACGATTTTTTTCTGGAGCTCGGGAATGACCCGCCTGAGATAGAGCCGCTCGTCGAGCGCAATCTGGTCGTTGCGGCTTCTTCCCGTGTGAAGCTTCCGCCCCGGGTCGCCGATTCTGTCGGTGAGCGTCGCCTCTATGAATGAATGGATATCCTCCGCCGAATAATCGACGGAAAGCGAGCCGGAAACGAGGTCATTCTCAATCGATTTCAGACCGTCCTCGATTGCCTTCCCCTCTTCCGCGGAAATTATCCCCTGCCTCGCGAGCATTGCTGCATGGGCAAGGGAGCCTTTTATATCGTCAAGCGCCATCCTCTCGTCAACGCGTATCGATGTCTCGAATTCGACGGCGGCGGCATCAGGCCCCTCGGCAAAACGACCGTGCCACAGCGCGGCGTGATTGTTGTCAGTGATTGTTCCATGCGGAGTGTTATCTTTCATAATGGAAGAGATTCTACATCATTTTTGCCGAATTGAGAAAGATGACGGCAAAAAGACCGGACAACCGCATTTTCAGGAAGCAGCCTGCTCATATTTATAGAGTTTGCCCTGTTCCTCGTAAAATAAAAGACAGCATTTTTCGTTGCGAAGCCGTTTTTCCATCGCTTCGCCCAGTGAAAATTTTATAATGCGTTTGCCCCACAAAAAGACGCGAATTTCCGCCGGCGCCTACGATGCGATGCCCTTCTTCTGGTCGGAATCAAGCTTGTCGCGCCAGACCTTCGCCTTCGTCTTCAGCTCCTCGGCTTCCTCAGGCTCTGAAAGCAGCATCGAAATGCGGCGGCTCGCGAGGACGTAATTTATCGCGAGGCGCATGTCGTCGATTCGGTGCGTCGAAAGCTCGTAGCGGTCGCGGTATTCCTTCGCGGACTGGTCGAGGAGACGCTTGACCATGCGTATATAGAAAACGGTCGTGTCGTAATTCTCAAGCGACGAGTCGAAGTAGACGCGGTTCGCCTCCTTCCAGTTCAGGAGATTCTTCATGACCGTGGAGAACCGCCCCTGAATCTCGACGAACGACCACTTCCATTTCGTGTTGTCGCCGAACGCGTCAATCAGCAGCCGTATCGCCAGCCCGAGCTTCCGCATAAGATAATACCGCTTGTCCAGCGAAACCTTCTCAATCTCGAGGATTTTCTCCTCGATGTCCGAATACTGGACGTCGACGAAATTCGTGACGACATCCTCAAGGTAGATTATCGCCTTGTAGAGGATTTTCCGCGCATCGTTCAGCGCGTCGTTGTTCTTGACGCCGAGAATATCCACGGAAAGGTTGTTTATGTTTATATAGAGCGTGACGATGTAAATCATGTCCTCGGCGAGCATGAGCTTCCTGTACGCGCTCCCCTCGGATTCCTTTGCGATAAGGGCGAGCATCTTCTTCTCGTTCGCCAGCGACTTGTCTATGGCATCCTTGTGGATTTGAGACCTTACCTTGAATTCTTCCCTCGTTTCCGCTGTGATTTTTCCCATTGTAACCCCGACATTCCTACAAAACTGCCCGAAACCGAATTTTATGCCACAGTCCCGTCACGGAACCTCGAAAGCATGGCGCGCGCGTGCTCCAAAGAGGCGGAGCTGTCCGAATCCCCCGAAAGCATGCGTGCGATTTCGGAAACGCGCGTCTCGCCGTCTATCGGAACGGCCGAAGTCTTGGTCATTCCGTCCGCGACGCCCTTGCTTATCTTGATTTGATTATCGGCATAAACGGCGATGCTCGCAAGATGAGTTATGCAAAGCACCTGCCGTCCGGCCGCGAGTTTTCTGAGATGCTCGCCAATCGAAAGCGCGACCTCACCGCCGATTCCGGTGTCAATCTCGTCGAAAACCATCGTCCCGACAGAATCAGAACCGGCGAGAATCGTCTTGAGCGAAAGCATCACGCGGCTGAGCTCTCCGCCCGAAGCAATCTTCGAAAGCGGCTGCATCGGCTGACCTGGATTCGCGCATATCATGAATTCGACGTCGTCCATTCCGTAAGCGCCCACCCGCTGCATCGTCTCCGTCTCCGCCTTGTCCCTGACATCGACCTTGAAGCGCGCGCTCGCCATCCCGAGCTTCGACAAGACGGACACGACGGCCGCCGACATTCTAGCCGCAGCCTCTTTCCGGAGCGACGACAACGCCTTCGCCTCGGAATAAACGCGCCCCTCAAGCTCGGAAATCTCGCCACGAAGGGAATCCTGGCTCGCGCTGTTCCCGTCAAGGTCATCGAGCTTCGCGCGCGCCTCTTCGAGATAGGAAAGAACTTCATCAAGCGGGGCAGAAGGAGACGACGCATACTTACGCTTGAGCGACGAAAGCAGCTGCTGCCTCTCCTGAACCTGCTCAAGCCTCGACGGATCGAAAACCAAGCCGCGCAAATATGAGGAAACCTCGTCGGCTATGTCGCCGAGCTCGTAGAAAACGCTGTCAATACGCTGCGAGAGCGCGCCCAACGCCTTGTCGAAAGACGCCGAATGGGAAGCGAACGCGCGCGCCTTTTTGAGCGACGACACGACGCCGTCAGAATCGTCCGACCCGCCAAGAATCGCCTCCACCGCGCTGACATCCGAATACAGCTTCTCGAACGACGAAAGCCGCGTCTCCTCCTCCAGAAGCTCCTCGTCCTCGCCGCGCGATATATTCGCGCTTGAAATCTCGTTGACAGCGAACGAAAGAAGCTCTATCCGCTGCTCCCTGTCCCTGCTGTCCGCGACAAGCTGCTCGAGGCGGCGCTTTTTCTCCGCAAGCTGCTGATACACCGCCGTGAATTCAGCCACACGCCCGGAAATTCCCGCATACGCATCGAGATATTTTCTGTGCTCGGAAACTTTCATTAGGTTCTGGTGCTCATGCTGACCGTGGATATCGACGAGGAAAGAGCTGAACGCGGAAAGCTCCGCGCGCGTGACGGCAGTGTCGCCGACAAAACAGCCGGATTTTCCGTTCGCCCTGACGAACCTGCGCACAAGGACACGCCCGTCCTCGGGGGTAATGCCGTGGGCAAGAAGCCACTCGCACGCCGAGGACGGCTCGCACTCGGGAGAATCGGCGTCGAATCCGTTGCGGACATTCCCGCAGTCAACAGTGAACGTCCCCGACACGGTCGCCTCCGACGCGCCCGGACGAACCAAATCGGCGCCGCTTTTCCCTCCGAGAAGGAACGTGAGCGCGCCGATAAGGAGCGATTTTCCCGCACCCGTCTCGCCGGAAAGCACTGTAAACCCATCGCCCAATTCTATAACAGCATTATCGATGAGCGCGAAATCCTTTATCGACAAATCCTCAAGCATTATTCTGCGGACCTCCGGACCAATTCAATTTTGAGCGCAGCGCATTATAGAATTTTTCCTTGGTGCATCCTATAAGCCGGGCGCGCTCGGGAATGCGCCGTATGCGAACCTTGTCACCGACATGCAAATCAATCGGAATCTGACCGTCAACCGAAATGATGACGCCCGACACGCGGGACGGAATTATCTCTATCACCAGCTCACCGTCGGGGCTCAGCACAATCGGGCGGCTCGACAGCGAAAACGCGTTTATAAGCGTCAGCACCATCGCGTCAAGGCCGGGGTCTATTATCGGGCCGCCGGCGCTTGCCGAATAGGCGGTCGAGCCGGTCGCCGTCGATATGATTATCCCGTCCGCCTTGAATTCCCCCAACGGGATGTCATCATACGAAACCGTATACGAAATCGTATGGGCGGCGTGCGCCGCGCTGACGACGATATCGTTCAGGCCGACGGAGCTGAGCCGCCTCGTCCCCCCGCGAATCAAATCCGCCTGAAGCATCGAGCGCTCCTCGATGACGGCATTCCCCGCAAGAAAGGAATCGAGCTCCGCGCGCCATTCATCCTTCTGGACGCTCGCGATGAAGCCGAACGAGCCGAAATTGACGGGAAAAACGGGAATTCCGAGCGACACGCATCCCCGCGCCGCAAAGAGAACGGTGCCGTCCCCGCCCATCGTAATAACGAAATCATACCCGTGGAACGGATACTGCTCCGAAAAACCATTGAAGACGAAGACGTCCGCCTGAATTCCCCGCGTCGCAAGATACGCCTCGACCGTCGCGCCGAGATTCTTGGATTCCTCCTTGAAGGAATTCACGACGATTAAGCACTTTTTGTATTTTTTCATAGAATCCTTTCCATAAAGAGAATGGAACTTCTCAAGGCAGGGTCGCCATTATCTTTGTGATTTTCGAGACAGTCTCCGAATTCATCCTCGGATAAAGCGGAAAAAGCGCGGTCCTCAAGTACAGGGACTTCGAGCGAATCAGCATGTTCGAAAGAAGCTCCAGATTCACGTCGGACGGAGCGCCGGATTCGTCAAGCTCCGACTCCTCACGGAGAATACGAGCGATTACAGAATCCGAATAGGCGTGCGCAATCGAGACATCCTTTCGTTTCGCATACTGCTCCGCATCCGGAAAGTTTCCGGCAAGCACGACGGGAAACGACCAAACGGAACGCTCCACCCCCTGCCCGTGCGAAAGAAGCCTGTTTTTCGACGAGGACGGAAACGCTTTTTTGTAGAAAGAGAAAATGCTTTTTCTTGCCGCCTCGTTGCGGGAAAATTCCTTGAGCTGCACGAACGCAAGCGCGCTGTTCAAATCCCCGAGAATTTCCGTCCGGGACGCGGATTCGGAAATCTTTTTGAGGACAAGCCAATCGCGCCGGGAAGGAGCGAGAAGCACCGCGCCGCCGCCGCCGGTAACGCAGTCGTTCTCCTCAAGCCCGAGAATGGCGAAAACGCCGAACGTTCCGGCCCTCCTGATGGAGCTCTCTTCCTGAACATCATCATCGCGAATCCCGTCGGCGACGGAATCGTCCCCGCCAAGACCGTCCTTGAAAATCCCAGCCCCAACAGCCTGGGATATATCCTCTATGACAAAAATCCCGAAATCGAGAATGCGCTCCATCTCATCGGAATCCGGCAGTATCCCCATCGTCTCGTGGAGAATAAGGACGGAACCGCCTGACTGTATTCCCTTCTGCACGGCATCCGCGGAGACAAGGCCGCTCGATTCGTCCACATCAAGGACAAGCGGAACGAAGCCCATTTCCCGCACCGCAGAATACTGCCACCCCGGAGCGAGCGCCGAAATCATTATTTTGGAAGTTTTTTCCACGCCGAGCGATTTCAGCGCATAGGAAAGCGCAATCTCGGGGCTTCTGAACGCGACACCGCCTGCAACGCCGAAAAAATCCTTCACGGCGGAAACGAGCTTCGCGTTCATCTCCCCCGGACCGACCTTCTCGTCCACAAGGCACGACAGAACCGCGTCCATCTCCTTTCTTCTGATTGTTGAGCTGAAAACAGGAACCATGTTACTCGGAAGCGACGACATCCGTCGCGATAATCTTCTGCATTTCCTTCGCGCTGAAGATTCGCCTGATGTCGAGCATTATAAGATATTTTGAATCCTGACGGACAACGCCCGTTATGTATTCGGTTCCGATGCCCGAAATCATCTGCGGCGGGTCTTTTATGTCCTCCGTATTGATTGTAACGACGCGGGCAATCTTGTCGATTATGATTCCAACCTTGTTGTTGTCGATATTGAGGATTATGAATCCGCCCTCAAACTCGTTCTCCTCCTCGGTCTGCTCGAGCTTCTGAATCTGGAACCGCTTGTGCAAATTTATGACAGGAATTATCTCCCTGCGAAGGTTGAATATGCCCTCGACGTAATAAGGCGCGTTAGGAATCGGGCGAACCTTAGTCACCTTTACGATTTCCTTGACGTCCATGATATCGACGCCGTAAATTTCCTCACCCAACTGGAACGTGACGAGCTGAATCTGCGTGTTTTCTGCCATATATCCCCCAAAGTGCCCGGGTATTTGACCCCGCATACAGGCTCAAATACCCGATATGAAATAATTTACTCTCCAAGCAGCTTCTTTGCCTCAAGAAACTGAGAGATTCCTTCCGCCACCTTTTTTGCCTCGCGCATTGCAAGAACGACGGTCGCAGGCTTGTGAACGACATCTCCGCCGGCAAAGATTCCCCTGCGGCTTGTCATTCCATACGGCTTCTGCTTCGTTATGACATAACCGGATTCATCGCAGTCGATTCCCTGCGTCGTGCTGAGAATGCGGGCCGCAGGCCGAGAGCCTATCGCGAGGAGAATCTTGTTTGCCGGAAGGACGACCTCCCCCTCCGGCGTCTGGCAACGGAGCCCGGTAACGCATCCGTTCTCCCCGACGAATTCGAGCGGCGCGTGCTCCCATTTGAAATCGACGCCGTCCTTTATCGCGCCGTCATACTCTGCTTTCGCCGCGCGCATAAATTCGACGGTCTTCCTATACGCGACAGTAACGGAGGCAGCCTTCATCCTGACAGCCGTGCGGCAGGCATCCATAGCGACGTTCCCCGCACCGATGACGATTACGTTGTCGCCTTCCTTGATGGGGACATCATCCTTCTCGACGTTGCCGTCCTGATACAGGCGCACCATCCTGAGAAGATAATTCGACTGGATTACGCCGGTCAAGTCTTTGCCGGGGAGGTCAAGCGACTTCGCGAGCGCCGTTCCGGTTCCGATGAAAACGGCATCAAAACCGTTCTTGAACATCTCCTCGACCGTTATATCGACGCCGACCATCGTGTTCGTTATGTATTTTACGCCCAGCTCCTCGATTTTCTTCGTCGTCCTCCGGACAACATCTTTCGGGAGCCTGAATTCGGGAATTCCGTAAAGGAGAACACCGCCCGGCTCGCTTTCCCCCTCATAAACGGTAACCTCATAGCCCTTGCGCGCAAGATCGCCCGCAACGGTAAGCCCGGCGGGACCGGAACCTATCACGGCAACTTTTCCCTCGGTCCTTACGATTTTCGCATCTTTCGCGAATTTTGCCTCAGCCTCGAAATCTGCGACGAAACGCTCTATCTGACCAATCTTTATTCCCTTTCCGCTCTTTGCAAGGACGCAATGCCCCTCGCACTGGTTTTCGTGAGGACATACGCGCCCGCAGATTGCGGGAAGATTGCTCTTGCGCGAAATTATCTCGAATGCTTCTCCAAAATTCCCAACGGAAACGGCGTGGTTGAAAGCAGGAATCTCATTCTCGATTGGACAACCAGTCCGGCACAGCGGTTTCGGGCAGTTGAGGCACCTGCGCGCCTCGGCGACTGCTTCCTCAATCGTATAGCCCCTGATTTCTTCTTTCTCCATAAAACTAGACCTCGTCTGAAAAAGTATATCCTACAGTATAATGAACAGGAACGCAAAAATCAAAGAAAATCAATCGACAATGAACAGCGACACGCAGTGCACCCGCCTGACACCGAGCGATGCCAGCACGGAAGCGCAATCGCAGACAGTCGCGCCGGTCGTCACGACATCATCGACGAGGACGACGGTCTCCGGGACAGAATCAACCCCCGCGCGGAAAAGAGCCTTCCGCAGTTTTTTCCCGTCGACGGCACGATATCCTTTTCCCCGCGTCCCGAGCCGCTCCTCGCGGGAAAGCTTTTTCTGCTGGTTTTTGGAAAGACGCCTCAAAATGCGGAGCACACGCCGCCCGTATCCGTGCCGGAGATAGAAGCAGAGCTCGTCAACCTGATCCCACCCACGGCGCCTTATCTTCCCAGGGCGGGGCGGAACAGGAACGACGCACAACGGAGAATCCTCGCCTTTTTCGGCATCGCGAATCTTCCGCTCGGCAAGCGCCGCGAAAAAAGGCGACAAGCTTCGTATTCCCCTCGATTTCCAGTCGAAAAGCAATTCCTTCCGCCAGAGCGCATACGAGTGCGCCGGATGCATTCCCGCGACGGACAGCTTCTTCCCGATGCCGTCACGGCACCGCCAGCATATGTTCTCGCCCCCGGAAAGTAGCGACGCGCACGAAGGGCAGCGAGGCGGCGGCGGGAGGAGGAATGTCGACGCGCAATCAGCGCAGAGCGGATACACGACAGTCCTCCGCCCGCATCCCGCGCACACCTCGCCGCCGAAAACGAACGACAGCGCGGCACGGAAAACGGACAGCAGGAAGAAAAAAATCCTGAACGGCGGCTCGGTAAACGAGAACGGGAACAGCAGCATCGAAAACATACGGCATAAATATCCTCTCGACGCGCGCCTTTTTTCAAAAACCCCTTATAATTTTCTGTTATACGCCGTCATCTCGCCGACCGCACGCGAAAAATCACGTTCCGGAAAGCGCCGACTTCCACCGTTCGATAATCTGCAAAGCCTGCTTCGGCGTTATCTCGTCCGTGTCGACCGACAAGATTTCCTCAAGAACAATCTCCTCGTCCGAGAAAAGCCCCGGCATCGTGACGGAAAGGCGCGGGTTCGGCGGGACGTCGGGGACGGTTGACGTCTCAATCCTGCATGAACCGGAACCGGCAGAATCCTGCAGGGAGGAAAGAATCTCGGACGCCCTTTTTATGACGGTCTGAGGGATTCCCGCGAGGGACGCGACGTGGATTCCGTACGAATTCTCGCTCGCGCCCTCCTTCATCTTCCTCAAAAAGACGACCTTGTCCCCGTCTTCAAGGACGTCCATGCACATCAGCTTGAGCGACGGATGGACCATTCTCGTAAGCTCGTGGTAATGCGTCGCAAAAAGCGTCTTGCACTGTATCGTGTTGAGAAGATATTCCGAGACTGCCCATGCAATCGAAAGCCCGTCCTCGGTGGATGTCCCGCGCCCGACCTCATCCATTATGACGAGCGATTTTCTCGTCGCGCCGCGCAGAATGTACGCGGTCTCCGTCATCTCCACGAGGAACGTCGACTCGCCGCGCGCGAGGTTGTCGCTCGCGCCGACGCGGCAGAATATTCTGTCGACGACGCCGACATGCGCCTCTTCGGCAGGAACATACGAGCCTATTTGCGCCATCAGCGCGAGAAGGGCGTTCTGCCTGAGATAGGTCGATTTTCCCGCCATGTTCGGCCCCGTTATGAGACCGAAGGACGCGCTTCCGTCTCCGGCCGACGACACGACGATATCGTTCGGAACGAATTCCCCGGACGGAAGATGCGCCTCGACTACGGGATGGCGGCCGCCGACGACGCGGAACACGTCCCCGTCATCGACGACGGGGCGCACCCACCTGTTGAGGACGGCCGAAGAAGCGAGCGCCGAAACGACGTCGACGTACGCGATTTTATGGGCGACGGAAAGAATATACGAGGACTCCGCGGCAATCTTCGCGCGAATCTCCGCGAAAAGGGCGCGCTCCGTCTCGACGATTCTCGACGCGGCCTCGTTCATCTGCCTCTCGATTTCCTGAAGGCGCGGCGTCGTGAACCGGTCGGAATTCGTGAGGGAGCGGCGCATTATGAAATGTGGCGGAACCTGGGAAACTTTCCCGCGCGTTATCTCGATGTAATATCCGGAAATCGAATTCACCTTTATGCGCAGGTTCTGGATGCCGGTCAGACGCTGCTCCTCCGCGGCGTACTCCTCAAGGATTCGGCCGGCGTTCTCCTGCATATCGCGGTAGCCGTCAAGCTCGGACGACCATCCCGCCTTCACGACGCGCCCGTCCCCGAACGTTGTCGAAGGGTCTTCTTCTATAGAAGAGGATATCAGCGCGGATATCTCCCTCGCCTTTTCCAGCTCGAAAGTCCCGAAACCGGCAGCGGAAAGTTTCTCCGCCATCCGTATCCACGCGTCGAGGCTCGCGCGCAACGCCTGCAAATCCTTCGCATGGGCGCGTTCCATCGCAATCCTTCCGGCGAGGCGCTCGACGTCGAGTATCGACGACAAAAGGCTTTCGGCGTCATCCCTCATTCCTCCGTTGCCGAAGAAGAAGGACACGTCATCCTGCCGCATCTTTATATCGCCGACGGAGCGGAGCGGATAAAGGAGCCACGAGCGAAGGAGCCTCCGCCCCATCGCGGTCCTCGTGCGCGCGATAACCTCAAGAAGGGAGAACTGCGCGCTTCCGTCGCGGAGGTTCGCGACAATCTCAAGGTTCCGCCGGGAAGAGTCGTCCATCATGACGAACTGGCTGTCCTTGTATACTTTTATCGAATTGATGTGCGGGGTCGCCGTAATCGTCATTTTCTGGACGTAGTCGAGAAGGAACCCCGCCGGCGGAACTTCGGGCGAAAGCTCGGAAAGCGAGAACGACTTGAGGTTCTTCGTCCCGAACTGCGCGCAAAGCCTTCCGAACGATTTTTCGGCGTCGAAATTCCAGTCCGGGTAATACGAGCAGGCAATCCCGCCGTCAAGCGAAATGAGGCGCTGCACGGTATCGTTTCTCCGAAGCGATTCGGGAAGGATAAGCTCCCTCGGATGCGCGCGCCCCAGCTCCTTCGAGAAGGACTCCTCCATGTCGGAGACGGACCAGGACGTCGCGAAAAAATCAGCCGTCGTCACGTCGACGAATGCGAATCCGGCAGACTGCCCCCTGACGAAAAGGCACGCGAGGAAGTTGTTCGCCACGCCCTCAATATAATCCCCGTCAACGGCAGTTCCCGGCGTTATGACCTCCACCACCTTCCGTTCCGTAAGCCCCTTTCCCGTCGGCTCCGAAACCTGCTCGCACACGGCGACGCGCTTCCCGCACCGCAAAAGCCGCGCGATGTACCGCTTCGACGCGTGATACGGAATCCCGCACATCGGCTGCGAGCCGCGATGAGTCAGCGTGAGGTTCAGGAGGCGGGAAATCTCCACCGCATCGTCGTTGAACATCTCGTAAAAATCACCGACGCGGAAGAAAAGGACCTCGTCCTTGTATGTTTCCTTCATCTCCTGATATTGGCGCATCAGCGGCGTATCCTCCATCGAACCCGACTTGGACGGAACGCAGCCCGCGACGACGCTGTCCTTTCCCATCAAAACCCCTCCAAAAAAACAACGAAAGGCGGAACGAATCCCGCCGAAAAAAAGAGCCGGGACGAATCCCGACTCGAACGACTGCGGAACAGGACGCCTAGCGGTCCAGCTCCGATATAACCTTGTCCGTGACGTCGACGGAATTGCTGTACCAGAGAATCGAGCGGTCATCCTGAAGACTGAGGATTACGGAAAGCCCCTCGTTCTCGGCGACCCGCTCAATGACCTTGTAAAGCTTGTTGTAGAATTCGTTTGAATTCCTGAGGCTGTTGCGAAGATTCTCAAGCTCCAGGTTCTTCGATTTTGTGTATTCGGTAAGGCTGTCCGTTTTCTTGACGATGTCGGCGTCGAGCCTTGCGGCAAGCTGCTCGTCCGCGTTGAGCTCGGCATCAGCCTTCTGCTGCTTGAGGCGGCGGATTTCCTCCGTGCGCTTCGAAATCTCCTTCTGAGCCTCAGCCTTTTTCGAATCATACGAACGCATAGGAGCGGACGTCCTGAAATACGCCTGATAAACCTTCGCCGTGTCAACGACGCCGAATCTCGTTATCTGCTGCGCGGCGGCGGAAAATGAAATCGCGAGCGCGACAGAAAGCGCAATGAAAAACCTCTTCATAAAAGAAGCCCCCTAAAATATCAAGGCGCGGAAAAAGGGAACGCCCCTTTCCGCCCATCTTTCGGAAAATCGGACCGCCCGCGCCCGGCGGACGGAAAACGCGGCTATCTATTCGTGATGACGAACGACAGGACGAACTGCCACTTGTCTTCCCAGCTGATGCTTCCGTCCTCTATCCTGAACGTGTTCGCGAAAAGGAGCCTGAGCGGGAACTGCGGGATGAGGAAGCGGACGCCGGGGCCCGTGCTGAAGTAGAAATCCTCGACGGACAAATCGTGGAACAGCGCGTCGGGGCTATCCTTGATGACCGCGGCATCGCCGAACCAGTCGAGCGCGAGGACGTTCGGGATGACGGGAACGCGGAGCTCAACCGTGTTGTTCCACGCCGCTTTTCCGCGCACTTTGTTGTAGATGTCCGTCCATCCCCTTCCGTTGAACATTCCGTCTATGTAGAGCTTGCTCGAATCCCCGATTCCCGAGCCCGGTGCCGGGAAAAGAAGCGCGAGGTTCGAGTATCCCATGAGAACAGCCTTGAAATTCCACGACTCGGTGACGTTTATGTCGAACAGCGTGAAGTATTTCTCGAGTTTCGTGTCCGTCTTGAGGAAGAATTCCGTTTCGATCGGCGTGAGACCGTACCATGTAAGACGCTCGCTCGCGAACCATCCGCGCGACGGGTTGTAGTTTATGTTCCTGTCGTCCACCGAGAACGACGCCCAGACGGAATTCTGCCATCCCCAGTTGTTCGCGTACTCGCTGACGGACGTATCGACGGGAATCCACAGCTCGGAGTCGTATATGTTGTTGAGGAGGCTTCCGTTCACGCCGCCGGCAAGCGATATGATTGCCCAGTCCGGCGTCCACCTTCTGCCGACGGAGAAGCCGAGCGCCCACTTCCAGCGCTCGTACTGCATGTAGTACGAGTCGTCGTCCACCGTTCCGTCGCCGGCAATGGAAAGCCTGTACGCGTATTTGTTCGAATGCGAAATCTCCGTGCTTACCGAAGCGCTGAGCGGGAGCCCGAGGAACCAGTTCTCCGAAAGGCTGAGGCTCAGCGACTGCTCGTTCGTCGCGATGGTCGAGGACACGCCGACAGACCTTCCCGAGCCGCGTATGTTCGAGTCCTGCCACTTCGCGAAAAGCGCGAACGGAAGCTCGTCCGGGTCTGACACGCCGGAGAACGTGACGCCGAATTCTACGGACGTCGTGGACTGCTCGTCAACGTTGAACACGAGGTCGACGAGGTTCTCCTCGGAGCCGGGAAGATACTGCCAGTCGACGTTGCTGAAATACTGGAGGTTCCTCAAATTTCTCAGACCAGTCTCAATCTTCGTCTTCGAGAAGATGTCGCCGACCTGAATCGGAATCTCGCGCGTTATGACGTGCTCCTTCGTCTTGTTGTTTCCTTTTATGGAGACGCTCTCCACGTGGCTTCTGGAATTCTCCGTGATGATGAACGTGTACGAGACGGTCTTGTTCTCCGAATCCTTGTTCTCGACCGGCCGGAACCTGTTCGCCGTGTAGCCGTTCTCGTAATAGAGGTCCGTAATTCCCGTCAGGCTCTCCTGAAATTTCGTGATGTTGAAAACAGCGCCCGGCTGAATCTTCATCTTGGAAAGAAGCTCCTCGTCGGAGAAAATCTCGTTGCCGCTGAATTCGATTCCGGAATACGTGTAGCGCTCGCCTTCCTGGATGTGGAACGTTATCGTAAGCTCGTCGCGGCGCTTCTCCTCGTTCGGGGTGACCGTCTTGGTGACGTCGTCCGACTTGACGTCGATATATCCGATGTTCTGGTAATACAGGGCGATAAGCTTCTTGTCGATTTCGAGCATCGACTCCTGGAACGCGCCCTTCGAGAGGAATCCCGCCTCCTTGAGCCTAATCTTCTTTTTCAGAGTCTTCGCGGAGACAGCCTTCGTCCCCGTGAATTTTATCTCGGTGATGACCGTCGCGCGCCCCTCGTCAATCGTAAAGAGGACGTCGATTCCCTTCTCAGTCTCCTTCGTGGACGACGAAACCTTCACGTTCGTGAATCCCTTCTCAAGGTAGAGCGAGCGGATTGCGCGCTCCTCGTAGGCGAGTTTTCCCGCGATGAAGATTTCCTTCTCCTTCATGGAGACGGCATCCTTGATTTCCGCCGTGCGCACCTGCCTGTTTCCCGTGACGAGAATCCTCCGCACGGAAGGCTTCTCCTTGACGACGAACGTTATGTCGACCGTGTTTCCGCGGCCGGAACTGCTGACCTGCGGCTCAATCTCGTCGAAGAGGTCTATCGCATAAATCCTGTCGAGAAGATTCTGGTACACCTCGTCGGTGAACATCTCGCCGATAAACCCGCTCGACACGCCGTCGACATCCTTGCTGTCCGTGTGCTTCAGCCCCTTGAACGAGACGGAGCGGATGGGCTTTCCGTAATACCAGTCCCCGTCGGACATCTCCGTCGCGCCGGAAGGTTCTTCCGCCTCGTCGGCGGAAACCGGCAGGGCAAAGAAAGAAAAAAGCAGGGTGACTGCAAAAAGGATGGGGAGACAATTACGTTTCATAAGAACTCCAGTTTTTTAATCAAAATGAGTGTTTCCATGATAATGTGATTGATGTTGAGGGAAGCCACATATTGTTCTGAATCGACTCTATATCAGGGGAAACCCCCAGGCGGATATTCACGAACGGGGATGCCATCTCGAATCCGAATTCCGGTTGGAAAACCAGCCCGTCAACGGAATTCCCGTCCGCAAGTTTCGTCTCGTCGTAAACCCAGTGGAACATGGCGTCTACATAAATCGCACTGCCGAAATACTTACCGATGTAAACAGTAGAATTGTCGAAAAAGTTACTGAATGTGACCTGACCGTCCTCATCATCCTTATCCTGGCTGAACCCCTGCTTTATGGCGTTCTGCAGCACGTTGGTTCGGATTGAGAATATATCAAAATTGCAGAGTTCCCGCAACGCATTTTCAATCTCGCGGATGACCGTCGCCTGCACGAGATAATCGCCGCCGGCAAGCGCAATCGACGATATGTTGTCGGAATCCGCGGTGAGGACTTCGCCGAGAAGCTCCATAATCTCGTATTCCGATTTCGCGGGCGTCGCCGAGAAAACCGGGTTGAACTTGCTCACGGGCTGGTTCTCCGCGGAAAGGACAATCGTGACGCGGTTTCCCTCGGAGTCGCGCTCCTTCGTCTCTGCACGGATTGTGACGCGCGGGTCGATTCCGTCCTGCGTCTCGTTGAAGGATATGAGCCCGTTCTTGAGGTAGAAGTTCCTGTTGAGCCACGCGACTTCCCCGCCGTGCAGGGAGACGTCCCCGACGATGGAGAATTCCCCCGAGCGCGTGTCGAACGAGAAATCGATCGGCGTGTTCGGCGCGAGGACGCCGCGCATGAACGGGTTGAACAGGATGCGCACGTTCTGCCCCACGTTCACGCGGAGGTCGGCGGCGACGTTCATCATCATCGCGGGAGCCGCTTCCTCCGGCTTCTTCTTCGCCTCGTCGTCCTTTTTCTCCTTCTCCTTCTTTTTCTTCGACTTCCCGAATATCTTCTCCATGCTGAGCTTGCTGTTTTTTATGAGGGAGTCCATCAGCCCCTCGAACGAAAGCTGGTTCTGGAGCTCGCTGGCGACAATCTCAAGGTCGGTGTTGTCGGCGTAGAGGCTTCCGCTGACGACAATCTCGTCGGGCATGGAAATCGACAGGGAGACGTCGGCGCGCGCGTCGCCCTTGAGGTGCATGAACGGCATCGTCATGTCAACGGGAAGACCGCGGAATTTCTTTGTCGAGACGCGCACGGAGACGTTCGCGATGCTCCACCGGTCGAACGTGATGTCGGAGCTGAGCGCGACGGCGCCCTTCCCGCACGAGAAGACGGTCTCGGGCATGTTCACCCCGTCGGCACCGGCGGCGACCTGCACCGCGGACGCCGTCAGAGGATACGGGGAGAACGCCGGGACGCTCAGCGAGAAGTCGCCGATATCGACGAATCCCGCGAATTCGGGGTCGGTCGTCAGCCCCGAAATCCTGACGTTCCCGGAAAGATGCCCCGAGCCGAACGATATCATCGGGATGTCCACGACATCGCAGACGCGCGCGAGGTCGCACTCGATTCCCGACATGATGAAATCCATGCCGCCGCCCTCAAGCCGCCCGTCAAGGTCGAACGCGAGCGTCGGGTTCCGCCCCGTCGATGCCGTTATGTGCCCGCCGACGACGGACGCGTGGAATCCCTTCCTGTTGTCCGTGAAGACGTCAATCTGCCCCGGCTCCCCGTCCTGCCCCGGAATGTGCACGACGTTCAGCGTGAACGGCATCGCATGGCGGAACATCGTTCCGGTCGCGCCCGGAGAGCTTACCGAGACGGAGAAGAAATCGGGAACCGCTATCGGAGACGCCGGCGCGCCGTCAAGAACGCTCGTCAGCGTCATATCAAGGGGAACGTGCAAGTCGCGCCCCGCGAGCGAGATGTCCGCGACTGCCGATGCCGTCCCGCAAAGCGTCCCCGCATCGATTGCCGCTGAGAAACCGGAAAGCCGGAAGAAAGCCCACGACGCGGAGACATCGGTGACGTTGAGCCCGTTGTCGTCGAGCACGATGACGCCCCTCGCGTCGAAATCGTACCCGGAAAGCAGCATCGACGCCTTCCTGACGTCAATCGAGACGAACGGATTCTTTATCGTCCCGGTCGCGCTCACCGTCGCGTCGATTACGTTCCCGGCGTTCTGGTTCGGAAGGAAACGCGATGACGGGAACGAGTCGACGGAAACGTTCGCGGAGAGATAGAAGTCGTTGAGGACGGACTCGGCTGAAAGCGGGAGGTGGCTCGGATTCGAAAGGTTCGCGGAGACGGAGACTGACTCGGGCGAGTACGGGTTCTTTCCGCCAAGCTCAAGGCTCGCGTAATCGATGGTTCCGTCGGAGAGATACCAGTTCACGCTCCCCGAAAAATCGAGCTGCGACGACCTGTCGGAATACGTGAGCGCGGAAAAGTCGAAGCCGTAGTTCGCGAGCCGCCCCGTGAACGAGACGCGCGGCTCCATCGGAAGTGCGCCCGTAGCCTCGGAAAGCTCGCAGCGCGCGACGTTGACGTCGATTCCGTCGGCGGCGCTCCAGGCGAACGTGGACATCGTCGAGGCCGTGAATATGTACGTGCCGAGCGGAACGGGAAGCTGGTTGAACTGGACGAACCCGCTCACGCCGTCCGAAAATCCCGTCTCGGCGATGCTGACCATCGACTCGAAACCGTAATTGCCGGAAAGGGAAATCCACTGCGGCGTTATGTTCCCCGAAAGCGAGTACGGCAGCGAATTCGCGAGGAGGTCGCACCTGAACGATATGTCGTCGAACCCCGCGGACAAATCGACCGACGCCGTAGCCTGAACGCCCACGTCACCGTAGCGCAGGTTGAAGCTGCTTATCTGAATCGACTGGGACGTTCCGTCCGCCGCCGCGAAGAGAATCCTGTCGCTCGAGCTTCTCTCGTCGGCGAAGATGCAGTTCGGCGCGTTGAACGTATACTCAAGGGAATCGACATCGACCGACACGTAGACGTCGCCCGTGAAAAGGTACGGCGAAAGTTTTTCCCTCATCCCGTAAACGGACGCCGCCGCGTCGTCGCCAAGGAAAAACGCCACAGCCTCCGCCGCGGAGTCCCCGTACAAGTCGGACGCGTGCGTCTTCACCTGCACGTAGACGTTGCTGTCGATAAGGACGCTCCCGTCCACGTCGAACGAGGCGACGCTCCCGCTTTCCGAATGGGAATAGTCGTAGAACTGCCCGATGAAATCGACGGACGAAGACGAAATCTGCACGGTAGTCTCGAGGCCCGTGACCGCCTTCGTTCCTACGGACGAATTCAGGTAGAACTGCGGCGAAAACCCCGTGACGCCGAAAATCTCGCCCTCCGCAGGCTCGATGAAGACGAGGTCGCTCGAAAAATACGAGCCGTTCGGAAGCTTGAGGTAGTCGAGCGCGGCGTTTCCCGTAAGCGCAAGCCCCTTCACCGCCATATCGCCGACGAACGACGCCCCGAGATACGAATTCTCGAGCGACGCCTTTTTGAATTTCACGACGCGCTCGTTTCCCTTCGAGACGCAGACGATTTTCGACGGGGAGCCGAGAAGCCCTGCCGTCAGGCGCACGACGAGGTCGGTCTCGAACGAAATTCCGCCGCCGGAAAGTGAGACCTCCGCGCCAGCCGTCCCGGAAATCGTGGAGCCGGACAGCTTCGCGGCAAGGGAAGGAAGCCGGCGCACGGAAAAGAGCTTCATCGGGTCGAAACCGTCCGCCGTCATCGCGGCGCGAAGCTTTTCCTTCGCGAAGTCGATTTCCATGAACGCGCTGTACGGAAGCCGCGTCCTCATCGTGCGGAACTGGATTTTCGAGTCGCCGTAATTCATCAGCATGTCGAGCCGCGTCACGGAATAATCGTGCGACGGAAGGCGGGTCAGCTGAAGCGTCGCGGAGCTTCCCTCGAGCGAGCCGAAGAACGTCCCCGACAAATTGTACGACACGCCGAATTCCGCGCGACGATTCCCCTCCCGTATTTTGTCCGTGCAGAAAACCGCGTTCCCCGACGCGACCACGCCGATTCCGCCCGCACCCGCGTCGGAAAGGTCGAGCCTCTTAATGCGGGTCACGGCGTCGTTAGTGCCGTCGGAATAATGGAGGGAGATGTCCTTGACGATGACCGCGAACGGAAGTCGGAACCCGGCGATGTCGAACGAGCTTTTTTTCCCGCCGTCCGCGTCCTTCCCGCCGAAAAGCTCGACAAGCCGACGCGTGACCTCCGAATTCTCGACGGAATCGTACTCCACGGAAATGCCGCTCACGGTAAGAGACTCGAACGCGGAGAGCGGGTCCGCCGAGAACAGTTTCTCGACGTCGTACTCCATAACCGCCTTCCGAATCGAGGCGATTTTCCGCTTCGAGGCGACATCCGAAATCTCGATGCCGCGTATGCTGACGTTCGAAAAAAGCGACGGGGAAAGCGAGCGGTACGACAGGGAAAGCCCCGTCGCATCGGTAAGGGCGCGGGAAAGCATGCGCTCCGTTTCCGTGATTTTCGCTTCCAGGCGGACGTATATGGGGCGCACGAACAAGCCGGTGAGAGAAATAAGGATGATGAAGATGGCAGTCCCTACGACAAGCCCTAAAACCCGCCTGCGATTCACGATTCGTACCGAAGTAAAAATATATCATTTTCTTCCAATTTCATATATTCTTCTCCGTGCATGCCGCGGCGGAACAGGACGAAAAACGGCGGATGCAGGGGAAAATGGCGATGATTCTAAGGAATTTCATAGTTTTTGAGGGGATTGACGGTGCGGGAACATCGACGCAGATAGAGATGCTCATGAATTCTCCCCACGCGCGGAAGTTCTTCCCGACGGCGGAACCGACGAACGGGGAGACGGGAAGATTCCTCAGGCGGATGCTCGGCGGCGAATTCAGGCTCGACCCGCGGACGGCGGCGTACCTTTTCGCGGCGGACCGGTGCGAGCACCTGTGGGGAACGGGCGGGGATGATTTCAACGGCGGAATCGAGCGAATCTGCGCGGGGGGAAAAATCGTCGTCAGCGACAGGTATCTCTTTTCGAGCATCGCATACCAGAGCGTAACCTGCGGCGGGGAGCTTGCAAAAATGCTTCAGGCACCGTTCCCGCTTCCGGAGCTGCTGTTCTTCTTCAAAATCGCCCCGGAAGTCTCCCTGTCAAGAATCGGCGGGCGCGGAAAACGGGAAATTTACGAGGAAGTCGAATTCCTGAGGAAAACCGAGGAGCGGTACGAGCGCGCGATTTCCGAATTCGAGGGGACGGGAATGAAAATCGTGACAATCGACGCGGCGAAGACGAAGGAGGAGGTCGCTGCGGAAATAATCGGCGCGATATCGGACGCGGGAATGCTCGAAAGGTAGAGATGACACGAAGGGCGAATTCTTCCGAAAATAGAAACATGACGGAAAAACTGAGAAAACTTTCGGCACATGCAGGGAAACGAGCCGTTGCCGCGCTCATTGTCATGGCGGCGGCGTTTTTTGCCCCGTTCACGGCGGACGCATACATGGTCAAATACAAGGAAGACTACTACAAGCTCTTCCACGTGCACTACCAGCAGTATCCGGACGACTGCATCGAGAACATCTACTGGCTCGAGAAGGCGACCGAGGCGGATTTCGCCAACCCGCTGTACGCCGAGGCAAAAATCGAGACGGAGACGGACTGGGAGAAGTACAAATTTCTTTTCCAGATGCACCTGAACCTGAAGCTCATAGAGCAGCACCAGCGGCTCGGTCGGATTTACGACAAGAACGTCGCGCATTTCTACGACGCGCCGTGGAAGGACGCCTACGTCGACAACCTGAAAAAATCGCTCTCATGCTACCAGGCGGGACTGTACTACTGGACGGAGGCGAAGCTCTGGGCGGAAAAGGCGAACGTATCGAAATTCCGATTCCTCTTCCTCACCGACATACAGGCGTGGGAGGACGAGCGGGAGCGCATCGCGACGGGGACGCTCGACTACAAGAAGATTCTCGAGCGGGACATCGAGCGCGTGAAGAAAGTCATCGCGGAATTCGAGGCGATGCCTTCAAAGGAATACTAGGCCTGCTCACAATGAAAAAAGCAAGGAGAAAACAATCATGAACTACGAGGAGAAAATAATCGAATATCCGCCCGTGCATCCGGGAACGGACAGAACGTTCATCCGGTTCTACGAGGGCGAGCCGAATCCGAAAGCGATGCTTCTCGGCGGCTGCGACGAAATGCCGCAGAGGGTTTTCGTGACGGACACGACGGTATCGTCGCTTCCGTGCATGGATGAATTCACGGCGGAATTCGGCACGGGAAAGGGAGCCGCGGCGAATTCGGTCCACAAGCGGAGGTCGGGAAAAGACATTCTCGTCATCCTCGGCGCGGGCGAGCCGTTCAAGACAATCGAGAGCGTCCTGTCGATAGTGGCGGCGGCGCTCGACGCGAACGGGCAGCGCTCGACGGTGTTCGTCGGCATCGGCGGCGGAGTCATAACGGACATGACGGCTTTTGCGGCATCGATTTTCAAGCGCGGCGCGCGGTGCGAGCTCGTCCCGACGACGCTCCTGTCGATGGTAGACGCGGCCGTCGGCGGAAAGACCGGCTGCGACTTCGGCTCGTACAAGAACATGATAGGCTCGTTCTTCCCCGCGCAGAAAATCCACATCTGCCCGGAATTCATAAAGACGCTTCCACAAAGCGAGTACCGCTCGGGACTCGCCGAGGTCGTGAAAACAGCGCTCCTCTTCTCTGCCCCTCTTTTCGACAAGCTCGAATCGAATCCCGGAATCCTCGACGGCCGCGGAAAAAGCGAATTCGCGCCGCTCATCTCCGAGATGATACGCACCTGCGTCTCAGAGAAGGCTTCCGTCGTGGAGCAGGATTTGACAGAGAAGGGAATGCGAATGCTCCTCAACCTCGGGCATACGTTCGGGCACGCGCTCGAGACGTGCGCCGGATTGGGAAAAGTCGCGCACGGTGACGGGGTCGCATGGGGAATGGCGCGCGCAGCCGACCTTTCAGAACGGCTCGGGCTGTGCACGAAGGAATACGCGGAACGGGTCAAGAGAATGCTCCGCTCGTACACCTGGGAGACTTCTGAAATCCACCCCGCTATGGAAGGAAAAGGAAGCGCCGGCGACATCGCGCGGACGATTTTCGGCGCGATGAAGAAGGACAAGAAGAATTCGTCGTCAAAAGTCAGGTTCGTCCTGCAGCGCGGCGTGTGCGACACCGTCATAACGGAAGCTGACGAGGGCGACGTGCTCGCAGTCCTCGGGGCGGAGCGATGATGGACGCCGCAAGATATTTCGACTGGGCGGCGACAAGCCCCGCGGACGAGGACGTTCTCAGGGAATCGCTTGAGGAGGCGATGCGCTCGTGGGCGAACCCCAGCTCGGCGCACAATGCGGGAATCGAGGCGAGGAACGCGCTCGAATCGGCACGGAAAAGGGCGGCGGACGCAATCGGCGTGAAGGAAAGCCAGCTTTTCTTCACATCAGGCGGGACGGAAAGCGACCACATCCCGCTTCTCTCCCTCCTCGCGCGACTGGGCGCGATGTCGCAGAAAGGAAGGATTGTCGTCAGCGCGATTGAGCATCCCGCCCTCAGGGAGCAATGCGCCGCGATGGGACGACTCGGATTCGACGTGAAGACGGTCGCGCCCGACAGGAACGGGTTCGTGACGGCGGAAGCCATACGGGAAGCACTCACGCCGGACACGCTCTTCGTCACCGTGATGGCGGTCAACAACGAGACGGGATGCATCCAGCCGTTCGAGGAAATCGCCGACGCGATAACCGAATGGTACGGGGGAAAGCGGAAGCCGCACTTCCACGTGGACTGCGTTCAGGCGGCAGGAAAAATTCCGCTCGACATCGCGCACAAAGGAATCGACAGCGCCGCGTTCTCCGCGCACAAAATATCGGGGCCGCGCGGAATCGGGCTTTTGTACATGGCGCACCCGGAGAAATTCAAGGGTTTCCTCGTCGGTGGAGGACAGGAGAAGAACGTCAGGAGCGGAACGGAGAACCTTTTCGGCGCGATTGCGTTCGCCAAGGTGCTCGAAAAGCATTACATCCGGAAAGGCGCGGACGGAGAGGCGGCGGAACGGCTTCGCGCGCAAAAGGAGATGACCGCGCACTTCATCGAGGAGCTTTCGAAAAACAGCGCGTTCACCCCCGTCCCGGAAAGAAGGACGGAGCGCGCGGGGGAATTTTCCCCGTGGGTTGTCCAGGCATCGTTCAAAGGGATTCCCGGGAACGTCATGGTGCGCGCGCTCGACGCTAAGGGGTTCGCAATCTCGACGGGAAGCGCCTGCTCCGCAAAGAAACAGTCGCGACCTATCCTAGAGGCGATGGGCTCATCCCGCGAAGTCCAGGACACCGCCGTCAGGTTCAGCTTCGGCCACCTCACGACGGAGGAAGGAATGCTCGCGCTCGCGAAAGCCGTAGGCGAAATCTGCGCCGACTTCAGCTGAGGCGGAATCCGCAAAAAAGGAGGCCGCCCCGAAAAAGCGGCCTTCTCCAGCGCGGGCGGGCGATTGAACAAACGCGCCGTATGATGTAGAATGCGCAATCATTCAACAAGTCTTTTATGAAATCAACCAAATACATTTTTAAGGAAGGAAATTATGGGTATTAGAGGAGAGCTTTTTACCACGCAGGTCACGCTTGACAACAGGTCGTACTTCTTCAACGTGAAGGAAAACAGAGCGGGGGACGTCTTCCTCCAGATAGTCGAGAGCAAAAAGGGTGAAGGTGCCGATTTCGACAGGCATCAGATTGCGATTTTTGCGGAGGACATGCAGCGGGTTCTCAAAGGGCTCGACGATTCCCTGAAATTCATCGAAAAGGACAGAAAGGAGCGCGCGAAGGCGAAGGCAGCGAAGAAAGCCGCGAAAGAGGCGAAATTCGGCAAAGGCTCAGGCGAGAAAATCGTCATAAAGCGCGGAAAGAAGAATTTTCTCGAGGAGGAGCGCCAGCCAGACGGAATAAAGAGGACTGGAAAAGTCATCCACATCGCCAGCAAGCGCGACGCGGACAAGCCCGCCGACGACGGTGCAAACTGATTCGAAGCGGGAAGCGCCTCACCACGCCACGAACGCCCCGCGAAAGGGCTAATCGTTTTCATCTTAATCGAACAACCCCGGCAAAAGGGAATCATCGTCCCGCCTGCCGGGCTTTTTTTTGCCCGAAGCCTTCTCCGATTTCGGGCGGATGTCGAACGAAAGCCGCTGTATGGGGCTCGGACCGACGGAGCGGCAGATTTCGAGATGGCTTTTCGTCGGGTAGCCCTTGTGCTTCGCGTATCCGTATCCGGGATATACGGCGTCGAATTCGTCCATGAGCGCGTCGCGCCCGACCTTCGCGATTATCGAAGCCGCCATCACGGACGGATAGTTCCCGTCCGCCTTCGGCTCGCACCGCACCTCGCAGGGAATGTCGGCGACAAAATTTCCGTCCACGACGGCGGACAGGCAGCTTCCGGCATCGCCGCAAATCTGCATTCCGTTCGCTTCCGCCCATTTCGGGAATTTCTCCGCCATCTTCTCGTATGCTATTTTCATCGCGAGAAGCGACGCCTGAAGGATGTTAATCTCGTCGATTTTCTTGTTGTCCACGATGCCGAATCCCCAGCACGCGCGCGCGACAATCTCCGCATAAGCCGCCTCGCGCGCCTTTTTCGAAAGCTTCTTGGAATCGTCGAGCATCCCGACAGGAAAATCAGCGGGAAGAACGACGCATCCGGCGGCGACGGGCCCCGCTATGCATCCGCGCCCCGCCTCATCAAGACCACATTCCCATTTCATAAAAACCTCCAGAAATACGGCTCAGAATCCGTCAGAGGAATTCCCGCCCTCATCGGAAAGCACCGTGGAATCGTCCTTCCAGACGGGAAGGATTCCGCCTTTTCTCGCCGTGAATTCAGCGGAAAACGAATTCCCGCGGATTTTCGCGTCCGAGCCGGAAAGCTCCGCGATGCGCCCGCGCCTTCCGACAACGCGGCATGACGACGAGCGCATGTCGAACGAGCCCCCCTGCACGCTGAAAACGACGGCAATCCCCGACACGGACGCGAAACGGCTCGACTCGCAGAAGATTTTCGACGAGAGCGCAGAAACAGCGCATCCGTATTCGGAGCTCTGAACGGTGACGCCGGCATTCCTGAACACGACGAGCGAATTCATCGCCGTCAGAACAGTCCCGTCGAGCGGAAAGTGCCCGACGATTTCGGTTCCGTCAAAAGACACGCCCGCATTCTCAAGGACGAACATACGCTTCGAGTCCGACTCCGCGCCGCCCTCCGCCTTCTTCTCAAAGACGCAGCCCTCGACCTCAAGGCTCGCGCTCCTGACGGTGAGAAATGCGCCGTCACCCATCGAGAACCCTGAGCCGCTTTCCGCCGCCGTTATCGTGCAGTTGGACGGGAACACCGTCTCGCCGTCCGGGAACGGAACCATCCCCGAAACGTAGAAATGCGCGAACCGGTGCTTTTTGAGGACGTCCGCCATCTCGGCGACGCTTCCGAACGGCCGCCCGCGGCTTCCGTCCCGCGCAGAATCCGGCGCGCTGGCGGAGACGTAATAGTTGAATTCGTCGACGGTGACGCCGTATTCGGAAATTCCGCCGGCGTTCCCGCTTTTGTCTCGCGCGTATGCCCTGACTTTGTACCGGACGACGCGCTCTCCATGCGACGGAAGCGGAATCGGCCCCGAATACGGGACGAATTCCTCCGCGCCGCTCGAATTTTCGCTTTCGTCCGCGGAGAATTCGGCGACAGAGCAGAACACGTCGGCGCCGTCCTCCGCAAGAACGGAAAGCTCGACCGAGCTGCGCGCATAGCTTCCGCCCTCGCTCGGGGAAAAAACAGGCGGAAGCGGCGGACGTTTGTCGAGGGAGAACGGTGAAGACAAGGTTCCCTGATAGACGCCGTCGCAAAAAACGGAGAAAACGGCATCGGCGCTTATGTCGTCGCCGGAAAATGTATCGAAAACGACGCTGGTGAACGAGCCTCCGTCGCTGACAGTACCCGCGATGCCGCTGTCAAAAATCCCAATGCGGTATCTCGCGTCCCCGACAAGGGAAAAACGCACCCCGTCAGTCGAATATCCGACGGAAACGGAAGGGAGTTCCGGAAGGACAAACCGCTGCACGGGATTCCCCGCCTCGTATTCGACGCTCTGCCACTCGACGAAATGGGGGACGCTCCTGTCAACCTCTATTTTCTCGCCCGTCCCCGCCTTCATCCACATCCCGTCGTCAATCCGCCAAATCTGGCTCCTGTCGCCGAACGAAATCCACTTCCAGTCCTCGACGGAAAACGGCACGGAAAGGCGCGCGAACGTCCCTGCCCCGCTTCCCACGACGAATATCACGAAACGGCAGGACGCGGAAGCGGAGGAGACAGTGCACGGAACGTAGCGCGAAAGGGCATTCGGCTCGCTGACGGAAATCGTCTTCCCGGGGATGAACGGCATGTCGCCGTCACCTATGCAATAGGAAAGCGTCGCGGGAATCTCAAGTTTCTCACCGCCGGAAACGGGAACAACGCCCGCCGACGCGACCTTCTCGAAGAAATCGCGCTCGATGCCGGAGGAAAAAGACGACGGCTCCGACGCGACCGTGTAATCGACAGCGAATTCCTCGCGGCTGCCGTCCCGCCCGAAGCAGACGATGCGGAGCTTGACGTCGCCGCCCACGTCTATCAGGACGGGACCATCGTAAGCGAAACCGGAGTCGAGGGGATTTGACGACGTGAACGAGTAGAAGCATTCCTCATCATCGCCGATATCGAGTACGAGCGGCTGCCTGTTCGCCCACCTTCCCGCGACAGGGGAGATTACGCGAACAGAAGCCGCAGCCTCGAAGGCAAGCGAAAAAAGCAAAGCGAATACAGAAAAAAGAACCCGCACCGTCCTGCAATCCCCTTCCCCGCTCTACTCCCCGCCGCCCAAAAGGCGTCCGAGAATCGGGCGCAGCGCCTCATCCTGCTTGAAGTAGTTCTCCTCAAGCTCCTCCTGCGACAAACCGACAAGCTCGTGGCTCATATAGTGAATCCACCTGTCTTCCTCCGGCTTCGCGATGTCGAACTTGCGGCACCAATAATCCGGCTTTATCGGAAGTGTCGGCCTGTCGAGGAAATTTTTGAAATCGTGGACGACGACCTTGATGTCCTTTCTCGGGACGCCGTAGCTCATCAGAACCTCGACGAGATAGTTGAGCGTACGCCCCGTATCGTAAATATCATCGACGAGGAGGATTTTGTCGCCCGCGCGCAGATGCTCCGGCGAATACGTCCACCCGTCAATCCTGATGGCGCTGCTCTGATGCACGTCAGTGTAGCTTCTAGCGACGACTGCGGCATAGAGAACCGGCTTCTCGGTCTTCCTCGCAATCTTGAAATACTCGCTTATGACGTTTGCCATGTACGCCCCGCCCCTGAGCGACGTGTAGATGACATCCGGGACGAAACCGTCCTCCCTGTAGATTTTCTCGGCAAGCTTGATTGCGTTGTTCCTCACAACATCGTAAGACAGAAATTCTTTCATTTTGACTCCTCTGAAATTGTTCCAAAAAGCCCCGTGCACCCGCGCATCACATCGTCGAACGTCTCGTCGAAATTCCCCGTATACCACGGGTCGGCGACATCGCGCGCCTCTCCGCAGTATTCGAGCAGCTTGTGGATTTTCCCCTCCGGGTCAGAACCGAAAATCCGTGCAAGGTGGCGGACGTTCTCGTCGTCCATGCACACAATAAAATCGAACGAGCCGTATTCGTCCGCCGTGACGAGCCGCGCGACATGCTCCGTGAACGGAATGCCGTTGCGGACAAGCGCGCTCCTCGTCCCGCGATGTATCGGGCAGCCGATTGCATCATACGTCGTGGCGGCAGAATCGACGAAGAAATCAGCGCCCTTCCCGCGGCTGGCAGCGATGTGCTTGAAAACCATCTCCGCCATCGGCGAACGGCAGATGTTTCCATGGCAGATGAACAATATCCTTTTCATTCAGTCGATTATACAGAATCACGCGGAATAAAAAAACGGAAAGAGCAAAATAAAACGAAAAAACAATCGTCCGCCGCCAAGAATGCAACTTATTACGGTATTAAAACCGCTTGTCTGCGTTTTTTCTTAAAATGCCGTGCAATCATCAAAAATACGGTATAGAATAAGGGAATGGATAATGCAAATAACATAAGCCTCTCCCAAGACGAAGTAGACAGGCTGCTCGGACGGCCGGCAGTTCCGACGCAGAAAAAAGAAGCTCCGGCATTCAAAAGGGAAACCATAGCGACGGACGCCGAGATTGCGAAATTCGGCACGCTCATGGACGATTTTTCGGCGATACTCAAAAAGCACCTCAAGGATGTTTTCTCGGAGCAGGGAATACGGAAGCTGACGCCGTCAGCCACGGAGCAGATAAGCCGCGCGGAATTCATGACGACGATATCGGACAACGATTTTCTGTTCCTCGTCGAGATAGAGAAACATGAAATCCTCATCAAATTCGACTCGTTCCTGTTCTGCTCCCTCGCGGGCATCTCCTTCAACATAAACCACAAGACGAACATGTTCCAGAACGAAGTCATAAGAACGGTCATAACCCCGATGGTCATCGACGCGATGCTCAAAGCCGCGCACAGGCACGAGCCGAAGAACCTCGTAAAGACGACACCGCTTTTCGACCTCCCGGAGCTCGAGGGGCTGAAGACGGAGACGCCAGGAATAAGCGCGTCGTTCACATGGAACGAAGGGTTCAAGTCTCTCGGAATCGAAAAGTTCTTCTTCCAGAAGGATTTTCTGGACTTCCTCCTGTCGCAGCGGTAAATTCTTTTTTTGAAAAAAAATCGTGAAAAATTAAAAAAGCTGTTGACATAAAAAGAAAGTACTGCTATTATCTCAAACATCAATTGCGGTGTTAGCGAAGTTGGTTATCGCGCTGGCCTGTCACGCCGGAGATCGCGGGTTCGAGCCCCGCACATCGCGAAAAGCCCCTCGGCTTTTTGAGGGGTTTTTCTTTCGGGTAGTAGCGCAGCTGGTAGCGCACTACGTTCGGGACGTAGGGGTCGCTGGTTCGAATCCAGTCTACCCGACAATCCACTGGACTGAATAGTTCAGTGGATTTTTTTTGCGCGCATCGGGTTTTAGTGCACGCCTTCAAAAGGAAACTTCAAAAATCATCCCGGGCAAAAAAAATCCCCGGAATGAAAACTCCGGGGAAAATCAGAATACAAAACGCTGAACTGAAATGCCTAAGACAGACCCCGGCATTTCAGAACCTCAAAAAATCAGAACGCCCTATCAAGGCCGCCCGCCTTCACCTGGAAATGGCTGAATTCCATGCTGAAGCTCGCCCTTCCCTGCGTGACGGAACGCAGCGTCGTGGAGAACCCGAACATCTTCGCCATCGGTGCCGTGCAGTGGACAATCTCGCACGATGCTTTCGAATCCTGCCCTTGAATCATCCCGCCCCGCTGTGTTATCTGGCTTATCGCATCGCCGACAAATTCGAGCGGGCACGAAATATCGACGTTCATGACCGGCTCGAGAAGCTCGGGAGAAGCCTTGCGCGCCGCCTCGTCGAACGCCTGAGCCGCGCACGCCGTGAACGCCATCGGGGAAGCCGTAAGCTCGTTCCAGTCGAGGGAAGTAACCTCCACGCCGACATCGGCGCACGGATACCCGTACTGGATTCCCGAACCGAACGAATTCTCCACGCCGGCCTTTACGGCATCGTATATCTCCTCGGGAATATTCTTGTCGTGGACGGAGCATGAGTACGTGTTTCCCGCGCCGCGCTCGTTCTGGAATATCCTGAGCGTGACGCCCGCTGAATTCTCCTTTCCGGCGAGAACTTTGTCCCATGTCTCGGAATGAGAAACCTCGGACGTGACGCTCTCGCGGTACGTGACCTGCGGCGCGCCGACATTCGCCTTGACGCCGAAATCATCCTTCATGCGCGTAACAAGGACGTCAAGATGGAGCTCGCCCATGCCGCTGATGATAAGCTGCCCGGTTTCCGCGTCCTCATGGCTCGTGAAAGTCGGGTCCTCGCGGCTCATTATCGCAAGCGTCTCGACAAGCTTGTCCTTGTCGGAAAGCGTCTCCGGCTCAATCGCGACAGAAATCACCGGCTCCGGGAATCGGACGCTCTCCAGCAGAACCGGGAAGCCCTCGCTTCCGAGCGTGTCGCCGGTCTGGGCAAGCTTCAGCCCCACGAAAACGGCGATGTCGCCAGCAGATACGCTCTCCATCTGCTCCATGTGGTTCGCGTTGACGCGGAGGATTCTGTTTATGCGCTCGCGCTTTTTCTTCCCGACGTTGAGCACCTGAGAACCTGCCGTGAATTTTCCGGAATAGACGCGGACGAAGCACAGCGCGCCCATTTCCCTGTCCTGCTGAATCTTGAAGACCAGGCCGAGCGGCATCTTCTTCTCGTCGCACGGAATCTCGACCTCCTCCTCCTTGTCCTTCTTCGAGTGGATTCCCTTCGCGGCGGGAACGTCGAGCGGAGAAGGAAGATACGATATGACGGCGTCGATAAGCGGCTGGATTCCCTGGTTGCGCCGCGCGGAACCAAGGACGAACGGCACGAACGCGCGGGAGATTGTCCCCTTGCGGATTGCGGCGACGAGCATCTCGTTCGTGATTTCGCCGCCCTCGAGGTAGATTTCCGCAAGCTCGTCATCTGAGCCGGCGACATCCTCGACAAGCTTGGCACGCCACTTCTCGGCCTCGGCAAGGTTTGCCCCGGAAATGTCGGTCTCGGTGAATTTCTCCCCCTCGCTTTCCTCGTCCCATCTGATTTCCTTCATTTTGATGAGGTCGATTACGCCCTCGAAATCAGGCCCCTGCCCTATCGGAATCTGAAGCGCGACCGTATCGCAGCCGAATTTTTCCTTTATGTCGCCAAGGCAGTAGAAGAAATCGGCTCCGACCCTGTCCATTTTGTTGACGAAGCATATCCTCGGAACGTTGAATTCGTCGGCCTGCTTCCAGACCGTCTCCGTCTGCGGCTGGACGCCATCGACGGCGCAGATGACCGCGACGGCACCGTCAAGCACCCTGAGCGAGCGCTCGACCTCGGCAGTGAAATCAACGTGCCCCGGAGTGTCGATTATGTTGATGGTATGACCATCCCACTGCGTCGTTATGGCGGCGGACGCGATTGTGATGCCGCGCTCCTGCTCCTGCTTCATGAAATCCATCGTCGCAGCACCGTCGTCTATTTCGCCGATTTTATGAATTTTTCCAGTATAATAGAGGATTCGCTCCGTCGTTGTAGTCTTTCCCGCGTCGATGTGCGCCATGATTCCGATATTGCGCATCTTCTTCAAATCAACCGCCATTTTTCGCCCTCCGAAAATCCCGAATGTCAAAAAAAAAGGAATCTTGGCGATATTCACCAAGATTCCCAACTCTGAGCTACGATGGACTCGAACCATCGACAGCCGCCTTAAAAGGGCGGTGCTCTACCACCTGAGCTAGTAGCCCATCCATTCATTGCTGAATGTTTTTACAATATATCCAAACGGAAGATTTTGGTCAAGCGGATTTTCTTTTTTTTTCGGAAAAAACATGAAAATCCGCGACGTTCCCGTCAGTTGAACTTGTACCGTCCCGTGGAAATAGTATGCCCGCCGTTGTATACGTCGAACCATATCTCCTTGTTCTTCGATATGTCGAGCGCCTCGTAGAATTCCTTGAGGTTCGTGACCTTCTTGTCGTTCACCGCCGTTATGACGTCCCCGTTCTGAATCCTGAGCGCGGCCGCCGGCGACTTCTCGAGGACACGGGAAACCGCGACGCCCTTGACATTCGAATCATCAATCTGAAGCTCCTTCCTGAGCTCGTCGGTCAGCGGAGACGCGAAGAATCCCGGCCAGAGCTTCGCGTTGTCGCTGCCCGAATCATTCGAGCGCTCCTCAATCTTCACGCTGACGGAAACCTCCTTTCCGCCGCGAATAACCTTGAACGACGCCTTCTCGCCGGAAGGAAGGTAGCCGACCTCGCGCTGCAGCTCCGAGACGCCCTTTATGGCCTTCCCGTTCAGCTCGATTATGTAGTCGCCGGCCTGGATTCCGCCCTTGAACGCGGGAGAGCCGATAAAAACCTGCGACGCGAGCGCCCCGCTCTTCCCCTTAAGACCGAGGCTGTCCTTGTAGTTGTCGGTCACATCGAGGAGCGAGACGCCGAGCCAACCGTACGTTATCTTCCCCTTGTCGATGAAATCGTCTATCGCGCGCTTGACGGAATTTATCGGGATGGAGAACCCGAGCCCGACGCTTCCGCCGGAATTCGACGCAATCCACGTGTTGATGCCGATAACCTCGCCGTATATATTCACGAGCGGGCCGCCGGAATTTCCCTGGTTGATTGCGGCATCCGTCTGGATGAAATCGTTGAGGTTCCCAATCTGCGTGCCGCTCCTTCCTATCGCGCTGACGATTCCCTGCGTCACCGACTGCCTGTATCCGAGCGGGGCGCCCATCGCAAGGCAGATGTCCCCCGTCTGAACCTCGTCCGAATTGCCGAGCGAGGCAACGACGATGTTCGAATCCGACTTGACCTCGAACGAGACGAGCGCTATGTCCTGCCTCTCGTCCGCGCCGACGAGCTTCCCGTCAAATTCCTGGCCGTCGTTCAGCTTGACCTTTATCGAATCCGCCTTTCCGGCAACGTGGTTGTTGGTGAGAACGTAGACGGTGTTGCCCGAGCGCCTGACGATTACGCCGGAGCCGAGCCCCGACTGCACGCGCTCGCGCGTTCTGTCCTTGTCGTTTTGATTCGGGATTCCGAAGAAGAAGAACGGGAAATCATCGAACGGGGACGCCGCCGAGACGACCGTCTTCTCCGTGACGTCGATTTCCACGACGGACGGAAGGACGCCCGAGCTTATCGCCCTGAACGACGACTGGAGCGCCTCAAGGACACCGAGATCGCTCCTTGAGATTTCGACAGCGGAATTCTTAGGAGATTCCGCGAAAACGGTATCCGCCGAACCGTGAACCTCGACCCTGTGGCATGAAAGCGAGAAAAAAGAAAATGCCAACGCTCCGACAGCGGTGGCACCAAGCACGCTTTTTGTGATTTTTCTCATGGAAAACCTCCGAATATATCTTTGATTTTAATTTAATGAAAAAAGCAGCGCCCGGCAAACGCGACCGCCACGCTGCTTACAAAGAGGTAAACGCGAGAAAAACGGCAATGTTACTATAAAATGTTGTTAGCGCCGCGCAAAAAAAACGCGCCCCGAATTTTCCGGGACGCGCCATAGTCAAAAAAGGAAATCAGGCCCAGTCGGGAAGCCCATCGCACGCAGTCAGGACTTCCGTATGGTCGGCGAAAACGGCGACAGTATGCTCCTCATGGCACGACCACTTTCCGTCGCGCGTAAGGACGGTCCAGCCGTCTTTTGCTGTCTCGACGTCGGCAGTACCGAGGTTAATCATCGGCTCGATGGCGAGAACCATTCCGGGCTGGATGCGCGGATTCGCGCCGCTCTGCGGGCAGTTGGGGATGCTCGGGTCCTCGTGGACGTCAAGCCCCACGCCGTGTCCGCAATAATCGTATACGACGCCGTATCCGTATTTCCCGTACGCGACATCGTTCACCGCGATGGAAATATCGCGGATTCTGTTCCCCGCGACGCAGGCCTGGATTCCCGCGGCGAGGCTCTCGCGCGTCGCCTGGACAAGGCGCCGTATCTCGGGCTTCACGTTTCCGACCATAACGGTGTGCGTCGAATCGGAGATGTAGCCGTTGAGGTCGATTCCTATGTCGAGGGAAACGATATCGCCGTCCTGAATGATGCGCTTCTTGGACGGAATGCCGTGTATGACCTCGTTGTTCACCGAGATGCACGCGACCCCGGGAAAATCCTCCCTCGCCCATGCAGGCTTCCCGCCGATGTCCTTGCAGAACTTGCGGCACAGATTGTCTATTTCGAGGGTCGAGATTCCCGGCTTCACCTTGGGAACGACAAACCTGAACAAATCGGCGAGCGCATGGCACGACTTCCTGATTCCGTCGATTTCCTTCTCATTCTTCAATCGAATCATCTTTCAAATCTCCAACAAAAAATCTTTCGGCAGAATAATAAAACTTTCGTGCGACAATTGAAAGTTCGCCGGCGCTAATTGATAATCTTCGCGCTCATCCGGCAAGGCGGGCCGCCTCCTCCTCGCAGATTCTCGCGGTTCCAACGTCGCCCATCCGCCGGTACGCGCCGCCCATCTTCCTGAGGAAGAACGCGTCGTCATCGTTCCCGAACCCCAGCTCAAGCGCGCGCTCCCACGAGTCGATGGCAAGCTCGTCGGAAATTTTCCCGTCGAGATGGCTTTTCAGCACGAGCCGCGCCAAATCCATGACCTCGGGGAAGAAATGGCGGAAATACGAGAAGCTGCGCTCCATCAGTATTATCTGCTCAAGAAGATTGAACGCGTCGTAGTATTCCTGCCTTATGACAAGCTCCTCGCAGAGTATGAACCCGTAATCCATGAAATCCTCGCGGGAGAACCAGTGCGAGAGCCTGAACGACAGGTGCTCCGTGCACATACGCTTGAATTCCGCCACAGCATCGTCCTCGCGGGAATGCATCAGGTCGAAGAATATCAGCTTGGCACGGCTCTCCTCGTCGTGCCGAGCGAGAAGCCACGTCCGATAATCCCACGAGTCCGTGCGCCGCCTGTACGGGTCCCCGCCAGCGCGCATGAAAAACGACTCGTCGAAAAGCGAGCGGGAGCGAACGTCGGACAGAAGCTCGTAAGCCTTGACGACCTCGTTGAAAGCCGCGGACGTGTCGCTTCCGGACGAATCGGGATGAAGCTCCTTCGCCTTCCGCCTGTACGCGCGCTTTATCTCGGCAGCAGTCGCGTTTTTCTGAATTCCGAGCACCTTGTATGGATCTGTCATCTCCAGCCCCTTGTCTTTTTTGTATGGCGGAAGCGAACTGCCCCGCCCCGCGCAACCCCGGATTCCCGCGCGCGGTTTCCAAATGATAAATTTTTGGCGGATTTTCCACAATCGGATTATAAGAAAGATATCATCATGCTTCCCGCACATGCGCGGCACGCGTTCTTCCGCCCGTTCTGTGCTATACTTTTCTTCGAGCTGATTTTACAGAACAGGAGGCAACCATGTTAAACCAGAACAACAACTCGGCGCATCTAAAAAAGAACATTCTCGTCGAGATTATGAAACTTCAGCTTTCAGGAAAGCTGCTCGACGAGGCGACTATCGACGAAATCGAAAAAATCCCGGAAACGATAATTCCCGACGGAAGCATACCGGTCAGGGGCAGCATAGAAGAGGACAGGAAAATCGCGCGGATAAGGACGGTCGCGAGGCTCGGGCATTCCGTGGAAGATTACGACGAGTCGAAGAAGCTTGCCGACTACGTAAGGGAGGCATACGCGCGGGAATCCCCGACATGGCCGATGCTCACGATGATTCAGAGCGCGTGCAACGCCTGCGTAAAGCCGAAATACTTCCCCACAGACGCGTGCCAGGCGTGCCTCGCCCGCCCCTGCCAGGAAAACTGCCCGAAGAAGGCGATAACGGTCACGGACAGGGCGAGAATCGACCCGGCTAAGTGCATCAACTGCGGAATCTGCGCGCAGAACTGCCCGTACCACGCGATAATAAAGACAGTCGTCCCGTGCGAGGAAGCGTGCCCCGTCGGCGCGATAACGAAAGGCGCTGACGGCCGCGAGTCAATCGACTACGAGAAGTGCATATTCTGCGGAAAATGCATGTCGAACTGTCCGTTCGGCGCGATGATGGACAAATCGCAGCTGTTCGACGTCGTCAAGCACATAATGGCAGGAAAAGAAGTCGTCGCAATGTACGCGCCCGCGATAGGCGCCCAGTTCAGGACGAAACCGGGACAGCTTGAGGAGGCGCTCAGGCTCGCGGGATTCACGAAAACATGGGAAGTCGCAATCGGGGCCGACATAACGGCGGACAAGGAGGCGGCAGAATTCGAGGAGCGGATGGCGCACGGAGACAAGATGATGACGACAAGTTGCTGTCCGGCTTACGTCCGCGCCGTAAACATCCACGTCCCCGAACTGTCCGGATGCATAAGCGACACGAAATCGCCGATGATGTACACTGCCGAGCTTGCGAAGCAGGCGAACCCCGACTGCATAACGGTCTTCATCGGCCCCTGCCTCGCAAAAAGGCGGGAAGGCTTCGACACGGACATCGTCGATTACGTCCTTTCCGTCGAGGAGATAAACGCTCTCTTCACCGCGAAAGGAATCGACATCGCGAAGGTAGAGTCGAAGCCGGACTCCGTTCCGACATCATACGTCCCCACGGTCTCCGGCAGGAATTTCGCCAAGACGGGCGGAGTCGCGGAAAGCGTGCGCGTCAGGCTCAGCGACAAGTCGATTCTGCGTCCCTCAGTCATAAACGGGCTCGACAAGGCGGGGATGAAGCAGCTGACGACTTACGGACAGATAAACGCCGGTACAATTCCATCGACGCCGGAAACGCCCAACCTGATAGAAGTCATGGCGTGCGAGGGCGGATGCATAGCAGGGCCGCTCGTCATCGCGAACCCAAAGCTCGGGAACGGGCTCCTGACGTTGTACGCGAACGCGGGAAGCAAGCCCGACGAGAACGGCAGGCCAATAAAATGCGACATCAACAACGTCATAAACGAAAAGAGGTGAAAGAAATGAGAAAAATCATCGCAATCGCCGCGGCACTCTCGCTTGCGGCTTCTGCATCGGCGCAGAAAATCGGGGTTCTCAACGGACCGTCGGGAATCCCGTGCGCGCCGCTCATGGAAAAAGCGTCGGAGGGAACGGTTCCCTTCGAATTCGAGGTTTTCGCGTCAGCGCAGACGGAGCTTCCGAAACTGCTGAAAGGCGAAATCGACGTAGGGTTCCTTCCGCCGAACGTCGCGGCAAAAGTGTACAACACGAGCAAGAACTCGCTCGTCTGCCTCGGAATCACCGGAAACGGGAACATATTCCTCATGACGAAGGACGAATCGGTTTCTTCATTCCGGGACTTGGACGGGAAGACGATTTCATGCGCGGGACAAGGCGCGACGCCAGAATACGTCGCGAAATTCCTCATGAAAAAGAATTCCGTCTCCGCGAACCTCGATTTCACGACGCCGAACCCCGAGATAGCGGGCGTCCTCATCGCGGGCAAATTCGACTACGCGCTTGTCCCCGAGCCGTTCGCGACGGTCATCGAAACGAAGGACGGCTCGTTCAGGCGCGCGATAAACATTTCCGACGAATTCAAGTCGGCGGTCAAATCCGATTTTCCGATGACGCTTCTCGTCGCGAACGCCTCATACGCCAAAAAGCACAAGAAAGAAATCGCGAAAGTAATCGAGGAATTCCGGAACGCGCTGCAGTGGAGCAACGGCAACGCCTCGGAAGCCGGCGCGCTCGTCGAGAAGCATTCTCTCGGGCTGAAGGCCGCTGTCGCCGCGAAGGCGATACCGAACGCCGCGCTCACATGGAAGACGGCGAAGGACGGGCGGGCGGACATAGAGAAAATTCTTTCGGTTTTTCTGGAAAACGCCCCTGAATCAGTCGGCGGGAAACTCCCCGACAAGAAATTCTACTATTGAAGATAAAAGAAAGCGCGCCGCACCTGCTTTCCGTCGCCGCGGCACTCATTTTGTGGCAGATTGCGGCGGCGGCAATCTGCTCCCCGCTAATACTTCCGGAGCCGACCGCCGTATTCCGCTGCCTCATCACGATGTGCGGAGAGCCGGCATTCTGGCGTGATGAGGCATACACGTTCGTCCGCGTCGCGAAAGCGTTCTCGATAACGGCCGCGGCAGGAACGGCGCTCGGAATCGCATCGGGACTCTCGCGCCCCGTGAGGAAATTCCTCGAATTCCCCGTCTCCCTCCTGCGCTCGACGCCTGTCGTCTCGCTCATACTCATAATCGTTTTCATGGCGGAATCTTCGTCCGTACCCGTCGCGGTCGCAGCGCTGATGTCCGTTCCCGTCATGTTCTCCGCAATCTCAAGCGGGTTCACGGAATCGGAAGAAGACAGGAAAATGATGCAGATGGCGCGCGTTTTCAGGCTCACGCGGTGGCAGCGGATGAAATTCATCTGGATTCCTAAGCTGCGCCCGTTCGCGTCGGCGGGGCTTGTCGCATCGTTCGGAATGTCGTGGAAAGTCGTCGTCGCGGGGGAAGTCCTGAGCCTGCCGAAACATGCTGTAGGGACACGCCTGTCATCGGCGCAAGTCCACCTCGAATCGCAGGAAGTCATGGCGATTTCGCTGCTCATCATCGCAATCAGCTTCGCAATGGAGAAAATTCTGAAATGGAGCTTGTCGGAAAAAAAATAGCAGTATCGCACCTGACCGTAAAATTCGGCGGAACCGTACTGTTCGACGATTTCTCGGTCGAATTCGAGGCGGGAACGACGACGGGAATACTCGCGCCGAGCGGAAGCGGGAAGACGACATTGCTGAACGAAATCGCCGAGAGGGAGATTGCCGCAGGAAGGAAAGTCTCATTCATCTTTCAGGAGCCGCGGCTTATCGACGGAATTTCAATTCTCGAAAACGTCGCGCTTCCTCTGAAGAACGAGATGAAGAGCGGCGACGCCTACGACAAAGCCGGAAAAATCCTCGACAAGATGGGTCTTGGAAACAAAAAAAACGAGCGCCCAACAAAAATGTCAGGCGGAGAAAAACAGCGCGTATCCATCGCGCGCGCGCTTGCGTTCCCCTCGGAAACGATTCTCATGGACGAGGCATTCCAATCGCTGGACAAGGAAACGAAAAAACGCGTCATGGACTTCGCAAAGGAAACGATTGAACGCGAACGGAGGACCGCAATTCTCGTGACGCATGACGAGGCAGAGGCGCAGGAGCTGTGCGGAAAGATTCTAACGCTCGGCAATCACGTCACAAAAGCTTGAACAGCTTCTCGACATCGGCATCCTTGACGACGAGCACGTTGCATTTCGAGCTTCCGATTATTTCGCTGTTCGCGGCGGAAACCTTGTCCCTTCGGAGGACGCTGCTCATCGAATTCGCCCCGTTCGTCTTTCCGCCAAGGACTATCAAATCCGCATCAAACTCTTCCGCTGATTTTATCAACTCGGACCAAACGGCGCCTTCCTTCAGCTCGACAGAAATCTTCACGCTCTTCTCGTCGGCAAGCCGCTTCAGATACGAAAGATACCGCTCGCCATCCGACTTCAGGTTCGCCCTGTATCTCGAAACTTCCTCGGTAATGAAAAATTTTGACAGCTCAAGCTGCCGAAGCGTATCCGTATCGACAACATAAACGGCCTTAAGCTCGCACTTGAACATTTTTGCCATCATTATTCCGTACATCGCCGCCCGAAGCGACTGCTCGGAACCGTTGACGGCAACAACAATTTTTTGAAAAAGAGGCTTTATCATCTTTTCCTCCTGAAAACCACGGCAAAATCAAGCGTCACGTTTTCTGTTCTTCAGGGATTTCAGAACGAACACATTTTCCCTGTCGCGTTCCTCAAGGACGCTCTCGATATATACCTTCGTCTCCTCCGTTTGGGGAATTATCATCTTGTCCAGCGCGTTCACCCTCCGCTGAGTCTTCTTGACCTCGTTCGCAAGCCGCCACACGATTGTCCGTATCGAGGCGAGTTCCGTCAGGAGATTCAGAAGCTTGAAGAATTCGACCATAACCTTGTCCGAATCCGCAAACGTCCCCATGAACGAATAAAAAAGCTGCTGCTTCGGTATTTCAACATCAATGGAATTGAACGTCATGCCGCCAGCCTGAACCGACTTTTCCTTCATGTTGTAATCGTATTTCACCGAATGGGCTATCCGTTCAACCCTGTCGCTTCCCACGGTAACGAGCATATTCTTCAACGCGGGATACGCTTTTCCTATCGTATTGTCGATGTCCCGTTCCAACAACTTCACCTTCTCGACCATGCGCATCAGTTCCATGACGAGAATTTCCCGTTTCTGCTCAAGAAGGTCGTATCCGTCAACAGCGACGCTGAGCTGCTCCTTTATCGAAAGAAGATTTGATTTCGTCGGAGCTATATTCAATTTAGCCATGCGTAGATTATAAATCAAAAACGATTATTTGTAGAGTAAAAAAACAACTCCCCCTTGAAGCCGTAGGACATCAAAGGGGAGTCTTTTTCCATGATTAAAGGCGTTTTTTAGGCCATGAAGATTTACAGTGACATGCCGACAGGCTCAGACGATTTTCCGCCATCGGCACTACAATCTGCGAAACCAACCCGTTTTACGGATACAGCCTTGTCAAAACAGCATCAGCTCTTGACCGCAGCACCGATTCTCTCAAGAACCTTCTTGCGGTCGAGCGGTTTTACGATGTAATTCTTCGCGCCGAGCATCAGAGACTTCTTTACAAGCTCCTCTTTTCCGAGAGCGCTGACCATAACGACGCGGGCATTCTTGTCGAATGCCATTATCTGCTCAAGGGCTTGGATTCCATCCATGCGAGGCATAGTGATGTCCATCGTGACCAAATCAACGTTCGGGCACAAATCCTTGTACTTATCGACACCATCTTTCCCATCCACAGCCGTAGCGACAACTTCATAACCTTCGCTTGTAAGAATCTGTCCAAGCTGCTTCGCAACGAACATGGAATCATCAACAACCAATACACGGATTTTTGTTCCGTCAGCATTTATACCTTCCGGCGGACGCTCATTGATTGAAGGGAAATCCTGTTTTGTTTTCATTTCGGCACTCCTTATTACACGCGTTCGCGAATTGCGACGTTTACTTCAATTTTTCCACAATCAGTGATAAGAGGAACAATCAACGCCTCGACGCTGTTAGCATTGTTTCCGCCCATCGCAGCGATTTCCATTTTCTCACCAGCAAACAAAGCCGGCGGAGTCAAATCAAACTTAAACCCAAGCTCGTGCAATTTCGTCACAGCCTGAGCGGTGATGAGATTCGCAAGCTCGCTGATTGTAGCCTTTGCCAAGTCGTCGAACTTATCAAGCTTCTCACCATTCATCTGTGATGCGATGTTCAACGCAGTTTCGAACGTCATATCGAAAAGAACGCGTCCTTCAACATCGCCAGCCAATCCGACGAAAGCAGCAACACCCATAACAGGCATCGCTGTAGATTTTAAATACAAGTCACCACGGGTGACCGTCGCCCCTCCAAGAACTTCCTTCAAAATCTGATATGAAGTCTCTACAAACGGGTTGATGTACTCTACTCTCATGGGTTTTAACTCCTTTGTATGTTATTTACCAAAAACAGTTACAGAACCAACTGTACGAACATTCCATTTTGAACCTTCCATATTGTCCAAAACCTCGTTCTGCCCGACAAACGCGACTCCATTTCCTTTGAGCTTATCCGCAAAGTCTGCGGCAATTCTCTTCTGCGCATCGGCAGAAAGGAATGATAGAACATCGCGGGCAAAAACGATATCCACAGGCGGAAGAGCATTCGTATTTGCGCAGTCATGGTACTCAAACAAGATGCTGTCGCGAATATCCTGAGCGAACGTATATTCGCCGTTGGCTTTTTTCGTGACATACGGAGAATACCAATCCCCAGCGACATCTGCCGGAACAGACAGAAGCGGAGCGTTGGATATGCTGAGCAAATCCACCTCATGCGCATATATTTTTATCTTCGCATCTGGATATCTCTTTTTCAAAAGGCACGCGAACGAATACGTTTCATATCCTTTTCCGCACCCAGGGTTCCAAACGACAATCTGCTTGGCAGAATTATCCGGAAGCGCTTTGTAGATGGAATCGGCGTACTCCTTGCTCCACCATGTTCCTGAACAAGGAGAGAAGAACGTCTTCAAGAACGCATCAGCATCGGAAGCAGTCTGGAGCTGGGTCTTGTCCTTCCCCCTCTCATTCTCCCAATCAGTATAACGTCCCTGCATCCATTTTTCGTTAAGCCCCGTGACGATGAATTTTTTCATCGAAGAAAGACCATTGACTATAAACGAATAATCAATCTTCTCCCTCTTGACTTCCTTCTCCACCGGTTTCGGCTCCGACTTGGGCTGGGCGCTTTCCGCTTTAGACTCCGCGACTTTCTGCGCCGCCGATTTCTGTGTCGTCTGGACGGCAATCTTCGATACGCCGTTCGCAACCTGAGCTGCGGCAGCCTCAGCCTCTGCCGAAACGTCCTGCTTCGCGCCGAAAATCCTCTCGATGTCAAGAAGAACGTACAGCCTGTTGTTTACCTCGACGACGCCCTGTATGTACTTGATGTTTATGTCACCGAACAAGGGATGCGGCGGATTAATCGTCGACTTCTTTATTCCGACAACCTTATCGATATCATCAACTACGACGCCGAACGTCTGGTCGCCGATAACGACGATAAGCATATTCTCTATCGCATCGTACTCGCGCTCGGGCACCTCTATGTTGAAGAACAGGCGCAAGTCCACGATAGGAATAATGTCACCGCGGAGGTTATAGACACCAAGAACGAACGGAAGCGCGTTGGGAACATATGTGAATCTTCCCGCCTTTGCGATTTCCTTTACTTTCATGATGTCTATCGCATAATCCTTTCCCGCAAGCGAAAAGGTGACCATCTTGTAGTCAATTATAGTCGCTATGTTGTCAGCCAGCTCACCGGCCGCATCAGGTCCCGCAAGGCTTTGGAGATTTCCAAGACTTTCCTTCAGAACCGCATTGATTGAAGGTTTGGTATTTTCTGCCATACTATTCTCCTGTTAATCAGCCAAACTGTTTTCCTGACGAGCCTCGATTTCCTGACGGACGCCGAGCTCCAGCAATTGCGTAACATCGATAATCAGGGAAACAGAACCGTCGCCAAGTATCGAAGCACCTGCAATACCAGGAGACTGCGTAAACTGATCGCGCAACGGCTTGATGACGACATCTTCCTCGCCAATCAGGTTATCAACCATTATGCCGATTTTCTTTTCCTGAGAGCCGACGATTACGACGAAGCAATATTCGCCCTCTTCTTTCGTCCGGATATTGAACAACCTGCTGAGCCGCAACACGCTGACAACCTCATTCCTGACGTTGAGAACCTCATAGTTGTCAATCGTATTTATCTCAGACTTCTTCACGCGGACGCTCTCGATTACGGACGCGATAGGAATAGAATACACTTCCCTGCCGACGCGCACCAAAAGCCCCTGAATGATTGCCAATGTCAACGGAAGGCGGATGCTGAATTTCGAGCCCTTTCCCTTTTCCGTCGTTACGTTAACGGTACCATTGAGCTTGTCAATCATGGTCTTGACGACATCGAGACCGACGCCGCGCCCAGACACATTCGTAATCTTATCAGCCGTCGAGAATCCCGGCATGAAGATGAGTTGCGCCGCCTCCTGGTCATTGAGCACCTTGTTCGGGTGAATCAAGCCTTTGGAAACAGCCTTCGCCTTTACCTTCTCTACATCGATTCCGCCACCATCATCGATGACGTCGATGATAATCATGTTGCCCTCATTGGCAGCCTTGAGAAGGACAGTACCCGTCTCGTCCTTTCCGGCAGCACGGCGCTTCTCAGGAGATTCTATTCCGTGATCAACGGAATTTCTGACGCAGTGCATAATCGGATCCATCAAATCATCGATGACAGTCTTGTCGAGTTCTGTCTCCTCACCTTCAATCTGCAAGGTGACTTTCTTTCCCAAATCACGCTGCAAATCGCGGACGACGCGCGGGAAACGGTCGAAAATCTGGCTGATAGGAACCATTCGGATTTTCATGACGCCTTCCTGAAGCTCTCCCGCTATGCGGCCGAGGTTCTGGGTCGACGAATGGAACTTCGAATTCAAATCCTTGAATTTCGTCTCGAAGGAATCGAAATAATTCGCGATGTCGCCGAACTCGTTGAGGATATTCGTCTTTATATCCTTGACCGCCACACCGTTCTGGATTTCATCGAGGTACTGCGGAAGCTGCTCGAACATCTTCCTGACTTTTTCCTTGAACGATGCGTCCAAGGTCTGGAAATTCACGAGCATGTCAGCCAAATGGGTTGCGCTCTGGTTGAACGCGGCTTTTGTTATGACCGTTTCCGATATAAGGTTCAGAAGATAATCGATTCTCTTCGAATCGACGCGGAGGATTGAACTCTGCTGCGCGTGGCCGCTCGCGGGCGCACCTTTTGCGGGAGCCTTCGCAGGAGCCTTCTGCTCTCCGCCTGCCGCCGGTGCAGCTGGCTTCTCTTCCGCTTTCTGCTCGACGGCAGGTTTCTGCGCGGCAGGCGCAGGCGCCGGCTTGGGAGCAGGAGTTTCGGCAGCGTAATTTCTGTCGCCGACGACCTCCTTTGACACCGCATTGTCGAGGCATTTCGCGTCGACGCTTATCGTAACGTCATCCATGAACGCGGTGTCTTCAATCTGGTTTGCATCGTTCGACGAAGCGATGTAATAGACGACTTCCCGGTGGAATTCATCCTCATACAGCTCCTCGAAATCAGGCTCCGTCTTCAGAATTGTGCCGCGGTTTTTGAGCGCCGCATAAATCTGGATTCCTCCGACGGAATTCATCGGGTTGTTCTCGTCGAATACGACATTGACTGCCCAAAGCTTCTGACCGTCGGTGCATCCCTGCTTCAATTCTGCAAGCTCGTATTCCGAAAGGGCGACGACAATCTCCCCGCTTGAGGCAGAAGAAGGCGCGCTCTGCTGAGCCGGAGCGGCAGCAGGCTTCGACGGTGCCGGCGCCGCCTTCGATTTTCCGGAACCGTCCGGAATCATCGAGCGGATTTTGTTCGATATCTCATCGACGCTCTCACCGTAGATACTTCCGTTAGTCCGTGATTCGAGCATCGCCTTGATAACGTCAAGTGCCGTAAGGAGTGTATCCACGACATCTTCAGTCACCTTGACGCGGTCAGAACGAACCTCATCGAGAAGATCTTCCATCGTGTGAGCAAAATGAGAAATTTCAGTAAATTCAACAGTAGCTGAGTTTCCCTTGAGAGTATGAGCCGCGCGGAAAATTTCGTCGATGGCATCATGGTTATTAGGATCCTGCTCGATTGCAAGGATGTTGCTCTCGAGGTTGTCAACCATCTGTTCCGATTCAGAAAAGTAGTCTTTTAGTAACTCTTCGTTTGTTGCATCAAGATAATCACTCATACAGAACATTTTAACAGTTACTTTTTCAAAGTCAAGCGGAAAAGCCATATTTTCGGGAAGCGGGCTCAGCACAAGATGTCGATAATTGTTATAATCATTAACTTTTTTCTCACAAAAACAGGAGCTTTTGAAATGGAAGTCAAAAAGAACAAAGTCATTGCAGCGATAACGCTGGCGCTCTCCGCCATTTCATTCCCCGCATACGCGGATTTCTCGTTCGACTGCGAGACAGGGCTTGCGGGAACGTTCTGCAAAAGCCAGAATTCGGGAAAAATCGCGCTGACGATGAACGGATTCGTGTCGGGGCAGGTCAACATGACGGACAAGCTTTTCGCGCGGGCGGAAATCGCGGTCAAAACGGACGACATACTCGACGGAGGAATTTTCGAGGACACCGCGTCGGGCATGAGCATGAACAAGCTCTCGCTGAACTACTCGTTCCATGCGGCGGGAATGACACACGTCCTGTCGGCCTTCTCGGGATACGAGGATTCTGTCGGGACGGACACGTATCTGAGGAGAATGCTCGGGACAAACGGCGTCGCCTCCCCGATAACGGAAAGCCACCTGGGAAGCGACGGAATCGCAATCTACCCGCTCAAGGGAAGCGGCATATCGTACAACGCACGGTTCAGTTCCGTTCCGGCGGCCGCGGGCGCGTACATTTACAAGAACGACGAGACGTCGGACGAGACATCCCAGACGAACGTTGATTTCAGGTTCGCGACGGCGCTGAAGTACCTGACGATGGACTTCGCGTTCGGCATGGGAATCCCGATAACGCGGGAGCTTTCGACGGGCGAGAAAGTGTTCCTCCTCATAGACAGGGTGAACGTCCATTCCGGAATCACGCTCATCATCGGGAACAGGAATTCCACGTCGCTTTTCGTGCAGGGCGGATTCTACAACAGGGAAGTCGAGGCGCTGTCCGATTTGGCGGACACAGAGATGAAGGACGTGTTCCTCCTCGTCGAGCCGAGATTCAAATTCAACGGGAGCGGAATCCACTTCACGTTCTTCAACATCCCCGGAACGACGCTCGGAAAGATAGTCGAGTCGTCGGACGGAACGCCGATTTTCGCATACACGCCGCTGACTTACATGGAAATGAGCGACACGCTCGGCGGGAACATCACGTTCATATCGAGGGAGACGGGAGCCGCGGGAATCCGCTTCGGGATGCACACGATGCTCACCCTCGAAGGACGGCACCTCGGCGACCTCGGCGACAAAAGCGAGCTTTCCGACTGCATTGCCATCAAGATGATGCCGTTCGTGTCGTTCCCCGTGATGGGCGGGACGATGACGACGACGGCAAGGATAAAAGCCACGAAATTCAGCGAGAGCGGAATCACCGTGGGATTCAAGAAGTCGATTTGACAAAAAAAACGCGCGCCAAAACCGGAAAACGGCTGGCGCGCATTTTTTTTTCAGGAAGAGCTAGAGCACGAGCTTCGAGAGCCGCGCGCAGGCTTCCTCAACATCCTTTCTGTGCCCGAACGAGCTGAAGCGGATGAAGCTTTCGCCCGAAGGCCCGAACCCGGAACCCGGCGTCGTCACGACGTTGCATTTGTCGAGGATGAGGTCGAAAACCTCCCAGGACTTCCGCCCGGGGAATTTTGCCCAGACATACGGACCGTTGCCCGTAAAGTACGCCTCGACTCCCGCCGCCTTGAAATTCGAGCCGTCGAGCGTTTCCTTGATGAGTTTTCCGTTCGCAAGATAGTAATCGACAGAATCCTTCATGTCCTTGAGCCCCTGCTCGTCGAGGGCGGCAAGGCCGCCTGCCTGGGCGATGTTCGAGGCGCCGTTGAAAAGCGTCGTCATGACGCGGTTCCAGTCGCGGTTGACCGACGAGCCGTCGGCGAATTTCAGCTCGTTGGGAACGACAGACCATCCGAGGCGCACGCCGGTAAATCCCGCAGGCTTCGAGAACGAATTGACTTCGATTGCGCAGGTGCGGGCGCCCTCGATTTCAAAAATCGACTTCGGAAGGCTCTCGTCCCTGATGAAAGCGAAATATGCGGCATCATAGATTATGATGCACCCGTTCGCGTTCGCAAAATCCACGAGGGTTTTCAGCTGGCCGCGCGTAGCAGTCGCGCCTGTCGGATTGTTCGGCGAGCATATGTAGAGGAGCGTGTTCTTTCCGACTTTTGAGAGGTCGGGGAAGAAATTGTTTTCCGGCGTGCAGGGAAGATACGTGATTCCCTCGTAGCCCGAACCGTCAGATTTGGCGGCTCCGGCGGCTCCGACAACGACGGAACCATCGACATAGACCGGATAAGCCGGATCCTGAACGGCGACCGAAACGTCGCGCCCGAAAAGCGTCTGGATGCGCGCGATGTCGCATTTCGCGCCGTCGGAGACGAAAATCTCGCTCGCGTCGGCGATGCCATTGTAGAACACCTCGGCGATGCGCTCCCGGAGGGCAGTGTTGCCCTGCTCGTCACCGTAGCCGGAATACCCCTCGGGAGTCGCAAGCCCGAGCGCATAGTCGCTCATCGCCTTCGCGATATGCGGCGAAAGAGGCTCCGTCGTGTTTCCTATTCCGAGGCTTATGATGGAAGCGGCGGGATGAGCCGCAGCATACTCCCTGCGTCTGCGGGCGACCTCAGGAAAGAGATAGCCAGCCGTCAAATTGGAAAATCCTGTGTTTCTTGCAATCATGCGGGAAATACTACCAAAAACGGATTTTTTGTGGAACAAGGAGAAACACGGCGCGCGCTTAATGAGAAAAACGAACGGAAAGCGGCGGAAAAGGCGCGCCCACCCCGCCGCTCCAAAAGCAACCTGCTATTTACCGAATATCCGTCGCGGAAAGCGTCATTTCTGCCCCAGCTCCACCGACTTCTCGAACGCAGCGGTCGCAGCGTTGATGACAGCCGCGCGGAACCCGGACTCCTCAAGCGCGATGACTCCCTCAATCGTCGTCCCGGCAGGAGAGCAGACGGCATCCTTAAGCTCGCTGACGCTCCTGCCGTCGTTCAGGAAAAGCTCCGCGGCGCCCTTGAGCGTCTGCGCGGCATACACGTACGCCTGCTTTCTCGGCATCCCGAACCTGACGGCGGCATCGGCAAGCGCCTCGATAAAAAGAAAAGCATACGCGGGGCCGGAACCGGAAACAGCCGTAACGCCGTCCATAAGCCTCTCGGGAATCTCGTCGACGCGCCCGCTTTCAGAAAGAAGTGTCTTCACGAGGGAAAGGTCATCGGAGGATACGCCCTCCGTGCTGCACAGCGCGACCATTCCCTCGCCGACCGTAGCGGGAATGTTCGGCATAATCCGGACGGCGCGAAGCTCGCCTATTGTCTTGAGAGTCACCCCCGCCGCCATGCTGACATACACGGCATCTTTCCTGACGAACGGGCGTATTTCGGAAAGGACGTCCCGTATGTACGCAGGCTTCACCGCAAGGAACACGAAATCCGCACCGGAAACCGCGTCGGCGTTCGTCTTCGCGGCGCGCACGCCCGTTTTCTCCGCGAACGAAGAAGCCTCGCCATAAGAAGCGGCCGAGACAGTTATCCTGTCCGCGCCGACGACTTTCGCCATTGCCCTCACGAGCGCACCGCCCATAACACCGCACCCGACGCACGCAACCCTGATGTCTTTGATGTCTTTCATTTTTTTCCTACCCTGTTTTTTTATGCCGCGCGGCACGCAAAGCACCGAACGGCACAAGAATAATGAACGACAATAAAAGATGAATCAAGTTGTGGGCAACGGGGCAGAGCGGTTTCCGAAAAAAAACGCAGCCCCAGAAAAACGTTCTTATATATAGAAGATTCCTGCATGAAAACGCGCGGGGATTTCCCCCGGCGGGAAATTATTTGCCGAAGAAGGATTTCTTCCTTCCTTTTTTCATCGGAAGCGTAAGCGTAAATTCTGCCCACTCGCCGAATTTGCTGTCGACGGTCAGCGTTCCTTTATGGACGGCGGCGATTGTCCGCGCGATTGCAAGTCCCAGACCGTACCCGCCCGTTTTCCGCGCGCGCGAAGAATCGGAACGGTAGAAACGCCTGAAAATCTTGTCCAAATCCTCGCTCTTTATGCCGTGTCCCGTATTGAAGACGCGAAGGATTATCTTGTCCTTCTCCGCGACGGCAGAAATCCTGACGGTCGAGCCCTCCTCCGAATTCTTCACGGCGTTGTCGACGAGGATGACGACGACCTGCTTTATCTGCTGCTCGTCCCCGACGAACCGCAACCCCTCGCGGATTCCAAGCTCAAGACGCTTCTTCTCCTCGAAAACGGTGCTTTCGAACGGCAGGACGGAATTCCTCACCGCATCGGTGAAATCGAATTCGGCGAAATTAATCTTGTTGCGCCCAGCATCGTCCTTGGCGAGATAAAGGAGGTTCTTCACGAGATGGCTCATGCGCTCGTTCTCTTCCCGAATGTACGAAAGCCAGCGGTTTCCCGGCATGTCGGGCGCGAGCACGTCGAGGTTCGCGCCGATGACGGCAATCGGAGTCTTGAGCTCATGGCCGGCATCAGCTATGAACGCCTTCTGCTTCTCGAACGCGACGCGGGTCGGCCGAATGACGAAGCCGGAAAGGAAGAACGCGAACACCGTCGCCACGACCATGCTCGCGACAAACACCACGACGGAAAAACGGACGAGATAATACAGCATCATTATCTCGACGCGCCTGTTCATCGCGCTTATTATCCTCGAACCGTCATCGTTCACCTTCATATAGAAAAGGATTCCGTCGAACGTCCCCTCGACGGTTTTTCCGGGATAGCACCCGCCGCCGCGCGCCCGGCATTCGGCAAGCACCTTCCCGACGAACTTCGAGATGTCGCTCGGCATCAAATCGAACGAATAATTCTTGATAACATCCCCTATCACACCGTCCGGCGTGATTTTCACGGAGAAGAAATTCCGCATCTCGTCCTTGTCCACTGAAATCTGAAGCGGGAAAAACGAATCGTCGCTTCCGATCGCGAGCCACGGCTTTTTGGAGACGAAATTCCCCTTGTGAACGCGCCCGTCGGGAAGCGGAGGAATCCCGCCATTCTCCGCGATGGTCTCAAGATAATGCCGCGACCGGACTATCTCGTGGCGGGCAAGGCAATAATCGACTGTCAGAAGAATTCCCGCCACAAGTATCATCTGCACGAGAACAATGACGGCGATAATCTGAATGCGGAGCTTTTTAATTACGCTCATTGCTATCTGGTTTCATCCTCAAGCGAGTACCCTATTCCGCGCGCCGTCCTGATTCTGACGGTCACTTTCAGATTCTCAATCTTGTTGCGGATGAACGAAATGTAGACCTCGACGTTGTTGTACTCGGCGTTCGAGTCGTTTCCCCAAATCTTGTTGATTATCTGCTCCTTCGTGATTATCTGATGGGGATTCTCGAAAAGGAGGTCAAGAATCTGGAATTCCTTGAGAGAGAGCTTTATCGCCTTTCCCTCGCTCGACTGAAGCTCGCAGTTCTTCTTGCTGAGCGTGAGGTCGCCGAACGTTATGGAATCGTCCTTAATCTCGCCCTTGCGCCTCGTAAGCGCGCGGACGCGCGCGAGAAGCTCGTCCGTCGAGAACGGCTTCGTGAGGTAATCGTCGGCGCCGGCATCAAGCCCCGCGACCTTGTCGGAAACCTCGTCGCGCGCCGTAAGGAGCAGGACGGGAACGTTGTTCTTCGCCTCGCGGAGTTTCTTGAGAATCGTGATTCCGTCGATTCCGGGGAGCATGATGTCGAGGATAATCGCATCGTATCCCTCGGACTCGGCATATTTAAGCCCGTCGATACCGTTGAGAACGGCATCGACACCAATCTTGTTCTTCTTGAAAATCTCGACGAGAGCCTGCGACATTCCTTCCTCGTCCTCAACAAGCAAAATCCTCATATTTTTCCTCCTAACAAAGAAACTATATTTTTCAGGAAACCGGCTCCACCCGGCTCCCGAATTCCCGGGGAGCAGCAACACGGAGACACAAAAAACGCCCCGGGGCAATCAACGAAAAAACGACTAAATCCACCTTTACAAGTTCAAGATTCTAATACAGAAAGGCAATAAGAATCTTAAGATAATCAATATATAACCTTAAACATATAAAGGAAGAGCATATGCCCGCCGCATTCCGAAAAAAACGTTAACAATCATAACGTGCGGAAAAACGATTTCAGCCCGAACGAGAAAAAAATGCGGAAAACGCGTGTTGTTCAACGGATTGAGAAAATCTATAATCGGGTAATCTTATTTTTTGGAGAAAGACAATGGCAAAAATCCAGATGAAGAACGCCATCGCCGAGCTCGACGGCGACGAAATGACGCGCGTGCTTTGGGCAGTTATCAAGGAGAAGCTCCTTGAGCCGTTCGTGGAGCTCAAGACCGAATACTACGACCTCGGCCTCAAGAACCGCGACGATACAGACGACAAGGTCACGTACGATTCGGCAGCCGCGATAAAAAGGCTCAAGGTCGGCGTGAAGTGCGCCACCATAACGAGCAACGCCGCGAGGATGAAGGAATACAACCTCAAGCAGCTCACGAGAAGCCCGAACGGAATCATCCGCGAGGAGCTTGACGGAACGGTCTTCCGCGCGCCGATATTCGTGAAGAACATCGCCTGCTCGGTCACAAGCTGGAAGAAGCCGATTGTCCTCGGGCGCCACGCGTACGGAGACGTCTACAAGAACTGCGAGCTGAAGACGGACCAGCCCGGAAAGGCGGAGCTCGTCTTCACCGGCGCGGACGGGAAGGAAATCAGGAAGACGATACAGGAGATGAAGGGGCCGGGAATCATCCAGGGAATCCACAACCTCGACTCGTCAATCGAAAGCTTCGCGCGCTGCTGCTTCTCGTATGCGCTCGACCAGAAAATAAGCGTCTGGCTCGGAACGAAGGACACCATCTCCAAGACGTACGACGGGAATTTCAAGGCGATTTTCCAGCGCGTGTTCGATGAAGAATTCAAGGCGAAGTTCGACGCGGCGGGAATCGAGTACTTCTACACGCTCATCGACGACGCCGTTGCGCGCGTGATGAAGAGCGAGGGCGGATTCCTCTGGGCGTGCAAGAACTACGACGGAGACGTGATGAGCGACATGATTGCGTCGGCATGCGGTTCGCTCGCCATGATGACGTCAATCCTCGTTAGCCCGAACGGCGAATTCGAGTACGAGGCGAGCCACGGCACCGTGCAGAAGCATTTCTACCGCTACCAGGCGGGAGAAAAGACGAGCACGAACCCGGTCGCCCTCATCTTCGCGTGGACGGGCGCGCTCGCAAAACGGGCGGAGCTTGACGGAACGCCAGAGCTTGCCGCGTTCGCGAAAAAACTCGAGAAGGCGACTCTCGACACAATCGAAAGCGGCGTCATGACGGGCGACCTCGCGCGCATCGCGGAACCGAAAGCGTCGAAAGTCCTCAACTCTTGGGAATTCATCGACGAAATCGCAAAGAAGCTGTAAAAGGCGCGGCTCGCTCCATTCCCGGAGGCAAAACGCATTTCCGGGGATGGAGCGAGGAGGAGCGGACATGTACACAATGATAGACGGAAAAGCCGTCAACCTCGAACGTGTCAGGTATTTCTACCTTGACGAAACGTACGGAATCCAGTCGCTGAAATTCGTGTTCGGCGAGAAGGAAACGCTCGACTTCGCGGATTTCGCGGACAAGAAAAGCGCTAAGTCGTTTTTCGAGGAATTCTCGAACGACGTGTGCGCGGGCCACCCAAAACCGTGCTACAGCACAAAAGACGTCTGAGCGCCGTCGCCGGACGGCACGTCCGGTGACGATTCTCAATCCGCGTTCTCCGAATAATATTTCTCAAGTTTTTTCAGGCAGGCGACAAAAATATTCTCCAAATCAGGATCGAACTGCTTGCCCATGCCGTCAATCATAATCCGGCACGCCATCTCGAAGCTCATCGGCTCCTTGTAGCACCGTTTGCTGACGAGCGCGTCGTAGACGTCCGCGACGGACATTATCCTCGCCTCGACGGGGATTCCCTCGCCCACCATGCCGCCGTCCTTCCCTTCCGGGTATCCAAGCCCGTCCCATCGCTCGTGGTGGTACCGTGCGATGTTGAACGCCGTGTCGACGAACGACTCCTCCTCCACGTCGCGCAGGACAAGGTTCACGATTTCGCCGCTGTGCTCCGCGTGCGTCTTCATAATCGCGTACTCGTCGGCGTCGAGTTTCCCTGGCTTGCAGAGAATCTTCGTGTCGATGAAAATCTTCCCGAGGTCGTGCATCGGGGCCGCGCGGATGATGTCCTCGCCCTTTTTCTTTGAAATCCTGCTGAATTTAGGGTTCCCCGTCCCCGCCCTGTTCCTGCGGATTATCTCGTCAACGAGGATTTTCATGACCTCGCTCGTCCGCTTCACGTGCCCGCCCGTATTCCCGTCGCGGGAGCCAATCATGTCGCCGAGGCTCGACACTATCCTCCGCTGAATTTCGAGGACGTGGACAGTCTGCTTGGCGACCTCGTCGCTCAGCTCCGTCGCGAACCGTTCGAGCATCATCTTGTGCTCCTCGTGCTCGCGCACCTCCGAATCGACGTCCCGCGTGCCGCAAATCACCTCGACAGGCTCGTTCCTGCCGTTCCGCTTGCAGACAATCAGGCTCGAGCGGAACCAGCGCCCCGTTCCCGGCCCGTACAAATCGCGCGACTTGAAATCGGCGCTGCAGTTGTCGGTATCCCGCAGCCGCTCCTTCATCGTGTCGATGTCGAAGAATTCCCTGACCTCCCGCATGTTCTCCGGGATGTAGAATTCTTCAGGAATCCCGTCAAGCGCCTCCCGGATGCTCGTGTGCTTCCCGAAGAATTCGTGGAGCACGTCGCTCGCGCGGATTTCCTGGAACGTGTCGTTCTCAAGGTTCGCCTTGTAGAGAATCGTGTAGATTCCCGACACGGCGCGGATGACGGAATTCGTATCGCGCTTCAGGTTCGAGAAGGTGAGGACGAACGTCACCCGTATCACGAGGAGGACAAGCCAAAGAGCGAACGCGGCGAGGAGAAGCTTCGGCCGCGTCCCCTGAAGGCAGCTTCTCGTGAGCCGGTAAAACATCGAGCAGGAAAAATCGAGCCGCTCGCCCTTCTTGTGGTAAAAGATGAACCCTACCGTCGTCTTCCCCGCCTCATTCCCGAACGCCCTGACGGGAAGTTCCCCGGAAACCTCAGACGGATTGTATATTATGTAGTCGCCGTCGGAGAGGGAAATGTACAAATCCTCCGCGACATAAAAATGCTCAAGCCTGATTTCGCTTTCGCTGTAGTTCCGAAGGTCGAGCTCCTGGACGATTTCCTCCGGGTACGTTTTCCGGTGCTGGTGGATTTCGACCGTGCCGCACCACGAGTTGTTGATGTAGCATTCCTTCTTGATGTTTATCCGGAGCTTCCATTCCGTAAGCTCCGCGTCGCTGAAATTCATGACGGTGCAGTCGTACGTCGAGCCGGTGAACGTGACGATTTCGCCCATGAACTCGATGTCGCGCTTGTCCCAGGAATCGGCAAGCCCGCCGCGCGGATAGAGCTGCACCGTGCATTCGGCGCGCTCCCCCTCGCCGACGATGCGACGGCGCGCGTTGAATTTGTCAGTCTCGTAAACATGGACGAAAAAGAAGAGAAGACCCGCAATCAGAAGCACGCCGAAAATACCGAAAACGATTATGTTTATTCTCCTTTCCTTTTCCATAAATTCCTCTCAATAAATCTCACGGTGATATCAAATAAATTTTCAGGACAGTTCTTCATTTTACTACATAAATACGGAAAATCTAAAACAAACATTCCGAAAACGGGAATTGCCCTGTGCATTTTCCCGCGATTTTCAATACAATCGCAGATATGAAAGAAGAGAAGAACACGGCGGCAAGGAAGACTGCCGCCACCGCAAAGCCCAAGGCAGGAATCGGGGAGGACGGAACGTTCCGCGCATGGGACAAGGCAAAGACATCGGACGCCAAGAAAACAGGAAAGACAGAGGACAAGGGGTTCGTGCCGGGAACGACCGCGGAGGATGCCGAAAAAAGACTCGCCGCAGCAAAATCGAAGGACCCGTCTCTCAGCGCGCCGAAGAAGAAAGCCGTATCATACACCGACGACCAAATCAGGCACCTGGACGCGCTCGAGCACATCCGCCTGCGCTCGGGAATGTATATCGGGCGGCTCGGCGACGGCTCGAACCAGAACGACGGAATCTACATCCTGCTCAAGGAGATAATCGACAACTCGGTCGACGAATTCATCATGGGATTCGGCGACCGCATTGACGTCACCATCTCGCTTGAGGACAAAAGCGTGTCCGTCCGCGATTACGGGCGCGGAATCCCGCTCGGGAAAGTCGTCGACTGCGTGTCGCAGATTAACACGGGCGCGAAATACAACGACGACGTGTTCCAGTTCTCAGTCGGAATGAACGGCGTCGGAACGAAGGCAGTCAACGCGCTCTCGTCCCATTTCCGCGTCGTATCGATTCGCGACGGGCAGTGCACCGAGGCGGTGTTCGCGCGCGGAAAGCTCGTCACGCAGAAGACAGGGACGCTCAAGCAGCCGCAGCCGAACGGAACGTATTTCGAATTCACGCCCGACGAATCGATTTTCGGGAAGTACTCGTTCAACATGGAATTCGTCGAGAAGCGGATGTGGAACTACGCGTACCTCAACACGGGGCTGACGCTCAGGCTCAACGGGCAGGATTTCGTCAGCGAGAACGGGCTCCTCGACCTTCTGCAGAAGGAGCTTGAGGAGAATTCGCTCTACCAAATCGGAAGCTACCGCGGGGAGCACCTCCAGTTCGCGTTCACCCACACGAATTCGTACGGCGAGAACTATTTCAGCTTCGTCAACGGGCAGTACACGTCAGACGGCGGAACGCACCTCGCCGCCTTCAAGGAAGGATTCCTCAAGGGCGTGAACGATTTCTTCCACTCGAACTACAAATCCGAGGACGTCCGCGAGGGAATAACGGCGGCAGTTCTCGCGAAGGTGAAGGACCCCGTCTTCGAAAGCCAGACGAAGAACAAGCTCGGGAACACGGACATCCGGCAGTGGATTGTCGCGGAGACGCAGAGCGGGCTTGACGACTGGCTCCACAAGCACCCGAAGGAGGCGGAGGCGCTCAAGGAGAAAATCGAGAAGAACGAGAAGCTCAGGACGGAGCTGAACGCGGTCAAGAAGGAGGCGAAGGAGGCGGCAAAGAAAATCTCGCTCAAAATCGAGAAGCTCAAGGACTGCCGGTTCCACCTCCAGGACGGCGAGAAGGGCGCGGAGTCGATGATTTTCATAACGGAGGGAGATTCGGCGACGGGCTCAATGGTCGGAAGCCGCGACCCCACATACCAGGCGATTTTCTCCCTGCGCGGAAAGCCCGAGAACATGTACGGCAAGAAGCGCAGCGACATCTACAAGAACCAGGAGCTGTTCAACCTGATGATGGCGCTCGGAATCGAACAGGACGTTGAGAACCTCCGCTACTCGAAAATCGTCATCGCGACAGATGCCGACAACGACGGTTTCCACATCAGGAACCTCGTCCTCACATTCCTCCTCGGGTATTTCGAGGAGCTCGTGACGAGCGGGCGCGTGTGGATTCTCGAGACGCCGCTTTTCCGCGCGCGGAACAAGAAGGACACGATTTACTGCTACAGCGAGGAGGAGCGCGACAAGGCGGTGAAGAAGCTCGGCGCGTCGGCGGAGGTCACGCGCTTCAAGGGACTCGGCGAGATAAGCCCGCACGAGTTCAAGCAGTTCATAGACCCGAGCACGATGCATCTCACCCCCGTCGAGGTCCAGGCGCTGAAGAACGTCCCCTCGGTGCTCTCCTTCTACATGGGAAAGAACACCCCCGAGCGGCGCGACTTCATCGTCCACCACCTCAAACAGGACATCGACGCATAAAAAGACCACGCACAAAAAAAACAGGGGTGTCGTCAGACACCCCGAATCCGTGTGAAAAAAAAGAAAAAACGCAAATCCCCACATCACGCGCAACCCCGCCAGGGCGCGGAACATGCCCCGCAGGTTCCTGCATCCGCTTGCTCCATAAATGCCGGACTCAGAACGGAAAAAGAAAACGCAAAGCCGCACCCCACATCACGCGCAACCTCACCAGGGCGCAGAACATGCTCCGCATGTTCCTGCGTGCGCTTGCTCCATAAATGCTGAACTCAGAACGGAAAAAGGAATGCAAGCGCCGACTGAACGGTCATCGCGCGGCTACGCTCGTCAGCTGTCACGGTCGGCGGAAGCGGGGCGGACTGGCGGCGGAAACTTCCGAAGACGGGAGAGCCGTCGGGGAACGACGAGCAGCAGGTACAGTCGGACGACACCGTGATGTTCTCGTCCCGGATTCCGGCAGAGCGGAGCACGGCAAGGTTCGCCTCCGTGAGGGAAAGAAAGAATCCGCCGTTTTTTTCCGAGACGCACGTTTTTCCGAACGTGCCGGCGAAGAAGCCTGCGCGGTCGCGGTCGATGTTGTAGCAGCATCCCCCGATATGCGGTCCGATTGCGGCAAGAAGGGAGCCTGCGTCCGAGCCGAATTTATCCGCCATCATCGAGACGCCCTCGGCTGCGATTCCCGTTCCTTTCCATCCGGAATGGAGCGCGCCCACGGCGCCAGTCTTCGGGTCGTAAAGGAAAATCGGGACGCAGTCGGCGACCGTCACGACGGGAACGACGGAGGGATTCTTCGTGACGATACCGTCGGCGACGATTCCCTCCGTGTCTCCCGCAACAGACGACTCGACCACCTTTTTCGAGTGGACAAGCTCGACGGGGGAAAGCGCCATCTTCCGGGAATTTCCGACGGCGGACGATACGAAATCGATGATTTTCTTGCGGTTGTCGTTCCGCTCGTTCCAGCGGAAGCGCATCGAGCCCGCGCGCAGGAGGCTCATCCCCCAGACGGCGCCGGGAACGGGCCTACCGCAAGAGAAGAACGGGAAAAGGGCGAACTCGTCCGACGGCGAGACGGATTCCGAGACACTGATGACGTTCGGTTCCGCCATCGTCAGATTCCGTCCCCGGCAAGAACGTGCGGCGCGTCGAACATCTCAAGCTCCTTTATTATGTTCAGCGCATTTTCGAGGGAATCGCGCGCATTCTGCAGCGTCGAAAGGAAGTTTTCGTTGCCGCGCCCCGACAGATGCCCGATATTCGACAGCGTGTCGAACCGCGCCTCCTTCTTCAGACCGAGAAGTCCGGAAAGAATGTGGTTCATCGAGCGGTTTGCGGTGCCGAACTGGTTTATTATGAGCTGCATCTCTGACTCGACGCTCCTCATCAGCTGCTCGACGCGGGTCTGCTCCTGGAGCGTCCTCATCTGCCCCTCGGCGCTGAATTTCGCGAACGTGCTTCCGACATCGCCGCTCGGCTTGATGCGGTCGTTCAGGGCGTTGAGCGCCATCGATATATGGATGAAATCGTTGAACGTGTCCGTGTACATCAGCTGGTTGTCCTTCTTCTTGAAGACGCCCTCGACCATAATCGACTTGAGCACAATCTCGTACGTCGGAAATTCCTTGAGGAAATACCAGTAGAGGAATCCGCCCGTAAGCTCGTAGCGGAATTTCACGCCGCCCCAAAGGTTCTCCCACGGCCTGTTCGGCAGAATCGGGAACGATTCCAACGAGAAACGGCTGACGAGGCTCTGCCTGAGGTTCTCCTTCTTGCAGTCGAAAACCCACGAGTCCCATTTCTGCTCGAAAATCTTCTTCCAGCTCGTCTTGAATTTGACGAACCAGTCCTCGCCGCCCGAGAAATGCTCCGGCATCCACTGCGAATCGGAATAGACGATGCAGCTTATCGAATGAATCGGGACGGAGCTCATGAACATGTGCAGGTTCGACATGTTCTCCATCGCCTTCGACATGAACTCAACAGCGTCGTTCGAATTCTCGTCGGAATCGGAGCCTTTTTTCTTCGAATTCCTGATGGAGAAGAGGAATAGCGTCTCAAGAACCTCGTTGGGAAGGCGGAAGCTGTTCAGCAGGCATTTCGCGAACGCGCCGATTTCGTTCTCAATCTGGCTGAACTGGCACGTGTGGATTTCGTCCGTTATCTCGGAGAAAAGGCTCAAAAACCTGTTGAAGGGAAGCCGGACGAACTGCCTGAGCCAATCGACGGATTTGACAGCCTCGTACATCTCGTTTTTGGAATCCGCCGGAATCGACTGGAAAATGTCGTCCATCTGCCGGAGCAGCTCGACGCGGTACTCGAGTTTTGCCTCGCCAGTAACTGGATTCGTGTACGGGTCAACGTTGTCGGCAAGGTCGCGGGCCACAATCGGCATGACAATCGAGCCGAGGAACACATAGAACGCGCCCTCGTCCTGCTCGAACGACACGACGTACGGCCGGAAAAAGTCCGCCGATTTCTTGAGGTCGCGGAGCTTGTCGTAGAACGCTGGAAGGATGAACCCCCGCTTCATGTCGATGAGGCCGGGAAAATTTCTCCCGACAATCTTCGCCATGCTCTGGATTTTTATCTCGTTGAACAGGATTTCCGTCGACGTGTTCGTGAAAATCGATTTCAACCAAAGCCAAAACCTGAACGGAAGAGACTCCTTCTTCAGCTGCTCGGACAAAGTCGTCTCCGGCTCCGTCGGCAGGTCCTCAACTGGAGAGAATGAGTCATTTTCATAATCTTTTGGAGTGCTTTGCATCTTGTCTAGTATAGACTGCCTCTCCTCCGCAGAGATTCCGGACACGAGCGCGTCGAATGAATTAGAGCTTCCCATAGCGAGATATTTTATACAATATCCGACAAAACCTCTATAAAAAAATCTCAAGAAAAAGCATTTCGCAGTCACTCCGCGTTGCGGATTGTCGGAAATATCAAAAAAATCCAAAAACAATACGGCGCGCGCGCATTTTCCTACCTTCCGCGCTTGATACTTGGCGATTCGGCTGTAAAATAGGCGCATGTACAAAGCAAACGAAAACAGATATGCGCAGATGAAATACGCGCGGTGCGGAAAGAGCGGGCTGCTTCTTCCGAGGATTTCGCTCGGGCTGTGGCACAATTTCGGCTCGGTCGACCCGTTCGAGAACCAGAAGAAGCTTCTGTTCACGGCGTTCGACCTCGGAATCACCCACTTCGACCTGGCGAACAACTACGGCCCCGTCCCCGGAAGCGCGGAGGAGAACTTCGGGCGGATAATCTCCGCGGAGCTCAAAAGCCACCGCGACGAGCTTGTCATCTCGACGAAAGCCGGATACGAGATGTGGGACGGTCCCTACGGAAACTGGGGCAGCCGAAAATACCTCATGTCGAGCCTCGACCAGAGCCTTTCGCGCATGAAGCTCGACTACGTGGACATCTTCTACCACCACCGCCCCGACCCCGACACGCCGCTCGAGGAGACGATGGGCGCGCTCGCCGACATCGTGCATCAGGGGAAGGCGCTCTACGCGGGAATCTCCAACTACAACGCCGAGCAGACGAAAAAGGCGGCGGAAATTCTCCGCTCGATGGGAGTGCCGCTCCTCATAAACCAGTTCCGCTACAACATGATTGACCGGTGGGCGGACGACGACAGGCTGTTCGACGCGCTCGACGAAGTTGGATCCGGCTCAATCGCGTTCTGCCCGCTCGCGCAGGGGCTTCTCACGTCGCGCTACCTCGGAGGCATCCCCGAGGGAAGCCGGGCTACGAGAAGCGTGTTCCTCACGCCGGACAGGATAACCGACGAGCTTCGCGCGAAGCTCAACCGCCTGAACGAAATCGCAAAAAACCGAGGGCAGTCGCTCGCCGAGATGTCGCTCTCTTGGGCGCTCAGGCGGGGAAGGCTCACGTCCGTCCTCATCGGGGCGAGCCGCGCCGAGCAGATTGTGGAGAACGCCCGCGTCATAAACGCGCCCGACCTCACCGACGACGAGCTTTCCGCGATACATTCGGTGCTCGCGTAGGGGGCAAGGCATAAAAAAACAAGGGGCGAACTGCCCCTTGTTTTTTATCTGCGGTTCGCTTGAAACCGTTTATTTGTTCAGGTACTCGACAACGAGCTGACCCATCTTCTTCGTTCCGACGAGCTTGCCAGCAGCCTTCACCTCGTCGATGTGGCTTCCGGCGATGTCGCCCGTGCGCCATCCGTCGTCAAGGACCGCGCTCACGGCGTTCTCGATTGCCTTCGCCTCGTCCTCAAGCTTGAAGCTGTAGCGGAGGAGCATCGCCGCGGAGAGAATTGTCGCCAGCGGGTTCGCCAAATCTTTTCCGGCGATGTCGGGCGCGCTTCCATGAATCGGCTCGTAGAGGCCGGGGCCCGTTCCGTCGCCGATTGAGGCAGACGCGAGCATTCCGATTGAGCCGGTAATCTGGCTCGCCTCGTCGCTCATGATGTCGCCGAACATGTTGCTCGTCGCGATGACGTCGAACTGGCGCGGGTTCCGCACCAGCTGCATCGAGGCGTTGTCGATGTAGAGGTATGAGAGCGCGACTTCGGGATAGTCCTTCTTCACGTCCTCGGCGACGCGCCTCCAGAGCTGGCTTGAGTTGAGGATGTTCGCCTTGTCAACGACGCAGAGCCTCTTCTGCCTGCTCATCGCGTACTCAAAACCCATGCGGACAATGCGCTCAATCTCGGGGCGCGTGTATTTCTCGGTGTCCCACGCGGTGTTTCCGTCCGCGCTCGTCCCGCGCTCGCCGAAATAGATTCCGCCCGTAAGCTCGCGCACGATGAGGATGTCCAGCCCGTCGCCGACAATCTCGTCCTTGAGCGGGCACGCGTCCTTGAGCTGCTTCCACATGACCGCGGGGCGCAGGTTCGCGAAAACCTTCATTCCGCCGCGAAGACCAAGAAGCGCCTTCTCAGGGCGAAGCTCGGAGGCGAGGTTGTCCCACTTGGGGCCGCCGACCGCGCCGAGAAGAGCCGCGTCGCTCTTGAGGCAGATTTCGAGCTGCTCCTCAGGAAGGGGCTTGCCGAATTTGTCGATTGCCGCGCCGCCCGCCACAACGTTCGTGTAGTTCCACTTGTGCCCGAATTTCTTCGCAACGGCGTCAAGCACGTTCACTGCTTCCGCCACAACATCGGGACCGATTCCGTCGCCTGGGATAAGAGCGATTGTCTTTTCCATCTTTTTGAATACTCCTTGTAGATTTGGATTGCGGATATTTTACCGAAAAAGGCGCGCGCTTGCATACCGTTTTCCGTTCTAAGTTCGGCTTGGTGGTAGCAAGCGTTCGCCGGCACGTGCGAAGCCCGTGCCTACCGTGGCGGAATTTGTCGTGAGGACAAAAATCTCTCGTTTTTACTTCGGATTGCGTTCTTTTTCCCCGTTCTAAATTCGGCTTGGTTGGAGCAAGCGTTCGCCGGCACGTGCGAATCCCGTGCCTACCGTGGCGAATTTTGTCGGATGGGCAAAAAGCTTTCGTTCTTAGTTCGACTTGCATACCGTTTTCCGTTCTAAGTTCGGCTTGGTTGGAGCAAGCGTTCGCCGGCACGTGCGAAGCCCGTGCCTACCGTGGCGGAATTTGTCGGGTGGGCAAAAATCTTTCGCTAACCGGTTCGGATTGGCGGGCATAAAAAAATCGGCGGAAAGTTTCCGCCGATTGCAGGACAGTCGATTTTCTTAAGACGAGACTTTTATCTTGAATGTGCCTGTACTTCCGGAAGAATACGGCTCTACTTTCAGGTATATATAGCCGGATGTTGCGCCGCATTTTATCGTCTGCCCTGTAGAATCGAAAAACATAGTACTGACGAATGATAAATTAGAATAAGCCGAGACCTTCACGTCAAGAGTTTCGTTGCCAGTGCCAGTACCTTGATAACTATCTGCCCAATATACCGTATAAGTTCTCCCGGCGGAAGCGTAAAAACGATAGATGCACGATTGTGTGCCGCTTGTCAGGATTCCTTCCGTCCAGCCAGCATTCACGTCGAGCGTAGTATAGCTTGAACTTGACGAAGACGGCATTGTGACGGTTACCGAGTTTGATATTGCAGGCGACCCGGACGTCTGGTTTGCCCTGAGGACGAACGTATACGTGCTTCCGGCAGTAAGACCGGTGATTGTTGAGCTTGAATAACCGTATCTATTCGTGTTCATACAGCTTCCGTTCTTCCAGACGTAGACGTAATCCCCGTAATAGTTTCCGGTCCATGAGAGCGTCACGCTGGTGGAGGAAGTTATGTCACAAGAAAGCGTGTACGGGTACATCGCTGTCCCCGCCTGGATATAAACGGAGCAGCTGTTGGACAGCTCCTTCGCGTCGCTTGAGTTTCCGTTCTTGAGGACGACGGAGTGAGAGCCGGAAGTAAGGCCATCGATAGTCGCGCTCCCCGCGGACGTACTGGCGGTCTTTTCGTATGCGCCGTCGACAAAAATGTATACGGAATCCCCGACGTAGCCGTAGTTATTCCACTCGATGTTCATTCCGAGCTGCCCCGTATCCTCAACCTTCGTCAGCTCCATCGTGTTCTCGTCCTCCATTTTGAGGACTATCTTTACAGAGCTAGAATTCTGGGGACAATAAGCCAGATAACCGCGCGAGTAACCGAGCAGCGATGTTATGCTCTCCTCGCTTGAATAAGTAAGATACGACTGGATTTCCTCTTTCGTCATCTTCTTGGAAGTAAAAGTGAACTTGCTTTTGAGGTCTGAAGTTCTTGATTCTGACAGTTCTCCCCAATAAGACCACCCCTGCGAAGCATTTGACTTCCAATTATTCTGGAAGGAATAGAACGAAGGGTTAGCGACATAGAGCGCATATTTCTTTTCCGACGACTTCTTGCTTCCGCTTCCGTTCTCAACAGAAATCGGAGACGTTCCGTCGAGCAGCTCGTACTTCTCGTTCAGGTACACTCCGCCGCACCCGGAAACGACGGCGGAGAAAGCCGCGCACAGTAAAGCCGCGGCGATTTTTGCAAATGGGAATCTTGATTTCATAATTCTTCTCCTTGTCCTACCACGTTATGCCGAGCCCGATCGAATACTTGTCGAAGAACCGCTCCTGCTCAGTGTAGCATTCGCTCGGAGTCCAGCCGACACCGTACCGCCCGAAGAGAACCCATCCGACAGACGGAGAGAACCATTCCACCGTCAGGCTTCCGCACAAGCCGAACGCGTCGTTCACGAGTCCCGCCTCGCCGTCGAGGCAGACCCTTATCTGCTCGTCGAAGCACCAGTTCATGCCAAGCAGCCCGGTGAATGTCAGCGTCGTCTCGCCGCCGAGGTCCTTGTAGGAAAGGTCATCCGGGGACGGCTCCGACTTGCTGTCGCTCGACTGCGAGTATATGTACGTGTTGAAACCGCCCGTCAAATTCAAGCCCCAATAGAAATGCTTTCCGAGCTTCTTCGTAATCATGAGGCCGCCGGCGAGAATCATGTTGTCGTCGCCGTAGTTGTAGAAATCGCCCACTAACAGGATTGAGCTTCTGCCGTGCTGCTTCCGCCTCGCCTCCTCGCGCTCAATTTCCTTCTGCCGCTTTTTCTCCGCCTTCTCCTCCTCGCGCGCAATCCGCTCCTGCTCCTCGCGGTATTCTCTCTCCGCCTTGATTCTGGCAACCTCGTCCTTCGCGTCCTGACGCGCTTTTTCCGCGGCGAGACGCTTCTCCTCAAGCGCTTTTATTTCCGCTTCCTTCCTATTGGCCTCGGCAATCTGCTCGTCCGTTCGGATGTCGTACGGCGGCGTCATCGAGAAGTCCCTCTTCGAGTTGAGCGACATCTCGCTCACATTCTTTCCGCGGACGTTGTTGTACACGCGCAGCTTGCTGAAACCGAATTTGTACTCGGACGGATGGTCTTCGTCCTTTGGTTCCGCCCAATAATCCATCTCGCAGACGAGAATCTTGTCGCCGCGGCTGAACAGAGAGTCGTACATCGCGACGGCATCGCTGTAGTCGTCCCAAACCTCGTCGGAATCCTCGATTTTCGGAACGGCGTTGCCCGTGAACTGCGTGTACTCGATTTCGAACGAGGTCTGCGTAAGGAGGATGTTGTCGGAATACAGGTAGACGTTCACCGGCCACTTGTGGCTCTCACCGTCCCACACGCCAACGGAAAGCTGGAGCTCGTCGCTCAAAGAAGAAACCGTCCTCGGCTTCTTCTCCGTTCCCAAAAGCGCGTAGTCGGCATAGATTCCTTTCCTGAGGTCGTCCATCGTCGATTTCGGCTTGGTGCTCGCATCCTCCTTGTCCTTCTCCGCCTGCACGAGGATTTCTATCTTCTTCGCCTTGGCCGCGTTCTGCCTTCTGATGAGCGCATCGCTCGTTATCGTCCCGTCCTGCTTCCGGTCGCCGATTTTCAGCGGCGCGTTCATGATTTTGTCGGTCTCGGTCTCGATGTCGGCTTGCGCCTGCTCGTCGATTTCGTTGAGCCGCTCGTGGAGGTCGTCGCGGATTCCGATGAGCGCCTGCTTCTTTCCCTCGATGATTCTTATCTGGCTGAGGATGGAGGCATTCTCAAGCTTCTTGCTTCTCGCCTTCTCAGCTTTCTCCTGAGCCTCGCGCGCCAGACGGTCGCGCTCTTCCTTTACCTTCGCGCTCTTCTCGTTGAGGATTTTCTCGTACTCAAGAGCCTTCTTATTTTCCTCCGCAAGACGCTTCGACTTCTCCTCCGCTGTGCGCAGCTTCTCCGCGATGATTGCGCGCTGAGCCTCCGCCTTCGCGCGCACGGAATCGGCGGAAAGCTCAGACGAGGTCGATGACACGCTTATCTCCTTGTTGAGCGCGGCAATCTGCTCCTTGTAGCGGGCTGCCTCCTGCTCCGCAAGCCTCTGCCTGTCGTCTGAAGAAAGGTCGCTCTCGCCGTGCTGCAGAACCCACCTCTGCTCGGTCGAAAGGGACACGCCGAGCGCACTGCACATATTCATCGTAATCTTGTCGATTTCGCATCCGGCGCCGTCGTACAGCCTCTCGTATTCCTTCTGCCCCTCGCTCACATGCTGAAAAAGGTTCGTTCCCGTGGAAAGGTCCACGACGCCGACCGTCAGGGAAAATTTGCCGCCGGCTTTCCTCACCGTCGAGAAAATCGCGTACTTTGCCGGCGTGAGGTTTCCGATTTCAGCCATCGCCGCCTCGTTGTATCCGCCGCCCTCGAATTTCTTCTGGAGTTCCTTGACTTTCTTCTCGTTCGTGTTGTCGATGAGCCTGAAATCCGTATATTTTGATACATTCGCGCTGAGCCTGTCCCTAACGGAATTCTTGAGCCAACCCAAATCCTTCGGGACATTCTCCTCCTCGGTGTTGTACACCATGACAGCGGCATCTTTCGGAACCGCCGAATATGCTCCCAGGCTGGCGAAAAGCACCGCAACCGCCGCCAGAAATCTGAAAACCGTTTTCCCCATAAAAACACTCCTCCGAACGAACCTTCCCCTACCGTTCAGGTTCACGACTTCCCGGAACTGCGCCTTTTTCTCATCGCATCCCAAGAAAACTCGTCCCAAGCCATTTTTCGGCTCCGAACACGTTTAATATATACTAATAAACCATATTTGTCAGACTTCGCCCCCTGAAAAAAAAATGACCTGTCCGGAAAACATCCTAATATATTTATTATAGAATGCGACGCTCCGAATGTGTTTCGGAATCAAGCGCGGCACAGCAAAACCAACCGATTTTATGTGTTATGAACATGAGGAGAATAAATCCTCAAGGAGGCTTTTTTATGACGATGGATGATTTTAAAGAATTCCTGATACGGACAGGGTATTCGGAACGGACACCGGCCGGAAATCCGAGCACTGTGTATGATTATCAGAAGCGGGTGCAGACCATCTGCGAAAGGGAACATATCCCGGATTTAGACTCATTGGCAGCCAGAATCGATGAAATCGAAAGGAAATATGCTGAGAATGGAGAAGAATCAGAATTCGGCGCAAAAAGCCATAATGCGTACATAAATGCAATCAGGCGATTTCAGGAACTGTGCCGGGAACAATAAAACGGTCCGTACCGCCGGTATCCCCCCGTTCCCCGATTCCGCGGACACTGAACATCAGGCAAAAAAAAGCGGAACGGCTCCTGACCGTCTTCGGGCAAAAGCCGCTCCGTCCGTTCCGCGCGTCTTCGCGGGATGCTATTTCTTTGCCTCGGGGAGGTTCACGATTCCGCCTGCCGCGGTGAGCGGGACGTACTCGGGAACCTGCCTTCCGTCCCAGCGCTTCGCCTTCTCAAGCTCAATCTCAAGCTCCTTGAGCTTTATCTCGACGTTGTAGTTCTGCGCGACCTTCTCGTTGTAATACGCGAGGGCGTCAGCCTCGACGCGCTTCGCCTCCGCGGCTTTCTGCGCCTTCATCAAGTCGGCCTCGGCCGTCTGCTCCGCCGCCTTCTTCGCAGCCTCAGCCTCGGCGACCTGCTTCTGCGCGTTCGTCTCGGCAAGCTTCAAATCCTGCTCAGCCTGACGGACCTGCTGCGTCCTGTTCATCGTCTCCTTGATGTTCTTGTCGAAGTCGTCGCTCCAGTCCCAGTTGGAAATCGTCAGCTGCGTCACCTCAATCGGGTATTCGGAAAGGCGGGCGGCAAGGCTTTTCGAGACGTCCGTCGTGATTTTGTCCTGGTTCTCGACAAGCTCGTAAATCGAATACTTTCCGACAGCCTCCTTCACGCACGAGACGAGGCTCCGCGTTATCGCGTTCTCCAAAATGGCGTCCCCGTACTTCGTGACGACATCCATTATCCTGTCGTCGTCGTAGCGGTAGAAGACGGTGACCTGCGAGCCGACCGTCTGCATGTCCTTCGTTATCGCGCCGTCCTTCCCCACCGAGAAATTCGCGTTCATCCCCTTGGGGACAATAGAATACTTCTGGATGCGGGAGATGAACGGAACGTGGAAGTGCATTCCCGGCTCGAGGACGCCGCTCGAAACCTCGCCGAGCGTGACCATTACGCCGCGCTCGTTCGGCTCGACGACATCATACGCCGAGATTCCGACGGCGAGGACAAAAAGCGCGATTGCGCCCGCGAAAACAGATTTTCCTATCTTTTTCATCATATGCTCCTTTTTTTTTATAAATACGCCAAACCGACCTCGCGGATGGCGGAAACAGCATGCCCCTACTGCCCGAGGAACTCCTTTATACGAGCAATCGCGCCCTCGCAGACGCGCCGCCCCTCGTCGTACACGCGCTTGAGCTCGGCGGGATTCTTCTCCGTGTGCGAAATCCCGAGCGGCTCGCGTGGGCACACGACGAACGCGTTCCCCCGCTCAGCCTGGGAGAACGCGTACCTCGTCTCCTCGTTGTACACTACATGGCGGTTTCTCACAGCCTCGACGAGGTTCGGATAGACGCCGTAGCGCAGCTTTATGAGCGGGAGGAGCGGGTTCGGCTTCTTGACGAAACCGGCGGGCTGCGTGAGAACGACGAGGTTCTTCCCGAAGCCGAGCGACTCGGACAGCCGCAGTGGGATGGAGTCGGCGATTCCCCCGTCAAGGTACTTCTCGCCGTCGAAACGGACGATTTTCTGTGCGATAGGCATCGCGGCGGACGCGCGCATGAACTCGATGCAGCGGTCGTCGCACTCGTCGAATCGCCTGTGCTCCGCCTTTCCCGTGCGGATGTTCGTCGCGACGATGTGGAATTCGACGGGGCTTTTTCTGAACGCCTCGTAGTCGAACGGATCGAGCCTCTCCGGAATCGTATGATAGCCGAATTCCGCGTTGAACATGTTCCCGGTCGTCAGCCATGAATGGACGGAGCAGAACCGCCTGTCCCCCGCATACTCCATGTTGTACCGTATCGCCCGCCCCGCCTGGTTCGACTTGAAGTTGCACCCGAAACACGCGCCGGCGGAAACCGTGACCATGCCGTCGAATCTCACCCCGCCCTCCATCAGGACATCGAGGACGCCGCAGGTGAACATTGCGCGGAGCGCGCCACCCTCAAGAACAAGCCCGTTTCTCACAAAAAACCTCCTCACTCTCCATCAAAAATACAGCTTCGCGCCGACCAGAGCGCCGTTCCATTTGTCGGAACGCTTGTCAGTCTCGTAGTTGTACACGCTCATATAACGCCACCCGCAGAACACCTCGACACGCCCGAGGAGGATTCCGGCGTTGAGGTTGGACTCGAACACGCCGACGTTCTTGTCGAAGTGGCTCCAGACTGGGCGCCACTGTATCGCGACGGGGCGGAACGGATACGAGCGGATGTCGTAGCCGAACGAGATTCCGCTTCTTATCTCCTCGGCGATATTGTTCCCGTACCAGTGCGACCACTGCACGACGAGCGAGCAAGAAAGCGGGTTCGTCGAGAACAGGAAGAACTGCCCGCCGAGCTTCACGTTCCCCTGATAATCGTCGCGCGCATTCCTGAGCGAGTTCGAGTAGAGCGTGTTCTCGAAGTAGGGCCCGATGAAGAGCGCCTGCCCCTCGAACGAGCATTCCTGACCGTAGCCGAGCGTCCGCATGTAGAAAGCAGACGTGCCGCACGAGAAGCGGTAGAAACGCGGCTTCGCGCCGACGCTTTTTTCCCCGTCGCCGTCGCCGGAAGACTCGAAAAGCGCCGGGTACGTCACGTACTTCACGCCGTCCTCCATGTAGGGATAGTCGTAGAACCTGACCGAGACGTTCGCCGCGAGCCAGAGGTACCCGATTGCCTCGAAGATAATCTCGAACAGCGCCTGGCTGAACGACGACGACTCCGACGAAGACGAGGACGAGCTTTTGTTTTTCGACGAGGACGACGTGTTAGAGTCCGTCGCCGGGACGTCCTCCACGGTCTCCTCCTCTATTACGTCATCCACCGCGGCAGAGAACGAGCCTGCATACCCGCCGAAAACGAAAACTGCCATCATGACGGACGCGATAATTCTCCTGAAAAACGGCATACAACCTCCCGCAATTCAAATAAGGACGCGGACGGCGCCCTTTATAACAGTATAACGGACGTTCCGCACAAATCCGAACGACTCGCCGTCCGTCGCGACGATTGCGGGGGTCGACGACACAAGCCTCATCGACTCGAAATCGCGGAGGTAGAACGATTTGAAAATGCGCTGCTTCCCGAGAAGGAGGACGGGAAACATGAAGAACGTGAGGAATTTCGGGACGCCGGAGACGAGGCAAACGGAAAGCTTCCCGTCATCCCCGCGCGCATCGGGCGCCATCGGGACGCCGCCGCCCTCCGCACGGAAATTCATCGCCGCGCAGAATATGACGCGCCGGAATTCAATCGGGTCGCCGCCGTCGAACGAGACGGATACGTCGTGCGTCTTCAGGGAGAAGAGCGATTTTATCGTCAAAAGCGCGTAGCTCAGCTTTCCCATGCGGAGCCTGTTCAGGACGACCTTTATCTTCGACTTGTTTATGGAAGTCCCGACAAGCGCGTCTAGCCCGAACCCCGCGCTTATCCCGAACAGCCGCCGCGGGAACCTCGCGCCCGGGTCGTCCGACTCCACGACGCCGAGGTCAATCCGCCGAGAACCGTCGGACGACAGCACGATGTCGAGCGCCTTCCGCGGGTTGTGCCTCGGAAGCCCGAGCCCGCGTGAAAAATCGTTGCCGCTTCCCGTCGGAATCAGCCCGAGCCTGAACCGGAACAGTTTGTCCTGCGGGATTCCGTTCAGGACTTCGTTTATCGTTCCGTCGCCGCCGAGGATGACGAGATTGACGTCGCCGTCGCCCTCGCCCGCTATCCTCGCCGCAATCTTGGAGGCGTGTCCGGGGCGCTGGGGAACGTGGGTGACGTATTCGACACCGCGCTCCTTGAGCATCGCCCGTATTTTGTTCCATTGCACGAAAGCCTTCCCGCTTCCGCCGTGAATATTTACGATGAAATGGTACATGCGTCGAATTGTAGCACAAAAAGCAGCTTCAGGAAGAGCATCCGCACGCGCGCCATGCGGAGACGAGCGCGGACGCGGCTGAGAACGGATTCTCCGCGCCAGCAACGGCGGAGATGACGAAGAACCCGGCGACGCCCGTGGAGCGCAGCGCGGGAATGTCGTCCACCGTGACGCCGCCGCCGACGACGACGGGAACGCGGGAGATGCGCGCGAGCTCCGAAAGCTCCCCCATGTTCCGCGTGTGGAAATTCCCCGACAAGTCAAGCCCCGCGTCCGCCTTCGACTGCGTTTTGTGGAGGGGACCCGCGCCGAAGTAGTCAATCATCCCGTACTCGTCCGCGGAAAGCCCCCGCGCATATTCGAGCAGGTCGAACGTCCGCGCGGAAAGCCCCACGACGGCGTCTTCCCCGAGATATTTCCGGCACACGGAAACGGGAATGTCCTTCTGCCCCACGTGGATTCCGTCGACCTTGATTCCCTCCTCGCGCGCAGCAAGCACGATGTCGAGCCTGTCGTCCACGAGGAGCGAGACGGAATCCGACTTGCCGAGCTGCCCGATGGCAATCGCGGACTCGCGGCAAATCCCTATCAGCTCGCGCGCGGATGCGGTTTTCGAGCGAATCTGCACGGCGGTGAACCCCGCGCGCACCGCATCGGAAACGACATCGCGGACAGGACGGCCGAGCGTGTTCTCCGGCCCGACGACGAGATAAGCGGACACATCGACCCGATTCTTCCCCATAAAAAAACCTCCGCAGATGACTGGAAAATCCGGAAAACAGGATTCCGGAACGGATGCAATTATAGGGAAATCGCGTTCCCGCAAAAAGCACCGGCGGAAAAAATACCGCCGCAGACCTCTTGACCGCGTAACAGCCGCTCGGGTAATCTGTTCCGCAAGAAAAAGCCGGGCAACCGGCACACGAACGGGGAGCTGGAGAGGAATCCGGCTGAGAGGAACCGTATGCGGTTCGACCCGAGAACCTGATTTGGGCAATTCCAACGGAGGGACAAAACGGAGAGAATCCGCGCGAACCTGACGGCGATGCGCGGATTTTTTTGTTTTCCCGCTGCCCGAACCAACAAGGAGGCCCGTAATTGAGAACGGCACTCACAATCGCAGGCTCCGACCCGAGCGGGGGCGCGGGCATACAGGCGGACATCAAGACGATGGCGGCGAACGGGATATACGCGATGGGCGCCATCACCGCCCTCACCGCGCAGAACACGACGGGAGTCTACGGCATCATGGAAGTCCCGCCCGAATTCCTTTCCGCGCAAATAGAGACCGCCGCGACGGACATTCCTCCCGACGCCGTGAAAATCGGGATGATTCCCTCGCGGAAGCACGCCGAAGCCGTTGCCGGCTGCGCCGCCCGCCTTTCCCTCGCGAACATCGTCACCGACCCGGTCATCATCTCGACGAGCGGCGCGAGCCTGATTCCTGACGGCGACGTCGGGGCGCTCGCGGACGCGCTCTTCCCCCTCTCAACGATAATCACGCCGAACATCCCCGAGGCGGAGCGGCTTTCCGGATTCGGGGCAGGAACAATCGGAACGAAGGCGCGCGTCGAAAAAGCAGCAGAGCTTCTCCAAAAAAGATACGGATGCGCCGTCCTCGTCAAAGGCGGGCACGCGCGCGCAAGCGCCGACGATTTCCTCATCACGAAGGACGGGAACGGAACATGGATTTCGGGGCAGAGGATAGAAAACCCGAACACGCACGGAACGGGATGCACGCTTTCGAGCGCGATATGCGCGTTCCTCGCGAAGGGGATGGAGCTTGAGCGGAGCGTCGTCCTCGCGAAAGAATACGTCACGGGCGCGATATCGTCGATGATGAGGCTCGGGAACGGAAGGGGACCGCTCAACCATCTTTGGAAAAACGAATTCAGTCCGGGAACGCCTGTTTCCGGGATGAGCCAATAAAAAAAAAGAAGAGGAAAAAATGGAGACCAGTAAAAAAACTGAAGCCTACACGACGCAGATGGACGCGGCGCGGAAGGGAATCGTGACGAAGGAGATGGAGATTGTCGCGCGCAAGGAGCGGCGGACGGCGGAGGAGATACGCGCGCTCGTCGCGGAAGGGAAAGCCGCCATTCCCGCGAACAAGGCGCACAAATCGCTGTCGCCCGAGGGAATCGGATCGATGCTGAGGACGAAGATAAACGTGAACCTCGGCGTCTCGCGCGACTGCACGGACTACGCGGTCGAGATGAAGAAAGTGGAGAGCGCGGTGTCGATGGGAGCCGAGGCGATAATGGACTTGTCGAGCCACGGCGACACGCAGCCGTTCAGGAGGAAGCTCTGCGCGGAATGCAGCGCGATGGTCGGGACAGTTCCCGTCTACGATTCCGTCATCCACCACAAGCGCGACCTCGCGACGCTGACGGCGGATGATTTCGTCGATGTGGTGCGGATTCACGCGGAGGACGGCGTCGATTTCATCACAATCCATTCGGGGATAACGCGGAAGACAATCGAGCAGATAAAGAGCGGGAAGAGGAAGATGAACATCGTAAGCCGCGGCGGGAGCCTCGTCTTCGCGTGGATGGTCATGACGGGAAACGAGAACCCGTTCTACGAGCGGTTCGACGACATCCTCGACATCTGCGAGAAGCACGACGTGACGGTCTCGCTCGGGGACGCGTGCCGCCCGGGATGTCTTGCGGACGCGACGGACGCGTGCCAGATTGAGGAGCTCGTCAGGCTCGGCGAACTTACCGAGCGCGCGTGGAAGCACAACGTCCAGGTCATGGTCGAAGGTCCGGGGCACGTGCCGCTCGACCAGATTGCGGCGAACATGAAAGTACAGCAGACGATATGCCACGGCGCGCCGTTCTACGTTCTCGGGCCGCTCGTCACGGACATTGCGCCCGGATACGACCACATAACGGCGGCGATCGGCGGCGCCGTGGCGGCGGCGGCGGGCGCGGCGTTCCTCTGCTACGTCACGCCGGCGGAGCATCTCGCGCTCCCGAACGTCGACGACGTGAAGAACGGGATAATCTCGTCAAAAATCGCGGCGCACGCAGCGGACATCGCGAAGGGAATTCCCGGCGCGCGGGAGGCTGACGACAGGATGGCCGACGCCAGAAGAAAGCTCGACTGGGAAGCGCAGTTTGCGTGCGCCCTTGACGGGGAAACGGCGCGGATGATACGCGACAGCAGGAAGCCGGAGGACGACCACAGCGAGGCGTGCTCGATGTGCGGCAAATTCTGCGCGGTGCGCTCCATGAACAAAGCGCTGAGCGGGGAATATATCGACATTCTGTGATTCATCCGGCGCACTGCCGAAAAAAATCACGACACGATGCAGTTCTTGCCGTCGCATTTTCCGGCGGCAATCTTCTCCTCCTCGGAGGCGACGAGCGCCTCGAAATTCCCGAGGGAATCGCAGACCTCAATTCCTGCCGTCGCGGTAATCCGGACGATGTTGCCCTCGACATCGACGCCGACGCTGTAGAAACTGTCGCATATCTCCTCGACAATCGAGCGCGCCTTCTCCTCGCTGATATCGGGCATTATCAGGAGGAATTCCTCGCCCGACCAGCGCACCGCAAAGAAGTCGCTCGGTATGTGCTCGAGGATGCACGCGCCGAACGCGCGCAGCACCATGTCGCCCGCGGAATGGCCGTAGATGTCGTTCACGTTGCAGAAGTCGTTTATGTCGATGACCGCGACGGCATATGTTCCCGAGCCCACGTGGTTTATGCGGCTCACGACGCGCATTATGAACTGCCTGTTGAGAAGGCCGGTAAGCTGGTCGTGGTTCGAATTGAAGACGAATTTCATCTTCGCGCTGTCCATCTCTATCGCGTAGATGTTCGACAGCAGGAAAAGCAGCAGAAGCGTAATCGAGAGGTTTATCGAAGAAACGACGAACTCGTATTTGGAAACGATTTCATCATACGCATCAAAAAGAACGACGCCCTTCAAGCGCAGGAAAAAAGTCAGCATTGCGACGAAGATTCCGATGAACTGGTAGGCGGCTTTGTACTTTCTCTCGAACGGAAGAAGGAAGGAAATCATCGGAATCATCCCTATCGTGAAAAAAACGTAGCAGAGCCGTCCCCGTATGAAAATCTCGCTGAGCAATGAGAAAATCAGAATCTCGAAATAAGACGCGCAGATAATCTTCGTGCTGTTTTTGTTGAACAAAAAAAGTATGAAAATGTAGAAAATGGCGCTGACGAAGTTGAGGCTGGCAAGCGGATAAAGCCGCATCCCCAAAAACATCACGACATTGGAGAAATGAATAGCGAGGCATATCAACAAGAAAATAAAAGTCTTTCTTACGGTGAGAAAGTCAAACAGTTTCTGTTTAGTCATTCATTCAGTCTAAATAAATATTTTTCGACTTTCAAGATATATTTTACGGTTGAATGCAAAATTCAGCATCAACAATGTCAAAAAGTCGTCTGTAATATCCAAGAAATCAAGAAAAATGCAGTTTGGCTCTCAATCACCTGCCGTTCCGCCATTTTCGCGAAAACCGGCACGACGGGAAATTCGAGCAGCCGAGGAACAGCCCCGCCTTCCCGCGGACGAGGACGACCTTCCCGCCGCATTCCGGGCATCTTCCGTAATCGGTCTCGCCCCGGACGGATGAGCGCGCGACGGAGCGCAGGTGCCTTCTCCGCGCGAGCGGGGAGCGGTACATGACGCGGGAAAGCTCCCCGCAAAGCCGCCCGACATCGCCCCGCGAAAGAACACGGGGGCGGCGTGACGCGACGAACGACGCGACGGACGGGAACGGGACGACGGACACGCCCGACGCGCGAAGCGACGAGGCGAGCCTTTCCGAGAGCGCGCATTCCGGAGACAGCGCCACGAGCGGGACGAACAATTCCTTTTTGAGCGCAAGCACGAGCGACAGCGCCGAAACGTGCGACGAATTCTGCATCACCGGGTTTCTTATCTCAATCGCCCGCCCGCCGAGCGTCTTGCGCCACGTTTTTCCGGACGCGTCCCCGTCGAGGATTCCCGCGTAATTCTTCGTCTCGATTACGAAAACACCGTATTCGGAAATGACGACGTGGTCAATCTGCGCCGAGCCGGTCCGCGACGGAACGATGACGTCGTTCATGACGACGAATTTTTCCGGAAGCGCAGAGAGGATTCTTGCGACCGCGCGCTCCCCCTCCTCGCCCCTTAAAAGAACGGCGCGCGCGTTCCCGCGGACCAAGAGGAGAATCGCGGCGGCAGTGGCGGAAAGGACGGCGGCAAAAACCGCGAAAAGGACGGGCAGCACCGGAAAATCCTACCTGTAGTTCCCGATGACCTCCGTCAGAAGCGGGACGAGCTGCTTTTTGCGGCTGACGACATCCTTCAGGTAGAAGACGCCCTCGTCCTTCTTCGGGAAATTGACGAACGGTATGAATTTCGGGTCGCCGGCGATGAGCATGACGGAGCTGAGCTTCGTGATGTCCGTGACGAGGAGGACGCTGAAAAGCGCGCCGTGGCTCCTCCTCACAATCTCAAGCTCGCCGAGGAATTCCTTCTTGCGCGAGAGAATCTCCTCCGTCTCCTCGACCTCAATCTGGCTCGCGGTGTACGAGATTTTCCCGCCGTCGCTCGCCTCGGAATATTCCTTCATGTCCTGCGCGATGACCTCGCCCGCGCTCCGCGCGCCGATATGGCTTCCCGCGGAGATGATGTCCTTTCCGAGCGACTCGATGTCAAGCTCCGTTATCGACGAGAGATATTCGGCGACGTCGCGGTCCACGTCCGTCGTCGTCGCGGAGCGGAGGATGAGCGTGTCCGAGAGGATTCCGCACAGGAGAATCTGCGCGATTTCTTTAGGAATCGAGACGCGGTTCTCGCGGAACATGTTCGCGACCTGCGTCGACGTCGAGCCGACCGGACGGTTTATGAACGTAATCGGATATTTCGTCGGAATCGCCCCGATTCTGTGGTGGTCGATTATCTCGCGAATCCTGTAGTTCTCGATTCCCTCCACAGCCTGCGAAATCTCGTTGTGGTCGACGAGAGAAATCTGCACGTTCGGCTCGTGGAGCAGGTCGTTCTCGCTGATGACGCCGATGAGCCTGTCGTCCTCGTCCACGACGGGAAGCGAGTGGCTCGGGCTTTTGTGGAGCAGCGGCTTGATTTTCTTCACCGTGTCCATCTCAAGGACGGGCTGGACGGAATAGTCCGACATGACGGAAACCGGCGACGAGTACGAGATGAGCATCGACGTCGAGGCGGTGTCGAAGGAGCTGATGAGGACGGAAATTCCCCGCTTCTTCGCCTTCTCGATGACAGCCTTTTCAGGAAGCTTTCCGCCCGTTATGACGAGCGCGAAAACGCCCTTGTCGATGCACAGCTCATGCACGTCGTCCCTGTCGCCCGTTATGACGACGACCTTCTCGGAAAGATGCGCCCCAATCGTCTCCTGGAACGACGCGAAGCTCGCCGCCCCGACGATAATCGTGAATTTGTGAATCTCGTCGCCGCTGCAGATGTTGAGCGGCTGCGCGTTGAGCGTCTTCTGTATGAGGGAGATGCTCGTCGAGACGCCGAGATGGTGCTCCGGGTTCAAAATAGAAAGGACGTTGTGCGCAAAAACGTTGTAATGGAGGAGCGACTTGTATTTTCCTTCAGAATCGACGACGGGAAGAACGTGGTTTCCGATTTTCTGCATGAGGCCGGCGGCATTCCAGAGCGACTCGCTTTCAAGGACGGTCGCGTTCTCGCCAAGCTCGTTCATGTAGTACGCCGCCTTGGGAACCATGTCCGCGTGGAATTCCGGCGGCGCGATGTTGAATCGCTTGAAAATATATTCAGTCTGCGGGGAAAGCTTTCCGGCGCGGGCGGCAACGTACTCGCTCTCGCCCATTATGTTCTTGAGCCGGGCGAACGCCACCGCAGAGACGATGGAATCAGTGTCCGGGTTCTTATGGCCAAATACGTAAGTTGTGTTTTTCATGAGCGCAATTCTACCGAAAACAGCACGCCACGTCTTTCAAAAAAACGACTCCGAAAAGCCGCGCCGCGCCGCCAACCGGTACGGAAGATGTCAGGAAAGCGCATCCCGCCTCAAAGAAAAAAGACCTGTTCGACAACTTCAGTTTCCGAACAGGTCTAATGGATTTCCGAAAGGGATGCCAGCAAGCTGTCTGAGCGCAGCCGAAGCCACCTCTGGCATGTAAAAACGGTCATTCCGACTTCGCTCAATGACCGTTTTTTATTTTTAATTGATATTCAAATATCGGGTTTTACAGCGTTTCCAATGTTTTTTTCAGTATTGAAAGGCCCTCGTCGATTTCCTCTTTTGAGATGTTGAGCGGCGGAACGATTCTGAGGGTGTTTTTTCCCGCGGTCGATGTGAGAAGGCCGTTGGCGAGGAGCTTCTTCTCAAGCTCAAGCGCGCTCTTTCCGTTTTCGATGTCCACGCCAATCATCAAGCCCTTGCCGCGGACGTCGCCGGTGTTCGGGTTCTTCCAGGAGGCGATTTCCTTCCTCATGTACTCGCCCTTCTCCTTCACGCTCTCCAAGAAGCCGGGCTTCTGCAGCTCATGGAGCACGACGAGTCCGGCCGCGCAGGCGAGCGGGTTTCCGGCGAACGTGGACTGGTGGTCGCCAGCCTTGAACACGTCGTTCGCCTTGCCGCGGAAGAGGATTCCGCCCATCGGAAGACCGCCGGCGACGCCTTTCGCGAACGAGACGACTTCCGGCTTGAATCCAAGCTCGTCAGACGCGAGAAGGCTTCCGGTGCGCCCGAAGCCCGTCTGAACCTCGTCCGCCATCACAATCGCGCCCGCCTTTCTTGCTTCATCGGCCGCCGCCTTTGCCCATTCTGCGTCAACGATGTTCACGCCGCCCTCGCCCTGCACGCACTCAATCAAAAGAGCCGCTGTCGTGTCGTCGAAGGCAGTCTTTATCGCGTCCCAGTCGTTCGCCTTTATCGTCTTGAAGCCCTCAACATACGGAGCGAAATAAGCCGGGTGGAATTTCTCCTGGCCGGTCGCCGTGAGAGTCGCCATCGTGCGTCCGTGGAAAGAATTCTCAAGCGTGTAGATAACGCGCCTCTTCTCGCCACCGTTCAAGTATCCGTATTTTCTCGCGAGCTTTATCGCCGCCTCGTTGCCCTCTCCGCCCGAATTTCCGAAGTAGATGCCCTCGAAGCCCGTAGCCTTCAGAAGTTCCTCGGCGAACTGGATTCCCACATCGCTCATAAAATAGTTGCAGATGTGGATTTCCTTCTCCGCCTGCTTCTGCACAGCCTCCACGAGCGGCTTGTAGTTCGTTCCCAGAGAGTTCACGGCGATTCCCGCGAGGAAGTCGATGTATTTTTTTCCGTTCACGTCGTACATCGTCGAACCGTTTCCGTGAGTGAAGACGACATCGAACGAGCCATAATTATTCACAACAAGTTTTGAACCCATGTTTTTCTCCTTGAATAGTGCTGTTTTCTTGGAACACGAAAAACGACGTTCCAAAAAACATCATTAACTATACCAAAAAACAATCGACCTGTCCGAGAACTTTTCAGAACAAAGCCCAGCAGCGGCAATTCTTTTCCTCTCATTGTTGCCGGGACTTTTTCCCGCCTCCACGACGGTGGACATTCCGAGCGCGAATAAGCACATCGCATACGTCATGGCGAAAAACACGGGAAGCTCAAGCATAACAACGTTCTATCCGGCCGACGCGGAAACAATCGGAATCTACGCATCGAAGGACAAGAGCAACTATGCGGGCCTCTTCACATACGAAGTCCGCTGACGGAAACGCGCTGTACGTTTTTATTTGCATCCTTCGATATACTCTTGAGGAGTCTGTACAATTAGTTTTGGATTTTTGTAGTCACGAACATTCCTCGTAATTATGAAGCCTATTTTGCTGTTCAGCGCTGTAAAATATTGCAGGGCATCTTCAAAATCTGACATTTCAGAATTCAATGCCAAATCGACCTCTTTTGCGTTCACAGAAATCACATCAACTATGACACGAAGCTTTCTTAAACTTTCTTTAGCCTTGTCAATTCCAAGATGCTTTCGAAGCAGGTAATAGACATTTGAGAATACTAATGAAGTTGTCACAAGTTTTATTTTCTTTTCATCACCCAATGTAAGTATCTGAGCAGAATATGAATAAAACGGCTCTCTTTTTTCAAGAACATCCAAAATCACATCAGAATCAACGAAAATCAATTTACTCATATTTTTTTTCCAGATAATCAACATAATCATTATGTTCATTATCTTCAGCGGGAATTATTCCGCTAAGTTCCTGAACAAGAGGGGAAATTTTCTTTTTTCCAGTCTGAGAAGACAACAATCCCTTGAAAAATGTCTCCACAATTTGGGATATGCTTGAATTATTTTCAGCCGCATAACCTTTCATCGACGCTATAACAGCCCTGTCCATACTCAAAGTCAATTTTGCATTCATGGGAAGCCTCCTTACGTACAAGATACCACACTCTGTACGTAAATGCATAGTTCACGCAAAAAAAACGCTCCGGCAAGGGGAACGGGGAGTTCCGAGGAGCCGAAAGCGTTTTGATGAAGTGTGGTATGTCCTATTTATGTATCTGACTCAGCAGCCTTCTATATTTGTTGACGGCGGCGTTAAGCTTTTTCTCCGTTGATTTAGATCATCTAGTAATTTTTCTCATAGGCTTTTCTATAATTATTTATCCTTATCTTTATTTTTTAATAAAATAGAACTTAAAATAGCACCAGTAATTGCGACAGGCGTAGCTACTAATCCTAATGGCGTAAAAATTGTCGACATAAAAGATGCCACTATTGCAGAACCTATACCTACTTTAGCTACAGATTCTGCAATTATGGCAATACCTGAATCAATTTCAGTCTTATTTTTTTTATAAATATCTTTTTCAAAAAATAAATTATTTAAACTTACATTCAATGCATCATTACTATCATCCTCTGCTTTGGCTTCAAAAATTGTTAGAAGTGCAAGATATTGTACTCTACTCATTGGTATATCAGGATTGTTTTCTAGACCATTTATTGTTTGTTTAGAAAGACCAAGCTGATTTCCTAATTCTTCTGAAGTCCAGCCTGCAATTTTTCTTAAATGTTTCAGATTCCTTTTCATAGTTAAAATATTTTCCAATGTATCTTCATCTTTTATAACTGTTCTTTTCATGAAAAACCTCATTTTCTTTAGTTTAATAAATAAACTCTAAAAAATCTATAAAGAAAATACTTGACGATTAAAAATCAATATAGTAGATTATGGTTAATTAACGGTACGAAAGACCGAACAGGAGGTAATAACATGAATGACAAGTTAATCATTAAACTTCCTTATGGGGAAGTGAATGCAGAATGGTACGATTGGCTAGGTGCCGGAGTTCTAACTTGTACATTGCTTTATGGTGCTAGTAAATTAGCAAAACGCATTAAAAAAATTCAGGTTAATGACAACAATGTTAATATTGAAACCTGCGAAAGAGAATAAAGCCTATGACTAAAAACGAGGTACAGAAGCTTTTTCGTGGTTATAAACACTTTACTCATAGAATGGAACAGACTTTGTATGGGTGGGGTTTTAGAATAAAAAGGAGGCAAAATCATAATATTTTATCATATCAATTAAATGACGGTAGAAGTATTTGTTTTGTTGTAGCAAAGACACCAAGTGATAGGCGTTCTGGACTTAACATAGCTTCTAGAATCTACAACACAATAAGTCAAAGATTTGACTAAGGAGAATATTTATGGAATCAGATACAGATATTGGAAAAATAGTTTTTGCAACTTGTGCGGGATTAGCAGGGGCGGCACTTTTTTACAAAGCAGGTAAAAAAACATATGAAGCATTGTCAGATGCTCCAAATTCAGATGTTGCAAAAATGGTTTTAGAAGTGCTTCAAAAATAACGAAGGCAGCCTTTGATGCAAAGGTAGGTGAAAAAGTGTATGAACCACTGTCAAAATACCATTAACAATCACAGAAGCTAATTTAAAATACAAAAGCTATAATAATTTACTATTCGTTAACAATGAACTACTTAACTGTTATAATTAATATACGCGCCTGTCAGTTTTTTGATTCTGACAGGCTATTTTTTTCTACTTATTGCCTACCCTTAAGCAGTCTGTAAAAGAGATTATGAACCAAAAGTTAGTTATAGAAATCTTCGATTGTGTCAAATTTAGTTCGCAATTTCGTTCCTGAAAAAAGCCATAATCCATCATGCAGCGCTAAACAGAATCTCCTTTTGAACTTTTATTGAGCTGGCATTCATGTAGCTCCTCCCAGTCTGCCAGTCCTCTGAATACTCAAGCAGATAGCTTGTTATCAGCCTGATGTAAGAATTCGTTGAGGGAAAAATCCCGACAACAGCCGACCGCCTGCGGATTTTACGGGAGAATTTTTGAAACCATTTTCCTTATCTCTGGTGATTATGTAATCAAGATTCGATTTTTCCGCGAAGTATTCTGTTTTTGCGTCTTCCAAAGAAACTGTCTCATGAACGCAGCCCGTGATTTTCTCCAGCAAGTCCAAGCCTTCTTGAACCGAGCGTTTTTTTTCGTTTTTCTTTTCAGACTTCACGACATCGATTTTGTACTCAAGCAAATCAAAAAAATTCAGAACATCGACAAAAAATTCCTGAGGAATTGCCTTCAACCGGCTTTCCAATTTTTCGTAAGAGATATAAGCGTTTTGTGCGCCTGTTTTTTTATACGGGATATCAAGCATAATTTTCTCCGTCGCAATTTTAGCATGAAGAAAGAATATGTTCGAGAAAAAACACTCCGGCAAAGGGAACGGGGAGTTCCGAGGAGCCGAAAGCGTTTTGAAGAAGCAATTTCAAGCGAACTTTGAATAGTAGTTCCAGAAAGATTGCAGGTTTTCATTCAAAAAGGGATTCTATTCATCAAGCATTTTGACAACATCTAAAATCCAACTATTACATTGTGAGTTCTTCTCAATCAAAATCACTAAGAATTTTTTTCCGATCAAAGAAGGTGCTATCTGAATATTTTTACTTTGAAGGCGAACTTTTGAGATTGATGCCCTAGAAATTCCTTCAACAGAATTTTGCAAATATCCTTTTAAATTGGGAGTTTTATTAACTCCAAGCGAATCGGCAACAAAAATATAGGTATTTACTCCACTATTGGGAACTTGTGCCTTAAGCGAATGAGGAATGATAACAGGTTGTATCGTTTGTGTTACCGCCTTATTTTGAACAGTCAGCAATTTAGCCATCTTCATCCCATGAAGAACAGGATTATCAATGACTTTAAAACACACCGTATCCCCTTTATTACAAGAGTTCCATAAATCGCCATTAGAATTAGCATATGCAGGGAAATATGCAAACGAACGATATTGAACAGGCATATCGCCTGTGCTTATTTGCATCTTTTTCTCATCTTTTTCTAAAACTATTCCTACATATTCGTCTGCAGTTAATGAGTTTGCCTGAAATGCGGTTTTCTCTTCAATAATTCGAACTGCATTTTTTCCTGATAAATTCTTCGACAATTCAAAAATATTTGGATTTTGAATTACAAGAACTTTTAACATATCTGCAGATATCGTTATATCAAAATCATCCTTAATTACTACTCTTGCATTCTTCAATAAGACAGTTCCATTATCCTCTGTTTTTGCCTTTTTTATTGCATATTTTATCTGTTCCAAAGTAGGCAATTTAGCTAATTCACCACTTTCTTCCCTTTTTGTACTTATAATTGTTTGCTTTCGTACGATAACCTTATTTACATTTTTTACAACTTTTGGTCTGAACGCAAAAACCTTAACAGTTCCTTTGCCATCATACACAGTCCAATCAAAATTATCAGGATTATCTTTTATCAAAATTGGCCATTTTTCATAACCAAATTCAAGAGGCTTTGCTAATCCACAGCCAGCAATATTCAAATACCCCTCTTCTGAATTTGGCAGAGAATTGCCATTTTCATCTGTACGCCGCTCAGGATATTGCTCATATACTTCAGTCAAAATCTTAACAAAAGGCTTGGATTCATCCTCTGTCATATTAATTTCGGATTGCTTAATGCTCAAAGTCTTAGGATTAACATATACTTCAATTTCATCATCAATATTACACTCAGGTCTAATAGACCGTGCTTCTGTTAGAGAAATCTCTGTTAAACCATCTTGAACATTTTGAACAACTCTTTTTCTTGCATAGACATAAGCAATCAAAGAATCCTCTGAATACTCGACAACACAATTCTCATCTGTACCAAATTGCTTTTCATAAAACTCTTTCAAAGAAATTTCGACTTTTCTAAGAACTTCGGATTCTGGTTCTCCTTTATATTTTTCAAAGTATTCTTTTAATGGGATTCCTTTTCGTTCCTTCTTATTTTGTTCCTCCACAAATTCTGCAACTTCAGTATCAGACGGACATAACTTATTAACCAAAACGGCAACACTCAAATCACTCATTCTGCAATATTTTGGTATGAAAACTTGAAGAAGGTACATAGCCCTTGTTATACAAGTATAAATTGCATTTGCTTTTAGCTCTGACTTAAATCCACCGTTGTTCTTTTGTTTTGACTGGTCTGTAACCATAAAAAGAAGAACAGCACAGTCAATTCCTTTGATTTCGCGCAAAGTGCATAGACGAATTTTTCCATTTGCTTTCTCGTTATCTTTAAAAGAAAAATCCTTATAAAGGAACACTGATTCCATTTCCAATTTTTGAGCCAATTCTTGCTGAAGACACACTAATTCAGATTCATTGAATGCAACAATACAAATGTTTTCAGGCGTTATACACAAATCATTTGTACACATTTTTACAGAACTTATAATTTGAGCATATGTATTTTGGTAATTAGACTCCTCTGTGTCGTCAGTTAGAAAAATCTGAGGTGGCGGACCTGCTGTAATTCCCTCAACCGACTTCGTATTTTTTCGTATATGCAGACATGGCTCTTGCTTGTAGTCATTTCCCAAATCCTGAATCAGTCTTGAACTTCTGAAATTTTGTGTCAGTTCTGGATTATATCTTTTACCACCACTGATATTTACATCAAGTTGCGCCATCGACACACGCTTATTTCTGATTTCCTGACTTGGATCACCTGCAAGAATTAAACCACCCTTCTTATTTACAAATTTATTGATTGCAAAAATCTGAGCATTCGTTAAATCTTGAGCCTCATCAATAAGAATATAATCGCAACTTTCATTTGTAAGGGCAATTTTACTAATATCTCGTAAGCAAAATTTGTAATAAGCATACAAGTCTAGCATATTTGAACTGTCGTCTAATGCTTCCAAAACTTTCGAAATTTTTTCCCATCGTTCTCTTTTTCTTTGAGAAGTACAATACTTTTCTTCATTTAACTTATTTGGCAAGACATTTTCTACAATTTCTTCGTACAGTCTTGCCGCTTTTCTAGGATTTGGTTCAACTGAATGACAAATTTCTGTTAAAATAGTTGCATTATCTCGTAGCGAATATGTATTTTTCACTTCCAAGAGTTTTCGAATTTTGGAAAGAAGGAAATCATCAAATTTTAGGATTCCTGTACTACTCAAGTTTTTTAAACTAACAGGGTCAATTTTTGATAATCCAAAATACTTAAGCAATTTATCATCGTTATATAGCTCAAACAAATATGAAATATACTTATTTAAGGTAGGATAATATGTCAAAAGAACAGATTTATGTTCTGCAAAGTACAGTTTAAAAAGAATGACAATAAGGACCAACGTTTTTCCTGTTCCCGGTCCACCCTTTATATACATAGAGTGACCATCTCTTTCAGTAAGTCCATCAACATCTTCTTTTATCAATCTTTTTTGCGGTTCACTCAAATGAATTATCTGGGTTTCATAATTTTTCTTGCTACGAGCTTCTATCAAAGATATTGCAAGTTCATTTATAAAATCAGTGTATTCTCTAAGAGTATCAAGTTTAGCATTTATTCTAGTTAAATATTCTGACTTTTCTTTTTTGTTCCGAATCAAGGCTTGCAGATTTTGTATATTTGATTCATTAATGATTTGAGAATCTATATTTTCGAGCTCTGATGCAATGCGAGTTTTTTCGTGGAACAATTTTGAAACATCAGTATATTTCGAAAGCAAATCATTTTTCAAATCATATAAAACGGAATCATCAGTTGGTTCTAACTGAATCTTTGAGCGAGAATCCGAAACAGGTTTGCTAATGTTCATATTAGAAATTTCATCCGTCAGGAATCCTCTGTAACGAGCAAAATCAATAAACTGACCAACAATGACAGATAGAGTGCCAGGGCGAATATTAGAGAAGCAATGCCGAATCCGATTTGTATCTATTGCTGTACGCAAGTTTTTATATGCATTAGGATTCTTCTCCCCATGATATTTTTTTAACGTTTCATAGAGATTTATTTCTGCTGGGAAACTTGTCTTTAAATGCCTCGATTTTATTTTGTCCATAATATGATGAAATTTTATATCATCTTCATATTTAAACTCACTAGGGTATAAATCTCGGAAATACCCTTCGATAAACGAATATATAGCCAAGAATGTCATGGCTTCATCGCCACCATCACACTGCTTAATAAGTCTTTTTATGTTTTCATCAACAAAATTCATCAAATACCTCGTTTTACAAACTATTATACCATGACAAAGATGCCTTCGCAAACGTCTGTCGAATACCTCGTGAAAGGCGTGTGCGTCTCCGAAACGACGAGGGGATGCGAGCTTTCGAGCGAGAACAGGACGCTCATGGAGAGGTACAACAGGCTAACGGAATTCAACAAGCAGACGATTCAGGAACTCACGCAGTCGCTGCTAAGACGGCAGTGAGTGGGGCAAAAAACGATTCACGAACTGACTTCCCATTCGGCGATATTGCGCTCGGAGCTTGAGAAATTAACACCAATCTTGAACAGAGTACGGTTGTCGGCGGAATACGGCTTTGCGTAGCCCTGCTCTTCAATTTGCTTTAGGGCCATTTTTGCAGGAACATCACGCTTGAATTCGAAAATATAGACATAATCAGCTGTTTCAAGAATGCAGTCAGCCCTACCTTTTGCCGAGTGAACTTCCGTGCGCGCATATTTTCCCATCATGGTGAGAGCCATGAAAATCACATTCTGGAAGTTCTGCTCCATGACAGATTCGATTTCCTTTCCTGCCGAATACGGCAAAATCGCAAACAGAGATACGAACCACTTCTTCATTCCGTCTGTATTACCTGTCTCAACCGCGTCGTCAAGCAAATCGATATTGAAGGAATTCGCTTTGTGCTCGACATGGAGAAAACTTGGAGCAAGGGAATTCAAAAAGCCGTACCTGACTTCGGCATTTGGAAAACCAAGCGAGAAAGAACGCTGTCTCTGGTTCCACCCTTTTATCGTCAGATAGCCGGACTGATAGAAGAGAGGAATCAGATTCAAATTCTCGGGTCTATAATCCTTCAGTTCATTTTCGTTTGCCTTAACCTCCGATGCGAGACTCCTGATGTCATAATTTGAATCGTTCAATTTGCTTATCAAAAAAGTCGGCGTGGCGCTCTCAAACCAGTAGCTTCCAAAATCATTCTCATCGAAACAGTGGAACAGGCTGAACGGGTTGTACATACCGTCTCCCGACTTTGAAAAATGATATCCATCATACATGCGCCTCAGTTCGTCGCGCACTTTTTGCTCGGAACTTCCTGAAACAGAGGCAAGCCGTTTCACATATGGAAAAAACTCGCCCTCTATTTCCGAATCGGATATTCCGCAAATGTTGTTGTATCGTTCGTTCAAGGAAATATCCGTCAACTGGTTCAAATCGCTGAAGATGCTCACTTTGCTGAATTTTGTCACGCCGGTGAACATGCAGAATCGCAGGTATGCATCCATTTTTTTCAAGACACCGAAAACGCCCTTGAAAACAGCCCTGTTTTTTTCCTCGATTTCGGCATTGTCGTTCATCGTGTCAAGAAGCGGCTTGTCATACTCGTCGACAAGGACAACCACCCGTCTTCCCGTTTTCTCGCTGGCGGCTTTTATCACGTTCTCAAAGCGGACTGCGGCTGTCTCGGAAATCCAATCGCAGCCATATTCTTTTTCCCAAGTCCGCAGATGATTTTCGATTATGTCATTAAGACCGTTTTCTTCGCTGTAATTTTGACCGTTGAAATCGAAGTAAAGAACAGGGTATTCAATCCAGTCTTTTTCAAGTCCGTCAATCGCAAGGCCTGCGAACAAATTTCTGAATCCAAGAAAATAATATTTTATGGTCGAAAGAAGAAGGCTTTTTCCGAAACGCCGGGGGCGGCTCAAGAAAACTGCGGAATTGGAATGAGTCAAATCATAAACAAGGCTTGTCTTATCCGCGTAAAGTTTGTTCTCTTCGCGGAGTTTCTTAAAATCCTGCACGCCAAGCGGCAACTGCTGCAATTCTTCCATGATGAAAATTATAGCAAAAAAAACGCTTCGGAAGCGGAAAAAGCTGATTCCATTCCGAAGCGTTCTTCATTCAGGCGAACTTTAGTAAATCATCGTTCCGATACCGCGGTCGCTGAACATCTCGATGAGGAGCGAATGCGGAACACGGCCGTCGATGATGTGGGTACGCGGGACACCGCCCTCGCGCGCCATCATGCAGCACTCGATTTTGGGAATCATGCCGCCGGCGATTATTCCCTCGTCGATGAATTTCTGAACGTCAGCAAGGTGGATGCGCTGGATGAGCGACTTGGGGTCGTTCACGTCGCGGAGGACGCCGGGGACGTTCGTGAGCTGCACGAATTTCTCCGCCCCGAGCGCGACGGCGATTTTCGCGGCGGCAGTGTCGGCGTTGATGTTGTAGCGGTTGAAGTCCCCGCTCTCGCCGAGCGCCACAGTGGAGATGACGGGTATGAACCCCTTCTCCAGAAGCGACTGCACGATTTCCGGGTGGACTTCCGTCACCTCGCCGACGAACCCGAGGTCGGCGCCGTCCTTGTCGATTTTCTTCGCGCGAAGAAGCCCCGAATCGACGCCGGAAAGACCGACCGCTTTTCCGCCCTCCTGCAAAAGGATTCCAACGATGTCCTTGTTGAGCTTTCCCGTCAGCACCATCTGAACGATTTCCATCGTCTCCGCGTCAGTATAGCGGAGCCCGTTGACGAACTTGGACTCCTTGCCCACGCGGTCGAGCATCTTGTTGATTTCAGGCCCGCCGCCGTGGACGAGCACGACGTGGATTCCCACCGTGTTGAGAAGCACGATGTCCTCCATAACCGCGGACTTCAGCTCCTCGTTGAGCATCGCGTTTCCGCCGTACTTGACGACAACCGTCTTTCCGACCCAATGCCTGAAATACGGGAGCGCCTGAACAAGCACGCCCGCCCAATGCTCGTTGTCGAGCCTCGGATTCTCTATTCCGTTCTCCATAAAAACACCTCGATTTTTTGACCTATTCTTAACCGCCCGACGCGAACGCGGAAATTATGTGCGGTAGTCCCCGTTGATTTTCACGTAGTCGTACGTCAGGTCGCAGCCCCATGCCGTTCCCTTCGCGCTTCCGTCCTCAAGCTCCACGAGGATTTCCACCGCCTCCTCAAGGAGGATTTTCTTCGCCTTCTCCTCGTCGAAGTTGAGCGGAACGCCGTGGTCGAACACCTTTATGGAATTCTCCTTCCCGCCGTTCACGTCGCCGTCGTCGAAGTAGCGCTTCGCCCCCTCGCGAGAGAGGAAAGAGACGCTCGTCTTCTCGGGCGTGAAGAAGAATCCCGAGTAGCCCATCGCGTCGAGGATTCTTCCCCAGTTCGCGTCGGCACCGAAGAACGCCGCCTTCACGAGGTTCGAGCAGATGACCGCCTTCGCAAGCCCGCGCGCGTTCTCCACGTTGTCGGCTCCGACGACATTGCAGGTGACGAGCCTCGTCGCGCCCTCGCCGTCCGCCGCGATTTTCTTCGCCATCTGCGTGTTGAGCGTGTCGAGCGCCTCGCAGAACGCATCGAATTCCGCGCCCTCCGAGACAATCTCCGCGTTGCCCGCCATCCCGTTCGCCAGAATCAGCAGCGTGTCGTTCGTGGAGGTGTCGCCGTCAACCGAGACGCAGTTGTACGTTCCCGCGACGCTTTTCTTGAGCGCCTTTTCGAGCATCTCGGCGGAAATCGCGCAGTCGGTGGTGACGACGGAAAGCATCGTGCCGAGGTTGATGTGAATCATCCCCGAGCCTTTCGCCATCGTGCCCATGCGGACGTTCTTCCCGCCGATTTCAGTCTCGAGCGCGACTTCCTTGTACTTCGTGTCTGTCGTCATGATTGCCTGGCGCGCCTCGACGTTTCCCGTCTTCGAAAGTTTCGCGACAGACTCGTCAAGCCCGTTCAGGATTTTCTCCACCGGAAGCTGCTGTCCGATGACGCCCGTCGAGCAGACAAGGACGTTCCCCGCGTCAATCTTGAGCCGGGACGCGACGGCATCCGCCTCCTTCCTCGCGTTCTCGTATCCCTGCGCGCCCGTGCAGGCGTTGGCGTTGCCGGAATTCATGATGACCGCCTGCGCCTTTCCGTCGGCAATCTGGTTTTTCGTGAACTTGACGCACTCCGCCTTGACGCGGTTCTGCGTGAACACGCCAGCCGCGTTGCAGAGCGCGTCGCTGAAAATGAGCGCGGTGTCGAACGTCGTCCGGCTCGCCTTTATCTTGTTCAGGACTCCGCTCGCCGTGAAGCCCTCCGCAGCGGCAACGCCGCCCTCAATGAATTTGAATTGCATAAATATTCACTCCTTTTCAAGAGATTTGCATAAATATGCAAAATTATATGTGATTGAGGGAATCTGCACAAGAGAAAAGCGAAAACCAATCGGATTTCATCTGTCGTTCCGATGCTTCCGCGAAACCTCGTCGAAGAACGCGTTGTTCTTCCCGTTCTTCTTCGTGTTGCGGAACGCGTTCTTGTTGTTCAGGAGGGAATCCTCGACCTCGCCCGTCTTCCGCATCGAGGAAGCGACGGCTTTTCCGGAGGCGTTCATCATGTTGTACTTCATCTCGTACTCGAGCGCGTGCTCCGTGCTGAATTTGAACACCATCCCCGAAAGGACGAGGAAAAGCAGGACCGCCAGGGCGACCAGCGAGAGGGAAATCCTCCGCGCGCATCTCATAACCTTCTCGTCATCTATAACTATTACCATTTTTTCCCTCCATATAAACTCAACAAATTCTCGGAATTTTATGGCGGCGGCTGAAATCCGGCGCGTTCGCAAAAGCGTGAATTTCCGCTACGATGGACGGAACGGAAACGAGAAAACAAAAGGAGAGAACATGTTCCCACCATTCCCGGAAAAAAGGGCTGCACAAGCGTGCGAGGAAATCGCGAGGAAAATCGATTCGGGCGAGATAGGAGTCATCCGCGTGACGAAGGAAAGCGAGGAGCGCAAGGACGCCGGAATGATGATTGGCGCGCTCGTCTGCCGCGACGAGGACGGAAACGAGACCGTCATCGCGTCGAATTCGGGAACGGCGCGCAGGCTCGATTTGCGCGGGACGGAGATTCTCTCGCTTCCGTCACAATACGCGGAGCCGGTTGCGTCCGCCGAAGAAATCGCGCGCGCGCTGAGCGGGAACGACGCGGAAATCCACCGCCTCACGGAGGAAATCGGCTCGGAAAAGAACGCGGAAAAAAGGCGCGGGCTTGAATCCAAAAGGAAGATTCTCTGCGCGCAGTCACTCGCGAACGTCCACGCGCTCTACTCGTTCTGCTGCGCGGACGGAAAGACGCGGACGCTCCGCGACATATGCGAATCACACAACGCGGCGATGATGATGCCAGAAGGAAAGCTCCCGCCGACGGGGACGGGCGACTGCTGCGCGCCGAAGCTCCTCCACCACGCGTTCAAGAACAACCTGCTTCCCGTCTCGATGTGCGAATTCTTCGTCGGAAACGGCGGAACGAAAAAATGCGAGCCGTGCGACGAGCGGTGCGGAATCCTCCTTCCCGCGATGCTCGGGCTCAAGATACTGTTCCGCGACGACGACATCTGCGCAATCGACAAACCGAGCGGTCTTCTTTCCGTCCCCGGTCGAACGGAAAAGGACAGCGCGGAGACGCGGTTCAGAAGGCTTTTCCCCGGCTCTCCCGCGCAGCCCGCCGTGCACCGGCTCGACATGGAGACGAGCGGAATCCTCATCCTCGCGCTGAACAGGGAATCGCAGCGCGCGATGCAGCGGCAGTTCGAGAACGGGGACGTTCGGAAGGAATACGTCGCGCTCCTCGACGGCGTCCTCGCAAAAAATGGAATTCCCGCGCACGGAACGGTGGAGACGTTCTTCCGGCTTGACGTGGAGAACCGCCCGCACCAAATCTGGGACGCCGAGAACGGGAAAAAAGCCGTCACGGAATGGCAGGTTCTGGGCGTCGAGCGGTACGAATCCCCCGGCGGAACCGCCCGCAACGCGACGCGCGTCCTTTTCATGCCGCACACGGGACGGACGCACCAGCTGCGAACGGCAAGCGCGGACGCGCACGGGTTCGGCATCCCGATAATCGGAGACTCGCTCTACGGGACGAAAGCGGACGGCGAGCGGCTCATGCTCCACGCGCGCAGAATCGAGTTCACCCATCCGAGGACGGGCGTGCGGATGACGATTGAGTGCGGGGAAGCGTTCTAGGGGGCGCGGGGCGGGCAATGGCGAGATTCCGAAACGGTCCGGAATGCCGAAATGCAAGACACTTTCAGGTACTGGTCTATGGATGCGGAAACCGGTCATCGAGCTTGTCGGACTGACCGGTTTCTCTTTTTTATGAGTATCTTCGGCTGCGGTCAACTACCATGTTCCGATACTGAAACCCGACATTCGGGCTATTTAGCGAGAATCATCGCCCAGTAATATCCGTATCTGCTTCCATCTGCATATGCGTAGGCGATTCCGATTTTCGTGAAATTCTGACCGAGCATGTTGCGCCGGTGCCCCTGCCCCGCATAATTCTCGCCGTCCTCCTTCCATTGCGTGAACGTGCCGCTTCCCGTGGAGGAACCTGCGGCGATGTTCTCGCCGGCGGCGGAATACGAAATCGACAAATCGGAAAGAACGGTGAAGCACGATTTTCCGTTCGGGCGCGTATGGGAGAAGCTTTTTACGATTTCGTTCGCGCGGATTTGGGCAGCCCGGCACAATTCCTCATCGAGCGTCAATGCGGAAAGTTTTCCGACAAGGCTCGTCGTCGTCACGTTGTCATTGTTCAAGTAATATGCCTCGCTTCCCGTACGGAATTCATTCGTAAGGTTGAAGCATTCGATTACTTTCTCGTCGGTATTCGCGACAACAGCCGAATAATCCGGCGCAGGCTCGGCGCTGTTGTCGTCGGCGCACGAGAAAAGGAAGAGCGCGGAAAGCGCGACCAGCGGGAAAAGACAGATTCGTTTCATAAAGGCTCCTTGCGCGGAAAGATTCGCCATAAAACTGGATTCTCCATTTTGGCATACAGAATGTATTTTTGACAAAAAAAAGCGGGTTTCCCTTCCAAAAAAAAGAAAACCCGCAGCGGCGCCGCGTCATTTCACGACACAGGTGATTCCGGAACCGACGCGGCGCGCCCAGAAACCGTGCTCCATCGAGCAAAGCGTTCCGGCTTTTTCCGACGCGTCTGACGGCGAAAGCCCCTGCCCCAAAAGGAACGACTCGACCTCGCTTTTCGCCCACTCGTGTCTTTGCGCGCAGGACGTGACGAGCATCGTCTTGACGGTGCCCCAGTCCTTGTCGGAAATACTGCCTATTTTTTCCTCGCCCGGCTCGAAATGAAGGAACGCGCACGACTCGAATTCCTCGTCGTAGGTTCCGCTTACCGTGTAGAACGTCTCGACCGGCTCTATCTCGCAGCCAAAAAGGGAAAGGAACATGACGGCAGAAAAAAAGAGCGCAAGAATATTTTTCATACAATCATCCTTTTATCTTTTCGTTGAGCAAACGCATCTCTTCGGCAACATCGGCGCCATTCCAGATGTTGCGGAGCGTCTCGGACGATTCCGACCACATATTCCCCATCGCGGGAATCGACGGCATCGGGAACGCGTAGCCGAGCTGCTTCGTGAATCCCGCCATGTATTTGCTGCTGACCGCCGTGTCTATCGAAGGCATCGCGCCCGTCAGGCTGAACCGAAGCTGCTGCATCTCCGGCGTGAGCAGGAATTCGAGGAAGTCGGCCGCGACGTCGGGATGCTTCGAGGCCGCCGTGACGAACATCCCGCGCGTGCCGCTGAACGATGCCGCCGGCTTGTTTTCCCCCGGAAGCGACGGGAGCGCCGCCACGCCGAAATCGATTCCCGCCTTCTCGAACGGCTTCACGTTCCACAAGCCCGTCACGTACATCGCCGCGTTTCCCGAGGAGAAAAGTCCGTCGCACGTCGCGGTGTTCAGCTCCGTGCTGCCGATTCCGAGCTTTTCCCTGAGCGACTGGAAGAATTCCATGCCGCGGATTGCGTCTTTCGTTCCCATGTGCGGGTTCTGCCCCTCGCTCCCGCTCTCGCCGTAGAGCCTGTTCCCGTTCATCGTCGTGAAAATCACCGAGTAGTACATGTTCATGAAATCCATGACGAACGGATATCGGCGCGGGTTGTTCGCGATGAATTCCCCCGACCATCCGACAAGGGCGTCCCACGTTTTCGGGACGTCCTGCTCTTTTATGAGCTTCTTGTTGTAGAAAAGCGCGTACGTCTCCGCGCTCACGGGATATCCGTACATCGTGCCGTTGTACGTAAGCGCCTTCGAGCACGCGCCGAGCACCTTGCGCGAGATGTCGCCGGGATTCCGCGTCGGAAGGACGAGGTTTTTCGAGACGATGATTCCGAGCGTGTCGTGCGGAGAGGTTATTATGTCGGGCGCGACTCCGGCGGGCGCATCGATTTCGAGCGTTTCGACCATCGCAGGAAGCCCCACGTAAATGTAATCGACAGCGACGTCCGGACGGAGCTTCGAGAATTCCTTTCCCGCCTGCTTTATGAACTCGTCAATACCGCCGTCCGTCTCCCAGACGCGGATGTGTATTTTGTCCTGCTTTGCCGGGACGCTCCCGTCCTTGTTCTTCCCGCATCCGGACAAAAAAAGCGCGATGAGCGGAACGGTAAAAAGAGCGATTCTTCTGATTGTCTTCATGGTGTTGCCTCGTTTTCTTTGCGGGACGAAAAACGCCCCTTCAAACCTGGAATTTGTCGACCTGCCCCGAAATATCTTCTATCGAGGCGGACATCCTCTCCGAAATCTCGGAAAGCGCGCTTCCGGTGCTTCTGATGTCCTCCGCCCCGCTTTCCATCTTGTCCATGTTCTGCTTCAAATCCGTCGTGGACGACTGGAGGTTCTGGATTTCCTTGAGAATCGCGGCATTTCCCTCCGACATCTCGTTCACCGCCGAAAGGACGATGTCCGTGCTGTCGTTCATGCTGCCGAGCGACGCGTTGATTTTCTCGGAATCCCTGTGCTGCTCGTCCATCGCGGAGGAAATTTCCTTGACGAGGTAGTCGGTGGACTGGATTTCCTCGCTGACGTTCTTGAACGCGAGCCGCGATTCGTTCGACGCGAATATAATCTGCCCGATGGAATCCTGAATCTTCGAAAGCTGCTCACCGATTTCCTTCGACTGCGCGGACGACGTCTCGGAAAGCTTCCTGATTTCGTCGGCGACGACGGAGAATCCCTTGCCGCTCGCGCCCGCGTGCGCCGCCTCAATTGCCGCGTTCATCGCGAGCATGTTCGTGCGGCTCGCAATCTCGCGGATTGTCTTGTTCGCGTTGCCGAGAATTTTGGACTGCTCGCCGACGACGGAAATCTTGTCGCTCACGTCGTCCTGCTTCCTGAGCCCGGACTGCGCCTTTTCCTCAAGGCGCCTGAACGCATCGGTCATCTTCTCCGCCGACGCGTTGACTTTCTCGATGTTTCCTATCATCGCCGAGACCGCGCCGCTCGCGACCTTTACGCTCGACGACTGGTTCTCGACCATGCGCTCAAGCGACTCGATGTTCGACGCGATTTCGTGCACGGCGCTCGCCGTCTGCTCGACGCTGGAGAACTGGAGCGTCGTCCCCATCCTCGTCGCCTGGATATTCTCGATAATCGCATCTATCGAGGAAATCGTGTTCTTCGTGTCGCTTTTCAGCATCGTGCCCGCATCGGAAAGCGATTCCTTCGACTGCTTCATGACGGTCATTATGCTCTGGAGTTTTTCCGTGAACGTGTTGAACCCGTCCACAAGCTCCCCGATTTCGTACTCCGTCTTTATCCTGATTCGCTGCGTCAAATCCGCCTTTCCGGACGCGATTTCCTTTATGCTCGCGCTGACCCTTCTGAGCGGTCTGAGCGTGCGCGCGAAGAAAAGCCCGCCGAGCGAGCCGAACACAATCGCGGCAACCGTTATGAGGACCATCCTGAAGAAAATCTCGGAGAGTACGGCGAGCGCCTGCGCCCTGTTCTGAATGATTCCCAGATGCCACCTGCCGCCGTTCACCGTGACGAACGAAAGGAAATATTCCTTCCCGTCCATGAAGAACGTCTCAAGCCCGCTAGGCTCCTGAATCATCTTTATCTGAAGCTCGCGGAACTGCCCGAATTTTCCGGAGGGCGCATAATCGCCGCTGTGGATGTTGTTCTCGAGCATCGTGCGCCCCGCGTAATCGACGCCCGCCATCTTGTCGCCCGCGTCGTTGATTATGAATATGCCCCCGTCGTAATCGAGCTTCACCGACGACGTTATCGCGTTCGTGAACGATGCGTCGGCGACTGCGGAAATGACGCCGGCCACGGAACCGCCTTCGCCATAGAGCGGGCAGCTCACTACGACGACCATCTTGTTGTACCGCTCGTCGTAGACCAAATCGGAGATGTTGGGGACGCCGGAAAGCGCCTTGTTGTAGTAGCTCCGTCCCCCGACCCATATGTCGTTCCCGTGCGTCGAATGCGCCATGCCGTTCATGTCGCCGACCTCGAACGACTCGAATCCCATGCGCCGCGCCTCTTCGATGAGGATTTCCTTCTGCACGTCCCAATCCATCTCGCGGATGTCGCTTCTCATTGAGATTGCCTCGACCTCGCGGATGTACGCGTCAATCGACAAGTCGATGAGTTTTCCGGCATCGTCGCGGCATCTCGTCATCATGCCGACGACCTGGTTCGTCTGAATTCTGCGAAGAAAAAGTATTGCGAACGCCGTGAGCAGGACGCAAATCAATGTCACGAGGAGCGCAATCCTGGTGACGATTTTGAAAGACAAGGAATTTCTTCTCATAAGTTCTCCTTCTTGTGTGTTCAAAAACTTGGCTTTCATAAAACTGATTCCGATTCCTAAGAAACCCGCCCGTTTCGTCAGCGGCTTACGACAACGGGGCGGGCTATCAGGGGCGAGGCGATTCTCTACCGCGCCAAAACAGACCTGTTCTTAATGTTCTGAAACTGAGGTTTCCGAACAGGTTTGATGATAGGAAGAGGACATCAAAAAACGCCTGCCCCGGAAGCAGTCTCCCGAACAGGCTCAGCGTGCATAAAAACCCCCGCGCGCACGAAAACGCACGCGCGGGGTTCGTTCGTCAAAAACGCGGAATCAGAACGACTCGAGCGTCTTTCTTACGCGGGCAACCGATTCATCGGCACCGAGAATGAGGATTGAGCCGATGAGCGGCGGCGACACGCGGCTTCCCGTGACAGCCATGCGGATGGGCATCATAAAGTCGCCGAGCTTGACTCCGAGGGATTCAGCCGTCGCCTTTGCGAGGTTCTCGCCCTCCTCCTCGGAAATTGACGGAAGCTTCTCGATGAAGCCGATTGCAGCCTCGAGGACTTCCTTCGTCTTCGCCGCGTCGAGCTTCTTGGGGACAATCTGCTCGACGGGAAGAACGGCCGGCTTCGTGAAGAGGAAGCGCACCATCTCCGCGGCATCGCAGAGGAAATGGAGTCTCTCGCGGATGAGCGGCATGAGCTTCATGAGGGCGGCCTTCACGTCCGCGCTCGTCATTCCCATCGACTCGTCCACGCACTCAGGCTCGCCCGCGTCGTTCAGGCGCACGCCCGAATATTCCGGCCCCACCTTCGGCTTGGGCTGCGGGTTCTCCGGGTTGATTTCGAGCGTCGCGTCGCCCGTCCCCGTGATGAACGGGAGCGTCCATTTGTAAAGCTCCTCGTCGGAGAGGCGGCGTATGTAGTTTCCGTTGTAGTATTCGAGCTTCTTGTAGTCGAACACGGCGGGCGACTTGTTCAGGTGCTCGAGGCGGAAATTCTCGGCAAGCTCGGCGAGCGTGTAGAATTCCTTGCCCTCCTCGTACGAGCATCCGAGAAGCGCGACGTAGTTCACGATTGCCTGCGGAAGGTATCCCCTCGCGCGGAATTCGTTCAAGGAAGTCGAGCCGTGGCGCTTGGAGAGCTTCTTTCCGTCGGAGCCGTTCACCATCGGAAGGTGGCAGAACTCGGGGTGCTCCCACCCGAACGAGCGGTACATCTGCACGTGGAGCGGCGTCGAGGGAATCCATTCCTGCGCGCGCATGACGTGTGAGACGTGCATGAGATGGTCGTCCACGATGTTCGCGAGGTGGTACGTCGGGAAGCCGTCGCTCTTGAGGAGAACCGGGTCGGGGGAAATGTCCTCGTTCTTCCAGGTGATGTCGCCGAGAAGGTGGTCGTGGAATTTCGTCTCGCCCTCAAGCGGAACCTTCAGGCGGATTACGAACGGCTTTCCCGCGTCGAGGTTCGCCTTGACTTCCTCGGGAGTGAGGTGGCGGCAGTTCCTGTCGTAGCCGGGGGCCATCTTGTTCTCCTGCTGTATCTTGCGGATTCTGTCGAGGCGCTCGGCGTCGCAGAAGCAGTAGTACGCTTCTCCGTTCTCGATGAGCTTCTGCGCGTATTCCTTGTACAGCGCGAACCGCTCGCTCTGGACGTACGGCCCGTACTCGCCGCCCTTGTCGCCGCCCTCGTCCCAGTCCAGCCCGAGCCACGCCATCGTGTCGTACAGGTTCTGGACGTACTTCTCGTCGTAGCGGGTGCGGTCGGTGTCCTCAAGGCGCAGGATGAATTTTCCGCCCTTCGAGCGGGCATAGAGATAGTTGAACAGCGCGGTGCGGACGCCGCCGATGTGCTGCAGTCCCGTGGGCGACGGCGCATAGCGCACGCGGACTTCCTTGATGTTTTCCATAAAAAATAACCTCGTAAAAAAATGATTGTCAGCCCCGGCGTTCCTTGCGTGATTGCGGGGCTTCGTTCAAAAAAAACGTAACGTCTAATTTTATTCCAAAAGTGGACAAACCTCAATTAAACCAAGCATAAAGGTACGGCAAACGCCCCTGCCAGCCCGGAAACGCGAGCGGGCAAAAAAAAGCCGTTCGGAAACATTCATTTTGGACATTCGGAAATCTTGTGATACACTATGAGTCATGCAAGTCTGTTTTCAGACTATTTTTTAGACTTACATCAAGGAGACCACAATGTTCAAGAAAGCATTTTCCATCATCGCGCTTTTCCTCGCGATTTCATCTGCAGCAGTTTTCGCAGCCAAGCCAAAGACAAAGGCTTACAGCGCGGATGACGAAAACTACACATGGTACGAATTCGACGCGAACGCGCTCGGGCACAAGTACCACTTCTATGCATTCAAGACGGACGAGCAGCGCGACAACCGCGTCCAGCAGATTCTGAACAAGAACGGCTGGGGCATGAACCCGAAGGAGACAATCACCGAATACTTCAACTTCGAGAGCGGCGAGAAGACGATTCTCTTCGACGAGGAGCTCAAACCGGAGATGAAGGAGAAGGGATACAAGTACGCATGCACAATCTACAAGCGCACGACAAAATCCGAGACGACAATCTATCTCCTCTCGTTCCTCTATGACAAGGAGACGGACGTCCTGACCGTCCAGAAATCGTACAAATAACGGGTTCTGAATCCGCTGTCACCACGGCGCGCCGAGAGGCGCGCTTTTTCATGCCCTGAGCGGAAAACGGAAAAGCGATTGTGTGCTAGAATGTGCGCATGAAAAACGAAACTGCAGAAAAAACGCTGGAATTCATACGCAAAAGCCCGAGCTGCTTCCATGCCGTCGGGAACATAAAGGAAATTTTGAAGGAAAACGGCTTTTCGGAGCTTTCCGAGGGCGAACGATGGAAAATAGAGGAAGGCGGACGGTATTTCGTCACGAGGAACAGCTCCTCGATACTATCGTTCGTGGCGCCGGGACGCGATTTTTGCGGGTTCAGGATTGCAGCCTCGCATTCGGACTCGCCTTCGTTCAAGATAAAGGAGAACCCCGAGATGAAGGGGAACGGATGCGTGAGGCTGAACGTCGAGAAATACGGCGGGATGCTCATGCAGCCGTGGTTCGACAGGCCGCTATCGATAGCGGGACGCGCGATTGTGCGGAAAGGCCCCGGCGCGTTCGACGTGGAGGAGAAGCTCGTCTCGCTGAAGAAAAACCTCGTCATGATTCCGAACCTGGCAATCCACTTCGCGCGGGACGCGAACGACGGGCGCAAAATCAACGTGCAGTCGGAGATGATGCCCGTAATCGCGGCAGGAGAGTCGTTCTCCCTCAAAAAATTCATCTCGGAGCACTGCGGAATCGGCGAGGAGGACATCCTCGGGCACGACCTTTTCCTTTCGTGCAGCGACGACGGCATGTTCTGGGGCGCGGACGACGAATTCATCGCGTCACCGAGGCTCGACGACCTTGAATGCGCGTACACGACGCTTTTGGGATTCATCGGCGCGTGCAAAAAATCAGGCGGAAGGAACGCGCTCGTCCATGCGGTTTTCGACAACGAGGAAGTCGGAAGCGGGACGCGGCAGGGCGCCGACTCCACGTTCCTCGAGGACACGCTCAGGCGCATCAACGGCGCGCTCGGACGCACCGACGAGGACTACAACACGGCAGTCGCGAACAGTTTCCTCGTCAGCGCGGACAACGCGCACGCAGTCCATCCCGCATATCCTGACAAATCCGACCCCATAAACAGGCCGCGCCTCAACGGAGGAATCGTCATCAAGCACAACGCGGCGCAGAAATACACGACGGACGCGCTTTCCTCGTCCATTTTCAGGCGGATATGCGCGGACGCGGGAATTCCGACGCAGACGTTCACGAACAACTCGAACGTGGCGGGCGGCTCGACGCTCGGGAACATATCGACGGCGCACGTCTCCGCGCTGTCAGTCGACATCGGGCTCGCGCAATGGGCGATGCATTCGCCGTTCGAGTCGGCGGGCAGCGACGACGCGGCCCACATGGCGCGCGCAACGGAACTTTTCTACGCGCAATAAGGTTATTACGGAGAAAAAAATGAGAAGGACGACCTTAATCGCTCCGGCTGTTCTTGCGCTCGCGTTCTCGTGCGCGACGACAAAACCCGAGCAGACGGCGGAAAAAAAAGCCGAAATCGTGACGGAGGAGGAATTCATCCCGAAAAAAGACGCGGTGGCGGAAGAGGAGCAGATTCCCGCGCCCGATGAGGAATTCGTCGAGATGGAATTCGTCCCGGAAACGAGCAGCCTCAAGAAAATCGACATGACGAAATGGCTTCTGAACGAGGAAGACGGCGTTTTCTTCCAGACGGGAATTCCGTATTGCGCGAACGCAGCCGACACGCACCACGAGCAGCTCGCCGTTTTCGTGCCGCGCGCGCTTTTCGACGCGAAGGCGAACGGCGACGGAACGTACACGGCAAAAGCGTGCGGGAACGGCGCGCCGTTCGCGATGAAAATCGACACGCCGTCGTTCCTCGCGATGAAACCCGCGCAATCGTATTCCAGGGAGGCGGCATCAATCGCAAAATCGGGGCTGATTGCAGTCCTTGCAGGCGCGCGCGGGAAAGGGACGGGCGTCGGCGCGGCTGTCGCTGACTTCAAGGCGGCAATCCGCTTCATCAGGCTCAACGCGGATATTCTCCCGCCGGAAAAAGGGTTCTTCGTCTACGGAAGCGACGCGGGCGGCGCGATTGCGTGCGTCATCGGCGCGTCGGGCGACTCCGCGCTCTACTCGTCGCTGCTCGACGAGATTGGCGCCGCGGAAACGACGGATGCCGTCGACGGCGTTTTCGCGACGGAACCGAGGACGGCGCTCCCCCTCTCCGACGCGGCATTCGAATGGAGCGCGGGACATGCCCGCGAATTTTCGGGCGGGGACGCGGAGGAAGAGAGGCTGAAGTCGGAGAATCTCGCCCGGTCGTTCGCGGAGAAAATCAATTCGCTCAGTCTTGCCGGCGACGACGGGAACGCGCTGACGCTCGACGAAAGCGGCGGCGGTCCCTACGCCGATTTCTACCGGAAGGAACTTACGCGCTCGCTGAACGAATTCCTCGCCGCCGGTCCGTTCCCCAGGAAGACGGGGCTTTTCGCGACGCACATCGCAGAAATCGAGAACCCGCAGGGAGAATCCGCGACGGAGGGGATGTTTGCCGGAAGAAAGCCGCGCAAACCGAAAAGCGCCATCCCGAACATCGCGGAGGAGCGGCTGTTCAGGGAGATGACGGAAAAAAGGCAGCGCGAGCTTTCGGGGATACACGACACGCCCTACGACTACATCGAGTCGCTGAACGCGCTCTCCCTCTCAAAAGGCGGCGGGCGCTGGGTGGAATACGACGGCGCGGAAGGCATTGCGGAGATTACCGACTGGAAAGCGTTCGCGAAGCTGTTCCAGAAACCGCTCAGGAAAATAGGCGCGGCAGCGTCCGACGAGGGAAATTTCTCGCTTCTTTCGGAAATGTACGACCCGATGTATTTTCTCTGCGAGAAAAGCGGGAAAGCCGCATCGTCGTGGCGCATACGGGGAACGGCCGCCCGCGGGGACAAACCGCTCACGGCGGAGATGAACCTCGCGCAGCTGCTCAAGAACAACGGGCTTCGCGTCGATTTCTCGCTTTTCTGGAACGATTCCGCCGCGGATGGCGTACAAGGCGAGGACGAGCAAGCCGCCGCGTGGATTTCCGCGCAGGAATGAGCCGCAGCCCGTTTCCGACCGCTCGCACCGCCCCAATCAATGTGGTATACTCTCGGAACTAAAAACATAAAGGAGAAACGAAATGGCAATTTCCTGGGAAAATCTTGACACGCTCGCGTCGTTCAAGAAGCTTCAGTCGCTCAAAGGCGCAGTCTCGGTGGCTAAGGAGCTTTCCGGCGAGAAGGCGGCGGAGAGAGTCGCATCATGCTCGGTGCCGATGGCGGCGGGGCTCGTCTACAACTACGCAGCCAAACAGGTTGACGAGAAAATCCTCGGCGTCCTGGCAGAGCTTTCACAAGAGGCTCAGCTTGTCGAGAAATTCGAGGAGCTTTACAACGGCGCTGTAGTCAACACAGGAGAGAAGAGGCTCGTCCTCCACCAGCTCACGCGCGGGCAGCTCGGAAAGGACGTCACGGCTGACGGAGTAAACAAGCGCGAATTCTACATCAACGAGCAGAAGAGAATAGCCGAATTCGCGGACAAGGTTCACGACGGACGCATCGCAAACGCTGCCGGTGAGAAATTCACCACGGTCGTCCAGATTGGAATCGGCGGAAGCGACCTCGGGCCGCGCGCCATGTATCTTGCGCTCGAGAACTGGGCAAAAGCGGAGGGTACGTTCAAGATGGAGGCGAAATTCATCTCCAACGTCGACCCGGATGACGCCGCGAGCGTCCTCAAATCGCTCGACCTCGCGCACTCGCTCTTCATACTCGTCTCAAAAAGCGGAACGACGCTCGAGACACTCACTAACGAGTCCTTCGTCAAGGACGCGCTCAAGAAAGCAGGGCTCAACCCCGCGAAGCACATGATTGCCGTCACGAGCGAGACTTCCCCGCTCGCGCACAACCCCGACTACCTCGCCGCATTCTACATGGACGACTACATCGGCGGACGCTACTCATCGACAAGCGGCGTCGGCGGAGCGGTGCTGTCGCTCGCGTTCGGGCCGAACGTCTTCGCCGAATTCCTCGACGGAGCCGCCGCGATGGACAAGACCGCGACGAACAAGGACATCCTCAAGAACCCGTCGCTCCTCGACGCGCTCATCGGAATCTACGAAAGGAACGTGCAGGAATATCCGTCAACGGCGGTGCTTCCCTACTCGCAGGCTTTGTCGCGCTTCCCCGCGCATCTCCAGCAGCTCGACATGGAGTCGAACGGAAAGAGCGTGAACAGGTTCGGCAAGCCGGTCAGCTACGTCACGGGCCCCGTCATTTTCGGCGAGCCGGGAACGAACGGCCAGCACTCGTTCTACCAGCTGCTCCATCAGGGAACGAACATCATCCCGCTCCAGTTCATCGCGTTCAAGGAGAACCAGACGGGAACTGACGTCGTCATCGAGGACTCGACGAGCCAGAAGAAGCTCTGCGCAAACGTCGTCGCGCAGATTATGGCGTTCGCGTGCGGAAAGAAGGACGACGACCCGAACAAGTCGTTTGCAGGAGAGCGCCCGTCAAGCATCATCTACGGCGACAGGCTCACCCCGAAAGTGCTCGGCGCGCTCCTCGCCCATTTCGAGAACAAGGTCATGTTCCAGGGATTCGCGTGGAACATCAACAGCTTCGACCAGGAGGGCGTCCAGCTCGGAAAGAAGCTCGCGAAAAAGGTTCTCGCGCACGATACGGACGGGGCGCTCAAGGCGTACTCCGACCTCCTCAACATATAATCGCGTGACCGCATAAAAACGCCCCCGGATTTCTGAAGCGCGCTTCGTTTTCCGGGGGCATTTTTTTGCGTGGACGGCTCAAAGGCGGAAGAGCTTCGAGATGTTCCCGTCAACGGTCGCGCTCAAGGCGGACGGGGTTACGGAACGCGCGCTCGCGACAAAATTGTAGACGTACTCGACGAGAATCGGCGTGTTCACCTGACCGCGGAACGGGACGGGCGCGAGATACGGGGAATCGGTCTCAATCAGAATCCTGTCGTCGGGAACGAAACGCAAAAGCGCCGCCATCTCCTCGATGCGGGATTTTTTTGCATACGTCACGGCGCCCCCGAACGCGATGTGGTAGCCCAAATCGAGGAAGACGCGCGCCTCGTCAATCCCATACGAGTAGCAGTGGATAATCCCGCGGTGGCTGTCCATGTTCCGAAGCGCGCTGACGGTTCCGTCGAACGCCTCGCGGGAATGGACTATTACCGGAAGGTCGAGACTGCTCGCAAGCTGGAGCTGCATCTCGAAAAGCTCCTCCTCCCCGCGAAGCATCTCGGAATCGAAATCGTCCGCGCTCCGTCCGTCCGCCCCGGCCGGATTCCAATGATGGTCGAGCCCGCATTCGCCGATTGCGACGAGCCTCTTCCCGTCGGCCGCGGAGAATTTCGCTATCTTGTCCTCAAGGATTCCCATCCTCTCATGCCGTGCGGAAATCTCCTCCACGGACGGCCAAATCCCCGCGGAGAATTTCACAAGCGCGCGGACGCGTTCCCGCTCCCCATCAGAAAGGGCGGATGCCGCCTCCTCCACGAAATTCAGCCGTTCTATGAGGTCGTCCGCCTCCGTCCCGATATCAAGCGCGAAGAACGTCTCCCGCGCGCACAGCCCGGAAAGAATCGCCGCACCGTCAAGAGCGCGGTCGCGCACCAAATGCCTGAAATGAAAATGCGTATCTGAAAACATCCGTCCATAATATCAGCGATTGCAAATCTTTTCCCGTTCCAAGTTCGGCTTCGTCGGAGCAATCGCTCAGCCGGCACGCGCGGCGTGCCTCCGTGCCCACGAGGGCGGGGAAATTGCAAATCTTTTCCCGTTCTCGATTGCAAATCTTTTCCCGTTCTCAGATTGGCTTCTTTGGAGCAATCGCTCGACCGGCACGAAAACGTGCCTCCGTGCCCGACAGGCGGGGAAATTGCAAATCTTTTCCCGTTCTTAGATTGGCTTCGTTGGAGCAATCGTTCGACCGGCACGAAAACGTGCCTCCGTGCCCGGCGGGCGGGGAAATTGCAAATCTTTTCCCGTTCTTAGTTCGGCTTCTTTGGGGCAATCGTTCGACCGGCACGAAAACGTGCCTCCGTGACCACGGGGCGGGGAAATTGC
>NZ_AGRW01000048.1 GCF_000255555.1 Treponema saccharophilum DSM 2985
TGGATTTTGGCGGGTTGTTTTTGGTTGTGAATGTTTTGCGAGGGGCTTTGTTGTTTTTTCTGTGGAAAGAAAGCCCCGATGTGAGAGCGACTTGTTTTTCTGCGGATTGGAGGGGCTTTGTTTTTATCGCGCCCGTGCGCGATAAAACCGTGATGGATTTTTGCGGGGTGTTTTTGGTGGTGAATGTTTTGTGAGGGAGCTTTGTTGTTTGTGCGCGGAGTGGGGAAAGAGGGGGATTTTTTTTGTGGGGGAAGGGGGTTCTATCGCAGAAATTGGTGCTTTATTGTACAATTTGCGAATTATGGCTGTGAAACGATTTGGGATTCTTACCTCCGGCGGTGACGCGCCTGGGTTGAATTCGGCGATACGGGCTGTGTGCAGGACTGCTGCAATCCAGTACGGGATGACTGCTGTCGGCGTGCGGAACGGATACCGCGGGCTGATTGAGAACAACTGCTTCGAGCTTTCTGGCGACGACATAACGGGAATTCTTTCCCGTGGAGGGACGATTCTTGGAACGTCACGCGAAAAGCCGTTCAAGAATCCCGAGCCGGATGGGGAAGGGCTTCTTCCAATCGATTCGATAAAGCGGACGTATGAAATCCAGAAAATGGATGCGCTCGTCTGCCTCGGCGGAAACGGGACGAACACGACCGCGAGCCTTCTTCAGGAAGAGGGGATGAACGTCATCGGGCTGCCGAAGACAATCGACAACGATATCGTAAAAACTGACGTCACATTCGGCTTCCATACTGCGCTCGATGTCGCGACGGAGGCGATCGACAGAATTCATTCGACGGCGCATTCCCATTCAAGAATCATGGTCATAGAAGTCATGGGGCATAAAGCGGGATGGCTCTCGCTTTATTCGGGCGTCGCCGGCGGTGCCGATGTCATCCTTCTTCCCGAAATTCCCTACGACATAGACAGCGTTGCCGACTGCATAATGAAAAGACGCGATGCCGGAAAGGAATTTTCGATTGTCGTCGTCGCGGAAGGCGCGCTTTCGCGTGATGAGGCGCTTCTTCCAAAAAAAGAACTGAAAAAAAGGCGCAAGCTTATGCCGTATTCGATTGCGTACCGCGTTGCGCACGAACTTGAGGAGGCGACGGGGCTTGAAAGCCGCGTTACCGTCCTCGGGTATCTTCAGCGCGGCGGAACTCCGTCGGCGTTCGACAGGGTTCTTTCGACGCAGTTCGGCGTTGCGGGCGCGCATTTCCTTGCGGAGGAAAAATTCGGGAATCTCGTCGCGATGCAGAACAACGAGATTGTCGCCGTTCCGCTCAGCGAGATTGCCGGAAAAGTGAAGAACATTCCCGTCCTCGGAGACGGAAACGGAGTCGAGCATTCGATGATTGCAGCTGGCCGCGGCTTGGGGACGTGCTTCGGTGACTAAATTCAAATGCCATTTCTGCGCGATGTGCAACGGTCAGGCGTGCAAATCGGAGCTTCCCGGAATGGGCGGCGTCCGCGAGAACGAGAATTTCATGCTGAACGTGTGCGGCTGGAAGAACGTCCGCAAAGAGTACCGCGAAAAAATCGAGTCGTATCTCTCACAGTCCGTCGAATTCCGCATCCCTAAGATTTCCGTGGCGCCGATGACGGGAGCTGTCGAGAACATGGGATACGGCGAGGAATCGGAATATTACGAGGAAATCGCAAACGCGTCGAGCAATGTCGGAATCGGGTTGTGCCTCGGAGACGGTTTTCCGGATGAGAAGCTGAAATTCGGAATCCGCGCGATTGAGCGAATACGCGAGCGCGAGAAAAACGCGATGCGCGCTTCCGTCTTCATCAAGCCGTATTCGAACGAGCGCATAATCGAGCGGATAGGTTGGGCTTCAAAAATCGCGGATTTGGTCGGAATCGACATCGACTCGTACAACATCCTCACGATGCGGAATCTCGTCAACCTTGAGAAAAAAGACGCCGCCCGCCTTTCGGAAATCCGCGATTTCGTGCACGGAAAACTCGGCGTTCCGTTTTCGATAAAAGGAATTTTCACCGATGACGATATCGAGCTTGTGAAGAAAGTCCGCCCCGACGTCGCATATATCTCGAACCACGGCGGAAGAATCGACACGCGGACGGGAAGCACCGCCGAATACCTCGCGAAAAATGCCGCCGAGCTGCGAAAATGGTGCGGCGAGGTTTGGGTTGACGGCGGAATCAGGACGCCGCTCGACGTCGCGACTGCCCATGCGCTCGGCGCCGACCGCGTCCTGATTGGGCGTCCGTTCGTCACCGCGCTTTGTCAGGATGGCGAGCGCGGCGTTTGCGGGAAAGTCCTTGAGATGAGCATGATTCGGTTCGGGGCCGACTCCTACCGCGACGAATAGCGTTTCGTATTTTTAGTTCGCGATGTAGTTGAGCTTCATCTGCGCGCTCGGCGGTTTCACGAGCGCGGAGACGAACCTGAAAATGTCGTTCATCGTCATCTCGTATTCGTAGATGAAATCCTCGAATTCAAAATCCCCGTCCAAATCGGCGAGAACGGCATCCTCGGCTTCCTCGAACCGGCAAATCTCGTCGATAAGCCCGTTTTTGAGCGCCTGGTTTGCGGTGTAGATTCTTCCGTCAGCGATTTTCTTCACGTCGTCGATGTTCATGTGCCTTGCGGTCGCGACAATCGAGGTGAACTGCTCGTACGCGTCGTCGGCGACGGACTGCATTATCTCCGCCTGCTCCTCCGTCAGCGGGGAATCGTAGTTCATCATGTTCTTGTTTCTTCCCGCCGTGAACGTGCGCGACTTTATGCCGATTTTTTCCATAAGCTCCGTCGCGTCGATGCTTTTGCCCGCAATCACGCCGATTGAGCCGGTAAGCGTGTTCCTGTTCGCGAATATCTGGTCGGCAGCGCTTGCGATGTAGTACCCGCCCGATGCCGCGAGCGAGCCGAAATACGCGTAGACAGGTTTTCCCGTCTCGTTCTTGTAATCGACGAGCGCGAGATACGTCTCGTCTGATTCGTAGACGGTGCCGCCCGGGGAATCGATATAAAGAAGAATCCCGCGGTTCTTTTTGTCGTTCTTGAGGAAATCGATTGTGCTGAGCATCCATTCCTGATTGTAGGTCTGACCGGCTTTCTCGATTGTTCCCACGATGTGGAGAACCGCGACGTAATCGTGCTTGAACGATTTTATTTCGTTCTCCCCCAAAAAACGCTCCGCGCTGAACGACGTGGTGCCCGCCGTCCTGAAATTTCCCGCGGAAAACGACAGCGCCACGGCTGCCGCCATCACCGCGATGACGATGATTCCCTTTTTTCTTGATTTCATAAAATACCCTCGCTTTTTTTTATTTTCAGTTGAAGTCCGCGGGAAGGAGCCTTCCGCTTCGTATCGCCTCGATTTTCATCGCGGAATATGCGTTCGCGAATGACGTCGCCATATACGGACAGAGCCATAAAAATCCGATTCCCGACGTCAGCATCGACAGAAAAATCCACCCGAGAAAGCTCATCGCCATAAGCGCGATATCCGCCTTGTGCCCGTCGGTCATCGCCTTGCTCATCCGCATCGCGCGCGCCGCCCCGACGTTTTTGTTCTCCGCCATGATGAAGAACATCTGCGAGTACGAGACGAATTTGACGATTCCAGGAATGACAAAAAGAAGGCTCCAGACGAAAACCCACAGCGCAAGGAGAATTCCGCCCCGCGCGCCCCGTTTCCACAGCTCCCCGACGGATTCCGCAATCCGTGCATGGGGAATCTCGCCGTCCGTGCGGGAAATCTCAAGATGGATTTTTGATGATGATACGAGCAGAATGCCCGCCGCCGCCACAATCGCGAGCGCAAAAAACGGGAAAAGCGGGCTTTCCGATTCCGCCATGTTTTTTGCCGACGAAAGCGCGCTGAACAGCAGCACGAGCGAGAGCGCGCTCATGATAATCGGCGTGAGCCATCTTCCCTTCAGACGCGCGCGCGCCTGCGCCTTGTATGAACATCTATCGAACATTTTTTCCTCCGCAATCTGCCTCTAGGATTCCAGCCCGCGTTCCCGGAGCATCTCCGAATAATATCGGCTTTCGATTTTGTCTTTTGGGATTCCGCACCGTCCCAGAATCTCGATGAGCGCGACCCGTTTTTCCGCGATTGTAAGTTCGTCGTTCTTTTCCGAAAGGATTTCGATTTCGATAAAATCCCCGAGCGGCGGCACGGAACAAAGCTCGATGTGCGCCTCTCCCGCCTGGAATCCCGTGATTTTCTTCTGCTTCCTGATGTCAACCTTCATCCCGATGTCGGAAAAAAGCGATTCGAGAACAGCCGCATCGGAAACGGTGCATTCCTTCTCGTCGTTCACCTCGTAAACAGTTCCGCCGCCGTCAACGCGCGACTCCTTCTTCTTGTACGTGAGAAACGTTTTCGTCTCCCCGTCCGTCCCGTCACTCTCGCGTCGAATCCTCGCCTGAATCTTCTTTCCGTCCTTAAAAATGACCCAGTACGCGTCGTCCTTCTGCACCCGCCCAACGAAACGCGCGAACGACATCAGCCGTTCCTCCGTGGCCTTCCAATCATCCACGTGCGCCTTCAGCTCGATTTCATACATGAAATGAATCATATCACGGAAAAAAAATGATTAACACTGCGTCCCCGCGTGCCGCCACCCGCTTGCTCCGATAAAGCCAAACTTAGAACGACAAAAAGGTTTGCAAGCGCATGGTAGGCACGCCCCGCGTGCCGGCGAACGCTTGCTCCGATAAAGCCAAACTCAGAACGCGCAAAAGGTTTGCAAGCGCATGGTAGGCACGCGCCCCCCGCGTGCCGGCGAACGCTTGCTCCAACCAAACCAAACTTAGAACGACAAAAAGATTTGCAAGCGCAAGGTAGGCACGCCCCGCGTGCCGGCGAACGCTTGCTCCAACCAAACCAAACTTAGAACGCGCAAAAGGTTTGCAAGCGCAGGCGCTGTTTTTCAATTTCCGGAATCTGTGTAGAATCATTATATGTCTACAATCACTTTGAAGAACGGCAACTTTGAGGTTGTCTTGAGCACGCATGGTGCTGAAATCGTATCGTTCAGGGGTTCTGACGGCACGAAGTATGTTTTTGAAGGACCGGAAAGCGTATGGAAATTCCACGCGCCGGTTTTGTTTCCGCATGTGGGGCGCATCTGCGACGGATTCTACACGTGGGAGGGAAAGGAATACCATCTCGTGAACAACGGAATGAGCCGCGACATGGAGCACGCGCTTATTTCGAGCACGGAGACGTCCGCCGAATTCGAGCTTACGGAAAATTCCGAGACGGCTGACAAATTCCCGTGGAAGTTCAGCCTCAGGACGCGCTACGAGCTTCGCGATGACGGGCTTTCGTTCACGACGACGGTGACGAACACCGATTCGACTGAGATGCAGTTCTCCCTCGGAAGCCACACCGCATTCTGCTGCCCGCGCAACACCGACCCCGAGGGAACGACGAACGCGGATTATCAGTACGAATTCGAGCTTCGCGAGCCGCTTACGACCGTCCTGCTTAACGATTCCGCGCAGCTCAAGGCGGACGAGGACGGAACGGCGCCCGTGACCGCACCGTACGGCGAGAAAGAGGCGGGAATCATCCCGATAAACGCGGAAGGATTCGGAAATGGGCATTTCTTCACGGCGTTCAAGTCCGGCTGGGTCGGGCTTCGCAACAAGAAGGACAATTCGCTCGTGAAGGTGAACTGCGCCGGATATCCGTATCTGATGGTCTGGCAGGGCGGAAAAGGCGCGGAAGGCGTCTCCGGGAACGGCTTCAACTGCATCGAGCCGTGGTACGGAACAGCCGATGCGGAGAACACAGACCACACGTGGGAGAACAAGAGCGGGCTGATTTCCCTCGCGCCGGGAAAAAGCTTCACGGCTGACCAGTCGATAACAATCGTCCGCTGATTTTTCGGGCGGGACAGAATCTGTGCGCGTGCGGTTCGTCCCGCCCGTTTTTTCCGGTTGCGCGAATTCGTCTACAAGAAAAGATTCTTCGGCTTTCTGAACACGAACGCGCGCTCGAATTCGCTGACTTCCATCGGCTCGGCGAACAGGAATCCCTGGAACGCCTCGCATCCAAGCTCTTTCAGCATCAGAATCTGGCTGTCAGTCTCGACGCCTTCCGCGAGAACTTCCATGTTCAGCGATTTCGCCATCGAGACGATTGAGCTCAAGATTGTCATTCCCCTGTCGTGATGCTCCGTCTCCTTGAGGAACACCCGGTCGATTTTCAGCACGTCCGCGTCGATGTCCTTGAGCATGTTGAGCGACGAATACCCGCTTCCGAAATCGTCAATCTCAACCTTGAACCCGAACTGCTGGAGGTTTTTCGTCAGCTTCCGCGATTTCTCAAAATTCTCAACGAACGCCGTCTCGGTGAATTCGATGTTGAGCAGCGACGGCGATATGTTGTATTTCTGGACGATTTCGACGAGCGTCTTGAAAATGTCGATGTAGTAGAAATCCTTCGGCGAGACGTTGACGGAAATGCTCCAGTTCCTGATTCCCTTGTCGTTCCACTCGCGGATTTTTTTCGCGGCTTCCTCCCATATATACGCGTCGAGCTTGTGGATAAGCCCCGTTTTTTCGAGAATCTCGATGAATTCCTTCGGCTGCAGAATCCCCCGCTCGGGATGACGCCACCGCGCGAGCGCCTCGCAGCTGAAATTCATGTCGTCGATGGAAATCTGCGGCTGTAGGAAGATGCAGAACTGCCCTTTTGAGAGCGCCGTCTCGAAGTCGCTGACGATGTCCTTTTCGACGAGAAGCTGCTCGAGCATTTCCGAATCGTATTCGGCGAATATGTGCTGGTAGTCGTCGGAATTCTTTTCCGTCGCGAGAAGCGCCTTGTCGCACATGAGCCTCGGCGACTCGAACGCGAACCGGCTTTCGTAGATTCCGAGCGTGAAATGGATTTTGAACGCGCTGTTTTCCGTTATCTGCTGGATTTTCTGGAATTCATCAATCGTTTTCTTCATCGAAAAATATTCCTTTTTCAGGAACATCGCGAATTTGTCGTCGTCAATCCTTCCGCAAAGCGCGTCGATTCCTTCTGCCTGCCGCAAAAAATCGGCTTCCATCATCAGGATTTTGTCGCCTGTTTCCTCGCCGAAAATCTCGTTTATTATCTTGAAGTCGCGTATATTCGACACGAGCATCAGGTATTCCGACAAGTCGCTCTGCTGCCGCTCGGAGACTGCCTCGAAAAATCCCGTCCTGTTCAGGAGTCCCGTCATCTCGTCGTGCGTTGATATGTACCGCTGCCGCTTGAGCTGTTTTATCTCGTCCGTTTTGTTCACGAATTTGAAGAACGAGCCGATTTCTTCCCCGTCGGAAAAAACTTTCTGGAATTCGACTTGAAAATGGAGGTTCGTCCCGTTTATCGTGAACGAATCCTCGCCTTTTGACGACGGCTCCGGATGGAATTTCTGCCATGTGCGCGCGTATCGTTCCGCCGTTGCCGCGGAGAATGTCGCCCGTTTTGCAGTGTCGCCCATCAAAAACCGCCCGGACGCGTTGGCGTATGCGAATTTCCCGTCTGCGTCGAAGAAAACGATTCCCTCGCTTATCCGCTCGTTCACGTTCGCCAGAAGACAGTTGACGAGCTGGTGCGGAAAACGGTACGTCGAATAGTAATAGATGAAAATCGCCAGGAACGTGTACATGAAGACGGAAAAATCGACGGGCGTGTTGAGCGAATAGCAGAATACGTTTATGACGATGATGATGATGTACGCGACAAGGACGGAAATGTATTTCTTCTTGTAGAAAAGCGGCGCCTTAATCATCGCCATCGCTATAAGCGCGAACGACGAGAACACCATGATGTAGCAGAACCCCAGATGAAGATAGTGGACCGGCGTAAAAACAGCGCCCCAATACGGAATAAGGTTTTTGCTGAAATAGAGCAGGTCGAGGTCGAAGCTGTGCAGCGTCTTGAGGTTCAGAAGAAGAAAAAGCGAATCGACTGCCGACATAACGAGCAGGACGAAGCGGTACGGATGCTGCGGGTTCCTGTTCGTGTACGCGAACGAGAACGTCAGCACGGAATACACGAGCCAATCGAGGCTGCAGAAAAAGAGCGTGTCGAAAATCATCGCGTACCAGTAGCTGTCGCAGAAAAGAAAAATCGAATAGAAAATGACCGAGCAAAGCCCCAGCGCGAACATCGGCGTTATGTGCTTTTTGAGCGGAGTCTGCGCGGAACGCATTTTCATCATCAGGACGATGAGCGTCGTGCATATTATGAGGGCGGTGACAAGGAACGTCAGTTTCAAAAGAATCAATTTGTGCCCTCCGTATACATTTCCTCGAACGCGGCGACGGAAACAGGCTTCGAATAGAAATAGCCCTGGAAAATATCGCATCCGATTCTCTTCAGGAAATCAACCTGGTATTCGTTCTCGACGCCCTCGGTTATTATCGTCATCCCGAGCCGTTTCGCCATCTTTACGATTGAGTCGAGAATCATAGTGCTCTTGTTCACGTTCTCCGTCTGCTTGAGGAATGCCATGTCGATTTTGAGGACGTCCATCTTTATGTTCTTGAGGACGTTGAGCGACGAATACCCGCTTCCGAAATCGTCCATCTCGATGCAGAACCCGAATTCCTGAAGGCGCGCGAGAATTTTCGAGTGCATGTTGAAATCCTGCATGAGGACGGTTTCCGTTATCTCAAGCTTGAGCATCCGCGGGTTGACGCCGTATTCCGTGACAAGTTCCGTGAACGTCTTGTAGATGTCCAGATAGTAGAAATCCTTCGCCGAGATGTTTACCGCAATGTAAAAATCGATTCCGCGCCCGCCCCAGTCGGCGAGCTTCTTCACGGCTTCCTCCCAGATGAATTTGTCGAGACGGTAGATGAATCCCGTCTTCTCGAGCACGGGAACGAATTCCCCCGGCGGAATCATCACGTCCTCGCTCGTGTCGTACCACCGCACAAGCGCCTCCGCCCCGACGATTTTGAGCGTGCTGCTGCTCACCTGCGGCTGGAGGAACATGCTGAACTGCCCCTCGGCAATCGCGGTGTCGAACCGGCTTATAATCTGCTTTTCCCGTATCAGCTGTTCCATCAGCGCCTCGTTGTAGTATTCCACGGAGCGCTCGTAGTCGTCCTTTATGCGCTTGAGCGCGAGCGACGCCTTGTCGAACATAGACGCGGCGCTTTCGTGCGGGTCGTTGACGTCGTATATTCCCATGTTGATGTCGAACCGGTACTTTACGGTGCTCGTCTCAATCTGCGATTTCTCTATTTCGGAAAGGAAACTGTTCTGCTCGAATTCGGCTTTTTTTATCAGAATCGCGAACTTGCCGCCGGAAATGCGCCCCAAAAGCGTGTCGCACGACGTTATGCGCGTCAGCGTCGCCGCGATTTTCTTCAGAAATTCGTTGCAGAATTTTTCCCCGAAAATGTCGTTCGCGAGCCGGAAATTCCTGACGTTCATGCAGATGAAAAAACGCGCGATTTCCGGATGCTGCCGGATTTCGTCCTCCGCGTATTTGAAGAAGCACCGCCTGTTGAGCAGCCCCGTCAGCTCGTCGTGCGTCGCGCGGTATTTTTCCGCCTCAAGCTGCCTCTCCTCCTCCGTAATGTCCTCGAACTTCATGTACGTGCCGATTTTCCGGTCCTTGCTGTCGCGCAGTCTGTTCGCGAAGACGATGAACGTCCGCGTCGAGCCTCCCTTCGTGAGCTTCTCGCGTTTTTTTATGAAATCCTTGCCGAGCGCGTTGTATTCCCTGTAGAATTTCAGGCAGTTTTCCTCCGTCTCGAAGATTTCCTTGGCGAGCCTGTTCATGAAAATACATTTTCCGCTCATGTCGAAGCAGATGACGGCGTTGTTTATGTTCTCCGCGATGATGAGCTTTATCTTCGCGGAAATTTCCTTCGGGATAATCAGGAAGGTGAGGTACGTCACGCCGATGACCGAAATCGAATACATCAGGATTGAGAACCGGAACGTCACGCTGAAAATCATGAACGAAAGGTTGAAGAACATGACGAGGAGGAACAGCGCCCCGAGCGCGATGAATTTGTTCCGGTAGAACGGTTTCGCCGAAATCGCCTTCTTTCCGAGGATGAACACAATCAAAATCGCGAGGGAATAATCAAAAACCGAATGGAAGATGAACCCAATCCGGTACGAGACGAGCCAGCTGATGAAATGCCCGTTCACGCTGTACTGCGAGAGCGTGAACGAAGGCGATTGCGACGCGTTCCCGCTGACGGCGTTTGCGATGAATGCGCACGTGTCGAGCAGGGCGATGATTCCCGCTGCTATGCGAATCGATTTTGTCGGCTGCCTTTTGAACTGCTCCTCCGTGAAGACGAGGACGAAATCCATGAACGCCATGAGGAGGCAGTCGATTCCGATAAAGTAGAGCCCGTAAAAGAGGCGCGCGATTCTTTCGTTCAGCGTAAAAAGCGTGATTATGTAGGAAATAAGCGCAAAAAAAGCCGTTATGTGGATTCCAGCTACGTATTTCGAGATTTGCTGCTTTTTTCTTATCGCGTACACAAAATGGAACAGCATCGTCACTGACATTGTGATGGCGAATGCAAGAAATGACGTCCTCATAATGACATTATTTTATCATCAGAACATTTAAAAAAGTATGAATTCAACCGATTTCTTGCGTCGTCGTTGTCCGCGGCGTTCAGCATCTGCGTTTGGAAATAATGCGCGAAACTGAAATTCAGGCAGTAGTACGCGAAGAACCGCTGCAGCCGCGTCTTCCAGAATTCCTTCGGCTGGCATTCCTCCACGTCGTCGATGAAATCAAGCGCGAGCTTCTGGCAGTCTATGTCGAGTTTTTCCCCGCGAAGCTCCGCAAAAATCCACGGTTTTTGGGCAGCCGCGCGCGCGACCATTATTCCCGCGCAGTCGGGCGCTTCCTTGAGCGCGCTTTCCATGCTTTTTGCGTCCTTTACGTCGCCGTTCAGTATTACGGGAATCTCCGGGAATTTTTGCGCGAGTTTTTCGACGAATTCCCAGCGCGGCTTTTCCCTGTATTTTCCTTTTTTCGTCCGCGGATGGAGCGTTATCATCTCAACGCCCTCTCCGACGAGCATCGAGCAGAAATCCATGAGCGCCGATTCCGTGAAATCCTCGCTGCCGAGCCTGATTTTTGCCGAAAGCCGTTTTTTGTTCCCCGATTTTTCGATTGCGCGCTTGACGAGGTTCACCATGCGCCTTGTCTCGCCTTGGTCTTTCGTCATCCACGCGATGCCGGCGCCCGTGTTCGCGATTTGCGGCGCGGAGCAGCCCATGTTCAAATCGATTCCGATTCCCTCTTTCTGCGCGAGGATTTCCGCCGCCCTGCCCATTTTTTCCGGGTCGTTTCCCGTCAGCTGCCAGACGATTTTTTCGGGTTCGGGGCCGCCCATAAGGTAGAATTTTTCCCACGGCCCGTCGTTCAGAAGGGAGCCTGCGTTTATCATCTCGGTGAAATATTCGTCGCAGCCGCCGAACCGCGCGACGCACCGCCTGAACGCCTCGTGCGAGAGCGTCGCCATCGGCGCCAAAATCAATTTTTTCATCTCTCAAAGATACCTGCTTTCCCCGTGCCGTTCAATTCCCGTTTTCTCTCCGCGCCTGCCGGACAAAAAAATCGCTTGCCGATTTGGCGCCCGCATAATTATTTTCTTTGATAAATAAAACACGTTCATTTTTTAGGAGAAGACATACAATGGCGACTTACCAGTTTCAGACGGAAGTGAATCAGCTCTTGAAGCTCATCATCCACTCGATGTATTCGAACAAGGACATTTTCCTTCGCGAGATTGTGTCCAACGCGTCAGACGCGCTTGATAAACTCAATTACCTTACAGTCTCCGACGCATCATACAAAAACGTGAAGACCGACCCGCGCATCGACATCACGTTCGAGGATTCCGACAAGGTGAAGATTCTCACCGTCAAGGATTCGGGAATCGGAATGGACGAGGCTGATTTGAACAACAACCTCGGAACAATCGCCCGCTCCGGAACGAAGGCGTTCATCGAGCGCATCGCCGAGGACAAGAATGCCGGCGAGTCGAACCTCATCGGACAGTTCGGCGTCGGTTTCTACAGCGCGTTCATGGCTGCAAAGGAAATCAACGTCATCACGAGAAAAGCCGGCTCGGACAAAATCTTCAAATGGACGAGCGACGGAACGAATTCCTATTCAATCGAGGAGCTAGGCGCGGATTCGGAGCTTGCAAAGAAATACGGTTTTGATGCCGCCGACTCGCACGGTTCTGCAATCGAAATGCACCTCAACGACGATTCGAAGGAATACGCCTCAAGATGGAAGATTGAGGAGCTTATAAAGAGATACAGCGACCACATCGCCTTCCCGATTTATCTCCACTACACGCAGAACAAATACGACGACAAGGGAAACGTCACCGGAAGCGAGAACAAAATCGACCAGGTGAATTCGGCTTCCGCGCTGTGGAAACGCTCTAAGAGCGAGCTGAAGGCTGAGGACTACAACGATTTCTACAAGACGATTTCGCACGATTCGACTGACCCGCTCCATTACGTGCACACGCACGCGGAGGGAACGCAGGAATACACGACGCTTTTCTACGTCCCGCAGAACGCCCCGTTCGACATGTATCAGGCTGATTACCAGAGCGGCGTGAAGCTGTACGTGAAGCGCGTTTTCATCACCGACGACGACCGCGAGCTTCTTCCGTCATACCTGCGTTTCGTGCGCGGAATCATCGACAGCGAGGATTTGCCGCTCAACGTCAGCCGCGAAATCCTCCAGCAGAACCGCATCCTCGACGCGATAAAGAAGGCGAGCGTCAAAAAGCTCCTGAGCGAATTCAAGAAGATGGGCGAGGATGCCGACAAGGCGCGCGCCGTCGAGGAAGGAAAGCGCACCGACGAGGAGAAGGCATCAATCGAGAAGTGGGTCAAATTCGTCAAGAATTTCAACCGCCCGATGAAGGAAGGCTTGTATTCCGATTACGCCAACCGCGAGGAAATCTCCGAAATCGTCCGCTTCAAGTCGACGGACGAGAGCGGGACGGGCGACGACAAATGGACGAGCTTTGCCGATTACGTTTCGCGCATGAAGAGCGAGCAGAAATCAATCTACTACATCACAGGCACCGACGAGGCGAACCTCCGCGCGTCCCCGCTCCTTGAGGCATACAAGAAAAAGGGATTCGAGGTTCTCATCATGGCGGACGACATCGACGACATCGTCATTCCGTCTCTGATGAAGTACAAGGATTACGACCTCAAGGCTGTCAACCGCGCGGGAAGCGACGACGAGCTTGGCGTGGACAAGGACGAGGCGAAAAAGAAGGAAGAAGCCTTCAAGCCCGTCCAGGAAAAAATCAAGAAGGCTCTCGGCGACCGCGTCAAGGATGTCGTCCTTTCAAAGCGCCTTTCCGACAGCCCGAGCTGCGTCGTTGTCGATGAGAACGACCCGGGACTCCAGATGGAGCGCATGATGAAGGCGATGGGGCAGACTGGTATCGGCGTGAAGCCGATTCTTGAGATAAACGGCGACCACGCGATTGTAAAATCGCTCGAATCGACGACAGACGAGTCGAGAATCGCCAATGTCTCCGAGGTTCTCCTTGACCAGGCGCTTCTCATAAGCGGTGCCGAGCTGAAGAACCCGAACGAGTTCGTCAAGGCGATGAACGCGCTTCTGGCGTAAGTATATAAATAAAAGGGGAGCGGAAATCCTGATATTATTTTGATTTCCGCTCCCCTTTTTTTTGGGGGGAGAGAAAACAGTGGAAAACAAATTCAGAAATATAGCGGTTCTAATTGATGCGGAAAATGTTTCGTCTAAAAAAGTGGAGAAGGCTTTTGAGAAAATTGAAAAATTTGGAAAAGTGACTTTGAAAAGGCTTTACGGTAATTTCAAAGAAAAGAAAGTTCTTGAATATGAAGATTTATGCAAAAAAAAATCCATAAGAACCGTACATCAATTTTCGTGCGCGAGTAAAAAAAATTCTTCAGATATACTCCTCGTTATAGATGCGATGGATTTGCTTTATAAGCAGATTTATGATTGCTTTGTGATAATTGCTAGTGATAGTGATTACACTGCTCTTTGTCAGAGAATTTTTGAAGATGGGTTTTCTGTTATTGGTTTTGGAGAAAAAGAGAAAACGACAGAGTCCTTTAGAAAGTCGTGTACTGAATTTATATTTCTTGATGATTTTTCTGAAAGTTCCATGAATAAAGTGATTCCTACAAAAGATGAAGACGCGGTTGATAAAATTCATGAGTTGCTTTTTGATTTTTGGAGCGAGAATAAGAAAAAAGACGATTTTGCAGAAATAAATTCTGCATCAAAGTTTATAAGAAAAAACATAACTTTTAAATCTGCGGGATATAAAGGTATAAAAGAATTTCTTAACTCATTCCCTGCGAAATATGAAATTGATAAAGAATCTGGAAAACTGTATAAATACAATTTAGATTGTGAGGGAAAAAAAGAAAAAATTAATAAAGAACCGTCGATAAAGTCTGATGACGAAAAAAATCATTCATATATACACGAGGCATATGAAAAATCAAAAAAAGGCGAAAATAAGTTTGTTTTAACAAGTACTATTGGAGCATATATAAAAAAAGAAAAGAAATTTCAGATAAAAGGTTTAGAAGCTTTTCTAAAAAAGTTTCCTGACAAGTATAAACTTAAAAACGATGAAAAGAATGCAAAAATGATGAAGTGCCTTGATTGATTTATAACAAAGCCGCGCATACCGTTTTCCGGAAGTGCGCGGCTTTTTTTTGCGGCTTGTCTTTTCTCAAAGAGAATCCGCAATTCTTTCAATCTCGTCGAACGATTTGATGCAGAAATCGGAGTGGGGGCTGATTTTTGCCCGGAAATCCTCGTCCCAGACCTTGAGCCGCTCCGTCCGTATCGTCGTGAATCCCGCAGCCTTCGCGCCTTTGAGCTCGTTGTCTCCGCCATCGCCTACGTACAGTATGTTTTCCGGTTTCACGCGAAGCCGTTTTGACGCAAGCGCGTATATTTCCGCGCACGGTTTTGCCATTCCGATATCGCACGAGAAAATCGCTTCGTCAAAGAACGGATTGAGCGGGGAATCGTTCCAGTGGAGCCTGTCGCAGACGTCGGCGTTGCTCAGAATCGCCAGTTTGAATCCGCGCTTCTTGAGATTCTTTATCGCATCGAGTATGTCCGGGGCAATGTCCGTAAGCGCGAGCCTCAGCCGTTCGATTCTCGCGTCTCGGGACATGCGCAGTTTTTCTTCCGGAATTGCGCCGCCGAGAAGCTCGCTCAATCGCGCGAATATTCCGTCGACCGTCCCGATTTTTCCAAGCCCGCGCTCGCTGCAGAAATCACTGCTCCACAAAGCCGCCGCCCACTTTTCCTTGTCCACGCCGAGCGGCTCGTATTCCGTGTATTCGAGGCCGGAATGCGGGTCGGCGAGCGTATGGAACATGTCGAAAATTATCGCCTCAATCATTTGTTCTCCTTTTTGAAAGGCTATGCCCGTCTTTCCGGTGATGCGCGATTCCCATCGTCATTCCGAAACGAGTTCGGCATGGCAAAATCTCAATCAACCGTTTTTTCAGACAGGGCGAAACGAAAACTCCCCGGAAAAAATCCAGGGAGCGTTTTGCCGAACCTAGCAGTTCGTCTTCGTGATGGTGACGTCGAGCTTGTTGAACGGAATCTCGATGTTCCGCTCCTTGCACACCGTGAGGAATTCCGCGAAAACCTCGTTCTTCACGTTCACGAGGTCCTGCCGCTTGAACCATACGTTCAGGCTCAAAGTGATTCCGCTTTCGGCAAGGCCGGTGAACACAGCCGTCGGCTGGTAGTCCGGGTCATTCTGTATGACGCTCGGGCATCTTTTTGCGGCATCGAGCGCGGCATCGAGCGCGGTTTTCGGCTCCGTGTCGTATCCGACTTCAAGCGGGAACGAGAACCGCCTGAGGTCGAAGCTCGCGTAGTTCATCAGCTTCGTGTTGATAATCGTCGAGTTCGGAATGCGGATGAGCTGGTTGTCGAGCGTGTGGATTTTTACCGAAAGAAGACCGATTTCGTCGACCGTTCCGGAAACGCCGTCAACCTCGATGAAGTCGCCGATTTTCATCGTTTTTTCCGTCAGGACGAACAGTCCCGAGATGACGTTGCTCACGCTCGTCTGCGCCGCAAAACCTATCGCGAGTCCCGCAACTCCCGCCGCGCCCCAGATAGCGCTGACGTTTATCCCGAACAGCCCCAAAATGTACATGCCGATCGCCACATAGAAAACGTAGCTTATCGATTTCGTAATCAGCCCGACCGTGTGCGGCTCGAATTTTTTTGACGCGCCTTTCTGCACGATGGACCGGATGAACCGGTACACGCTGTAGAAAATGACAATCGCCAAAACCGCCGTCACGACTTTCACCATGTTCGTGACCGTGAAATATTTCGCGATTTCGTCGGCAAAAAGAAGCGACCTCGTCTGATAGACTGCCTGCTGAAATGCGTCCTTCGCCTCTTCCGCCGCCTGAACCGCATCCTGCGCCATCGCCGCCGTGGAAATTCCCGCAAGTCCGAGAATTCCGAGCGCTTTCTTGAAATTCATTTTTTTCTCCTTGTGATTTTCATTTTTTCGGTGGTGTAACGAAAAGTATGCTCATAAGGTGGCTGAGCGCAGTCGAAGCCCGTTCATTGTCATGCACGAATTGTTTTTTCGGTTTCGCTCGATGACCGCTTTTTATTTCAGCATACGTATCGCAACATCTCCCTCTATTTTATTGTTTCTCGTTTTTCTTGCAAATATCGTTTATGAGGCACGATTCGCACAGCGGTTTCCTCGCCTTGCAGACATACCGTCCGTGAAGAATCAGCCAGTGGTGGGCGTGCGTCATGTATTGTCCGGGAATGCGCTCAGTAAGGCTTTTTTCGACTTCCTCGGGCGTCTCCCCCTCGGCAAGCCCGATTTTCGGGCAGATTCTGAGAAGGTGCGTGTCCACCGGCATCGTCGGCTCGTTCCACACGACGTTCAGGACGACGTTCGCGGTTTTGCGCCCGACGCCGGGAAGCGACATCAGCTTTTCCCTGTCGTGCGGGACTGTTCCGCCGAATTCCGCGCACAGCTTTTCGCTCAGCGCGATGATGTTCTTCGATTTTGTCGATGAAAGACCGATGGGGCGTATGTGGCCGATAAGTTTCTCGCGTCCGAGGGCGAGCATTTTCTGCGGCGTGTCGGCTATTTCGTAAAGCTCCTTCGTGTTCTCGTTGACGCTTTTGTCCGTCGCCTGCGCTGAAAGCACCGTCGAGACGAGGAGCGTAAACGGGTTTTTCCATTCAAGCTCGCATTTCGGGTTCGGGTTCCGCTCGCGGAATCGCTCCATGACGCATGTTATCTCTTCGGCGGAAAGAAGTTCCATCGTTTCTCCGTCCGCCAGAATCTGGCGGAATTGTGTTTTGGATTTCAGTTTACCGCATGTCCCCGTAAAAAGCAAAACGACCCGCTTTTGGCGGGCCGTCGTTTTTTTGGGGTGGGGAAGGCTAGTTTTTTGCCTCGACCTTGATAATCCTGAATCCGTTTCCGTAGAGGTAGTACGTTCCCTTCGGCGCGTTTTTGTATGTTATCGGCGCCGTCGAGTCCTGGCTCAGCCCGTCGATTCCGAGAATCTTTTCCGGATTTCCATCAGCGCCGAGCTTCACGAGGACGGCGCAGCGCTCTTTTCCCGCCGAGCCGTTGCCCGCGAGCGTGAACGTTATGTCCGCGGCATCGTCGATGGTGATTGAATATTCGGCTTTCCTGTCGCCCGGTTTCGTTATGAGGGAATCAAGCGTCGAGGAGGATTTTGTTCCGTGGTAGAGCGCCGTGTACGATTCCTTCTTGAATTTCACCGAACCCTTTTCGAGCTGGAATTTCGCGCCCTTTGAGCCTGCGACGGCATCGAGAGCGATGGGCTTCTTGAAGTTGAATTCGTCCGTCCCGATTTTCGATTTCGGAATCGATTTCCATTCCCATGTCGCGCTGACGCTTCCCGCTTTTTCGGGAGAAGCGCCTCCGTCAGCCACCGACTGCGCGAACGCGAGCGCTCCCATCACAAGCGCGGCAGAAATCGCGATTACTCTTTTCAACATTTTCATTTCCTCCTGATTTGAATGATAAGTAAATTATAGGGGCGCCCCCTTTGAAAAAAACGCTGTCGTTTAAAACAATAGAGCCATATTCCGCGGATGCGCGTTTTTTCTGTTTTCTTCTATAAATAATAGCCCTGTTTTTTCCGCTCCGGACGGACAAAACTGCGCACAAAATGACAGGACTGTTTTTTGCCCGGCATGTAGAATCGAATCGTCAGGGAAAAGGAGGCAGCAGAATGGAATGGCTTGCATGTATTCGGAAATCAATCGATTTTATGGAGCAGCATCTTACGGACGACATAACGGCCGAGGATGTCGCCCGAGAAGTCGCCTCGTCGTCGTTCTTCCTTCAGCGCGGGTTCTCGCTGATGACGGGATACACAATCGGCGAGTATATCCGGAACAGGCGCCTTTATCTTGCGTCGCGCGACTTGGCGGAAAGCGGTGACAAGATAATCGACATAGCCTTCCGCTACTGTTACGAGACGCCCGAAAGTTTCGCGAAGGCGTTCTCACGCTTCCACGGTTTCAGCCCGTCGCAGGTGAGGGGCGGCGCGAAAGGAAAATCGTTCCTTCCACTGACGATAACAATTTCTGTTCAGGGAGGCGCTTTTATGGATTACAAAATTGCGCAAAAATTCGGGTTTCGGGTCATTGGGTTCCAGAAAATCTTTTCGGCGGATACTGCCTACGATGAAATTCCGAAATTCTGGGACGAGGTCCGCGAAAAATACGCGTCCTCCGTCTGTGCCGGAAACGAGCCGCAGAATCCGTACGAGAAGGCAGTCGCGGAGAACTGCATCGGCGAGTATGGAATCTGCATCGACGATTTGGATTCGGGGCGGTTCCGCTATCTTATCGCGGGGAAATACGCAGGCGGGGACGTTCCCGACGGAATGGTCGTCTACGATTTTCCCCAAGGCGATTGGGCTGTGTTCGACTGCATCGGCGCGATTCCCGAATCCCTCCAGTCGATGAACACGCGGATTTTCAAGGAATGGCTCCCCGGAAACCCCGACTACGAGCTCTGCGGGAATTCCAATGTCGAATGGTACGATTCCACCGGAAAAACTTCCGACCCTGACTACCGCAGCGCAATATGGATTCCCGTCCGCCGCAAAAGCAAGGAGTGACGTAATCTGTTTCCCTGCGACGAACCTCCGCGGGAAAAGCTCGACTTCTTTGGCCTGACGGTAGAAACAATCATCAGGATTGATTGAGGGCAGAACAGGAGAAGCGTCGTCATCGTTTTGAACAGCCCGCTCCTGTTCGTTTTATGCGTAAACGGCAAAATTCTCAATGAGAATTTTGCCATGAAATATGTGATGTTCCCGCCTTCTGAATAATTGACCAAACAGGCCCTTTTTTATAGATTTTCCGACGAAAGGTTTTGGCGAGTCGCCGCATTGTAATTCTGACTGCGTGGGCTGTAGCTTCTAGTGAACGCTGTCGGGTCAGTCCCATCTGGTTTTTGCGAGTCGCTGCCATGTAATTCCAACCGCGTCAACTGTCGGGTTGGTTCCTTTCTTTCAGCATTTTCATCGATTGCGCTGACGAGAACAAAAAAAGCGCGCCTCAAATCAGCAGAAAAAAAATCCGAAAATAAAAACGCACAGTCATAGGAAAATTTCCGAAGGAATTGGCGGTTGCTCTTCAAACTCTACTGTCATCGAAAGATGGCGGAATCCGAATTTGAGGAGGTCTGCAATGGATTTGATGCTTTGCATTGCGGTCGTGAGTTGTCTTGCGTCCGTCGTAAGCGCAATTGTTGCAGTACTCTCTTACCTCAAAAAGTAAAGGGTAAAAAAAGAACCGCCTAAGTCTTCCGAACTTGGCGGTTTCTAACCAATAATACGAAGACCAACCGTAGTTCTGGGGGAACGTTGGAGCGTTCCCGTGGCTGTGCTTCTTTTCTAAATATATCGGACTTTCCCACAAAAATCCACAGCTTTTGAAAAGCGCGCATGAATCGGAACGCCAGGTTGTCTTACTTTCTTCCTTCACATATCAGTGTTTTTCCCCGATTGCGTTGGCATCAGGCGTTTGCTGCCTTGACTTCAACAATATCGTTGATGATTGTCTGGATGAGTGCGATTTGCAGTTCTGATAGACCGCAGGTGTTCAACGCATGCGCGCGAGATTTGACAAAGGGCAGGCGGCGGACTAAAATAAAAAAAGAAGCGCAACCAAGAACACGGTTGGTCTTCGTCCTAAATTGCAATGTCCTTTACGGATACCGCCGCTTAGTGGTCAGACTAGGCGGCTATTTTTTGCTCTCACGCTATGTTTGCGAAAAGAGGCGCGTTTACCAAGCGGGATAACCGAGCAGAAAAAGCGCGATTATCGCCAAAATCATGATGATTTCTTTTCTTGTCACGCACGTCCCCCTAGCTAAAGTTTTTGACTTCGCCGTACGACAAAGTCACTGGAGCCAGAAAGACCAACCGCCATTCTTGTCGGGACTCGCGAGAGTCCCTATGGTCGCGCAGTTTCTTGATGAAACTGGTTAGATTATCGGTGGATTTGAATGAGGGATTGAGGGAGAACGCTGCCAAGAGCCGTGTGTGTCCTAGGCGGTGCAATTCTTGCGCATGTGTGGGATTTTTTTATGATTATGCGTTTGCTGCCTTGACTTCAACAATGTCGTTGATGATTTCTGTATGTGTGCGATTTGTAGTTCTGATAGACCGCAGGTGTTCAACGCATGCGCGCGAAATTTGACAAAGGGCAGGCGGCGGACTAAAATAAAAAAAGAAGCGCAACCACGGAAATGCGTCAACATTTCCAAATGCTACGGTTGGTCTTCACTTTTTGGTAAAAGCCGCCAAGTTGAGAGACTTAGGCGGTTATTTTTTACTCTCTGGACTTTTCAGCGAGAGAGCGCAATCACCAAGCGGGATAGCCTGCCAAGAAGAAGCAGGCTATCGCCAAAACCAAAATGATTTTCGCTGTCATTGCACGCCCTCCAAAACTTTATTCCGCACGTTTCACAACGTTCGGTAGAGATTGAAGAGCAACCGCCAACACCTTCGGGACTCGCGAGAGCCCCTATGGTCGCGCAGTTTCTTGTGGAAACTGGTTAGATTATCGGTGGATTTGAATGTGCGATTGAGGGAGAACGCTGCCAAGAGCCGAGTGTGTCCTAGGCGTTGCTAATTGGCGGCAGCCGTCGCCAAGAATTGCGGTGCAATTCTTGCGCATGTGTGGGATTTTTCTATGATTATGCGTTTGCTGCCTTGACTTCAACAATGTCGTTGATGATTGTCTGTATGTGTGCGATTTGTAGTTCTGATAGACCGCAGGTGTTCAACGCATGCGCGCGAAATTTGACAAAGGGCAGACGACGGACTAAAATAAAAAAGAAGCACGACCAAAATTACGGTTAGCCTTCATACGTCAGTTTAATACCCTTTCGGGTACGCCGCTTAGTGGTCAGACTAGGCGGCTATTTTTTTTGCTCTTTCACACTTTAGGTGAGAAGAGGTTGGTTTACCAAGCCTGATAACCGAGTAGCATAAGCACCACGATTATCACGAAAATCATGAAGATTTTGGTCACCGCACACCCTCCCAGCTGTTTTTCTGGCTTTCACCATACGGCTACTCGCCACTAGAGCCAGAAAGGCTAACCGCCAACTTTTCAAGACTCGAAAAAGTCCCTATTGGTCGCGCCGTTTTAGATTATCGGTGGATTTCAGACAATTGTGAACACGCCTCGGCGGGGACAAAAAATTGCGCCCATGTTGCCGCGCCCCCATGCTGCATTTTCACTTCTTCCACAATGAAATTTCAGAAACAAGAATTGTTATCAAGATGATTGATTGAAGTTGTTTTTACAGGCGAGCCAAAATCGTATCGAAATATGTTTTCAGGGAATCTTTGAGTTCTACTTTGCTTCTTGAGGAATCACGGATAAAAAGGTCGGCGGGATTCACTTTCAACGCCTCCGCGATTTTTATCATCATGTCAAAAGACGGCTTTGCCTTTCCCGATTCAATTCCTCCAATCGTACCGTTGCCGCAATCGCAGAGCATGGCCAAATCAAGTTGGGATATGCGCCTTTGCTCACGGTAATATTTCACATTCATTCTGAAATCATCCAAATAACTCATTCTCTCACTTTATTCGAGAAAAGGGGAAAAAATTTCAGTTGACTTCGAGAATAAACGGCTGTACACTCGACAATATCGAGAAAAGAAAAAAACATCTCGCTTCTCGAAAATTTTGTTAAACAAGGAGTGTTTTATGGCAAAAGGATTGCAATGTCCGAACTGCAAGAAATTTACGGTTTATAAAGAGGGGCATGGTATGCTATGTAGCAACTGCGATTGGGTAGCGCTAGAACCAGACTGGGATAGTGAAAAAATCGGTAAAGGAAAAAAGTGTCCAAAATGCAAAACATGGACAATCTATAACGGAACTTGCACCAGTTGCGGCCTTACTGAAGCTTAAATTAATACAATAGAGGATTTTATCATGAAAACATTGAAAAATATAAAGCCGTCGTATGCATTGAATCTTGGAACAGGCTTGTTTATGGCAGGCGGTTACTGTTGTAAATGTGGTGAGAACAGTGTAATTTTCAATTATGATACAGGTCGCTACAAATGCGAAAACTGTGGTTGGACAGACGGAAAATCATATTATCCATCTGATGGAGGTGATAATAAAGAAGAGCCTATAGACGATGATGATATCATTTGGCCTTATCGCTTCAGATGTTACTATTGCGGCATGATTGCAAAAGGAGATGAGACTGGAGATGTTTTTGTAAAAATAAAATGCCCAAAGTCAAAATCTGGTCATTATTGGGAAATGCTATAAACAAAGAAGTATGTACCGCCTATGGCGAAATTTAGAACGATTCTTACAATAAGAGGTGAACTATGAATTACATCATCATTGAAAAGGCCGATGGAAAATGGGATGTCAGAAAGAAAGGCTCTATGACTGATTCTGCATCGAATCTACCAAGCAAGCAGGCTGCACTAGCAACTGCAAAAGGTTTTATAGGCAGCAATCAAGGTCATATCTGGATAAAATCGTGGAACGGATTTGAAGAAGTCATCAGTGTCAATTGTTGACAATTGTTATTAGTTCCACACAGCAGGACATTTCCTCTCGATTTGTCCTGCTTTTTCTTTTTACCCTCATGCCCGACCACCACGTCCACATTACCGAGAAAAATTGCTTGAAACATTTCTGTTTTTTGCTATTCTCTGAAATAGAAATTGAACAGACTTGTAATGAAAAAGCCTCCCAACATGAGGGAAGTGCCAAGATTACAAGTCTTTTTTTTGAGGAAATCTAATGGCTTACGACAGACTCATAAAGACAAAAGAAGACTACGACATCGCCATGAAAAGAATCGACGAGCTTTTCGATGCCGAAGAGGGAACACCTGAATGCGACGAGCTTGAGCTTCTTGTGGCTCTCGTCGAGCTGTATGAGAAGGAAAACTTTCCCATCAAGTCCCCAGACCCTGTGGAGGCGATAAAATTCCGCATGGAACAGGAGAATCTCACGAACGAGGACATGGTTTAGTATTTTGGGAGCAAATCCCGCATTTCTGAAATCTTCTCGCACAAAAGAAAGTTGAGCATATCGATGATACGGAAACTTGTTTCAGGGCTCCGCATTCCAGCAGAAGTCCTTTTGGGAATCAGCCCGGCTAGAACATGACCGACCACCACGTCCACATCGGGCAGTTCAACGAAATCTACTATGACGCGCTGGAGCTGTTCGAGCTTATCGAAAGTCTCTCTGCAAAGACAGGCGTCACCGAAATCCGCTATTCATCAACGTCAAGCTGCAGGGACGATGCGGAGTTTTTGAGGGTGGAGGAGGAAATCGAGTACGCCTTGAACTTCGAGTCTGATGTCTTGACCGCGCGGCCGTATCTCTGGTTCATTCCAAAATACGCAGAGCAGGGAATCAGCGTGGAGAGCGCGGCGGGGGCGCTCGACTACTGCGGAATAAAGCTGCATCCGGCCGGACAAAACTGGGACGAAGAGAATCCGAAGCACGAAAGGGCGCTGCACGAGATTTTTTCATGGGCTGACAAGAATGAAAAAACGGTTCTGATTCACTGCGGGCCGCAAAAGTGCGACCTTCCGACAAGATTTGAAAGATTCTTCGCGGAGTACAAGAGCGCGCGCGTAATCCTCGCCCACTCGAACCCGGTCAAGGAAACCGCGGAGATGCTCAACAAATACCAAAACGTCTTCTCCGACACCGCCTGCATCGCAAGCGAAGACCTCAAGCTTCTCCGCGAAAAAGCCACGGACAGTTCAAAAATCCTCTTCGGCTCGGACTTCCCGGTCTCGCATTATTTTGCGACGCACATTTTCGGAAAGACGCACACGCTTGAGGAAGAGTACATAAGCAACGCAAAAACGCAACTGCCGTCATTGTAGGATACAGCAGTTTTTGGATTCCGAAACGAGTTCAGCATGATACGACCCGTCATTTCACAATGGTGAGCCTGTTTTCATGAAAAAAAACTCCCCGCGGGAAATCCTCGCGGGGAGCGTTCGTTCAGCCGGTTATTTTACGATGTCAGCCAAAGCGGCTTTCATTCCCTTTGACTGGATGTCGGCGAGGTGGCCTGCGACGGCTTCTTCCAGCCCGGCGTACTTCGTCAAATCTTCCTTCCAGAAATCGGTGTTCGAGAGGACGCGCTTTGCGATGACCTTCGCGTCCTTCGTCTCCTTGTTGAGGGCGGCGAAGAATTCGAGGACGGGGAGGGTGTCCTTGTTCGGGTAGACGCCGTCATCCCTCTTCGACTCGAGGTATTTCGCGCCTTTCTCGTCCGTCTTGATTTCCGTTCCGTTGTAGAACGCGATGAGCGACGCGATTGAGAAGCCGAGAAGCTTCGGAACGGAGCCGTTCTTCTTGATTGACTGCGTCACGCTCGGCAAGCAGCGCGTCCAGTATTTCGCCACGCTGTTGAGCGAAATCTCGATGAGGCGGTGCGGGTTGAACGGGTTCTGGAAGCGCGTCCAGACGTCCTCCGCGTATTTCTTCAAGTCATCCTGGTCGCCGTCGATTGACGGGACGATTTCGTTGAAGATGATGTCGTGCATGAATTTGTTCGCAGCCGCGTTCGGTTCGTTGAATCCCGAGCCGACTTTCGTGTCGCAGACGATGTCCTGGACGTAGTTCGAGCCTGCGAGGAACGCCGCGAGAACGCTTGACGTGTGCGCGCCGTTCAAAATGCGGACTTTTCTCGTGTGGTAGTAGTCCATGTTCTGGACCCACTTTACCGAAAGCCCCGCCTTGACGAGCGGAAGTTCGTCCTCGTGGCTCTTCTTTGACTCGATGACCCAGAAGTGGAAAAGCTCAGCGGAGTCGAGGAGCTTGTCCTCGTAGCCGAGTTTCTCGCAGAGGTTCTCTGCCTGCGTCTTTCCGTTCTCTTCCTTTGAGAGGAGCGGGAAATATCCCGGAACGATGCGGTCAACGAGACAAGAGCAGACGTCGCACGCCTCGTCGAACCAGTTGATGAAGTCCGGCCCGAGCTGCCACATTTCCGCGTAGCGGAGGATGTTTATGCGCAGGTTGAGTCCCGCCTGGTCTGAAAGCTCGCACGGGATGAGAATCATTCCCTTCGACTTGTCGCCGCCGAACGCCTGGAACCTTTTGTAGAGAAATGCCGTCACTTTCGCGGGGAAATTCTGCTGCGGCTTCTGGTCGAGCGTCACGGGAACGCCGCCAATCTCCGCGTCGAAGCGGATTCCCGCCTCCGTCGTGTTGGAGACGATGAAGCGCAAATCCGGGCTGGAGGCAAGCGCGATGTACTCGTCGTAATTCGTGTACGGATTGATTGAGCGGCTGATGGAGTTGATGCAGCGCGTTTCGACGGTGGGCTTTCCGTCTTTCATTCCGCGGAGGACTGTCGTGTACAAGTTGTTCTGCGCGTTCATCGCGTCAACCATTCCCTTTTCGAGCGGTTGGACAATAACGACATTTCCGTTGAATCCTGCTTTCTCGTTGGCGATATCTATCTGCCAGTCCACAAACGCGCGGAGAAATCCACCTTCACCGAACTGAAGGACTTTTTCGGGACGTTTTACCGTTTTTACAACGTCTTTTATTGACTGCAAAGCCATTTTTAGCCTCCAAGGTGGAGCCGCCGATGAAAAAGTGGTACCACCAAATGTAATTTTCAAAAATGATATATTTTATGCCATGCAAATGCAATTATTTTATTTGTGCAAATCCGACATCGTTTGTTTGTTTTCCGATTTGCCGCGTTTTTTAAGTTTGAGTCAATTTGTACAAAAACTACCAGAACTTGTAAAAAAAACGACATGCAATTAGAATTGAAACTGCTGTTTCTCAAGAAAAGGAAAAGGAATCTTTTATGAAAAATTCTCATTCGGAAAACAACGTCGGCAAAAGGATTGGTTTTATCCTTGCGACAATTCACACGGGGTCTTCGCTCAATTTGTGGCTGAGCCTCGCGGCGAAAGCTTCGGAGTCGAGGAAGTCGTCGTTTTTTGTGTTTCCTGGCGGAAAACTTGATGCGGGAAGTGGACCAGGCTCGTTGCGGAACCGGATATATTCGCTCGCAAATTCTACCAATCTGGACGGGCTCATCTCGTGGTCGTCGAGCATCGGCGGTTCCGTTTCGATTTCCGAGCTGAACGAATTCCACAAGAAATTCGACGGAATCCCGTACGTCACCATCGGGCATAAAATCGGCGGGAACCCGTTTGTCGAATTCGACGCGTACAGCGGAATGAAATCACTCGTCGAGCATTTCATAAAGGTGCACGGCGCGAAGCGAATCGCGTTTGTCCGCGGCCCGGAAAACCATTCCTCCGCGGAGGACAGATACCGCGCGTACAAAGACGCCATGCGCGAGAACAATTTGGCGACGCCTGAAAACGAGAATCTCGTCTCAAGCTGCTGCTCGTGGTATGAGGCGGAGGCCGCCGCCGTCGAGCTTTACGAGAAGCGCGGGCTTGTTCCGGGGAAGGATTTCGACGCGCTCGTGGCGTCCAGCGATTTGATGGCGAAGCAGGTCGTCGATTATTTCGTCAAGCGCGGTTTCCGGGTTCCCAAGGATTTCATCGTCGGCGGATTCAACGATACGATAGAAGGCCGCGCGTACAACCCGCGTTTCTCGACCGTCCACATGCCGCAGTCGGAGCTCGGAATCGAGGCGTTCCGCATGATTCGGAAAATCCTCGACGGGGAGCAGGATGTTTCCGACGAATTCATGACGGCGTATCCCGTCATACGCGAGAGCTGCGGGTGCAACAATTTCAAGTCGCTCATCGCCCCGTCCGACTCGAAAGGAAAGATGAAGACGCGCCAGCAAATAAAGGAGGAATTCTGCCGTGTCATGAGGCGCGGCGTCGATTCCGATTTCGCGCGGGACAAGATTGAGCCGATGCTCGAGGCGCTGTTCTCCAACTCGAAGAGCGAGTTCTTCTCGCATGCGGGAAAACTCATCGAGGAATGCTTCGTCCGTGACGGCGAGCTTTCCGACATCTTTACGGCGATTGCCGCGATACGCAATTCGAACAGCCTTTCCGAGGAGTACATCGACAAGATTCTGAGGACGCTGTACGTCCTTGTCCCGCAGATTCAGGGGCGCGTCTACGCAAACAGGCGCTCGTACACGAACCAGGTCAGCACCGTTCTGAGCGCGCTCAAAAGCGACCTGCTTTCCGTCCACATCAGGAAAGACCTCGTGCGCGTCCTCAAGGCGCATCTTCCGAAAATCGGCATAAAGACGCTTTCCATCGTCCTCCATACGGACGGCGGCGACTCGCAGTATTTCGGCGGATTCAACATCGTCGATTCCGAAATTGACGACGGCATCCGCACCGACCCGATTCCTTTTGACGGCGATCGTCTTCTTCCCGAGGAATATGCGGCGGACACGGCGCGCGGCGTTTTTGTCGTCCAGCCGCTTTTTATGGAGAACCGCTCGTACGGGTACATCGTCGCGAATTATTCGGGATGCGACGGAATCGTCTACGAGGATTTGCGTTCCTCCGTCAGCAACGCGCTCCAGAGCATATTCCTTTTCGAGGAGATTGAGGCGGCGAAGATGGTCGCGGAGCAGGCGGAATTCGAGAAGACCGAATTCTTCGCGAGCGTCGGAAGCGAGCTGTGCGACCCGCTGAAAGTCCTCTCGTCGAAAGTCACGCAGATGGAGACGAACGTGAACGACGGGCTTGTCGATGCGGAAATCCTGAGCGAGCAGCTTCTTTTCCTCAAGTCGCAGATTGAGGCGCAGCTTGAGAAGACCGAGACGCTCGTCGATTTGACGCGCACGCAGGTTGACGAGCTGCCGATGGACAAAAAGCTTTTCAACGTGCGGCAGATTCTTCCCGTCAACATTTCGGCGTCGCTCGACACGGAAGTTCCGATGCTGTTCGGCGATGTGGACAGGCTCAAACGGGCTGTCGATACGATTTTCGAGTCGAACGGAAAGAATCCCGTCGTGTCGTTCGATATCGACGGCTTCCACATCTCGTTCGACTCGTCGAAAGTCGACTGGCAGAAGACGGACGTCCTCCTCGCCGAGAAGATAATCCTCCTGCAGTACGGCGAAATCGTGAAGTCGGACAAGACGTCGGAGATAATAATTCCGTGGCCGAACCTTTCCGGGATGCCCCCGATGAAATTCCACGAGAGCGAGATTACGCTTTTCTCGCTTTCCGGTTCTGAAATCGAGATTTTCGGGCACCGGGCAAAGCCGTTCTCGATGAAGGAATTCGAGGAGAGCGGGATGAACGCCGATTCGATTGCGTTCTGCTGGAATCCCGACGAGTCTACAATCGACGAAATCGTCAAGGTGTACAGCCTCAGGCGGAACGAGCGCCTTTTCCGCGTGCCGGTAATCTGCTTCAGCCAGAAGCTCATCGGGCACAGCTTTATGGAAATGCTCGAGCAGGAAGTCAAGGCGCAGAAGGCGTCGGCCGTCCTCTTCGTCGGCTGCGTGCACGCGCGCTACGGGACGTGGGCGACCGACTCGAATTCCGTCTCGATTTCCTCGATGGACGAATTCGACGACATCCTCAACGAAATCACGCCGTCGCTCATCGTTTTCGAGCATATCGAAGAGAAGGACATCGTGCGCATCCGGAAAAACCACAAGACGGTTCTCGTTCCGATAATCGTGCTTCCTGACGAGGTTGTCTCGGAGCAGTACGTCGAGTCGCTCTGCTCGCATCCTCGGATTATCCTCTGCAACCGCGGGGCCGCCGAATCGGAGCAGTTCAACGAGAGAATCCACAACATTCTCTCCGGCGAGGAAATCCTTCCGCCGCATACGGGCGCGCTCGTGAAGAAGGCGATTCTCTACCTTAACAAAAATGCGTCGCAGCAGATTGTCCGCTGGAAGCTTGCCGACACCGTCCACGTTTCCGAAGATTACCTTACGAGGATTTTCCACAAGGAAATCGGGCTGAGCCTTTGGGAATATCTCAACCGCTACCGGATTTACATCGCCACGAAGATGCTCCTTGAGACGAACGACACGATTTATGAAATCGCGGAGAATTCGGGGTTCCAGGATCAGGCGTATTTCTGCCGCGTCTTCAAGAAAATTTATGGCATTCCGCCGGGGAAAATCCGCACGAAGAATTAATTTACAAGTTCGTTTTTGTACAATAAGATATAAGGAAATTTTCGTTGGTTCCCGCTACTATTAAGAAAAATTCTGAGGTTTGATATGAACGCAAAAGAGACAATAGTCATCCAGGCTCCGAAAAAGGACCTTTGGAAGGACGTAAAAAGACATTTTTCTGTCTATGCGCTGCTCATTATACCGGTCGTGTACTATGCTGTCTTGAAGTATGGTCCGATTATCAATGGACAGATTGCTTTTAAGGAATTCTTCCCGAAACAGGGCGTTTGGGGAAGCGTGTGGGTCGGCTTTGACAACTTCGTGTCGTTTGTCCAATCCTTTTATTTCGGGGAGCTTCTCAGGAACACTATTCTGTACAGCATAGCTAAGCTTTGTGTTTCCGTTCCGCTTTCGATTATCCTTTCGGTGGCTTTGTACGAATGTACGCATGATGTTCTCCGACGCGTTGTCCAGACGCTCGCGTATCTTCCGCACTTCCTTTCGTGGGTTATCATGTACGGTATCTTGCTCATTCTCCTCGCTCCCGGCGACGGTCTTGTGAATGACGTAATCAAGTTTTTCGGCGGTCAGACGGTTGACTTCCTTACCAACGTCCATACGTTCCCTGTAATCGTCATCATTTCCGATGCGTGGAAGGAAATGGGATGGGCGGCAATCATCTTTATCGCGGCGCTTATGGGAATCGACCCCTCGCTTTTCGAGGCGGCGATGGTCGAGGGTGCTTCTGCCGTGCAGCGCGTATGGTACATCACGCTGCCGTCAATCAAGCCGGTTATCGTCACGGTCGTCCTCCTCAAGCTCGGAACGATTCTTGATGCCGGATTCAACCAGATGTTCATGCTGTATTCGGTTCCTGTCTATTCTGTCGCTGATATTATTGATACTTGGGTGTACCGTCAGGGTCTTCTTGAGTTCAAGTTTGCTTTGGCGACTGCCGTTGGTATCTTCAAGGGTGCAATCGGAATGCTCCTCGTCATGGTTTCCAACAAGATTGTCAAGAGACTTACGGAGTCTTCACTTTTGTAATCATATTTTTACGAGGAGAAAAAAATGGCAAAACCAAAGACAGTCAAACTGACGAACGGCGACCGCGCCTTTTACATCGGCGTGAATGCCTTCCTTATTTTCATCGGTCTTATCATTGCGATTCCGATGATTGCTACTATAACACAGTCAATCACGCCGAACGGTTTCCGCGGCACGACATTCGACAAATTCATCCTTCGTCCGTACGACTTCGACAAGTCGGCGTTCGTTTGGGATGCCTCGGCGTACAAGGCGCTCCTTGGAAATAACGGTTTCATCCTTGCGTTCTGGAACTCGCTGAAAATCATGTCGTTCGGTGTCGTTACGGCTTTGGCTTTGACTATCCCGATGTCATATTGTATGTCAGTGCACGACCTTCCCGGCCGCAAAATCCTGAACTACTTCGTTCTGATTCCGTACTTGTTCAACATCGGTGTCATCCCGACATACTTGGTCGTCACAGACCTTCATCTTACGAACCACCTCGCATCGGTTTTCATCCCCGGCGCGATCGGTACGTACAACTGCTTGATTATGCGCGGATTCTTCGAGGGAATCCCTGAATCGCTCAAGGAATCTGCCCGCATCGACGGTGCTGCCGAATGGTATGTCCTCGTTTCGATTATCCTTCCGCTTTCAAAGCCGATTATCATGACAATCGGTTTGTACTATGCGGTCGGTTTCTGGAACGACTTCATGCACCCGCTCCTCTACATCAACGAGTCAGCGCTGCAGCCGATGCCGATTTTGCTCCGCAACATCCTTCTTGGAAGCGCAATGGGCGAGAACCTCGATTCGAACGCGTTCGGCGATGCTTCCGTTCAGGCAATCAAGGCTGCTTCAGTCTTCATGTCCGCGATTCCGATGATGCTTGCGTATCCGTTCATTCAGAAATACTTCACCAAGGGAACAATGCTCGGTTCCGTTAAGGGTTGATTCATCAATATCACTGTGCATGGGTTGCACAGTGATATTTTTATAAAAAAATGTTTTCATTAGGAGGAAATGATGAGAAACATGGTTAAAAACATGGCTCTTGCGGCTATGGTTCTTTCTATCGCATCGCTCGACTTCTCTTGTTCAAAAAACGGCGGAGAGGCAAAAGCGAGTGATAAACCAGTCGATATCGAACTTTGGTATGGTGCGGCTGTTACGGAAGCTGGTCCGCCGCCCGCTGACTGGGTTGGATACGGAATCATCAAGGAAAAGCTGAACATCAATCTCAATATGTCGGCGCTTCCGTCATCAGAGAACGACCAGGATCAGAAAATCAACGCGGCAGGTGCTGCTAATGCCCTTCCGGATATCTTCATGGTTTCAAACAAGGTTCTTCCGAGGCTTGTCGAGAACCAGCTTTTGGCGAACGTCGATGATATGTACGATATGATGCCCGGCCGCACTTCAAAGCTTTATGATGCAAGCGCAAAGGCGTTCACGTCTTTCACCGTTCAGGAGAAGGGCAAGACTGTCACCCATTCATACGGTTTGGCTCAGCCCGGTTCAATCGTCCGCAACGAGGGCGTTCTTATCCGCAAGGACTGGCTCGACAAGCTCGGCCTTTCTGTTCCGAAAACGACAGACGAATTCCTTGAAGTCATGAAGGCATTCACCTACAAGGATCCTGATGGAAACGGAAAGGATGATACGTACGGAATCGGCGGATATCTTGAGGTTTCTGCTACGAACGAAGGTCTCGGAAGACGCTTCGATCCTATTTTCGGTGCTTTTGGCGTGGCCGGAACATGGAACCTCTCTTCTGTCGAGACTGCCGGACTCAACATCAACAAGCCCGAGTACTACGACGCGATGGAATTCTTCAAGAAGATTATCGACGAGAAAGTCATCGACCCGAACTGGTTGGCTTACAAGAAGGATGATTTCCGCGCTGCTTGGAAGCAGGGCCGCTTCGGAATCATGCGCGAGCAGAACGCCGCTTACTCTTCAAAGTCAAACTACGCTCCGTTCGACAAGAACTTCCCCGAGGGCGAGTGGATTATCGTAAATCCGCCGGTTGGACCGTCAGGAAAGTCTTCTGTCGGAACGTACTCACAGTCATACCGCATTTACGCTGTTTCTCAGAAGGCTGCTTCTGAAGGAAAGAAAGCCGCTATCGCGAAGCTCCTTGAGTGGATGTCTTCAGACGAAGGCTACTATCTCCTCGGATGGGGTGTCGAGGGCGTGAACTACACGAAGAACGCTCAGGGTGTTCCGACCGCCGACAATCTCCCCGACCCGAACCTCGCTTACACGAGCTCTGCTGCCCAGCCGCTCACGCAGCTCCGCAACATGGTTTACTACAATTCGGATATCGAGCTTGCTTCACGCTACCCGAACTACATCACTGAAGTTTCCAAGAAAGAGATGAAGGGTCTTGAGGTTCTCCGCACGATGCAGTCAAAGCCGTGGACGGCTTGCATCGGACAGGACAAGATGCCCCAGCCGGGCGCAGACCTTGAGCGCTTCTATCAGCAGGGTGTCGTCGAGTTCTTCACCGGAAAGCGCGAGCTTACAAAAGAGAACTGGGCTAAATTCCTTGAGGATTTCAACAAGCTCGGTGGTGCTGATTGGGAAAAGAACGGTATCGCTCTTGCAAAAGAGAACCGCTTCATCAAATAATGTCGTTCGACTGACATAATTTTGATTGGGAGTGTCCGAAAGCATGTGTTTTCGGACACTTTTTTTTTGTTTTTTTCTTTTGTATAGTTTTGGAATGAAAAACAAACACACAAACGAACTTGCCGTCTGCGGTTTTGAGGCGGTAAAGGCTCTCGCAAAAATTCATCCGGAGTCGATACGGCGTTTTTATTACAATGACGAGAGGACAATGCCGTTCGCGGATTTGTTCCGCTTTCTTGCATCAAAGAGAATTCCATACAATAAGGTCGAGGACGCCGAGCTTGAGAAGCTGAGCGGAACCGTCCATCATCAGGGCGTCGTCGCCATGATTGAGCAGCCGGAAATCCCCCATCTCACGACGGGAATTGCCGAGGAATGGATTTCCCGGAACGAGTCCGCGCTTCTGCTCGACAGGGTCGGCAACGCGAACAATCTCGGCGCGATTGTCAGGAGTGCGGCTTTTTTCGGCTTCAAGAATGTCGTCATCCCGCTTGACGAGGCGCAAAGTTCCGTCACGACAAGTTCCTATCGCGTCGCCCAGGGCGGCATGGAATACGTGAACGTTTATTCGATTCGCTCCATATCGAAGCTTCTTGGCGCGATGAAAGGAAAGATGGTCCGGTTCGGCACTGATGTCCGCGCGAAGACCACCGTCGATAAAATTCCGGGCTTGTGCGAGAAGAAACCCGCGCTCATCGTCCTCGGGAATGAAGAGCACGGTATTTCCGACGAAGTCCGCGCGAACTGCGACTATCTCATCCTCATTCCGTTTTCCGACGGGCTTGAGGAGAAGCGCCCGATTGAAAGTCTCAACGTCGCGCAGGCAGCGTCAATCGTCCTTTACGAATGCCGGAAGCTCAAGTGATTTTTCTGCAGTGAACGAAAAACGCTCCCGATGGTTGCGGTACCGCTTCGGGAGCGTTTTTTGCGCTGTTTTGAAAAGCCCCTGCCGGTAAACAAGGCCGACTTATTTTTTGACGTACCGAGCAGGTTTACTATGTGCTATCAGCCTTTTTGTCAGTCGTTGAAAAGCGGCGTCGAAAGATAGCGGTCGCCCGAGTCGGGAAGAAGGACGACGATTGTCTTTCCCTCGAATTCGGGGCGTTTTGCGACTTCGATTGCAGCCCACAAAGCCGCGCCCGACGAAATCCCCGTGAGGAATCCTTCCGTCTTGCCGAGCATTTTTCCCGTCGTGATTGCGTCCTCGTTTTCGACGGCGATGATTTCATCGTAGATGCCCGTGTCGAGCGTTTTCGGGATGAATCCCGCGCCGATTCCCTGGATTTTGTGTGGGCCGGGCGTTCCTTTTGAGAGGACTGCCGACGTCGCAGGCTCTATCGCGAAAACTTTCAGATTCGGATTCTTCGATTTGAGGAATTTTCCGATGCCGCTTATCGTTCCGCCCGTTCCGACACCCGCAACGAACGCGTCGACCGTTCCGTCCGTGTCTTCCCAGATTTCAGGCCCCGTCGATTCGCTGTGGCACTGCGGGTTCACGGGGTTTTCGAACTGACCCGGAATGAAGCTGTTCGGCGTGTGCTTCGCGAGTTCCTCCGCTTTTGCGATTGCGCCCTTCATTCCCTTCGCGCCTTCGGTGAGGACGATTTGCGCTCCGTACGCCTTGAGGAGGTTCCGCCGCTCGGCGGACATCGTCTCCGGCATCGTCAGGATTACCTTTAGCCCGTAGCTTGCCGCGACCGCTGCAAGCCCGATTCCTGTGTTTCCGGAAGTCGGCTCGATGATGACGGAATCCTTCGTCAGCGCGCCGGATTTGAGCGCGTCGTCAATCATCGCCTTCGCGATTCTGTCCTTCACGCTTCCCGCCGGATTGAAATATTCGAGTTTTGCGATGAGCCGAGCCTTGAGAAGGAATTTCTTCTCGATGTTCCCGAGCTCGATGAGCGGTGTGTGCCCAATCAAGTCCGTGATTTTGGATGCGATTTTTGCCATTTTTTCCTCCGATTTTTTATTTTGGTGCGTCCGGAAAAACGGCTGATTGAAACCGTTCCGTTCCGGCCGTGCTTTTTTTTATAAAACATGTTCGCAAACTTCAGTTTCTGAACATGTTTATTGATTTTCGCCCGCCATCATATGCGAAAACTGCGCATTGAATAACAGCCTGCGCGGAGCAGTATTTTCCGGGCAGGCTGTCGTTCCTATAGTTCGTTGAGTTTTCCCGTCACGAGGTCTTCAAGCGTTATCCCTGACATGAAATTGGCGATTGTGTCGTTGAGCTTCTTCCACATCGGAAGCGTCTGGCAGATGTCCTTTTTTGGACAGAAATTTTCCGGGCCGTCGAGGCATGCTACCGGGGCGAGGCTTCCTTCCGTTATGTGAAGGATTTCGCCGATTTTATAGTCTGCCGGTTTCTTGGACAGCTTGTATCCGCCCTGCGGTCCGCGGACGCTTGTCAGCAGCCCGAATTTGCTGAGCAGCGCCGTTATCTGCTCAAGATATTTGACTGAAATCTCCTGCCGTTGCGAGATGTCTTTTAGCGCGATGTATTCGCCGTTGTCGTGCTGCGCCAGGTCTATCATGAACCTGAGCGCATACCTTCCTCTTGTAGAAATCTTCATGTTTGCTCCGTGTGTGTGCGCTTCCCGGAAGATGGAGGCATTCCCGAGATATGCCAGCAGAATACGAAAACCATTCTCTTTTGATGCTGCCGTTTTCCGATAAGCGCGGGAATTCTTTTTCGTCGGAGATTATAGCACAGAAATATTTATTAGAAAATTGCTAGGAATTGTCGGATAGAATATTTTGCCTTCGCGACTGCAAAATTTCGCGAAAAAAAAAGCGCGTCCGGTTTGGGCGCGCCCCGCGTTTTCGCATTCCGCTAGCGGTTCATTTCGGATTGCTTTCCCTTTGTCTGATGGCCTTTTATTATCGATGATATCTCGTTGAAGTCGGAGAGGGGAAGGTCGCCCGCAATCGTGTTTTTCGTCGCGCAGGTGGCGTTTCCGAACTCCATCGCCTTTTTCGGGTCGCCGTATTTGAGCAGACCGAAAAGGACGCCCGAGCAGTACGCGTCGCCGCTTCCGATTCTGTCGACGACGTCGATATCCTTGTACGGCTCTTCCGTATAGAACGTGTCCTCCGCCTTCGAATAGATGAGCGACGTGAACGAATGGATTTTCGGGCTGATGACCTCGCGCTCGCTCGAGGCGATGAAGCGGATATTCGGGAAGTCGCGGCAGAATTCGCGGTGCATTTCTTCAAGCGTGCCCGTTTTCTGGAACATCCGGCGGCAGCTTTCCTCCGATATGAAAAGCACGTCGATGAACGGCAGAATCTGCTTTATCGTCGTGCGCGCGGTTTCCTCGTCCCAAAGGTTCGCGCGGTAGTTGACGTCGAACGCGATTTCCGCGCCCGCTTCCTTGAACCGCTTTATAAGTTCGATTGCAAGAACGCGCGTGTTTTCGCTGAGGGCGAGCGTTATGCCTGACGTGTAGAACATCCGCGTTTTTCCGTAGATGTCCTCGGGTATTTCGTCGAGCGTGATTTTCGTTATGGATGAATGGCGGCGGTCGTAGACGACGGTCGGTTTTCTGGGGTATGCGCCGTTCTCGTAATAGTAGATTCCGAGCCGCGCGTCCGGTGAATCATCGTATATGATGAAATCGTCCGAGACAGACGAAAAGCGAATGCGGTTCTTTACGAACGTCCCGAGCTCGTTTCTCGGAAGCCGCGTGATTATTCCGGAGCGGAGCCCGAGCAACGACACGCCTGACGCCACGTTCAGCTCCGCGCCTCCTGCGTGCTTTTCGAAGATGTCGCTGCGGAATATGCGTCCGTTTGACGGCGGTGAAAGGCGGAGCATGGTCTCGCCGAACGTTATCAAGTCGAATTTTTTTGTCTGCTGTTCCATAAAAATCTCCAGGAGAATTGATTTCCGTATTCTAGCCGTTACGAGGACAGTTCGCAATGAATCCCCGTGCTGTGATTTTCCAAGATTCCGCACTTTCCCGCGTTTCGCCGCCGATTTTCTTGCGGCTGTCATAAATCCGCCATTTGCTCGTCGTTTACTTTTGGGTTTCCGTCGAATATACTTACAAACCATGAGCGAATTGAACGAACAGGCCGTCGTGGATGAAGCAGATGACGAAAAGGAGTCCCTCAGGGATTTTTTCAAAAGCAAGGGACTTTTCATAATAATATGGCTGTTCTGTTTCGTCGTGGTTTCCATCGTCTTTCTCGTGAAGCTGGACGACATCAAGACAAATCTGAAAGACACGCGTTTTTTTGAGCGGATTTTCGGCTCGACACCCGTTTTTATAGAAAATCACGTCAGCAAAAAGGAAAAGCAGAAAACGGACCTCGGGGAAAAAGAGACTGTCATCAACATAGACAAGATTTCCGGAAGGAACGTTCCCCGCGGCGACGATATTTCCGAGACGATTCCGATGGAGGAATCCGTGTGGAGCCGTCCGACGGAATCGCTTGCCGAGGAGCCGCCCGCCGACGTTCAGCAGCCCGGCGATGACGTGGGTGCCGCCGGAATCGATTATGAAATTCCGACCGAGGAGCAGCCTGCCGCAGAAGTTGAGCCGCCCGCCGTGTATCCCGTGGAGGAGGAATTCATCCCGAAAAGCCTTCCCGTGGACAATTCCGTTTTTGAGGAGAAGCCCGTCCGTTCGCTCGCGGACGTGCAGATGATGAACGCGAAGCTCTGGTTCGTTTCCGTTGATGCCGACGGAAGGATTACCCGCCGCCAATGCACGAGGCGCATCGTCAAGGCGGACGCGCCGCTCACGAACAACATAAAGCTGATTCTGCAGGGCCCCGACTCGCGGGAATTGGACGACGGGTGCATGTCGCTCATTCCGAACGGCACGCGCCTCATTACGGCGCTCGTAAAAGACGGCGTCGCGTTCCTCAACTTCAGCCCGGAATTCGAGAGCAACAGGCTCGGCGCGGAAGGATACCTTGCGCAGCTTCAGCAGGTCGTTTTCACCTCGACGGAATTCGCGACCGTAAAAAGCGTGCAGATTCTTATAGACGGGCACAAAAAGGAAACGCTCGGCGACGGCGTGTGGATCGGCTCGCCGCTTTCGCGCTCCGATTTCAAGTGATTCGCCCGTTTTGGGAAAGCCAAACAAAAAGCAGCCTGAGGAAAAATTCCCCGGCTGCTTTTTCGCTTTTAGGCTCGTTTCCGATTTCAGTACCTTTGTGCCATTCCAGATATCAGTAAACCTGTTCTGAGACTGAATTTTCCGAACAGGTCTGTTGAGAGATGCCGAAATGAATTCGGAATGGCATCTTGCTCATTTCACGTCGTATGACGAGATGATTTTGTCGAAATATTTTTTGTTGTTCTTGTAGGCGTTCTCGTTGACGGTGAGCGCGAAAATTCCTGTCGCGTCGTTTCCGAGCGGGACGATTTTCTTGAAGTCGCGCTTTACGGACGCTGATTCGGGGAAGAGGAATACCTGCTCGATTTTTGTCGAGCCACCGCTTTCCGAAATCCGCATTTTCGTCCAGTTCGGGTACGTGTGGTCGCGCCCGAGGATGAGCGAGCGTATGAATGCGCCTTTCTTTTCGGCCGGAAGCATGAGCGCGACGACTGACTGCGCCGCGTAGTCGCCGAGCATCCACGTCGCGGGCGATTTCTGTTCCCATGATGTGTCGAGCGATACGGAAAGGCTTTTCAGGCCGTCGTTCTCCACGAGGATGTCGTTTTTCTTTCCCTTCTTGATTTTCTCTTTTTTTCCGGCGGGAACGTCCTTGGGGAACCCTTTGAACGAAGAGAAACTCGTGTCGGTTGATGACGAGAGCCTTCCACCGGTAACGGCTTCGAGCGCGATTTTTCCGTCGGACGTCGTGATGCGCGAAAGGTTGAGAATCGGGATTACGGGGTCGAATTCGAGCGAGACCCTGCCGCCGAACTGCTCGTAGGTGTCGGAAACGGAGCGTTTTTCCGCAACGTCGCCGGCGTTTTTCCGCCTCGGGAACAGTTCGTAGACGAAATCGTGGAGATAGTTCGCGACGTCCGTCTCCTCCTGCGTCTGCGGGAACGGCTCGAATCTCTCTCCGGTCAGCTCGATTGCGTCGCGCTCCTCGTTTCCGTCTATCGTGATGAAATCCTGCATGTCGATTTCCGGCTGGGAATCCGTCGACGGGGCATAATAGCGCAACCCGTACGTCGTGTCGTCATAGAAGATTATGCCGATGTACGAATCGCGCGTGAACGTGCTGTCCTTGTAGTAGACGAACTGCCCGCTTTGGTCGGGAACCGCCGCTTTCACGCCCGGAATGGCGAATGCGTGGAACGCGAGAAGCGGGATTGCCGCCGCAAATGTTCTCTTCAGTAAATTCATTTTCCTTCCTTGCAAATTGCGCGGAGGGCTGCCCGCTGGTCCTGCATATTAGACCTGCTCTGAAAGTGAGATTTCCGAACAGTTTTGTTGCCATTCCGAAACAGTCTCGGCATGGCGGCGCGGTTCGGGCAGCCCCTTTTTCGGTTTACGCGTTGAGGCGCGCGAGTTCCGCCTTCACGAACGCAGCGGCTTTTGCTGCCGCCTCATCCGCCGGAACAAGCTCGGCTTCTGCCTGCGCGCGCGGCTTGAATTCGACGTTCGGGAGGTTTTTCTCGCCCACCGTTATGCGCAGCGGGATTCCGATAAGCTCCATGTCCGCGAATTTGACGCCGGGGCGCTCGTTCCTGTCGTCGAGGAACACCTCGATTCCGTCCGATTTGAGCGTCTCGTAAATTTTGTCGGCGACTTCCTTCATCTTTCCGTCGTACTTTATCGGAACGACGCAAACCTGGAACGGAGCGACGGTCATCGGCCAGATGATTCCCTTCTCGTCGTTGTTGTTCTCGATTATCGAGGCGAGCGTGCGGTCGACGCCGATTCCGTAGCATCCCATCGTCGGCTCGGCAGCCTTCCCGTTCTTGTCGAGGAAGGTGACTTTCATCGACTTCGTGTATTTGTGCCCGAGCTTGAAGATATGACCGAGCTCGTTTCCCTTCGTCGAATAGAACGTACCGCCGCAAATCGGGCATTTGTCGCCTTCCTTTACGGTGCGCACGTCTGCGCAGAGGAACGGCGTGAAGTCGCGGAGCGGCTCGACGTGGCGGATATGGAATCCGTCCTTTCCGCTTCCGGCGATTGCGTCGTGCATCATCGCCGTCATCGTCCCGTCATCGTTCGCCTTTACGACGGAAGAATCGACGACGAGCGGAGCCTTTGCCGTGACAGGACCGACAAAACCGTGTCCCGCGCCTGCAATCTGGCGGATTTCCTCGTCATCGGCAAGCACGACTTCCGAAGCCTTGAGCGCGGATGCAAGTTTCGCCTCGTTCACGTCCAAATCGGCGCGGATGAGGACGCACGCGTATGAAAGCGGGTAGTAGTCGCCCGAACTTTCCTTGACGCGTTTCCAGTCCTTCGCGTGCGGGCATGACGAAAGGTCGAGCGCCGAATTTATGACGCGGTAGACGAGCGCCTTGATGAACATTTTCGGGGATTCGTCGAAGAACTTTTCCATATCCTCGATTGAGAAAACGTTCGGCGTCTCGACTTCCTCAATTGCCGCGTCTGTTTTCTCGTGCTTCTTCCCGTTCTTGTCGAGCGACTCGTCGTCACGGCAGGCTGCTTTCTCGACGTTCGCCGCGTATCCGCAGGACTCGTTCGGGCAGATGATGAGCGTGTCGTCGCCAATCGGGGACTCGACCATGAATTCCTCTGAGCCGCTTCCGCCCATCGCGCCCGAATCCGCGCGTACCGGGATAATCTTGAGCCCGAGCCGCTTGAAGATGCGGAAATACGCCTTCTCATACGCCTTGTACGATTCGTCGAGCGACTCGTCGTCTGCGTTCATCGTGTATCCGTCCGCCATGATGAATTCGCGTCCGCGCATGACGCCGTAGCGGGGGCGGATTTCGTCGCGGTATTTCGTGTTTATCTGGTAGAAATTGACGGGAAGCTGCTTGTATGAATCAAGGCCGTCGCGGACAATCGCCGTGTACGCTTCCTCCGCAGTCGGGGAGACGACCATATCCTGCTCGCCGCGGTTCCTCGCCTTGAGCATCTGCGGTCCCATTGTTTCCCATCTTCCCGATTCCTTCCATATTTCTCCCGGAACGATTACCGTCGGCTTGAATTCGAGCGCGCCCGCCGTTTCGTTCCATTCCTCGCGGATTATTTCCTCAAGTTTCCTGAGCGAGCGGACTCCGAGCGGAAGGTATGTGTACAGTCCGTTTCCAAGTTTGCGCGTGATTCCAGCGCGGAGCATGAGCTTGTGGCTCGCGATGACAGCTTCCGAGGGAGCTTCCCGGAGCGTCGAAATGTAAAATTTGGATGCTTTCATAATTCGTCTATTGTATTGAAACGCAAAGGAAAAATCGACGGAGGGGGAGAGAGGAAAGGGGAAAGAGGAGAGTGGAAAGCGGAAAGGGGAAAGGGGAAAGTGGAAAGGGGAGAGTGGAAAGTGGAAAGTGGAAAGGGGAGAGTGGAAAGTGGAAAGTGGAGAGTGGAAAGTGGAAAGTGGAGAGTGGAGAGTGGAAAGGGGAGAGTGGAGAGTGGAAAGGGGAAAGTGGAAGGGGGAAAATGGAAGGTTCGCCGCGCGAACCGGCGCACGGTTGCTCCGACCAAGCCGAGCTTAGAACGGAAAAGAATGCACCCGCATGGAAGGTTCGTCCCGCGAACCGGCGCACGGTTGCTCCGACCAAGCCGAGCTTAGAACGGAAAAAGAATGCACCCGCATGGAAGGTTCGCCCCGCGAACCGGCGAACGGTTGCTCCAACCAAGCCGAGCTTAGAACGGGGATACGAACGCAACCGCCCCGCCGGGCATGGAAGGTTCGCCGCGCGAACCGGCGAACGGTTGCTCCAACCGAACCGAACTTAGAACGGAAAATGAATGCACCCGCCCCGCCGGGCATGGAAGGTTCGCCGCGCGAACCGGCGAACGGTTGCTCCAACCAAGCCGAACTTAGAACGGAAAATGAATGCAACCGAGTTGACACTTCCTTTTGTTGCAATCTAAATTTGAAAGATGAACGAAATGAAAAGACAGAAAATCCTCAGCATAGGAAACGTGTCGGTTGACATAAAGGCGTACAGCCTTGAGGAAGACACGAGCGAGGCGTACAGGGACGGCACGATAGACCTCGTTCCCGGAGGGGTCGGGCGCGGAATGGCTATGAACCTGAACCATCTCGGGCTTGATTCGTACATTTATTCGGCGGTCGGCGACGACATATTCGGCGACTATCTGCGCCATGGCATGAACGCGGAAGGAATCAACACGAAGCTGCTCAAAACGATTCCGGGGCAGTCGACATCCCTTTTTTCGGTAATGTCGAGCGTCGGAAGCCGCGCGTCCTGCATTTATTCGACAAAAATCCTGTCGAACATCGATTTTGGCGATGACGCCGTGTCGTTCATCGAATCGGAGCATATCGGAAGCCTCGCGCTCGACTCGAATCTTTCCGAGGAAACGCTCGGGAAAATCTACGCGTACAAATCATCTCATCCTGAACTGTTCGTTTTCCAGAACGCGACGTCGCCGGACATTGCCGGAAAATCGCTTCCGTACGCAAAATCGATTGATTTGTTTGCCTGCAACGAATTTGAGGCTGCCGCGATTCTCGGCGAGGAACCCGTGATGGATATTTCCACGGTCGAAAAATTCCGCGCGCTCGGGTTCGGCGATTTCATCGTGACGTTCGGCGGAAGGGGAGTGCTCGTCGCAGTCGGTGCGGACACGTATATCGAGCCGCCGTACTCGCCCGTCGAAGTCGTCGATACAATCGGTGCGGGCGACGCGTTCGCATCCGGATTTCTCATGGGCTTCCTTGAGCGCGAGCCGGTGCGGAACTGCATCAGGTACGGGCTTGTCTGCGCGAAGGAAACTCTCCTGACGCGCCAGACTGTCAGCAAAAGATTGTCGCGCGATTTCGTCATGTCGTTTCTTCAGCCGGGCGAGTGATTTTCATCGCCGCCGATGGGCGCGTTTTTTATGGTGATGAAGAGCCGCGCGGGCGGAACAGCAAAAAAGGAACATTGTCATTTCACTTATACCGCCCGCACGGTTTCCGCTACCTGATTTTCGTCTTCTCGATTTCCCGCTGGAGAATCGAGAGGTCGTTTTCCGTCATCGCGTAGCCGTGCCGCTCCTGCTTTTTCGCGTCGTAGGGAATTTCCGTTCCGTCGCTTTGGACGACGACGGTTCCGAACTCACGCCAGCCGGTCAGCGCGCTTCCTTTTTCCGGATAGACGGCGCGCGTTCCTCCTTCGTCCGTCCACAGAGCGCTGTCGTATTTTTCGGAAATCCTGCATTTTATCAGCGCGATTGAATCCCATCTGTCAACGGAATCCTTCTTTCCCGTTCCCTGCGAGCGCCCGATGAAAATCTTTGCGCCCTCGCCCCTGTCCTCCGCGGTGAAATCGCAGTTGATGAAGACAAATCCCGGGCGGGAATTTTTCGCGCGGCTCTGCAGGACGTATGCCGGACGTCCGTCGCCGCGGTTGTCGCGAATCGTGTGGAGCGTGCAGCCGTCGAAAAGCGCGGTGTCGCAGTATCCCCAGATGAAATCGACGTCGCCGCAGACGAAGCAGTTCTTGAAATGGGAGAACCCGCGCACGTGTATCGTGTCCTGCCTGCTTTTGAATTCCATCCCCTCGCAGAAAAGGAATCCCTTGTCGCAGTGGAAGCAGATTGCCTCTGCCTGGTTTCCGAGCGAGGCGTCGTCGTTCGTCTTGACGTGCGTGTTCTCTATCGTGAAGTTCCTGAGCGTCACGCGCGTGCATTCCATCCCGAACGTGATTACCGCGCGGTTTTCCGTGTCCTTGTGGAACGCCTCGCAGTTTTCCCCGGAAAGCGCGCATTTTTTTGCGTCGCCCGATTCCGAGGCGATTGTCAGCGGGTTGGGAAGATTGTAGAAAATCCTGTCCATTAGCGCGCCCTTGTGTGTTCCGTCGGCGAGCGTGATGACGATTTCCTCTTCCGGGGCGATTTTCTCCGATTCGAGGAATGCGATTGCGGAAGAAAGGTTGTCTTCCGGAGTTATTCGAATATTTCTCATGGTGTCGAGTATACGATATTTACCGGTTTGATGTTGGAAAGGAAATCGCGTATCATTTCTTATGGAGGAAAGGTGAAATGAAATCAAAAATCGTGGTTGCTTTTTTTGCGCTGATTGTTGCGTGCGCTCCGTCGTTTTCCGATACGGACGGGGACGACATAATGAGGCTGAGTGCGCCGAAAGACGGGGAATTGTTTGTGCTTTCGGCGGAACCGAGCAAGAAAGATTTGATGTCCGGCGTGTCAAAGAATCTCAACGAGATAAAGGAGCATCGGCTTGAACTTATCGGCCGCGTCCTCGTGAACCGCGCGGCTTTGGAGGCGAAAAACAGGACGACTGTCGATGAAGCCGGCTCGTCAAAATCATCCGTCTCCAAATCCCTCGAATCGAACAAGAATGCCGCCCGATCAAGAAAGCAGGAGCTCCTTGACGAGATGAAATCCCGGAAGGGTGGCTCAAAATCCGAGCAGAAAAAGGAAACAAAAGTGACAAAGGAAGAGCGGAATGAATCGAAAAGTGAGGCTGCCGCCCCCGCGCCCGTTTCCGTCACGAAAAAGGAAGACAATTCCGTCGCGCAGGGCGACACCGTGGAGAAGGCTGAGCGTCGGTTGGACAATGCCGCGGAAAAGCGCCGGAAATTCATCGATTGTGCGATGGGGCTTTTGGGTACGAAATACGTTTACGGCGGGAAAACGCCGCGCCCTGGAATCGACTGCTCGGGGCTTGTCTCGTATTCCGCGAAGCAGGGAATCGGCACGGACATGTCGGGCAACGCGCAGATGATTTTCGACAAATGCACGCGAATTCCGCAGAAGGATGCCGTTCCCGGCGACCTCGTTTTCTTCAAGGCGCCGTCTGACAGCCGGATTTCGCACGTCGGAATCTATCTCGGGAACAACCAGATTGACAACGAATTCCGCAAAGGCGAGATTTTCCTCAATGCGGCTTCGGCAGGCCCGCGCACGGGTGTCGTCGTGAGCGGGCTTTCCGAGCCGTATTGGAAGAGGACGCTGTACGGTTTCGGCCGCTTCATCGCCCCGATGGAATAATCCGCTTCCCGTCAGAAAATAATAAGGGGCTGTCCCAATACGTTTCTTGACTAGTGCCGTTCCGAATTTGTTTCAGAATCTGGGTGCTAGATATACTGCAGATGCTGAAACGAGTTCAGCATGACAATACTTTTCGGCCCCATGAATCTTCTGCGGGATGTGCCTTTATTCGACTGTTATTTCGAGGATGCTTCCGGCGTTCGAGAGCGTCGTCCGCTCGCCCGATTTCGCATCCTCAAGGTTGTATTTGTACGGAACAGCGAACGGTTTTTCGCTGACGGAATGGCGCGCGAAATCCTCGGCGTTCTTCTCGCTTAGTTCGGGAATGTTCCCGCTCGCGAAAAGCTTGTAGAACGTCGCGTCGCCCGGCTTCGATTTGTCGGCGCATCTGAGAATCATCTTTCCGGCGTGCTGCCCGAAAACGTTGTTCTCGACTATGAACTGCGCCCCGATTCCCGGGCTGAGCGAATAGCCGCTGTTTTCCGGGTTTCCGATTTTATCGTAGACGTTGTTGTAGAGATGGACTTCGCAGCCGCGCGTTCTCGGCATCCGCTGCGTCGCGTCGTGGTAATAATTGTGGTGTATCGTTATCTGCCTGTCCGTCGGGTTCGTGAATTTGTCGCTCGGTGCGATGAGCGTCACCTTGTCGTGGTTGTGGAATTCGCAGAACGAGATTGTCATGTTGTGGACAGCTTTCACGTCGAGGGCACCGTCGTGGTTGAAATTCCTCGAAAGGTCGCGGCATGTTCCGTCGGAGAAAGTGCAGTGGTCAATCCAGATGTTTCTGGGGATGTAATCCGACGTGTATTTTCCCTTTTCGAACGTTCCTTCCACGACGAGCTGGTCGGCGCTCGCCTTTTCGTTCTTGTATTCGGGAACCGACGTGTCGTATTCCGTCGAGCCGTGCGCGTCGTAGAATTCGACGTTCCTGATGATGATGTTCTCCGCTTTCTGCTTCTCGCTTGCCTTTATCCGCAGTCCGCCGAACGCAATCCGCGCGTTTTTCGTCCCGAGAATCGTCGTGTTCGAGCCGATGTCGAACACGATGTCGGCGTGCAGCCTTTTGTGCGTCGTCTTGTCGAACGCGTCGTAGTAGCTGTGGTCGGAATCCGAAATTTTCCCGTCGCTGAGGTCGATCGTCCCCTCAAGAAGAATGACTTTGCTCTTGTCTCCGGAAATCGCGCGCGTGAATGCCTGGCGCTTTTTGACTGGATTCGGATGCGTCTCGTCGCTGATGGTGATGACCTGCGCTTTTGACGGATAGGTCGCGCCCGCAAGGTCGAAGAACCCGCCCGTCTGCTCGACTTTGTTTCCGAGTCTGACCGTAAGCGGAATCAAATCCGTCTGCGTGCCCGCGAATATCCGCGCCGAAAGCACAAGCGCGATCGCCGCATACATAATCGGTTTTCTTTTCATTGTGGAAAATCTCCTTATAAAAAAATAGGCTGTCTGATTACAGGCAGCCCTTATTCTCATCTTTTTTTCATCGTTGAACTATAGGCATTTCTGCGGATTTTTTTCATCAAATCGCGCTGCGCTCTTTTCCGTATTTCGAGAGGAATTTTTTCACTTCCGCGTGGTACGTTTCCGGGTCGATGAGGTTCGCGATTGCGTGCGGAGAATCCTGAATCCGTACGTACTTGTATTTTCCTGCCTGCGGGTTCGGCTCCATCGTCATCGAGCCGTTTATGTTGAGCATCGTCCCGAGGCAGTACGAGAAATTCGTCTCCGTCATCTCAATCGGGACGTATGCGTCCGCAGTTCCGTGGAAGAATAGAATCGGAATCTGATTCGCGCGCTCCTTGTTGAATTCGATTGCGTCGAGCGTCGAATACTCGCCCATGTCGAATCCGGCAAAACTCCTGACGAACAGGTTTCCGATTTTCATTATCGTTTTCGCCGTCGGGACTTTGCGGTCGTTCTTGAGGACCTTCCAGATGATTTCCTTCGGCGAGGTGAATCCGCAATCCGCGATGACGCCCCGCACGTTTGATGGAAGGTCAAGCCCGAGCGACATGACGCTCGTCGCGCATCCCATCGAGATTCCCTGGATGAAAACGGGATTTTCCTCGCCGTAGATTTCGTTCGCCTTGACTATCCAGCCGCGCAAATCGAACCGTTCCTTTACGCCGAACGTGATGAATTTTCCCTCGCTCTCTCCGTGCGTGCGTTGGAACGGCAGGATGATGTTGTAGCCGAGGTCGTGGTAGAAATGAATGAGCGACGCGAATTCGCGCACGGGCTCCGACTGGTATCCGTGCATCAGAATCATCGTTCCCGCGGCACTCTTTTCCTCGCCGCCTCCCGCCGGAAGGTCGTACGCCACAAGCTTTAGCCCGTCGTCCGACTCGATTGTGATGCGCGCCGGATTCTGCATCTCGAACCACGTCTTTTCCTGAAGGAAATCGTCGTAGAATTTTTCCGTTCCGAAATATTTCCTGTTGATTTCCTCGGTCGGGTCGTTCCGCGAGAAAGATGGAAGGAAAACGAGCGCGTAGACTGCCGCCACGTACAGAATCAGAAGTCCCGCCGCAACAGCAAGCAGGGAACTCAGAATTTTGAAAATCTTTTTCATAAAAAAGAACACACCCCTTGTCGTGCCGGAAATCCGGCAATCATTTCAAAGCATCCTGCTCAGAAAACGCCGGTTTTTGAGCAGTTTTTTTGGCGAAAATCGCCGGCAGATAAATAAACCTGTCCGGATTGCGCGTTTCCCGAACAGGTCTGATAGCGGGCGGAACCATGCCGGCTGCTATCGTTCCGCCCGTGCCGTTTTTGCGTGACCGGCTTACGTTATGTCGTACGTCTCGCCGTATTTTACGATTTGGACGTTCGGGAAGCCGTTCTCATTGAGGTACTCGCTCATGGCTTTCTGCGCGTCTTCCTCGCCGTGGACAAGGAAGATTTTCTTGAGGCGCGAGGTGTCTATCTCCTTGAGCCATTTCGTCGTCTCCTCGTAGTCCGCGTGCGCGCTGAACGCGTTTATCGTCTCGACTTTCGCGCGCACGTCGTATTCGTCGCCCATTATCTTGACGACTTTCGCGCCGTCGCGAATCTTCCGCCCGAGCGTGTTCTCCGCCATGTAGCCGACGATGAGAATCGTGTTGTTCGGATTCGAGATGTTGTTCGCGATGTGGTGGACGATTCTTCCTGACTCGCACATTCCGTCCGCGCTGATGATAATCATCGGGCCTTCCTTGTCGTTGAGCTTCTTCGACTCGTCAACGGAATTTATCGATGAAAGCGCGCCGAACCCGAACGGGTTCTTGTGGTGCTGCAGGAACGCCTCGTGAACCTCGTGGCTGTAGCATTCCTGGTGAACCTGAAAGATGCTCGTCGCGTTTACCGCCATCGGCGAATCGATGTATATCGGGATTGACGGAATCTTCTTCTGGTCCACGAGCAGGTGGAAATAATAGACGAGTTCCTGCGTCCTTTCAATCGCGAATGACGGGATGATTATTTTTCCCTTTTTCTCGATTGCGCGCATGACCGTTTTCCGCAGCTCGTCCATCGCGACGCTCGCGATTTCGTGCTTCCTGTTTCCGTACGTCGATTCGAGGACGATGTAATCCGGCGGCGGAAGTTTCGTTGACGGATTCCTGATTATCGGCTTGAGCTTGCGTCCGAGGTCGCCCGTGTAGAGAATCCGTATCTCGTCCCGTCCCTCGCGCCTGTCGAATCCGCTCCGCCGCTCCGGGCCCGTGTACGCCGCCTGCTCGTCGGGGGTCGCCTTCCTTCTGTCGGGAACGGCCTGCCGCTTTTCCTTTCCTTCTTCCTTCGCTTCCTTGAGAAGCTTGAAGAACCTGCCCCAATAGGAAAGTTTCTTTTTCGGAGCGGTTTTTATCGGGTTGCCGTTCTCGTCGCGCTGACCTTTTATCGATATGTAGGCGAACGCGGAGCCGAGAATGTGCCCCGCGTCGTAGAATTCGAGGGTGACGTCATCTCCGATGTTCCGCTTCCTGTTGTAGGAGACGGTGATAATCTGGTTCGTCGCCTTCACGCAGTCGTTCTCGTCAAAAAGCGGCTGCCAGGTGAATTTCGTGCCGTTTTTGAGCGCCTGCTTCCGCAAGTATTCGGCATCCCGCGCCTGAATTTTCGCGCTGTCCATCATGACAATGTCGGCAAGGTCGCGCGTTGCCGGTGTCGCGTAGATGTCCCCGTTGAATCCCTTCTTTATGAGAACGGGAAGAAGTCCGACATGGTCGTAGTGCGCGTGCGTGAGGATTACCGCTTTGATTTTATCGACGGAAATGTCGAAGTTGCGGTTTTTCTCGTCAGCTTGGGCGCGTTTCCCTTGAAATGCGCCGCAATCGACCATGTAAGCTGTCCCGTCTATCTCGAAAATGTGTTTGGAGCCGGTAACTTCCTGAGCCGCCCCCAGCGAATAAAGCGTTACTGCCATGATAAGCCCCCCTTGATGTAGATTTTTGGATTTGCTGCGGAAAATCCTCCTCGTTCCCGCGAGCCGTGACAGATTTTTACCATTTTAAAACGGAATGCCCCATTTCTCAATTTATTATTTGATTTTTCAAGAATCCGGCGGAAAAATCGCGCTCGGGGCGGACGGGTAAGCGCGTCTTCCTGTTCTTTGACATCTTGCCTAGACTGTCTTTTTTTCCGAAAATAGAAGTGAAAAAATCTTGTCAGAGGTCATTTTGTTTACACGAGAAATATCTGCCGTTCCTGAACGACTTGTCAAAAACGGGAAGCCTGTCTTCGGGATTTTTAAAGGTTGTCCCAAACGCCTGGACATAAAGGGGGTAAAGGATCCTTTCGTCTCTTTTCCGGGACCGAGGATTTTCTCGAACCTCCGGATAAAAAGCTCCCTAATGTTCATGTTCTCAATCGGGCAGTATATCGGTGTAGTTGATTTTTTCGACCAGAAGGTTTTCGGGTATGCCGAGGTGCTTTTCTGGAACAAGGAGACGAAGCGGAAATTCTCTTACAGGAAACTGATGGGGCCGCGGCGGCGGTTCATACCGCACAACATGATTCTGGGATTCTGCGCGAGTTTCTGGAAGAACCGCTACATACGCATCAGCTGGGACCACGCGAGGAACCGCTTCTCTGCTGTTTTCAATTTGAAGGGAGATTCCTCCCGCCCCTCGGCAAGCGCCGCATTCCGCGCGTCGTACATGGACGCCACGATGAACGAGACCGTTTCCGTGACGCCGTTCCCCACGAAGCGCCGGTGCTCTGCAACGTATTTTTCGACACCGCTGATTCACGGCTCGCTCTCGCTCGGCGCGACGAACCTTTCCGGGGCGGTCAACATGCCGGACTCGAACGGGCATTCGCTTTTGAAAGTCAACCGCGCGTACTACAATATCTCATACGAGGGCGAATTCGCGCTTCTTTCCGGAATGGTCGAGGTGCGCAAAACGGTTTCCGTGAAGGATTCTGACGGGAACGAGACGGTCGAGACGATTTCCTCGATGAAACGGGTCTCGCTTCATCTGAGCGGTGCCGGCGAGAATCAGGTCGATGCGGACAGACTGAACCCGAACTTCATTTCCGTCGACGGGAACGTGACGCCGCTTCCGTCGGTGCGGATTACGCATTCGGCGGGTTTTATGCGCGAATGGATAATCCAGGATTTCGAGAACATGGTCGACTTGACGTTTACGCCGAGCCTGAATCACGTCCGCGACATGTCGCTTTTGTTTTTGGCTTCTAACACGAGGACAATTTTCGGAAAATTTGAGGGCGTGCTCAAAACAAGCGAGAACGAGGTCGTCGTCCTGCGGAATTTCGAGGGAATTGTCAGAAGCCAGACGATGAGATTGTAATGCTTAAAGCCTGAGAAGGCTGTTTATAAGGCTCCGTCCGGCATTTGTTTTCCGGGCGCGTGCAAATGGTGGGAGATGTTTTATGGCGAAAGTTGAACAAAGCTGGGAACCCGGTACTCTCGACAGGACGAGGAAGAACATCGGCGTCCTGTCCGAGGAAGAGGCGAAGCGCATGACGAAGGTGCTCGGCGGGGAAATCCTTCAGGAGAAATCCGCGCCCATCGACTACAATTCGCTTCCTAAAAATCAGGTGTACGCCAAACGCGCTGTCGGAAAATCCGCGAATTCCGCGTCTTTGTCAGGTGCCTCAAGCGGAGGAGGCGGTTCCGCGAAAACGGATGCCGTCCAGGAAAAGAAAAACAAGCTTCCGGAAATCAGCTCGAAGGAGAAGATTCTGTTCGACAAGCTGATGATGGACGACGATTACAAAATCAAGCCGAGCTACGGCGTGTTCAACTTCGTCCTGAAATTCACGAAGGGAAACAGCCATCTCCGGCGCGGGTTCGTCGATTACACGCTCGTCAAGGACGTGGAGCATCTCAACGAATTCGTCATGGCGGTGAAATCGATTGTGCAGATTGCGCCGGAATCGTACAAGGAAGTCCTCATGAACGACAACAGCACGCTCGAGGACAAATTCGTTTTCCTGAAGACCGTCGGTTCGTGGTCGCTGAAAGATGTGCGCTACTTCCTCAACGCCCTTGAGTCGCACGCGGACACCGTTACGATTCTGGCGATGTCGGACTTCATCAAGGCGGTGTACAGGCTCCTCATCAAAATCTATTATCTCGGCGAGAACAAAATCCCGGAAATCCTGAAGGAAATCTATTCCGACCTAATAAAATTCCCGCGCGCGAACAAAAAGCGGATTTCCGTCCTTACGAAAACCGGAATCACGGAATGGTTCTACGTCTACAGCAAGGTCATAAAGGGGCTTTACCCGATTCTGATGCGCCTGTGCAGCAGGCATTGCGATTATTTCCCCGATTTCTTCACCGTCCGGACGGCGGAGATTTTCTCGTTTCTCGGCGTGACGAAATACGACCTCATGCTTCCGAACCGCAAAGTGAAGCGGCAGGAAAATCCCGTCGGCGAGAATTCGAAAAAAGAAGAGACTTCGGAAAAAAAGAAGGAAAGCGCGCGCGACAGCGCATATGTCGCATCGGGAATAAAGCTTCTTGAGCATCTTTTCCCGCAGGCGGGGTTCTCCGACCTTGCCTCGCATCCAGACATGTATCCGTATTTCCAGCCGCTCTATCAGTTCCGCGACGGATACAATCTGCTTTCCCCCGAAAATCCGCTGCAGATAACGGTGACGCTCCTGCGCATTTCGGAGGATTTCCTTCAGGGATGCCGCAACATGCAGTTCACCGACGACGCCGAATTCTTTTTTGGCGGGGAGGAGTCGGACAAGCTTTCGACGATTTTGGGACAGTGGACCGTTTACCGCGAGGTTCTTTTCGAGAAGAATTACGGCGACCAGATTAGGGAATTCGTCAACCACGAGTATTCCGCGCCGGGCGATTTCCGGAAGTCGCAGTACGGGCTGAAGCTCATAACGCAGATGCTCTGGCAGACGCATTATTATTTCCTTCCGTATTTCAAATTCCAGCAGGTAATACTCGACAAGCCGAAAAACGACAACCCGTACCGCGCGCTGTGCATCAGGACGACGCAGCTCAAGACGCTGTTCGGCTCGATTGTGCGGCGGATTTCCGAGAAGGAATCGACGCGCGGTTCCGTCGTCGGAATCGCAAATCCGTGGGAACGCTTCCGCTTCGACATCCCGACGCCCGTTTCCAAGCGCCTGAACATAATGCTCGGCGCGAAACGGCCCGACAACGAGACGAAGGCGACGAACGCGAATCTTTTGAAATACGCCCTGTGCGTTATTTCCGTCCTCGACTGGTGGCTCAACGACAAAGCAAGCCCGGCGTATTCGTGCGATTCCTCGGTCATCTACCGCGTCTCGGCAAAGGACGGCGCGCCCGAATTCTCCGTTCCCCTCCTCGAAAACCAGAACGAGCTTTTCACGGCGGCGCTCAAATCGACTTCATCCGCAAAAAAGCCCGCCGAGGAGAAGAAAAGCGAGCCTGAATCGTAAATCGTCGTTTTCCCGAACGCAAAAAAAAGCCGCCCGAAAATAAACGGACGGCTTTTTGTTTCTTATTGGTGCTCCGCGTTTATGAAATCAGTCCGCCATCGACTTGTACGAGTCGAACTGCGCGAGCATCTCGGGATTCTTGTTCTTGTCGAGGAGCGAGAACGCGATTGCGAAAACGGCGTTCGCGGCAAATCCCGGGATTATTTCGTAAACGGAGAGAACTGGGAACGCTTTCATGATGCTTTCGTCCACGATGGTTCCGAGGTTGTGCCAGACGACGACGGTGACGGCGCCCGCGATAAGGCCGGCAATAGCTCCTTTCGCCGTCGTCTTTTTCCAGTAGAGCGCGAGAAGGATGAGCGGCCCGAACGTCGCGCCGAATCCCGCCCACGCGTATGAGACGAGCGAGAAAATCGACGACGACGGATTGAGCGAGAGGAACAGCGCGATGAGCGCGATGAGGAACACCGTGAAGCGGCTCACGTTGAGCACCGTTTTCTCGTCCGCGTCCTTGCTGATTATTCCCTTGAAGATGTCTCGGCTCACGGCAGAGGAAGCCGCGAGAAGCTGCGAGTCAGCCGTCGACATCGAGGCGGCGAGGATTGCGCAGAGGAAGATGCCGCCGATGAACGACGGATACATGTTCATCATCGTCTCGGAGAAAACAGTCTCCACGTCGCCGAAATGCGTGACGCCGTCGATTGCCGTTCCCGCATCGACGCCGAGAATCGTCCCGTGGTTGAGGAGATACGCCGTGCCGAGCGTTCCGATGAGGAACGTCCCGACGTATGAGATGACCATCCAGACCGTTCCGATTCTTCTCGCCTTCTTGATTTCGTCGTTGGAGCGGATTCCCATGAAGCGGATTATGATGTGCGGCATTCCGCAGTATCCGAGCCCCCACGCGAGCGCCGAGATTATCGAAAGCGTTCCGAACTTTTCGTTCGCGCTGAACGCCGCCTTGAGCGACTCGCCGAAATTGCCCGCGATTGTCTGCGCGTTGAAATTCCGCACCGCCTCGATTGCGTCGGAAGGTCCGCCGAGCGAGATGACCGCGATTGTCGCCGAGATGATGAACGCCACGAAAATGAGCGTTCCCTGCACGAAATCGGTCGTGCAGACGGCAGTGTATCCGCCCGTAATCGTGTAGCAGAGGATGACGATAAGCCCGATTGCAAGCCCCGCGTGGTACGGAAGACCGAAAACCGAGTTGAACAGCTTCGCGCACGCGACGAATCCCGACGCGGTGTAAATCGTGAAGAAGAACACGATGAGGACAACCGAGATGACGGAAATGATGTGCGATTTGTCCTTGAACCTGTTCGAGAAGAATTCAGGAATCGTAATCGAATCCCCGAACGAAATCGAGCATTTTCTGAGCGGCTTCGCGACGATAAGCCAGTTCACGTACGTTCCGATGATAAGACCCATCGCCGTCCAGAACGTTTCCCTGATTCCGCCCATGTAGCACAATCCGGGCAATCCCATCAAAAGCCACGCCGACGAATCGGACGCCTCCGCCGACAACGCTGTGACCCAGGGACCGACTTTGCGCCCGCCGATGAAGAAATCCGACGCGCTGTTGTTCTTGCTGGCGTTCCGGAGCCCGATGTAAATCATGAATCCGAGATACAGGACGAACGCCAGAACCTTTGCGACCATTGTTGAATCCATTTTTTCCTCACAATTTCTGAAAAATATGAGAAGTTTAGATGAAATGGGGACGTTCGGAAACCCTGCGCGGAGAAGTGCTGACAGATGTAGCGCAAATTGAGCGGGATTTTTCAAAATCGATTTTCTCTATGGACAGAGATTATCCATTGTTCACTATCAAATAAACAAAACAGGGGGCATTGCGAGTTGGATGCAGCGGCCGCAAAGAATTGCTTCGCAATTCTTTCGCATGTCTGTTTTGTGGTGGTCGATTAAGCGTATGTGTATGTCTGCGATTCTGACATTCTCAGCAACTACATTATCATTTCTTCTGGCGGTAAACTTGTCGGCTTTGAAAATGGTGTTAGACGGAATCATTGCTAAATTGCACGATAACAAATTTTCTTTTTTATATTTCCATTATCATACAATTCGTATTCATACCATTCTTCCACATCATCACTTTTGAAATGTATTGGATTGCCTTTTGAGTCGCACTCATTCCAATAAGTTTTCAAGTCAGAATCTCTATAATAGGTTAATTCCCCCTGTGAATCGTATTTATATTCTTCACCGTCAGAACATTTTTTATGAATTAAAATACCATCTTTATATTCATACCATACTTCGTAATTATAATTTTCATCACTTGATTTGCTTAGATAATGAATTAATTTGTTTTTAGTATCATATTCACTGATTTCTTCTCTATCTGACCAACGGCAATAAATAAGATTACCAGATAGATCCCATCGTTTTTCCTCGTAGTCGTAGCCATCATCTAAGTCATAGCAGTTTTCTTTTTGGTCTAGCGATTTGTGTATGGAATGAATCAGTTTTCCGTCTGAAGTATATTCATTTTGATATTCACCATAAAAATGATGTCTTTCGAAAACAACATTCCCAAAAGAATCCCATTTTGTTATGTTTCCAGCAGAATCTCTAGAAATTGTTTTTTTTCCAGATGCATCATATTCAAACCAAATTTCATAAACTGATGAAGAATTTCCACTATCATAATCATCATTTGAATCATAATGTGTTGTTATGCGATGTAAAAGCTTTCCATTAGAATCATATTCATATTCTGTCTCAGAAACGCTAGTATCATCATAATCATCAATCCACATATCATCATCGTCATCATTGTGCCAGATTTTTTGGTAAACTAGACAACCTTTCGAATCATATCTATAAAGACATTTTTCACCATCTGAATCTTTTGAATTTTCAAGTTTTTCGCCATCATACTCAAACCATTTTTCCCATTCTCCATCAGACTCTATCTTTTTTAAATGAAGTAACTTATGTTCATCGTAATCAAAGAAGTATTCTCTATTATCATCTTTTATGTATATTAAATTATTATCCTCATCAAATTCCTTTTGAAAACTTTCTAAACCTGCACTTCCAAAATAAAATCTATAAATCTGTATTCCATTGTTTGCGATCCAAAGAATTTCATTTCTGTCATGGCTTATGCTCTGGTTTCCTATTTTTTCTGTCTGAAGGCTTTCTCCAAAGAGGAAATGATTTTTAGATTCAAAAACAGCTTTTGAATATTCTGAGTCACCTGAATTTTCAGAATCATCATTGTTCTCAAAACAGCAAGGGAGATCTGTCCTATTTCCTTTTTCATCATATTCGTAAGCTTTGTCTGCATATTCAGAAGCATGGGAAATATCGCTAATGATATTTCCATCCTCATCAAATTCAAACGCAATATATTCTGCAACCCATTTTTTTATAGTTTTTCCATTTAGACTTACCTGTTTGTAGACTTTTTTTCCTAAATCATGCTTGTCCATTTTTTTGCCTCCACTTTTTTTTTCGAGTGATTAAAAAAATCAAATGCAGTTTCTACGTCTAGATTGATTCGATTTTATTACGCAACCATTCGTACTTGCTTTTGATGCTTGTTGTTTGCTCAATTTTTCTTTCACACTCTGCGATATTTTTCTGTACATTGTCTTTTATTGGCTCTAAATAGACTGAAGTGGCTTTTATATCCCTGTCGTTTGCAAAAGAGATGAAATCGACATACCACCACTTGTCATCATCTTTTGTTATGTATGGAACAGAGTTTATAGCTCCTGCTTTTTGCAGTTTTTCTTCGATTGCTTTCGATAGTATGGTTCGTGGATTAACTGCAAATTCTGATTCGGATTCAAGAGTATGTGCTTCTAAAAAAGCTGGACCAAAAAATACGTTTTCCTTGTGGTACATCTTTCCAATTGCAATGCCACCTCTGGTGAAAAAATCGCTCATCGCAAGTTGGCTTATAATCCAAGCAAGATTGTATACAATCAATGAAATCTTTTTTACAAAGTCAGATTCCGTGTAAGGGAGAGTTATTGCAATCGAATCTGAAAAATAAGAAATCTGAATTTCGTTCATTACTTTTTCTATTTCGTCTTGGTTAAGCTGTAAATTAGGAATGTCAATAGCATTTTTTAATTTGATAAACTCATTTAGACCGTCTTGTGTGTTAAATGCCTTTATAAATCCAAGCAATTCTGCAATGTGTTTTAAATTTGCTGGTAATTTCTGGCTTTCAAAAACTTTGTTCTTGAATCCGAGGATATCCAAAATTACAACGATTGAGTCTTCATAAGAAAATGAAGTCTCTTCATGTTCAGGATATCTGTCTTTCACCATACCAATTTCCCTCGACTATCGTCCATGTTTTGCGGCAATGGAATCTGTCAATTCCATTGCTATGGTATACCATAGCACCCCGCTTGCGCTCGTTTATCCTTACTTACCGCAATGACAAAAAGTAACTTATTGCTATTAGCATAACTAACACTGCGCTTATGGTCAATAGTAGCTTTTAGCAATATTTTAAGATTAATGAACGAAATATCGATTGAAACTGTCATTAGGGAAAATATAAAGTCGCTTCGGAAGCAATTGGGCTGGAGTCAGGAATTTTTGGCAGAGAAGACTGGTGTTTCTGCGCCTTATATCACGCAAATCGAAGTCGGTAAAAGAACACCGTCGCTTGATATTGTAGAAAAGTTGGCATCCGCGCTTGGAGTCGAATACAAAGTGCTTTTTGAACCGCGAAATTCACCGGCGGACATATCATCAGGCAATTTTTCAAAGCACCTTCTTGAGTCGAAACTCATCTCGGCGATTACAGATACGATTCACAATGAGTTCAATGCATAGCCGACAAGGAATGCCTTGCGATAAAAACGCTGGAACCGCAAGTTGCCTTCAGCAACTTGTCGGCTTTGAAAACAGTTTTGGGTTTCACTTTCCTTGATGATAATGTGTGCCGCATTGAACTATATACAATTTGTCATCATCTACTTTATACACAAGCCTGTTTGCTTGTTTTCGTCTCCATAAGCTCACGAACCTTGCCGTTTCCATTTTCTATTTTGGCAGATATTGTAGTCATGTTTACTGCCTCCTGGTCATTTCGAGTTCGGAATGACCAGGAAATCGTGTTCCTCCGAAAATCAGGACAGAGTCTTTTGCAAAAATCAGTTGTCGAATATATGGAAAATAACGATGTTGCGGCTGTTTTTATGCCGGGTTTGAATTTTGACGACATCGGCGGGATTTTGGGTATATAATCAGAAATATCAAATTTTTATTTTTGGAGAAGAAAATGAAAAAAATCGTACAGATTGGAATCGCGGCGCTTTCTGTCCTCGCGGTTTCGTCATGCCACCGGGCGGAAAAGACGAGCGAATCCGCGTCTTCCGCACCTTCCTCGTCGAACGGAAGCGCGCTTGATGCCGCGACCGTCGCAAACGAGAAAGTGGAGAAAGTCGCCTCGATAACGAGCATCGGCGACGTGAAGGGAACCCGCATTTTTGTCGTGGGCGATTCCACGCTGAGCGCGTTCAACGACCCGTATTATTATCCGCGCTACGGGTACGGGACGAAAATCCAGGATTATCTCGATTCTGAAAAGGCGACCGTCGTGAATCTCGCGATGAGCGGGCGCTCTTCAAAAAGCTTTCTCAAAGAGGCGAACTACGAGACGCTCAAAAAGAACATAAAGAAGGGCGACTACCTGATTATCGGTTTCGGGCACAACGACGAGAAAGGCGAGGAAGCCCGCTACACGAACCCGAACGGGACGAAAGATGAAGCCGGTTCGTTCAAGAATTCGCTGTACCAGAACTACATAAAGCTTGCGCAGGAAAAGAAGGCGACGCCCGTTCTCTGCACGCCGATTGTCCGCCGCGCGCCTGGAAAAGCGTACGAGGGCGCTGTCGTTCACGTTACGAAAGACGCAGCTGGATTCCCCGGCGGAGATTATCCCAAGGCAATCCGCGAGCTTGGTTCCGAGACGGGAACGACTGTCGTCGATTTGACTTCGATTACAAAGGCGCGGTACGAGAACCTTGCCGACGACAAGGCGACCGCGAAATTCCACGCGCAGCTGACGTTCAAGGCGGCTTCCGTCGACAACACGCACCTCAACACCTATGGCGCGTCCGTTGTCGCCTACGATGTCGTGACTTCCCTCCGCGATGCCGACAAGAAATTCGCCAAATTCGTTAAGGACGGAATCAGCGCGCCGACCGAGGAAATCCTCGTCAAGAATCCCGATTACGTTGTTCCCAAATATTCCGAATTCAATCCCGCGGAGGATGCGTCTGCCCGCTACGAGCTGAGCGCGCCGTGGTTCGGGACGGTGTTCGGCGATTGCGGCGGAGAGGAGAAGCTTGCCGACCCCGCGAATTACGAAATTATAGAAAGCGACGGAAAAATAACGATGCATTCGGGAACGGTTGACGGCAGCAAATCGGTCGGAAAAATTGCCGGCGCTTCGGACGGAATCCAGTTCTACTTCCAGAAACTTCCCGTTGACAGGGATTTCACGCTCAAGGCAAAGGCGAAAGTCCTCCAGTTGGCGAAGAACAACCAGGTTTCGTTCGGCGTTATGGTGCGCGACGACGTTTACATCGACAAATTCGACAACTCAATCAATTCCGATTACGTTGCGGCAGGTCCGCTCAAGCTCGCGAACGGCGACGATTATTCCTCAAGCTGGATGCGCAAGGACGGGACGCTCAACGAGACGCACAACGCCGGGCAGAAAATTCCCGAGGTCGGCGACGTCATCGACATCTCCATCACCAAGAAAGGCAATGTCTACACGACAAAATTCGGAAGCGACACTGCCGAGTATACGATTGACCTCAAAAACGTGGACCCGAACGTGATTTACGCCGGACTCTACACTGTCAGAAGCGCGTACGTCGAATTCACCGAGGTGTCTCTGGAGTAGGCGCACGCATTGATTTTCGCGCGTTTATCATTGCGCATTGGAGCGTGCGCGCGCAGCACCCCGCTTGGCGGGGTGTGCGCCTTTGTGGGCGGACTTTGTGTTGATTGACGATGCTTCGTTTTAAGAGGAGCGTGCGCGCGCAGCACCCCGCTTTGGCGGGGTGTGCGCCTTTGTGGGCGGACTTTGTGTTGATTGACGATGCTTCGTTTTAAGAGGAGCGTGCGCGTGCAGCCCCCTGCTTTGCGGGGTGTGCACCTTGATGAGCGGACTTTGTGTTGATTGACGATGCTTCGTATTAGGGAGCGTGCGCGTGCAGCACCCTGCTTTGCGGGGTGTGCGCCTTTGTGGGCGGACTTTGTGTTGATTGACGATGCTTCGTATTAGGGAGCGTGCGCGTGCAGCACCCTGCTTTGCGGGGTGTGCGCCTTGGTGGGCGGACTGGGCGTCATTCTGAACTTGTTTCAGAATCTTTGTTGTCCGGTTGGGTGCTGAAATAAATTCTGCATGACGGTATTTTTGAACAGGCGGATTTGTTTGGGGCGAGCGGCTCCGGGCACATCCGCTTTTTTTGCTGTGCACCGGACTTTGCGCCGATTTCGGCTCCGGCAAACACCGCACATTCAATAGCTCGGCATTCGTTTTTTATGTTCCGGGATTTTTTTGCGCGGCGGAATCGGAGACGTTTTTTTCGTAATTCAGAAGGAATTCGCGGACGGGGACGAACCAGTTTTCGCTTGTTTTTCCTTCGCTGATGAATTTCTCGAACAGTCCGGCCATGTACGAGCGCGTTTCGTCCGCATCTGCGGAGGGAATTTCGTTTTTCCTGAACATGTCGTCGAGGAATTTCCGCGCGTCGTCCTCGCTGAAAATGTCGGGAAAATTCGACGAGACGAGGTAGAGCGCGGCGGGGATGCAGTTCACGCTGTGCTGCTTCACGAAAAGGACGGTCTCCGTGATTTCGACGGCGCCCGCGTACAATTCGCCCTGCCACCGCCCGATTTCCTCCTCAGTGAATCCCTCCTTCGCGAAAACGGAGCGGTAGAAGCCGAACGCCATCGCCATCGTCGCGACGTGAAGGCTCGGTACGCAGAGAAAATGCGGGTCGAGCGCGTGCATCTGGCGGAACTCGCGCATCTCGTTGTAGGCGGGGCGGTCTGTCGTCGTGAGGCGGAAATGGTAGACTTCCGCGGAATGCTCGTAAAGTTTTCTGAACCGCCTCATCCATTCACGCGTGAGCTTTCCGGCTTTCCACCATCCGCAGCGCTGGACGAGCAAGTTGAGCGGGCGCACCCACAGGTTGATGAAGTCGAGGTAAATCGGGACTTTTTCTGGGCGGAACGGAATTTTACTGTCGAGCGGATGGTCGACGTGCACGACGGGAATCCGCAGAATCCGGAACTTTTCGAGGAACTGAACGAAGAAGAATTCCGTTATTATCACCGCGAAGCAGCGGAAATTCGTGAGAACCGCGCGCGGGTGGAACAGCACGAAAACGTACGACAGCCACGGGTTGAAGCTTTTGAGCGTGCGGCCGGCAAGAAGCGCCGACCTTTTTTCGCTTTTTGTTTTGATTGAAGATTTGTTGCCTGAATTTTTCACCCGCCGATTCTATCAGATTGCGCCGAAGAAATCGACGAGCGGGAAGGCGGATTTCAGGCAAGCGCGTCCAGAAGCGCCGTGATTTTTTCTTTTTGGGAATCGCCGAGCGTTCCGATGATTTTGCGGTATCGCTCCGAATGCGGCCCGCTGTTGAGAATCCGCCTGTTGAGCATCTTCGCCCATTCCCTCGCACCGTCCATTTCCGGCGTAAGGAGCGCGATTTTCCGCAGGTATTCGTCGCCGTCGTTCTGCTCCACGAGATGGACGAGGCTGAACATAAGCTCGTCGTCCGCCGTCTCGTCGGAGAACGCCTTCAAAACATCGTCGAGGTCGTCCGCCTCCAGTTTTCCCCACAACGCCGAAAGCGCGTTCTCGAACTTCGCGCACTCGTCCTGCGACGCAAGATTTCGCGCCTGTATCAGCTCCTGAATGTGAATCTTTTTGTCCATAATTCCCTCCAATCGATTTTCAGAATCATAGTAAATTGACCGGAAAAAGTTGTCATTCCGAGCGGCTTTCGCACAAATTCCGTTCGGAATGCACTTTTCAAGGTAACAGGCTATAAAATTGGCTTTGCAGATTTTATTTGCCGAAGACTTCCTTCGCCACCGCGACCGTCGCCATCGCGTCCTTTCCGAAATAGTCCGCGCCGATTTTCGCGGCGTAGTCGGCGGTAAGAACCGCTCCGCCCGCGATGATTTTCACGTCGCGCCCGAGCTTTGCCGTCTCCTCGCGCAGGAGCTTTATCGTTTCCTCCATGCTCGCCACGGTCGTCGTCATAAGCGCGGAAAGCCCGACGAGGCGGATTTCGTTTTCGACCACGGTTTTGACGACGGTTTCCGCGGGGACGTTCTTCCCCAAATCGATTACGGTGTAGCCGTAGTTTTCGAGCATCGCCTTGACGATGTTCTTTCCGATGTCGTGGATGTCTCCGTGGACGGTCGCGATTACGATTTTTCCCTTCTCCTCCGCCGCCGCGCCGGACGATGCGAGCGTCTCCTTGATGACCGCGAACGCCGCCGACACGGTGTCAGCCGAGAGGAGCAGCTGCGGGAGGAATTTCCTTCCGGACTCGAAATCCTTTCCGACCAAATCGAGCGCGGGGACGATGCATCGGTCGATTATCTCCACGGGTTTCTTTCCGCCGTCGAGGAGCTTTCTCGTCGCGTCGGGGGAGGCGTCCTTGAAGCCCTTGCATATCGTGTCGATGAGCGTTTTCTCCTCTTCCGTCAAGTCGGCGGGAAGGACGGCTGATGAATTCTCGGGCGTTTTCGCGTTCGATGTTCCGCCTGCTTCTGTTCCGCTCAAGGAACGAGCCTGCTCGGCGCTGATTCCGTATACGGGCGCCGTCGTTCCCGTGTATTTTTCGATGTAGCCGAGGCAGTTCTCGTCGAATCCCGCGAGCGCGCGGTAGCCGTGGTACGTCTCCATCATCGGCTCGGAAAGCGGGTTTATGATGCACGCCGTCAGCCCCGAGTAGAGCGCCGCCATGAAAAATCGCGAATTCACGATGTCGCGCCTCGGAAGCCCGAACGAGATGTTCGACACGCCCAAAATGAACTGCAAACCTTGCGCGCCGAATTCTTTTTTGAGGATTTCGATTGCGCGGCACGTCTCGAGCGCCTCTTTCTGCTGGCTCGAAACCGTCAGAGTGAGCGTGTCTATTACGATGTCGCGCACCGGAATCCCGTATTTCGCCGCCTCGGCGATGATTTTCCGCGCGACGGCGCACCGTCCCTCTGCTGTCGGCGCGATTCCGTCCTCGTCGATGCAGAGCGCCACGACCGCCCCGCCGTAATGCGCCACGAGCGGGAACACTTTGTCCATTACCTCGCGCTTTCCGTTCACGCTGTTGACGAGCGGCTTTCCGTTGTAGTAGCGCAGCCCCTTCTCCAGAACGGGAGCCTCGCTTGAGTCGAGCTGGAGCGGGACGTTGAACGCCGCCTGAATCGTCTTCACCGCGTCAACCATCGTCTGCGCCTCGTCTATTCCGGGCAGCCCCACGTTCACGTCCAGAATCTGCGCGCCCGCGTTTATCTGCGATTCCGCCTCGTCGAGGACGAAATTCATGTCGTGCGCCTGCAGAGCCGCCTTGACCTTCTTCTTTCCCGTCGGGTTTATGCGCTCTCCCACAATCTGCGGCCCCGCCTTCCCGCCGATTTGCACCGTCGAATTGTACGAGCAGATGAACGTGTCGACGGAACGACAACTTGCAGAGTTGTCGCCGCTTTCTTGTTGCGCGCTGGTTGAGTCTGTCGAATTCCGCGGTTCCGCCGTTTTTTTTGCGCCGATTTCCGCGATGTTCTTGAATTCAGCGCGCTTTCCTGAATCTTCCGCGGCTTTTCCGCTTTCCACTGCGCCAATCATCGCGGAAATGTGGTCGGGTGTCGTTCCGCAGCAGCCTCCGAGAAGAAGCGCGCCGGAGAACCTGTTTCTCAGCTGGCTTTGTGCGAATTCGCCCGCGCGCGCCGGGAATACAGCTTTCCCGTTCACGACGGTCGGGATTCCCGCGTTCGGCTGGACGAGGACGGGCGTGTGGCTGTAGCGGCAGAACTGTCTAGTAAGCTCCTCGCCGTCGGGGAGCGAGCCGCCGCAGTTGAACCCGAGTACATCGACCCGCAGCGCCTCGAGATAAGTGACGCATGTCAGGACGTCCGCGCCCGTCAGCGTGCGCAAATTGTCCTGGAATGTCGTCGTCGCGACAATCGGCAATTTCGTGTTCTCCTTCACCGCGAGAATCGCCGCCTTCAGCTCGTGGAGGTCGCTCATCGTCTCGAGAATCGCAAGCTCCGCGCCGTATTTTTCCGCCGTCGTCGCCGCGATTTTGTACGCCTCGTACGCCTCGTCGAACGTCATGTCGCCCATCGGCTCAAGAAGCCGCCCTATCTGCCCTGAGTCCCACGCCGCGTATCTCGGCTCTCCGTCCGCCTTTTCCTCGGAAATTGCCGCCTTCATCACGTCGAATTCCGCCTTGAGGTATTCTTCAAGCGAGAATCTCGCGTCGCCGATTTTGAGCGGATTGATTCCGAACGTGTTTCCCGTAAGAACGTGCGCGCCCGCGCGGATGTATTTTTTATGGATTTCCTTTATGACGTCCGGATTCGTCACCGACAAATCCTCCGGAATCGCGTAATCCGTCACGCCCGAAGCCTGAATCATCGTTCCCATTCCGCCGTCAAAGTAGACAGGCTTCCCCGCCTGAATCCGTTCCTTCAAAAACTCCCTGAACGCAGGTTTGCGCTTTTCCATTCTGAACACTCCTTGCCGCCGTTCGCCTTCCGCACCATTCGGAAGAACGCCCGCCTGTGAAAATGTAGCAGAATGCGCACGCATTGAAAATCTAGGGTATTCCCAATTAGTTGGAGCGTGCGCCCGCAGAACCGCAAGGGCGGTTCTGCGCCAAAGGCACGCATTGAAAATCTATGGTATTTCCCGTTAGTTGGAGCGTGCGCCCGCAGAAATGCAAGGGCGGTTCTGCGCCAGAGGCACGCATTGAAAATCTAGTGTATTTCCCGTTGGTTGGAGCGTGCGCCCGCAGAAATGCAAGGGCGGTTCTGCGCCAGAGGCACGCATTGAAAATCTAGGGTATTTCCCGTTGGTTGGAGCGTGCGCCCGCAGAAATGCAAGGGCGGTTCTGCGGCAGAGGCACGCATTGAAAATCTAGTGTATTTCCAGTTAGTTGGAGCGTGCGCCCGCAGAAATGCAAGGGCGGTTCTGCGGCAGAGGCACGCATTGAAAATCTAGTGTATTTCCCGTCAGTCGGAGCGTGCGCCCGCAGAAATGCGGTTCTCCGCTTTTTGCTTTCTGCTTTCCGATGTAAAATGCCGATAGAATGGGAGTGGCTTTTGGAGGAATCGTATGAAAAGGATATTTGTTTTGCTCGCGTTGTTTGCAGCAGTTCCCGTTTTCGCGTCAAAAGGAGACCTCAAGCTTTCGCCTGAAGATTTGCTCGTCGTGCCCGAAAGCCAGAACGATATCGTGAATGACGGGAACGGATTCCATCTGTTCATAAGGAAAAAGGGCAGCATAAACAGCGTGCTGATTGCCGAATCGACGAAAGACCCGCGCGGGAAGCTCGACAATTTCGCGTATCGCGCGGAGAAATACAACCGCATAAACGGTGACGAGATACGGATGCTCAATGGGAAGAAGCTGGATTCTCCGTCCGCGCGGTATTCGCTCGTTGCGACGACGGTGGAGGTTCATCCTGTTCTCGGCGAATGTTTCCATATATACGTTCCGAAAAAGCTCGTGTTCGGCTATTCGTGGACGCGCCACGGGGAAATCGAGGTTCGCGACGGGACGTTCCTCAATATCCGCACGTTCGAGAAATATTTCTGCGACTATTCCGGAGCGTATGACGACAATCCGTTCCGCGTGAAAGTAATCGACGAGAAGGAAAGCGAGGAATTCAAGACGAAGGCGGAGGAGGAATTCAACAAGATTGCGAAGGGCGGGAAGGGCAACATCTTCTATTCGTTCGGGGCGCGGCAGCTTCCGCCGCAGCTGAAGAAATCGCTTTCGGAGATGGAGGGCGCGGACAAAGCCGAGCTTGTCTTCGCGATTGACGCCACCGGAAGCATGAAGGACGATTTTTGGGAGCTGTACCACGTCTGGATTCCCGAACTGAAAGTGCAGCTCAGAAAATTCAGCCACGTCAGGCTCGGGCTTGTCCTCTACAAGGATTACGGCGAGGAATACGACTTTGACGGGCTTCCGGTAAAATATTTCGCGTTCACGGAATCGGTCGATGAATTCGCGAAATGGATAAAAAGCGCGTACATTCACGGCGGGGACGATCGTCCCGAGGCTGTGTTCGAGGCGTTGTACGCGAGCGTCCGCTATTACGACTGGAACCGCGACGCAAAAAAGAAAATCGTTTTGATTGGCGATGCCGAGCCGCATCCCCATCCGCGCGGGCCGTTTCCCGTGGACAGAAATCTCGTGACGTCTCTCGCCGCGGAGCAGGGAATCGCCCTCGACTGCATAATCATAATGGACGAATCGTACAAAAAGGTTTTCGAGCGGGAATCGCGCGAGAAGGAGATGCGCGCCGTGAAGCCTTCCGAAAAGACGGGCGCGCTCATACAATCCGTTTCGGACGTCAAATAGGCGTTTTTTTGGAAACGCTTGTCTGAAAAACGGTTGATTTTCTTTTGCCATGCGGAAACGGGCGTTCGCAAGAAACCGTGCTTCTGAATCTGTACAAGCGATGCCGAAACAAACTTTTTTGCGAAAGTCGTTCGGCATGGCAGGAACCAGCTGCTGTTCAGAACAGTCCCTTAATCGAAGCTGTTTCCGCGCGCTCCTACTTTGCCGCGCTCTCGCCGTTCACGGCAGCGACAATCGAATCGACGTTCCTGACGATTTCGCGCGCGATGTCGGGTTTGTTCATCGTGTAGATGTGGATTCCGCGGACGCCGTTCGAAATCAAGTCGATTATCTGGTCTGTCGCATATGCGATTCCCGCCTGCCTCATCGCGTTGGGGCTGTTCCTGAACCGGTCGCAAATCGAAAGGAGTTTTCTGGGAATGTACGCGTTCGACAAGTCAATCATCCTCGAAACCTGGTTCGCGTTCGTTATCGGCATGATTCCCGCGATGACAGGAACACGGATTCCCGCCGACTGCAATCTGTAGAGGAACGAATACAGCATGTCGTTGTCGAAGAACATCTGCGTCGTCAGGAAATCGACACCTGCGTCAACTTTTTTCTTCAGAAGCTCGATGTCGTCGTCCCTGTTCGCGCTTTCGGGATGGCTTTCGGGGTAGCACGCGCCGCCGACGCAGAAACCAGCGTCCTTCAGCACGGGAACGAGGTCGCTCGCGTGGACAAGCCCCGACGGAAAGACGTTCTCGTCTTCAGATGCGTCCCTCGGAAAATCGCCCCTAAGCGCGAGTATGTTCTGAATTCCCTTCGATTTGAATGTTCCGATTGATTCCGTCAGCTGTTCCCGTGTCGAGCGCACGCAGGTGAGGTGCGCCAGCGCGGCAGTCCCCGCGTTCTCCACGGCCGCCGCAAGTTCCGCCGTGTTCGATTGCGTGGAGCCGCCCGCCCCGTATGTTATCGATATGAAATCCGGGCTGAGCGATGTCAGCTCTATCGCGGTGTTTTTTACGGAATCAAACGCGTCCTGCTTCTTCGGCGGGAAAATCTCGAACGAGACCGTGACTTTTTTCTCATTGATTTTGTCTATTATTTTCATGGGAAAAATCATACCGAATCGCGCCGATTTTTTCCCGATTTTTCCGCGCAAATACAAAAAAACGGGACAGATTTGCCTGTCCCGTTCCCCATCGAATGGCACTCATAAAACAGAATGCGCGCCTAGTTACTCAGAAACGCGTTCCAAGGAACGGAAACCGCCGTGCGATTTCACGCCCGCGCGCACTCCGCCAGCGAATGGCACTCATAAAACAGAATGCGCGCCTAGTTATCCCGAAACGCGTTCCAAGGGGCGGAAACCGCCGTGCGGTTTGCCGCCCGCGCGCACTCCATTCAACGAATAACCCTCGTGAAACAACGTGCGCGCCTAGCACACATCGCAGTCGTTCGCTTTTTCCGTTTTGATTTCCTTTCCGTCGGCAAGCGCCTTCTTTCCGGCAATCATCATCGTGTTGTTCCTGATGTTGTATTCGACTTTGCAGAATTTGTCGATGTCGATTTTTGCCGGCTTTTCGAATTCGCCGCAGCCTTCAAGGACAATCTGCGTTCCGGGTTTTGCCCACGGAGCCGTCAGAAGCTCGACTTTTTCCTCGCCGTTCTCGGTGTAGTCGCATGCGAGGAGCATTCCGAAACTCTCGACGCCCTTCATCTTTCTGGGGGCGAGGTTCGCCGCGATGATGACGTGCTTTCCGAGAAGGTCCGATTCCGAAAGATACGGGCGCAGACCCGACTGGATGATTCTCGGCGTTCCGGAACCGTCGTCCATCGTCTCGATGTAGAGTTTGTCGCCCTTCGGGTTGCATTCGACTTTCTCGATTTTCGCGACGAGAAGCTGGATGTGGCTGTTGAAGTATTCCGCCTGGTCGAATTCAGCGGCATCGCATTTCTTTTCGTCTTTCTTCGATTCGTTCGCGCTTGTGCTGTTCGGCATGAGCGACTCGACGTTGATTTCTCCCGCCACGCACGGAACGGAAATCTGCCAGTTCTCAAGAACCTGCGGATGGACTTCGCCGAAAACGCCGACCTGAACGCCGTTCACGATGATTCCCGCCTGACGTCCGGGGATGAAGCGCGGGTCGGAAGTTTCCTTCACCTCGTATTTGTGGTCGAGATAATAGAGGATTGTCGAAACCTCGCTCGCAAGCGCGTTGAAATTCGCGTCGTTCGCCGCCGTGAGGAATCCGAGCGACTGGATTGTCTTCGTTCCGGTGTTCTCCGCGCTGTCGAGGAACGCGACTTTTCCGATTTCGAAAATCTTGTGCGGGAAGATTGCGTTCGCCGCGGCGCTTTCCGCCCTGAGGAGGGAAGCGATGATTGACGGGCGCACGAACTGGTAGTTCTCGCTCATCGGGTTGAGGATTTCGATTACGTTGTCGGCGCTGATGTTCATGCGGTCGATGTAGTCGCGCTTTGAGCCGAGATAGTTGAAAATCATCTCCTGATATCCCAAACCGACCATTATTTCCTTCGCCTTCCTGCTGAAGAGCGTCACGGGCGAAAGGTGTCCGACGGTGAATTCGCTCGGGCGCTCCGGCTTGAAGAAGTCGAGGCCCATTCCAATCATCACGTCCTCGATGACGTCAACCTCGTGGAGGAAGTCGTTCCTGTACGGCGCGGGAGAGAGTGTGAATTCTGTGTCCGTTCCTGCAGGGCAGTATTTTGCCGTTTTCTCCGTGCACGGAATGTCGTTCGATTCGACGTCGTTGTCCAGGCGGGCGAGCGCGTCGAGAACCTCCGCCTTCGTGAGCTTGCTTCCGAGCTTTTTGTTTATCGCGGAGAGCGTCGCCTTCGTTGTTTTCTGGAAATAGAACGGGACGGTGATTTCCTTTCCGAATCCCGTCTCGTACGGATGGACGACCTTGACGGGCAGAATCTCGTACCCCGCGTCATGGAAATCGCACGCGACGATGTTCGCCGAGAGGATGAGGTTCTCCATGTTGTCGCCCGTAAGCTCGACCATCAAATCTTTGTCGCCCACCTGGACGGCACCGAGCGTCGCCGAGTTGATAATCGGCGCCATCGACATGACTTCGCCGTTGTCGTCGGTGAGGAGCGGGAATTTTTTCGCGTCCTTGAGAATCCATCCGAAATCTTTTCCTTTCGGGTGGTCGCTCAGAATCTGGCGGCACGTCATCGGCGCGTCGCATCCGAGCGGGACGAAGCTCGTCTCGTCGGGATTGACGCCTTTGTAATGCACCGGCCACTTTATCTGCGCGCTTCTGTAAACTCCCATCGAAATCGTCTTTCTCTTGCGCCCGAAGTTCCAGCAGAGTTTTTCCTGCGTCTGGATTATGTCTTTGAGCATCGGGTCGTCAATCGGCTTTCCGGAAATGACGAAGCTGACCATGAACGGGCGGACTTCTTTGATGGATTCGTCGACGTATGCGATTCTGTCCCCGCAGTCCTTTATAGCGCCTTCCTTTGACATGAACGACGAGTAGTCGCTCCTTTTCGCTCCCCCGTGAAGGCGGAGGCAGCGTGCGACACCGCCCGTCGACCAAAGATCCGGTCTGTTCGTGTCGTTCAACTCGATTTTGATGACGCGCTCGTCCTCGCCCTGCGACATGTCGGGCTTCTCGTCAAGCTCCGCTTTTCCGCAAGTGAGTTTTTTCTCAAGCGTATCGTAATCGTATTTTGTCCCAAGAAGGTTGAAAAAAAGTTTTTCGTTGACTTCGATTTTTGGCATTTTTGTCCTCGATAAAGTGAAATACAGCTCCATTTTACCGAAACAGAATGAATCAAACAACGCGCTTGCTTAGTCCTTTTTCGCGTTCTAAGATTGGCCTTGTTGTAGCAAGCGTGCGCCGGTCGCATGCGACCTTCCCGTGCGGGGGGATGGGGCTGCTTAGTCCTTTTTTCGCGTTCTAAGATTGGCCTTGTTGTAGCAAGCGTGCGCCGGTCGCATGCGACCTTCCCGTGCGGGGGGATGGGGCTGCTTAGTCCTTTTTCGTGTTCTAAGATTGGCCTTGTTGTAGCAAGCGTGCGCCGGTCGCGTGCGCGACCTTCCGTGGTGAGAGGAACGCGGGATGCTTAACCGTTGCGCGTTCTAATTGCCATTGAAGCCGAACTTAGAACTCGTGTAGCCCCGCGCAAACTGCCCTCCCGGGCAAGGAAGATGCGCTTTCGCGCATCGGCGCACGCTTGCTCAGATGAAGCCGAGCTAAGAACTCGTGTAAGCCCCGCGACTGCCCTTTCTGGGCACGGAAGATGCGCCCCGCGCATCGGCGCACGCTTGCTCCAATGAAGCCGAGCTAAGAACTCGTGTAAGCCCCGCGACTGCCCTTTCTGGGCACGGAAGATGCGCCCCGCGCATCGGCGCACGCTTGCTCCGATGAAATTGAACTAAGAACTCGTGTAGCCCCGCGCAAACTGCCCTCCCGGGCAAGGAAGATGCGCTTTCGCGCATCGGCGCACGCTTGCTCAGATGAAGCCAATCTTAGAACTCGTGTAGCCCCGCGACTGCCCTCTGGGCACGGAAGATGCGCCCCGCGCATCGGCGCACGCTTGCTCCGATGAAGCCGAACTAAGAACGCGTGTAGCCCCGCAAGCGCCAATTCAGTAAAATTGTGTTTTACTATGGAAAACAGAGCATGCCTCGTCCTGGCTAATGGACAAGTCTTTGAAGGAAAAGGGTTCGGCGCTTCAGGGTGCATCGTTGGGGAAGCTGTCTTCACGACGGGAATGAACGGTTACATCGAGACGCTCACCGACCCGAGCTACTTCGGGCAGATTGTTACGCAGACGTTTCCGCTCGTAGGAAATTATGGAAAAATTTCTCCCGATTTCGAGAGCGCGAGGATTCACGTCCGGGGGTACATCGTCCGCTCATGGTGCGACGAGCCTTCGAACTTCAGGTGCGAGGGACAGATTGACGAATGGCTGAAATCGCAGAACGTCATCGGGCTGTGCGGAATCGACACGCGCGCGCTTACGAAAGTTCTCCGCGAGGCAGGCGTCATGAACGGAATGATAATTTCCGGCGACAGCGATGAGGCAAAGCGGAATTTTGCGGCTCTTGACGACGCTGACGGAAAGGCTAAGCTTCTGGAAACCATAAAATCATACAGGATTGAGCACGCTGTTGAATCCGTCTCCTGCGATGCGGTCGGAATCGAGAAGGATTCGGCGACGGTATTCGAGGAAAGCGCGAAATACCGGGCTGTTCCCGTCCGCGCTGACGGAACGAAAGTCAACGATGCCGAGGACGCGATGAGGGACGGCCGCGGAAAGAAAGTCGTCCTTTGGGATTTCGGCGCGAAGGCGAACATCCGGCGCGAGCTTCTCAAGCGCGGGCTTTCTGTCGTCACGATGCCGTGCTCTTCCACAGCCGCGCAGATTCTCGCGGAAAACCCCGACGGGGTCATGCTCTCCAACGGTCCCGGCGACCCGAGCGAGAACGTCGGAATAATCGAGGAAATCAGGAAGCTTCTCGGTTCGGGCGTGCCGATTTTCGGAATCTGCCTCGGCCACCAGCTTCTCGCGCTCGCGAAAGGCGCAAAAACGAGCAAGCTCAAGTACGGTCACCGCGGCGCGAACCAGCCCGTGAAATATCTTGCGACCGGGCGCGTCTACATCTCAAGCCAAAACCACGGATATGCCGTGGAGAACGACTCCCTTCCCTCCGGCGCCGTGATGAGCTTCGTCAACACGAACGACGGAACGTGCGAAGGAATCGTCTACACGGACACGCCAGCGTTCAGCGTTCAGTTCCATCCCGAGGCATCGAGCGGCCCGCTCGATACGGGATTCCTCTTCGACGAATTCGTCCGCCTCATAAACGACCGCTCTCATTTCGCGTCGTTCACCGCAGCGACGGAAAGAATCGACGCGATTTCCTACTTTGCGGGAACGATAAAGCGCACTAAGGAAGAGCAGAACACCATCGCCGGCTGATTTATAAAACGAACGCCCGCAAGGAAAATTCCCTGCGGGCGTTTTTTTTGTGCCCGAAAATCCGGGCACATTTTTTTTGCGACGATTACTGCTTCTGAAGTGTTATGACTGAACCGTCGTCAAAAATTTCGCCTATTTCGGCTTTTCCGGCAGAAATTACGAATGATTCTTCCTCGCGTTCTGATGACGGAATGTCAACGAGCTTCTTCTGCTCGAAGTCATATTCTTTTGCTATTGTCATTTTAACCGTGCCGTCTTTTGTCGGATTGCCGGTGTAGGTTCCGAGAAAGAAGGTACCGCTGTAAGATGCGACAGTCTCGCCGACAGCCGTCATCGTCAGGTCGATGACAAATTCCTTGTTGTCATAGAACTTTGTCTTCATGGTGATGGTCATGTTTACGCCGTCAATCGTTCCGGCTCCAGCTCCGTAATAAGTGGCGGTAACACTCGGCGAATCGTCCTCGTTGTCCGAACAGGAAATTACGCCGAATGATGCTGCGAGCAGCATTACTGCTGTGAAAAATTTTAGAATGCTTTTCATATTACATTCCTCCTTATGTGAAAGTTAAATCACTCTACAAAAAAAAAGTATTCGGTAAAGCCTTGCGCGGTGGCGGATGATGCTTCCCCAAAAGAGTTTTTTTCGATGTGTTTGCCCCGCGACGGTTTTTCGCTAGAATCGAATTACTATGGAATTCACACAGGAAAAAATCGACTCGCTCACGGTGAACGAAGTCGACATTATGAGAAGAATCGCCGACGAGCTGGGAATACGGACGACGCAGGTTTCGGCTGTCATCGGTTTGGTGAACGAAGGATGCACGATTCCGTTTATCTCGCGCTACCGGAAGGAAAAACACGGAAACCTCAACGAGGTGCAGGTCACCGACTGCGACCATCTGTTCAAATCGTACAGGAACATAGAGGAGCGCCGTCTTGAGATTGTGCGCGGCGTGTTCTCGCAGGGAAAACTGACAGAATCGCTCTACGGAGCCGTCATGAACGCGAAGACGCTCACGGAGCTTGAGGATTTGTGGGCGCCGTTCAAGAAAAAGAAGAAGACGCGCGGAATGGTCGCGGCGGAGAAGGGGCTTGAGCCGCTTGCCGACGACATGCTCAGCCTTTCCGACGCGGAAATCGAGAAGCGCGCGGGTGAGTTCGTGCGCGAGGATGCCGAGAATCCCGAGCTTTCCGTTGCGTCTGCGAAGGACGCGATTGCCGGCGCGATGGACATCATCGCGGAGCGTACCGCGCAGAACACGGACAACCGCGCGAAGGTGCACGAGCTTTACATTGCCGACGGGACAATCAACACGAAGGGAATCGTCCCCGAGGGAATGACGGAGGAGCAGGCGCAGAAGACGAGCAAATACCAGATGTACTGGGATTATTCGGAGCCGCTTTCGCAGGTGAAGCCGCACCGCATTCTCGCCATAAACCGTGCCGAGCGCGAGGGCGCGCTTTCCGTGAGCATTGACGTTCCCGTCGACGATGCCGTGGAGCTTCTCAAAAAAAAGGCTGACATACGGAACAAATACCACGCGGAAGCCGTCGAGGACGGGCTCGTCCGCCTTCTGTCACCCGCCGTTGTCCGCGAAATCAGGAGCGACGAGGAGGACGAGGCTGACTCGCACGGAATCGGGATTTTCAGCGAGAACCTCAAAAACCTTCTGATGACGCAGCCCATAAAAGGAAGCCGCGTTTTGGGAATCGACCCGGGAATCAGGACGGGAACGAAATGCGCCGCGCTCGACGAGACGGGAAAATTCCTCGGCTATTTCAAGATTTTCCAGGTGCAGAATCCCGACGAGGCGTACCGGCTTCTGAACGACGCAATCGACAAGTACGACATTCAGGTCGTCGCCGTCGGTAACGGAACCGGCTCGCAGGAAGTCCAGGCGGTCGTCAGCAAAGTCATCAGCGAAAATTACGCCGACGCGGACGTGAAGTACACTGTCGTCGATGAAAGCGGCGCGTCCGTCTATTCCGCAAGCCCCGTCGCCACGGAGGAATTCCCAGACCTCGACCTTACGATTCGCGGCGCGATTTCGATGGGGCGGCGCCTTCAGGATCCGCTTGCCGAGCTTGTCAAAATCGACCCGAAATCGATTGGCGTCGGTCTTTACCAGCACGACGTGAACCAGAAGAAGCTGGCCGAGCAGCTCGACGAGGTTGTCGGAAGCGTCGTGAACCAGGTCGGCGTGAACCTCAATACGGCGAGCTACATGCTCCTCAAATACGTTTCCGGAATCAACGCGAGCCTCGCGAAGAAAATCGTGAAGTACCGCGACGAGAACGGAAAAATCATGAGCCGCGAGGATTTGAAGAAGGTTCCGGGGCTCGGTCCGAAAGCGTTCGAGCAGTGCGCGGGTTTCCTCAAGATTGCCGAATCCGCCGACCCGCTCGACAACACGTGGGTTCATCCGGAAAATTACGACGTCGCCCGCGAGCTTCTTTCGTTCGTCCAGTCGAAGAAGAGCGTTCCCGCCGACGTGAAGAAATCGCTGATGGAGCGGTACAACGTCGGGGAGACGACTCTTGACGATATAATCGACGAGCTTGGAAAGCCCAACCGCGACCCGCGCGACGGCTATCCGGCTCCGATAATGCAGAAGGGCGTCTTGTCGTTCGGCGACCTCAAAGTCGGGATGAAGGTGACGGGAAAAATCAAGAACGTCGTCGATTTCGGCGCGTTCGTCGATATCGGTCTTCACGAGACGGCGCTCATCCACGTTTCCGAGCTTTCCGATTCGTTCGTCTCGAATCCGATGGACGTCATAAAAGTCGGCGACGTGAAGGAATTCACGATTATCGCGCTCGACAAAGACCGTGAGCGCATTTCTCTTTCCCTCAAGACGAACGCGCAGCCGAAGGGCGACTCCGCATCGCAGAGGAACGACGCCGACGGGAAAAAGCGCGTCGTCGTCGTGAAGAAGGGCGGCGCGAAGGCTCCTTCCGCAAAAAGCGAGCGCGGCGAGCGCCCGCGGAAAAGCGCGCGCGACGACGACGGAATGAGCTACAATCCGTTTGCGGCGCTTCTTGCCGGAAAAAAATGACGCGGGACGTTTCTGAACGCGCATAGGCAATCAGCCCGGATGAGTTTTCGTCCGGGTGTTTTTTGTCGGGAAAAACATAAATTTGTTCTTTATTTTTGCTTTCCGATTGAACGGAAAATAGCGGCGTGTTAAGATAATCTTACGATTATCGAATTCTACTTATCTATGTATCTTCTCGCATAAAAAATCATAGTCAGAAAAAGGAGGTTTTTATGAAACTCCACAAAAAAATAGGAATCGCCGTCATTGCGGCGTCGGTTCCCCTCTTCTCATGCTCCGACCTTACGGTTCCCGAATCGGTTACCGTAAAATCCGAGGGCGCGAAGTACGGTTTTCCTCTCGGCAGCACCGAATTCAAGATTTCGGAGAAATTCAGCGCGCAGAAAGTGCAGGACGCCATCAATTCGTCGAGCGCGAATCTCACCGTCTATGAATTCAACCCGGAAAATTCAGGCGATTCCATAATCGAGTACATAATGGAATATCAGGTCGAGCGGAAGGAAATCGCGACGGCTTCGTTTAAAACGACGATTCAGAGCGCGCTCGGTGCCCTTGAAGGAGCGCCGGAAGCTGCTGTCGAGGCAGCGAAAAATGCGGCGATAAATGATGTCATCGCGGCAGTGCCGCAAACGAACGGAAAATACGTCTACACCGCGGACAGGCTCAGCGCGACAATCGACACGGGGCTGAATTTCAAGTCGATTTTCGATTCGTTCGCGTCGTCCGACGACGAGGATGGCGGTTCTGACAGTTCTGAAAGGACCGATTACAGCGACATCTTCAACAAAATCGGGTTCACCGGCGTGAAGGCGTACGCGTACATCGACAAGGACGGAATCGATTCGGATATAAAATTCATCGGAAGAATTGACGTCAAGGGAAGCGACACAGAAGCCGCCACGCCCTACAACCTCGTCGATGCGACCCTGACCCCCGTTTCAGCCGTCGATGAGACACCCGACCTTGCCTCTCTTGCCGACGATAACGGCGTGATTTCGACCGATTTCGTTTCGGATACGGAGCAGTATCCGATGTCTGCCGAGCTTAACGGCGATAACATGACGGCGTTCATAAATGGCGAGGAAGTTGGCGGGCTTTACGTCAAGCACGAGAAAGTCATAATCGACTACGAGCTGACTCCCTCAATCGAATTCGACAATGAGGACGAGGTGAGGGCGTTCCTGGAGGCGATGCTGGACGAGAATGCCGAAAACGCGACGGCGACGGTGAGCATCATCCTCCGCTTCCCGCTCAAGCTCAAAATCATCGAGGATATCGTCATCGACGACCTGCTCGATTTTGCCGGCTCCGCGCAGGAGGGCGACCTCCTCAACCGCGACGACGGGGAAGACGGCAGCGATTTCGACGAATATTCGGATTTCATCGAGAACATCAATTGCGAATACAAATTCACGAACGGGATGAACCTCGATTTCAGCGCGAAAATATCGTCGAACACGGTTGACGGCGAGAAATTTTTCGAGGACAAGAGCATCGAATTCGACGGGGAGGAGCATTCCTTCTCGATGGACAAATCCGAAATTTCGAAAATCATGTCGAAAAGCCCGTTCACGCCCGCAATCTCCGCGACCATAAGCAAGACGACGAGCGACGAGGACGATTTCATTCGGATAACGCGCGACGCCTCGTTCGGGGCGTGGGCGGTGTTCAATCTGACGACTGGCGGAAGCGCGGAAGTCTGGAATTCTGAAGATAGCGGCGAATAAGGAGGCACGAAAATGAAAAAACTGATTTCTTTCATCGCTGCGTCCGCCCTCGTTTCCTCGGTTGCGACTGCTGAGCTCCACAAGCCCAACCGCATCGTGGAAATCGGCACGGAGGCTGAGGGCGGCTTTTCAAACAACTATCTTGCGGCGAGCGAGCTTCTCGTAAAAAATCTCGTCCTCGATTTGCAGGCAATGGAAAAAGACGTTCCCGATTCAGGATGGAACATCGAGATGTTCGCGCGCGACAAAACGTTCCTTAACGTGAATCCGACGTCATCGTTCAGGCTCGGCTTCTTTGCGGGCATCGAGTCGACCGGGAACATGAACATCGGGCACGAGCTTTTCGAGGTTCTCGGAAGCGGCTTTTCCGTCGGCGAGTCGAAGTCGATGGACATCGATTTGTACGGCGACGCGTACCTCGATGCGGGCGCCTCGCTCATGATGAAAATCGCCGGTTTCGGGATTACGGTTTCGCCGTCGTACTACATTCCGCTCGTCTACATTCCCAAAACGAAGGCGAAGCTGAGCTGCAGCACGACGCGGGAAGGCGAGATTCGCGCGCGGGCGACTGCCGATTTGGAGGTTTTCTCCGCGTTCGACCTTGCGCGCGTTGTCGGCACGGACGAGGATTTCGTCGACGACCTTGAGGTGGCTGAGCAGTTTCAGAAAGCGCTGGGCAACGGAGGCGTCGACCTTTCGATAAACGTCGAGCGGCCGATATTTGGTTCGATGTTTGAAGTCGGCGGGTTCCTCCGCGTTCCGATTGTCGCCGGAAAACTGGAGTACAAGGCGATGAGAACTGTTTCCGTCGATTTCTACCAGTCGAATTTCCTAGGCAAGCTCAACGACGAAAGCGAGAACAATGTGAGCAAGGATATGGGAGAATTCTCGTACAGCAAGGAATCCGTGCGCGTGTACCGCCCAATCAGGCTCGGCGCGGAGGCGGTTTTCCGCCCGTTCGGAAAGTGGTTCGAGCTTTATCCGATGGTAGGTCTCGTCGTCCGCTCTCCGTATTCGGATGACGCGATTTTCTATCCCGAATATTCTCTCGACTTGAAGCTGAACCTTTTCAACGTCGTCGGCGCGAGTTTCGGAACCGCGTACCTCGACCAGGTTTTTGCGCAGCGGTTCGGGTTCTTCATAAACGCGCGCGTGCTTGAGCTTGACGCGGGCGTCTCGTTCAGGAGCGGGACGTTCACGCGCAGCTTTATGGGCGCCGGAATGTCCGCGTTCCTCGGCGTGAAAATCGGTTTCTGACGTGTTCCGAACAAAGAGCCGTTCCGTTTGGGGCGGCTCTTTTTATTGAAATAGCTACTTGTTAAAGTTAGAATTAAACAATCTTTTATCTTTTACAAAAATCAGGAGATTCCAATGAAAAAACTGTTCGCTCTTTTTTCTTCGCTTGCGCTTGTTGCCGCAGGGCTTTTGTTTTCCGGCTGTACCGATGAAGTCGCGCTCGGCGCGAATTACTGGTACAAGGATACGTACGAAAAAGAAAACAATACGCTCGTCATGTACTATTATTACACCGAAACGGAACAGAAGCCGTCTGGACTTCGTTCCGACGTGTCGTCGATTCCGGCTGGTCTTACGGTCATTCTCCGCAACGATTCTTCAAGCACCGTTATGGGAATCGCGAACAATTCGTTCATAATGAAGACGTTCGCGAACGGAACGACTGTCGGCGATGACGGAGAAGAATCGTCCGATGGTTTCACGATGTCGGCGTCAAAGTGGGATGCGTTCTATCTCGCGATGGCTGCAAAAAAGCCGACCGTGCTCGCGACGCAGACGACAACGTTGCCGCCTGTTCTTCAGCAGGATTTCAAAAATACATTCACGAATATTTCTGATGGATTTGATTTCCAGAATCTTTCATGGAAGAGCGTCCTTATCTCGCTCCTTTCGATGTAATCCATTCGCCCGCGCACATCGCGCGGGCTTTTTGTGCTAGAATCTTTGCATGAATTTGTTTCCGGCACAAAGTTTCGACATCGACGCGATTATGAGAATCGAGCGGCAGGCGTTCATTCCGTCTATTCAGGAAAAGAAAAGCGCGTTCGAGAAAAGGATAAAGGTTTTTCAGCAGGGCTTCCCGATTCTATGCGACTGCGGCGAGAAAACCGTAAAAGAGAACGGCGGCTCGCTCGTGTGCGGCTACTTCTGCTCCGAGATTTGGGATTCGATGCCGCAGCCTTCCGACAGCGACAAAGTGTTCTCGCGCAGGTTCGCGCTCGGGCACAACATAAAGGACACGCATTCTCCTTCCGGAAAATATCTCTATGTCTCATCGTTCGCGCTTCTGAGGGAATATCAGGGAAAAGGGCTGGGGAAAAAGTTTTTCGAAAGCGCCGTCGCATCCCTGTGCGGCGCGTTCCCGCTAGTCGACGAGGTTGTCCTGCTCGTCGATTCCGAATGGACTGGCGCGCGGAGCATTTACGATTCGCTCGGCTTTTCCGTTGCCCGCGTTCTTCCCGGCTTCTTCCCGACTCTCACAAAAAAAGTATTCGCCGACGGAATCGTCATGAAATGTCCCGCCGGCAATTTCCGCTCGATTGAATTCCCGAACGAAAAGGAAAACGAACTCGCGGGGATTGTCCTGTAAGCGGCGCTTGCTTTTGCGTGCTGTGGTATTCTCGGATTGCGGAGAGCGCGGCGGTTTTTGTCTGTGTCATTCCGAACTTGCTTCGGAATCTACGGGCGCGCAATATGAATGGAAAACAAAAAAGCCTTCCGAAATGGAAGGCTTTTTATGGAGAATAGGGGGTTCGAACCCCTGACCCTCGGCTTGCAAAGCCGATGCTCTAGCCAGCTGAGCTAATTCCCCGTTAGGAATGGTTAGATAGTATAGAAATGCGAAAATATTGTCAATAGATTTTGAAAAAAAGAATATCTTTGTTCGAGAAATCCTTTTTTTCTGCAGGTGGGCGCATAAAAACGCTTGCCTGCAGAAAAGTCGGGGATTCGCCGCAATGTGAAAGTTGTCTGAACATGCGAATATTCCGCAAAAATGCAATTACTTCGCGTTAAACTTAATTGCTTTGCCACGCTTTATGAATCATTCTTTACGCAATTGCAGAAAACTGAAGAGAGGAAAATATGAAAGAAGTGAAAATCGATGATTTCGGTGGGAAAGGTGACGGAAAATTCAACAATTCGAATGCGTTCGCCCTTGCATTCGCCGAAATATCGAGGAACGGCGGAGGAAAACTCACCGTTCCCAAAGGAGTCTGGGCTTCCGGACCGATAGAAATCCCCAGCGACACGACGCTTGAGCTTGAGGAAGGCTCGGAAATTTCGTTCATTCCCGACCCGAACCTTTATACGCCGGTCTTTACGCGATGGGAAGGCGTCGAGTGCTTTGCGATGCACCCGCTCGTTTTGTCCTCTCATACAAAAAACGTCAGGATAACCGGAAAGGGAACGCTGAACGGAAACGGCGAAACCTGGTGGAATCTGAAAAAAGCGAAGAAGGAGCGCGGTCAGTCCGCTCCCGAGGATATGTACGAGAAAATACTTGCGGAGCTGAATCCCGGATACGAGAACCAGCCCGGCGGCGGCGGCGGACGCGAGATTCAGTTCCTCCGCCCGAGCCTCCTTGAGATTTCGTTCGCTGAAAACGTTTCCGTCGAGGGAATTGAGATAAAGGATTCGCCGTTCTGGACGGTTCATCCGCTTTACGTCAAGAATCTCACCCTGCGCGGAATAAAAATCGACAATCCGTACACGGCTCCGAATACGGACGGAATCGATGTCGATTCGTGCGAGAACGTCGTCATCGAGGACTGCTTCGTTTCCGTCGGCGATGACGGAATCTGCATCAAGTCGGGGTCCGGCCCGGACGGAATCCGCTGCGCTAAACCGACCGTGAACGTGGAAATCCGCAACTGCACCGTGAGGAACGCGCACGGCGGAATCGTCATCGGCTCGGAGACTGCCGCGGGAATGAGCCACATTCACGCCGTCGGGTGCGACCTTTCCGGAACCGACCGCGGAATCAGGATTAAGTCGAGAAGGGGACGCGGCGGCGATATTTTCGACATTGAGCTGCGCGACATGGTCATGAACAACACGCTTTGCCCGATTGCGATGAACATGTACTACAAATGCGGAATTCCCGAATCGGAAAAGAATTGCGCTTTGTTCAGCCTTGAGAAGCAGCCGATTGTCCCCGAAACTCCGCGCATCCACGACGTAAAAATCATCGGATGCACGGCGAAGGGCTGCAAGGCTTCCGCCGGGTTTATCGCCGGTCTTCCCGAAATGCCGATTGACAATCTCATTATACAGGACTGCGATTTTTCGACTGACGAAACTTCCGGATGCTCGCCGATGGACAGCGACATGTTCTACGGGCTTCCCGAAATCACCGAAAAATCGTTCCGCGTCCTAAACGCGCCTGGGGCGAAATTCGAGAACGTCGTTATTTCAGGCCCTGAAAAGCCGTTCATCGACTACTGAAAACGCGGGAATTATTTTGTCATTCCGGACGGATTCAAAAGGAACCGTGCCCGACCACGCTCGGAATCAAAGAGGCTGGAGCAATAAAACTGTTTGGAAACAGCAGTTTCAGAACAGGTTGTCGCTCAGGTCTAATTTTTCTTTTGGAAAGCCGTTCGGCATGGCATTTTGGGGTACGAAAAGCATGTTGCATCAAATCTGTAATGCTGAACACGTTTTCAGCATCACTGAGCTGCAGCAGATTCGGAAACAGGATTTCTTCGAAATCCGTTCGGAATGACGGCCGTTTTTCCGGCATACTTTTTGTACACCATCAGCATTTTTTCTGGTTGTCTGCCAAAAAAACGTCCATTCGGCATGTTTTCGCGGAATCTGCCGTAATGGACGGTTCGTCAAAAAAGATTTTCTTTCTGATTTTGCCATGTCCGCATTTCCGGGCATGGCTTTTCTTTTACCGGCGCTTCTTTCCGAGCGATATGAAGTCGCTGTGCGCGCGTTCCTTTGCGGAAACCCGTTTTTCGCCGAGGACGACGCGGGCTGATTCCGATTTAGACTCGCGGCGCTTGTTCCGCTTCGCGTCGGCAAAATCCTTCATCCAGACGGGAGTCTCCGGCTTCTCGTCGCCTTTTTTCACGTATTCGAGCCATTCTTCCGGCTCGGGAACCTGGAACATCATCTTTTTTTCCGTGAACGGATGGATGAATTCGAGCGTGCGCGCGTGGAGCGCGAGCCGGTGGAACGGGTCGGTGCGCGCGCGGTAGTTTTCGTCGCCGGCAAGCGGGTAGCCTTTGCTCGAAAGGTGCGCGCGTATCTGGTTTTTCTTTCCCGTGTCGAGCGAAAGCTCGAAAAGCGTGTGCGTTTTTCCTCTTGCAACGACGCGGAAATTCGTCCGTGCGGGAACGGTCTTGATTTTGTCAGTCTTCAAAAGTCCCTGCTCGATTGCGGAGCTTCTGCTCATTTTCGTGCTGTCGAAATCTTTGCCGCCGTTTTTCGGGACGTAGCCGACGTTGTGCGCGTTGAACGCGAGCGGCTCGTCGATAAGCCCGGAGTCGGGGAGCGCATCGCGCGCGTCCTTAGGGTTCTCTGCGACGGCGTGGTAAAGCCGCTCCGTCACCATTTCGTGCCATGTGTCCATTATGATTTTCTGCGCGCTTTCCGTGAACGCGAACATCATGACGCCGCTCGTGTCCCTGTCGAGCCGGTGGACGACAAGCGGCTTGTGGTTCGCGTTCAGCGTTCCCTTTTTCCGCATAATCTGCTCAAGCGCGTCCTGAGCCGTCCGTGCGCGGCTTCCGGGATACGGGCAGCTGAGCATTCCTGTCGGTTTGTTTATCACGCACAGATAGTCGTCCTCGTAAAGAATCTCGATTCTTTCCTTTCCGTAATCGGCTTTGTGCTCGCGTTTGTACTGCGTTGATGATTTTACGTTCATTAAGTACCTCTTTCGATATGAGACGTGGATTTTCAGAACTGGTTTTCGTTTTTTTTCGATGACGGCCTGTTCCGGCGCCGTTTTTTCATGGCGCAATCAATAATGCGGCGGTTTCCTGTTCGGAATTTCGATGTTCTCCGACAAATCCTGAATCCGCCCGGAGAGAATGGTGTTTTCCTGCCGCAGGATTTCGATGGTCCGCTGGTTTTCGACCGCGACTTCCTGAAGTTTCGCGATGAAATCCTCCATGTACGCGATTTTCATTTCGAGCGCGACAAAACGCCCGTCGATTTCGTTCTCGTTCATGCGTCGATTATACCGAACAGCGTTTTCCGCGTCAGTTAAAAAAAACGATGCCGCGCTGGCGCGGCATCGTTTTGTGTTCGCTTTTACGGTGCGAATGTTTTTATTTTGACATTACGAGAGACGGGACGAATCCGAGGATTTTCTCGTTGTCCGAGTAGAGCGCAAGCTCCTCCGCCGTAAGGTCTGCCGCCGATGATGTTACCGACGCGCCTTCGCCCTTCGCCCCGTGGACGCGGAAGAACGCCTTTTCGACCGTGTTCGTTGAGTCCCAGTCGTTCCAAAGCTTCGTGTTGAGCGCCTGGCCGAAATCGCAGCCGATGTAGACGATTTTTCCCGTCGACGAGTCCTTCGTCGCGCTTCCGCCGACCCATGTTCCGCGGCCGAGCGTCACGCGCTTTCCGTCTTTCTGCTCAAGCTGCTGGTCGTCCGCCGTTATGAGGCAGTTTTTGAAAACGTACCCGTTCGCGAACTGCGCCGTTGAGGAATATCCCGTGTCCGCGGAAGCCGCCGCGACGATGATTCCGCCGTTGGCGTAGGGGAGCGTGTGGATGTGGCAGTTGTCGAAAACCGTCGTCGCTCCGCCGCAGATGTAGTCGACGTCGCCTTCGATGTAGCAGTTCTTCATGTAGATTCTTCCCGAGCGGAAATAAATCGTGTCCTGCTGACCGAGGAAAACGCAGTTCTCGATGTATGATTTGTCCACGCCCTTAAGTCCGAGCGTCTCGCTTCTCCGTTCGGCTCCGCCCCACTGCTTGTTCCATTCCGCGCCCTTGTTGTAGAACGTGATGTTCGCCGCGTTGAAGTATGCGTTTTCCGCGGGTTTTTCGGGAATGGACGCGCTCGCGCCCGGCTCGGTCTTTGTTCCTTTCGGAAGGTAGTTGACCTCGACGAGGATGTTCCCGTCGATTCCGCCCGTGTCGGCCTCGTATCCGTATATGATTGTGTTGGCGGGGTTCGTTCCGACAAGCGTGATTCCCGGTTTCGTGATGACGAGCTTCTCATAGTAGAGTCCGGGCTGGATGAGGATTGCGGAGCCTTCTGGAACCGCCTCGATTGCCGACGCTATCGTCTTGTACTGCTCGTTCTCGCCGACTTTTGCCGCAAACTCGATTTTCGGGAGTGCGGGTGCCGTGCTTATGATTTTCGTCTCGTTCTGGCTGTAGGGGAGGCATGAAAGGTCGATTGTCCCGTTCTCGATTGCGCTCCTGTCGACGTATGAGTCGGGCTTTCCGATTTCAGCAGCCTGCATGTTGATTCCTGCGGGCTTTTTGGCGGGGCGCTTGCTCTGCGGGCCCGGGTCTTTCGTGCATGACGGAGCTTTCGCGAGGTCGGCGTTGACTTTCTTTCCGATTTCCTCGACAGACATGTTCTCGATGTCGTCATCGACAACGACGAGAAGGTACGCGTACCGCCCGAATCCGTTCGTCGAGCCGTCGTTCTCGCCGAATTCGAGGTAGTTTCCGTCGCCGATGAGATAGCTTGAGCCGTCGGCAAAGTCGAGCGCGCCGTCGTTGTTCGTCTTCTTGCAGATGTCCTCATGGCGCACAACGCCGTCGATTATGAGCTTCGCCGTCATCGCCTCGGGATTCGCGACGTCGAAAACCATAATGTAGTCGTGCCAGTCGCTTACGATGTCGATTTTTTTGCCCGATGATTTTCCGTCTTCCGTCAGGCGGCTCTGGTTTTTGGAACCTTTTATCTGGTTCGACGAATTGTGCCTCAGAAGCGTCTGGTATCCGCCTTTCTGCACGAACGCGTAGAGAATTCCGAACGGCGTCGTCGTCTTGTCGGGGTCAACGGCTCCCTGCGCCTTGAACATCAGCGAGACTTTCTTCTCGTTTCCCGAAAGCGGAAGGACAATCGCGTCGTTCACCCCGTCGAGCGTGTTGAGCTTGAGGACTTTGCGCCCGCCTTCGTCCGCGTCGACAAGAGAGAAGTGCGGCGCGTATTTGTCGCCCGTCAGCCAGCCTGATTTCGCGAGGTCGTCGCGAACGTCGTCCTTATTGTTCGTTCCCGGCATGTAGAGATTCCATCCCTGCGTCGGCGTGAACGATTCCCGCGTGTTGGCGACTTTTTTCTGCCCGCATGAAAGCGCGAGCATCGCGCCCGCCGCAATCAGCGAGGCAACAGCCGCCCTGTTGATTTTTTTCATCTGTTCCTCCATATATACGGATTTTTAAATCTTGATTGTGGAAGTATAGAACTTTGGCAAATAAAATAAAAAAGCTAATCTTTGACAAAACCGACAATCTTGTGTTTGTTTTCCGCGCAGAATTTCCTGAAAGAAAGTTGAATGTATTTTTTTTGTATAGTCTCTCGTCATTTCCACTGGAGGACTAAAAAAATGAAAATTTGTGCGAAACCGCTTATTGCGTCTGCCCCCGCAACGATAAACGCCAGCTAATCAATGCGTTCCGATTTTTCCCACCAAGGCGCACTCCCCGCCACATCGTGGAGCTGCGACCGCCCGCTCCAAAAAACAACGATAAACGCCAGCTAATCAATGCGTTCCGATTTTTCCCCACAAGGCGCACTTCCC
>NZ_AGRW01000047.1 GCF_000255555.1 Treponema saccharophilum DSM 2985
GTTTCACCAAAAGAAACTGCCACAAGTTTTTGGATATTAGAGAAGGTTGCTTTTTGCTCTAAAGCAGAAAAGGAAAAATCATGGTGAATGAGTTTAATGAATATGTTCGCGACTGTTTTTCTGAAGCTGGCGATATTGTCATAAAATCTATGATGGGCGGATACCTTATATTTTAAAGGAAAGCTGATAGGTGACGTTTGCGGTGATGAGCTGTTTTTGAAGAGAACAACGACATCGGACAGACTGCTTGCAGATTCCGAACTGCGTTATCCGTATGAAGGCTCGAAAACTCTGATGCATGTATTTGATAGTTTTGATGATAAGGCTTTGATTCAGGAACTTCTGGAAGGTATGTATGCTGAACTGCCGGAAAAGAAAGCCAAGGAAAATAGATGAGAAAGACAAAAATCAGTTTGCAGAAAGGATAAAAATGAAAAAACTTTTTACAGTTCTTTTTGTAGTTATTATTACAGACATTATCATTTTTACGTCTTGTATTAAACAGTGTAGTTCCATAGCAAATGATACTGTAAGTATTTATAATACAGAACTTGAAAATAACTACAAAGCTTCAAAAGAGTTTAACACTATGGTTAATAATGTTCCTTGTGTTTTTAAGTATGATAACGAACTTAGAAATAGAGGAAAAGAGCTCGAAAAGCTTTTTGATAAAACCTGGTTTCCGATTACAAGAGAAATCAGATACGCAGACATCCTTAATACTAAGGAATATGATAATGTAACTGCGACTTGTTGTAAAGATAATGAATGCATCTGGATTCTTCATAATCCGAAATATGAGATACCAGATAGCTTGATTATTCACGAACTTTGCCACGCAGCTTTAAGTTGTGCAGAAATAAAATCCGCCGACCATACTGGTATAGAATGGAATTACCTTTGTGATTATTTTGAATCCATTGGCTATAATCCGCTTCGTGACGGTTATTCATACGGTATAAAGGCAGTCTATTAATATTCATATAATGCGAAGAATATGTCATGTTTGTGGAAAAGAATATGAATATCCGTCTACAGACCCAAACAATCCATGTGGATTAAGACGGTGTGCAGATTGTTTAAAAAAAAGAAAAAATCGAATGGAAATGCACTTGTGGTCAAGTATTTCCTAACCGTGAACTGGCCGACCTTCCGAAAACGGAAGGTGATACAACTTTCATTTTTGGTATAAAAATCAAAAACACCAATTTATCAAAACCTGGATTTCACAACTTGCAAAATAGAATTGAGTACGTCTCTGGAAATCTTTTCATCATCCTTTAATTCTTCAAAAGCTGTTGTGTACTTTTTAGCAAAATCATCAAATATTTTTGAAAGAACGGAATACTTAATGTTCAAAGATTCAGCCAAAAGAGAAAAATCTTCTTGGGTTACTTTCTGAATCTCGTAGTGCTTTCCAATTTTCATTGAAAGTTTTTAAGTCAGGCCTGAATAGATTATTGTCGAAACAACATCGTACAAAGGAGAAAGTTCTACGCGATTATTTTTGTAAAGCAGACCCGCAATGTTGGAAAGAGATTGCGTAAATTGAACCCGACAAACAATGAACGTATGAGAAGAGAGAAAAGTGGCTCCTGACGAATAAAAAAAACGAAGTTCTATTGACATTACAACAAGGTTTTGTTACATTATTATTGTAAGTTGAAAAGAACAACATCGACTTAACATCAAGCTGGCAATAAATATGTCACAAGGAGTAAAGCGTATGAAAATCGCAGTTATATGTTCAAACGGAAAAGTTGGAAAACTGGTTGTAGCGGAAGCACAGGTAGCGGGTCTTGAAGTGACAGGCTTTGCAAAAAGCGAAAACAAGAGCGGTACAAAGTCATTTGTGCAGAAAGATTTATTTGCCCTCATAAAGGATGACCTTGCAGGCTTCGATGTAGTGGTCGATGCGTTCGGAGCATGGGCGGAGGCGGACTTGCCAAATCATTCAAAATCTCTGAATCACTTGTGCGACCTTTTGAGCGGAAGCAAAACCCGTCTTATCATCGTTGGCGGCGCGGGAAGCCTTTATGTGGACAAGAATCACACGGCACAGGTCATGGACGGGACCGGCTTCCCCGACGCATTCAAGCCCCTTGCAAGCGCTATGGGAAAGGCCTTGACCGAGCTCCGCGCTCGCGATGATGTGCAGTGGACTTACATCAGTCCGGCCGGGGACTTCCAGGCAGACGGCGCGAAAACCGGCAAATGGCTCTGGGGCGGCGAGGAACTTACCCTCAACGCAAAAGGCGAAAGCATCATCAGCTATGCTGACTATGCTGCGGCTTTGGTGGAGGAAATCACCAGGGGAAATCACATTAAACAGCGGATTTCTCTTGTAAGGGCGTAAGGTATTCATGCGGGCGGTAAAAATCGTCCGCATTTTTGCTATTAATGAGACGGAGGTCGTTTTATGGAAAAAGAAGTTACGATAGAAGATGTGGCGGAATGCCTTGACCGCATAGGCTTGCAGTACCTTGCCACAATCGGTTTGGACGGAAAGCCTAAGGTGCGGCCTGTTCAGTACATGGTCTTGCATGAGGAAAAAATGTGGTTCTGCACCAACAGCGAAAAAGCCATGTACGCGGAGCTCCAAAAATTTCCTTTCATCGATTTGTGCGCTAGCCGCCTTGAAAAAAACGAAATAACCACTTCATGGATTAGATTCAGCGCGGAAGTCGTTTTTGAAGAAAACCAGGCGGTCAAAGAGGCTATTATGAAAAAGAGCGAAATTGTCCGTGAACTTTACAAAAACAAGGCCGGCCATCCCCTTTTTAAGGTCTTCTGTTTGAAAAACATTCACGGTAGTATGAACAATCTGGGGCATGTAAAAGGACTTGAAGAGCGGGTGGATTTTGCAAAACCCAAGGAGTTTTCATTATGCGGATAAGCGTGCGTTTTACGGCGGCAGTGCACACAATCCTCTGCATCCAGTATTTTGAAAAAAACAATCGCGTCACTTCGGACTTTATCGCGGCCAGCACCGGCGTGAATGCGGTCATCATCAGGAAGATTCTCTTGCAGCTGCAGAAGGCTGGCATTGTGGAAACTATGGCTGGCGTGGGCGGCTCTCATCTTGCGAAAAAGGCGGAGGAAATCACGCTGCTTTCCATATACAATGCCATAAACGAGGGCGAAGACGAGCGGGATGTCTTTAACTTTCACCCAAATCCCAACGAAAAATGCCCGGTGGGAAGAAATATTCACCGGACGCTGGATCCCGCGCTGGAAAGAGCGCAAAAGGCTCTTGAAGCGGAACTTTCAAAAACGACCATAGCGGATTTGCTTGCGGAAATACCTGAGTGAGCGTAGCGAACAACGAACGACCAAAAGGAGGACAACAATGCTAATGGACATAATCAAAGCAAGACACTCAATCAGGAAATACACCTCTCAGCCTGCGAGCAAACCTCGAAAGAGCAACCGTCTTGTCGTGGTAGAATAGTTTAAGAGGGCGGAGGTTAAAATGAGCGAAATCGAGAAAATCAAATCAGTTTTGGAAAATGCAGAAGCCCTTGTTGTTGGAGCCGGAGCAGGACTTTCAACTTCTGCCGGTTTTACTTATTCCGGTGAACGTTTTGAAAAGTATTTTGCAGACTTTCAGGCTCGATACGGTTTTTCAGATATGTACACCGGTGGTTTTTATCCTTACAAAACTCTTGAAGAACACTGGGCTTACTGGAGCCGCTACATAATGATTAACCGCTACATGGACGCGACCATTCCTGTCTATGAAGAACTCTTTGAACTTGTGAAGAATAAAAATTATTTTGTTCTTACGACTAATGTTGATCACTGCTTTCAGAAAGCGGGTTTTGATAAGTCACGACTCTTTTATACTCAGGGGGATTACGGACTATGGCAGTGCTCGGAGCCTTGTCACAAGAAAACTTACGATAATCAGCTTTTTGTTGAAAAAATGGTCAGGGAACAGGGCTTTGTAATTCAGGATGATGGTGGTCTGGAACTTCCGGAAAATGGTTTTGAAGGAATCAAAATGACTGTTCCGTCTGAACTGGTTCCCCGCTGTCCTGTCTGCGGAAAGCCTATGAGCATGAACCTCAGGGCGGATGATACTTTTGTGGAAGATGAAGGCTGGAATAAGGCAGCTGGCCGTTATGAAGATTTTCTGAATGAAAATAAATACGGAAAGATTGTTTATCTGGAACTTGGTGTTGGCGGTAATACACCCGGAATCATTAAGTATCCTTTCTGGAATATGACTTATTCAAACCCGAAAGCAAAATACATCTGCATTAACAAAGGAGAAGCGGTAGTTCCGAAAGAAATTGAAAATCAGAGTATTTGCGTGAATAATGATATTTATGAGGTTTTAAAAGAATTATGACACAGGCAGAACGCAGATTATATTTGATAACAGAACTCCTCAAAGAAGATAAGGGTAGTGCAGGCTTTAAGCTGGATCTTGTGCCCGGAAATGAAGGCGGCTTTGTAATTCCTGATGATGAAAAGAGCCAGCGCGATATACTCCGTTCATTGATGAATATCCGAGCTCCATATCCAATAAGTGATGAGTTTTTAAGAATACAGGATGAGTACCTGCAGCAGGTTAATAAAGAGCGGGGTATTACGGATATTGCCGACTTAAGTCCGACAGATCGGAACTCAAAACAATACCTTTGGCAGGGTGACATCACCACGCTCAAAGTTGATGCGATTGTAAATGCTGCTAATTCTCAGCTTTTGGGCTGCTTTGCTCCTCTTCATGCCTGTATTGATAACTGCATTCACACCTTTGCGGGCATTCAGCTGCGACTTGCCTGTAACGAACTGATGCAGAAGCAGGGGCATGAAGAAGGAACCGGACTTTGCAAAATCACTCCGGCCTTTAATCTTCCAAGTCGTTATGTGCTTCATACTGTTGGCCCCATTATTTACACAAGCGTAGGTAAGCGCGAAAAGCTCCTGCTTGCAAACTGCTACAAAAACTGTCTTGAAACTGCGTCTCAAAATCAGCTTGAGTCGCTTGCCTTCTGCTGCATTTCAACCGGAGTATTCAGATTTCCTGCTGACCTTGCTGCCCAGATTGCAGTGGAGACTGTAGAAAAGTGGCTGTTAGAGAATCCGGATTCCAGCGTGAAGAAAGTGATTTTCAACGTCTTTGGAAACAAGAATTTGGAAATCTATAAGAAGGTGCTTGGCCAAAAATTATAATCCAGAGTTATTTTATTATTCTCTTTTCAAATCTGAACATGCCTTCCGGGAACTGACCGTCCTGCTCGTCTAAAGTTTCGCGGCTATCTGGGTCATTCGGGTCGGGGTGATGGCTGTTATAAAATTCCACGATGTGAAATCCGCAGCGGTTTATGTAGAAGTGTATGTTTCGTTTTTCAAAATACGGCGTGACGGTTTCCCAGAGCGTTACTTCCGGATGAAGCTTTTCAACCTGGCACCAGGCCGCATAGCCAATTCCTTTGCTGTGGGCTTTTGGAGAAACAAAGAGCAGGTCTAAGTCTCCCTTTGTTCTTTCTACTCTGAACACCAGACCGCCTGCAATTTTGCCGTCAACAACTATGCGGTAAGCCTCGCCTTCTTTGATTGAGTTTTCTATTGTTTCTCTGGAGATAATCTGCTCGTCTTCTTCAAAATGATTATCGCGCATTCCAAATTCTTCCAGAGCACCGTAATTAAAGGCTTCCTGATTATCTTTTATAAACTGCTCTTTGTCAGATTCTTCCAGAGGTTTAAGTTCTACCATGCTCTAATCCTGTTCTTTGTTCAATAATCCTTTTACCGTATCTCCGTGGCGCTTTTCATCATTCTTTACGCTTTCAACTTCGGGGAACTTTTCGGCTACCGTGGCATAGGTCGTTACGGCTGCATATTCGCCCTGTGCTATTGCGGGATACAAAATCCATCTTGGGAAAATCTTATAGAGAATCGGAAGGAGAATTTCTTTTGTGTGCTTTGGTGTAAGTTCTGTTTGAGTCAGCTTATGAAAAACTGAGGCGTGGTGGCCTTCTTCCTTTGCAAGCTGACGGAAGGTGTCCTTATCTTTCTGGATTTTTGCAACTTCAGCCAGAGCATTGTACATGAGAACGGCATCCAGTTCTCCCTGCTGAGCTTTGAGCAGGATTTTCATATCTTTTTTGCTGATTTCCATAAAATTTCCTTCCGCGGGGTATTTTAGCATTAATCGGGATTTTATACAGTGCTTTGTCAGAAACAAAAAAAGGAAGTAGTGGAAAGATGTCGATGAATCTTAATTGAAAAAATGCTATTAAAAGCAGTATTATTACCACTCAGACCATCTCGGAAGCGTGAGCCTCATTTCTGATTACAAAGGAGATGTAAAAATTGAAAACCCAGAATTCTTTAAGAGATGAAAATAAAAAGATAACTTACGATGGAAATGAAATGGTTAATATTTTGAAAGAAATTGAATATATATTAATTTCATTACATCAAATGGGAAGTTATTTTTATAAAAAGAATGTTTCTCAATATGAAAAAGAAACAACTCAATTTATTGATAATTCAATAGTATGCGACAGATTGGCGGCAATTAGGTGCGCTTTAAGTGAAAAATTTGATGGAATACTAGGAGCCGATGATATGGATGATATTGAAAGAGCCTGTCAGGATATTCCGTATTGGGAAAAGCCTGGTGATTATTCGACCGTAAAGTGGGTGAAAGGTATAGACAACTGATAGAAACTAAATAGCCTGAATTTTGAGTTTAGTTGAAAATTTACAAAAAAAGCGCAAATCCTTCTGCGTAAAATATGGATGGGCCTCTACTTGAATGAACTGAGGAGCAGTTTCCCATTTTGTCTCAAGTTCTTCTATATATATACCTTCAAAATTAGAAATGCCGATTGAGCGGGCGTTGCCATCGCGGAGTGCCTTTTCAAGATGACGGTAGCCTTGAAGCCAGTTTCCGGCAGGCTGATGGATGTAGAGCAGGTCAACATAATCAACTCCAAGACGTTCAAGAGTTTCGTCAACAGCGTCCTGATTTTCGTATTCACTAGGCCAGAGCTTTGTAGAAAGAAATACTTCCTTTCGGTTGATTCCGCTTTCTTTGATTCCCCGTCCAACTGCGCGCTCATTCACATAGGCGTTTGCAGTGTCGATAAGGCGGTAGCCCATTTTAAGAGCCTCGCGGGTGCTGTTCTGGGCATCTTTCGGTGAAAGCATAAATGTTCCAAGTCCGATTACAGGACAAGTGATTTCATTGTTTAATTTGATTGTCTGCATATTGTGCCTCCTGTCATTCCGAGCCTGATTCAGAATCTCAATCTTGAGAGAAGTGTAGCACGGAAATCCTTTTTCTCAATGTGCAGATTTCAAATTTGTGTAGGAAAAGCGACAGATTTTGGAAATGTGCCTAGAAATTAATAGTCAAAATCTGCTACATTTTATCCATGCCATCAGATAAAATGATTTTCGTCGCAGATATTCCAGAGTTTCTTATTTCTTTTCTTGGACTGCAACAGAAACAAATAAAAATTTATCGTTCAAAAGGGCTTTTGGCACACATTTTAAAACGCAAGCATTACAAGGCTGCAAAATATCTGGACTTTATTCCTGAAATTATAAGTTCACCAGATTATGCAGGATTTTCTGATGAACAAATTGAACTTGTTAAAATATTTAAAGACAACATCTTTTTGAGCATTAAACTTGATGAAACAAAAGACTTGTATTATGTAGCCACGCTTTTTGATGTAAGTGAATCTAAAATAGCAGCATATTGCAAATCTGGAAGATTAAAGAAACTTGACAAGAACTCTCTTTCTTTGCAATAATATAGTGAAATTTGACGAGCAGGAAAGGCACCCTGCGCTCCCGAAAGGGAACCTGATATGATGGATACGCCGCCCATCCAAATTTTTTATAAAGCCACCTGTCTTGAGGTGGCTTTTTTTGTAGTCATTCCTACTTACCCAATTTAGCAAGCCAGTCCTGAACCGCTTTTTTCGCTGCACTTCTGTTAGTCTGTGCTACCTTTCCCTGAACGGCAAGACCTTTTTCTACGGTTGCTCCTTTGCAGGTTGAACGGATGCGGCTTTCTGTTCCGGCCAGTCCGCTTCCTTCGTGAGTACAAAACGGTATTACGGTTTTTCCCTTCCAATCGTGGGCTTCCAAGAATGTGTAAAGTGGCATTGGCATGTCTCCCCACCAGTTAGGATAGCCGAGGTAGATTGTGTCGTAAGCGGAAATATCGATATCGGCTTTGAGGGCAGGGCGGGCTTTTTTGTTCTGCTCGTCTTTTGCAATCTGTGTCAGGCGGCTGTAACTGTCAGTCGGATAAGGCTTTGCAGTTTGAAGTTCAAAGAGTTCTGAGTCTGTTTCTTCTGCAATGAACTTTGCAATGATAGAAGTGTTTCCTTCTTTGATAATTCCAACATTGTACTGATCGCCTGCGAGCGAAAAATAAACTACGAGTGATTTTCCCATTTGAGTCTCCTTTGAAGTCTTGGTTTGTGCGAATAGCGAACCTGAAAGTAAAGTCGCTGCCATTACGATTGAAAAAAGTGATTTTAGTTTCATCTGCACTCCTCCTATTCTTTTTGTTCGTCTGGATTGAGCATCTTTATGACCTTCGCGGGCACTCCGCCCACAACCGCATAATCCGGCACGTCCTTTGTAACGACCGCTCCTGCCGCAACCACTGCATATTCGCCGATTGTAACACCAGGACAGATTGTGACATTCATTCCAATCCACGCATTTTTTTTGATAACGACTTTGCCGTAAGTGTATTTTGTGTGACGTTCATTAAAGTCGTGGTTGATTGTTGCAATGCGAAGACCAGGAGCAACCATAACTCCGTCGCCGAACTCGATTCCGCCAGAAGCCGACAAAATCGCCGAATGATTGATGAAGACATTTTTCCCGAACTTCACGCGGTTTCCAAAATCGCAGGTGAAAGGAGTGAGAATGCGCACGTCATCGAGTTTTCTGCCGAAAAGCTCTTCAAGGTCAGAAACATAACTTTCGTCGTCTGGCATTTTTGCGTTCGCAACCGCGCAGAGTTTCCTGGCACGCATCATCTCACTGACTGCTTCCTTAAAATAAGGCTCGCGAACATCTGTCGGTCCGCCTTTTTCCATAAGTTCATAAACATAGCCTGGGGTGTATTCCATAGTTTCCTCCTGTGTATATCTGCATTATAAGCGACATCTGTCTATTTTCTATGGGCAAGTTGCGTTATAATGTTGTTTAAACGACAGATTTAGGAAATGTGACTATTAAAGAGTTGCATTTCTGTAAAAAACTGTCGTAGCCAATAGGAGAAATTACATGATAAAAATGAAACAAATATTATTTCTTTTTATTCTTAGCTTATTTCTTGGATGCTCAAAAAAAGAAATAAAGTCTGATTCTGTAAGTATCAAAGTAACCGATTACGCAGAAAGAGAAATATCTATAGAAAAAGCAGCTGAAAGAATAATCGTAATGGCGGATAATGCCTTTCAGATTGTAAAAGAGTTAGGCGCGGTTGATAAAGTTGTAGGACTTGACTCCAAAACAAAAGGATATTGGGATTTATATTTAATTAGCAAGACAAATCCAGAACTCAAATCATTGCCAGATTTAGGAAAAGCAAAAAATCCTAACAATGAGCAAATTCTTTCTCTTAATCCAGATTTGATTTTGTTAAAAGGAAATAAAGAGTCAGCGGATATTTTACAGTCGAAAACTGGAATTCCAGTAGTGGCAATAGTCTCTAAGAGCGGATATGATTTTGAAATCTACAATTTAATTGGAAAACTGCTTGGAAAAGAAAAAAATGCAAAGATTGTAATCGATGAATTGCAATCGCAGAAAGGAAAACTTGAAAAACTTTTGAACGAGATTCCTGAAAACGAAAGAAAGTCAGCGTATATCGTCGTGCAAAATTCAAAAGGAAATCTATTTAGAACATTAAAAAAAGCAGATTCGCTTGCACTGGCCAATATCGAAAATGTTGCATCTGCTGCAAGTAAAGTTGACGAATGGGGATTTGCAGAAGTGTCCAAAGAAGAATTTCTTAACTGGAAGCCAGACTTTATTTTTCTTGATGAACCACTTTCTGAAAAATCAATTTCAAAACAAAATCTTTTAGATGATAGCACTTATAAATTCTCAATGGCTGTCAGAGATAATAAGATATTCGTTACACATTCTTTTTCCTGTCCCAAGGACTATGTTTTTGTAGTTGCTGAAGCATATTACTATGCAAGAATTGCATATCCGCAAATTCTGTCTGAAGAAGAATATAAATCAACTATTAATAGTATTTTTGATAAGGCATATGGTTTGAAGAATTACTATGAAGAATGGGAAAAATCACACAATTAAAATTGCTCTGATATTTTTAATTGTGATTACGTCCTCTTTTGTTTCTCTTTTTCTGTTTCCAACAAGAATTGATTTTGCAATGGAAAGGGGCAGATTGACTCATGTTCTGATGAACATCCGTCTGCCAGAAATCTTGATTGCAATAACAGCTGGAGCATGTCTTGGTTTGGCAGGAGCAATTATGCAAGTAATACTTGATAATTCGCTTGCATCGCCGTTTACTCTTGGAATATCAGCAGCGTCAGCCTTCGGTGCGGCTGTATCTATATGTTTAGAGTTGAATATTGGAATTTTGTGGTTAAGTCCTGGAATAACGGCTTTTGTCTGTTCGTTGATTTCCATGTTTCTTCTTATTTTTCTTTCCTCTCTATCAGGAATTAATAAAAAGAATATAATTCTCATAGGTCTCGCGCTGAACTTCTTCTTTAATGCTGCAAATACATTTTTACAATACTTTTCGACACCTGATGCAGTTTACCAAATTACATTTTGGACCACAGGCTCTTTAACAACTGCGACTTTAAAAGATTCTCTAGTTCTTGCCGGCATATTAGTTTGTTCAATTGTTGTTTCGATTCTATTCTCAAAAGATTTGGGATTAATTCAACAGGGAGAAAGAACTGCGGTAATGTATGGTGTAAATGTAAACTTTGAGAGAATCTTGTTTCTTTTGATTTGTTCACTACTTGCATCTAGTACTGTTTCTGTTGTCGGGATTATTGGTTTTATAGGCCTTGTAGCTCCTCACATCTCAAGACTTTTGAAATTGGAATCTCCAAAACTTTTACTGTTATCCTCAATGCTCATAGGCTCTGCTTTATTAGTAATTGCAGATATTTTTTCTAAAACAATATTGCATCCTACAATTCTTCCTATAAGTGCCATTACTTCTTTATTTGGAATTCCATTGCTTATCTTTTTATTGTTTTTTAGGAGGAATAGATAATCTATGAATGATGTTTGCATTGTCGAAAATCTTTCATTCTCTTATAGCCCCTCTAAAAGAATAATTGATAGACTTTCGTTTAAAATTTCGAATGGCGAAATAGTTGGAATTCTTGGAAAGAATGGCTCTGGAAAAACTACTCTTATAAATCTCATGACAGGCTTTCTTAAAAATTATTCTGGCTCTATTACAATTAAAGGAAAAGATATTGAAGATTATTCTTTAAAAGAGCGTGCGAGGGTTGTTTCCTATATTCAGCAATCCCGCCTTTCAATTCCTGATTATTACAGTGTCGAGGATTTTGTTTTAGAGGGAAGACGACCTTTCAGAAAGTTTGGATTCTACACAGAAAAAGACTATGAGTTGCTTGAAAAGGTTCTTGAACAATGCAGTCTGGGAAGTTATAAAACGCAACATATTAATGAAATATCTGGAGGAGAATTACAGCGTTGTGTATTTGCAAAGGCATTGATGAAACAGTGTGACTTGTTCATATTTGATGAACCGACATCGGCAATGGATATAAAATATCAAAAAGAATTTTTTGAGTTGTTATCCATTGCGAAACAAGAATTAAATGCCGCTATCGTACTTTCAATACATGATATAAATCTTTCCATTAAATATTGTGATAGGCTGATTGTCTTAAATTCAGGAAAAATCCTGTATGACGGGAAATCAAAGTTCGTTACAAAAGAAATTCTTTCAGCAGCATTTGACACTCTGGTATCGGAAGAATGTACTGCCCCATTACATTTTTACTATTGATGGAGGAAAAATGACCGAAGCAAAACTCGACCCCCGCGTCATCCGCACAAAGGAAGCTATTCAGAGCGTTTTCAAAAAAATGGTCTGCGAACTTCCTTATGAGAAAATCACCGTAAAGGCGATTACAGATAAAGCCAAAATCAACCGCAACACTTTTTATCTTCATTACACTTGCGTGGACGATGTGCTTGCTGAGATTCAGGCGAAGCATTCAAGCGAATACAGCGCGATTGTCTCGGACTATGACCAGCTTAAGGATACGGACAAACTTGTGCGCTCATTTTTTGAATACATGGAAGCTCAGGATGATTTTTTTAAGCGTGTTACCTGCGACAGCCGTTTTGACTATATCCGCGAAAGAATGCAGAACCGTGTTACAAAACAGGCGGCGGAGTCCCATCCTATGAAAGGTCTGGACCAGAGCGTTCGCAACATCCTTTTGACTTTTAATAACTGCATTGTTCTGCTTTACCGCCAGTGGGTTGCCGACGGGCGAAAGATTCCCATGGAAGAAATGATTGAGCTTGCGACGACCTTGCTAGAAAAGGGGATGAAAGGATTTACGAACAATTAAAACTGCCTCCATTTGTAAAAGACTCAAATTAAAAACATACTCATATTGACAATCATCTATGTATTGACTATAGTACCTCACATAGATATTTATCAATATGAGGTGACCTATGAATGAATCAGAAATGGCTCTTATCTGCAAGGCTTTGGGAGATGAAAACCGTCTCCAGATTATAAAAATGCTCTCAGGCGGGGAATTGTGTGCCTGTAAAATTCTTGATGCTTTTAATATCACTCAGCCGACACTTTCTCATCACATGAAGATTCTTACTGAATGCAATCTTGTTGTTTCACGAAAAGAAGGCAAGTGGACTTATTATTCAATAAACAACGAAAAGTTCTTGGAGTTTAAGAGTGCTGTATCTGAGTTCACTTGTAAAACTTCAACTGCGAAAAAATCAAATGGAAAATGTTGCTGTTAAATATAAAGGGGCTATTGATGAATCACAAAGAAAAAGCGGTGAATTTTTTTTCGCAAAAGTTACATTGTTCTCAGTCGGTTCTGGCGGCTTTTGCAGAAGAATGCGGAATTACAGAAGAAGAGGCTCTAAAACTTGGTAGCTGTTTTGGTGGCGGTATGCGAAAAGGGCATGTATGCGGAGCTGTGAGCGGAGCTTTGATGGTGCTCGGATTATTGTATGGTCAGAAAAGCGTTGGCGACACAGAAGGTTTGCAGTTATCAAATAAAGTGAATGATTTAATGATGACCCGCTTCAAAGAAAAATGCGGCTCTTACATCTGCAATGATTTGTTGGGCTACGATATTACGACAGAAAAAGGTCATCAATTTTGTGTGGATAATAAACTATTCACTAACTTTTGTCCAAAGATGGTCGCCACCGCTGTTGATGTTGTTGAAGAAATAATTCAGAAACAAAAGAGAGCTTAAGTATTGTACAGTTTTACAAAACAAGGAATAGAATATGCAGTTTGGAATGCCAACTCTAATTGAAAATAAAACTTTGGAAGAAAACATCTCTTTGTGCAAAAGGCTGGGGCTAAAGTTTATTGAGCTGAATATGAACTTTCCTGAGTATCAGATTGAAAAACTGGAACAGACAAATCTTCTGATTAAGGCGGCAAACGAGGCTCAGATTTATTATACAATTCATCTGGATGAAAACCTGAACATTGCAGATTTTAATTCACTGGTAAGAGGAGCATATCTTGAAACGGTTCGTCGAACAATCAAAGTTGCAAAAAAACTTCTTCCTTTACGCAATAAATTTGGAGATACAACTCAACCGCTCACTATAAATATGCATATGCATCACGGAATTTATATCACTTTGCCAGATAGAAAAGTGCAGATGTATGAACGAGATTTTAAGACTTATATGAAGTCATTTGCTGATTTCAGAAAAAAATGTGAACGATGGATTGGTAATTCTGATATCAAAATTGTAATTGAAAATACAGACGGCTTTAGAGAGTACGAAAAGGAAGCTATAGAATTCCTACTAGAAAGTCACTGCTTTGCACTAACTTGGGATATTGGTCATTCCAAAGCAATCGGAGAAACAGATGTTCCTTTTATAAAATCTCATGAATATCGTCTTATTCATTTTCATATTCACGATGGTTCAGAAACTCCTCAAAAAAATCACTTGGCTTTAGGCGATGGTGAAATCAATCTTGATGAACGTCTTCAGCTAGCCGAAGAGCGTAATGCAAGATGTGTTCTCGAAACTAAAACAATTGCTGCTCTTGAAAAATCTGTGGAGTATTTGGAAAAGAGAAAATAAAGGATTACCTTTTCTACAGCTAACTTTTCAGCTTTTCGGTCTTGTGAGCGATTTAAAGCTCAAGACAAGGAGCTAAAGAAAATGGGTAGCGGTAGAAGTGGAATTTACTACACGACTCACGGTAGTAGGATGATTCACCATAAAGCGCTTATACACAGCCTTGAAGGAGATTATACCACTCCATCTAAGGAAGGCGTGCCTATAAGATTGAAAAGCGGCGGTCATGGACAGGCTGCCATATCAAATAGCAAAGGAAGTAAAAAAAAGATTTACTTACCAGATTCGACCATACAAAATACTACAGATTTTACAGAGAAGAAGTAGCTGTAATGCCAAAAGAGCAGAAAATTTTTCAAAATATTTTTGAGAAACACGGAATTGCAGAAAAGCCAGCATACACCCGCTTTACAGAAGAATATAACTGGGAGTCAACAGTTTCAAAGTAATAAACAGACTGTTTCATAGTACAAAACACTTTGTTTCACAGTATTAAAAATACTGTTTCACCAAAAGAAACTGCCACAAGTTTTGGGATATTAGCGAAGGCTGCTTTTTGCCATTTCGCTATTGCTTCACCCGCTTCCTTCGTCCGTTTGCTCTGCAAATTACCGAAATCCAGTGGCCGCCTCCGGTGTGGCTACAATCCCTAACGCGGCAGTGAAAAAAACTACTCCTTGTCCCAGTCAACTTCTGGCAGACTGTTTACAATGTCCACCGTCTGAACGCTAATATTAATCACTGACAGAAGCAAATCCAGAATATAGCGTGGCTTTTGGTGCTCCCGGCTCCAGTCGTTTGGGTTATTGGTGATTCCGCTCTTTTTGTCGGTGGTGACGGCATAACGCTCCATAATCCACTCGATTGCGGACTTTCCGTTCACAACATACTCGTAGGCTTTTTCCGGAATATTCTTTATCGTGTGATAGTGGTTGTAGATGATTGTGTCTTTCTGTCCTTTTTTCGGAAACTTCATCTGCTCAACCGCATAATAGGCATATTCGTCGGCTTTTGCTCTTTCATTGTCTCCTGCGACCATAAGGGCATCGTCTGGAACATTGCGTGACTTAGGGATTTTTAAGACAGCATTTTTAAGTGAGTCAACAGTTACGTCTGGAGACGGTGCGACCTTCTCGTAATTCAAATGAAGATTTGCCAGTTCTCGTCCTGCTTTGCTGAAAGCCCAGAATTTTTCGTAGTCGGATACAAGTGGAATACGAGCCATCATTTTTTTTAAGTCAGCAGAATACGTTTCTTTATAGCTTTTTGAGTGTAGAAGTCCGTAAACATAATAGAAGATGTCTTCTCTCTGAACTTTGTTTCCATACTTAGTCTGTGCTCGTTCTAGAATAAAATCTGTAACACCTTCATGTTTTATAATTTGTGCATCGTCGTCTCCAAAGAGAGAATTTTGGTCTGGTTTTATGATTTCATACCAATAAAGAGGGAAACACTGACTAGACGCTAACATTCCCAAATCAGGGATTGTATTTGTTATTAATGTTGAGAAGTCTTTTTTATCACCAAGTCCTGGTATACAAATCAACAAATTTTTATGAGATGTTGTTGGGAAAATTTGAGGTAATTTGCCCATCCTATCAACGAGAGGTGAATACCACAAAATTTTCTGCATAAAGAAAGGTCTGTACATTGCTTCTCGAATTTCAGCATCATCATAATTATAAAGACGCTCTTTTTTTAAGTCATCAAGAACTCCGTCAGACCAAGAAATCTTTGTTGTATTAAATTCTGGTGATGTGCGTTTTCCTTCTTTTATTTCTTGTATTGTATTGTTATAAAAATCTATACTTTCTTTAGCGACAGACTCAATTTTATCGTATGAAGAATTATACGACCATGCGTCTCTCTGTGTTTTTGCACCATTTGAGTAAAGAGGAACAAAGAATGTATTATTATTTGAAGTTTTTTTATCTCCTAATGGTATCCACGTTGAGAATTTTTCATTTCTTACACTAATCCAGTCTCCATGTTCATTTGGGGTTATCTGGTCAAGTTTCATTTGAGCAATGTCATGGAAGTCTGAAATAATTTTCAATTTATCTTCACGACTCAAGTAATCACCAATGTCATGATACATAATCTTAGCTTTTCCAGAATGACCCGACTTTTTTACAAGGAGTGTAATAGCAATAGGGGTTCGACTTCCTGAACCAAAAATCTTACCACCTTCTTTTCTAGAAAGTTCTCCACTCGTACGCTGATTACCTCTTAAATTGAAAACATATATTGAGCTAAATTCTTGTTCAATGGTTTTTCTAAATCCGTCCTGTGCATTACCATCAAGCCATGCTCCATTTGAGACGAAGGCAATAACGCCTCCGTCTGTTTTATCAAGACGGTCGCTTGCCCAACGGAAGGCTTTAATGTATGAATCATAAGTTGAGTTTTTCAGTGTTGCTTCTGATTTTGCAACGTAAGTACTTGAAATTCTTCCTTCTAGTTTTGGATACGACTGATTCTGTGCGTTATCATTAGCAGATTTTTGACCTACCGAATACGGTGGATTTCCAACGATGACGGTAATAGGTTGTTTCTTCTGCTCATTTACACGGTCACTGTTTTCGCTGAAAATCTCGTCGTTCAATGTCGGGTCGCCATTTTCGTACAACTGAAATGTATCGGTCAAACAGATACCACCGAACGGCTCGTATGTTTCTTTACCGCTCAAATCGTGGTAGGCGTTTTCAATGTTTACGCTGGCAATGTAGTAAGCCAGAAGCACGATTTCGTTAGCAAAAATCTCGTGCTTGTATTTTCGCTCCAAATCCTCTGGTTTTATAATTCCAGACTGCAAGAGTCGTGTGATAAATGTACCAGTTCCAGTGAATGGGTCGATGACGTTAACTTTCTCATCACTGATTGAACGTCCGAATTCTTTATTCAGGACATACTCGGTACTGTGCAAAATGAAATCAACGACTGGAACTGGAGTATAAACAATCCCCAGCTTCTCAACTGTCATCGGGAAAGCGTTCTTGAAGAATGAGTCGTAAAGTTCAACAACGACTTTCTGTTTTGCCTCTGCATTGTCGATTCCATCTGCCCGCTTACGAACGTCATCATAGAACCTTTCCAGTTTTTCCAAGTCTTCAGGGTCACTCTTTTCGTCAAGCAGAGCAACGATGTCTTCCAGTGATTTTGAAACAGGGTTCTCTTTTGTGAAGTGGTCGTTTCCGAACAGAGCCTCAAAGACTGGTTTTGTAATCATGTGCTGAGCCAGCATTTCTACGGCTTCGCCCTGGCTTACGCTGGGATTGAGGTTCTTTTTTAAGCCCTCCCAGTAAGCATTGAATTTTTCTTTATGGTCGCCGTCAACCGCAATCAGCTTGTTTATACGCTCGATATTTCGCTTTGCGATTTCGCCTACATCTTTTCCCCAGTCAGCCCAATAGCGTCGTGAGCCGACTTTGCTTACCATTTTTGCAAATACCTGTGACTGCAAGTCCTGGAATTTATCGTAGAGTTCCTGTTGAAGCTCGTCAAAATCAAATTCCTGAAGCACCCAGTTTTCTTCGCTTCCGTCCTTAAAAACGGCTTCACCGTACCCGAAGTTTCCGCCACCTGTAACACGTATGCTCTTGGGCTTCTTTTTATTCAGCTCCAGTTTGTTTACAGTAGCATTAAAACGGTCATCGTGAGCGCGAAGGGCTTTTAGTACTGTCCATACGATTTTAAAATCATCGCTCTTATCAAGGATTTCGCTTGCGTCACTGTTTGAAGGAACGATAACGGGAATGATAATGTAGCCGTACTTTTTCCCTTCGGCACGACGCATTACACGGCCAACAGACTGAACTACATCGACTTCACTGTTCCGGCTTGAAAGAAAGAGAATCGCATCCAAGCTGGGAACATCAACACCTTCACTTAAACAGCGTACATTGTTCAGAATTCGGCACTCTTTTTTGCCTGAATCTGCCTTTTTAAGCCAGTCAAGTTTTTCTTCTCGGACTGAGCTTCCCATAGAACCGTCAACATGGTCTGCTTCAACGACAACTAAATCAGCCCTGTCATCTTCGCTCATGTTTTCATAATATGCTTTCTGGCATACATTGAAACTGTCTCTCAGATATTTTGAATTCTCAATGTTTGAGCAGAATGCAACCGCGGACTTCATCGGCTCCGGGTCTTCGTCCGTAAAAAGTTCTTTATCCGTAAGATAATTCGTGCGTTTTGAAAGAACATTTATGCAACCGATAAGTTTTATTGCGTCAACCGCTTTTATTTCCTTGTTATCTTCTGTTTTTTGGTCAAGGATGATTTTCTGAATCTTCGGGTCAACAGAATTCTCGTCCAGAGTAAGAACTACGACCTTGTAGTCAGAAAGAAGCTTTTTCTCAACAGCTTCGCCAAAGCCTATTCGGTAAATTTCCTCGCCGTAAATTTCAGCATCGTCCATGCTCCAGAGCGTTGTCTCAGTTTCTTTTGCTTTTGTCTGGGTGTTCGTATCATAAAGTTTTGGTGTTGCCGTCATATAAAGACGTTTTTTTGCCTTTACATTGCTGTCCGAATGAACTTTTACGAATGCAGAATCCTCTCTTCCGTTGGGAGTGTAGCCGGTTGTTCGGTGGGCTTCATCACAGACAATCAAATCGAAGATGAAAGAATCATTCTCAGACAGGTTAATTGCTTTCTGAACTTTACTGATAACATCAATCGACTGGTAGGTGCTGAACACGACAATCATTCCGCCTTCTTTTGCCTGCCGCCTCTTGAAATTCAAAAACTGCCAGCGAACTTTATTTGTATCGGTAGTTGCAGGAAGCACAAGATTTGAAATTGTATCATCGTTTGCCTTTGAAGCCTTTGCATCAGAACAAATACAGATTGGATAAATATTCTGTTTGCATTGTGCAGACCATTCTTTTAATGTCTGGCTTAAAAGCGCAATTGACGGAACGAGGAATAAAACAAGATGACTGTCTCTTGCAAGTCCTTCTGAAATACGGAGAGAAGTGAAGGTCTTGCCGGTTCCGCAAGCCATAATAAGCTTTCCACGATTGTGATTCTCAAAATATTTGATAGTAGAGTCGTAGGCTTTTTGCTGATGTTCCCGCAAATCGTATTTTACAGAAGCAGCCTTATCTCCATAAAGCCCCGCGTCAAGTTTTTCCCAGTCAACGCTGTCGTTCTTTAAGTCAATCAAACCTAGCCTAGCAACATGCAGCTTGTCTATTGCATTCTGGGCTTCTGAATTAAAGCCGTTAATGGTCGTGTCAATCCAGATTCGGTGCGAGAAATTTTTGTTTTCACCGCCAACGCTAAAAGGGAACTGAGAAGTCGTGATGAATGTGCTTACTGTAGCAAGGTCAATTTTTTTGTTTTTCTGGTAGCATTTGCACTGAACTGCCCAATATTCGCCGTCAAGAGTTCTGCAAACAAGGTCTATTCCTGTGTCCTTTCCGCCAGTTCCGAACTGAGACTTTTCTGGAAACTCAGACCAAAGCCAGACATCAGAAAGCTGACTTTTATATTCCGGTTTGGTTAAAAGATAGGCTTTTATGAGTTTTTCAAAGCGGTCTCCTTTGTCTCGCTCCGAAAATGATTCTATGCGGTATTTGTCTATGATTTGGTCAAATTTTGTAGAGGATAAGTTTTGCATGAACGGCTCCAAGAGTAAAGACAGGTCTAAAATTTCGTCTTTTTGATACAGTAAGTCTAAATGATAAACTTTTATTAAGAAACGGTCTATATTATAGGAATTAATAAATAAAAAGTTTGTTAATTTGGACTGGTGAACAATGCAAAATCTGAATTTGTTGAAAACTTAATTTTTTATAGGAATCAAAAAGAATTATCTCAATTAGAATTGTCTGGAATATGTGATTGTGGGAAAAGTACGATAAGCGGGATTGAGGCGGGAAAAACTTTTCCTTCATTCGACTTGATTTATAGACTTGCTGATGCCCTTGAAATCCACCCCGCCGACCTCTTCTTACGCAACTCCAGCCAGAGCCGTGAAGATGTGCGCAAGTTTTTTGACGAGGAACTGACTGTAAAAATGAAGGAAATGGTAGAAAAGAAATTTCCTGAAGCAGAAAAATTCGAGGATTAGCCAATGCTTAGGGGAGATTGCGTTAGCAATCTCGAATCCGTGTGGCAATTTTTGCAAACAGCGACATTGACTGGAGCAAGTCGATTCCGGAAATTGACAAGCAGCTTTACAGGAAGTACGGTTTATCCGAGGAAGAAATCGCATTCATCGAAAAGATGATAAAGCCAATGGAATAGAACTATAGTTTTTCTTCATAACAAACTGTCGTTTTCCATATAATAAAACCTCTGGTCTGCATCAGGCAAAGCAGAGGTTTTCTGTATGCTTAGCTTCAGTTTTTCTTTGTTGCAAGCGAGCGTCCATAAAGGCCATTTTCACCAGAACCTATTTCTAATACCTGCAATCTATCTCTAATCAAATATTGCAAAAGATATAACAGCTCGCATAGAATTGATTTGCTGGCACTATAATGAAAAACGATATTTTTATCATTTAATTGACGAAAATGGTAAAAAATTGAGCAAGCGTTATTATGCAGATGAATTGCAAAAGGTGGATTAACTTGGATTACATCAAGCTTAGTAAAGAAATTTCCTATGCTCTGCGACATGCACCATGGGAGTATGAACTGGAAATGGATGAGAATGGTTTTGTCGATATCCAACAGCTTCTATCATCTATAAACGAAGAGAATAACTATCCAAAACTCATTGATAAAATGGATATTCTTCACGTAATTGAAATATCTGATAAGAAAAGGCTTGAAATTTCCGGTGAAAAAATCCGAGCAATGTACGGTCATTCTTTTTCAATGCTGATAAAATATAATGAAGAGACTCCGCCAGCCATCTTGTATCATGGAACTGCAAAACGTTTTTTAAGTTCAATTATGACAGAAGGCTTAAAGCCAATGAGCCGACAGTATGTTCATTTAAGTGCAGATATAGAAACTGCAATGCGGGTTGGAAAAAGAAGAGATTCCGAACCAGTGATATTGCAAATTGATACAGTTTCTGCATTAAAATTTGGCATAAAATTTTATCATGCGAATGAAAAAGTATGGTTGTGCAAGGAACTACCTTTTCAGTTTTTAAGCAACTTGCAAGTATAAAGGTGTTTGGGTTGTTGTCATAAAAACACATGGAACTGTCGGTTCTGTATTCCAAGTTCTATTTATCCTGATGCAAGTAGTTAGCCTAGTAGACGGAGTAAAAATGATAAAAGAGGAATTTGCAAAATTGGAAGGTTAGACAAAATGAGTTTTGTAGCAAAACCTCTCTAATTTGACGAGTAGAAACGCCATTTTATCGTGAGGTGGCTTTTTTCTTGAGTTTACATAATTTTCTGAAATTAGACACCCTGTCGAAGTTTGATTACGCGAATGTCATCTCGATTTACGATTGTTTCTGTATCGGCATTCAACTTGTCCGTTTCATCAATGGAAAGGAAAATCTGTTTTTGAGTTTCACTTGCATAGGCTTTATAAGATTTTCAAGCCTGTTTCCGCGAATGTTTGATATCAAATAGGAGTCGTGAATAATTGCAGAAAGTTTTGTTAGATTCAACACGGCCAAATCAAACAAAATCAAGCTTGTGTAGTCTGTACCTGTTCCGTCATCCAAAGGTGAGCCAAGCTCATAACCCGCGTTTGTAGGAAAATGAAACTGAATGCTTTCTATATCTTTTCCTAGGATTGATTCGCTGTAAAGTGAAAGCTTTTCGTTAATGGATTTTTCAATATCATCCAAAATAGTTTTTTCATTGGTTTTGAGATTTTTTTTGTCAGCAGAAACTTTTGCTGCGGCAGCTTTCCTGTTTGTATCTTCATTTAACAATGCATTCAATCTGTCGATTTCTCCCTGAATTCTGGAAAACTCAAGCAAAAATGCAGTTGTAAAATCTTCCTCATTTCCGCAATCAGCTATTTGCTTTTCAATATTCTCAATGTCTGCCTGAACAGTTTCCAATTCAGAATTGTATTCTTGCAAAGCTTCTTCATGCTCTTCTGCAAGGATATTGTTCAGCTTTTCGTGGAAAGAATCTATTTCTTCAATTTTTTTTATGTCAGCATTTGGGGACGGAATGGGAGCGCGCGGGAAGCTTTCCGGATATTCGACATGTCAGCGTGTTGTGGTATGATTGTCCGCGCCGGAGGGTTTTATGGGAATCGAATCATTTTTGAGAAGCGGGAACGCGCGCCTCGACAGCCAGCTGCTTTTTTCCGCGGAAATAGACAGGATGGCTGGAATTGTGAGGCGGACGATGCACGTTGACGGCTCGCGGCGCGAGAACGATGCCGAGCATTCGTGGCACATCGCGCTCATGGCGACGCTTTTTGCCGAATACGCGGTCGAGAAAGTGGATGTCAGCCGGGCGGTGGAGATGTGTCTCGTACACGACCTCGTGGAGATTTATGCTGGCGACACGTTCGCGTATGACGAGAAGGGCAACGAGACGAAGGCCGAGCGCGAGCGCCTTGCCGCCGACAAGATTTTCTCGATGGTTCCCCCCGAGCAGGGAGCGCGGATGCGCGCGCTTTGGGAGGAGTTCGACGCGAGGAAAAGCGCGGACGCAAAATATGCCGCCTGCATGGACAGCCTGCAGCCGCTCCTCCACAACACGCTGACGTTCGGCTTCACGTGGAAGGAAAGCGGGACGAAGCGGGCTGCCGTCGAGAAGCGGATGGCTGTCATCCGCGACTTCCTTCCTGAAGTGTATTCGTGGGTAGAGGCGAACCTTGACCGCGCCGTTCGCGAAGGCTGGCTCTCTGCCTGATTCCGCAAAAAGCTGTTTTCGATATGCGTTTCTTTTTTCGGATTTTCCTTTTCATTTCGCTGGTATGCCTTCCTGCGTTCCCCGGGGAACCTGGCCTTCCTCCGGCGGAGGGCGGCGGCAGGAAGGATGAAAGCACCGCCAAGAATTTCGCCATCGCGGTGGGGGATGTCATTGCCGTCGACCTCGTTTTCAACAGCATCGCGCGCATTTTCCTTCAGGAGGATTACGCCTACACCGACAAGTCGACCATGATGGCGAACCTGAAAAGCCGCTGGGTCTGGGACGAGGACGGCTATTTCATGAACCAGTTCGGCCATCCGTATCAGGGCTCGCTGTATTTCAAGTCGGGAAGGGCGAACGGCCTTGATTTCTGGCAGTCGCTTGCCGTTGCCGCCGCCGGCTCGTTCCTTTGGGAGGAATTCGGCGAGACGACGACGCCGTCCGTGAACGACATCATCACGACGCCCGTCTGCGGTATGCTCGTCGGAGAATCCCTGCACAGGCTTTACGTCGACGCGTCCGAGATTTGCCCCGCCCTCGCGTGGATTTTAAGCCCCGTCGACGCGATGAACGAGGCGCTCGGTCGAAAAAAGGCCTCCGTTTCCGGGCGCACCGAGGAAATAGACGTGATGTTCCACGGCGGCGGGAATTTCTCGCGGACGAAGTTTTTCGCCTGGGGGGAGGGAAATCCCGTCAGGAAGGCGACGCTCGGCGGCGCGCTCCGCATATTGTACGGCGAGCGGTGCGCGCATTCCACCGTCGAGCCGTTCGACTGGTTCGAGGCGGAGCTTGATTCGGCGTTCTCGTCCCATTTCTACCGCGTCGATTTCGCTATCGACGGCTTCCTTTATTCGCGCGCCATTTACCTTGGCGGCGGCGAGGCGACGCTCGGGCTCAACCTGCTTTATTCCGGGCGGAAATCGAGCGATGCGGCTTATTCCGATGCGGCGACGGGCGTGAAATTCATCTTTTTCCGTCCGGAAGAATCGTCATCCCTTCGCTTCGGCGCGCAGCTCGACGGCATTTTCATGGGAACGAGAAGCCTCGCCTACCTTTACGAGGATGTCGATATCGGAAGCTACCGCAAGAATCCCGTCCGCTCCTACGATTTCGGGTACGGGATGCTTCTCGCGCTCGACTCGTCCGCAGAAATCGGGAACTGGCTGCTGTATTCGGAGGCGGAGGCGAGCATTCTCTTTCCCTATCCGTCTTCGGAGCTGAAAGGTTCGGAATGCTCGTCGCATTTCCTCGCGAAAGGGCGTCTGGGGATCGAGCGCGCACTCGCGCGGAATTTCTCGCTGGGGCTTTCCGTTTCCTCCGTCGCGAAATCCGACTCGTACACGGCGGTGCCAGACACGTTCCAGTTCCTGAACTGCGCCCGCCTCTACGGAAAATTCGCCTTCCGCCGCCGTTAGGAAGCGGAATCACTTTCGAAATTGCGTTCCGGCTTCTCTTGCATCATAGCTGTACCACGAAAACCGCGATGCCTGAGAGAATCAGGACCATCGCGGCAACCTTCCGCCGCGAGAATTTTTCGCCGAAGAAAATCTTCCCGAAGACAAGGACGAAGACATAGCTCGACGCTTCCGCGACGGGGACGAACGATACGGGAACTTTCCTGAGCGCGAGCAAATCGAGGAACACCGCGAGAAAATAAATCGCGTATGCCGGAATCACGTACCTGTTCAGGTATTCCCCCGCGAATGAATCGGCTTTTGTGAGCGCTGATTTTTTCAGGAGCACCTGCGAGAACGCAGAAATCAGCACGGAAAACAGAAGTATCAATATGTACGGCGCCATTATTCCTCCGCCATTTCCGTTCCGAGAAGGAAAATGCCCGAGAGGATGAGCGCCGAGCCCGCGACCATCTTCGGCGATATTCCCTCTCCGAAAAAGAGAAGCCCGAAAACCATCCCCCATATAATCGTCACGGATTTGTTCGCTATTGCCGTTGTCAGCGGAATCCGCTTGAGAACCTGCTGCCAGAGAATCGCGTAGATGAAAAGAACCGCGAAGACGACGCAGTAGAGCGCGACGAATCTAACGGAGAGAAGCTCGTAGCGGGTGGCGAATTTCCCGAGGAGGGGATAGATGCAGTAGACAAGGAATGCGAGGTGCATCAGAAGGAACGAAGGGAGGAAGCCCTGTTTTTTTTGCCGCATATTTTCTCCGAAAATCCACCCGCTCGGGTGGACTTAATTTTGGTTCTGCCCGGATTTTTCACGCCAGGAAAAACGGCTCACAGTATATATTTTCGACTTTTTTTCCTCAATTGAGCATTTTTCGCTCAGAAAAAGATATAGGCGCCCGCCACCGCAAGAAGGGATGCGAGCTCCGAGATTTGGACGAACGCGCCGGCCGTGTCTCCCGTTATCCCGCCGAAATGATGCCTCGACCCGAAATAGTAGAGGACGAAAACGGCGATTTGCGCGGCTGTCGCGGCTGTCGCGGGAAGCCCGAGCGCGATTGATGAAAGGAGCGAGTGCAGCGCGAACCAAATGCCGCACCACGCCGCGGTGAATCTTTTCGCGCTCGCGTCGGCAAACGTGCGCAAAAGCCCGCTGTTTTTTGCGATGGGGAACGTCGATACGGCAAACGCGCTCAGGAGTCGGCTCGACACGAACATCGGGGCGAGCGGAAAAAAATGCTGCAGCATCTGCCATTGGTTCTCGAATTTTCTTCCGCCGTCGATGACATCGCCGAAAATCCTGCATGAAAGGGCATATTGCGCGAGAAAATAAAGCGCGCACGAGACGACCGCGAACGAGCCGCAGTGCGGGTCCTTCATTATATCAAGCTTGCGCTCCCTTTCCGCGCGGCTTCCGACGGCGTCGCAGGTGTCCATGAACCCGTCGATGTGGATTTTTCCCGTGATGATTACGGGGATGAGGACGAACCCGAGCGCCGCGATTTCCTTTCCGATGTTCTTCAGAAGGACTGTTTGCGCGAAGACGACGAATGCCGCCCATGATGCCGCCGCGATTCCGATGACGGCCCCGACAAGCGGGAAGGCGCAGAGCATGTAGCGCATGTTCCGCTCGTTCCAGCCGACGCGGGGCATCGGGATTGCGGAGAACATGCTGAATGATATGATGAGCGATTTGAGGAAAACCATGCGCGGGAGAGTATACCACGCGCGCATTTTTTTTCCACGGGGAGCGCAAAAAAAAGCCCCAGAACCGCTTCCGCTTCGGAGCTGCAGTTCCGTGCAGGCTGTTTTGGGGCGTGTCTGTTTCGGAATCGTTCCGTGCGCGATTCGCGCTAGAAGGTGAGGACTCCGAGGCTCTTGAGGAACAGGATGATGAGAAGAACCGGCGCAAGGAATTTCACCATGAACACGTAGAGGTTCTTTCTCGCGAAGGATTCTCCGTTCCGCGTAATCTCGTCGAGCATCGACTTCGGCTTGATAATCCATCCGACGAGGATGCACGTTCCGATTGAGACGACCGGCATGAGGATGTTGTTGCTGATGTAGTCCATCACGTCGAGAATCTGCGCCGTCGCCCCGTTCGGGAGGGCAAGCTCGAAATACAGCTTGTTGTATCCGAGGCAGACGATGACGCCGAGCACGAGCGCGAGGACTCCTTCGATGACGACGGATCGCCTCCGCGAAATCTTGAATTCGTCCATGAAGCTCGAGACAACCGCCTCAAGGATTGAGATTGAGCTTGTGAGCGCGGCGAAGAAGACCATGACAAAGAAAACGGCCCCGATGATATTCCCGATGAATCCCATCTGCGAGAAAATTTTCGGCATCGCGACGAACATGAGGCCCGGGCCTGACGCGCCGATTCCCTCTTTCCCCATGAAGACGAAGACTGTCGGGATTATCATGACGCCCGCGAGTATTGCGACCGCGGTGTCGAAAATCTCGATTCTGTTTATCGATTTCACGAGGTTCGATTTGTTCGGGACGTATGAGCCGTATGCAATCATGATTCCCATCGCGACGCTCAGGCTGTAGAAAAGCTGCCCCATCGCGTCCATGAGCGTAATCATGAATTTGTTCGCCGTGATTCCGGTCAGGTCGGGGATGACGAATATTTTGAGGCCGTCAAGCCCCGTGCGGAGCGTTCCGTCGTCAGCCGTCCTGCTCATCGTCAGCGCGAAAACCGATATTCCGATGACGAGCACGACGAGAACCGGCATAAGGATTTTTGAGAGCGCCTCGATTCCCTTCTTGACCCCGCGGTAGATTATGAAGCAGGAAAGGAAGAGGAAGATGACCGTGAAGACGATGGGGGAGTACGGCGCCGTGATGAACGACGTGAAATAGCCGTCGCCGGCTGCAGCGGCACCTTTTCCGGTGAGGAAGACGAGCGCGTATTTGAGCACCCATCCGCCGATTACGCAGTAATAGGGGAGAATGAGCATCGGGATTATGCACGCGACTTTGCCGAGCCAGCCCCATTTCTTGTGGAGCTCCCTGTACGCGGTGAGGGGGCTCTGCTTTGTCTTTCGCCCTATGGCGACTTCAGTCGTGAGAAGGGCAAATCCGAACGTGACGGCAAGGACGAGGTACATTACGAGAAAGAGGCCTCCGCCGTCTTTTGCTGCGAGGTACGGGAACCTCCAGATGTTTCCGAGTCCGACGGCGCTTCCTGCAGCTGCCAGAACGAACCCGAAAGATGTTGAGAATGTGTTTCTGTTTTTTGAACTCATGATTGCCGATTCTAGCACAAAACCGTCGTGCGCGTCAGCACGATGTTTCTATAAACAGAAACAAAATCAGTTCGTGTTTTTTATGGCGGTCAGTATGTCGCCGTACTGGCTCCCGTACTTCTGATAAAGGGGCGTCATCGCGTTTTGGAATTCCGCCTGCACCTCGGGCGACGGCTTTATTATCTCGTTCCCGTTGTTCCGCACAATCTGCTCGCTCGCCCTCTCCTGTTCAAGCCACTTCTGGATTTCGAACTGCTGCGTTTCCTTCGCGCATTTCCTGATTATCGCGATGTCGTCGGGCGAGACTCGCGTCAATGCTTTTTTCGACGCGAGGAGGATTTCGGGGATGCGCGTGTGGGAGTCGAGGAGATAGCAGGGCGCGGAAAGATAGTCGCCGCTGCTCTGGTACGTCGGAAGATTGTTCTCCGCGCCGTCAATAAGTCCTTCCTCAATCGCGGCCCTAACATGCGACATCCCGATTCCTGTGACCGGAGTCGCGCCGAGCGCCTTGCACATGTCGGACTGCATGCTGCCGTTCTGCACGCGGATTCTTTTTCCGGCAAGGTCTTTCGGGGAGCGCACGGTGCCATTCATGTAGAAATTCCGCGCGCCGCCGTCGTAATAGCACAACCCTATCAGCCCCGTCGGCGACTGCTCGATTTCGGAAAGAATGTCCTGCCCGATTTTTCCGTTGAGTACGTTCCACATGTGCTCCTGTGAGCGGTAGATATACGGAAGCATTATCGCGTTTATTTTCGGGACGTATTCTGCGACGGGGGCGGCGGACACGCGGGTGAAGGCGAGGTCGCCCAGTTTGAGCGCCGCTATGGAGTCGATTTCGTTTTCCGCAAGCGCGCCTCCAGTCCGTACCTCGATTCTGACGCGGCCCTCCGTCTTCTCATCGACGAGGCGCGCGAATTCCTCGTCGGCAAGGGCTGTCGGGTATCCGCGCGAGTGGACCTCGGAAAGCCTGAGCGTTATGGGGCGCTTTGATATTGAGCTCGTGTTCCTCGCACAGGAACATATGAGCGACGATGACAGGGCGATTGCGGAAATCAGTGCCCTGATGTGTATGGTGCGATTCATAATTCCTCTCCTTTGTATTATGAAAAATGCAGATTGCGCTTTGTTTGGTCTACCGAAATTCGGATACGGCAAAAAAAATACTATGCCTGAAAAACAAATCAAGCATAGTATACTCGGTGAACAAGTTATATAATCTGAAATATGTCGGGCTGTCGTGATTTTCCGGAATGGAAAAATGGTTTCGTGCGACGCGCCTGACGTCCCGCGCTTATTCCGTCCTGAACCTGTCTATCTGCTCTCCGATTTTCACGATCGCGCGCGTCACGTCCGATGATACGCCCGACAGAGCGTTCCCCGTGTCGCTTATCTTCCGCGCGCCTGACGCCATTTCGTTCATGCTCGACTGCATCGTCTTCGTCGAGTCCTGGAGCGACGACATTTCGTCCATGATGCTTCCGTTCTTCTGGAACATTTCTTTTGACGCGCTCAGGACTTCGATTGTGCCGTCGTTCATTTTCTGCAGCGCGATTCCGATTTGGCGGGACCCCTCCCGCTGCTCCTCCATCGCGCATTTTATCTGCATGACGAGGGAGTCCGTCTCCTTGATGTGGGCCGCGACCGAGCCGAACGCCTTGTTCGCCTCGGTTGACGAGGCGACGACCTCACCGATTGACGAGCGTATTTTCTTGAGCTGCTCTCCGATAGAGCGGGACTGCGCCGAGGACGTTTCGGAAAGCTTCCTGATTTCGTCCGCGACGACGGAGAATCCCCGTCCCGCCATGCCCGCGTGGGCCGCCTCGATTGCCGCGTTCATCGCAAGCAGGTTCGTCTCCGATGCGATTGACGATATCGCCGCGTTCGCCTCCTTGAGCATCTCCGACTGCGCCTCAATCTGGAGAATCCTGCTGTTGACGTCCTTCTGCTTGTCGAATCCCGTCTGTATGTTCGTGTTGAGGAGCGAGAACGATTCCGCCATCTTGTCTACGGAATCCGTGACGGAAACGATGTTCCCAATCATCTCCTCCATGGAAGACGATGCCTGCGTGACGCCTGCGACCTGGTTCTCCACGAGCCCGTCAAGGTTGGAGATGTGCCCGGATATTTCCTTTACGGCGTCTGTCGCGTGGTTGACGCTCTCGCTCTGGGTGCGGATGCTGTCGTGCACGCTGTCGATGTTCGAGATTATCTCCTTGATTGCGTTCGCGGTGTCCTCCGTTCCCGCCTGCAGGTGCTCGCCAGACTCACCGAGCTCGGATTTCGTCTTCTTCACGTCCGCCATTATCTGCTGGAGCTTGTCGAGGAACGCGTCGAACCCGATTATGAGGTCGCCGATTTCGTCCCTGACGAAAAGCTGGCAGCGCTTCGTCAGGTCGGCATCCCCGCTTTCGAGTTCCATGAGGAATGCCGTCACGTTCGCGATTCGCCACATGAGCCATTTGACGAATTTGTAGCTTGAGAATGCGAGTATGAGGACGAGGAGGGCGGCGAGCGGCGCGACTATCGCTATCGTGTGGTTCCTTATTTCCTCGACGACCTTGATTCCGCGCGCGATGAACGCCATTCCCGTTATGTCGCCGTTGCTCGATTCGAGCGGGAAGTAGACGGACATGTACTCGTCGCCGTTTATGACGTTGTTCCCGTGGAATTCCGAGCCGTCCTTGAGGACTGCCTGTATAATCTCGGGGTTGTCGATTTTTGTGCCGACGTAATCCGTCCCGAGCGAAGTCGAGACGCGCGTCATTCCCTCGAATATCGTGCAGACCGCGGTATACGAGTCGCGGATTTGCTCAACGAGGTCGCCGTTCACGAGCGAGTACGCCGCCACGACCGTGCCCGTGATGGAGCCGTTTGAGCGCACCGGGGACGCCGCTATTATCGAGTAGCCGTGGTCGCCGACGCGCGCATATGCGTATCCCGCCGTCCCCCTGAGCGAGCTCTGCACCGCGCTGATTTCGCGCAGGTTCGTCTTTTCCTCGATTCCCTCGCCGGCTATGACGACGCCGTTCGCGTCCGTCGCCGCAAGCACCTCGACGTTGAGCGTTCCGTTCGCCCAGTTGAGAATAGTCCGCGTTCCGCCCGCGTTCGATTCCACGATGTATTTCACCAAATCGGGCCTGTTCGACAGGAGCGCGACGTCGGATTCGAGCGTGTCGCGCCAGTCGCGCAGCGTCATATCGAATCCGCGCGCGAAATTCACCAGGTCATTGTCGGTCGATTCCCTGACACCGGCATTGAAGATGTGCAACTCAAACACAGCGACGCTTATGACGCCGATGATGACCGAGCCGATAATCATCGATATGAGTTTCGTCGTTATCTGCACGTTCCTGCGTGCGTTTTTTTCAAATCTGTTCAGCTCTTTTTTTTGTTTTGACATGATTCTTTCCTAAATGCCTTTTTTAACTTTGATATTGTATACTATTTATTATACAGCAATATAGACGCACTTTCTTGGATAAAAATTACAACTTTTTTTTACAAAATATCATTTCTTTTTAAGAAATCGTCGTAAATTTGAGTTTTTAGAGAAAAAAATGGAATAACCCGTCCATTTCGGTTATTTGCGCTGGCTTTCCAGCCGCTCGAAAATGTCGCGCATCCGCTCCTTGAGGGGCGATTTCGCCGAGAACGCGAAGAGGAAATTGCCCTTTTCCTTGAGCTCCTCATTCCGTCTGCACAGCTCGCTCTTGAGGTTCTCGTAGTGGACGGCGATTTCCTTCTCGCGGGCGAATTCGCGGATTTTTGCGGAGAGGTTGAAGGTGTAGCAGAGGTCGAGCGTCATCACGCCGTAGAAATACCCCACGACAAGGCAGAACGAAAGGTGGTTCGTGAACCAGTAGAGCCAGTCGAGGATTGCCGGATGTATGAGGAAATAGTAGAGCGCGCTCAGCACCATCCAGTAGAACGAGTACTGCGGGCAGATTATCCCCTTGATGTTCCCCCTGTTCCTGCTGTAGTCCCAGAGTTTTATGTGCATTCCAGTGATGAAAATCAAGCCGGCGACGTATTCGACGGCAGTGATGCAGGCTGCCATGAGCGCGAAGAGAAAGAGCTTCCTGAGCCAGGCGCCTTCTATGAACGAAACGTCTATCATCGACAAGACGAAAAGCAGGCAGAGGCTCAGCCCGTAGAGCGGGAGGTACGGCCCCGTGAGGAAGCCGGGGTTTATCCATTTGTGCGCGGGGTTGTTCCTGGAGAAGAACTTCCGCCAGAACACTTCGAGTCCCCAGCCGATGAGGCTGCCTGTGAAAAAAAGGAAAGTCAATACGAGAAAAAGATTCATGCGTGAACGGTATTGAATATCGTCCGGAGCGTCAAGTTTTATATTCCGCAATACATCCCGCGCGCCCATCCGTACGTGCTCAGGTATGGGTCTGGCTTTATCGGCGATTTTGAAGACCACACTTCCTCCATGTGCCCGTCTCCGTTCACGACGCCTATCTTTGAGTTCCGGTAGAGGTGCTGGTTCGAGCCGTCTATCGTCACGTTCCCGCACGGCGTCTCCGCGGAAAGCCCCTTCGCCGCAATCCTCACCGCCTCGACGTCGAACGTCCCCGCTTTCTCGCACGCCTTCGCCCACAAATGCACGGCTATGTACCCCGACGCTATCGGGTCGCTCGTGACGCGCTCCTCGCCGTACGCCTTCCTGTATTTCTCCGCGAACGATTTTCCGTCGTCCTCGCCATCGAAGTAGCCCCATGAGACGAACGCGCCCCTCGTGTTTTCCGTGCCGATTGCCGCGATTTCACTCTCCGCGACGGAAAAGTTCATCGTCGGGATTGTCAGCGGGGTGGTGTTTCCGCCGGAGATGCGCCTGAAAAAATGGATGTTCGAGTCGCCGTTCATCGTGTTTATTATCACGTCCGGCGAGAGGCTCCGTATTTCCTCGACGATTCCCGAAAAATCGGTCTGCCCGAGCGGGACGTATTTCTCCATGACGCATGAGCCGCCGAGGCTGTCAAGCTGCGCCTTTATTATCTTGTTCACCGCCTTCGGGAAAACGTAGTCGCTTCCGATAAGGGCCATCCGCTTCCCGAACCTTTTGGCGCAGTAGTCGATTGCGGGAATGACCTGCTGGTTCGGGGTCGCGCCCATGTACATTATGTTCGGGCTTGCCTCAAGCCCCTCGTACTGCACAGGATACCACAAAAGCCCGTACAGCTCCTCGAATACCGGCTTCACCGCCTTCCGCGCCGCCGACGTCCAGCAGCCGAACACCGCCGCCACTTCGTCCTTCTGCAGCAGCTTCCGCGCCTTCTCCGCGAACACGGACGGCGAGCTCTGCCCGTCCTCCTCGACGACTTTTATCTTCTTCCCGAGTACGCCGCCGGCTTCGTTTATTTCCTTTATTGCGAGCATCTCCGCATCCCTGACGGCGCGCTCGCTCATCGCCATGGTGCCGGTAATGGAATGGAGTATGCCGACCTTGACGCTTCCGCCGGATTTCGTTTTCGCGCATCCGATAAATGCCATAGCGGCGATTGCGGCGGCACATGCCCCGGCTATCCTCTTCTTGTTCATTGTTCCTCCATCAGCTCAGACAATCTCGTATGTAGTCATCAGCCCCTTTCCCTTTATGTCGCACTCTATTGGCGGGCTGAACCTGATTCCGCTTCCTTCGAGATGCGCGTATACGGACGGGGAGACGCGTATCGAATTCGTGTTCGCGGCCGTCTCCATGCGGCTTGCGACGTTGACCGTGTCGCCCCACACGTCGTAGATGAATTTCGTCTTTCCGATGACGCCTGCCGTCGCGGGGCCGCAGTTCATCCCTATACGGATGCTGAATTTTATGCGCGCCGTCTTGTTGTACTCCTCGATGTCCTCGAGCATCCCCTTCGCGAATTGCGCCATTATGAGCGCGTGGTCCTTGCGCGGCGTGGGGATTCCGCTCGCCGCCATGTAGGCGTCGCCGATTGTCTTTATCTTTTCGATTCCGCATTTCCGCGCGCGCTCGTCGAAACGGCTGAATATGTCGTTGAGCGCGTCCACGATGTCGTCCGCGCTCCATCCGCTTGAAGTCTTCGTGAATCCGACGATGTCGGAGAAGAGAATCGTGACGTCCTTGAAATTCTCGCCTATCGAGCGTATTCCGTCCTTCAGCTCGTCGGCAATCTTGTCGGGGAGGATTGCCCTTATCAGCATGTCGGACTTCTCCTTCTCAAGCTGCAGCTCGCTCGTGCGCTGCCTGACCATCTTCTCGAGCCGTATGTTCTCAAGTTTCATGCGCCGCTGCTTCGTGTAAACTACTGCGGCGCCGCTTCCGATTGTCGTGACGAATATGACAATCCAGAAAATCGGCATCTGGTAGAAATGCGGTTTCTGCACGAAAAGCACCGCCTTCGCCTGCTCGGAGACGAACCCGTCGCCGTTTATCGCGTTCACGAGGAAATTGTGCTTGCCCGGGCTGAGGTTCGTGTACGAGAGCGTGCGCATCGGGCTCGGCGCGCTGAACTCGTCCTCGAAGTGCGTGAGCTTGTGCGTGAACTGTATTCTCTCCGGCGCGTCGAAGCTCAGGCCGGTGAATTTTATCTCGATTCGTTTCGTCCCCGGCTTGAGGATTATCGAGTCCTCGAGGTTCGTGTACGTCGTATTGTCCACAGTCACGCTCTCAATCTGCACGAGCGGCATGACCGGGTTTTTCGTCACCCGCACCGGGTCGTAGACGGCGATTCCGTCGACCATCGTGAACCAGAGCCTGCCGTGCCTGTCGACTATGCTTCTCGCCGTCGATGTCGGGCCGTCCGAGTCGAGCCCGTCGTTCCGGTTGTAGTATTTTGCCGAGACCTTCTCTTTCTTTCCCGCCGCGACGTCGAGGAAATCCTCCATGGGCGCGGATGCGATTCCGTGGTTGCTCGTGTACCAGAGGTTTGCCGACTCCGGGAGAATCTGGAAGACCGAGTCCGTCCCGAGCCCGTTCTCCGAGCAGATGTTCCCGAAAACGGGCTTTCCTGACTGTTCCGGGTTGAAATTCATAATCCGCGACACGCCGATTCCCGTGCATATCCAGTACGAGCCGTCCGCGTCCTGCGTCATCTTGAAAATGACGTTTCCGGCAAGCCCGTCCTCCGAGTCGATGTGGCCGAGAATCCGCTCGTCCTTCATAAGGTAGATTCCGTTTCCGTCCGTTCCTATCCATATGACGCCGTTCGAGTCCTGGAGGAGCGCCATGATGTACTCGTTCTCGAGGCCGTCCGCCTTCCTGAAATTCCGTATCGAGCCGTCCTTCCGTATGATGCTCAGTCCTGTCGTCGTCCCGGCGTACACGTCGCCGTTCGCCGCCTCTATCGCGACCCTGACCTTGTTCCCGACAAGACCGTCGTCCGTCGTCCACGAGCGCATTCCGTCCTTCCCGTACCGTATCAGCGCGGGCTTCGTATAGCAGCAGATTAGGAGGTCGTCGTTTCGCGTGCGGTGGATGTCGCGAATCCTGATTCCCTTCGTCGCCGCGACAAGCTCGTTCTCCTTGAACGATTCGCCGTCGTAGAACATCATGCCGCTGTCCGTCCCCGCCCAGATTGCCCCCGATTTGTCCTCCGAGAGCGAATTCACCGTCACGCCGAGCCTGTGCATCTTGAATTTCCCGTGGGTGAGCTTTCCGATTCCGTTCCTGTCCGTCGCGAGCCAGATGTTCCCCTCGCGGTCGCTGATGATTTTGTTGATTGTGGCGGAGCCGAGGATGTCGTCCTTGTACTCGAAGTATTCGCCGCCGTCCTGAACGACGACGCCTTTTTCCGTGCCGAACCAGATTGTTCCCTGCGCCGTCGCGCACATCGTCATCGTCGGGACGCGGTCGATTATCGTCCCCGATTTTATCCGCTCGACGACGCCGTTGTTCATCGTGACGATTCCGTTCTCCGCAAGCGCGAGGTAGAATTTCCCCTTCAGGTCCTGCGTTATCGCGGTGACGAAGTAGCTACCGAACGGCTCAAGCTCGGGCCGCATCCGGAAAAGCCCGTCGCTGAAAAGAAAAAGCCCTCTCTCGTTCGCGGTCAAAAGCCAGATTCGCCCCGCCGTGTCGCAGTAAAGCGCGCGCGCGATTATTCCCTGCGCCGTCGCCCCCGACTCGAACTGCGGCGTCATCATGTGCCCGTCCGGCGTAACGTACACGACGCCTGCTGCAGTCCCCACCCAGATGTTGCCCGACTTGTCCTCGACGAGCGCGCGCACGGAGTTGTTCGGAAGCCCGTTTTTCGTCGTGAACGTCCTGTTTCCGTTTCGGGACAGCTGCTGAAGCCCCTCGTCGTTCGAGCCTATCCAGATGTCGCCTTTTGAATCCTGGATGACGTTCCGCACCGACACGAACGAAAGCCCGTTGTCCTTCGTCTTCTTGAACGTGTTGAATTCGACGCCGTCGAACCTGACAAGCCCCTCGTATGTTCCTATGTTTATGAAACCGTCTTTCGTCTGAATGATGTCCGTCGCCGTCGTTCCCGTAAGCCCGCCGAACGCCCCCCACGTCTGCGAGACGTAGTTGTCGAAAAAGGAATCCTGCGCGGGCGTTGCGGCGCAGACTATGATTGAGCTGAATATCGCGATGAGTGTAGCAAGCACTTTTTTCATGTCTCCCATTATCCGGCTAAAACGGCTTTTTTTCAAATAAATTTTAAGAGTCCTTCCGGAACGCGTTTTTTCATATATTTTTGTCTGTAAAATCCAAATTTTAGCTTTTTTGAACTTTTTCGATGGATGCGTCATTTTGTTCAAAAAATTGATATTTTTCGGCTATTGAGTGATAAATAATTCAGCCATTAGTGAAAAACAAGGAGGAAGTCATGAAAAAAATCACCAGAAAAATAGCGCTTGCGCTTGTGGCGGCAGGATTCGCTTTTGCCTTTTCGTCGTGCAGCGACGGCAGCGACGAAGAGCCCGTTGCAGAAAACCCTAAGAGCAATGTCGAGGATTCCGTTGACGGAAACGAGATTACATTCAACGTGAATGCGGCATCCACAAATGCGGAAAAAACAGTTCTTCTCATAAAATACGACAGGAGCGCCGCCGGCGCGGACGAGCTTGTCAAAATCGAGAACGCGGAAATCACGGTCACGAAGAACGGGACTGCGCTCAAGACAATCGGCAAGATTGAATTCGCGCTCGACGAATACGGCTCGTCATTCTCGGGGAAAAACGGAAAGATAACAGACAGCAGCGACATGAAGGAATACAAGGCGAAGATTTCCATCGGCGCGACAGTTGCAAGCGGGGACAAAATCACCGTGAAGATTGAGAAGGGAAAGATTACGGGAGCCGGAGCCGAAAAAGTGAAGTTCTCGGATATTCTCGTCGCGCTCGTTGATATCGACCCGTCTGCCGACTACTACAAGGAACTTTGCGCTAATACCGAAGAATACAAGCCGCTCGTCTCTGAAAAGCCCGCGAACGAGGAACCGAAAAACGAGGAACCGAAAAACGAGGAACCGAAAAACGAGGAACCGAAAAGCGAGGAACCGAAATCAGAGGAACCGAAATCAGAGGAAGCCCCGGCGGCGAACGAGATGGTTTTCAATGTGACGGAGGCTTCGACAAATAATGATAACACCGTCCTCCTCATCAAATACGACAGGAGCGCCGCCGGCGCGGAGGAGCTTGTCACAGTCGAGAACGCGGAAATCACGGTCACGAAGAACGGGACTGCTCTCAAGACAATCGACAAAATTGAATTCGCGCTCGACGAATACGGCTCGTCATTCTCCGGAAAGACCGGGCAGCTCACCGATACGAGCGACAGGAAAGAATACAAGGCGAAGATTTCCATCGGCGCGACAGTCGCTGCGGGCGATGTCATAAAAGTCACGTTCGTGAAGGGCGATATAACAGGAGCGGGGTCTTCAAAAATCAAGGCTTCCGACATTCAGGTGGCGCTCGTTGATGTTGCTGAGGCTGCCGGCTGGTACAAGGAGCTTTGCGAGAACGAATACAAGCCAATCGTTTTCGGGCAGAACTAGCGATGGAAAACCCGTAAAAACGGGCAGCAACCAAGAAAATCAACCTCCACGCCGTGGGTCTGACGCCTGCGGCGTTTCGGGGTATGTTGAGAGGATTAAGGAAAGAATGAAAGCAAGAGGAATTGCAGGAACGGTCTTCGCGCTGTCGCTTGTGGCATCGGGCGCGCTTGCCGGAGCGCAGGGAAAGCCCTCCGCCTACACGGAAAAAGACGTCGTGTGGGTTGAGGATTTCAATGGAAAGAAAATCAACAAGAAGGACTGGAATTTCGAGTTCCACGAGCCGGGCTGGGTCAACGCGGAGCTCCAGAGCTACGACGACTCAAAGGAGAACACGTACCTCAAGGACGGCTGCCTCGTAATCCAGGCAATCAAGAAGGACGGCAAGGACGGAAAGAGCGCGTACACGTCGGGACGCATCAACACGCAGGGAAAGCACGCGTTCAAGTACGGAAGATTCGAGTCGCGCCTCCGCGTGCCGAAGGGGAAGGGATTCCTCCCCGCGTTCTGGATGATGCCGGACGACGAAAGCTACTACGGGCAGTGGCCGAAATGCGGCGAGATTGACATCATGGAGGTTCTCGGCGACGACATCTCCAAGCTTTACGGGACGATACACTTCGGCGAGCCTCACGGAATGGTTCAGGGAACGCATACTTTGAACGAGGGAAATTTCTCCGACGAATTCCACACGTTCGCCGTCGAATGGGAGCCGGGCGAGATACGCTGGTACTGCGACGGAGTGAACTACAAGACGGCGAACGACTGGTTCACCAAAAGACCGGGATTCGGCGAGCAGACATATCCGGCGCCGTTCGACCAGCCCTTCTACGTTATCCTCAACGTCGCTGTCGGCGGCTCGTGGGTCGGCTATCCCGACGAGACGACAGATTTCGACCCCGCTAAGGACGACGCGAAGATGTACGTCGATTACGTGAAAGTCTACCAGAAAAAATCGTACGACGAGAACGTCGAGCGCCCCGAGCGCGCCCCTGTCGTCGCTGTCGTCGATTCGACGGGAAATATGCTCAAGCAGAATGCCGGAAGCTGGGAATTCCTCACGGCGGGCGGCGGAAAAGGCTCCGTCAAGGGCGACGGGAAATCGCACGACATCATCACCGACGAGGCGGGAAGCCTTGAGTATTCGATTCAGTATGTCCAGCCGCATGTCGCCCTCAACAAGGGATGCACCTACCGCTATTCGTTCGACGCGAGCGCTGACGAGACAAGGACGATAATCACGGGCATTTCCGCGCCGAACAGCAGCTACGCGAGACGGTTCGGAGACGTGAAGGTCGAGCTTACGCCGCAGAACCGCCACTTCAGCTTCGACTTCACGATGGACGCCGAGGACGATTCGGAGTGCCGCCTCGAGTACAACTGCGGCGCGCAGGGCTCGAAGGCTGCCGTCCACATCTCGAACGTTCGTCTTGAGAAAATCAAGGACGCGGCGCCGCTGACAGGACGGCAGAGCCTCCCCGACGGAAACTACATCGAGAACGGCCAGTTCCAGGAAGGGAAGGGAAGGCTCGGCGGATGGGCTTCCGTCAACAATGCGGGCGCGAAAATCTCCGTGACGGGCGGACGCGCGAGGATGCTTTCCGTCGCCTCCCCGGCAAAAACGGCCGCTGACGGCGTTAAGCTCGTCCAGAAAGGCATCCCCCTCGTGCGCGGGAAGAACTACGTCGTGAAATTCGACGCGGCGCTTGACGCATCGACGGCAAAGAAGGCGGAAATCGCCGTGAAATGCGGCTCGTTCGAGCGCACGGCAGCGCTCAAGGGCGTGAAGAAGGACAAGAAGAGCGGCGAGGCGCAGCTTGCCCACTTCGAGTGGACATACACGCCCGAGGAAACTGCGGATGCGGATTTCGAGCTTCTTCTCGGAACTGACAAAGGAACGGTTTTCGTCGACAACGTAGTCATCAAGGAGAACTGCGTCCTGCACAACGGCTCGTTCGAGTCCGGAAAGAGCGGCTGGGAGCTGTACGCGAACGAAAGCTCGTCGGCGTCGTTCGACGTGGTGAAGAAGGACGGAATCCCGAGCGCCGCCGTCTCGATTTCAGAGACGGGGCCGATGGACTGGATGATTCAGCTCAAGCAGACGGGACGCCTTCTTGAGAAAGAAAAAACGTACACGATGAAGCTTTCCGCCGAGTGCGACATCGAGCGCTCGATAATGCTCGCGATGCAGCGCGACGGCGCGAAGGACGACGACTGGTTCCCGTATTCGGGCACGCAGGTGTTCAAGGTCGGGCCGGGGCGCAAGGATTACAGCTGGAAATTCACCATGCCGCGCGCGACCGACGAGAACGTCATCTTCACGATTTCGATGGGAGCGGTCGCGGGAAAGAAAATCTCGTCGAACCACACGGTTTCGATAAGCGCGATTTCCGTGGAGGAAGTTGCGGAATGATTTCCGCGTGACAGCGCACCTTTGCAATTATCCCCCCGCAGTGTCTTTCGCCGCGGGGGGATTTTTCTTTGTCCTGTCCGGATTTTGGCGGGTGCGTGTTTTTCTCCGGGTGCCGTTCGGGACATGTGCTTCATCTCCGTCTTGCAGCCTGAGATGCCGGAACAAGCTTTCTTGCGGAAGCCGCCGGCATGGAAAACGCTGCGCCGACCGTTTTCTTCCATACGTAAGCGATTTTCTGCGCGCCCTTTTTCGTCGCCATTCGCTCCCCGAGCGGGAAAACGAAAGTCAGACGCCTGCCGGCCGCTTTTGGCACTGCTTGTGCGACAGCTCAAGGAAGCCGAAATTGATGAGCATGAAAAAGAGGATGTACCACGGCATTATCCAGATTCCGACAATCTGTTGCAGCTGCCCGAAAACCATCGGCATGAAAGTCGTCCCGACATACGCCGATGCCATCTGCAGTCCGATTGCCGACGCGCTGTATTTCTTCCCGAACTTTGCCGGCGCCATGTGCTGGATTCCAGGATAGACGGGCCCCATTCCGCACCCGATTGTCACGAATCCGACCGCGGCAAGGACGTAGTTGTCGGGCGAGGCGAGCACGAGGAGAATCCCGACGAATTCGACAAGGATTCCGAATCTGATGAGCTTCTTGTCGCCGAGCTTGTTCGACACAAGTCCCGATACTATTCGACCAAGCATGAGACCGCCGAAGATGAGCGAGGCGAACGACGCGACAATCTCCTTCGAAAGACCTTCCTTCGTGCCCGCAAAGTAGCTTGAGGTCCACAAAAAGCATGTCGCCTCGCCCGCGCAGTAGCCGAAGAAAGAGATGAGCGTCGAGAGTACGCCCGGGGCTTTTAACGTCTGCCTGATTCCTTTCGAACCCGAATCGTCTTCTTTTTGGCTTTTCTCGTTTTTCGACCACAGCGAGAACGAGACGATTACGACAAGGAGAATCAGCGCCTGCATGTATGATGTCCATCTGTAGCCCTCGTTCCATTGCGCGTGCTTGAGGGCTGCCGCCATGATGTTCGGGCTGATTACGGCTCCGACCCCGTAAAAGCAGTGCAGGAAATTCATCACCGAACCTGAATAATTGCTCGCGACGTAGTGGTTCACCGCCGCGTCGATTGCGCCCGCTCCGAAACCATACGGGACAGCGAACAGGAAAAGCATGAAATACGCGCTTGAGAACGAGAATCCGAGCAGTCCGAGCACGGTGAGCGAGATGGAAACAGCCACAATCCATTTCGTGTGCACTTTCTGAATGAGCTTCGGGCTGAGCAATGCCGAGATAATCGTCATGAACGCAATCGTCATCGAGACGTAGCCGGCATACGACGAGGGTACGCCGAACGCTTTGTGCATGGTCGGCCACCCCGCACCCAAAAGCGAGTCCGGAAGGCCGAGGCTGACAAATATGAGGTAGATGACGGCAAGAAGCAGTGAAGCCATATAATTCTCCTTTGTGTAGCAGAGCTGTTCTGAAACCGAGGTTTCCGAACAGGTTTAGTAAAAATCGCATTCTGAATTTGCGTTGGCCAGATGCTCAACCGCGCTTTCCTTGCGAAAGCCGTTCGGCATGACGGCGGAATCTCAGCCCATTTTCCTTTCGTGTTCCAAAATCCATCCGATTGCTTTTGCCATCCGATTCTCGCAGTCGGCAAAATGATTTCCGGCGTTGAGCTCGAACTGAACGGCGATTCCGTTTCCTTTCAGAATCCCAAAAAGGCGCTCGGCGTTTTCCTGCACTGTGGCGAGCGTTTTGTTCCTCGCCTTCGATTCCGCATCTCCGAGCGAAAGGTACACCGCGTCGGGTTTTCTGCGGAACGATTGGCTTTGCGCGAAATCCAAAAAGCGCGGGAACCACAACGACGCAGAAGCGGTTGCGATTCTTGAAAAGAGGCCGCTCTTGTATGAAGCGTAAAGCGCGAAAAGCCCCCCGAGAGAATAGCCGGCGATTGCGGTGTAAGAAGGCGTTGCGCGGAGTCTTTCCATGATTGCGGGAATGATTTTTGAAGAAAGCAGGGCGAGGTATTCGTCTGCCTTTCCGGAAAACGGCTCGCCGTTTCTGTAAATCGGCGGATTTTCCCACGGTGTCATATCAGCGTTCCAGCCGAGATTCGAGATTGCGGCGAGCGTGAACGGCTTTGCGCCGAGAAGCGCGCACTCCCTGAAAACGCGCTCGCCCTCGCCCGAATAGGTGTTCAGGATGACGAGCGGGCTTCCCTCATTGTCCGTCCCGAACAAACCGATTTTCTTTCCGCCGATTTCAAAAGATTCCGCCATGATTCCGTCCATTCCTCCGCTTGCGCCTGAAATACTAGCCGCAAGCGGAGGAAGCGTAAAGCGTCCGGCATCGCATTCGTGCAAAGCCGGACGCGGGCTTGCGTTTTTTGTCAGAGTTTCATGCAGAAAAACGACAGCATGTTTTTTTTTGACTGTCCCACGGCAGTCATTTTTCAGGAATACAGTTTCTCCAAGTCGAGCTTGAAATCCGACTCTGTGTAGTAATAGCCCTTCCGGAAAAAATCGTATTCGATGGGAGCGGAGAGCCTGTCCCGCATGAATGCCAAATCGCGGCTGATTGTTGCCAGGGACAGTCTTGAGGAATCAAGCCTCCGTTTGCAGGCATCCAGAAGGTCGTTCGTGTTGGGATAGCCGCCCGCTTTTATCTGTTTGTGGATTATCACGAGCCGCTCGATTTTGAAATTCGTCATGCGCGAATTGTTCGTTTCCGTTTCAGGCGTGTCCTTGCAGATGATTTCCCTGCCGTCCCTGTGGAAGACGGAGCAGGCGAAGAACGCCATCTCCCCGCATTTGAGCTCGGCCGAATTGCCCTCGTAGCGGACTTCCTGCAGCGACTCGCAGCAGTGGAAGGCGAGGTTTCGGATTTCCTTCACGCTCGACGGAATCACGACTTTCCTGATTCTCTCGTAGTTTTCGGGCCAGACTAGCTCGTAGAAAACGCCGCCGGAAATCGTCCTGGCTCCGTCGGGAATCCGCATCGACGCTTGCGTGCAGTCTGAGCGGTAGAGCACGCTCCTGTGGATTTTGTTCATCATGAAGCCGTCGACGATTTCGTACGCGTCGCTCTTGAGCAGCGTCTCCGTGAGCTTCCTCTTCCTCTTCGCGAACATTTCAGGCGTCTCCTCCCCGAAGCTCGTGAAGTTTATCCGCTTGATGTTCTTCCCCACGTGGATTTCCTTCAGGCTGTCGAGCGACCTGAGGTTCCCAATCCGCTCGGCGTGTTCTGGAATCCAGAGTTCCTGGAGGGAAGGGCATTGCTCGAAGTGCACCTCGAAATCGCTCATCTCCATCGGGAACTGGATTTCCTTGAGCGCATTGCAGTAGTGGAACGCCAGCGGGGAGATTCTCCTGACGGAAGAGGGGACGACGATTTTCTCAATCGTGCTGTCCGGCTCTATGTCGTCGGCGAAGACGTAGCTGTCGATTTTCTCGACCCCGTCTGGAATTACGACTGTCGAGTCGTGCCCCTTGTACCGCCTGAGCGTCTGCATGTCCTTCTTTTCTATGCGGTCTTTCTGTTTTGTTATGATGAAATCGGATGTCGCGTCCGGCATCGGTGTCCTCCTTTTTGCTTGTATTTTTGCACATTTGCTTTTTCCCTGTAAGTCGGAACTTGATTTTACGTCATTCCGAACTTGATTCGGAATCTCACATCAATGGCACGGTACCGTCAGAGCAGACGACTTCGGTTGCGGGGACGCTTCCATAGGTCAAGTTTGCGCCATCTGCAATACGAGCATTCCACTCTGCTACCGTTCCTGCAAAAGTTATGCTCTCAAGATTGCTGCAGAGCTTGAACATACCGTCATAAAATTTTATACGTGTGGTGAGAATGGTTACGCTTTTGAGATTCTTGCAAGTTGCAAATAGGTTAAAAGTATTTGTATTCGAGCTTACACTTTTCGGGATAGTGATGCTGGTGAAACTTACGCAACCAGCAAACGCTCCCTTTCCAATTACTATCACGCCATCCGGTATTGTAATATTTTCAAGTTTATTGCATCCATTGAATGCAAAATCTCCAATCGTTTTTAGTTTTTCAGGCATAGAGATGCTTCTGAGATTTTTACAATACTTAAACGATTCGGCTCCGATAGAAGTCACGCCGCTCGGAATTTCGAAGTTCGTGATGCTTGAGCAATCGGAAAACGCAGAACTTTTGATAGAAGTCACGTTGCTCGCTATTTTGATGCTCGTAATGTTCTCGTAACTAGGAAAATATTCTTTGATAGGAGTAGCGCAATTCGGTATTACAATGTTCGTGAGGCTTGAGCAACCAGAAAACGCAGAACTTTTGATAGAAGTCACGCTGTCCGGTATTTCGATGCTCGTAAGGCTTGAGCACCCCTTGAACGCAAACTCTTCGATAGAAGTCACGCTGTCCGGTATTTCGATGCTCGTGAGACTTGAACATCCAGAAAACGTACCGTCTCTGATTGAAGTAACACCGTCCGGTATTTCAATGCTCGTAAGACTTGAACATCCAGAAAACGAGCAACCGTATCTATTTCCGATAGAAGTCACGCTGTCCGGTATTACGATACTCGTGAGGCTTGAGCACCCCTCGAACGCATAGTCTCCGATAAAAGTTACGCCGTCCGGTATTTCAATGCTTGTGAGTCTTGAGCACCCCTTGAACGCACTGTATCCGATAGAAGTCACACCGTCCGGTATTACGATACTCGTGAGGCTTGAGCACCCCTCGAACGCATAGTTTTCGATGCTTGTCAGTCCTGTCGTGTCGGACAAGTCAAGGGCGATTCCAAAGGACTTTGCTTTAATGGCAGTTCCAATCTCTTTGATTCTGTCGTTTGTTATTTCACCTGAGACGAAAACGGTGTCGCTTTTTTGCATCGCGCTTATTTTGTCTGTGACATCGGCTGCTGTGGCGTGGATTTCCCACTTTGCGTACAGTTTTACGTCTTCCGTTATTTCGCTTTCAAAGTCGAACGGATTTTCAGAGAGAGTTTCGCCTCCGTCGGAAGAAGTGTACCAGCCCATGAGGTCGTAGGGGTAGTTCTCAGGATTTTCCGGCTTCACGGCTTTTTTTGTGTAGCCGACTGTCTGGGAGACGACTTCTCCTGCGCCTTTCGTGTCGAAACTCACGGTAGAAAAAATGGTTGTCTCCCACCTCGCGTACAGCGTCTTCGCTCCGCTTTCTCCCTTCGCAATCGTCTCCACTTTGTTACCGTCCGTTTCCGCATCGTACCAGCCTGCGAACGCGAAGCCCGTAATGTTCTCCAAATCCAAGAGAGCGATGTCCTCCTCTCCCGTGTAGATTTCCGAGTTCGGGTTCTCTCTTTCCCTCAGATTCTCGTAGCTGATTATGTAGCCCCACGCGGCGTACAAGGTCGTGTCGGATGCGATTTCGTACGCCTTGCAGCCTTTGCCGTCCGCGCCGATGAATTTCTCTCCCTTCGCGTACTCTTCCGTGTAGAAGCCGCCGAAACTGCTGTTCGCCATTGAAGGAACGCTCTCAAGGTCGCCGATGTTCTCTCCGAACGTGACGCTCACTTGGCTTTCCTCGCCGTTGTTGCTGAGCGTGACGGTGTATGTGTTCGCAGTCCACTTCGCCGTAAGAGTTGTGTCCTTCGTAATCGGCGTGGAAAAGTCGAACGCGTTTTCTCCGTCGTACCACGCCGAGAACGTGTAGCCGGTCTTTGTCGGCTTGCTCGGTTCCGTGGCGGTCTTCCCGCTTTCGACGGTCTGCGATTCTATTGTGGTTTCGCTGTTTGATTCGAAGCTCAACGTGTGGTAGACTATTTCCGGCACAGTAGTCGTTTCCGTTGTGTCGTTCTGGCACCCCATAACCGCGAAAATCGCCGTCAACAGAAAAATCAATGCGCTTTTTTTCATAGATGTTCTCCTTTTGTTGTGTTTTGTGGATGCAGTATAGGCATCTCAGTATGTCATTACGTGACAGACTGGAACGGATTTTTGGAAAAATTGAAAATAAGACTCATCCAATCAGTTCCATCAAATCCTCGGCGGAGAGCTTCCGCGCTTGCATGCCGTCGAAGATGCTCTTTGCGATTTCGCTTTTCTTTTTAGAATTTTTATTAAGCATAAAAAATGCGGACTTTGGGAGCAGTTTTGTTTTTTTTAATATTTTGCACGCAAAATCCGCATTTGAATTGCCACAAAAATTTAAGAATTTTTATGAACAGTTTTTTCGCATTCGTTGCAATTTTTAAAAGTGTAGTAGCATCCTCCTGACGCCGCTGTATATACCTTTTCTGGTATGAGTTCCACATTCCACGTCAATGTCAAAGTTTTCACAATAAAATCCTCCAATAATTAGCCATTGTCATTTTCACTTGCAGAGCCAGGACCACCGCCGCCCATGTTCGCCATAACGCAACAGCAGTTAAAGCAGCCAAAGCACTTAATGTTTTGCAGTTCGTTTTCCGCGACATTCCATGTTAAAACCATAATGTTTCCTCCATATCTATGATTTTGCATTTGCCATGTTTTGACTTTTTGAAAATCAAAACCCGACTATTCTAAAACCGCACTCTCACGTTTCGAGCACGAAGACTCCGTGCAGAAAAGTGCAGAGTTTTGGTTTGAACCCATTTTCTACGAACAAATCTTTCAGAAACGGAAACTGATAGTAGACCGTTATCTTCCGATTGTTCGATTCATAACTTTCAAGGATTTTTGAAATGACAACTTCCATTACTTCCTTTGAAAAAGGATTGCAAAGAAAGAAAAAATTGTAGTCGGCATAATTCTCAAAATCCCGCGCGTCGCAGTTGAAAAGATGAATGCGCGAGTCTCCGATTTTTTTTGCGTTCGTCTTTGCAGTTTCAAAAAGTTCCTTTGAATATTCAACTCCATCGATTGTCTTGAATTTGAACTTTCTTGCGTAATACAAAAAAAGACCTTTTCCGCAGCCGATGTCCAAAATCGAATCGTTTTCCGAGATTTTCAGTTTCCGCAAAATTCCGCCGACTGGATAACAGCCTTCATATCCGTTGAAAAGCGGATTTTTCTCTTTGAATCTTCCTTCAAAATCCAAGTCGAAAAATTTCTTCAAAAGACGCAGTTTGAGATTTTTTTTGTAGAATCGAATGTACATCATTGAATCCAAAAAATTCATTCTTTTCTCCTACAAAAGTTTCAGAATGTCTTTCAAATCGAAATTCTTGTCCGTGGAAACGCCGTTTATCAATTCGTTAAAATCCTGCTGCTTGTTCTTCTGCATTTCGATTATCTTTTCTTCGATTGTGTTCGCGGCGACCATTTTGTAAACCGTAACATCGTTTTTCTGCCCGATTCTGTACGCTCGGTCAATCGCCTGCTGCTCCACAAACGGATTCCACCACGGGTCAAAAATTATCACGTCTTGCGCGGAAACAAGGTTCAAGCCCACGCCGCCCGCTTTTATGCTTATGAGGAAAATTCCTTTTTCCGCCGCCTCAAATTCGTTCACCAGATTCTGTCTGTCTTTGGTTTGCCCGTCGAGATAAAAAAGAATGTCTTTTGTCGCCTCGTCTTTTTTCAGTTCGTCCATTATGATTTTGAGCATCGAAGTGTAGCTGCTGAAAATGAGAATCTTGTGTCCCGAACCGACAAGGTTTCCGACAAGAATTTTGAGCGCGTCAAGTTTGCACGATTCGTCAATCCGCTTTATGTTTGTTTCTTCATTGAGAAGCAATGTATGGTCGCAGCACTCCCGAAGAAGCGTGAGCGACTTTAAAATCAGCGAAGCGTCAAAGATTTTCATCTCCACAACAAGTTTTTTGACGGCAATGTTTATGCTCGTGTACAGACTTCGCTGGTCGGTGTCCATGTCGCAGTAGACTATCTGCTCGTTTTTTTCTGGCAGTTGAGAAAGAACATCTTTTTTCATTCTCCGCAGAATAAAAAGATTCAGAATCGTTTTGAGTTCCGCGTAGTTTTTGTTTCCGTATCGCCGCATGAACGAAGCATGGTCCATAAAAACATTTGGATTCAGAATATCCATGACATTCCAAAGCTCGGATATTCCGTTTTCCATCGGAGTTCCCGACAAACCGATTTTCTGCTTTGCTTTGATTTGCTTCATAGCGTCAGATGTTATGCTCTTGTGATTTTTTACAATCTGAATCTCGTCGAAGATTGCCAGCGAAAAAACAAATTCGTTGAGTTTTTGCAAATCCAGATAAGCTGTCGAATAAGTCGTCAGAACAACATCGAATTTTTCAAAATCGAAATTTTTTCTGTCCGCGCCGTGATAAATTCCGACTTTGTATGGCGACTTGAATTTCTCAAATTCCTTCGTCCAATTCGTCAAAAGCGACTTTGGAACTACAATCAAAACTTTGTCCATCTCTTTTTTCACTTCCGAATCGCCCAAAAAAGAGATTACCTGGAATGTTTTTCCAAGACCCATGTCGTCGGCAAGACAACCGCCAAATTTGTTGAGAAAAAGGAACTTTAGCCATTTGATTCCGTCAAGTTGATACGGAAACGCCATTTTCTTTACGGAATCGGATATTTTCAAGTTTGTGTCCGCGTAAGAAAAATAATCGGAAACATCTGAACCCGAATCAGAAATTATGCGGAGAAGTTCAAAAATATGGCTTTTGTCGATTTTGAGAGTTCCGTTTTCCGATTGCAAATATTCGCGCGCTTGGATGATTGACTCAGGAATGATAATCGTTTGGTCGCCAACCGTTATTTCGTTGTTCGTGGCGAATAGATTTATCTGAGAAGCGAGGTCAACTATTTCGCCGTTCAGTTCATAAGAAAGGTCTACTTCAAACCATTTTCCGCCGCCTTTTGATTTTGAGACAGTGATTTTTGGAACGATGATGTTTTCGTCTGTGTCGAGAAGAATTCCTTTTGAAAGCAAAGTTGATTTCAATTCAATCGGATTTTTCCGTCCCGAATAAATCATTCTGCATTGAGCGAGTTTTGTGAAACGCTCTTTCGCCAAAAAATCGAAGATTTCCGTTTCGTAGACATAATCTCGCACGAAAATTTCGTCATCGGCGGAAAAAGAAACGGCTTTGTCCGCATAATTTACAGAAAGAGAAGAATATTTGAAGGAAAGCGTATAAATGTGTTCCGTCTTTGAATACGACAAATGCGGAATCGGCTTTTCGATTTTTACTGTTTTTGATTTCTTTCCATTGTTTTCTATGTGGAGAACCGCGTCGCCCGTCCAAGTGAAAGTTGTGTTTCCTACAATGGACTGCGCCATAGCTTTTCTGCTGCCTCTTTCCTGTGTCAGTTCATGAAAATACACAAGACCAGCCTTTGTTTTTGCAAAAAAGAAGTTGCATTTTTTGTATTTTGAGAAGAATTCCTCAAATTTCGCAACGGAAATCATGAATCCATTGAAAGTAATCTGATAACAATTTTCTTTCAAAAAGTTGCATATTTCTTTGCTGTCGCAGTTTTCTACAGGAATCGGGTTGTTAACGTCAATTTCTTGCATGGAATAGTTTTTGAGTGACTTTTTTGAATTCAATGCCAATGATTCTGCTGAAAGAATTTCCAACGCAAGAAATCCGTTTTTTTGAGAAAAAATGAGTTTCAAATTTACAAACAATAAACTCATATTTATTTGTAAAACCTTTCGTTCGTATCAACCATCAATTTATAGTAGCGGGCTTTCATAGCCTTCTCATCGCACTCTTTCGGCTCGATTTTTGAAAAGTCAACATTCTCAACATCGATTACTTCCGAGAATCCCTTGAATTCTGCAATGCGGCAGCCGCCACCACAGATGAATCGAAGTTCACAATCTCCGCAAGGCTTGAAATTTTTTATGTTGCCGACACCTTCCGCAATCTTCATCAGCCTGAAAATCTCGGAGAAATTCATGTCCCGGATATTTCCGTGCCTTTCTTTCATGTCTGGAATCCTGTCGCAAAAATAGAAGTCGCCGTTTGCTCGTACATTGAGGCTGCCATATCCGCATGAATCAACCAAATCACCTTTCACATTCAGAACGAAGCCTTCTTTCTCAAAGCCATCAACGATTTCTGCTACAACATCCTCAACGAGATTGAAATATTCGTCCTTGAAAGATTCAATTTGCTCATTAGTCAAATTCCGACCTGGCATAAAAGCATGGGAAAAATTGACCTGTATGTTGTCTTTGCCGTGTTTCGCGATGAGCGTTTTCGCAAAATCGATGTAGTCTTGTTTATGGTCTTTCAAAATTTCAAAAGGCGCTGTAGTTGCGACTTTCACATATATACCGTTTTTGACGAACCAGTCGATTGCTTGAAGTGATTTTGCAAAAGAACCTTTTCCTCGAATGGTTGCGTTCGATTCTTCGTCAAAACCGTCGATGCTCACCTGAACATGCTTTATCTTGCATTTTGAAAAACGTTCGACATTTTCTTCAGTCCAATTCGTTCCGTTTGTGTAGACGTTGACTTCCATTCCAAGCGAATTTATGAATTCAACTATCTCAAAAAAATCATCACGAACAGTTGGTTCTCCGCCTGTGATTCCAACACTTGTTCCGCCTGCAACATTTTTGAAATCTTCTATAAGCTTGAAAATCTCTTTCGTCGTAAGCTCGTCTTTCTCGGCGCTCCCCGATTCCATGTAGCAATGCGGACATCGCAAATTGCATTTGTTTGTCAGATGAAGATGAAGTTTCTTGTTCTCAAAAATCGACTTCGGATTCAGCGTTTCAATCTGTTTTGCTTCAATCTGCGTGAGAATATAAACCAAATCGCTTTGATTCTCTTTGTATTTGTCCATCAATTCTTGAACGCAAAGTTTTGTGTCGGCAATGGACTTGAAAATTTTTTCTTGAACGGTGTTTTTCAGCAAAATCCAACTTGCAATCTCTGGAAATATTGCGATATGCAAGTTTTCATAAGAAACAATGACGTATTCTTTCAAGTTGTATTTTTTATCTAGTGGGAGTTCTTTTGATTTTTGCATTTTGGTTTTCCTTGGTTTTCTAAGTTTCTTCTAGCTTCTTAATGGAATATTGCTGATGCAGATAAAGTTTTTTGTCGAATCTGTATAAAACTGCTTCCTAAATCACTTGTTTATCTGTTCCTTGATTTCATTCGCAACGTTGTCCATGTCTGGATAGATGAAATCTTCTGTAATGTTGAACCGTGCGAGTTCTTTTGTAATGTTTGGTTTTGCTTTTGGTGGAATGAGTGCGACCAATTGGTTTTCATTTTCGTCTTTGTAAAAAAGCCTATGCAAATCAAAAGGGTCTGTGTCGAAAATTTTATTTTTGTTTTCGTCTGAGTAGGGCTTGATTTTTGTAAATTCAAGCTCCCATGCGGCTTGGTCTTCTGAAAATAATTTGCTCCATTTTTTTGAGTTGATTAGATCAATAAAGCGTATTTCATCTTCATTCGAAAGTATAAAGTCCGTAAGTTCTTCGGCTTTTTCTTCATTCTTGTTAATTGACTTTATCTCGCTCGCATTTATAAGAATAATCGCTCCCTGCTGATTTTTGATTCGCGGATTATTCTGCGGAACACGGACAATTACGGAACGACGAAGAATGTCTTTCAATGGAATATAGCTTTCATCTCGGTCGTAATTGTTGTCTTTTTTGTATTCCATTCCGAGTTGCCAAAGACTAAAATCGTTTTCCATAAAAGCAGTGCTTGCTATAATGCTCACCGTTGTGCTGGAAATCGACTTCAATTCTTTCGTCTCTCTAAAGACTGCTATTTCTCCCCAAGCGTCTAACTCTAATTGAGGATTCTTGTTGAACTTTTTCATTGGAGAGCATGCAAAATACAACGCCGCCAAAGGATTTTCCGTAATGTCCAATGCACGGGTCGGAAGTCCGAAGTGCTGCATCAATATGAGTCTGTCCATATTGTTGACGCAAGAATCTATGTTCGTCGAAAAACGTCTTCTAAACGAATCAATCATTTTCAGCTCGTTTACAGGATTGATTCTGAGCGCACTTGAATTTATCAGGTAGTTTGCGTTTCCTTGTCCGCGGTAAAAAACAGGATTCTCGTAGCTTGTTTCAAGAGTTTCTATAAACTCGATATAGTCTTTTAAGGATGTAATGACTTTTGGCTTTACTCGCAGGTCGCCAACTTTTTTGACCGCTTCTATTCTTTTTTTGTCTGATTCTGAGTATTTCTTTTTGAATGAGCCGTAGCCCTTCAATCGAAGAGCTTTTTCAAAATCCGTTTCCTTACGCATTTATAAACCTGTAGCCATTTTCACGAGCGAATCGTTCAAGCTTAGAATTCTGTTTCACGATAAAAGTAAGATTTTCAGGGCACTCCTCGAACGGATTTTCTGTAAATGAAATTTTATCACATTCACAGACGAAGGTACGCAGCGATTCGCATCCTGAAAAAGCGTCTTTTTCTATTGTGAGTGTTTTGCAAGACGGCAAAATTACGGTTTGAAGATTTTTACAGCCAGAGAATGCCAATGTTTGAATCGTAAAAGAATCAGAATTTAAAGAAACCGTAACCTCTTTAAGATTGTATATCTCATTTTCTGGAGCTTTTGATTCTGGAGTTTTTCCACAGCAAAAAAATTTGAGAGATTCACTGTCCTCGAATGCCGATTTATTTATGCATTTAAGATTTTCATCAAAAAAAATGCTTTTTAAATCATTGGATGACGTAAAGGCGTTTTCGCAAACTGTTGTAATACCGTTTAAATGGACGCTCTCATTTTTATCTAATGTGGAAATGAAGTGGCTAAGTTTGTTTCCATTCTGTATGAATAGGGTCATAAAAAATTTCTCCTTCAATGAATTTTATTTTCTCCGTAAAATTTGCTTTGACCTCAGCTTATCAATCACGTAGTTCAGGATGCTTTAGAACTACCTTTTTCAAAGGCTCTCCAATATAGTTGTCAAGATTCCGAAGCAGATTCAAAGCTTTCTTGACTATGTCCTTGTCATCGATACTTAGATATGCATTTTTTGCTGTGTAGCGGATTCGTCTAAGTCCTTCGTCATCATACCAACTGGCAAATTCCAACAAAGGTGGCAACAAATCCTTTATCTCTTCAAAGTAATAGTTATCTTTTGTTTCCCAAAAATGGACTTCAAGTGACAAATGTGACATATCATCGGGGTGAAAGACAAATTCGTAGTGGCAACAGTCAATGCCAATCAACCCATCTTTTGTGCAAACGTAAATAAACTCGTCTTCATTATCGACCTCAAAGAAATCTCTGGTTGAATAGTCCGTCTCTTTTAGTGCTGCTTTGATTTTCGATAAAACTTCTCTTTGTCGTGTCATAGTTCGTCCGTAAAAAGTTGTAAAACGCATAATTAGCCGTTCTGTATACCATAAGTAGCGTGTTTACTATTGATTATATCTTACATAACTCGTGCGGTCAACGAGAATATCACCCTCTTTATGGCATTATTAAGTCATGACATTTAGAGAGACTTTGCGGGAAGAAATTTCATATCAAGGAATTACGCTCAAAGAATTAGCGGAAAAATCAGGCGTACCGAAGAGGACGCTTGAATCGTATGTTGATGCAAGGGCGCGGATTCCAACGGCGGAAAACGCCGTGAAAATCGCGAAATCTCTGAATGTGACAGTTGAATATTTGGTGACAGGGGTTGCTGAGCATTCTAATGTTTACGCAGAACTCTCAGAACTTCAGCAGACAATAAAAGAAATCCTCTCAATCCCGCATGAGCAGTTCAAGCCAATCCGCGAGATAATCCACAACACCGCCGATTTGTGCAGGAGCGCGGTCAGGCAAGGTAGATAGAGTCCTTCGGTAAGTGATTTTGACTTTGCGGCAGCAGCGTGAAGTCCGCAGAAACCGCGCCCGCCAATGCACGGCGCTCACCACTTATATGAACAAAGACCAACAGAATGCACATACTTGCCTTTCCAAAAGTTTCCGCAAGCCTTACAGAATTCTTCTACAAGCCTTACAGAATTCTTCCACACGCCTTACAGCATCCTTCTACACGCCTTACAGAATTCTTCCACAAGACGTGCAGGAATATTCATAAACAGGTACCATTGCGGCGGTCATAGCTTAAATCTTTCGAAAAGCAGCGCAACGAATATCAATTAGCTGGCATTCCGAGCTTGTTAAAGTAGATATGTCCGAATTTGCGATAACGAATCTATCGAACAGGTCTAATTTCCGGATTTTGCAAGAGCTCCCGTTCCTGAAACCGTTCCTATTTGTAAAGAAGATTTTACATCCGGGCGCGCGTTTTTCGCGTATAATCGGCGTGTTCCTTGGCGGATTTCAGGGAACGGCGAAGGGATTTTTATGGAAAAAACAGCATTGTACAGCATATCTTCCGGGGTTTTCCTCCTCGGGACAAGGAGCGGCGACGGCTCGAAAATAAACGGATGCATTACGAACACGTGCTTCCAGACGGCGAGCAATCCGACACGGCTCGCGGTTTCCGTCATAAAGCAGAACCTCACGTGCCGGATGATTCAGGAAAGCGGCGTTTTCGCGCTCTCCGTCCTCGACGACTCATGCTCGTTCGGGACAATCAGCCGGTTCGGCTACCAGAGCGGGCGGGACGCGGACAAATTCAGCGGCGCGGAATATGCGCTCGGCGCGAACGGATGCCCGTTCCTTCTTTCCGAAACGTGCGCCGTGCTCGAGTGCCGCGTCCTCAACGAAATCAATCTCGAAAGCCATGTCCTTTTCGTCGCGGAAGTCTGCGACGCGGTGACGACAGGAAAAAACGCGCCGCTCACGTATGCGCGCTACCAGGCGGAGGTGAAGCCGAAAAGGGAAGGCAAGGCGGAAGGCGAAAAAACGATAGTCGGCTGGCGGTGCAGAATCTGCGGCTACGAATTCAAGAAGCCCGAGCTTCCGCCCGGTTTCGAGTGCCCGATTTGCAGCCACACGGCGGAGGATTTCGAGCCGATTTACGGGTGACGCGTTTTCCGGCTCCGAACGGTTCCGCAATTGCCGGAAAAAACGGCGTTTCATGGATTGATGGGAGCCTGCCCGAAACAATCGGCGGGTTCCGTATAGATTTCTTCCCGCATTGGAAATAGAATAGCGGCAACGTTCTTTTGAAAGGATGAAAACGCATGAAAAAGGCGCCTCCATGGGAAAACAGTTTTCCCCGCGGCTTTCAGGAAAAGGCGGGAGGGCGCGAAGGTTTGTCGAATGCAGTACGAAAAAAAATCAAACGAAACGGAAAAAAGCGCGGGGCTTTTCGCGACGGCGCATTTTTACAGGGGTGCTCTCGCCATCGCGCTGCCGATTATGATGCAGCAGCTGATTCAGAGCATGGTCTCGCTCATCGACAACTTCATGGTGTCGGGGCTGGGCGACATCCCCATGGCGGGCGTCAATGTGTCGGGGCAGGTTCTCTTCGTGTTCATGGTTTTCGTGAACACGATATGCATGTCCGGCGGGATTTTCATGACGCAGTTCTTCGGCGCGAAGGACATCGAACGGATGAGGCAGGCGTTCCGCTTCAAGCTCGTGATGGGGCTTGTCGCGGCTGTGCCGTATTTCCTCGTATGCGTCGTCTTCCCGCGGGAAATCCTCTCGCTCATGCTCATCGGGAACACGCAGGCGCCGGAAATCCTGGACGAAGGCGTCAGCTACATCCGAATCATGTTCTTCATGGGGATTCCGATGACGGTCTCGATGTGCATCGCAAGCTCGCTGCGCGACATGGGGCAGGTCAAATTTCCGCTTGTCGTGACCGTCGTCGCGACGATGACGAACACGATTTTCAATTATCTCCTCATCTACGGGAATTTCGGCTTCCCCAGGCTCGGCGTGCGGGGCGCGGCTATCGCGACGGTAATCGCGCGCGCTGTCGAACTCGCGATTTTCGCCGCGATGTACCTGAAAAAAAAGCCGGAATTCTATTTCCGGGTCGCGGAATTCCTTCGCATTGACTGGAGGCTTTTCAGGGAAATCCTCAGGAAGGGCGCGATGGTCCTTTTCTGCGAGATGGTCTGGGTCTCGTCGGAGACGATTACGACGGCAATCTACAACGGGCGCGGGGGCGCGGACGTAGTTTCGGGGATGGCGTCGAGCTTTGCCATCGCGAATTTGTTCTTCATCGCGTTCGGCGGAATCTACAACACGACGGGCGTCATAATGGGGAAAACGCTCGGCGGTGGGAACCTTGAAAAGGCGCGGAAGGAGAAGACGTGGCTTCTTTCGGGGGCGGCCGTGTTCGGCATTTTCATGATGTTCTTCGGGTTCGCGACGACGCTCGTCATCCCTCTCGTTTTCGGGCGGCTCAGCGAAAGCGCGCTTTCGATTTGCCGGAGCATGGTCGTCATAATGTCGTTCTTCATGCCGGTGTGGGTATTCATGAACTCGCAGCAGGCAATCGCGCGCTCGGGAGGGGACACGGCGATGGGGGCGTACACGGACGCGACGCTCACGATTTTCGTGATGATTCCGCTCGTGTTCTTCCTCGGGCTGAAAACGGGAACGGGGCCCGTCCATATGTTCCTGTTCGTCAAGCTGCTCGACCTCGTGAAGGTCGTCGTGTTCCACATCTGGCTGAAAAAGGAGCGTTGGCTCAAAAACCTCACGAAATAGGAGCGCGGAAAAATGGAAGGCGGCGAAAAAATCAGCGTGAACGGGACGGAATTCGATGTCGTCAGGCTTCTCGGGAAGGGGAAGGGCGGCTACTCGTACCTTTCGGAGCGGGGCGGGAACCTTTTCGTGGTGAAGCAGATTCATCACGAGCCGTGCGCCTACTACACGTTCGGGAACAAAATCGAGTCGGAGCGGCGCGACTACGGTCGTCTCATCGGCGCGGGAATTCCGGTGCCGAAAATGCTCGACATCGACGTGCAGAACGAGCGGATACTGAAGGAATATATAGAAGGAAAAACGATTTTCGAGCTCGTGAAGGACGACCGCATGGAGGGCTGCTACATCGACCTCGTCAGGAAAATGGCGGAGAAGTCGAGGAATGCCGGAATGAACATCGACTATTTCCCGACGAATTTCGTCGTCCGGGAAAACGAGCTTTTCTACATCGACTACGAATGCAACGACTACATGGACGAGCGGAATTTCGAGAACCGGGGAATCAAATGCTGGTCGAAAACGGACGAATTCATGGAATACGTTTCCGAGCACAAGTAAAACGAGCGCATTTTTGCGGAATCGGGCAGAACAAACGGAGGGTTTTATGGAAATACGGAAAGTTGCCGTCGTCGGCGTCGGCGCGGTCGGGGCTGTGCTCGCGTCAAAGCTGAGTGATTTTCTCGGGAAGGAGAACGTGCAGTGCATCGCGGACGGGGAGCGTCTCGAGCGGTACCGGAGGGACGGGATTTTCCTCAACGGAAAAAAGCTCGACCTGACCTTCGTCGCGAGCGCCGACGCGGATGAAGCCGGGCTTGTCATCATCGCGACGAAGAACGGCCAGCTCGGCGAGGCGATTCCGATGGTGCGGCGCGCCGTCGGAAGGAACACGATGATTCTTTCCGTGCTGAACGGAATCCAGAGCGAGCGGGAAATCGCGGACGCATACGGGAAAGACCGCGTCCTCTACGGGTTCGTCATAAGCCTCAATTCAATCCACGAGGGAAGGAACATCGAGTGCACGGATTTCGGGACGGTCGTGTTCGGAGAGGAGGACAACGCGCGGACGGAGCGGACGGACGCGCTTTCGCACCTGCTCGAAAATTCCGGGATGAGGTTCAGCAATCCCGATGACATACATCTCGCGCAGTGGCGGAAATTCCTCATAAACACGGTCTTCAACACGATATCGGCGCTCACGCGCTCGCCATACGGCGCGTTCCGGTTCGAGCCGCAGCGGAACCTCGCGCGCGCTGCAGGAAAGGAGGTCGTCGCCGTCGCGAACGCGGAGGGAATCGCGCTGAGCGAGAGCATGGTCGAGGACGCGATAGAGATGATGTGCGGACACGACCCGCACGGGAAGACGAGCATGCTGCAGGACATGGAGGCAGGGCGGAAGTCGGAGAACGGCTGGTTCTGCGGGACAATCGCGCGGCTGGCTCGGCGGCACGGAATCCCGACGCCGCTCTGCGATTTCCTGTGGAACCTTGTCGAGGCGTCGGAGCTGGCGCGGACAATCTGACGTTTTTCCTGCACGACGGGACGCTTTTGCGGAGGTATTTTTCATGAAAACAAAAACGAGATACAGCTCATGCATACGATTGGCATGCAGCCTTGCGATGATTATTTCGTCATGCGCATCGCAAAAAACTTCCGTTGCGGCAGGGCAAAAAGCGGGGGCTCTTCCGGCTGGCAGCACGTCCTTCTTCGTGAAATCGGTCATGCCTGACGGGGAAATTTCCTCGTCGGTCGTCCACCCGTCCATCCAGGTCCTTTTTTCCGAGCCCGTCGTCGCGCTCTCGAAGCTCGGCGAGCCGATGACGGAATGCGAAACCGTGACGATAACGCCGAAACTCGACGGCGTCTTCCGGTGGTACGGGACATCGCTTCTGAGCTTCGACTGCGCGGACAGGCTCATCCCGCAGAAGGAATACACGGTCGAGATAAACCCGGCGGCACGAAGCGTCGGCGGGACGCCGCTTTGCGGGGCAGTTTCGTTCTCGTTCAGGACGGAGGAGCTCCGGATTACCGGAATCGAGCCGGGGTTTTCCGCGGAAAAGAAGCCCGTCCCGTATTTCTCCGCAGGCGATGTTCCGCCCGAGTTCGCGCGTGAAATCGCCGTGACGTTCTCCAATTCTGTGAACCACAAAGTCGTTTCGAAAAGCATAAGAATCGCCTCGAAAAAAAAGGGCGCGGAAAAGGAATTCCACTTCTCGTGCAGGAAAATCGACGGCAGGAAAATCCTCCTCTCGGTGAAGGAGCCGCTCCCCGTCGACAGCGAAATTTCCGTCGTCCTCGAAAAAGGCGCGCGTCCCGACAAAGGCTGCATCGAGACAAGCGCCGAACAGACGCTCGCATTCCACACGCTCCGCCCGCTTTCGGTGACCGACTCATACGCGCCGTGCGAGGGCGAGCTCGTCATCCTTTTCAACCATAATCTGATGAAGGGGACGGAGCGCGGCGCAATCGGCTCGATATCGTTCTCTCCCGCGATGGAAATGCGCGAGGGCTCCGTCGAGGCAAGAGGAAAATCACTTCGGATAACGGGGATACCGGCAAAAGCCGGCGAGTCGTACTCGTTCGAGATTGCCGAAGGCGGCGTCACGGACGTCTGGAAACAGGGGCTTCCGAAAACGGTGCGGAAGAAGATAACGGTGCCGCCCGCAGAAACGACGGTCTCGTTCAAATCGTACGGTCCGTCCGTCATCGAGGCGGCGTTCGAGCCGAGGTTCTCGTTCGCGTTCGTGAACATCGGGAAGGGCTCGTCGTACTCGCTTACGGCGCTGACCGGAAAGAAGGCGGGGATGAAGGAGACGTTCCTGCTCGACGGCGACATCGAGGGAAACGGGAACAGGCGCGTCGTGAAATCTATCGAGCTTGCGCCGTTCCTCGACGCGGCAGGCGGACGTTTTTACGGCGCGGTGGAATTCGAAAATTCGGTTTTTGTTGGCGGCGTGAGGAAGGACGAATACGAGGAGAACCGGTTCATGCAGATTACCGATTTGGGCGCCGTCGTCCATTTGTCGGAGAATGGGCTTTCCGTCCTCGTCACGAGCCTCTCGTCGGGAAAACCCGTCCGCGATGCGCTCGTCCGCATAAAATCCGTTGTCGAACCGGCGCACCGCCTAGACGACGTGCGCGCCATACTTTCCGGGAACGGGACGGAGATTGCGCGCGCAAAAACGGACGATGAGGGGCTCTCGTCCGTCCGTTTCTCCGTGCCCGACGGGCAGAAGGCGTACGCGGAGATTACCGCGGGCGCCGACAGGCTCGTCGTGTTCCTCGACTCATGGCAGGTCACGCGCCTCCTCTCGGGCAAAAAAAAATCAGCAACCGCCGTCCCGATGGTTTTCTGCGACAGGGGAGTGTACAAGCCCGGCGAGACCGTGACGTGCAAAATCATCGACAGGACGCTTTCGCGCGGAGAATACTCGACGTATACGGGCGGATTCGAACTGTCGTTCGCGTCCGGCTACGGGAAGAAAAGGACGGTGTTCGCCACGGAGCGCGGAACGATGAGCGCAAACGGAACTGCCGACGGAAAATGGAAGATTCCCGCAGACGCCGCGCCGGGGACATACGGAATCGAATACAAGCGCGACGACGGGATGTCGTTCACGCAGGAAATAGAAGTCCAGTTTTTCGAGCGGCTGAGATTCCAGTCCGCCGCGGAAATTCCCGACATGGCGTTCGTGAGGGGCGACACCGTCCAGGCAACCGTGTCCGCGTCGTATCTCGGCGGCGGCGCGCTTTCTGGAGCGGCGGCGCGGGCAGAATGGGGCAGGCGGCGGACGACATTCTCCGCCGATGTCGGAATAGACGGCTGTGTTTTCGGAAGGAGCGGCCGGAACGGATTCTTCATGGACGATGAGGATTATTTCTCGGATGAAAGCGAGTCGAGGCTCGGCCAGGACGGCACTGCGCGCTTCTCCGTAAAAGCCGACGGCGGCATCGAGGGCGCGCCCTATGTCTATTCCGTGCAGGCATTGGTCACGGATGCCGGAAACCAGATGATTGCGTCGTCTTCGAGCGCGACCGTCCATCCGGCGTCGTTCTACATAGGGCTTTTCCCAAAAAACGGAAACGGCTGGCTCAAAAAAGGCGAGAAAACCTCGTTCGGCTTCTTCCCGATTTCCTGCGACAAAAACACGGACTGCGGGGAGCTTGTCGGCGCAAAGAAATCCGTTTCATGGAAAATACTCAGGAAGACATTCGTCAGGATGACGGAAACCGACGATTTCGGGTTCGAGAAAAGCCGCTGGGTTGAGAAGATTTCCGAAGAATGCTCTGGAACCGGAAAACTTTCGGGAACGTCGGCGGGAAACCCCGGCTCGATTTCGTTCACGCCGGCCGAGGGCGGAAACTATCTGCTTTCGGCGGAGACGCGCGACGGTGGCGGAAGGAAAGTCATCACGGAGCTGCCGTTCTTCGTGCCAGGGGGAGACGGTGGCGGCTGGCGCGAAGAAGGATTCGGGATGACGTCGATGACGGACAAGAAAATGTACAGGCCCGGCGAGACTGCGCGGATTATGCTCAGCGGGAACATCCCCGACGGAAGATACCTCGTCACCGTCGAGCGCGCCGGCGTCGTTCTTTCCGAGCATGCTGCTGTTTTCAGCGGAAAAACATGCGAGATTGCCGTGCCGGTTCTCGAATCATATTCGCCCGTCATCCACGTCAGGGTGTCCGCCGCCGTCAAAAGAACCGACGCGCCGCCGTCGGACTATGATGCCGAAGACAAAGGAATGCCGGCATCAACGGTCGCACTCGTCTCCATCCCCGTTTCTGACGAGGAGCGCACGTTCGATATAGGCGTGACGGCGGACAAAAAAGTCCACCAGCCGGGCGAAACGGCGCGCGTGACCATGAAAGCATCGAAAAACGGACGACCTGTTTCCGGCGCGGAGCTTACGCTGATGGTAGTCGACCGCGGCGTAATCGATTTGACCGGATACCGCGTCAAAAACCCGGTCTCGCATTTTTACGGCGCGCATCATTTCCCGGCGGAGTCGGCCTCATCATCATCCTACGGCTCTATCATCCCGCCGACGCTGTTCGGAACGTATGCGACATCGGTGCCCGGCGGCATGATGGTATACGATAATATGTACAGAAGCGAGTTCGCCAAGAACGGGTTCATGGAATCGCGCATCATGCTGAAAAAATCGGACGCGAAATCCCCCGGCGATCTTTCGGGGAAGAAAACCGCTGTCAGGCAGGATTTCAGGGCGTTGGCGGCGTTTATTCCCACGATAATCACGGGAGACGACGGGACGGCGGAAGCGTCGTTCGTCCTGCCCGACACGCTCACCGACTATATGTTGACCGTCGTCGGCGTGAAGGAGCAGTCGTTCGCCCTTGCGGAGGACTCGCTCAGCGTCGCAAATCCCGTCTCCGTGAGGGAATTCTCGACGAGGATTCTCCGTCCGGGCGACAGGGGCGAAGCCGGCGTCGTCGTCACGAATTCGGGCGTCGGCGACGAGAACGTGACGGTCGGGCTTTCAATAACAAGCGGCGACATCGTTTCCGGCGGGAGCGGAAGGATTCCCGGAACGGCGCGCATTTCCGGCAGCGGCACGAAAACGGTAAAAGTCGGCGCGGGAAGGACGCAGCCCGTCGGATTCTCCATCGACGCCGTCGGGGAAGGGTGGGTGACGCTGGAATTCTCCATAAAATGCGGCGCGCTTGACGAAATCGTCAGGAAAGCAGTCGAGATAGAGCGTCCGTATATTTTCGAGAGCGTGACGACAGTCGGGCAGGTTGCGGACGGGGAAAAAACGCGCGAAGAGATTGTCGTTTTCCCCGATTCCGGCGGCGAATTCTCGATTGAAATCGGCTCGTCACGGCTCGGGACGCTCCGCTCGGCCGTCGACTACGTTTTCCGCTATCCGTACGGCTGCCTTGAGCAGCGCTCGAGCGCGATAATTCCGCTCATCGCGTTCGGAAACCGCATCGGAGAATTCGGTCTTTCCTCGGAAGTCGGCGACGCAAAGGGGTTCGTCGAGAAGGAAATCGCCGGCTGGGCATCGTGCCAGAAACGCGACGGCGGATTCCCGTATTGGAGGGACGGGACGGAAAGCAGCCTCGCCGTAAGCATGAGGATTGCCGAGGTAATCGCGCTCGCGCGGAAACACGGCATGGCAGTTCCCTCCGCGCTCAATGTCGGGGAGCTTCTCGCATACATCGGGCGCGAGTCCGAAAATCTGAAGGCGGAGGGGCGGCACGGGCTTTTCGCACGGGCGTACTCGCTTTACGTGCGCTCCTGCCTCGGCGGAAAAGCTGATGCCGCGGAAATCGGCTCGATAATCGGGAACAAGGATGCGGGCGTCTGCGAGCTCGCTTTTGCGGGTCTTGCCGCGCTCAATTCGTCGGAGGAAGATTTCGCAAAAAAAGCCGCGTCGAGGATTGCGGGAAGAATCGCGCTGACGACGCGCGGTGTGTCGATACAGACGCAGGAATCGGAAAACACCTGGCATTTCTTCGGCTCGGGGACGGAGCAGCTCGCGCTCGCGCTCCAGCTGTTCTCGGCGGTTGAGCCGTCTGGAATCCATGCGGGAAACATCGTGTGGGAGCTTCTCCAGATGCAGAAAGCCGGGAACGGACGGTGGCAATCGACCGCGACGACAGGGCGCGTCCTGATTGCGCTCGACTCGTACATTTCAGCGGCGAAGCTCGACGAGACCGATTTCACCGGAACGGCGACGCTTTTGGGAACGGAAATTCTTTCGGCGCATTTTTCCGGAACTGCCGCGAAGAACGCGTCCTCGGCATGGAAGCTCGGGACGGGAGACGGAAAGCGCCTTCCGGACGGAATCGCAGCAGGCGAAAGGATTTCGCTTTCGTTCAAAAAAGAAGGAAAAGGAACGCTTTTCTATACAGCCGGCATGACGTATTCGCTTCCTGCAGGCGGGCAGGCTGCGCGTGACGAGGGGCTTTCCGTTTTCGTGGAGATAACGGACGCGCGGACGGGAAAGGCCGTCAAAAACGGAAAGCTCGAAAGCGGCAAGATGTACAGGGAAACTGTCCGCATAACGTCGCCAAAAAACAGGACGTTCGTCGCGGTCCGCGCGCCCGTTCCCGCCGGAGCGGAAATACTGAACACGGCGTTCGCGACGACTGCCTCGGTCGGAGCAAAGGCGCGGAAAATGGCGCGGTGGTGGGCGCCGTCAAGCCATCAGGAAATACGGGATGCCGAGGTCCGCTGTTTCTGGGATGATTTTCCGCTCGGAAGCCGCTCGTTCGAATTCGTTTTCAGGGCGAACAGGAGCGGAACGTACGGGACACCGTCAGCTGTCGCCGAATGCATGTATGAGCCGGAAGTGTTCGGGCGCTCAGCGGGAACGGTCTGGAGCATCAAATAATGCATTTTCATTATGTAACTTATGGAGGAACATCGCATGGAAAATAAAAACATCATCGGAAGCGTGATTCTCGCCGCGGGAATCGTAGCCGGAGCGTCAATTCTCGCGGCAGGATTCAAGAACATAATCCGCACGCAGCGGACCGTGAGCGTACGAGGCCTTTCGGAACGGGAGGTCGAGGCGGACATCGCCGTGTGGCCCCTTACGTTCCAGCTCGGCTCGAACGACCTCAAGTCGCTGCAATCCGATATAGTCGCAAAAAAGGAAACGGCGCGCCGCTATCTGCTGAAATGCGGGCTTTCCGAATCGGACATACTTGAGCGCGCGCCCGCCATCACCGACACGACACTGAATCCGTATATGGACTCGGACAGGCAGCGATACAATTTCATAGCAAGCGTCACGCTTCTTGTCCGCTCCCCGAACATTTCAGCCGTAAAGCGCGCGAACGAATCGTGCCTTGAGCTTGCCGGGGACGGAATCGCTGTTTCCCAAACATATGACAGCCGCGTCACTTACGATTTTACCGGGCTTAACGGCATAAAACCCGAGATGATTGCGGAGGCAACGGGCAACGCGCGAGCAGCAGCCGAACAGTTCGCGAGGGATTCCGGAAGCGTCGTCGGGAAAATAAAGACAGCAGCGCAAGGCGTCTTCACCATCGAAAACGCAGCGCAAGGCCTGGAGGAGCGGAAAAGCATCCGCGTCGTCACGACGGTGACATACCTGCTTGAATAGCCGTTCCTGACTGAAACACTTTCTCGGCGCGCCTTATTGCGGTTCCCGATTGCATCCCGGCATTGCTTTTATAATGCCGGGCTTTTTTATGCTCCTCCTCCGCCGAAAATACCATACTGAATATCAGTATCCTTTGAACAACTGTTTTCCTTAAAAATATACTAATTGACATTTCTTTGTCTATTTACATTCTTGTTTTTACCTTGAAAAATAAGGATATAGATAGGCAAAAAAAAGATACATGAAATATTTTTTAAGTATACGATATTTTTCTAGCGGATATATTTGACTAGTAATTATTGTTTTTCGAGTAGACAGAATTGTTGTTATGGGAAGGCTGGGCGAATCGGCGCACAAACGAAGAAATTGCCCGGACTATTTTTTATCAGTCCCGGCAAAAAACTGAATGCGCGGCGGGGAAACATGCCGATAATCGGATTTTAGAAGCTGGAAAATAGTAAAAAACGGCGCGACCTGCCTTGCCGCCGCCTTTTTCGGGACGGCCTTCCGCTATTTTCAACAAAGGGATTCTGCACGGGAAACGCATTCTCGCCGGACTTCGGGACGCGGCTAATATTCGTCTCGGTGGCGCACATAAACATTCTTTCGTTTTTGGGAGCGGGCGTCGTTTTTCAGGTCATAATGCTTTTCAAAAAATCATAGTAACGCCGTGCTGATTTTCCGCGGCGAAGGAGAACAACAATGGGAATCGAATACAAGGAGACGCGCGAATTTTCGCGCGGGCAGCTTGAGGATTTGTTTCTGTCGGTCGAATGGTCTTCGGGACATTTTCCCGACAAACTTGTCGTCGCGATGAGGAATTTCAGCACGGTCGTCTCCGCATGGGACGGCGAAAAACTCGTCGGGATGGCGTGCGCGATGGACGACGGAATCATGAACGCGTATATGCACTATCTCCTCGTGCGCCCGGAATACCAGGGAAAGGGAATCGGTTCGGCGCTCGTGTCAAAGATAAAAGAAAAATACGGCGATTACCTCCGGCTCGTCATCGTCGCATACAACAAGGAACAGGCGTTCTACGAAAAATGCGGGTTCAAGAAGGCGGAGGACGCGAGCGCGATGTTCATAACGGAATTGTGGACGTGAGCAAGGCGGATTTTATGGAAAACAAAATAGCGATTTCAAAATCGACGGCGGCCGACATCGACCGGCTTATGGAAATCCGCCTTGAGATGCTCCGCGTCGTCAACGGATTGGAGGCCGATTACGAATTCAGCGACGAGCTGAAAACGGAATCCCGCGGCTACTTTTTGAGCGGAGACCAGACGACGCTGCTCGCGACGGACGGAGAAAAGACAATCGGCTGCGCGTCAATCAACTACATCACGATTATGCCCACGTTCAGCCACCCGACAGGAAAACGGGCGTTCCTGATGAGCGTCTACACGCAAAAAGAATACCGCAGGATGGGAATCGCGCGGCGCATGGTCGGGCAGCTTGTCGGAGAAGCGCGGGCGAAGGGGTGCTCGGAGATTATCCTCGACGCGACAGAGGAAGGCCGCCCGCTTTACAAATCGCTCGGCTTTAAAGAGAGCGGAGAGACGATGTGCCTTCAACTTTGAGAGGCGGATGGAGACGCAGCAGGAAGCAAGAATGAAAAAAGACTCTAAAATACCGGCATATTTTACCGCGGTGCATTTTTCGTACCTGCTTTTCATTCTTGCACTCGATTCGCTCGATATGTTCGTCGGGCTCGGAAAGTCGCGGGAGGTTTTTGTGCTGATTAACATCATCGATTTTTTCAGCTGGAGCATCATCCTTCCCGGGCTTTTCATTTCCGCAATCGCGATTCAAATTCTGTTCCGGAAAAACGGATTCAGGCGCATCCTGCCCACCGCCGCCGCGCTGATTCTGAACATCGCCGCATGGTTTTTCACGGTTGCATCGGCTGCGACAAGATTCTAGCCGCCGAACAAAAAAAACGCGGATATTCCCGCCCAAAAAGGAGATACAAATGAAAAACATGGTTCTGCTCGTAATCGACACGCAGAAAGGAATCACCGACGCGCGGCTGTTCGCGTTCGAGAAAATCAGGGACAACATAAGGACGCTCATCGAAAAAGCGCGCGAATCAGGCGTAGAGGTCGTTTTCGTGCAGCACGACGACGGGGAAGGCTCCGGCTTTTCCGTGGGCGACAAGGATTTCGAGATTTTCGAGGAATTCCGGCCGAACGACGGCGAGAAAGTCTTCGTGAAAAAAGTGAACAGCGCGCTCCACAAATCCGTGGGGCTTTCGGACTATCTTTCGGGAAAGGGCGTGAAAAAAATTGTCGCCGTGGGATTGCAGACAAATTTCTGCATCGACGCGACGATTCACACGGGCTTCGACCTGGGATTCGAGATGCTCGTCCCCGCATACGCGAATTCCACGTTCGACAGCGAATACATGAGCGCGGAAACGGCATACCGCTACTACAACGAATTTTTGTGGAACGGCAGGTTCGCGAAGTGCATTCCGATGGACGACGCCGTGAGACTGCTGGAAGAGCGGCGGAAGTAAAATCTAAAATCGCATATTCGTCCCCATTCAAAAAAAGGGTCTCACAAACAAACAACAACCCCAGCGAAAAAAAATGCGCGGGGGTTGCGCTATTTGACCAAATGCTGATTTTCATCGCGGAATCGATTTGCCAAAATCAAAATGATGTCGACAAACCAACCGACCATAAAAAGAGCGCCTGTAGACAAATACAGAAAATGCAATTCTGAAAAAAATCGCCATTCGGCGATTGGCAGATTCCAGAAATATTTGAAAATGCCCGGAGATTGTCAGAACGCCAGCCAAAACGCGCGTTCCGAATCCGTTCCGGACGGCTAGATTTCCTTCGCGAAAAAGACGAGGCTTTCCGACTCACGGAAACCGATTTTCTTGTAGAATCCGTAGGCAGGAACGTCGCGGCTTGTCAGAAGAACGATGCTGCTGATTCCGCGGGCTTTCACGGCATTTTCGATTGCCGAAACGAAGAACGTGCCGGCTCCCCTGCCCTGCTGCTCCGTTTTTATGCACAGCTCCTCGATTTTGTATTCCGTTCCCGCATACCAGTGCAGGATTTGCCCGAGCGAAATTCCTATCAGCTCGTTTTTCTCGAAAAGCCCGAACAAAAGCGAATTTGTCTGGCACGACAAATCGGCAAGATACAATGAGAGCCTCTCATCATCCGACCAGTCGTCGTTCCACGGTTCTGCCGTAAAGACGCTCCTGAAAAGTTCTTTGACGCTGCCCATATCGCCAGCGGAAAGCTGCCTGAATTCGTACATTTTTCCTCCTGAAAGAAACCTGTTCGGAAACAGAAATTTCAGACAGGTCCACTGATTCTACCCGCAAGCGGAAAAACAGTCCAAAAAAAGGTACGAAAACGCGGCTTCACGCGCCGACGACATACAGCGGGGTCACGCTCTTGTACTGCCGCTCGCCGAATTCGAACTCGCTTATGTGCACCTGCACACCGAACGTTTTTTTCATGTTCTCCTCGCTTATGACTTCGCGGGCAGGGCCGAAAATCGGGGCGGCAGTCCTGTTCAGAATCAGGGCTTTCGTGCCGATTTTCATCGCGTGGGCGGGAAAATGGGTGTTCACGATTGCGGAAATATGCTTTTCGCGGGCAAGTTTTTCGATTATGTTCAGAATCACGAGCTGATTCTTGAAATCGAGGTTCGACTCGGGCTCGTCGAGGACAAGCATCTCCGGATTCGCGGTGAGCGCGCGGGCAATCAAAACCATCTGAAGCTCGCCGCCGCTCATCTTAGTGCAGAGCTTGTCCTTGAGCCGGAGAATCCCGCACGTTTCCATCGCTTCCACCGCGCGTTCCTCGTCCTCCTTTGTCGGCTCCGAGAACGTCCCGAGGTGGGCGCTCCGCCCCATCGTCACCATGTCGAGCGCCGAAAACGAAAACGCCGCGTTCTTTGCCTGGGGGACGTAGGCGATTCTCCTCCAGAATTCTTTCTGCGGAATCCGGGCGATGTTCGTTCCGTCGAGCAGGCTCTCGCCCTTCCGCCATTTCTGCAGGCCCATCATGCATTTGAGGAGCGTCGTTTTTCCGACGCCGTTCGAGCCGAGCACGCACATGATTTCGCCGTCGGAAATCTCAAAATTGATGTTGTCCAGAACGACGCGGGAATCATAGGAAAACCCGCCGTCTCTTACCTGAAATGTCATGCCCATACACCTCCTGTCTTTCTGAGCAAGCTGATGAAAACCGGCGCGCCGATAATTGCGGTGAGAATCGAAATCGGAATCTCCGCGGAGGATGCGCTCCGTGCGAACGTGTCGATGACCGCCATGAAAATCGCGCCGAGCGAAATGCTCAGGGGAACGACGGCCTTGTTGTTGCTCCCCAAAACCATGCGTGAAATGTGCGGGATGAGCAGGCCGACCCAGCCAATCTGCCCGCACATGGAAATCACCGAGGCCGTAATCAGCGACGACGCGCCAATTATAAGCAGCCGGATGAGCGTTATGTTCACCCCCATCGATTTTGCCTCGTCCTCGTTCAGCGAAAGAATGTTGAGCCGCCACTTCAAAGCCCAGATTGCGGCAAGCCCGGCAAAAATAAAGGGAAGCCCGAACGCAAGGCTTTTGTAGGTGACGGCGGACATGCTTCCCATAAGCCAATACGTGATTGAGGGAAGCTCGTCCTCGGGGTCGGCCATGTACTTCACGATTGACACGAGCGCCTGAAAAAGCGAGGAAACGACCATCCCCGAAAGGATAATCATCACGACGGACGATTTTCCCTTAATCCGGCTGATCCTGTACGTCAGGAAGCATGAAAAAAGCCCGAAGCACAGGGCGAGCGCCTGGATGCCGATAAGGTTCCAATGGAACATCATCGCAAGCGCGGCTCCGAACGATGCCCCGCTTGCGACCCCCAGAGTGTCGGGCGTCGCAAGCGGGTTCGAGAAAAGCCCCTGGAACGCCGCGCCCGCGCAGGCAAGCCCCGCCCCGGCGGCGAGCGCGAGAAGGATGCGGGGAAGGCGCACCTTGAAAATCACTGTTCTTGCCATGACGTCCCCGCCCCCGCCGAAAAGCGCATCAGAAAACGAGCGGACAATCTGGAGGGGCGAAAGCGAGTACCTGCCGATTCCGAGGCAGAGAATGACCGTAATCGGAATGAGCAGGAACGAGGCGAAAATGAACAGCGGACGGATTTTTTTATTCTCGATGAACATCTTATTTTCCGGAAGCCGCACGCGCGGGATTGAAGATTGCCTGCAGCGCATCGGCCGTAAGCTCGACGCCGTAGAACGTCCTGAAATACGCCGCAACTTCCTTGTCGATATCGACATCGCCGAAAAGTTCCGGGTGCAGGACCTTGCTCATCCACTGCAGGCAGAGCGGCGTGTCGGAGCTCGGCGGGAACCAGCGGTACATTCCGAGCGGGATTTTGTAGACGCGCCTGTTCTTCACAGCATTCACCTCCGACCAGTCATACCCTTCGATTGCGTTTTCATACAAATCCTCCGGAAGGTACGGGCTGAAATTGGTGATGAAAATATATTCAGGATTCCACTGGTAGACCTGCTCCATGCTGATTTGCGGCATCCCGCTCAGCTCCCCCGCGACATTCTTTCCGCCGGAAGCGTTTATCCAGTAGTCGCCGTAGAAATTCACGCCGGAAGTTTTCATTCCCGACGCGTCGTAGTGATACAAAATCATGACGGGCGGCTTTTCCTCCTCGCCAAGCCCCGCAATCCGCCCGCCTACTTTCTTCTCGATTTCGCGCCCGTATTTTATGATTGCGTCCGCGCGGCCGGTATCGCCGAAAATCTCGCCCAATTTTCCTATCCAGTTCGCATACGTTTCGATTGTGTTGAAATCGGCGACGGAAGTCGAGAAGGCAAAACCCTTGATTCCGGCATTCTCGAGGCTCTGGGAAAGAGCGGTGTCCGATGCAAGGTAGAAGACGACGTCCGGCCTGAGCTTCAAAAGCTCCTCCACATTGACGGCACCGTTCTTCACGAAGCCGGTCGGAACGTTCACGACATCAGGGTAGACGTTTTTGAGGTACGAGTTTTCTGCGGCCGCCATCGAGGACGGATGCATCCCGACGAGTTTGTCCGTTCCGCCCATGTAAAGGCAGTAAATCGACGGAAGCGGCATCGGCGAGATGATGACGACCCGCTCGATGTTCACCGGAAGCTCCACGTCGCGCCCGGCATGGTCGGTGACAATGTGCGTCGCTGCCGCTTTTTGAGGGGCAGCCGCGGGCGATTCCTTTCTGCTGCATGACGCGAGCAGGAGCGCTGATGCCAACAAGGCACAAAGACATTCTGCAATTTTTTTCATATCGTTTTTCCTTGACTGTTTCCTTTTTTGTATTGAAACCTGCCCGAATACTGCTGATAGATTGCCATGCCGAACGGCTTCCGTAAGGAAGCGGATTTATGTGAAATCCTGTTTCAGCATCTTTTGATTGCAGATTCCGAAACAGGTTCAGAACGACACTTCTCAAGTTAATCGGCCATACCGGGCAGATTGACGGAAGCTTCACACGCGGATGTTCGAGATGAACGCGCGCATTTCCGCCCCAAGAACGGAGAGCGACTCGTCCCAATGCACCTTGCTTGAGACGGCGACATGCGGAAGCGCGAAGAATTTCGTGCGTTTTTTTGCCTCGTCCGTCAGAAGTTGTGCGACAAGCGGGTCCGCGACGATGCCCGAAAATTCGCCGCTGTTCGCGATTTTCCGGAACGCGTCCTCATCCCCTATGAAAATGTCGCCTTCGCGGCTTTCCTCGGGCGAAAAATCGAACATCGTTCCGGCGACGAATGACACATCACCGTGAGCGCGCGCCGCCTCCTCGCAGATTGAGCGCGCGATAATCTGGTCGCCCGCGACGAGCACCTTCTTCGGAAGGACGGCGCCCGCCTTTTTCGGCCGGGGAACGGTTCCGCTTTCAAAAAAGGACGTCACCTTCGAAAGGACGGCGCTTCCGTCGGCGATCGGCGTTCCCGTGACATACGGAATCGCGTACTTCTTTTCCATGAATTTCGCGATTTCAATTCCGCTCTGCGACACGACGACATTCAGCTTTGCCGAGACGGATTTCTCTATCGCCTCGACGGAATGCCCCATCGAAAAGCAGCAGCACACCTCGATTCCCGCGCGCTCAAAAAGGCTGACGAACGCTTTCTCGGCGCCCTTGTTCCCGAAGTCGAGCGGCGTCACGCCGAGTATGTTTATTCCGCGCCGTCCGTCCTCAGCCCCGCGCTCCTTCCGGGCGAATTTTTTGATGAGTGAAATCGCCGCCATGGAAATTCCCTTTCCGTAATAGGAAAGCCCCTTCGTGTCGAACCCGAGGCACGGGATACCGGTCCGGCTCTCGACTTCCCGCATGATGCCCTCATAGTCGGCGCCGATTACCATCGGAACGGGGCTTCCCAAAAGGGCGATGAATTTCGGCTTCAGGCTTTCTGCGGCTTTTATAATCCTGTCAATCAGAAGGCTGTCGTTCCCGAGAATCGCATCCATATGCCGCAATCCCGAGCAGAAAACGACGGATTTCGAGCCCATCCAGCGCGGCTCGTCGTACCCGAGGTAATTTCCCGTGCAGCCCGATGCGTCGTGGAGGACAATCATGCCGCCAAGCTCGAACAGGGCGGAAGCACAGCCAGAATAATCCGGCGAATACGGCGGAAGAGTGATGCACAGTTTGCTCATACGACGATACCTGCCTTGATGATGAGGTCATCTGCTGAATTTTCATGCTCGTAGGCGTCCACGAGCATTTCCATGAGCCGTTCGATTCCGTAAAACCCGTACAGCGTCTCGTCTTCCATCAAATCGACGACATGCTTCGACTTCGTGAGGTAGCCGACGCTGAACCCGATTGAGAGGCACTCCTCGTCCACATGCTCGAATTTCACCGAATCGTGGTGGAGCGCGTCGATAATCATCAAGCCCGGGATTTTCGAAAGGATTTTTTCGCACGCCACCTTCTCGAACTCGGGAACAGCATCGACGGCAACCATCTTCACGTTGAAGCCCGCATCGAAAAGCACGTTCGCAAGCGTAAACGGCTTCCTGACCGCCTGGTAGTCGATAACGACCGGATAGCTTCCGATTGTTTCCGCAGCATTCTTGATTGCGGACGCGGCTCGGTTCTTGTACCCGGAAAAATCCCCCAGGCTGATGCCAAGCCGCCTCTCGATTTCGCGGTACGTCTCCTCGATTTCATCGATGTCGTACGTCGGATAGGCATTCAGAAAAGGGATTCCGAGCTTCTCGTCCATTATCCTGCTCGAAAGGGAAGCCGACGGCGAGAGGACGAGGTTCAGGCGAGAGGACGAAAAACCGAGGAATTCGTCGAGCGTCTCAGCAGTGCCGATGTGGTTGATTTTCCAGCCCTGCGCTCCCAGCAGCGAAAAAAGCTCGCAGCCGGAAGAGACGGATGCGTTGTTTCCGACCATGTTAATCTGCTTCTTCCTGTCGGCGGATTTTTCGAGGATGCTGAACAGGGAGCGCTGCAGCCCGACCATCGGAGGAATTTTCGTGTCCTGCTTGAACGGATTCATGTGGCAGGTGACGAAGCGGATGTCGGGACAGAGCGCGGAAAGTTCCGCGTTCAGGGCGTCGTGGTCAGTTCCGAGCAGGTCGTCGAGACAGGAAACAAAAATCATCATCACTTTCGGGCGTTTCGGAAGTGACTGGAGCAGCTCTTCCACCGCATCCGGAACGAGATGCTCGTAATTTCCCGAGACGATGTCGCTCTCGTCGATGAACAGATAGCTTACCTGATTCTTGACGTTGTGAAGGATTCCGCCCAGCGCGCCGTGGCGTCCGCACGCAAAGGGAGCGACGAACAGCATGTAGCTTTCGGGCATGGTTGCCGCCACGCGGATGACGCCCCAGCCGCCGTGGGCGGGGGAAACGTAATGGAGCGTTTTTTCGAACGACGGGCAGCTACACATTGCACTTCTCCATCACTTTCTTTGCGAGCGCCATGTAGACGCCCGCCATGTCCGAGTCCGGGCACGCTTCGATTACGGTCTTCCCCTGATTCTCCGCAACCTGAACGGTCCCGTCGCGCGGCACGACCTGCACAATCTCGCCGCCGATTTCATCCAGCGCTTTCCTGACGACCTCGACCTCGTTCTCGACGTTGCGCGAATTCAAAATCACGCCGGCATATGAGGCATACCCGCGGTTTCCGAAATTCTTGATTGCGCTCACGATGTTGTTCGCCGCATACAACGCCATCATCTCGCCGCTCGTCACGATAAAAACATGGTCGGCGTATCCGTTCCTTATCGGCATGGCAAATCCGCCGCAGACGACATCGCCAAGGACATCGTAAAGGACGACATCGGGCCTGTGGATTTCGTAAGCGTCAAGCTCCTCAAGCTTCTCGAACGCCGTGATGATTCCCCTTCCCGCACAGCCGATGCCCGGAGTCGGGCCGCCCGCCTCGACGCACAGGACGCCGTTAAAGCCGACATGAACCAAATCCTCAAGTTTTACATCCTCGCTTTTTTTGCTTCTCAGGACATCGAGGACCGAAGTTATTTTCTCTCCGCCGCACAGGTTTTTCACGGAGTCGGATTTCGGGTCGCAGCCAATCTGCATTACTTTCAGACCCATTTTGCTTAATGCCGCAGACAAGTTCGCCGTCGTCGTCGATTTTCCGATTCCGCCCTTGCCGTATATTGCGATTTTGACCATTTTGTTTACACCTCTAACATTTGTGAGTAGTCAATAATTTTGATTAGCGGACACTAACATGCAAAACAGAAATTAGTCAACTCGAAAAATGAAAATTCAGTTTTCGGAAACCACGCGCGAAGATTCCGAATCGCGCTCTGGACGGCAAGCCACCCGCCGTCCCGAAAAATGTTTGGGCGGTTTTATTGACTAAAAGGCGTGAAACACGTATGTTAGCACACTCTAATTTTTGTTAAGGATGGGTATTATGAAAAAATCTTTTCACGCATTCGCCGCTTTATTCGCAGCATCAGCGATTCTTTTCAGCTCCTGCACCAAAAAAACAGCCGTGCAGGAACCGGCCGGGACGCGCACAATCGTGGACCAGGTCGGAAACACGGTCACGCTTCCCAAAGAAGTCAGGCGCGTCGTAATCGCCTCGGTCTGGCCGCTCGCATCGGCGTACTGCCTCATGTTCGGGACGGAGGGGCTGGTTGGGCTCGACCCGGCAATCATCAGCGCGGCGGAAAATTCAATGCTGATAAAAGCCGCCCCCGAAATCTCGAAAATTGAAAGTTCCTTCAGCAAGAACGGGCACCTCAATGCGGAGGAGCTCATCAAACTGAAGCCGGACGTCGTCCTCTATGCGTCGGGCGTCATGGAAGATTACGACGTGGCGACGCAGGCAGGAATTCCGGCCGTCGGATTCGCGCTGGACGCAAAAAATTTCAACGCCGTCGAGACGATATTCACCTGGATTGATTTGCTTGCCGAAGTCATGGGGAAGGAATGCGACACGCGCGCATACAAGGAATACGCGGAAAAAATCCAGAACCTCGTCGCGGAGCGGGTTTCGGCCGTTCCGGAGGAGAAAAAGCCGTCCGCGATGATTATCCACCGTTACAGCGACACGACGCTGCAGATTCCGGGAACGAGGACGTGGGGCGACTACTGGATTACGGCGTCGGGGGCGAAAAATGCCGCGGCCGTGAACAAGGGGACGCCGCAGGTCACCGTGGAAGAAGTCTACAAATGGAATCCCGACAGAATCTACATCACCAATTTCAGCGACGCGATTCCGGAAGACCTTTATCAGAACACGTTCCAGAATTACGACTGGTCGAATGTCCGCGCCGTAAAAGAAAAGAACGTCCGCAAAATGCCGCTCGGAATATACCGCTGGTATGTCACGAACACGGACTCCCCGCTCACGCTTTTGTGGCTCGCGAAGGAACATCACCCGGATTTGTTCGGCGACATCGACATCCCGACGGAAATCAAGGAGTTTTACCGGAATTTCTACAAGATTGAATTGACGGACTCCGACATCGAATCGATGTTCACGCCGAACAGGGCCGCAGCAGGCGGAATCAAGAACTGATTCCCGCGCTCATTTCCCCCGCCCCTCCGCCGAGAAAACGGCTGTTCTTGGCGGGGCGGGCAATCCTTTCGGCTACCGTCCGTCAGGAGCCTCCGCAATCTCCATGTTGAAGTAGCTTACGCCGGCGGCTTCGTACTTCTTTCCGGGATACACGTCGAGGATGCGCAGCTCGTAGACGTTCATCACGATTTGGGGCTCGGTTATGTCGCGGAGGTCGATTTTCTGTATTTCAAAAGTATCCGCGAGCGTCACCGTCTTCGACTTTCCGTTCACCCTGTTCGTCACGAAAACCTTCTTGAGCCGCGAGTAGTCCTCAGGTTCTTTTACCATAGTACATCCGTTGCGGAACTCGATTATTCCCGTTGTCGGGCGGTGGCACTGCAAAAAGAGAACCCAGTCCACCGCAGAGCCGTCAAGGCAGACCCAGTCCGAGTGGTCTTCCTTCTCGATTATCAGAGACTCGTCGATTCCGTCGTCGTACTCCACGGGCGGCTCCTCGTTTTCGGCAACTTCCGCATTTTTCGCCGAATCCTCACCGTCCGCAGTCTTTTTCCCGGTCTCGGACGTATTCCCGTCAGTTTTTTCCGATGGATTCGCCCCGTCCGCCGTATTTTCTTCAGCCGACTCAGGTTCGGCAGGCGGCTTCGGCTTTCTGTGCCGCTCGACCCACGTGATTCCGAGCCGTCCGTGCCAGTTTCCGCTAAACCAGCTCATATCGAATAGCCCGTTGTCCTTGTCGGTCTCCTCGGGTCTATGCCACAGAACGTCCATGCGGGAGTCGTAATTGTAGTACGTCCACTCGTCAATCGCAGTCGGCATATCCCAATATCCGATTCCCGCCGAGAAGCGCGAGTTCATCGTGTTGATTTTATCGCCGATGCAGTTGAACACGTCCGTTCCGAGTACATTGTGCGTTCCGAGAAAATGGTCATCGAGCCGCCCCGAGAAAACGAACGATTTTTTTTCGACGAACTGGCTCAGACTCGGCTCCGCCTTCAGAAGCTCGTATAATTTTCCGACCGCCTTTTCGAGCACCTCCATCTCCTTCTCAAGGCGCTTGTTCGGAGTGCGCCAGTCCTCGTCGGAAAAACGGTATCCGCGCAGGTCAGGAGGATCATCCTTAAAACGCACGACATGCGACACGAATTCGTTCTGGAGCTTTCCCCAGTATCCGTCCGCGGGAAGATAGAGGTAAATGCGGATACGGAACGCGAACAGGGACTGGTCGTAGGCAATCGGGCAGAACTCGTCAAGGCTCATCGACCGTATGTTCTCCGGGATTCTTATGCCTTCAGTGCGCACCTCGATTTTGATTTTGTCGAGGAACGGAAAATCCTTCGGGCGTTTTTCCCAGACCTCCATAATCCGCCGCTTTATCTCGTCCTCATATAAGTATCCGTACGCGCCGTCGGAGACGGAATTCGCATAGACGTTGACCTTGTAAGTGTGGAAAGCGTCCGTCTCCTTCTCGCCGGCGGGGCGCACAAGCCCGTTCATCACGCGGATGGGAAAAAGCCCCTCCTGCCATCCCAGTCGCTGCGGCTTGAATTCCTGCCCCCAGTGCTTTACCTCGTAGAACGACGATTTTGTGTCCCAGTGCATGTACGTCTCCATGTCGAGCGGCTCGCCATCATCGTCATCTGCGAACTCAAACGGAACGCCGTACCGCTCCTCCAGCGTCTTGAGCGCGGCGGCCTTCGCCTTCTCGACGCTCCTCAGGTTCCCGATGTCGAACGGCTCGCACGAGGCAAGCAATGCGAGTACGCCTAGTGCGGAAATCAGCACGGCGATGATTTTCATCTTGCGAATTTTCATTTTTTTTCCTTTTTAATTTTTTATTCGAAATGCGGACAGAATACCATTTTTTTAAGCGTCTTTTCACCATTCTCCCAGCGGTTTAGTGTAGAATGGTGCTGTTCGGGAATTCCCCGAAAGGAGAAACAAATGGACGAAATCTACGAATTCATCAAGAAATGCGGGACGTATTACCTTGCCACGGTCGAGGACGGACAGCCGAGGGTGCGCCCGTTCGGTACGGTCAACATCTTCGAGGGAAAAATCTACATCCAGACCGGAAGGAAAAAGGACGTTTCCAAGCAGATTCAGAAGAATCCGAAAGTGGAGCTCTGCTGCTTCAACGGAAGCGAATGGTGCCGCGTCGCCGGAGAGCTTGTCGACGACGACAGAATCGAGCCGAAAAAAGCGATGCTCGAAAGCTACCCCGAGCTGAAGAAAATGTACTCGGCGGAGGACGAGAACACGCAGGTCCTCTACCTCAAAAACGCGACGGCGACGCTCTCAAGCTTCGCCGCTCCGCCAAAAGTCGTGAAATTTTAGGTTTTCGGACGAAAGGAGAAAAACGATGCTGAACGTTTACGGCTCAAAAATGTGCCCTGACTGCATTGAGCTTGAGAAAGCTTTCGCCGCGGAGGGCGTCGCATACGAATACCACGACATCACCGGAAACTTGAAGGAGCTGAAAGCCTTCCTTGCGCTCCGCGACTCGAACGAGAAATTCGCGAAGGCAAAGGAAAAGGGGCTTATCGGCATCCCGATTGTCCAGACGGAGGACGGCTCGCTCACGTTCAAATGGCAGGAATTCCTGAAAACGCCGCCACAAAAAGCGGAATGCTCCGACGGCGTCTGCGGCGTTCCCCAGAAATGAAAGCGCGGGAACGGTTCCCTACCACATAAGTCCGGCAAGCACCGAAAGCCGGACGAACGGCACGTCGCTTCCCCCGCGGACGTCGACAGGCGCCTCAAGGGGAAGCGGCGTTTTTAGCACGCCGAAGCCGATTCTCATCAATCTGCTTTGTTAAAGGTGGAAAATATGATATTGGAAACAGAACGGCTTTTTCTGCGCGAGATGACTCCGGAAGATGCCGACGCGCTTGCGCTTGTCTTAAGCGACCCGGAATCGATGAAGTTTTATCCGCATCCTTTTTCGCGGGAGGAAGTTGAGAACTGGATAAAATGGAATCAGGGCAATTACGAAAAATACGGATTTGGACTTTGGGCGGTCTGCCTAAAAGAAAGCGGCGAGATGATTGGCGACTGCGGAATTACCATGCAGCAGGTGGAAAACGATTTCTTCCCAGAAATCGGCTATCACCTGCGCAAGGAGTTTCGGGGGGAAGGATACGCGACAGAAGCTGCAAAGGCTTGTGCAGAATTCGCAAAAACGCGCGGCATGAAGAAAATCATCTCGTATATGAAGTCGGACAATCTTCCCAGCCGTCATGTGGCAGAGCGAAACGGAATGAAGTTTGCGAAAGCCTTCACGAAGACGGTTATGGGGAAGGTTGTTGAAGACGAAGTGCTTTATATGAAGGATTTGTAAGAAAAATATGGAAGAAAATCGGAAAGACCTCTCGCAGTTTTTCGTTCTTCTTCCCGAACTTCCCCATCAAAAATTTCGTATCAAGCGGCGCCGCGGCAAGGGCGCACAGAAATGGAGATTCCTGCCAAAAGCGAACAGAATGGAAACGCCAAAAAGGAGGAAAAATGAGCATGGAATCGGCCGTCTGTCTTGCGGCGGCAATCGCAATCGCCCTTGTGCTTCTTGGGCTGTCGGCGTACATGTACGACGCTCTCGGCAGGGAAACTCCCGTTGAGGACGAGGACGCGGGAATTCTTCCCGGATTCTTCAAATTCTGCGCCGTCGCGCTCGCTCCGCTCCGGTATCTGATTTTCAGCATCAGGCGCGGGAATTTCCGGGCGCTCCTGCCCTTCTCTGCCTATCTGATTCTTCTTGCCGCGCTATTGATTCTCGGGCGGCTTGCGCGTATAACTCAATAGCATCATGAACATCAGGAAATTGCTTTTTGCCGCGCTCATCATCCGCATCCTTCCCGTTTTTGCGGAGGACTCGGAATGCAAGCTCGGCGGGAAATGGTACTGCAGGCAGGTCTTCGACGGGAACGGGCGGCAGATTACGAATTTCAGGAACTGGGAGCTCATCTCCGACTACTTCGTCTCGCCCGAAAGGGACAAGCTGCTCGTCTACCACCGGCCGGACAAGGCGCGCGCGTTCCTCATCACGCTCTACGACCTGCGCACGGGGAACATCATCGCGGAGAGGGAGCCGGGCTGGGCATGCTTCGGCGTCAGCTGGATGAAGGAGCACCTCGTCTACAAATGGGCGACGACGGGCGGCGGGATGCGGTTTGAGTACAGGAACTACAAGACGCTCGACGTCGAGAAGACCGTCACGGCGTTTTTTCCGTTCGAGGACGAGGAGGACGACATCCTCATCGAATCCTCGTACTTCTACGCCGACAGGAAAATCGTCTTCAGGAAATTCTCCGACGGAAACGAAATCAGGACGCTCGACCTTGCCGACGAGCTTTCAAAAAGGGGAATATACACGAGCGGCGCGGGCGTCTCCGACATCGAGAAGACGGGAAAGCGGAAATACAAAATCACGGTCGGATACAACCCCTCGGAGGAAGGACACGAGAACGAGGACTGCACCACCGAGATTGAGCTTGAGCCGTAAATGGGAGAACCATGGGCATTGCTTGAACCATACAAGTCCGACATCAAATCAAACGTCAACGGAAAAAGTATTGCCCGGGGTCTTGAAAATTATGATTTCGCTTTTGGTTGGTGTGGGCATTTGGATTACACTCCAAGTTTCTCGCACAACGGCATCATTTTTTCGATTGCGGCGACAATGCGTTTTTGTTCGGCAAGGGGCGGGAGAGGAAACAATGACGAAATAACATCTTCTCTTGCAATTCCCGGAATCATAGATTTAGCTTTTGATTTAAGATTCTCAATTTGTGTTGTTAAATAGATTTTTACATATCCTAAACTAATTTTTTCTGATGAACGGATAGACATAACCTGTCTTGCGATATGAACTTTTTTTTCTTTCAAAAAAGCCATTTCTCCAACAGTTCCTTTACAAGTCAACAACAAATCATCTTTTATTGCAACCGATTTTGGAGTTTGTCAAAAACTGAATCGTTTTTCAGCCCGCGCATAATCGGGAATTTTTCCCGTGTACAATTCTTCCATTAAATGGTATTGTCATAATAACCTGTTTTTCCATTCGGGAAAAACGCACCAAACAAGCAAGAAGGAATCGTATGAATACACCTGCAGAAATCGCTAATTTGTACATCATGGTCGGCGACGGAAAGACGACGCGAAAATCTTGGGTCATGTTCGTCCTCGCAGTATTCGCCGGGATTTTCATCGCATTGGGAGGTCTGACAAGCCAGATTGTGTCATGCGGTGTCGTGCCTGTCGCGCTCGGAAGGTTTTTGAGCGGGCTTGTCTTCCCTATCGGGCTGATGATGGTAATCATCGCGGGCGGCGAGCTTTTCACCGGAAACTGCCTCATCTTCATCTCCGTCCTGTCGAAAAACACGTACATGACGGCGATGCTCAGAAGCTGGTTCTTCGTCTACCTCGGGAACCTCGTCGGCGGCGTCATCGTCTCGGCGCTCGTCAATTTCGGGCACGTCCTGAGCATGTATGACGGGGAGCTTGCGCGGCTCGCGGTAAGCACCGCAAAGGCGAAGGTTTCGATGCCGTTCATCGACGCGATGATAAAGGGAATTCTCTGCAACTTCCTCGTCTGCATCGCGGTCTGGGTCTCCTTCTCAACAGAGGAGGTTCCCGGAAAAATCGTGGCGCTCTACCTTCCGATTGTGCTTTTCGTCATATGCGGGTTCGAGCACTCTGTCGCAAACATGTATTTCATCCCGACGGGGCTGATTGCGACGCACGTCTACGGATACACGGCGGAAGGGCTTACCTGGCTGAATTTCTTCTGGAAGAATCTCCTTCCCGTGACGATAGGAAACATCATCGGCGGCTCGATTCTCGTCGGCGCCGGATATTGGCTCGTGTTCCTCACGCAGCGCGACGACGACTAAAAACACAGCGCGCCTTCGAAACCCCGGAAATTCGCTTTCCGGGATTTTTTTTGCCCGGACTCGGCCCCGTGGCGACGAAAGAGAACCCGCCGGAAAACGGGGCGGCCCGTCCCCATCAGGAAGCCGATTTCCCGCCCGTCATTTTCCGCCAGAGCGCGGAGGCAAGGACGAAAACGGTTATTCCGGCAAAGACCTGAAGCGGAAAGAACGCAACGGACTCGGCGGGGATGAGGAGCGCGAGGACGCACAGCGCGGCGGCAGGAGGAAAGACCATCCCGAAAAGCCGGACAAGCGCGATACTTGCGGCAGACGAAACGAAAGCGGCGGACGAAAGCGGCAGGCCGAGCCCAGCACAGAAAGCGAGCCGGCACAGCGAGCCTGAGAGCGCGCAGAGCGTGATGAGGGCGACGGCGGAGAACGGGCGGGACATCGCGCGGCTGCCCCTACCGGAAAGCTCCGTGAACGCGACGACAAGCGGCGGAGCCACGATGAATTTCAGCCCGGCGGGAATCGCGAATGCCGAAAGCGCGCAGACGACGGCCATTCTGAAAACCAGAACGGGAACGAATTCGCGCACGGGAACGGAGACGCTTCCGCCCTTCACCGCCTCGGCAATCCCGAGCCGCACCGCGACGGCGCGTAGAACGACGACGAGCACCGTCAGGAAGAAAGCGGCGGCGACATAGACGAAGCTCCGCGTCTGAATGAGGACAGGAAGCGCGATTGCCGAGACGAGCGGCGCGAACGTCGTCCTCGACGCGAAAAGCACGAGCTGCCCCAAAAGCACCGCGGCGGCGAACTGGACGGGAACGGGGGCCGGCACGAAACGGACAATCAGGACGCCCAGGACGGCGCAGAGCGACACGCAGAGCACCATCCGAACGTATCCTGTCGTCCAGACGAGGCGCGGGGAAAGGAAGCATCCCGCGCACAATGCCGCGACTTCCGGGAAGATGATTTCCCGCTCGCAAAAGAACTCGGCCACGCCGACCATCAGAACGACAACAGCCATCATGAACGCGGAGGCGCGAAGCACTCTCCTTCCGAAAAGAGTTTCCATTTTTTTTCCTGTCATCCAAAAAAAATCCGGGCATCATTCCGAAAATCCGCCCGGGAAAAACGCGCGGGAATGTTCCGCCATGAAGGGAATTCCGCGCGCAGTTTGTACGTCACCTCTTTTTTGCCGCCCTTCTCTTCATGAAGACGAGCATGGAAATGAGGAGCGCGACGCCGAAAACCCACGAGATTACGGCGCTCGCCACGATTCCGAGGATTTGCGCGAATCCCGCGACGATGTATGTCAAAAACGACACGAGCGCCACGGAAATCGCATACGGAAGCTGCGTCGCGACGTGGTTGATGTGGTCGCACTGGGCGCCAGCGCTCGCCATAATCGTCGTGTCGGAAATCGGGGAGATGTGGTCGCCGCACACGGCTCCCGCCATGCACGCCGAAATCGAGATGATGCGGAGAGAGCCTTCAGGAAACGCCGCGATGCAAATCGGGATAAGGATGCCGAACGTTCCCCAGGACGTTCCCGTCGCGAACGCCAGGAAAAGCGCAATCACGAAAATCATCGCGGGCAGGAAATTCTGGAAGCCCACCGCGCTCCCCCCGACAAGCCCCGCGACGTATTTTGCCGCGCCGAGGCTGTCCGTCATCGCTTTCAGCGTCCAGGCAAGCGTGAGAATCAGAATCGCGGGAACCATCGCCTTGAAGCCGTCCGGAATGCAGAGCATGGCCGACTTGAACGAAATAACGCGCCGCGGAATGTAGAAAAGAAGCGTGAGCAGAAAAGCGGAGAACGAGCCAAGGACAAGCCCTATCGACGCGTCGCTCGATGCGAAAGCGTTCACGAAATCAAGGTAGTTCTCGTTTCCAGAGGTGAAGAAGCCGCCCGTGTAGACCATCGACACGACGCAGAAGAGAATCAGAAGCGCAATCGGGAGGACAAGGTCAATCACCTTGCCGTTTTTCTTCACGACCTCGGTGTCGTCCCCGCTTGAGCCCGAGCCGGCGAGCGCGAGCGGATTTTCCCACTTCGCCATCTCGCCGTATTCGAAGCGCATGAAGGCCATCGAGAAAACCATGATGAGCGTGAAAAACGCGTAGAAGTTGAACGGGATTGCCTTGCAGAAAAGCGCGATTCCGTTCTCGCCCTCGCTCACGAAGCCGCTCACCGCTGCCGCCCACGAGCTGATGGGCGCGATGATGCACACCGGCGCGGCCGTCGCGTCGATAAGGTAGGCGAGCTTCGATTTCGACACGCCGTACTTGTCGGTGACGCTTTTCATCACCGAGCCGACGGTGAGGCAGTTGAAATAATCGTCGATGAAAATCAGAATGCCGAGGCAGACCGTCGCGATTTGGGCGCCGACCTTGCTTTTGATATGCTTTTTTGCCCAGTCGCCGAAAGCAGCAGAGCCGCCCGCCTTGTTCATCAGCGCGACCATCGTTCCCAAAACGACGAGGAAGACGAGAATTCCCACGTTCCACTTGTCGGAAAGCTGCGCAATCATCCCGTCCTTGAAGACGTGATTGAAAAATCCCGAAAATCCGCTTGAGGCGTCGCTCGCATAAAAAACGCCCCCGATTACGATTCCGACAAAAAGCGAAGAGTATACTTCCTTTGTGCAGAGCGCCAGCACAATCGCGACGACGGCAGGCACTAAAGACAAAAATGAGTTCGTTGCCATTTTATTTCCTTCTGAAATCCTAATTTTTGAGCGTGGTGAAATCCGCTTCGAGTGGTTTTGTCACCCCCGCGTCCTGAAGTTTTTTCATGATTTTTATGACGTAGTTGAGCTCGTCAAGATTTGTTGCCGCGCAGTATGTCTTTATCTGCACAAGCGCTTTGAGCGCCTTCTCGTTTGAAACTTCGATTGTTTCCATAAAAATACCTCACCTTCCGGTTATTGCGGAGCACGGGGCAGCCGAAAGCAGTCCGCGGTGCTTTTCCGGCTCCCATTATATTAATTTTGAATAAGTTCAAAAATACTTGTTTTCTGACAAATACCGCGGATGCTCAGGACTTTTTCAGCATGACAAGGAGAAGTTTTTTTCCTCGTAAATTCTCCGTCAAGCCGAATAGATATACATTTCCAAGAAAAAATACCAGAGCCCCACCATGCTAAAATGCAGGAGCGAGAAAAAGAACACTTTCGAGAAAAATCGGCATTCCTTGTTCGCCCACGCAAGCACAGAAAACAAAAGCCCGCCGACTGACAGCACAATCAAGGCGAACCAAACAAAAATGCCGAACTCAAATGATTTTATCACGAATTCGAGCGCACAGAAAACAAACGGCGTGTATGCGCAAGACTTGGCAATTTTGTATCTCAGCTTTTTCTCCTACTCCAAATATCCGCCGAAAACCCAGCCTGTGCTGACTTCGCCACCTTCAACAAAATGCTCATCGTTCACCGCTTCCACTTTCGCCCAGCTTGCCATAACGCCGTCGATTTGCTCCTGTTCGCCAACTTGCACAATCTTTAGCAGCGTGCCAGCTTCAAGCGTTCCCAAAACTTGTGCGTCAAGATTCGGTTTTTCTCGCATCTTCAAACGGCAAATCGGATTTACAAAATCGTTTTGTTTGTGCGTCTTGCTCCGTCCTTGCGGTTCGCCGTCGGTCTTGCTTGTTTTGCTGAACTTGTACGGATTTGTTTCGTCTTGCAAATAGAGCGTAACTTCGTTCTGTGTTATTTCTTTGCCAATGTGCTCAAACTCGTAAACTGCAACGCCGTTTTCTGTAAAAAAATGATTGCTCAAGCCTTTGTATTTTTCTCTGACCTTGTACATGCAGATATTATTGAGGGAACAGAAGATGTCGTCCTTGGGCTCAAGTGCAAAAATCAAGATATACTCGCCGCCGCTGGCAGAAATCCCGTAAGAAAAAGATTTTTCTTCCAGAATCGGCACAGGATTTTTCATATTGAGCGGATACAAAAGCCTGTATTTTTTGTCGTACCATAATGCAGGAAGTCTTTGACTTTTGCCGTCGCAGTCGATGAAATACGGAATGTAGCTTAAGAAGTTTGATGAATCCTCTGTGTTTACGGTTCTCAAAGCCCGCTCGATTTCATTGAACGCTATACCCGTGCTTTTGCTCGTAATGCGCTTCAGCACCGCTTGAAAGGCAATACTCATTTTTCTTCCTTTTCCGTTCCTCGCGAAAATAAGGCTGCTCAAAGGCGCAATGTCGATTCCCCGAATGTAGCCTCCAGTGCGAAGATAATAAATCGGGTAAAGCAAGCCGTCTTCTATTCCGAAGCCTGCAATGCCGTAGACAGAAATCTTTTCTCCCGCTGGCTCAAAACTCAGCGTCCCAAAATCTTCTTCATCAACATCTTCCCAAAAAGATAGCGTATCCCTCACGACAATACATTCCACGCCCTTAAAACCTTTGCCGTCCAGAGAAAGATTTGGGAGCGCGTATTTGTATTCTACAGGAAAATCGTCCCAGCAAAGTTCTTCTTCTTGCCTTTTTGGTCGCATATAAGTCACGCCTTTGACGTATGGAAAAAACTCCGCCTGAATTGAGCCATGTTCTTTTACATCTTCAAGCAACTCGCTTTCGCTATATAGCGGGGAAGAGGGACTGCTGATATATTTGTATGCTCTTGAGTCCAAATCAACGCTGCCATCAGCGACCCCCGCGCTCATTCGCATTGAAAAAAGCAAAACCAATGCAACAACGTTTCTCATTCTTTTCATAATCTTCTCCTCTTTGTCCAAGTTACACATGAAAGCAGATGCTGAATCGACTTCTGCATGACGGGAAATGACTTCAGCATGACGGTGTTTTGTCATTCCGAACTCGTTTCGGAATCTATCGCACATATCCGCCGAAAACCCAGCCAGTGCTGACTTCGCCACCTTCAACAAAATACTCTTCGTTCACCGCCTCAACCTTGAGCCATTTGCCTTTTATGCCGTCAATCACAACCCAGTTGTTGCCGTCAACGTCAACGATTTTCAGCAGCGTGCCAGCGTCAAGAGTGCCAAAAACAAGAGCGTCAAGGTTCGGCTCTGCTCTCATTTTAAGGCGGCAAATCGGATTTACATAAAAATCAGGCTCACCAGCGGGGCGTTCAGGCTTTGGCTCTCCATCGTATTTTTTTACAAAGCGGAAAGTATTGTCGTGTTGCTTGTCCTCAAAGATTCGGGTTTCGTTCTTGGTGACTTTGCCGCTCTCGTCCGTCTGGTATTCATAAACATAAAGCGCGTCGGCATAATGCTCGGAAGAAGGTGCAAAGAAATGATTTGCAATGCCTTTCGGGGCTTTTCTGGAATTGTCGGAAGTTGTTATTGAATAAGTGCAGATTTCTTTGGCTTTTGCCTCGTCTCCGCTTGTTTTTAGCGAATAGAGCGTCGTGGATTGATTTATGGTTCTCTTTTTTTCGTTGAAATCTCCGACCGCGATTTGCTCAAGAATTGCAGGGGGATTTGCTGTTGCAAGATTTTTTGGGCACAAAATGCGAAGAAAGCCGTTTTTCTTGGTCAAATCTTTTGGCGAAAGGCAGTAGCACTTTTTGTCTTTGTCTTTGAAACACATCGCGGAAATCTCGGTTGTGCCATTAAGAAAAGCCAAATCGTAAGTTTTTTTGTCGCTCAAAACTTTTTCGATTTCCTCTTTGTGAAAGCCTGTATCGCTGTTTTCGTCTGTCCGAACGTTCGTGTATGCTGTCTGATAAACAAAATCAAGTCCTTTTTCTTCCGAGATGAATGCGTGAGAAGAGTCGTAAATGTTTGCTATGTCGATTCCGCGGATTTTGCCTGCGCGGTTATTCACGAGGGCGGAATAAATGGGATAAAGCGTCTTTGTTTTAAGCTCGATTCCCCAGCCGCAAATGCCAAGCAAGCCGACGCGGGTAAAAGGAGGAAGCAGTTTTATCGTGTGGTATCTTGGATTTTCAGCGCTCTTTCCTTCCGTGTCCGTGTCCAAGAAAAAGGCTTCGCGCACGGTAAGAGCAAAAACATTTCTTGTCTCGCTTTTGGCAAAATAGTTAAAAACATTGCTTGTCTCTCTTGTGGCAAAGTAATTCGGGAGCGCGCGATTGTAATACGGATATTTGTCCCGCCAGCTTCCCACAGAATACTGCGAGTACTTGAAAGCCCACTTTGCAAACTCATCATCTTCGTCATAAATCATATAGTTGGTCTCAAAATCATCGCAAAAATCTGGAAAATGATTGAAGCCGCGCTGTTTTATCTGCTTTTTTAGCTCGTCAGCGTAAAAACTTGGGAATGCGTCATCAAGATAAGCGCCGAAAACCCAGCCGTATTCGTCTTTTTTCTTGTCTTTGCGATGCTCTGGATAAAGCAGGATTTTCACCCAATAATCTTCTGTTCCGTCAATCGTCGCTTTTTCGCCGATTTCCACAGGGATAACATAATCCGAGTCCAAAAGAGTCGCTATTTTCTTTGCGCTCAAGCTCGGCTCGCTTCGAACGTTCAAGCCTTCTTTTGAGTCAACATAAAACCCGTGCAGTTTTCCGCTCAAATAAAAGCGCATTTTGTTTGCTGAAAACGCACAAAAGGCATTGAGCAAAACAAATGCAATAAAAATAATTTTCTTTGCTTTCATTTACTTTTCTCCTCCGCAATAACGCGCTTTATCTCGTCGAATGAAAATGGCGTGTAATTTATCCGCTCCACGCTCACGCAAAAACTCTGCTCGCTAAAATCCTTGTAAATTGGATTTGCGTGAACGTGCCCGAAAATGTTGGCATAGGGCATATTCTGACACACATAAAGCGGCTCGTGCGAAAGAAGCCAAAAGTTTTGGAAAATCACGGGCAAGTCGTAAACCTCAAGGAATCCCGCGCACCTGTAATGTTCGTTCGATTTTGTGTCGTGGTTGCCTTTCACAAGGAACTTTTTTCCGCTCAAGTCTTTCAAAAAAGCCTCATCTCCCACATCGCCCAAAAGATAAACCGAGTCGTCATCTTTTACGCGCTCGTTCCATTTTTTTATGATTTCGCTGTTCATTTTGTCCACGCTCAAAAACGGGCGGTTTTCGTAGCGCAGGATTCGCTCATCGCCAAAATGCGTGTCCGCAATAAAAAAAATACTCATTCGCTTTTCTCTCCATTGTCATTCCGATGTCATTCCGAACTTGTTTCGGAATCTATGCTTCTCTTTTTCATGCGTTCACAACCATACTCAGATAAAATAAAAGCAAAATCGAGTATCCAATAAGAGCCAAGGATACCAGAAGCAAGATTATCGGGAAAAACAGACTTTCTCCATAAAGCTCGCCCTTGAAAAACGCTATAATCAAAAGCAAAAGTCCAATAGCCGCCAAAATCACCATTGGATAGAACCAGAGGAAACTTTGTGTCCACTTGCTTTGTGGGAAAAAGTAGGCAGAACCGAAAAGAAATAGCGCAAAAAGAATACAACGCCGTGCAATCTTGTACATAATTTTCTCCAAAATCCTACCAGCCAGGCGCAAAAATAAACTTTATGCCCATAACACTTTCGCCGTTGTCAAAAACAAGCATTTCCACATGGCAAATGTTTCCCCAGCCTTCCCAAGCCTTTATCTCTTCGCCGTCATCAAGATAATAACGCTCTCCGTTTGGCTCTTTGCCAAAAATCTCGTAAACTTTCTCCAGTGAATCGCCAAGCCGTATCGGAAAATCCTTTGGCAAGCTACCATTGTCAAAAACATAAACGCCCAAAAGAAAATAGCCTTCTTTTCCGCTCTCGTTGTCTTTTGTTGGGTAAAAGATAAAGTTCATGCCCTGACCGTAAACTCTGTTTGTGTCCTCTTCGTTAAAACTCGAAATATTGCGCATATTCTTTTCGATGTTCATAGTCGAAGTAAATTCGTCTGCAAGCCCTTCAAGATAATCTGCCACAGGGTGCAATGCCTCGTAACAGCGAAAGTATGCGGCTGATGCAAGGGATTTTGAAAGATACGCGCCATAGACAAATCCCCATGAGCCGTCTTGTGTGCGGATTTTGCACCAAGGCTCTTCAAACTCGCCGATTGTCTCTTTTTCCGCAGTTTCTTCAATGAGTTGAACACGCTCGTTACATTTGAGCGCAAACTTCTTCTTTCCGCTAAGGCTCGGCTTGTCGCGCACGTTTACGCCGTCCAGCGCGTGTTGACGTATCGCCAGAGCACAGAATCTTGTGCACTTGCCAAAACGCCCGAAATAAAAATCAGCGCAAAAATCAAAATCAGTTTTTTCATCATTGCTCCTCGTATTTCTTGATGAGATTGATATTTGCCTTTTCTATCTTGTTAAAATCTTTTTCTGTGAAGTTTGGATTTATTTTGTACCAGAGTTCATTAGATTCACGTCCAAAATATTCTGCGTATTTTGGATTTTTGAATTTATAGCCGTAAATGGCATAAAATGCATTTCTCAAAAGCGCAAGTTGTGACTTTGTCATATAAAAAAGCAATGCTTCGGGAATTATTTCTTTTGATAAATTAATACAAGAACTTTCATCTGTGTAGGCTATAATCATTGGATTTTCATCCCAACAGGGAATAAACACGAGGTCAAATTCTTCTAGAACACCGAAATACCTGAACTCAATCCAGAAACATTCTCCATCAAGAGCCGAAAATTGATTCAATTCTGTTTTCCAGAAAAACTCTTCTTTTGTATCACGAGAAAACTGCAATGTATAATCCTGTTTTGTATAACCGCGACCATCATTGACGGAAAGACACATTTTTGAAGGATAAAGTTTTGAGTCGGCAAGCCCTTGATAAATAAATGTATAATCAATTGGTGTTCCGTCTGGATTTTTTGCCATTTGAATTATATAAAGACTGCCAAACATATGATATGACTTTAGATTTTCGTAAGACACAGTAATCGTTTTTTCGTTTTTTAGTTCAAAAGCAAACTTTATCTCGATTTTATCTTCATACTTATATTCTCCGCCGTATTCTTTTAGACCGCTGTAATAAGAACTTTTGTCCACAAGGTTTCCGTTTCGGTAAACTTCAAAGGGGATTTCTTTTCCGTCGGATTTTATGCAAAAGTCGAGCGGAATTACGATGTCGTTACACAAACGCTGGAATCCCAGAACTTTGCAATCGATTACAGCCGAAACATTTTTCTTTTCTTTGCCAGAAATCACATAATCAATTGAAACAAGTTTTTCCGTGCATACGATTTTCTGACTTTTTATGAAAACGTCTGCGTCAGAAAAGCGTGGAAAACTCACATCAAAAGGATTTTCCTCATCAGCAAACGCAGAATCCGCTTTCTCAGCACTCTTCCACGGCTTTTCGCGGTATTCCGTGCCGTCGGTGAGGTAGCCCGCAAAGCACCAGCCTTCCGCTCCGTCTTTCGTGAGCACTTTGACCCACGCAGATTCGATTCCGTCGATTGTGACATCTTCGCCCACTTCGATGACGGTTGCGCGCTCAGCTTTAAAAAGCCGACCGATTTGCTTTGCCGAAAGAGAGGGAGATTCGCGAATTTTTAGCGCGTCCGTTGCGATGTATTTTTGATTCACAAAACGAGCTTCGTCCACGACGCGCCAGCCGTCAACGGAATACCACGAGCCTGCATTTACAGACGCACGTCGAATATAAAGTTCAATGGCTGTGAACGGAGGGATATTGCTTGGAATAAGTTTAGAAGCAAAAACATCAGATATGCCGTCGCCGTAGCAATGAAACTCTTTTATGCCGCTTTCTGTGTATTCTCTGTCAATACGCTGGAAATGGCATTTGACTTCCGCGAAAATGTCTGAGTCAGACTTGAAACATACATCGCAGAATTCTTTCAATGTCATTTCCTTGTATTTGCTCTTGTCGAAGCCGTCCACAAATCCGCTACGCTCCGCACTTTGCGAAAAAGCACAAAAGGCATTGAGCAAAACAAGTGCAAGCAAAATAATCTTTTTCATTTTTGTTTCTCCTCCGCAAAAATCTTTTGTCATTGGTGAATTTATTTCGGAATCTGTGCTTGGACTCCGCTCAATAATCCCAAAGATTGTAAATCTTGTTTGTTTCAAGGTGCGGCACATTCCCCAGTCTACCTTTTGAGCGCGTTAAAACCCAGTCGCCCTCAGAAAACGAAAACTCCCTTTCAACCTTTTCAGAGCCAAAAACTTTTGACCTGTCATCTTCAAAATTATGCCCGACATAGTTGCAGACCCCGAAAATCCGCAAGATTCCCGCGTCATATTTTGAATAGTCGATGTTCAGCGTGCCGTTTTCAAAGACTTTGCTGTACCCTTCAAAATAATCATCAGAAAGACCGAGCATCTTGTTCCTTACGCTTTCTCGAAAGCACGGGACTTTGGCGTAATCTGGATATTCCTCGTTTTCAAGATTGCTATCAACAAAGTCGTAGGAGAAAAAGCACTTTCCGCTTGAGTCAAAAAGATAGATGTTTCCAAGCCCTTTGTGTGTGATTCCCACAATCTCAAAGAATGAATCTTTTTTTGTTCTGACGATTTTTGCTGAAAGAATCGCTTGTTCCGTAATCTCAGGGATTTCTTTTGTCACGTTCGTTTTTGAATTGAAAAAGACGGCTTGTTCCCACCAGTTTTCTTCGCTCACGATTATGAACAAAGAAAGCTCTCCCACTTTTCCTATGCTTTCGATTTTGGTGGATTGAACAGAATCGGCATATTTCTTCTTAAAAGATTCCAAAGGGCTTTCTGCAAAAAGGAAAAGATTGAATGTCACAAAAAAGAGCAAAGAAATCGCTTTTTTCATAATTTTCTCTCCTGAATGTTTGTTAAATAGTGACACAATACCGTGTGTATGATATGATGAATCAACCTTAATTTAGTAATTATCTGCGTTGCAGATGAAAATAACTACATTAAGGAGTGTTTACATTATGGAAGCACAAGAACTTTTTAATTCCTTAAAAAAGAACTTGAAAGCCAATCTTAATACGAAAGACTTTCAAACTGTAAGTTCTCTTTTGGGAAACATCAAGCAAAATTACAAAACATTTTGTACGACAGACTCTTTTGATACTGCTAAGCAATCTGTTTCTTGTATGCAAAGTTTGTTTACAAAAATCAAAGATTTTCTCTCAAAAAACGACCGAAAATCTTTATCAAACTTCATCAGTTCTTGTCAAAGTGAAGTCAACGAGTTTGGAAACCAACAGCACAATCGTTTTATGAACTTGTTGGAGCAAACGGGTGCTACAGTCTTCGGTATTCCAAGTTTCCTTTTTTCTGGTTCTTCTGAGGATTATGAAGAATATCAGTTCCGAAGAGCATTGGCAGAAGGATTACGTTAATCTTCACAGGTCTGAATCATACTGATTGATTCAAATTATAAATAGGTATCGTAACTACCTACGGGCATACCTATTTTCCATTGTTATTCACTCCTATAAAAAATTATTTTCATCTGCAATTTTTTTTCATTGCCCAAGAAGTTTGGGAAGTTTTTCATTGAAATCTGACAATTTTATCAACGGCGCAATCATTCGGACTTTTGTGTCTGTTTCATCGTCAAAGTCGCCTGTTTTTTTGTTCAAAGTGTATTCGGTCAGCCTTGATTCAATTTTGTACAGACAAGGTTCGCCGTCGCTTTCCTTGAAGAAAAACGTTTCGCTCCAAAAATACCTGCCGCCACCCCAATTAAAATGAAGCAAAAAGCCATCGTCTGTTTCTTCAAAATTGCTTTCATCAAAACTGAGATTTTTAACTTCTTCGCCGCTCGGAATCTCAAGCTCCCATGCCTCTCCGTCAGAGCGGGAAATGAGCAGATAGCATCTCCACTCCGTAAGAAATAGAACTTCGCCGTCATCGCTTGGCGGAAGATAGATTTCCTCCCATGAAACTTTGCCCGTGTAGTTCATTTTTGTTTTCTCCGTCATCGCCTGTGAAGCAAAGAGAAGCGCAAGAAGCAGCAGCATGATTGTGATTTGTTTTTTCATTTTGTTTTCTCCTCCGCAATAACGCGCTTTATCTCGTCGAATGAAACTGGTGTGTAATTTATCCGCTCCACGCTCACGCAAAAACTCTGCTCGCTAAAATCCTTGTAAATTGGATTTGCGTGAACGTGACCGAAAATGTTGGCGTAGGGCATATTCTGACACACATAAAGCGGCTCATGCGAAAGAAGCCAAAAGTTTTGGAAAATCACGGGCAGGTCGTAAACCTCACAAAATCCCGCGCGCCTGTAATGTTCGTTTGATTTTGTGTCGTGGTTTCCTTTCACAAGGAACTTTTTTCCGCGCTCGTTCCACCTTTTTATGATTTCGCTGTTCATTTTGTCCACGCTCAAAAACGGGCGGTTTTCGTAGCGCAGGATTCGCTCGTCGCCAAAATGCGTGTCTGCAATAAAAAAATGTTGCTCATTCGCTTTTCTCTTCATTGTCATTCCGAGCTTGTTTCGGGGTCTGTGCTTCGACTCCCTTCGACTCCGCTCAGGGAACAGTGGATGCTGAAGCAAGTTCAGCATGACAGCCGAATGACGAAAAAACTATTCTAGATATGCGCCGAACACCCAGCCTGATTGTGTGAACTCGTAGCCTTCGACGAAACGCTCTTTGTTCACGGCTTTTACTTTTACCCAGTTCGACTTGTAGCCGTCAATCGTGGCTTCCTTTCCAGTTTCAAGCACCTGAAGAAGCGTTCCGCCCTCAATCGTGTTGATTTTCTCCCCGCCCAAACCGGGGCTTTTCCGCAATTTCAGGCGGCAGACGGGATTGCAGTATTTTCCTTTCCTGAAGCTTCCCGCGTTGTTCTTTCCCTTCGGCTCCCCGCTTCTGTTCTCGACGACACGAAAATCATACGGGTCGCCTTCGCTCTGATGCTCGAAATAACAGCCGTCCGACGTGACAGTACCGTTATCGTCCGACTGGTAGCGGTACATATAAACGTTCGTGTCGTCAAAATAACAATACCCCAGACCTTCAGAACCGCTTTCCGAATTGAAGTAGACGTAGTTCCCGATCTGCTCCCCGTCGCCGTCAGGCTCAATCGTCATAAGTATCATTGAATGTCTTTCGCGCCCCGTTCCGCCGACAAACGACAATTCCTGGACAATCGGAACGGGCTTTTTCATGTTGAGCGGGAACAGGAGCTTGAACCTGTTTGCTTTGCTCATAAATCTTATTGCCTGCCTTTTTCCTTTGGGGTTTATGTGCTCGGCAAAGTTCACATTAAAGCCGCCGCTCCCCCACCTGCGCTCATAAACCGAATTGCTGTTGAAATATTGCTCAAGCTCCCCGTGCGTGGTGCTGCAATCTGCCGACTCGACATTATTGTGAACATCATCAATCGAAATACCTTCAAGGATTGGCTGATATACAAGCGAGTGAAATCCGCCCTTGCCGTCGCTCGCCCGTGAGACGCAGTCGCTCCCCGTAACGTCGATTCCTCGGACAAGCAGATGTTCGTCCGTCTCGTAAATCGGGAAAAGCGTTTTTGTCTGCGAGTCGATTCCCCAGTCATCAACACGCCACAACTTGAACTTTGTGCCAGCCTTGGCAAAGCGAAGAGCGCCGTAAGCCGCTGCTGCCCGAGGCTCCCAATAAACGAGGCAGTCGCGAATAGCAACGACTTCTTTGTTCGTCTCATGCTCAAAATAGTTGCAGTCATAATTCGGAAGGACTTTTTTGAAAACAGGACATTCCCAGACCTTTCCGCGCATATATTCTCTGTACCGGTTTTCTGGAAAATAGTCGGTGCCAAGCCAATCCTCTTCGGTTTTGCTAAGCCTTTTGAGATAATCGAGAATCTCGCTCTCGCTCATCGGGCATTTGTCCTGCAAATATCCGCCGAACACCCAGCCGTAATTGTTATAATCGTCAGCTGCATCGTTTCCGTCGTGGTCTAGGATGATTTTTGTCCACCGTGCGCTAATTCCGTCGATTCGCACCAGCTCGCCCTCGCCAGCCACCTTGACGAACTCGCCGTATTTGAGCGCGCCAAGTTTCGCTGACTTCAGATTCGGCTCTTCGCGGATATTCAAGCCCTCTTTTGAATTGACGTACATTCCGCGGTATTCTTTTGCAAACGCACAGAGCGCGCAAAACACGAGCAATAAGACAAAAATAAACTTTCTCATACTTTCTTCCCTTAAAATTTATAACAAGCTCAACAATGGCATTTTATAACACATCAAAACTGATTGAATAAGAGTATTTTTTAATGATTGCGAACGGCGTTTCGTTGATTTTCAAGATGAGTGTGTTTTTCACTTCTGTTTCTTTTCCCCATTTTCGCACAAAACCGCACGGCTTTAGTTCTTGTAAATCTTGTTTGAATTGATACTTGAAATACCCTCTCACTTTTTCGCTCAAGCCGTTCATTACTCGCATTTTTGCAATAAAATCATCGATATCATCGATAGAGAAGCAAATACTTTTGTGCATTTCAGGCTTTAAAGAAAGAGAGCTGATTTTGTCGCAAATCTCTTTTACCCCTGCCCAATCAGGAACAAAATAAGTGCACATATAAATAGCTTTGATTAGATGTGAGTTTTTGTGAGATAAGTCCAGAAGAAAATCATCAAAATCTTGATTTTCAGCAAAATTGTAATCTCTCATCGGGTGATTTTCGATTTCTGCAAAATATCCGCTTTTTTGTTTTTTGAAATGAATATCTGCATCTTTCTCGCTTTTGTCAAAGTACATTGCTTTATAACTTATATCCACACTGTATTTTTCTGCGTCGAAAGCGTCGAAGTCCAACCAACCGCTATTCATTGTGCCTGTAAAAACAATCTCTTTTTTGTTTTCGATTATATTGCGTTTATCAGTAGTGTCCATCGGGATATAATTATCCACGCTAAACACGGTTATGTTCAAAACAAATCCTGCAAGAATTGTGAATATATAGAAAAGTCCTACATGTTCATCATCAATTAAATCAGCTTTTTCCATTGTACGAAAAACAGCACATAGAAAAATGCACACACCAACAACTCTAATACTTTTGGGGTGCAGCAATGGCCGTTTATTCTCTCTTGCATTATCAAGCACGATGTAAAGGTGCGAAAACATCAAAAATAAAATGACACCTCCAAGCACAATGTCTTCAAAGTCGCAAAACATCTCGCTCATTACAGAGAACAAAATCATTACCGAGAATATCCACGCTCCGCCAACAACCACTCTAAGATAAAATTCTGACATTTTTACCTCTTTACATATAAATCGCGTTCAAAAGTTGAAGGCGCAAAAACGACATCTTCCGCCTCTTGAGAGCCGCCGTGTACTCAAACGATTTTTCCTCCCCGTCAAAAACGAACGTCGCTTTGTATGTAACGCTGATTTTCTTTGGAAGCGTGCCTTTCTTGAAATACACCGCCAAATACCAGTCCGACTCGTCCGTTCGGCACGGTTTTATCTCAACGCCGTTTTTGTCAAGAACCGTGATTGACGCTCTGAAGTCAGAAAGAAGTTTTTGATACTGAGCGCAAGCACAGTTTATGCGTGTCTCAAAGTCAATGTCCTCGATGACTTCTGGTTTTCTGTGCGGAAGCCAAAAATCATATTGAGACGGATAATCCACATCAAGATACGCTTTGCCCTCAACGATTTCGTATGTGAACTCTTCTGTGTTTCCTCCAAAAACTGCCATCGGATAGCTAAAATTTTGTGGCGGGTTGTCGTGGTCAACGCTTTCGACAAAAAGCTGCATCGATTTGCCCCCGGAAAGAAGCGCGCAAAGCAGCAAGAGCGCGACAAACACAATTTTCTTTTTCTTCATGATTTTCTCCTTTTCATTTTTATTTCCTTTTTTTTTTGTTGTTGTGCTTCGACTTCGCTCAGCAACCACGGATGCTGAAACGAGTTCAGCATGACGGTTTTTGCTTTCAATCAATAGCAGTCTAAAGCACATTTGTGAAGTCGTGCGCTTTTAAGTCGGAGAGCGAAATAAAAAAGTTCGCGATTCCCATATCTCCCCAGCCGATTTCGCCCTCGCTGTCCATCTGGAACAAAAGCACGTCGCCCTCACGCCGAACATCGCTCTGCGTGAAAAACGGTAGTCCGCCGATTTGATGGAACGGTGCGTTGTCATCGCAGAAGGTTTCGAAATCGTTCTCTCCGAACATATCACACGAATTCTCTTCTTCGTAAACAGGAAGAGCCAAGTCCTTCGCTTCTTTTCGAATATACTCATCGAAGTCGTCAAGGCACGGAGTCACAAACGAAACAGCCTTTTCAAACGAAATCGCATACTCTTTGTCCAGCGGAAAATATTCGTCGTCGTCCTTTCTAGCCTCAGCCACGCTCCTCACGCCCATTTCGTGAAGCTCGCTCTAAAGTGTCATCGACGGACTTTGTTCGGAATCTGTGAGCTATAAAAGACATAGATGCTGAAAACAAAGTTCAGCATGACAGAAAAAACAAAAGGCTTAGGATTTCTCCTGAGCCTTTTTTGTCTAAAGCTGCGGCATCGTCAAAAACGAAAGCAGAGCCAAAGTCCATAAAATCAAGCCTATGATGATTTTTGCCTTTCGCGAAAGCTGCTTTGAAAACAGCCAGAAAAGCGCATAGACGAGCATCACAAGAAAAATCGTGACGCAGAACGCCGCCAGCTTTTTCATTGAAGTGCCGAAAAAATGCGCTAAAATCCCCGCATCATCGAGCAGCAATGCAGCCCTAAGCCCTGAAAAAAGCCCGAGAATCAGCGAAAGATAAAAGCCTACGAATGAGTGCAAAATATCCGAAATCTTTCTAAAATCCATAAAAATCTCCTTATCTCCAAAGTCCGTTTTTTCCCCTCGACCTCAAGGAGAAGTTCCTCGACATCGTCGGTTGCGGGAACGCGCTTTCATCATGACGGTGCTTCGACTCCGCTCAGCAACCATGATTAGTAGCAGTCGCTGTAGTAGCGGACTTTTGAGAAGTCGCGCTTCCTGAGGGCTTCCGGGGTGATGAAAAAGTTCGCGATTCCGTCGTCGCCAAAGCTGATATTGATGTCCGTATTGTATTCGCTGTCAATCTGGAGCAGCAGGACTTCTTCCTCGTCTTCGCTTCTGCCGTCACGCTGCGTGAAGAACGGATAGCCTCCAATCTGGTGAAGAGTGCCGTCTTTTGAGTCCTCGCAAAAATAATCGTTCATGTCCAAGTCTTCGGAGAACGAGCCTTGCGGGTCTTCGTAAACGGGATATCCGAACTCTTTTGCAGCGCTCGTTGCCATCTCGCTGTACTCCGAAAGCATCTGGTTCGGGTGGGAAAAGCCCTTTTCAAACGTCAGCGCATACTCTTTTTCGAGCGGGAAATCGTGCTCGAGGGTGAGTTTCTTTCCGCTCTTCATTTGGCTGTTCCGCCTTTCATGTTCTTTCTGCATGATTTCCTCCGCGCTCTGAACGCCCATCTCGTGAAGAGCGTCCGCACTGAGGGCAAGCGATTCGTCCACGTCCTCACGCCACACGACTCGCCAGTAATTCTGTGTCGTTCCGTCATCGTCCATGTCGCGCCCTGCCGAGAGGTCTGCAATAATGAAAATCTGCAAAAGTCCCTTTTCTGGATAATCAGGAAGATGAGGAACGTCCGAAAAGTTGATTTGCGCGAGGAGCGTGAGCATGTTTCCGTCCTTGTCCTTTGGGTATTCCTCGACAGCCGTCCAGTACGGAAGCCCTCCGAACTTGCTCGCCGTCATCAAAAGCGGCGACTCTGCTTTCTTTGGCTTTATGCGGACGCACTCCATTGCGTATTTCTCTCGGATATACTTCAGAATCTTCCTCGTCTGTAAGATTGAATAAAAGTCTTCGTCTTCCTCCTCGTCGAGTATCTCTTGAAACTCCTCGTAGCTGATAATGAGCGTTCCGTTCTTCTTGGCTTTCTCAAGCTTTGAGCTTCCTGCGTTTGGGTCAGCGCACACAAGGATATCCAAATCCTTCGTGACGCTTGACTTCACCTCGAACTTTTCCTCTGCCATCTCGGTCAGTTCCTCTCTTGTCATGTCAGGGCACGCGCCCGTAAAACATACGCTTTCCATAAATCTCTTTCTCCTGTTATATATTTGTCATTCCGAACAAGTTTTCAGAATCTATGTGCTTCGGCTACGCTCAGCAGCCGATTTTCCTTAATACACCTCTATCTCAACTTCGCCGTCGGTGCATTGCACGGATTTTGCGCCAATGCCTTTGCACCAGCTCTTGCCTTTTTTCACCGCGTTCCACTGTGCAACCGTTCCGCCAAAAGCGATTTCTGTGAGAAAGGTGCATTCCTCGAACGCAGTTCCACCGATTTCTGTCACGGTCGAAGGAATGGCTGTGAACTTGAGCGTCTCTGTAAAAGAGAACGTTCTTCCTTCGATTGATGTAACGCCATCTGGAATGAAGAAATAGACAGGCTTCAATTTTTTCTTGCGCGACACACTGTCGTTTTTTGAAATTGTCAAATACTTTCGGCTTTTGTCCTCAAGGGCATTTTCGTCAGCGAACTTTTTGAGCGCAAAAGCGTCTGCGCCTGTTGCGGCAAGGTCGAGCAAAGAAGGAAGCGTCTTCATCCACTTTTGCACTTTGGAATCAAGAAGCAAAATCTCTATGCCACCAAAAGAAGCCTTTATGAGAAGACTCGCGCTCTTTTCGCCTCGAACAACCTTGTTTTTTGACTTGTGCTCAGAAAGTATCGACTCAAGAACAGCACTCGCAGAAGCGTTTTGCACCTCATCGATTTTCGCTTGCTTTGCGATATCTTTTCCAAGCGAGAGAATAGCATTCTTTGTAGTTTTCGTTACGGCGTAGAGTTTTCGCGTTTTTTCGTTGAATGGGAACATCGGGGATTTCGACACGATTTTTTCGACAGCCTCACAGTCCTCGAAGGCGTCTTTTTCGATTTTCGCCATGGTCGAAGGGATTTCAATTGAAGAAAGCGCCGTGCATTTGTAGAACGCATTTTTGCCGATTTTCGTCACGCCCTCAGGAATTACAATGCCAGAAAGTGCTGTGCAATCAGCAAAGACCCCCACTCCAATTTCGCTCACGGTGGAAGGAATCTCAATCGATTTGAGAGACTCGCACCTCATAAACGAAAAAGGAGCGATTTCTGTTATCTTATCGCCAAAAGTCACAGACGAAAGCGAAGTGCAATTATCGAACGCCTGCTCGCCGATTGCTGTTAGACTGTTCGGAAGCACAATCGATTTTAGCGATGAACAGCAACAGAACGCCTCCATTCCGATTTGCACCACGCCTTCGGGAATTGTCACTTGTTCAAGAGAAGCGCAATTCTTGAATGTCCAAGATTCGATTTGTTTCACACCGTTTGGTATCACAACCGATTTTAGCGATGAGCAGTTATTGAACGCGGCAGCGACAATTGACGTAACGCTTTCGGGGATTGTCACTTCCTCAAGCGCAGAACATTTCTCGAACGCGCAATAACTGATTTCAGTCACGCCTTCAGGAATGACAACTTCTTTTAGTCTTGTGCAATTAGCGAATGCACAATTTCCGATTGCCGTAACTCCCTTTGGAATAACAACGCTCTCAAGAGCCTCGCAATAATGGAACGCGCACTTTCCGATTTCTCTCACGCTTTCAGGTATCACCACAGATTTTAGCGACTCGCACTTATTAAACGCATTTTCACCGATTGCCGTCACACCGTCTGGGATAACCACGCTCACAGCGGATTCGTGGCATTTTGTCACAACGCCGTTTTCGATTGTCAAAAATGACTCTGGAACTTTGTGCAGTTCTTTTTTGAGCGAGAGAATTGGCTGCCTTTCTTTTTTGGGGTGGACGTAATATAGCGTGCTTTTTTCCTCATCGAACTTGAACAAAGGAGAAGCAGACTCGATTTTCTCGACAGAATAACATTCGTCGAACGCATCTTTTCCGATTTTTTTCAGCGTAGACGGAAGAGAGACAGACTTTAGCGACGAGCAATGAAGAAACGCTCCATCTCCGATTTCAGTCACGCCCTCTCCAATCACCAAATGCTCAAGCACTTCCGATTGCCGAAACACCCTCGGATTGATTTTCTTCACGCCCTCAACCGTAACATTTTTCACATTGCGGTCTATGCAAAGTTGCACAGCATCACCAGAGACAATGTAAACACTCTTTTTCACTTCCCCATCAGCACACTTCACACATTTTACATCGCCGTAAATAAAAACTTTGTATGAGTACTTTATGTTTTCCCATTCTGCCATCGTGCCTTCAAACACAACTTCTTTTAATTTTTCGCTCGCACTAAAACCACTGCCTAATCGTGTCACACCAGCAGGAATAACAATTCTCTCCGCGTCTTCTTTGCACGCTGTCACAACGCCGTCTTCGATTGTCAAAACATCTTCTTCGCTAGCCATTTTTGATAAACCCTCATCTTTTATTGTCATTCCGAACAAGTTTTCGGAATCCGCATTTCGTTTAGGAAGTTTCTCCTAAAACTTACTAATCGCCAGATGCTGAAAGTATTTTTCTTGCGAAAAATACAGTTCAGCATGACAGTTTTTACTTATAGCTCAAAGTCGCCGTCGGTGCAGTGCACAGTAATCTTGTTGCCCCACTGCCCGCGCATGCGCTCTTCCTGAATCATATTGAACCGCGAAAACGTTCCGTCGAATGTAACGTTTTTGAGCGAGTCGTTGCCAACAAAAGCACTGCACTTGATTTTCGTAACGCTTTTGGGAATGTAAACCGTTTTGAGATTGCGGCAGGCCCAGAATGCAGAACTTCCGATTGTGCTGACACCGTCGGCGATATAAACGGTTTCGAGGGCACCGTTGAAGTACATGTTCTTGTCTTTCACATCGACTTGGAACACGGCGTATTTTTTTGCCTGGTTGCTTGCGATTCTCAGCTTGTTGTCCTCGGCTGCCTTTATGAGCTGCACGATGTCAGCACCCGCTTTGACGCTCTTCAAAAACTCGCGGACATTTTTCTGCCACGAAGTGCTTTTTGAGGAAAGACGAATCTCAAGACCATAATCAAGAGCCTTCACCGCAAGAACGACTGCGCTTTTGTCCTGCCAAACCTCCGCGTCCACGCCGCTTTCCTCCAGAATAGCCGAAAGCAGAGAGTCCGAGCCTGTAAATCCAATCTTGTCGATTTTGGCGGTCTTGGCACGGTTCTTCTTTACTTCCTCCCACACAGCATCCCGAACGTCTTGTGCTGTTGCCCTGTAGTCCAGAGTCTCCGCCGTGATTTTGCCGCCCTTTTCAAACGCGACCTCAGTGCAGTTCTGGAGCGCAAAGTTGTCGAGCGATTTTATGAACGCGGGGATTGTCACCTTTTCGCAGACGGTCGCAAGAAGTCGGTTCGTCTTTTTGCTGAAGAGAAGCCCGTTCTCGCAAGGGCACTCGCTCGATTTTGAAACGATTTCCTTCAGCGACTTGCAGAACGCAAAACAGCACTTGCCGATTTTCTTCACGCTTTCAGGGATTTCGAGCTTTTCAAGGCTGGTGCAATAGCTGAACGCTTCGTCCGCGATTTCAGTCACGCCGTCGGGAATTGCGAACTCCACGAAGTCAAAATGGCACTTTGTGAGAACACCGTCTTTCACATCGTACGGCTCAAGCTCAACCACGCCGTCAGAGCATTTCACCACCTTGAGCTTTGTGCCGGAACGCCAGAATTGGTCGGTGATTTTCACGGCTTTCCATTGCTCCATCGTTCCTCCGAACTCAAGGGAAGAAAGCTCCTTTTGTCCGCGAAAGCCTGCGTAAATGCGCTTCACGCTTTTTGGCAAAAACACGCTCTTAACAGACTTGCAGGAAGAAGAAAAAAGTTCTTCCCAATAGCTTTTTCCAACCGTATGAATCCCGTCAGGGATAAGGGCAACCTCAATGTTCGAGGCTCTACAAATTTTCAAAACTCCGTTTGAAATCTCCATCTTTTCCATCTTTGCTTTCTCCTGTTATATATTTGTCATTCCAAACTTGATTCGGAATCTCTTGCTTCGGCTACGCTCGGCAACCGTGCTTCGGCTACGCTAAGCAGCCGATTTTCCTTAATACTCCTTATAGCTCAACGTCGCCGTCCGCACAGTGAACCACTTTTGCTATCATATCTTCGTTTCCCCAAAAATACTTACTCACGGCTTTCCATTGCTCCATCGTTCCCTTGTATATGATTTCATTAAGCGACGAGCAGTATCTGAACACTTTGTCACCGATTCGGGTCAGGCTTGCAGGAAGCACGACAGACTTGAGAGATGTGCAACCATCGAACGCCGATGGGTCGATAATCTTCATGCCGTCAGGAATCACAATCGACTCTAGGGCTGTACAATTACTGAACGCATCGAGTTCAATTTTCGTCAGGCTTGAAGGAAACACGACAGACTTGATTCCCGTACACTCCCAGAACGCACTGTGCTCGATAACCGTTATGCCCTCGCCAATCACAAGCTTCTCTGTATCGCCAGTGCAGGTGCATTTTTCTATGCCGTTGTCGTATATTTTAAGAGTGTATGTGTCTGTTTTTATTTCCTCAATCTTTGGAACGATGGACACTTCCCCGTCGGAGCATTTCACGAATTGGGCAGGCGCTTCGCAGTTCCATCTTCTGCCCTTTTCGATTTTCTCCCACTCAGCGACAGTTCCCGTGTATGTGATTTCAGAAAGGGACGTGCAGTCGTGGAAAGCAACACTCTCGATTATTTTCACGCCTTTTTCAATTACCAGCGTCTTTAACCCAGTGCAGCCAGAGAACGCACCATATCCGATATTTTGAACGCTGCTCGGAATTGTCAGGCTTTCAAGCGAACGGCAACTTGCAAACGCAGAAGATTCGATTATTTCCACGCCATTCGGAATCGTCAAACCTTCAAGCGAATGGCAGCCAGCGAACGCAAAGCCGTCAATTTTCTTCAGGCTCGGAGGAATCACCACCGACTTTAGCGACTCGCAGTATTCGAAAGCATACCTATCGATTTCCTTCATGCCATCGCCAAGCACCACACGTTCAAGCGACTCACAGCGGTAAAACGCGTTTCTTTCGATTTGCGTCACGCCTTCGGGAATGAAAAGATAGACGGGCTTCGTCTTTTTCTTCCACGACACACAGCCGTCTTTTGAAATCGAAATGAACTTCTTGCTTGAGTCCTCAAGACCTCTCTCAATCGCAAACTTCCTGATTGCAATGGAATCCGCACCCGTCGCAACAAGGTCGAGTAAGGCGGGAAGATTCTGCATCCACTTGGACACTTTTGAATCTACAAGCAAAAGTTCAATGCCGCCGTCGGTGGTCTGGATTTGAAGATAGGCGTTCTTGTCGTCACGGACAACTTGGGCGTTCGTCTTGTGCTCGCTCATAATCGACTCAAGCACAGCGCTCGCAGACACGTTCTGAACCTGTGCGATTTTCTCTTTCTTCGCCTCTTCCTTTCCCGCCAATATCGAAAGCACGACCTTTTTCGTCTTTCCCGTAGCGTCGTAGAGTTTCCGCGTCTTCTCGTTGAAAGGGAACAGCGGTGAATGCGACACGATTTTCTCGACGTTCTTACAGTCATCGAACGCGCCTTTTCTGATTTCCGTCAGCGTGGAAGGCAGTTCAATTGACAAGACCGAAGCACACTCCTTGAAGGCGTTTTCGCTGATTGCCGTCACGCCCTCGTCGAGCTTTATGCTCGTCGTCTTTTTGTCGAGGCATTTCACAGCAACGCCGTCTTCCACGAACACGAGCGGCTTCTGCCATTCGCCGTCGCTGCACTTGACGCTCGTTGCGGGAACATATTGCAAGAGATTTTCCAGCCCATCCACATTCTCCCATTGCGAAATCGTTCCGCCAAACGTAATTTCAGTGAGGGCTGGGCAACTGCTGAACGCTTCGGACTGAATTTCAATCAGGCTCGAAGGAAGACTCACAGACTTCAGCGAAGGATTGTTTTCAAATGCTTTGAGTTTGATTACCTGAGTGCCTTCGTGGATTATCACAGATTCAAGTTCGCTAAAGTTATCAAACCCCCAGCCGATGTCCTTTACTCCTTCGGGAATCTCAATGGACTTCAGATGAAAGCAGAACAAGAACGCGCTGCTTTCGATTTCCGTCACGCCAGAAGGAATGACGACATTTTCTATATTATCGTCACTGCACTTTTTTAGAACTCCGTTTCTGATATAGAAAACTCCATCATCTTTGATGTCGTCGACCATATCCATGAACTCTTTGTAAGTGATGACGCGAGTCCCGTTCTTTTTTGCCTTTTCGAGTTTGGAACTTCCAGAGTTCTTGTTTTCACAAACAAGAATGTCCAAATCTTTTGTGACGCTGTTTCTTACCTCGAACTTCTTGCTCGCCTTTTGTATAAGCTCGGCTCTCGGCATATCCCAACATGTGCCCGTAAAACATACACTTTCCATAAATCTCTTTCTCCTGTTATATATTTGTGCTTCGGCTTCGCTCAGCAACCGTGCTTCGGCTACGCTCAGCAGCCGATTTTTCTTAATACACCTCTATCTCAACATCGCCGTCCGCACAATGCACCACTTTTGCGGGCAAATCTTCATCCTGCCAAAAATATTCTTTCGCGGCATTCCATTGCGCCTTCGTTCCTTTGAATGTGATGTCACGAAGCGACGAGCAGCCAGAGAACGATGTGAAATCGATTTCAGTCAGACCTGCAGGAAGCACAATCGATTCGAGGGCTGTGCAACGTCCGAACGCGTCGTGGATAACCGTCACGCTCTCAGGAATCTTAATCGACTTGAGGGCTGTGCAGTCTTTGAAAGCGTCTCGCCCGATTGTCGTCACGCCCTCAGGAATCTCAAACGACTCGATTCCCGTACACTCTCTGAACGCATCCTTTTCGATAGCCGTTATGTTAGGCGGAAACACGACCGACTTGAGATTTACACAATGAGAGAGCGCACCTTCATCGATTTTCGTCAGGCTCGAAGGAAGCTCAACCGACTTGATTCCCTTAACCCCATAGAACGCGCCGTACTCGATAAGCGTCACGCCCTCGGGAATGACAAGTTTCTCCGTCACGCCAGTGCTGACGCATTCTTCCACGCCATTGTCGTAAATGGCGAGCTTGTACGTGTCTGTTTTTATCACCTCATGATTCACCGCGATTGACGCTTCAGCGTCGGAGCATTTGACGGACTGAGCCGGCACGTTGTAATGCCATTTTCTCTCCTTTTCGATTTTCTCCCACTCAGCGACAGTTCCCGTGTATGTGATTTCAGAAAGCTTCTCGCAGTCTTGGAAAGCCTCCTTCTCGATTTTTTCCACGCCTTTTTCGATTACGAGAGTCTTTAACTTGTGGCATTCTTTGAATGAAGCATGTTCGATAATCTTCACGCTGCCCGGAATCCTCAAGGATTCAAATCTGCTATTGGTGCTGAATGCACCGGCTTCGATTTTTTCCACGCCGTTCGGAATCTCAAAGTCTTTAAGATACTCGCAACAATAGAACGCACTGTTGCCGATTACCTTCAAGCTCGGAGGAAACACAATCTTTGTGAGCGACTTACAGTCCGTGAACGCACTGTCACCGATTTCCTCCAAGCCATCGGGAAACACAACTTGTTCAAGATAATTGCAATAATGGAACGCATTATCTTCGATTTTTTTCACGCCCTCTGGAATGAAGAGATAGACCGGCTCCGTCTTTTTCTTCCACGACACACAGCCGTCTTTTGAAATCGAAATGAACTTCTTGCTTGAGTCCTCAAGACCTCTCTCAATCGCAAACTTCCTGATTGCAATGGAATCCGCACCCGTCGCAACAAAGTCGAGGAAAGCGGGAAGATTCGGCATCCACTTCGACACCTTGGAGTCCGCAAGCACAATCTCAAATCCGCCGTCCTCGGTCTGGATTTGAAGATAGACGTTCTTGTCGTCGCGAATGACCTCCGCGTTCGTCTTATGCTCGCTCATAATCGACTCAAGCACGCTACTTGCAGACACGTTCTGAACCTGTGCGATTTTCTCTTTCTTCGCCTCTTCCTTTCCCGCATTGAGCAAAAGGACGACTTTCTTCGTCTTTCCCGTCATGTCATAGAGCTTTTTCGTCTTCTCGTCGAACGTGAACAGCGGTGAATGCGACACGATTTTCTCGACGTTCTTCAAGTCATCGAACGCACCTTTTCTGATTTCCGTCAGCGTTGACGGAAGCTCGATTGACAGAACAGAGGCGCACTCCTTGAAGGCGTTTTCGCTGATTGCCGTCACGCCCTCGTCAAGTTTTATGCTCGTCGTGCTTTTGTCGAGGCATTTCACAGCAACGCCGTCTTCCACGAACACGAGCGGCTTCTGCCATTCGCCGTCGCTGCACTTCACGCTCGTTGCGGGAGCGTATTGCAAGAGATTTTCCAGCCCTTTCACCTTCTTCCATTGCTCAATCGTTCCCTCAAACACAATTTTCGAAAGAGAGGGACATCTTAAAAACGCTTCGGTCTGAATTTCAGACAGGCTCGAAGGAAGCTGCACAAACTTTAGCAAAGGATTTTTTTCAAATGCGTTATATTTGATTATCTGTGTGCCTTTGTGGATTATCACAGATTCAAGTTCGCTAAAGCCCTGAAACTCCCTGCCGATTTCCTTTACTCCTTCAGGAATCTCAATGGACTTCAGATGAAAGCAGAACAAGAACGCAGAAAAATCGATTTCCGTCACGCCAGAAGGAATGACGACATTTTCTATATTATCGTCACGGCACTTTTTTAGAACTCCGTTTCTGATATAGAAAACTCCATCATCTTTGATGTCGTCAACCATATCCATGAACTCTTTGTAAGTGATGACGCGAGTTCCGTTCTTCTTGGCTTTCTCAAGCTTCGAGCTTCCTGAGTTCGGGTCGTCGCACACGAGGATATCCAAATCCTTTGTCACGCTCTTCCTGACCTCGAACTTCTTCGACGCTTTCTCGGTCAGCTCCGCACGAGTCATCTCATAATACTCGCCCGTAAAACATACGCTTTCCATAAATCTCTTTCTCCTGTTATATATTTGTCATTCCGAACAAGTTTTCGGAATCTATGTATGATAACCGCAGATGCTGAAAGTATTTTTCTTGCGAAAAATACAGTTCAGCATGACAGTCTTTCCCTTATAGCTCAAAGTCTCCGTCCGCACAGTGAACCACTTTTGCGGGGACGCTGAGATTCCACGCATTTCCTTTTTTTACGGTCTTCCACTCCGAAACCGTTCCGCCGAACGTGATTTGTGTAAGCGACTTTGCCCATATAAATGCCTCTTCATCGATTTCTTTCACGGATTCGGGAATGAAAACGCTCTGTAGTTTTTCGCTGTAAAAGAAAGCTTTTTTTCCGATTTTTCTGACGTCGTCGGGGATTTTAAGGTTTTCCTTGTGCACAGTCTCATAAAGCAGTTCATCGTTCCCCAAAGCAAAGCCGTCTTTTATCGTGAACTCAACGTCGAGGCTTATTGAATAGCCGAGGTTCTCAATGTTCGTGCCAGAAAACGCAAGCGCTCCGATTTTCTTTATCGATTTCGGGATATAAATCTCCGAAAGGTTCTCGCAGTCCAAAAACGCTCCCCTGCCAAGCTCCAGAAGGCTTTCGGGCAAACGAACTGACGTAAGACCGTTGCACATTCTGAACGCGTCCCTTTCAATGACTTCCAGAGTTTCGGGAAATGTTATTGATTTTATATGACGGCTGTGCCAGAACGCGTTGTCTTCGATTTTTTTTAGCCCGTCCGTCAAAATCAGGTTCTTGAACTCTTTGCTGCGACCAATGGCGAAACTGCATGAGCCGACTGTGTTTATGCCATAAACAGAAAACGTGTTTTTCACGTTCGTCGAGCAGCCTTTGTATCTGCCGCTTGAGAACAGATTGGCGTTTCCGTCTGCGCCCGCGTTTATTGTTGCCCGCTCGTAAGATTCCGACGTTGACATATCGGCAAGCGAGATTTTGTTCGCTTTGAGCTCGGCATAAATCTCCGCTCCGTCTTTTTCTTGGTCAGAAAGTATCTCGATGATTTTTCTGATTTTCTCAATCCATTTTGCGCTGTTTTGAGAGAACCTGAACGAGCCTGCGTTCTTGCCAATCTGAAAGAAGACGCTCAAGCCTGTTTTTCTGTTCGTGAGGATTTGGTATTTTTCTCCCGCAGCTTCCGAAAGCAGCGAGGACAAAACAGCGTCAATGCTTGCGCCTTGCACTTGCTTTATCTTTTTGCTCTTTGCATCGTCGTGCGAAAGCTCTTTGACGTGCGCTTTCAAGATTGAGCTTCGCTTTATCAGCTTGTACGTCAGGCTTTCGCTCCTGCACTTAATTTCGTATTGCGTTTTCAAGGCGAAAAACCAAGACGAATCGAGGCACTCCACGTTGTCGCCGAGGCTCACCGTCATCAGCGAAGTGCAGTTTTTAAACGCGCTTTTCTTTATGTCAAGCATACTGTCAGGAATAGAAACCTCTTCCAGTGCCGAGCAGTCCTTGAACGCCTGCATAACGACATACTTCACGCCCTCAGGGATAAGCGCACTCTTTATGCCCTTGTCAGAGACACCTTCCACAGTTTCCATATCATCTGAATAAATGATTCCGTCAACTGTCTTTCCCATTTTTGCTTCTCCTTTATATATTTGTGCTTCGACTTCGCTCAGCAACCGCAGATGCTGAAAGTATTTTTCTTGCGAAAAATAAAGTTCAGCATCACGGGGAAGCCTTGCCCAACTTCAAAGTTTAACGTTGCCGTCTGTGCAATAAACCACATCAATGGGCACGTTTTTGTGCCAGTCCGCACCTTTGTCAACGCTCTTCCATTGCTCAACGGTGCCGCCGAACGAAATGATTGATAGTGAAGTGCAGCCTTCAAACGCCTCGTTTCCGATTTCCGTTATGACTGGCATGAATGAAATGGATGTAAGATAGGCGCAGTCCTTAAAAGCTCCTCTTCCTATTTTGGTCACGTTGATTGGAGTCACCACGCTCACTGCGTCTTTTTTGCACGAAGTTATGACTCCGTTTTTGATTGTTACATTGTCAAGCCCATATATTTTCACGCTTTTTAACTTTGTGCCTTTGCACCAGTCCTCTCCTATTTTGATATTGTTCCACAGTTTTTCACTTCCGTAGTACCAGATCAAAGAAAACTTTTCACACCCAAAGAACGCCCTCGCTCCGATTTCCTTCAAGCCCACAGGGAAATCCACGAACTTGAGGCACTTGCAGCCCTCGAAGGCACTCTCTCCGATTTTCGTCAACGTCGAAGGCATAACGACATTTTCCAATTCGCAATTCTGGAACGCCCTCGCTCCGATTTCCGTAATTCCTTCAGGAATCTCAATGTATTCAATCGACTTTAGCCCGGAAAACGCCTTTTCGCCGATTTTGCTCACGCCGTAGCCAAGAGAAATTCCGTTTATGTTCTTTCCACGGCGCTTCACCACCATATAGGCAGGCAGCTCACATTCACCGTCAAAGCATTTGACGCTCTTCAAAGGTGAACAAACAGTCAGTTTTTCATTCTTGTCCGTCAACGCTTTCCACTGAGCAACTGTTCCGCCGAAGGAAATGGACATCAAAGAGCGGCAGCCGTCGAACACTCTTTTTCCGATTTTTTCCACGGTTTTGGGAATCTCTATCGAAACAAGATTTGTGCAAAGATTGAAGGCATAATCCCCGATTTCACTCACACTCGGAGAAATTACGACGGATTCCAGCGTCTTGCTCTTCTCGAACGCTCTTCTTCGGATTTTCGTCGCACCCCCGCCAATGAAAAGAAGAACAGGATTCGTGTTTTTTCTGATTTTCACGACTCCGTTTCTGACATACAAAAACTTTCGGCTCGCGTCCTCAAAGCCGTTTTCAATCGCGTATTTTCTTAAAGACGCGACGTCTGTGCAGGACTCGGCAAAATCGAGTAATAAAGGAAGCGTCTTAGCCCATTTTTCCAACTTGGAATCAGAGAGCAGGATTTCGATGCCGCATTTTCCGATGTTCATGCGAAGATATGAGTCCTTTCCGTTTCGTACTATAGACACTATGGACACGCTGGATGCGTTTTCCTTGTGTTCAGCCACAATCGCGTCAAGGAGCGCGCTTGCAGAAAACTTTTGCACTTTTTCGATTTTCTCTTTCTTCGCCTCTTCCTTTGCCGCCATCAGCGTGAGTATCGCTTTTTTTCTTTTTCCTGTCGCGTCATAGAGCCTTTTCTTTTTCGCGTCGAACGGGAACAGAGGGGAAGCCGAACTTATGCTTTCCACAACATTGCAGCCATCGAACGCATGTTCGCCGATTTTTGTGAGCGTGGACGGAAGTGAAATCGATTTTAGTGCCGAGCAGTGCCAGAACGCATACTCTCCGATTTCCGTAACGCCATCGCAAATCACCAGCGACGAAAGCGATTTGCAATTTTCGAACGCCCCATAGCAGATTTCAGCAACACTCTTAGGAATTGTTACCGAAGAAAGCGACAGGCAGCCCGCGAACGAAAACCAGCCGATTTTCGTCACACCTTCTGGTATCTCTACCGAAGAAAGCGATGTGCAACCACCGAACGACTTATCGTCGATTTTTGTGAGCGTGGACGGAAGTGAAATCGATTTCAGTGCCGAGCAGTGCCGGAACGCATACTCTCCGATTTCCGTAACGTCGTCGGGGACAACCACGCTCTCCGCGTCTTTTTTGCATTCCGTTACAACGCCGTTTTCGATTGTCAAAACATCTTCTTCGCTAGCCATTTTTGATAAACCCTCATCTTTTATTGTCATTCCGAACAAGTTTTCAGAATCTATGCTTCGACTACGCTCAGCAACCGTAATTACTCAAGCAATGTTGGAAATTCTCCATCCCATCTAGGAAATTCTTCGTCCGACTTGGGATGGAGTTCGTCCTACTTGGGATGAAGTTCGTCCAACTTGGGATGGAGTTCGTCCTACTTGGGATGAAGTTCGTCCAACTTGGGATGGAGTCCGTCCGACTTGGGATGAAGTCCGTCCGACTTGGGATGAAGTCCGTCCGACTTGGGATGAAGTCCGTCCGACTTGGGATGAAGTCCGTCCGACTTGGGATGAAGTTCGTCCAACTTGGGATGGCTTTCGTCCGACTTTGTTCAGCAGCAGTCCCACGTGTAGAACACCTTGCTAAAATCCAAGTTCCTCAAGTCCTCGCGCTTGATAAAGAAGTTCGCAACTCCCGAATCTCCCCACATAATGCCCTCGTCTGTATCAATCTGGAGCAGAAGAACGTTGTGGTCTTTGAGCTCATCGCTTCTGTCGCGGGCGTCGCCTTGGCAGAACATCGGGTATCCTCCGACTTTGTGCCCGCCTTCGTTGCATTCGTTCCAATACTCTTCATAGACCTTTTTATCAAAGATTTCGTCCACACTTGTGTTCTCCTCAGGCTCTTTGAGTCCCAAATCCTTGATGACCTCACGCACAAGGCGCTCGAAACGCTCCTCGCAGCACGGATTGATATAATCTGTGTCCTCGTCGATATCCAGCTCGAACGTGTCGCAGAAAGGCAGATACACGCCGTCTGTGTCGCGGAAATCCTCTGCGGTCTTCACGCCCATCGCTTTGAGTTTTTCCACGTTCAACGCATTGCCGATTTTTTTGTGATACACAACGCGCCAGTTTTTCTGCGAAAGCGGATTATTGTAATCAAAGCCAGACTCATCATCATAAGGGGAGATGAAAAACTGCAAAATGCCCGTTGTCGGAAAGTCAGGCAAGTTTCCAAGATACATTCGCTCAAAGTTCAGCTGAGCAAGCAGAATCATCTTTCTGCCGTTTTCGTCAGTCGGGAACTCCTTGCCTTTTTTCCAGTACGGATACCCGCCGAACTTGCTGAACGTCGTGAACACAATAGACTCCTCTTCGGCACTTTCGCATTTTTCAGCCGTAAGATTAAGCACACTCGTTTTGCTCCGCTTCTTCACTTCGTCAAGAACCATCTTCGATGTCTTTTTGCTGTATGGGACTTTCTCTGTTTTGAGTTGCTGAATGTTTTGAAGGACGCTTTTGACTTTTTCTGCAACGAGGTCTTTTATCGTCTTTTGTGAAAGTTCGTCGTAGCCCGCGTCGTCGATGTTGCGGAACGGCTCTGCGGTTGCGATGATGAACTTCATTTCTTCAAGCGAAAGCCCTTTCTTAAAGATTATGCAAGTGCCAATCTTGATGTTCTCATTATAGCGGACGCTTCCTTTTTCCCATTTCATCAGCGAGAAGCGCGCTCGGTTGAAATCGACATCGCCGATTATGTTTTTGTCTTTGTCCAAGAACACGATTCGGCAGAATGCAAGCTTTCGAGCCTCTTTTGGACACATTTCGACAGCAAAAGGCTTGTCCTCTTCGATGTGAAACACACCGCACCTTGCTTTTTCCTTTCCGAGTTCGGTAAGCTCCATCTCTTGGATAATGTCATTTGCGTCGATTTTGCTTGCTTCGTCCTCATCGCTTTGGGAAAACTCTTTTTTGGGAACATCGAGCACTCTCGATTGAGTGATTGGCTTTTGCTCTGTATCGTCGTCGTCTTTGTGGAAGAGGCTTTTGATTTTCTCCCGCGCAATATCGCTGATTGTTTTTTTGCTCATTGCGTCAAAGCCCGCGTCATCGATTTTTCGGTAATTGTAAGCCGATGTGAGCAGACTGTGGATTTCTTCAAGCGAAAGACCTTTCTTGAAAATGATATATGTGTTCTTATCGATGACCTCAAAGAAGCGGACTGTGTGGTTGAAGTTACAAAGCCACGTAAGCGAGAATCTTGCTCTGTCAAACTCGACATCATCGATAATGTTTTTGTTTTTGTCAAAGAAGAGGATTCGGCAGAACGCAAGGTTTCTCACCTCTTTTGGAAGCATCTCGACAGCGAAAGGCTCGTCCTCAACGATGTAAAACACACCGCAAGGCGCTTTTCGCTTTCCGACTTGGATAATATGCGGCTCTTTGATAATGCTTTTTGGAAGGAGATTGAGATACGCTTTGTTCTCCTCGTCGCTCGGCGTGCCAAAAATTTTGTCATTGTTTTCCCAATACAGCTCTTCCTTGCTCAGTCGCTTTCCCGTTTCGGTGAAATTGTCCCAGTCTTTTACGTGTGCGTTTACATCTTCAGGAAGCTCCGTGCCAGCGTTTCGGCAAATGCGGAAGCCAAAGTCGTAATCGCCAAGCATCGGCTCAGCCCACTTTTCGCTCAGAAGCTCCTCTTTGGTGCTTCTCCACGAACCGCCGAGCAAAAGCCGCTCTCCGTTTTCGTTCTCCTCGCTCCAGACCCATTCCCAGACAAGCCCGTACATATCATAAAGCCCGAATTTGTTTTCATTTTTATCCGCAACTTGAAGGTAAAGGTATTTAGCGTTTTTCCTGTAAACAACCAAATCATCAAGCCAGTCCTGACTTTTCGGGAGCTTGCCTGCGCAGAAAAGCCATTCCTCTTTTGTGGGAAGTCGCCAGCCGTTAGCGTCTTTGTCAAAAACGATTTCGGGATTTTTTTGAGCAGGATTTTGAGAAAAAAGCTGCCATTTCTTTGGATTTGTTTCACCGTCAACAGAATAGCACGGCTCCAGATTGCACGTGATACTGAGCGCATTGCAATAAATAATCGCATTGTAAAAGTTCACCGAATCAAGCACATTGTCCTCTCCAGCGAGCGAAAGACGACTTAGTTTCTGATACTCAAAATCCATTGCACAGTTGCTTTGCTCCTGATTTATCGGAGTTTTGAGCATTTCCACACTTCCCGACGGAGGCTCGATTCTGACTGTCGTAAAGTGCGCATAAGCGTCTTCGATTGTGCCCGTTATGCACGTGTCGGTTTCCTCAAAGTCCTCGTCGCTGTAAAAATCCTCATCATCATCTTCCTCGTATTCCTCGTCGTTGCAGTCCGTATAGTGATAAGTGTCTTTCAGAAGATTTTCGTGCCGCTCATTGCTCCAGTGGTAAGATAAATCAAGCGCGTCCATCTCAAGATATGTTAACTCTTGAAGCCTCTTTATCTCTTGGTCAATAAAAAACGGCAGATACTCAAAGTCGCTCAAGAATGCTCTCGTCCTTTCTTCAAGGCTCTCCTCGCCGTGACCTTTGTAAAGGCTGTCAGCACACTCAAGATGAATGTATTTCTGCTTGTTGTGGCTGTCTTCCAAGAACGAAAGCAGCTTGTTCACTTTCGTCATGAACACCACAAGTTCGCCTTCGTAGTTTTTTGAGTACTCTTTTAATCGCAAAGAGGCTTTGTCAAAAAAGCGTTTCAGCTCTTCCAGACCTTTTTCGTAATCCGCCGTGATTGCAATCTTGCCCTCTTTTTCAAATCGCTCATTAATAATCGTTTCCGTTAATTTGGGATTTTGGCTCACGAGGATTTTGAAAATGAGCGGAACAGCCGAATAAAAGCTCGAAAGCGTGATGACATTCACGTTCTCTTCGCTTGGGAGCGCGCTCAGCGAATAAAGATAAAGCTGACCTTCCTCTGTTCCGTAGTGAACTCTGTTCGCAGGAGGCTCTTGCGGGGCTGGCATACAGAAAAGCTCGTTCGTCCACGGAGTCTCGCCAAGCGTTTCCAAGCCGCTCGTTGCTCCCAACTTAACCGCAGCAACAGCGTGGTCGATGAGCGAATCGATATGCGAAATCTCTTCAAGAAATCTCTCGTTCATCGCCTTGAGAAAATCCATCTCATCGGCGTACTCCTCAAAATCATCAGCCATCTCGAAGATTTCACCGCACTCAATGTGAATGTATTTTTGTGCGTTTTGCTCATCTTTCAAAAAGTCGATGATTTTAAAAATCTTGCTGCTTTCCTCTTCGCAATCTTCGTCGCCAAGCTTTTGCGCAAACGCTTCAAGAGCACGAACACCGCCCTCGTAATCTGCCGTAATCGCGATATTCTCTTCGCTTTCAAAGATAATCGATTTTGTTGCTTGGGGATTCGCGCTCACGAGGATTCTGTAAATGAGCGGGATTTCATATTCACACTCCGAAAGCCCTATTGCTTTCATTCCGCTTTCGCCGGGAAGTGTGTTCAGCGAGTAAAGATAGCATCTGTTAGACATTTTTCTGTTTCTCCTTTAGTCCATTTTCAGAAAATATATAGGAGTTTTTATTTTTTGCCAAAATTTCACAAAATTGTAAAATTCGTTTGACCAGATGCTCAAAACAATCTCCTCGATTTCGGAAGGCGTTTCATCGCTGTCGTTCCAGCAAAACACACTTTTTTCGTTGGCGCTCGACAATATGCAAAAACGATGAATATTTCAAACACAAAGAAAATGAAGTCTTAAAACCATTTAATAAAATGCTTATTATGCTATGCTTCGATTATGAGAAAGTTTTTTAGAGTAACAACTATTTTGCTTTTGGCGCTTTTCCTTGCAAGTTGCAAACAAAAAACTCAAAACACATCGCCAATCGCTGACTGCGTGGTGTTCCCAAATTTCCCAGCTCCTGTTTATTCAGACGCAGAGGAAACGGAGCAAATTGCTTCAAAAGTGCCTGTTTACACAAAACTCACAATTATCGAGCAGTCGGGCGAACATCTGAAAGTCAAGTTCAAAGACGAAGACAACGCAGAAAAAACTGGCTGGATTCCGCTGTCATTCGTAACGCTGAACACTGAAATCTTTGACAAAACCGTGAACCTTGCTCTTGACGGCGACGAAAACGCAAAGATTTTGTTCAAGTACGAATTTGAACACTTTTCAAACGAAGAGGCTGTTAAACGACTTCCTCCGCTTCTTGAGCGCTTCGGCGACAAATTGCAAACTGCGGATTTGGACGATGACATTGTCTCTTTGGTTTTGCCAAAATTCCAAGATGTTGCTGGCTTGACTCCAAACACGACGAATCCTCTTCATCTTTTGATTCCTTTTGCAAACGAGCTGATTTTGAGTTGGTTCGACCAAGGCGATATGAGAGCCTACGACAGCGAAGGGCGTTCGTGCCTTATGCTTGCCGTAAAAGCCGAGAACATTGAAGCTGTAAAGTATTTTTATGAAAAGATGAAGTATTATGACACTTTTCTTGATCTGAAACAAAATGATAACGAAGGCCGCTCAATCATCGATTACATCGACAATTGCCAGAACGACGCAATCAAGGAAATGCTTGTTCTTTGTCGTTATGACGTTCCGACGCTGGCTGCTCAGTGTGAGGAATATCTTGGGCAGACTCAAGAGGAACGCGAGCGCGAGGCAGAAGTCTTGACTGATATGGCAGAAGACAAGTCGACGATTTTGCTCACGCAGAGAGAATTTGGTCAATCAGAAAAAGCGATTGTTGTGCGCCAGAGCGAGATGTTCCTGCCAGACGGCACAAAGGCTCTTCTTAATCCTGCTGACGAAGTGGAAATTATGGAATTGCTTAGCGACAGATATGGCAAACAGCCATACAACAGCCTTTTTGAGTACGATGAGTACAAGAGCGAAAGCACAGAAAAATATTATACTCGCTACAATTATTATCTTGTTCGCTTTAAAGACAAAGTCGGCATTGTTGGCGGTTCTGCTTTGTGTCACGGCGAGCTTCCTATGGGAGCGCATTGGGGAAATAGTGCAAAAACGGATACAATCAAGCTGTTTGTCAATTACAAATACATAAATTATATTTACACAAATGAGAGCGAATATTTTGCGGATTTGTATGAGTACGATTTCAAAAAAGAGAAAATGCGAAAACTCGATACAGGCTTTGTCGAAAACGAAATGCATTTTGAAAGCGAGCCAATTTCGTTGGGCAATAATCGCTACTGGCTCTCTATGACTCAGTTTGAGCAATTTTACCTAAAAGGAACCGAATCTTATCTTTGCGTCTTTGAGTATTATCCATTTTCTTGGGACGATGACTACTCGATTTATGCTATTTACGCAGTTCGCGATAACGGCACGGCGTTTTCTCTTGGCAGATTCGGCGGTTCACAGGAAGAATGTGCTGAGATGAACAACTCGTACCGTTTGGAAATGTCTGAAACAACAGGAGAGCCAGAGTTTCTTGAGGTTTTCAACTACGGCTATTGGAGTCGGAATTTGGAAACAGGGGAAAAAGAAAACCCGTTCACGATTACTCAAAAATACAGATTCGACGCAGACGCCTTGCGCTTTGAAGAAGACGGAGATGCCGAATTTGTAGATTATCTTCCTGAGTTCTAAAGATATTCTGTCACCCCGAACTTGTTTCGGGGTCTGTGCTTCAACTCCCTTCGACTACGCTCAGGGAACAGCGGATGCTGAAACGAGTTCAGCATGACGCGCGGGTTGTCATTCCGAATTTATTTCGGAATCTGCAACCGCAGATGCTGAAACGAGTTCAGCATGACAGAATGAATGTCATTCCGAAGCCAAGTTGTCATTCCGAACTTGATTTGGAATCTGTGCTTCGGTTTTGCTCAGCAAATGCGGATGCCCAACTTTGTGGAAGGCTCGCCCGACTTTCTTTGAGGAAGATTATTGGATTTTTTTGATTGTCATAACGTCGTATTCTTTCAAAAAGTCTTGGAGCCATTTGATGAAATCTTTGTCGACGATGATTGTAGAGGTCGCCATAACTGCGTTGTCTTCCCCGCGCAAAAAGCAGACCGCCACAGGATACGCATCAGGGAACTCGTAGAGGAAAATGCAATCTTGTGAAAGCTCCTTGCTGACAAAAGCCTTTGTGCAGGTCAAAAGGCTTGCAGCCGCAAGCGGTGTAGCTCCAGCGGTCTTTGCATTCCATATCGACGGAATCGATGAAAGAAATCTCTTCGCAACTTCTTCTTTTAGCTCGCTCGAAAACTGCATATCCGCCGAATCGAACTCCATAGTCATCAAGCCGAACAAAAAGGAAAAATCCCCGCTCAAGCGATAAACTGCGCTCTGCTTGGAAACGTCCTGCGAGGCGATTTCCTGAATTATGTTGTTCAGCTCATCGCTTCCTGAATACAGATTGATGAGTTTCTTGTTTTCCGCTTTCTCTTTCATCAGCGAGATGAGCGAAAGCCCTTGCTCTACGAGCGTCTTCGGCTTTGCCGCCTTCGCTCCTTTTTTCTCTTTGCCTGCTGCAAACGTCATTGCACAAAGCAAACCAACGGTCAAAAACAAAATTGTTTTCTTACTCATAATTTCTCCCTCCTATTCCAAATACGCGCCGAAGACCCAGGCGGCAGTCGCCTCGGCGGGAAGCCAATCCTTGATGACATAGCCTTCCACTGACTTGTCATCGTTGACAGGCTCCACTTTTACCCAATTTGCGCTCAGTCCGTCGATTGTTTCTCTGTCGCCAACTTTGACAATTTTTAGAAGTGTCCCAGGCCTTAAAAGATGGAGTGTCCTCGAAGAAATGTCAGGGGACTGTCGCATTTTAAGGCGGCAGATAGGATTTACATACTGTCCCACTTTCAGACTCTGGCTTTTTCCCTGCGGCTCGCACAGTGCTTCATCTTCACTGAAAAACGCATAAGGAGAACTGTCTGTTTGCCGAAACGCTTCCTGCCTGTTCGTTTCAACTTTGCCCGTTTCGTCAGTCTGATACTCATAGGTTACCACGCCGTTTTTTGTAAAGTAATGATACGCCATTCCGTCAAAGCCCGCGTCTACGCTCAAGTAGCCATATTCGCAAATCTTTTTTAGCTGCGCGAATGTATCAAGCGAATAAAGCTCCGTATAATGTGCACCGCCGCCCATTCCGCCTCTAAACCATTCTTTTTGGATAATCGGCACGGGTTTATTCATATTGAGGGGATAAAGGAGTTTGTATCTACTTGCTTTTCCATTGAGGTTCACTCTGTATTTCTTGCCTTTTGGGTCTGTGTACTCGGCAAACTTCACGCCAAAGCCGCCACGAAGATATTTGCCCTCATATGTCAGCTCGTAGCTGAAATATTTTTCAAGCTGCTCACTCGTGGAAAGTTTTTCTTCCGACCATTTATAAAAGTCGTTGACATCATCAAGCGAAAGATTTTCCAGAACCTGCTGATAGACGAGCGTGTGGAATCCTCCCTTGCCGTCGCTTGCCTTTGAAACGCAATTTGCGCCCGTAAAGTCGATTCCGCGGATATACTCGTTATCGTCAATCCTGTAAATCGGAAAGAGAGTGCCGTCCTCGATTCCCCAGCTCGACACTCCTTTTACCTTGAACGTTGTGCCGGCCTTCACAAAGCGAAGCCAACCGTAGGCCGCTGGTCCAGCAGGGGCAAAATACATAAAGCAGTCGCGCACGGCAACGACTTCGTTCTCTGTTTCATACTCCCAATATTTGCAGGCATAGTTCGGAAGCGCCCGCGAAAACTCAGTGTTCGGCTTTTGCCATTCCGCGCCGTCAAGCTCAAAGTATGCGCTAGGATTTTTCATATAGTTAATGGCAGGATTTTTTGGAAAATAGTTGCTGAAAAGGTAATCCTCGTTTTCAACGCTGAGCTTTTTTAGATAAGAGATTATTTCTTTTTCGCTCATCGGGCATTCTTTCTGCAAATATCCGCCGAAAACCCAGCCGTAGTTTCTGAAATTATCTTCCTCAAATCCGTCGTAATCGATGAGGATTTTTGTCCATGGCGCTTTTATTCCGTCGATTGTCACGATTTCGCCTTCTTCCACCACGCCGATGTATTCGCCGTATTTTAGCGCACCTTTTAGCGCACCGATTTTTTCTGCGCTCAAGCTCGGCGATTTTCTGATGTTCAGCCCCTCTCGGGAATTGACGTACATTCCGCGATATTCTTTTGCAAACGCACAGAGCGCGCAAAACAAAGCAAGCAAGATAAAAATAATCTTCTTCATTTCCTTTTCCTTTTTGTTGTGTGCTTCGACTACGCTCAATTCACGCAGATGCTGAAACGAGTTCAGCATGACAGGATTTTTTCAATCAGTAGCAGTCCCAGTTGTAAAGCACGTTTGAAAAATCAAGGTTCTTCAAATCTGCCCGGCTGATAAAGAAGTTCGCAATTCCGCAATCTCCCCAAAGGATTTCCCAGTCCTTGCTTTTTCCGTCCTCGCCGTTGCCCATTTCGCTGTCCATCTGGAACAAAAGCACGTCGCCCACTCTGCGCACGTCGTTTTGCGTGAAGTTAGGAAAGCCGCCAATCTGGTGCTGTGCGTAATCTTCGCCCACACAGAACGCGTTGTAATCGTCCTCTTCAAACCAGTCGAGCGCGCCTCCGTCGAACACAGGGAAGCCAAGCTCTTGTGCGATAGCCTGCACCGTGTCGTCGAACTGGTCGTCGCAGTTGGGGTGAACAAACGTGAGTTGCTTTTCAAACGAAAGCGCATATTCTTTTTCAAACGGGAGATATTCATCTTCGTCTTTTTCGTCTGACGCAGTTTTTACGCCCATTGCACGCAAATCCGCCTCGCTCATTGCCATGATTGAAGAGATTGTCTTGTGATAGACGATGCGCCAGTTTTTTTGCTTTTCGTCCTTAAAATCTAATCCCCAAGTGTCGCCCGCCTGCACAAAAATCTGCAAAAGCCCCTTTTCAGGAAAATCAGGCAAATGCGGAACGTCTGCAAAGTTAATCTGCGCCAAAAGATAAAGCGGTTCTCCGTTTTCGCTCTTCGGGTACTCGTTTGTTCGCTCCCAATACGGAAGCCCGCCGAACTTGCTCGCGGTGAGAGGAAGCGGTGTGCCTTTTACGGCTGTCTTTATGCGAATCGTCTCCGCTCCGTCTGTGTCGTGAATGCGCTGCAAAATCCATTTCGCCTGTTCGTGCGTGTACTTTCCGACGTTGCCGTTTTCGCTTTCATCGTTTGATTTGACAGAAGAGTCTTGATTGTGCTGAAAATCGTTCATGCCGTCGCTTTTATAGTTCCACCAGCCTGCGTAATCTGGTGTTTCTTGCTCATCGCTTTCTTTTACAACTTCAAGATTTTTTGTCTTTGAAGTCCAATAATCATAAGGATTGCTGTCATTTGAAGATGCAGAGGATTTTCTGTCTTCTCTGTTTTTGCTGAAAATGAAGAACAAGAAGGCGACAAAATAGAAAACAACTCTGCTGTGCGTGAGCGCGAACAAAATTATTCCCACAATGACAATCAAAATCGGAAGCAGAATATCGCTCCACTTTATTTTGCTTTGTTTTTTTTCGGCACGCTCGCTCTTCTGTGTTTTGTATGATTGATAGAACTCCTCAGCCCTTCTCTCAAGAGCCTCTTTGTTGAAGTTTTCGTCATAACTTTCCGCTTCTTCTTCGTATTCTTCAGCCTCTTCTTTAGCTTTTCGCCAATCGTAGTAGACAGTTTCTGGCAAAACTGTTCCGCCGTTTCGGCAAATGCGGATTGAATATTGCGGGGTCGCAACTTCGGGCGAAGCAAAGGGCGCGGTCAAATCTTCCTTGTTCCAGTTGCTTGAAATAATCGCGCTGTGGCTTGGAATATCATCTCTCCATACCCACAACAGAAGACCAAGTTCTGCAATCGTGTCTTTTTGTATTCCGTCGGTTTTTGCCGCTCTCTTACATTCGTCGAGCGTGGGAAGTCTCCAGCCGTTCGCGTTCGGATTGAAGACAATGCGCTTATATTTTTCTTCATTTTCATAATCGCTGTTCACTTTCTCTGTGTACGAATTGTATTCGGAATACGGCGCAGATCCCCATTTTCGCGGGTTTGTCTCGCCGTCAATCGAATAGCACGGCTCAAGCGCGCAGGTGATGCTGAGCGCGTTGCAATACTGAATTGCCCAATAAAAGCTGAAGGAGTCAATCGGAAAGACTTCGTCGTCCTCATCGGTATCAATCTGAGTGCTTTCGCTAAAAACAAAATCCATCGCGGCATCGCTTTGCGCTCTTGTCAGCACGGTGCGCGCCATCTCAATGCCAGCGGGATTGTTTTCATCGCCTTCAACGTGCACGGTTTCAAAATACGTAGGTCTAACGCCGTGAACAAGCGTTCTTGTGATTCTTGGATTTTGCGGGGCAACAGGTTCAGTGATTTCTGCTGAGGCATTTTCTGTTTGGGCTTCTTTTAAAATCTGGAGCAAAAACTCTTTTTCGGGCGGATTCTGAAAGAACAGGCAGTCAAAACCATCAACTTTGTCCGTCGTTTCAAAATAGGCAAACTTCCGAATCAGCTCAATCGCGCGGTGATACTCGATTTCTCCGAGTTTTTCATCGTCCTTGCTCAAAACAAAAAGCCGATACTCGCGTTCCTCGAACATTTTTTCTGGCTCAAGCGGAAGCGCAACCTTTTCGCCTTCTTTTATGATGAGCGCAAAAAAGCCGCCGCCGTAGCCATACTGGTGGTATTCTGGTTCTGCCAAATATGATTCAATATCATCGGATTTTGCTTCATTGTGCGCTTGTTCTGGTTCGAGCTTTGCATTTGGCTTTGGCTCTTCATCTTCCTTGACGTTATCTTCTGAGTCAGGCATAAAATAGAGCGTGTTCGTCCAATATTTCGCTTCAATCTCACGCACATCAAAAGTGTCGCCGTCGTAGTGAATGCGCTTTAGAGCCTTTTTGATTTCTTCATCGATGTTTTTTATCTCTTCAACCAGTTCGGCGTTCTTTTTCTCAAGTTCGTCGTCGCTTTCGGCTTCCATTGCAAAGATTTCAGCGCACTCAAGATGAATGTAAAGCTGCCTGTTTTTGTAATCTTTCAAGAATTTTATAACGTTGTCGGCTTTCTCTTTGTATTCTTGTGGAAGTTTTGAAAAGAACTCTTCGAGCTTTCTGACTCCGCCGTCATAATCAGCCGTAATCGCGATTTTTCCTTGCCCAGAAAACAAAATGGACTCGGTAGCTTGCGGGGCAGAACTAACGAGAATGCGGTAAATCAGCGGGATATTGTATTCGCTTTCCGAAAGCCCTATTGCACGCGGCTTCAAGTAATTCGGAAAAACGTCCAATGAATAAAGATAACTCCTGTTTGCCATAACTCTCTCCTTTCTTTAATCATTAATCCAAAGTTCGTCATCTGCCTTGAAGTCGCTTGTCTTTGTAAACGATGTGAACTTGTGCGCCATTATCTTTTTTACAGCGCCTTTGCACGCATCAATCTTGTCCGACCATTCCCAGTATTCGATACCGTATTCTTTTTCCTGAAAATTAAACCTAACGTGGTTTTTCCAGTCTTCCGTGTCGTATTCTCCGCTCGATTCGCTTATCGAAATCGCGTCTTCACGGCTTTCTCCGCTTTTGACGTATTTTTCAATCACGCGCTCAACTTCAGCCTTGCTTGTAACGATGGCACGAAACTCAATCCAGTCTTCCCACTCGCCATTTTCGCCCTTGTTGTAATACGGGCACATCTCGAAAAACATTTTCTGAATGAGTTGACCTTTGTATTTCTTTTCGATTTCAGCAATGATAAAAGATGAAATCTTTTCGGAAAGTTCGTCTTTTGTCATGACTCGCTCCTTATTTTTTTATTCAGATACAAATCTCCGCTTCCAATAAGCCAAAGTTTTAAAATCCAAGTTCTTTTAGAAAATCACACGCAAGCGGAAAACCAAATCCATATATTTCAGCTGAAAGTATTAAAGGTAGTCCTTAAATTGAGCGTTCATCTTTTTGAAATGTTTTAGCCCAGCAAATGAAATCTTTTGCATACATTTTTTATTGGCATCTTTATTTTCCTGACACACAAAAACACACCGACTACCGCATCAGCAATCGGTGTGATAAACAGAGAATATTTTAATTCATTCTTTAGCTGCCAGCAAGCAAAACTACTGCTGAATTTCTTCAGAGCTTTCTTTCAGCTCCTGAGAGAGTTTGTCGGAACGATTTTTCCAGTATTCGGCTTTTTCTTGGCTGAAAATCGGTGAAAGAGGATTTTTTGAGGCATACAAATCAGAAAGCCAGCCCATGAGAAGTGCGATGATTGAATCAGGAACATCACATTTTTCTTTTTGATTTTCGTAGATGTCGATGGCTTTCAATGCAAGTTTTTCGGCTTTGACAAAATCTTCTGCCGTAAGATGAACTGAATCATCTTCACTTTCAGAATCATCTGAATCCTGATTGCGGTAAACCCAAATGTGGTTTACCAGAGCTGCCATTGCACGCACGCCGCCAAGTTCACTAGCTTTTTCAAAGTATGAGTTGGATTTTTCTTCGTTCGTGGCATCGTCAATTTCGATGAGGCTCTTTTTTGAATCATCGAAGGAATTAGACACGCCCGTGCAGTAGAGGAATCCAAGTCGTGTGAGCGCGTAAACATCTCCCTGACCAGCTTTTTCATCAACGAAAGAAAGGCTTTCTTCAAAATCAATGCCATGATCCATTTTGTAAACGGCAAGGTCAAGGAGAGCATCTTCATCGCCATTTTTTGCGTCTTCTGCCATGTCAAGGCAAGCATCAAGCTCTTCCTGCCAGTACGCCTTTTCTGCAAGAGCGTTTTTCATTGATTCGATGTAAGAATTCCATTCGTTTGTTGAAATTTCCATATTTGCCTCCAAATGCAATTAGGTTTTAGTTTTGATTATTTACACTGATAACATACTGTAGGAATTTTGAATCGTTAAATTTTTTTTATGATTTTTGAAAAAATCTGCCATTACGAGAATCTGGCTGTAAAAAAACATGATTAAGCCCCGCAATGACAGACGGTTTGGAGTGTTAAGAGTCCATTATTCATCGAAAGCACCTGATAATGTAAGCGCGCCGACAACGAGTATAACAATGCCGCCAACTTTTCCCACTCCGGGAATTGGTATAGCGGCAATTGCGGCCAGAAAATTGTTAATCGCCGGAGCATTTACCTCTAAGTCAAAAAGTTTATTCAGGAAAAATAATGTATAAAGCACAATGCAGCCAAAAACAAACAATTTAAGTATCATAACTAAAAGTCTTTTTATCATAATTACCCCTGTTAAAAATAGAAGATGAAAAATTTTATATAAAGTAATATAGACGCACAGAGGGCAATTCCTTCACATTATTTTTGATTTTTACGATTTTTTCCATTTTCTCCCCCGTCTTTGCGAGGCTGCGTCCGGATTTTGTTCGGAATCTGCGCACGCCAAATACATGGATGCGAAAACATGCTTTCTTATGAAAACTGTTCACATGACAAAACCTAAAATCAACCGTCTTCTTCGGACGGAGCCTTTTGCGAAGGCTCAATTATATGCGGATTCTCCGAAAACAGGAAAAAATTCCGCAAAAAACGCACATTTTCCCCGATGGCTCCCACGGAAAACGGCAGAAACGGTAGAATAGAACGATGAGCGGAATAATGACTGTCACGCACGGAATCGCGCCCGTCTGGAACGCGGAGAGCCGAATCCTGATTCTAGGCACGATGCCGTCCCCGAAAAGCCGCGAGGCGGGATTCTTCTACATGCACCCGCAGAACCGGTTCTGGAAAATCATGCCTGCCCTTTTCGGCGAACAGTTCTCGGTCGGAAACGGAAGCCCCGATAAGGAAAAGGCAATCGCCGAGCGGCGGGAGTTCCTCCTCCGGCACAAAATCGCGCTGTGGGACGTTCTCAAGGAATGCGAGATAAGCGGAGCCTCCGACTCGTCGATAAAAAACGCCGTCCCCAACGACTTCTCAGAGATTTTCGGGAACGCAAAAATCGAACGCGTCTTCTGCACCGGAAAGACATCGTTCGCGCTCTGGAAAAAGCACTGCGCACGATACGAGACGCAATACAAAGTCGGCTCCGCCTGCCTCCCGAGCACCAGCCCCGCAAACGCCCGCTTCACGGAAATCGCGCTTGTCGAGGCGTACGGGGAGATACTCGGATTCGTAGAGGGGGAGATGAATCTCTTTGAGTCCGGTGGATTTTAGGTCAGTCGGATGCGTTGCGAGTGGTTTGGAATGTCAATTTTGATTTCCGGCATACTCAAGTTTTCACACCAGCCAAGCAAATTTGAAAGTCTGATTTTCACATCTTTTCTAAACGGTTTGGGGTCTGAAACAAGAGTATTGTGAAGTTCCGCAGAAAGTTGTCCAAAATACATACAACAATCATTTTTTCTAAGAACCTGCAAAAGCCACATGTAAGCATTACACCATCTGAATTTTTCTTTTAACTCAGATAAATCTCCATTGAATCTACAATCCAAGAATTGAATATATTCCCCTTTTTGAGAAGGAAGCTCTTTTGATTCTGGTAATTCGTGTGAAAACAAAGTGCTTATCGTTGGAACAAACAAATCCAGAATTGCTGATGACCAAGATTGTTTTCCACCATTTTGCGAATCTATTTTCGAGTTTTCCAGCTCATTTTTCATTTTTGCCAGAATCGCGGGAGTTATCAAAACAGCTTCATTGAAAAGATTATCAATTTTTGCAATGTCGCTATTTTCAAGCGGAACAACAGCAGCCATTTCGTAATTTCCGTTCTCTTTTAGGTTCAAGCCGGAAGCTGTCATATTTGCGCTGCCCACAATTCCCCGCACATTGTCGATGATGTAAGTCTTTGCGTGCAAATCAAAGCGGATAAAAACTTGCCATTTGTTTTGAGCGCAGTAATCAAGGATTTCAAAATCCGTGCTTCCGTGCAGAATGTCTGCCAGACGAAAACGCAACAAGAGCTGCTTTTTTGAAACAGAATTGCTGATATGTGAATCAAGTTTTTCAAGTACCTGTTTTTTGCAATATGCGCTCACAATCCGCACAGAATTTTGCGCGGATTGGAGTTCAGAGTAAATTGCGTTCAAAATTTCATCTGAGCAAAGAAGCGACATAATCAGCCTTTCGTTGGATTAAGTTGTTCGTCAATGTATGCTGACAACCGCTGTTTCCACCGAGAAATCAATTTATCATTTTCTTCGGCTTGATAAGAGTTTGTCTTATCAACAGCACAATAAAACGCAGCAAGAAAAAGCTCAAAAGAAATTTTTGCAGCATCGTCTTTTTCATAAATTCTCTCTAAAAATTCTGTGTAGAATTTGTGAGCCTTATTTATTGAAATGATAAGATTGCCACAATCTGAATGACAATCAAAAGGAGCGTCATCTTTCGACTTGTTTTTGCTTGTATAGTCGAAGTAAACATAGCTATTCAAGAATTGTCGAATTTCTTCCTGTGATGGAGAATCTATTCCAAGATTTTCAAGAAAGACTTTTCCTTTTGCCTCAAGAACATTGGGGGCTGTTGCCTCTCTTATGCATTCTGTTTCTTTTTTTTCGCCATCATCTTCGTCAGTTTCAACATTGCCAACAATTGTGCTCGTTATATTAAGACGTGGCTCTGACATTGACCTAACGCCCTCTTGTTTTGATTTGTTCGTAGAACGCATTTGGCCAATAGTTCCTTTTACCATATCTTTGAGAAGATCCCAAATTGAAACTTCCTCATAGTCGCTGTTGTCACTCTGTTGTCTTAGCTCAACATGCTGCTTGTTGTTTGAAACGCCAAAAATTTCGTCCAATTCTGGATTAAACAGAATCTCACATCCCCACCATCTATCTGTAGGCTTGTTTTCATTGTCATAAAAATCGAATTGTCCAAAATCAATTTCACGACCAGCACGAATGATAGAAATACCTTCCATTTTTTTTGCATATTTTCCAATAGGTGCGTCGCCAGGATTTCCTGTAGGAAAGGCTGTCTTATCATAAAAGCAACTCTTTACAATCGAAAAACGAACAATAACATTTGATTCTGCTTGAAGTCCCTTTTTATTAATGAACTTAACCGGAATAATATGCTCAGAACACTTTTTAATTTTGTCATTATACGGCTCAAAAATCGGCTCCAAGTTTTCACCTTTACCGCGCTCGAACAGCTCTTTCGGCTTGTCTGGATTCCCAAGAGCGAAGTTATCGTCCATCAAGAAAAGCGGGTCGTTTGGAAATACAGTGGAATAAGTGTCCTTGTTTGAATTGTTGAAGATTTTTATCGAGCACTTTTTGTCGTGGATAAAATAACGGAATTTCTGTCCAATCGAAAATTCAAGACGTTCTTTCAGTGCAGAAATCGTCTTTGGCTGAACACGGTCACAGTTTTTCCAAATAACAAGCGTCCCGTTCTTTGAAAAATCATGCTGCTCATACAAATCCTTGAAATGAATGTAATCGGCATAATCTTTCGGCAGTGGCTCAGCCTTTGGGTCAGGAATCTCTTTCTGTACGCCTTCTTTGACTTTGTTGATGTCAAGATAAACGCATTTTGCGTTCTCTATGCCATTCTGCCATGAGTAAACATACACTTCTGGACAAGCGTAAAGAGAAGCCTGAGGAAGTCCAACACCAAAGCGCCCCATACCTTTTCTTTCGCGTCTTGTCGAAACACCAAGCCCAAGACATTTTCCCAAAATTTCATTATCCATTCCGCAACCGTCATCAAGAAAGGCGATTTCACAAATATTCTTTTTGCCAGAAGTCGGATTAACCTTGTCTTTGAGAATAACAAAAACATTTTTAGCATTTGCCTCAACCGAGTTGTCGATAATCTCGGAGACTGCGCTTTCAATGTCTTTGTAGCCAGAACTTCTAAGGGCATCACCCATGTTCTTTATATCAACAATACTTGCACCCATTTTTTTCCTCCTTAGGTGTTATTTGTTCCAATATGAATCGAAATACGAAAAAGCCTTTTCGTTGTCGAATGATTCAAGATTGTCCTTCACGTCAAGCAAAAGACATTCTTCCTGCCCGCCCATCATCGGACCGCGAAGACCACGCCCTAGCATCTGACTGTAAAGCACGATTGATTTTGTAGGGCGTGTTATGAATACGCACTGAATGTTTGTGGAATCGAAGCCTGTCGTAAGCACATCGCAATTGATGATTATGTTGCAGGGATTTTTTCTGTCTTTGAATGAATCTATTGCCCGCTTTCTATCGAAAGAAGACATTTCGCCGATTACGAGAGCATTCGGAATTTCTTCAAGGGTAAGCATTGCGGAAAGCATTTTTGCATGTAAAACTGAACAGGCAAAAACAATAGTAGGCTTTTGCTCTGACTGCAAAATACGAAGTTCCATCATGATTTTCTTGTTTCTCTCTTTGCTTCGGGCAAGAATTTCCAGTTGCTTTGCAGAATAATCTTTTTCTGCTGATACAGACTGATTAAGGATTTTCAGTTCCTCAACTGAAAATTTACTTTGATACTCAAGCGTTTTTTTAATCATTTTCGAAAGGATTTTTCGCTTTTGAAAATATTTGATGACATTTTCATCAACAGACGTATTCAAGGCTTCTATCCGCCCCATGTTCATTTTTGCAATCAAATTCGTGTCGATTGAGATTATGTTGTCGTCGAACATGTTTGAAAATTTTTTGTTGTCGTCAGAATAATCCGTTGTACGTCCAGGAGTCGCCGTAAGCCCCATCAAAAAACGGTTTTCCATCCCCTGCTTTTTTGTCATGAAGGCTTCTACGATTTTTCTAGTTTCTGTTGCGGCGGCTTTGTGAGCCTCATCAAAAACAAAGAGTCTGCAATCCAACACAAGACGGTTGAAAAGTTTTTCATCTGATTTTGAAAGTACAATTAATTTTTGTATTCCACAAAACATAATTCCATTCAACTGAATATCTGAATCTTCAATCGAATTATCTGCCCAGATTCGATAGGCGTTTATCTCACCGTCACCAAGATGCGTCCATGTTGTTACGAATGTTTCATAGGCTTGTTGCAGAAGTTCCGTCGTATGAGCGACCCAAATCACAAGTCCCTGCTTTTTTAGAGTAAAGTTCAAATAATTTGTGATTATGTGCATTGAAGTTTTTGTCTTGCCTGTTCCTGTTGGCATGTGAATCAAAAATCGAGCAAGTTGATTTTCTGAATTCAAAATATGCAGAGCCTGCTGCTTTATGTAGAACTGGTAATCCAAAAGTTCGTAAAATCGCTCAGGAGAATCAACAACAGTCGTTACGGCAACTTCATTCTTCTTCTGTATCTCAAAAATATTTTCATCAACTCCCAATTCTGAAAGAACTCTGCGGGAAGAATCGTTGTTTCCCCAGTTGCCAGATATTTCCGAGCAAATTGAGTCTGGGTTTTGCTCCAAAAGGCTCTGGCAAAATCGTCGGCACAAATTCGTCAAATCGTTTATTGGCATAGCGCGAAGAATTCGTTCTATGATTTTTTTGTCGCGCAAAAGATTTACTCCGTAAAGACAATCAATCATCTCGATAATTTTCTTCCGTGACCATTTTTCTTCTGATGAAATATCCCATTCATTGAGATTTTCAACAATGTCATTGCCGAGTATTTGTTTTAATTCTGAAAAATTAAAATTGAACATCAATTCAAGATATTTTTTCATATTTTCCTCTCCTACAAATTCCCCTTCAAATACTCCATCGCCATCTCCAGCTCCCCAAAATCCTCTTCCCCCGTGAAATACCCGGTGGAAAAACGCACCGTGCCTGCGGGGAACGTGCCGAGCGTCTTGTGGGCGAGCGGCGCGCACTGCAAGCCTGACCGGACGGCGATGTTCCGCTCGGAAAAAACGCTTGCCGCCGTGTCGCTCGGAAGTCCTTCTATCAGAACAGACACAATGCCTACATGTTGAAATTCTTCGTGGCTGCTGAGCGGAGTCGAACCGACAAGCTTCACAAAATCGTATTTTCCCAAAATCTCAAGCAGGCGTTTTCTGTGCTCCTGCTCCTTCTTCCACAAGGTCTCGACACCGGTTTCCAAAATCCATTCCGTCGCCGCGTACAAGCCCGCGATTCCAGAGATGTTCAGGGTTCCCATCTCGTAGCGCTGCGGAAGGTCGCGAGGCATTTCCTGGTTCGCGCTTTCATAGCCGGTTCCGCCGAACAACACCGGAGGAAGGTCAAAGCCCGCCTTCATGGCAAAGCCGCTGATTCCAGTGGGGCCGTAAAGCGTCTTGTGGCCGGCGAAGACCGCAAAGTCGATTGTCTCAAGGCCGACGTTCAAATCAACAAGTCCTGCCGTCTGCGCCATGTCGAGCACGGTCACGCAGCAAAACTTTTTCGCAAGGGCGCACAATTTTTCCGCGGGCTGAACAAGCCCCACCACGTTGCTTGCGTGGCTCATCACGAGCAAGTCGGGCTTTTCTTTTTTGAAGAGGCTCTCGATTTCGGCGAGGTCGTAGGAAAGGTTGCTTTGAATTGGCAAGACATTCACTTTTATGCTTCCATTCTGCTCAAAATGATGGAGCACTCTTGTGACGGCGTTGTGTTCGAAGGGCGAGATGTAGACGGTTCGACTTCGCTCACCGTCCGCGTTTCGACTTCGCTCACCGACCACGTTTCGACTTCGCTCACCGACCTCAGTTCTGCCCCGGTTGCTGAGCGGAGTCGAAGCAAGCGGAGTCGAAGCAAGCAGCCCCTGCAGAATCATGTTCAATGCGATTGTCGCCGTCGGTGCAAAAACAAGTTCCTTGTTCTGGCAGTGCAGAATAGTTTGCAGGCGCATTCGGGTTTCCGAAATCAGTTTCCCCGCGCTCAAAGAAAGCGCGTGGCTTCCCCTGCCCGCGTTTCCGCCATGCTCGCGGTAGAAAGAGTCCATGAAGTCGTAGACTACTTGAGGCTTTGGAAAAGTCGTGGCCGCATTGTCGAAGTATGCCGTCATTCTTCACCTCCGCACATTTTTTGCAGGACGTTCATCAAAACCTGCCGTTTTTCAGGCTCGCTCATCGAATAGCCCATTGTTTCGAGCGCGTCCGTGAGCTTGTTGTACAAAATCCTTGCGCGCGGAGATTCGGCAACTTTCTCGAACCTGCGGACAACCGATTTTCCGCCCTCCGACGGAAACGAAACCGAATATGAATTTCCGCCACTGCCACCGGCCATCCCTGATTCCTCAAAGGAATTTGCTGACGATTTTTTTGAAAAACCTTCCGCCGTGTTTTTCCAGGACACAAGACGGTCCTCAAAACGCTTTTCACAGTCGTCCGACCAGTCGCCGATTCCCAAACCCGTCGCAATCCGGGCAATTTCTTCTATATATATGCTGCTTTCGGAATCCTCGTTTTTGAAAAAGCGGAGGAACCGCTCGGTCCCGTCTGGAAAGATTTCCTCGAAGACTTTGGGATTCAATGAAGAGCACCACGAGCTTGCGTTTCCGAAGGCTTTTTCGACAGTCCGAGAAAGCCGCTCCTTCAACTCAGGGATTTGGCTGTCGTATTTCCGCTTTGCCAAGCCGACTTTTTCCGCAAGTGAAGAATCCGCTTTTTCAGAGGCGAACGCCTGCGGGATTTCTGAGAAAAGAAGCTCCTGCGCGCCGGAATCGTTTTTCAGGGCGGAGATGAATCCGCTGTATTCCGTCTTGGATTCGCGGGAGTACTTCGGAAGCGACAGGTACCAGTTCTTCATGGCGAGAGCGACTATCTCCGCATCGTTCTTGGAATCGCCGGAATTTTCGGTTTTGGGCGAGAATGTCGACTTGAGGGCGGCAAGGTAGCCGATTTTCGAGGAGTCGAGGTTGAAATAAAGAAGGGAAAAATCTCCCGGATTCTCGTTCACAAGAGAGAGCGTCTCAGCGTTCAATGGGAGCTGCCTTCCCTTTGAATAGAGGACAAGCTGCTTCCGCCTTTCGTTCATCACCGCGGCGATGAAAATCGGGATTATGCCTTTTCTCGCGCCGATTTTGTGTTCCGGCAGGAGGAGAATCTTGTAGAGCTGTTCAAAATTCCTTTTCTCCCCCCTGCACGAATCGATGAATTTCTTGATTTCGCCGACCATCCTCGAAAGGTTGAAGCAGTCGTCCGTAAAATCCAAATCGATGAAGAACCGCTTTTCGGGAGAGTTTTCCTCATTCCGGCATCTCATGATTTTTGTGCGCAGAAGGCAGCTTCTCATCATCGCCACATCCTGCCCGCTTCCGGAAAGCCCGAGGTTCTCTTCAAGCGGAGAGCGCAAGAGTCCGGCCAGGATTTTCTTGCGGCTGCTGTGCGCAATCGAAGTGATTTCGCTCTTGTTTATGGCCTCGTTGTTTATCACGGGCGCGTCGGGGAAGACTGAAGAGCAGATTTTTGAAAGCAGCTCCGAAAAATCCGCGCGTCTTTTTATAGTCCTCGTTCCGCCGTCCTGAACGAAAACCGCGCTCTTTTTTTCGGCGTGGGTGAAATTCCTTATGAAGGATTCTGCGACTTCTCTCGTGTCGTCCAAAATCACCTGGTATTCGCCGGAGAGGATTTCGTCGGCGGCTGCCTTCTCCTTCAACGACTGCACCGCGCTCAAAAGCCGAATAGAGTCTTCGATTTCCACAGTTTTTTTCTGAATGACGAACACAAGGCGCGCGTCCTTTTTGGAAATCTGCTTCAATTTTTCCACTAGTTTCCGGGTCTGATTTTCAGCCTCGTTTTCGTCAAAAGATGGGGCGTTTTTTGGGAGGACAGCGAAAATGTACCCGTCAGCGAAAATTTCGTTCTCGATTTTTCCGAGTTCCGAAAGCTCAGACTCCTCGACGAAGCGGAACGCGAAAAAGCGGGTCATCTCTTTTTCGTCGTTGTAGCGGTACGGATAAAAGAATGATTCGGAATTGAACTCGTTCAAGGCACGGGCGAGGGAAAAACTGCGCTTCTGCCGCTCGATTTCGTCGCCGACCGCCTTTTTTATGTCGACTCCGCTCGTTTCTTTTAGTTTCAAGAAAGAATTGCTCTGCCGAAGGTAAACGACAAATTCCTTCTCTATAAGATTTTTGAGAGCGGCTTCGATTTCCTCGTTTTTGTACGAGAGCGAATAGATTCTCACGATTTCCTCTTGGAGAGGCTTGAGTTTTTCGAACTGCGCGAGAATGTAAATCAGGGAGAGCGTCTTTACGATTTTCCGTTCGAGAGTCAGGCTTTTCTCTAGTTTTTCAAGAATCTGCGACGAAAGAATGTAGGTGTCGTGGATTTCGCCTGAATAGACTTCCTTTTTGAAAAGCGGTTCGAAATAATCGAAAATCAAGTCGGGAGTTACCAGCGAAAAAGTCCTCTCGTCGAAGTCCTCAAGGAACGCGCTCAGGGTCGATTTTCCCGCCGACGAAAGGAACGTGAAAAGGGTGCGCTCGTTCTGCGCGATGCGCTCTGAAAGCCGCGGCAAGACGAACATGCTCACGGGATGCAGCGGAAAGCAGCCGTAGAAGGCAGAGGAATCCTCGCTTCCGTCGAAAATCGGGTGGTTCCTGTAGGATTCTTCGAGCCGGGCGAATTCAGAGGAATGATTTTTCTGGTATTCGCTCCAGAGTACAGGGTCTTTTTGAATCACGCTTGAGATAATCTCGTAGACCTGCGAGAAATTGTTGTTCAAGAGGACGTGCTCGAACCTTTCGCTGATGCCGCGCCAACCGTCTGTCTTCTGCTTCGGAAGCTTGTCGATGTAGTTGGAGATTTCCTTGTGCGAAATCAGAAGGAGATGGAGCTGGTTCTCGCCAGAGCGGCAGCATTTTTCCGCGAAGTCTTGAAGCATCTTCGTGTCGCTCACGCTTGCGCTTTCGATGTTCGATTCAAGATACTTGGAAAATTCATCGTAGACGACATAGAGGCCGTCGAAAAGCTTTTGACGCCTAAGTTCCTTCGCGACGCTCTCGTAAAGCTCCGCCACGTCGAAGCCGAGAAACGGGTTGAAGACGCTTCCAGCCGTGAGCGACGGATAGATTTTCTCGAATTTGCGGTAGGCTTCGGGGTCGAAGTCCTCCAGAGAGCAGACGAAATCGTCGGCGGTAGTTTCGGAGAGGGTCTCGAATTTCTTTATGACATCCGGGTACTCCCTCTGCCATTTTCTGATTGCAACAACCGCAGCCTTGTAGCTGGTCTCCGGCATGAAATCGAAAAGCCCGTTCTCGCGAAGAGCGTTTTTTAGCGCGACAAGGAAACTCTGCGAAAGCCCGGCTCCGCTTCCTCCAATCAAAACGGGCAGGAGTTTTTTTCCGCTTTCGTAGTAATTTTTGACGAGCCGTTCGACTTTCGGAAATTCAGAGAGTTTTTTCGAGAGGTGACTGAAATCCGAAAAAGGCTCGTGCCCCATCAAAACCGAAAGAATCGTGAGGACGATGTGGCTTTTTCCCTTTCCATACGCTCCGATGAGGATTCTTGCGCGGGAAGTGCTTGTTTTTTCCGTGCTTGCGATGATTTTCTCAAGCAGCTCTATGCTGGAGAACGTCGGGATGAAGGCACGCAGTTTCTCTGCGTCATGCAAATCGTAGGCGATGTTCACCGAATATTGGAAGTTGCCTGCTGTCTGTATCATTTTGTCATTCATTTTTCTTCTGCCAATGAGTCGTAGAATTTTTCCGCGTAGAACAAAAAGTCGTTTTCAGGATGCGCGAGGCGGATTACGTCCAGCCCTGCCGTTCGTATGATTTTCAGCTCGCCAGTCTTTTCCGCATTGCGGAGAACCTCAATCAAAGTAATCGTGTCCAGATTGAAGATGCGGGAGATGCTGTTCTCAGCCGTCCGAAGCTCGTCCAGGCGGATTTCGCTTTTTCCGCCGCAGCCGTCCGCAATCACGGCGAGCGCGATGTACGGATTGAGAGACGACGATGACGGAATCGCCTTCTTGTAGATTCCGTTCTTTCTGTCCGAAACTGCGACGAGGGCAAGTTCCGAAAGCGGACAGGAAATGTTGTTCTCCGGGGACGATTTTTCGCTTTCGGAAGAGGAGCGCGGGAGGTACGTTCCGAGAATGCACGAAAAATCGTCGCTCAGGGTGCGGAGAGTGCCGACCTCCTTTTCATCCGCCTTCGTTTCAGCCTTGATGAACTTCTGCAAATCGATTATGAAATCCTCCTGCGAGAATTCGCTCAGGTTGAAGCGGTTGAAGAAGAAATACCAGCTCGTCGCGTTATCCTTGTTCGAGGCGAGTTTGTAATGGATAAGCTGCAGCGTCCCGTTTTCCTCGATGTAGCGGTCGTTCTTGAAGACGATTTTTCCGAGTTCCGTGAGCGACTGCGTTCGTTTTCCGCTGCTCGGCTCGCTCGTAAGCCCCGTCGCCATAAGCCAGTAGCGGAGGCTCTTCACCATGTTGCTTCCGATTCCGAGCACGTCCATCGGATTGTTCTTCTTGTCGATGAAGACAGCTCCGCCCGTGTCCTTCACATATTTCATGCCCTTTGAGAGCCAGCCTTTTCGAATAAAAAAAGTTTCATGCGCCCTGAATTTCATTTATATTCCACCCTTAGTCCGTAAATATTTTCCCATGAGGCAGCCGTTCTCAAGCACGGCCTGGTTCACGCACATCTTGCAATGGACGCATTTTCCCTCGTCGATTCTGTACCCGTCCGCCGTTATGCTGATTGCCCCACTGCGGCAGACGCTCTCGCACTTGAGGCACTTCCTGCACGCGTTGAACTTCCTGATTTGATACGCAATCTGCCTCTGCAAGGCTTCGTGGTCTGCGACGTTCATCGTCCGTATTTTCACGGCGTTCTCGAAACCGTCCACCACAAAAGGCTGGAGAGAGATAATCGGAACGTTGGTGCGGATGTCGAGAACCAAAACCTCGTGCAGAATCTTCCTTCCAAGTTCCCGGCTCACCTTTCCGAACGGCACGAAGAGATTCACCAGAGAGTCGTCGAAAGGACGCACGAGGGCGTAGTTTTTCGCGTGTTCCTCCGCCGTGCAGTTCGTGAAGCGGATTTTCACGTCGGCGCTTGCAGGAAGTCCGTTTCCGCCCTGGCGCGCCTTCCACGCACCGGAGTCGACATAGACTTCCGCGTCCGGCTTCCCGATTTTTTTCGCGAACGAGACAAGAAATTCGCGCCAGTTTGCCGAGCGCTCCTTCATGTAGATTCTGCTCAGGAACTGCGCGCGCTGGTTGTTGTTCGGGCAGCACCAGCAGCCCACCCTGTCGTAGCCGAGCCTGTACGCGTCGTTGAAATCGACTTTCTCGGAGAGAATATAGAGCCACACGTCTATGTCCTTCCAGTCGATGATTGGAGAGGCGACCGTCTGCTTCTGGATTTTCACCGACTCCTTGTCGTCCTCGACACGGTTGTATTTCGAGCGGCTCACGCTTTCGGCGTGCCTTATTCCATAAAATGTGAGAATCTGCTGGTTCCTGTAGAGCGCGTTCAGCGTCCGCGTTATCGGTCCCGTCTTGAACATCGAGCAGCACCACCGCATCATGCGCGCGGGCGGGCCGATGTCGTCGCAGACCTTCATGAAATCCTGCTCGTCGTTGATTGCGGTCTCGAAAATCGCGTACGGGTGGTTCTCGCGGAACCGTCTCGCGTACTCAATCGTCATCGGAAATTCGAGCGTGGTGTTCCCGAAAATGTGGACTAGGCTCGGATTCGAAAGCGCCTTCGTTACGATGTCCGCGGTCACGGTGGAATCCTTTCCGCCGGAGAACGAAAGGACGATGTTCTCAATCGGGAATTTCTCGGCCTCTCTTTTTATGAACGAATGCGCCTCCTCGATGAGCATGTTGAGCCTGGTCTTGTTGGCGCGGACAAAACGGTCGACTTGGGCTTCAAACAGCGACTTTACTTCGTCGCTCTCGTTCCGGCTTTTCAGTTCGGCGAGTTTTTCAGAAAGAGCATCGCAGTCGGCCTCAAGGAAAGTCCTCGACGGAAACGACTTCGATTTTCCGTTCGAGTAATAGCGGCTGTTCTGCGCCCAAAGCGATTTTTTAGCGAGCGAGAACGGCTCCTTTTTCAGGAGCAGCTCCGTCAAAAGCCGCTCCTCCGGGAACACCGGGCGCAAGTCGCTCGAAAGATATGTCGTGCTTCCGCCGCACAACGGGCAGACACCCTTCCCGCTCACCTCGTCGATGTCCGAAAGCCGCGTAATCACGGGAACATCGCAAGCTGCGCAGTAATAAACATGCGCGGAAAAAGGAACGTTTTTTGTGTTACATTATTTTAGAAAAAATCGATATAATAGAGAGAAAAACTTATGAGGTTTTCAGAAAATGATTTTAAATATTGAGCATTTGTTTGATAATCCTAAAAATATCGAACAAATAAAAGGCTTTTCCATTAGAGAGCGAAGCGATTATGGACTTGAATTATATTTAAAACAGACTACATATGCAAAAAGAAGATAGCACAAAAAACGTTCGTTTAAAGTGACAAAAAAAAGACGCAGTTATGAACAATGCAGGCTGGGACGCAAAGGAAAACCTGATTCCGTTTTCACCGATTACCGACGGGGAAGTCATCCGCTCAATAAATTCCGCGCTGATTGGAAATTCGAAACGCACGACTTCCTACAAATTCGTCTTCTTCAAATCAATTCTGGACAACCTTTTCAACGTCGATTTGAACAGCGATTCAGAATATTTTCTGGGCTTCGACGCGATTTCGCTCCGGTTCGCGGAAATCTACTGGAACCTGATTCTTCGCTGCAAACTACGGCAGATGCCTGAAAATTCAGACGGGAAAATATCGGCAATCGAGCGGATTCTCTTCGATTTCTGCGAAAAATACGGATATTCAATCGACGAAACGGAATTCGCATTTGAAGGACTGCGGAACGCGCAGCAGCTTGAGCTTTCGGAGAAGATAAAAAAATCGGTCGTCACAAAATATGTTCTCGGTGCGTTCTGCGCCGACACGGACTGGAAATTCTATCATTTTTCCAAACCGAAGAAATGGCATGGAATTTTCATCAGCAGGGATTTCTTCATCGTCCTCGCAAAATACAGAAGCGATTTTGAGAAAGTGAACTATTTCGAGTGGATAAAATATCTTGAGGGCATAAACAAAGAAGAGGATTCCTACATGCTCGCAAGCAAGCTCGACAAATCGACAGAGCGCGAGAACCTCAATCCGTACAGGAAAACGCTTTTTGAATTCGGGCAGACCAAGTGCTTCTACTGCGGAAAAAATCTCGGCGAAAACGCGGTCGACCATTTCATTCCGTGGAGTTTCGTCAAAGACGACAAGCTGTGGAATTTCGTCCTTGCGTGCCCGCTCTGCAACTCGAAAAAATCGGACTCGCTGACCTCGCAGGATTTTCTGGACAACCTGCGGCTGCGGAACGAAAAGCTCCGAAAAATGAACCACGATTTCGTCCAAAGGGAATTCAAATCGTACACGTTCTCGAAGCTCGCGCTCATGTACCAGAACGCGGTCTTCAACGGCTACAGATGCGGCTGGATGCCAGGCGGCAGGGACGCACGCTGAAAAAAAATGGCGGCGCGGCATTCGCTGTTTTTCCAGCCGCGTCCTATTCCCCGCGCAATGCGTGGGCGGAATGTATTTTTCGACAAATTGCCGAAAAGGAAATATAATGAGTCATCTTTCAAAAAGTTCGGGGAATTTTTATGGTCATAAACAAGCGGAATCAGCTCTACAAACCGGAGCGGATTCTTTATTATATTGAGGCTTCCGATTCGGATATCGAGGCTTTTTGTAACGGCGTTGTGTGTGACAAAATCAAAAAGTATGCGGATTCATTCGGAGCTTATGATTATCCCGGCGTTTTTTTCATTCATCCGCTCGGCAAAAAAGTAATCGGAATCGAATTCCGGCGCGGCGATGCGCGAATAGCATATCCCGACGACCTCGACTCGCTCGTCTTGGAAAGCTCTTTCTTTTATGCGGTCGAGTTTGAAAAGGAAAACGAGATTACCGAGCAGTATATTCAGGTATATATTCAAAAAACAAAGCAAACGCTTCTGTTTGATGATGACGCCCACAGGCAATACAGCGATTTGGCCATAAAACCCGAGCCAAATGTGACGGCAGTTTTCGAACATGCAAAAAAAATCAGGATTCTGTATGAGTGCGCTCTTAAAAAGAACCATGCGAAAGATGTCATAGCCAACAACCTGGACGAGCTTGACAAAGGAATGCTTTACCGCAAGGCATTTTTCGATCCTATCACGAATTATTACAACTGGAACCATCTCGTCCCGTATCTTGAAATTCCGGAAAGCGCGGGCATAAAGGACTACGCGTTCGCTCATTTCGACATAAAGATGTTCAGGGTTCTGAATGAAATTTATGGTCACATTGTGGCGAACAAGGTTCTGACGAACGTCGTGAATGCAATAAAGGCGGCTGATTTCATATATGCCGGAGGAAGATGCCACGAAGACAACTTCGCGATTATCCTTAAAGACATGCCGCAGGAAGAAACGGCCGAGAAGCTGGATATTTTTTTTGAGGGCATTTCGCATCTTGAAGAAGATCCGAATTATAAGATTCATTATCGTTGCGGTGTCGTCCCGATGCAATTCGCGATTCATTCCGGGAACAGGGTCGCGGATGAAGCCAAGATGGCACAGGCTTTGGGAAACAGCCCCGACAAGACGGACATCGTTTTTTACACGGAAAAGATGCACGACGACGTTCTTTGGAGCAACACTATCAAGGCTTATGTCGACACTGCCGTTGAAAAAGACGAATTTTTCGTAAATCTGCAACCCAAAGTCGACATCGCCACGGAAAAATTGAAGGGCGCGGAAGCGCTGGTCAGATGGAATTACAAGGGAAAAGAATTTCTGTCACCGACGAGGTTCATTCCGTTTTTTGAGAAGGACGGCTCAATCGGCAAAATCGACGACATCGTATTGAAGAAAGTCTGCGCGGCATTCGCAAAATGGAAGGGCGAGGGAAAAAAACTTTATCCGGTCTCGGTGAATCTTTCCCGAAACCGCCTGTACGACAAGAATATCATTACGCACCTTACGGATATTGTTGATTCATTCGGCGTGAGCCACAGCCTGATTGATTTCGAGCTGACAGAAAGCGCGACCTACAACGACATGGAGCAGATGATACGGGTTCTGGAGGAGCTTCGCTCGCTTGGTTTCAAGATTTCGATGGATGATTTCGGAACAGGATATTCTTCATTGTCGCTGCTTACGCAAATGCCGCTCGACACGCTTAAAATCGACAAAAGCTTCGTCGACAAAGTCGGGACGGAGCTGGAAAACGAAAAAGATTTGGCCGTAATCCGACATATCATCTCGCTTGCACGGGAACTGAATTTCACCTGCCTGGTCGAGGGCGCGGAACAAAAGCAACAGGTGGAAAAACTCCGCGCCTTGGGGTGCGAGGTCATTCAGGGCTATTATTATTGCAAGCCGATTTCTATTGAAGAATACGAAAATCGATATTTGCGGAACCGCCGCTAAAAGAAACAGGAAAACAGTTTACGGTCGTTTTTATGGTCATAACCCGAGCGCCATTCCGAACTTGATTCGGCATGACAATTTTTTTCCGCTCAATCGATTTTGAAAAGCGTGAGGCAGCCGTTCATGTCCTTGTCCTGGTTCTTGTTGGCGAACGAGACGGGATAGCCGTTCTCCATCGGGTTCGGGATGGAAAGGAGGACGGTGCAGCCGGACGCGCCGGGAATTTTTCTCGAAACGGAAAATGACACGGAGGAGCCGGGAGCGATTTTCGTGACGTCCCAGCCGGGATTGAATTTCTCCCCGATTATCCCGTCTTTCACAAGCGATATTTCAAAAGGCCACTTGTAATAGAAGGGAGCCGTGCCGTCGTTCCTGATTTCGGCGGTGATGCTGAGATTCTGCCCGGAACAGGAAAAAGACGCGGAGACGACGCTGAATTCGTATCCGAGCGCGTTCGAGGCATCCAAAATCCGCTCCCGTTCTATTGCGCCGCATTTTTTCGCGAACGCCGCCGCGCACAGAAGCGACGACACGTGGAATTCGTTCGCACGGCCCGAGAATTTCTCCATGACCGCCCATTCACCGCATCTTTTTATGAAATCTTCCTGCACCGTCGGGGCAAGCTCTCCCGTCACCATCGCCTTCCGCCAGCGTGACGGGAGATTTTCCGCGGATGAAAGCATTTCCCTGAAATAATCGTCGTCGTCGTCGCTGCAGACCATATCGTTGTAGAAGCCGATGTTGTCGCATTCCGAGACGCCCGGATGGCTCGGCGAGCGCGATGAAATCTGCGTCGTCCTGAAATTCCGCGAGAATGCGGAGAAAAAGCGCCACCACGTATCGTCCGTTACGCGCGCGTCCTCGTTTTCCTCGCAATAGAAGACGTGATGCTCGCCCCAATGGCCGATAAGCCCCGTCTCGATGTTCGCAATCCGGGCGTCGCCGTCGTATTTTCCGGCAAGCTTTTCTATGAACGACTCGATTTCCCCGAGGAGGTTCTCGTCGTTGTAATCGGGCGAGAGGAACGTCTTCCCGTCGTATTCGTAGCTGAACTTCTCGACATCGATGAAATCCGGAAGATGGAGCGCGGCTCCCGGCTCGTCGATGACAAAGCGGACGATTGATTGGTGCCGGCGCGATTTCGCCTCCTCAAGCTTCTCCTCCAGGACGGAAAAATCGCACTCGCCCGGGGAGACGAGCACCTCGTCGAACGGGACGGGAACGTACTCAAGGCTGTGCGGAACGTCGTTCTCCGCGTCCCCCTCCCACGACGCGAAACCTTTCAGCGGGTTCGCAGTCCTCACCTTTGCATACTGCATGCCTTCCCCGAAATCGCCCGGAGCCGAACAGGAAAACACAGAAGACAAGACGAAAAGCGGAAAAAGCAACGTACGGATTTTCATAACGCGGGGAATTGTACTGAATTCCGCCATGGAAGTCATGACGAACGGGAAACGGAGAGTGGAGAGCGGAGAGCGGAGAGTGGAGAGCGAAGAGCGGAGAGTGGAAAGTGGGGAGCGGAGAGCGGGGAGTTGAGGGGGTTAGCGGGGATTGTGGTTTTCTTTGCAGGTTTTTATTGAGGATACCAGCATGGCGATTATTTCTTTTAAATCCGCGGTTAGTTTTTCAACTTGCGGGGGATTTATAATTTCGGATTTGGTCAGCACCTCAAGCCAATATTCAGTCTCGTCAGCCTCCTTCAAAGCGATATTCAGCTTGCTTGTAAAATCCGCGCTGCTCTGCGCGTTTTTGCTCTCGCGTATATTCGCGCCTATACTTGTCCCCGAGCGCAGAATCTGCTTCGAGAGGACATATTCTTTTTTTTCGTCACACAGATACTTATAGAATTTCACAATCCGAACCGCAAAATCCAAACTCTTCTCAGCCAATACACCCATATCATCCCCCTGTCTTTTTTAAACGGAAAACGGAGAGTGGAGAGCGGAGAGCGGAAAACGGAGAGCGGAGAGCGGAAATTCTTCCCTCTTTCCACTTTCATCTTTCCACTTTCACCTTTCCACTTTCCGCTTTCACCTTCCCTCTTTCATCTTTCCACTTTCATCTTTCCGCTTTCATCTTTCCACTTTCCTCTTTCACCTTTCACCTTTCCGCTTTCACCTTTCACCTTTCCACTTTCACCTTTCCGCTTTCCACTTTCACCTTTCCGCTTTCATCTTCCCTCTTTCATCTTTCACCTTTCCGCTTTCATCTTTCACCTTTCCACTTTCATCTTTCCACTTTCATCTTTCCACTTTCACCTTTCCTGTTGACTGTTATGATTCCGATTGAGACGAGGGCGAGGGAGAGCGCGACGACGACAAGGTTCTGGCCTTTTTCGTGGAGGAAAATCATCGAAAGGACGACGCCGAAGACGGGGTTCAAGAAGCCGAATATGACGACCTTCGACACGTCGTTGTATTTCAAGAGGATTCCCCACAGAGAGTACGCGCACGCGCTGATGAACGCGAGGTACGCGATGAGCGCGGTCGATTGCGCCGTGAAGCCGGAAAAACGCCCGCCCGCAAAGAATCCCGCGGCAATCATCACGAGCCCGCCGACAACGAACTGCCATCCGGAAAGCATCACCGGATTCTCGGTTTTCGAGAAGTATTTGGAAAAGCCGCCGGAAAATCCGTAGCAGATGCTCGAAATGAAAATGAATCCCTCGCCAAAGAACGAGACGCTGTAGTCGGAGCCGCTGCTCCCGAACGCGTTGACGAGCGCGACGCCCGCAAAACCGACGGCGCACCCGACTACTTTCAGCGCGCTGAGCTTCTCCTGGCGGAAGACGAAAACGGCAATCAGAAGCGAGGCGAAGACGTTCGTCGAAATCGTGAGCGCGCTCGTCACGCCGGATGCCCTCGTCAGCCCCCCGTAAAAGAAAAAATACTGCACGACCGTCTGGAAAAGGGAGAGCACGCAGACTTTTCCCCATGCCGAGGCGGAACGAGGACGAAGGAATTTCCGCTCCATCGCGCTTCCGACAGCGACGGCAAGAATCCCCGCGAGGAAAAACCTGACGCCGGCAAAGAGGATGACCGTCGCAGTGTCGCTCGGGGCGATGGAGAAGAGCGAGTACCCGATTTTTATGCACGGGGTCGCGCTTCCCCACAAAAAGCTGCAGAACGATGCCGCAAGCGCGACAAACCAAATCGAAGAAAGCACCGGGCTTTCCTTTTTTTCTATATTGTTATCCATGCCCGCAAGTCTACCAAAAAAAACGGGAAAAACGCACCTGTTTTTTCGGGACGGCAGCCATTGGAAGCAGATTTTTGACAATTCACAAGCGAATAATTGCGATTCCGTTTTATTTTTTCCGAATTCCGTGTTAAAACTAAGATAATTTCAAAAAAGTCCTGAGGAATTCTCTTACGCGGCATTTCCCTCAGAAGACGGGGGCATTTTTATGGGCGTTCGTAATTTCACGAATACAGATTTCAGCAAGAAATACATCCAGAACAGCCTTTCCCTTGTTCCTGGCGGTTTTCTGATTTACCGGGCGGACGAAAGCGAGGAGATTCTTTTCGCCAACCGCACGCTGCTCGACATTTTCGAATGCGAGACCGACGAGCAGTTCTTCGAGATTACGGGGGGAACGTTCAAGGGACTTGTCTATTCCGAAGATTTGCAGGATGTGGAGTACAGCATAAAGCTCCAGGCGAACGCGGGCGGCGACCCGCACGACCACAACCATTACAGGATTATGACGCGCTCGGGAAAGCTCAAGTACGTCGAGGATTTCGGGAGGCTGTACGACGACCCGGACGAGGGGCTTCTCTATTACGTTTTCGTCACGAGCACGCACAACAAGGTCGATGTCCTGACGGGGCTTCCGAGCAGATGGCTTTTCATGAAGCTCGCCGAGCATTGGGGGCAGAAGGCAACCGAGGACGGCGGGCACCCGATTGTCATCTCGTTCGACTTCACGGGGATGAAAAGCTACAACAACAGGATGGGGCTCGACGCGGGCGACAAGATTCTGACGACATTCGCCGAAATTCTGCGGAACAATTTCGGGAGCGACCGGTGCTCGCGGTTCGGCGAGGACCATTTCTACGCGTTCTGCGACGACAGCGACTCCGACCACATTCTCGACAGCGTGATAATCGACTTCAACACGAGCGCGACAAACGCGCAGAGCCTTCCGATACGAATCGGCATCTCGCCGTTCAACCCGGACATTTCGATGAACATCGCGTGCAACAGGGCGAAAGCCGCCGCCGATTCCCTCAAGGGAACGCAGGAGACGAGCTGCGCCCGATTCAACGAAATAATGTCGAAGTCAATCTGGAAACGGGAATACATCATCTCGCACATACACCAGGCGATAAACGAAAGATGGGTCGATCCGCATTACCAGCCCGTCGTCCGCACGCTCAACGGGAGGCTCTGCAACCTCGAGGCGCTCGCGCGGTGGCGCGACCCCATCCACGGGATAATTCCGCCGGCCGACTTCATCCCGATTCTCGAGGAGAACGGGCTTTCGTACAAGCTCGACATGTACATCGTAGAGCGCGTCGTCACGATGCTGCAGCACAGGCTCAAGGAAGGGCTTCCCGTCGTCCCGATTTCGGTGAACATATCGCGCTCGGATTTCGACTACTGCGACCCGGTCAAGCTGATATCCGATTCCTGCGACGCGCACGATGTCCGGCACAACCTGATTGCGGTGGAGATTACCGAAAGCGCGCTGATGAGCGACCAGGAGACAATCCGCACCGCGATAGAGCGCTTCCACGCGGCGGGGTTCGAGGTATGGATGGACGACTTCGGGAGCGGCTACTCGTCGCTGAACGTCCTCAAGGATTTCGATTTCGACGAGATAAAAATCGACATGGCGTTCCTCAGGGACTTCAACGAGCGCTCGCGCAAAATCGTGACGATGGCGGTCAAGATGGCGAAATCGCTCGGCATACACACGCTCGCCGAGGGCGTCGAGACGGAGGAGCACATCGACTTCCTCAAAAGCATCGGGTGCGAGCGTATTCAGGGATATTACTACGGCAAGCCCGATGCCATCACCGACCAGCTCCAGCACCTCAAGCAGAACGGCATAACGTTCGAGTCGAGGGAGACGGCGACGTTCTACCAGAAGACGGGGCTGCTCGACTTCGACTCGAAAACGCCGCTCGCGCTTTTCTTCTTCGACGGGAAATGCTTCACGCCGATTTTCATGAACAGCGAGTACACCGAAGAGATTGCGATTGCCAGCGAGGGCGAGTCGCAGTCGATAGAGACGTACATGAACAGCGGGAATTCCGTGCTCGGGCGGAAATTCAGGGCGCTTGCTGAAAAGACAATCAACACGGCGAAGACGGAGACGATGACGTTCGTCGTCAACAGCAAGTATTTCCATTTCTCGTTCACGCTCGTCGCCTCCTCCCGTCACGGAAGCATGCTGTCCGCCTCGATAGACGGCTCCGCATACGAGGAGCACAAGCAGGTACGCCGGTTCGACGAGGTGATACGGAACATAACGTCCGGATACGAGAGCATCTACCTCATCGACATCGAGTCCGACAGGCGCACGGTCATAATAAGCAGCCTGCCGAACGAGGACGAGGGCGATGTCGTCTACGGGCTCGAGGATTTCTACTCGCATTACGACAGGAGGTACATCCATGTCGACGACCTTGAGCGGTTCAGGAAGGCGATGTGCATCCCGAGCATCGAGGAGCGGTTCCGGGATTCAGGGCGGGTAAGCTACACGGAGATTTTTCCCGTCAAAAAAACGGACGGGAACTACGAGTGGACGGCATTCCTCATCATAAAAATCCCCGACTCAAAGAAAATCAACTTCCTCATATGCGTGAAGCGGAGCGAGATTGAGGACCAGCGCGACAAGAAATCGACAATCGAGCGTCTCATAAACCTGAACGGCATCGAGCTCGACCCGCAGGCGACAGCCGTCGCGGACTGGTGGAATTCGATGATTTTGGAGTCGGACGCGAAATTCTTCTGGAAAGACACAAAAAGGCGGTTCCTCGGCGCGAGCCGCGCGTTCCTCGACTATTACGGAATGAGGAGCAGCCGCGAGCTGCTCGGAAAAACGGACGAGGAAATGGGATGGCACGTGAACGACTCGCCGTACCGCAGCGACGAGATGGACGTCCTAGAAAAAGGCGTGCTCATAACGAACTCGCCGGGAATCAACATCGTGAAAGGCATTCCACGGCAGATACTCACGACGAAATTCCCGGCATACCACGACGGGAAAATAATCGGGCTTATGGGGCATTTTCTGGACGTGGAGCAGGACATAAAAAAGAGGGACAGCGCCGCATGGGGCAATTCCGTCGACGGGAAAACGGGGCTTCTGGATTCGACGGGAATGCTCGCGACGCTGATAGAGCTAGACAAAAACCTGCGGCAGAACAACGAGGACTTCACGTTCGTCATGATGAAAATCCACGGCCACGACGAATTCATCCAGACGCACAGCGCGAACATCGCCGACAGCATCACCTGCGAAATCACGCGCGCCATAAAATCATCATTCCCCGACACCGCGGTCATCGCGCGCAATTCAGGCTCCGGCTTCTCTGCCGTGATGCGCGGCGCGCCTCAAAGCGAGGTCAAGAAAATCACGCGGGAATGCCAGGCGCGCATCGCCCGCATAACATCGGTGGAGGGATACGACTGCTCGCTCAAAATGCTCTACGGAATAGCGCGCGGCTCCGAGGACGTCTCCATATTGCGGATTTTGGACAAGGCGGGCAAACGGCTTGAGGAATACGACGAGGAAGAATCAGCCTTCAGCGAGGGCAAAGAAATCGTCCCCGACATCTACAACGACATCCCGATTCCGTTCATCATCGTCCAAGGAGTGAAGGACGACAGCGGGGAAATAACGGGCGCGAAATACCTTTTCGCGAACCAGAAATACTGCGAGCTGATGACGAATTCGAAGGCAAACCTCATCGGAAATGACTACATGAAGCTTTTCCCGCGCAACGACAAGAAGTGGCTTGAGTACGCGAGGCGGGCGATGAAAGGCGAGTACGTCAGCGGCAAGCTGTTCGGCGGAACGATGAAGCACTGGCTCAAGTTCACGATGATGCCCGCGGAACTTCCGGACTCGTGCGCCATCGTAATGGACATCATCGACAAGGAGATGCAGGACATCGAGCGGAATTCAATCGCGCAGAACACGATGAACGCCATCCTCGGCATCGCCGCGACGCTGAAAAAAGAAAAAGACTACAATGTCGCCGTAAACAAGGCGATACTGGAGCTCGGGACGATTCTCAAAGCGGACAGGCTCTACATATTCACGACGGACAGGCGCACGTTCACGAACCCGTTCGAATGGTGCAAGAACGGAGTTCCATCCGAAATCAGGAACAGGCAGAATTTGCGGTACAAGTACCTCGCAGCATGGGAGAAAATCATAGAGAAAGACGGGCTCGTGAACATAAAGGACGTGAACCTCCTCAAGCACGAATACCCGACCGTCTACAACTATTTCAAGTCACGCGAAATAGAACGGCTGATAGCGGCGCCCCTCTACATGAACGACGAGCTTTTCGGCTACCTCTGCGCGGACAACTACTCGCTGACATCGCAGACGGACACGAAAATGATGATGGATGCCTCCGCGCACATGATTGCCGACAGGCTCATGATGGAAAAAATCCTCGACGAGCGGAATTCGGCTGTCGACGAGAAGAACGCGCTGCGCAAATCGCTCATGATAGACTCAATCTGCATGGAAGTCTCGCGGATTCTCACGACGAACCTCGACTACAGGCATGCCGTCAACGAGGCGATTTCGGTAATAGGAACGGAGCTCGACTGCGACCGCGTGTTCGTAATGACAAAAATCGGGGACAAAATCAGCAACACGTTCGAATGGTGCAACAAGGATATCGAGAGCGTAATCGACAAATGGCAGAACATCGATTTTTCGTCATACGTAAAGGATTCCAGCAGCTCGGCGAAGAACTGGACGAGCTCGATAATCGAGGACATAAGCATGTTCAAGCCGGACATCCCGGTGCGGTACGAGCTCATGAGGGAATCGAAAATCGAGCGCGTCATCGAGACGCCCGTCTACAACCACGGAAAGCTTTCAGGCTTCATCGGAATCGACAACTACTCGAAATGCGACACTGACGAAGCGCGGCGCCTCCTTGAGATAACGGCGCGGCACCTCGGAAGCAGGAGCGAAATTCACCGGCTGAGGAAAATCACGAGCGACGCGAGCTCAATCGAAAAGCTCAGGGCAACGACGAAGGAAATACTCGAGCTGACGACGAAAATCGAATCCGCGAAGGGCGGAAACGATGAAATCATACTGAAAAGCTACGAGCAGCTTCCGATTCCATGCGCGCTCGTGAAAATCATAATGAACGACACCGGCTCGTTCACGCAGGATTTGGAATACATATTCGTCAACGAGGCGTACTGCAGGTTCATCAAACGGCCGCGGGAGAGCATAATCGGCAGGAAGTACACGGACATATACATCGTCTCCGACCCGCAGCTCAAAAGCGATTTCTACAAGGCGACCGTCTTCGGCGAGCCTGTCACCGACCAGCGTTTCCACGATTTGAGCGGCCATTGGGTCGAGACATCGATAGTGCCGCTTTCAGCGCGCGGATTCTGCTGCATCACCATCAATATCATCGATTCTGACCACAGAAAGATAATGACGCAGAAGAACAGGCTCAAGATGGACGAGGTAATCCTCAACGTCGCGAAAATGCTGACCGTGCGGAGAAACGAGCACGGAATCATACGGGAGGCGCTCAAGGAGATGGGCAGGATACTTTCCGCCGAACATATCTTCCTCCTGTCTCTGGAGGAGGACAAATTCACGGTCGAATACGATTTTGCCTCGACGGGAATAACGCCGATTACGGAAAAATTCAGGGGCTTCCCGAGAATACACGTGCACAAGCCGACCATCTCCGGCGGAATGGAGGCGGGACACAGGATTTTCGACAGCCTCGACGCGATAAAGGAAGCCGACTACGAGCTGTACGACTACATACGCAGCGCGAACGTCAGGAACATGATACAGGCGCCCATTTTCTCGGGGAACACGCTCGGCGGGTATATCGGCGTCGGGAATTTCAACGAGAAGAAAAAGGCGGAGATAAAGATGATTCTCTCGAACGTCTCCGTCTTCTTCGCCGGCATCCTTCCCGAGGCGCAGCTCTGATTCCCCCCGCCATCACGAAAACAGTTTTTTGAGATGGAGCAGCACCATGGATGGGAATTCTTTCCGAGGTGACGAGGCGCATACGGCAAAACATGGACGTGATGACGAGAAGCGTCACTGGCATAACGGCGGCCGTAAACGGAGTGACAGACTCGTCGGACAAGAACATCCACGACACGAAGAAGCTTTCCGAAAAAATCGACGCGTTCGAGCTGTAGAGTTCAGAACAAGTCGAGCGCCGAGTCGAGGTACACAGCCTCGCGGACCTCAAGCTGACGCTCCGGCCTCGTCATGTAGTGGAGGATGAATTCCAGCAGGACGGCGCTCCCCAGCCCGCGCCCCTCAATCTTGAAATTCGAGAAGCCCATCGGAACGTATTTCCCGACGATGTCGCCGACGCCGATGAACGCGGGGCTTCTCATCGCGCGCGAGAACTTGTACTCGCCCCCCGCACACCGGTGCCCGTCGTCGCGCTCCCCCAGGTTCTTCCGGCTCACGCTCTCATAGCACGCCTTCCGGCGCGCGCAGGTGACGGGGCAGCATTCGTTGCAGAGGAACTCGACCTTGTCCTTCAGCTCCCGTGGCAGGGCGCCGAGGGAGCCGAACGATTTGTTGAGGCGGAAGTCGGGGACGACGAAGCTGAATTCGCCGCGGCGGAGCTCAGCCTCAAAATCAGCGAATTCCGTGAGGACTTTCGTCGTCGAGGAGACGAGATACAAATCCGGGTATTTTTCCGCCAAATACCGTGCGAGCAGGTCGGAATGGACAATCGCGCCGCCGCCCGCAGAAGCCTTTGAGAACGTCCGGCAGAGCGCGTTGCATTTTCTGTCGGAGAGGTGCTCCGCCCGCAGAAGGGAGTTGCTGAACGTGAGCCTGGGGGAAATGCCGTGAGCATCCACAAGGGCGAGCGCCTCTTCCGCATCCGCCTCCCCGAACCCGCACCTTCCCCCGCCCCACAGGCAGTCCGCCGGCGCCCCATAAACCGAGCCTATGTCGCACCACGGATAGAAAAATTCGCGCCGCTCCCTGAACAGCGGAAGGAACACCTCGTAAAACGAATCGAATTCGAAAAGCCCGGGAAGATGGAAATGAACCTTCGCCGCGCCGGAACAATTGCCGCCATCTGCTTTCATACAAGCCAAGCATACTACCCCAACGCGCCCCCCAAAGGAAGCCCGCCTCCCAGAAAAAAAAACACGCCCCCTCCATAAATCAACACGCAAAAATCAAACCGGGTTTTTCCGCGCCGCCGCTCGGTAAAAACAAAGTCCCTCCAACCAGCAGGAAAACATGTCGAGTGTATGGTTAGGGACTTCTTTGACCGAATTGTGCTAACATCTGCGAGTTTTGTCCCTAACCTATTGCAAAACGGAATCGTAAAATAGAGAAAGATTAGCAACGGACAGGAGGTTTTATGGGAATTCTTAGAGGAATGGAAATCGGGGCGGCATTTTTCGCAGCTGCGGGTCTTTTCGCGGGCTGCTCCGACGCGACGGGCAGGAAATCCGCACGACGAGGGAAATCAGCATCGACAGCTCGGAGAGCATACGCGCGATGCTCGACAGCTCCGGCAGCGTGAACGTCAGGAAGCTCCAGTCCGCGCTCGACTCGTTCGACATCGAGAACGACTTCGCGCCGTACATAATCGCGCGGAACGAGGGGAACGGCGAGGCGCAGTCGTGGACGCTCACGTACGGGACGGGCGCGGGCCTGATTACGGGGAACACAATCGCGACGGAAATCACGAACGGGTTCGACGCGATAAACAAGGCGATGGACACGCTCCCCGCCGACAGGACGACAAAGCTCCGCATCAGCGTCGAAAGCGACATCTATTCGGGCGAGCCAGGCTCCGCGTCGTCCTCGGCGATAAAGGACATCACGAACCTCTACTCAATCGAGTGCGAGAACTACAGCATCCTCGACTTCAACGGGAACACAATCTACGCGAACTGCGAGAACGCACAGGACATCGTGCCCGTCTCGCTGACGAACAGGAACCACATCTCCATAAGGAACCTGAAAATCAGCGGTCACGCGCGCTACGCCATCTGGTGCCAGGGCTGCGACAACGTCGTCTTCGACAACATAACGCTCGACATGGACGAGAAAAGCGCGCTCGGGCTGAGGATTGCGGAGAAGAACAACACCTGGAGCCGGAACGTATTCGTGGACAACATAACGGTCACTGGCTGCCAGGACAACGCCGTGGAGACGATGAAAGTCGACGGCATCCTCATCGGGCAAATCGACGCCACCGACTGCAACGACTGCGGGCTCCTCCTCAACACGACGACGAACGCCGTTGTCGGGACGGTGAACGGGACGAGATGCTCGCCGAGAAACTCGAACGGCGTCTACGCGGCGCTCAGGACGGCGAATTTCGTCGGGCCGGACGTCTACATCCACAACATAAACGCGGAGGAATGCGGGCGCGGCTATTTCAGCGTCTCTGCAAACTGCGGCATCAACATCGACGAAATCACGAGCACGAACAGCTACGAGCAGGCAATCCTAGTGCAGGACACGCAGAACCTCCACATAAAGAAGGCGACGCTCACGGGCGGAAGCCACAACAGCGACACTGCGGTGCGCTTCACGAACGGAAGCGCGGGCGGCTCCCTCCCCGTGATGAACAACACGCTCGAGAACGTGACGATAACGGGCTACTCGACTCCGATTCTCGAGGACAGCGGGAAATCAGATTGGAACGAGTTCATCAACTGCACGACGGAAGGCGGGACGTTCGCCGAGAATTCCGTGACGGGCGCGCGAGAGAAGCACGAGGAGGCTACGCTCGAGATTCCCGCGGGCAAGACAGAAATCGCCGACGGCGAGTACATGAACTACACGAACATCACGAGCGTGACGATTCCTGCAAGCGTCACCACAATCGGCGCGAACGCTTTCTACGGATGCGGGTCGCTCAAGACAGTGACGTTCGCGGAAGGAAGCGCGTGCGAGACAATCGGGGACTGCGCGTTCGGGAAAACCGCAGTCGAGTCAATCAGCTTCCCCGCGAGCGTGAGGTCGTTCGGCTCGAACATCCTCTCCCCGTCGTGCGCGGACGTCACGATAAACTCGACGGAAATCACGTCGATGGGCACAGAGGCGTTCTTCAACCTCGCAGACCCGTCGACGATAAAATTCGCCGACAGCGCGCTCCACACCGGGAATACCTACGACAAGGGCTCTTACGGCTCATGGGGAAAATACTGGTACGGCCACACGAGAAGCACAATCGAGTAAGGGCCGCCATTTTCGGATTGAAAAAAACGGGCGTGCCGGGCGGAAACGAATCCGGTACGCCGGCAAACAGCGACAAGGAGGAAATGGAAATGAAAGCGAAAAACAGGACAGCAGCTATCGTCGCGTCGTCGCTCGCCGCGTCGTCGCTCATCGCATCGTGCGCGTCGTCTCCGTCGGGAACAGAAACGCCGCAGTCGTGGCTCTCGTACGAGGCGCCGTCCAGAACGACCGTATACAAGTTCGATTTCGGCGGCGCGGGCGCGGCTGACGGGTTCACGGCAGCAGGCGCCGACGACGCGTATTCGAAGGAGAAGGGGTTCGGCTTCCGGAACACCGCGGGCGTCAGGAACGTCGAAAGCGCGGGCGAGGCGGAGAAGGCGGATGCCGTCGAATGGATTGACGACGGGAAGGGAATGAAGAGCGAAAACACGTTCGCCGTCGACCTCGACAGCGGGATATACGAAATCACCGTCACGGCAGGCGGCCCCATGTTCAGGGAAAGCGTCGCCGCGGAGGGATTCTTCCACGTGATGGACTTGACGGGCGGCGTGAACGGAACGGAGACGTGGCAGATGCCCGTGACGGACGGCCAGCTCGACATCCTCGTCACCGCGGGGAAAAAGGACACGCGCTACGCGCTCAGCTCACTTGAAATCGCGAAGGTAGAGACGGAAAAAAGCGCGCCCGCCGTATGGCTCTGCGGGGACTCCACCGTGTGCGCGTACTACAAGCTCCCCGACGACGCGGAGACGTTCCAGTACGGGCGCAACGGCTGGGGACAGCACCTCGGGAAATACATAAACCCCAAATGGCAGGTGCGGAACCTCGCGACGGGCGGACAGTTCGCGCGGGGATTCTACACGTCGGGGCAGCACGAGTCCGTCATGGCGTACATAAAGCCGGGCGACTACTACATAATCGCAATAGGGATAAACGACAAGACATACTCGAACGAAAGCGAATACTACGAGACGCTCTGCGCCATGATTGACGAGACGCGCGCGAAAGGCGCCGTTCCCGTCCTCGTCTACCAGCAGGGGCGCGCGCAGGACGTGGGGAAAAACCTCGAGTCGCGCTGGTTCGGGCCGAAAATGCAGGAGGTCGCCGCCGAGAAGGGGGTGAAGCTCGTGAACCTGTTCAAAATCGCGGGCGACTACTACGAGTCCATCGGCGCCGACGGGACGATGGCGCTCTACGCCCCCAAGGACGTGAAGGACGCGTCGAAGGGCACGGACACGATGCACCTCTCCCCCGCCCTCGCCGACACGCTCGCGCAGTTCGTCGCGCGCGAAATCCCGGAGCTGCGGGAATAGGAACCGGGATTTTTCCGGACACGAAAAAAGGAGGACACTATGAAAAAGATAAACGCTTTGACGGCGGCGATTTCGGCGGCGGGCTGCCTCGCAATCGCAGGGTGCGCGTCGGACGGCGCGGCACGAACGGCGGCACAGGAGATGAGGTTCGAATACCCCCAAGACAGCCAGCATTTTTCCGAAAATGACGGCGCGATAACGTTCTCGCTCGACGTCCCTTCAGGAAACTACGACGTCGTAATCGACTCCGACGCCTCGACCGTCATCTCGGAGAGAATCGGCGGAATCGAAGCGGCCGCGGGAATCAAAAAAGAGGGAAAATCGTTCAAGGTTGCCGTCTGCGACGGCGTCCTCGACCTTTCGTTCTCCGGGCCGGCGCACGTGAAAAGCGTCCGCATCAAAGCCGAGGGCGGAAAAAAGCCGAACGGGAAGCCCGCTCTTTTCGCAATCGGCGACTCCACGGCACGGAACACGGCAAACGGCGCGAAATCGTGGGGCAACTGCGTTTCCGAAGGGCTCGTGCCGCTGCCGGAGAAGTTCGGCTCGTTCAGCAACAACGCGATGGCGGGACGCGACAGCGTCCAGTTCTACAACCAGGCGCGGCTTGAGAAAGTCCTGCTCGACATCCGCCCGGGCGACTACGTCACCGTCAACATGGGGATAAATTCGCGCGAGAACGGCGAGATTCAGTCGTTCCGCACGATAATGCGCGACTATTACATCGGCGGAATAAGAGAGCGCGGTGGAAAGCCCGTCATCCTCCTCGCGACGCCCGACGGGCCGTACAAGGACGACGAGGGCAACTGGACGAACTGGACGAGCGACTTCGATTTCTCCGCGAACAAATTCAAAAACAACAGGGGCGACGGCGCGCGGAACGGCGAGCTGAGGAAAATCGCCGAGGAAACGGGCTGCCCCCTCATCGAGACGGGACAGCTAGGCGAGGACTACCTCAATTCGCTCACCGAAAGCGACGTCCAGGCGTACAACAAGGAAAACGGCACGGATTTCCGCACGGTACTTGAGATGGTGCAGAGCTGGTACCTCGACCACAACCACTACAAGGAGCCGCTCGGGCGTATAATCGCGGCCTACGTCCTCTCCTCGCTCTCCGACATAAGCGAGACGTATTGACACAAACGCCCTGCATTGCCCCGTGGAACGTGATTCCGCAATCCGTTCCACGGGACAACCGCATTTCTGCTCATAGGCATAGGGGCTGCCCGTTCCCAAGCACCATTTTTCGTCGCGAAGCCGTTTTTTCATCACTTCGCCTGCCCCAATCCGTTTGAAGCCGCAAGCCCCCGCCGCCAATGCTGATAAGGTGGCTGAGGGCGGCCATGCGAGAATCGGCTTCTTCGGCTTCGCTCAATGACCGTTTCTTCCAGCATACGTATCGAAGCATCCCAAAAATCGTAACGGCGAAAGCTTCCAGGATTCGTGCGGGAGGAGGGAGGGGCGGTATTATAACACACATATCATGAGATTTCAGTATATTTTTATTGATAATTTTCTCAAAGAAAAGTATTCTACCATTCCCCGCCACAAAGACACGGCGGTAATCAAATCATTTCAACAAGTACCTTTCATTGAGTGCAGGCGGTTTTCCGCGCGCCCTCGCAAAAAATCATTACAAAAACAGAACGTATATTACGGATTGTTGACGGCATTGTGCTAATTCATCAATACCCATTGATGTTTAATAAAACCAACCTGCGGAAAACGCGGGAAAACAGAATGCGGAGGACTCTTATGAGGAAAAATGCGGTACTGGCAACGGCCGCCCTGCTGTTGGCCGGAAGCATCGCGTCCGCCGAAGTGAAGACGAGCATCACCGTCCTACAGGGCTGGGATGTCGTCGGATATAGGCAGAGCGGGGCAGACGACGAGGACAGGGCGTTCGTGGCGACCGATGCGGCATTGAGAGGTGCGAAAGGTCCATACGCCGCCGAATACGACGGGCTCACATGGTTCGGACGTCCTACGGACAAGAACAGGTATTCCGGCGTGAGCGTCAAGACGGACACATTCGGCGTCGACGCCTCGTTCAAGACGAACTGGAATGCGTTCTCCATGAACGGATACAGCGGCTGGGCAAAATGGGGCGGGCTCTACGTCGGGTTCGCTGGAAACGGTCTCGGGCGGTTTTCCGACATAACGGACCACGTCTACGGAATCTCGGGATTCTTTCCGGACGGGGACAGTTTCTTCCAGTGGAAGGTCCTCAACGGGGGCAAGGCGGTCAAAAAGGACCACGACGACTACAAATACAACACGTACAACATCCTGAACCTCGGCGTCCCGCTTGAGAACAGGGACGGCGGGCACCAGCTCGGAATCAAGTACACGTACAAGAACCTGACGCTCGCCGCCGTGACGTGCAACGACCTTGCGTCGAGGATAACGGACGACGAGACGAAGACCGACATCAAGAAGGCGAACGCGCTCTACGGGCTTTCCGCCCCGACAGACCTGAATTTCCAGGCGAACTACGATTTCGGAATCGCGAAGACGTCGCTCACGTTCAAGATGCGAACCGTCTCGGAGACAGCGGAAAACCTCGTGCAGGGCTCGGCGACGAACGGGCTGAACATCGCCTCCGACCCGCTCAACATCGCATTCGCGCTCGCGGCAAGCTCCGACAAGCTCGTGAAGAACCTCCGGCTCGGGATGTGCTACACGGTCACGGGATTCAACGCGGCGAACGCGAACGAGTACGAGGTGAAGACGGACGACAACAGGAACGGCCTTTTCGGCGAGGCGGGCGAGAGCGCGCTGTTCGACAACGAATACTGGGGGCAGGCGCTCAACCTCGGCGCGTCCTACAAGCTGACGAAGAAGGACACGATAACGGTCGCGAGCACGACGACGATGATAAACATGAGCGACTACATGAAGGCGGTGTCGAACCTCAACAAATACGGCTGGGCGCCCTTCATAAGCGAGGACGCGCTCGTGACGTACCAGCACCAGTTCAACGACAGGATGACGGGAGAGGTGCAGTTCGAATTCGTGGACTACAACCTCAACAGCGGCACGGGCGGAAAGGCGGAGGCTGAATTCATCCTCTTCCCGAGCGCCACGTTCAAGCCGACTAAAGGCGCGAACGTGAACGTCGGCCTGAAGATGAAGGTTGAGAACCTCAGCTCGGACCCGGTCGGAAAATGGGGAACGGAAAAAAACGAGACCATAAGCTACGTCTACCCCAAAACATTCAGCGTGACGATTCCGGTAACGCTCACCATTTCTTTCTAAGCCAAAAGGAGATTGACGATGAAAAAGACAATAGCCGCGGCAATCGCCGCCATAACATTCGCAGGAACTGCAAGCGCCGCAACGCTCTCGCTCTCTACGCGCGTCGGGGAGAACCTCGTGACATACGCGAAGAGCGACGACGAGAACGACGAGAACGACGGGTTCTTCTTCCTCGACCAGTACCTCGACAACAGGCTCGGCGCGCAGTACGCGAGCCGCGGAACGTATGATTTCCTCACTTTCTCCGGAGAGACGTCGCTCGGAGGAGCGGAGGCGAAGATAAAGGTGATGAACAAGGCGCTCGAGATGCGCCTCTACAACGCATGGGTAAACTTCGGGAACCTGCGCATAACGGGCGGCGCGTTCGACGCGTACCCGGTCGTGGACATCATCGGCGACGCGAACGTCGGGCACCACTACAACAGCTACGCCGCGCAGTACATGCCGGGATTCGACCCGCAGGTCATGAGCTGGTTCCTCAGGAACGAGGGCTTCTTCAGGAGCAACCACGGCGGATGCATCGCGACGACCGCCCTCCCGACAGGCTCCACCGCGGGAACGGCGAAGCTCGTCAGCACGCTCGAGGACTACAACTGGTACTTCTACGACCCGAACAACGCCGGAACGACAATCGACCTCGACAAGACATACGGCGGGCACGAGGGCGCGGGAATCATGGCGACGTACCAGGCGGGCGACCTCGTGAACCTCCGCGTCGTCTCCACGATGGGCGCCGCGTACCAGCAGTACGGGATGCTCACCAACTACACCTACTTCGGCGAGAAGACGCCCACGAACCTCACGTTCCAGGGAAGCTATCTTCTCCCCGACATCGCCAAATTCGCGCTCACGGTGAAATTCGAGGACAGGATTTCCGGCGTGTGGAACGACGGCGAGGGTCTGATGAAGAGCGCGGGAAGCGACATCGCGGCTTCGTTCGCGGCAAGCTCCGACGCAATCGAGGACCTCAAGCTCTATGCCGGATACATGTTCGGCGCGGCATACCTCGGAATGGAAAGCGACACCGGCGACAGCGAGACGTTCATGTTCCACAGCGCCGACCTCCGCGCAGTCTACCAGCTCACCGACACAATCGCGCTCGGCCTGAACGGAAACCTCTCCGCGGTCATCCAGAGCGACTACGCAAAGAGCATCTACGACGACAAGGGCGCGCAGCTCTACGGCGAGAACATCATCGGCTTCAACGCGGGTCTTTCGGCGACGTACAAATTCAGCAGCTCGCTCAGCTTCGACTTCAACGCCGGATTCCGCTGCCTGGACGTGAACCACACGAATTCCACGACGGGAGAGAGCGACATGCTCGCGGTCTCAAGCGTCGGGTTCGAGCCGAGCGCCGTCTTCACGCTCACGAGGAACAGCTCGCTCAGCCTCGGCGTGAACCTCCTCTACCAGAACCTTTCCGGAAACGACGAGGCGAAGGAGACGGTCTGGCTCAACAACAACAAAAACAGCGGAACGGCGAACGTCGTCTATCCCGGCACGCTCGTCGTCACCATGCCGCTTTACATGAAGGTCTCCCTCTAAGAGACACCGCCCACACTCCCCGCGCGATTTTTTTTCGCGCGGGTCAACACGGAGGCACACATGAAGAAAATATTCAGCAGACTAATCATCGCAGCATCCGCGGGACTTCTCGCGCTTTCAGGATGCAAGGTATTCGACTCGCTCGAAAGCCAGGACGACCCCGTAATATATTCAGAAAGAATAGACGGCGTGACTATTTCCACGGACTCGAAGGAAATTCTTGCGGGCGCATCAACGACATTGACGGCTTCCGCCGAATCAGTCCACGCAAAGGAAGACGCAATCTCATACGCCTGGTCGATTTCTGCCGGCGAAGAATATGCGACGCTCTCAATATCAGGAAACACCGCGACGCTCACGGCGAACAAGGACGCGCCCGCAGACTCGGTAGTAACAGTCCAGTGCACGGCGAACTACGACTTCGGAGAAAAGAACAGCGTCTCGTCGGAAAAAAGCATAGACGTAATCGGCAAGGGCAACGTAAACGCGACATGGGATTTGTCATTATGCGGCGATGAGAAAAAATTCGTCTATTACACTGATTCCGATTTCACAAATGAAGTGAAAGGCGCTGCTCTTACAAACAAAGCAGCCGAAGCAGTGTCAGAAGGGTATTTCAAGCCGGAAACAACGAACGCCAACGGAAAGCCGTACGCAACCTTAAAGGGCGTAAATTTCACGAGGGCGAAATTAGGAGGAAACGGCACAGCTCTTGTCGGATACGCTGACGACCTGACAAGCAAAAACACCTCCAATTTGAAATGGTCTCACTTCAAGGAAAAAGGTAGCTATCTCACGCTCAAATTGTTCGGCGACAGCACGGTCACCATTACGGGCGGTTCTGTTGCCACAGATGAATACCGTGGCGTATTTGTATACGACGCAAAAGGAAATGAAGTCGCATCCATAAGGGGAAAGACTACCCTCACAAACGTGACCTTTACCGGCACGCTCAACGACGAATTCTATATAGTCGGGAACTCGGGCGGCGTGTCAAAAATCACCTGCTTCGACGAAAACTACGACCCCTATGACGCTGAAATAGAATCTGTAACGGTTACTGCAAGTTCATCGTCAATTACATTAGGTGAATCAGGCTCATTCTCTGCAAGTATCGCGGATACACTGAACAAGGACGAAGTGTCGTATAAATGGACTATCACAGAGAACGTGTCATACGTCACGCTCGAAAGCGATACAGCCGCGTCATGCACCCTCAAAATAGAGGACAACACCGCATATGTCGGTCAGACAATCACCGTAAAATGCGAAGTCACATACACGCATAAAGGAAAAACGAGCAAAAAAAGTGCTACAAAAATTATCACTATCGCAGCTAAACCATCTGGTTCAGTCAACGCAACGTGGGATTTGTCATTATGCGGCGATGCGAAAAAATTCGTCTATTACACTGATTCCGATTTCACAAATGAAGTGAAAGGCGCTGCTCTTACAGACAAAGCAGCCGAAGCAGTGTCAGAAGGGTATTTCAAGCCGGAAACAATGAACGCCAACGGAAAGCCGAATGCAACCCTGAAAGGCGTAAATTTTATGCGCGTGAAACTGGGTAATCAAAATAAAGGTACACCTTTGATCGGATCTAATGCAGAAAAGTCAGGCACGAATCTCAGCAAATGTACTTGGGAAAATTTCAAAGATAAGTTAGGTTATCTTACGCTCAAAGTCTACGGAAACTGTACAGTCACCATTACTGGCGGTTCTCTTAACTCCCATGATTTCAGAGGCGTGTGGGTGTTCAAAACAAGCGGAGAAGAAGTTGCATCAATAAAAGGAGCAAATACAGCACTTGCAACTACAACATTTACAGCATCCGCAGATGATGAATTCTACATTGTTGGTAATTCCGGCGGTGTAGCAGAAATCAAAGCGATAGCGAACTAACCCAACATATCGCGCTTCCTTCGCCCGCGCCGTTCTTTCGGTGCGGGCGTTTTTTTGTGCGAGCGCGGTGAGGTGAAATTGCGAGGGGCTTACGGGGGCGCCGTTTTTTTAGGGAACGCTGATT
>NZ_AGRW01000046.1 GCF_000255555.1 Treponema saccharophilum DSM 2985
CGGAGCAAGCGCACGCAGCTTTCCGTGGAGTGGGGAGTGCGCCTTTGTGGGGGTGCGCGCGTGGAAAGGTGATTTTTCGTTCTGGGTTTTGCTTGCGGAGATTTGCGGGTTCTTGGATTGGCTTTGTCGGAGCAAGCGCACGCAGCTTTCCGCGGAGCGGGGAGTGCGCCTTTATTGGGTTGCGCGCGTGAAATGGGGATTTTTCGTTCTTGGTTTTGCTTGCGGAGAGATTTGCGGGTTCTTGGATTGGCTTTATCGGAGCAAGCGCACGCAGCTTTCCGTGGAGTGGGGAGTGCGCCTTTGTGGGGGTGCGCGCGTGGAAAGGTGATTTTTCGTTCTGGGTTTTGCTTGCGGAGATTTGCGGGTTCTTGGATTGGCTTTGTCGGAGCAAGCGCACGCAGCTTTCCGTGGAGCGGGGAGTGCGCCTTTGTGTGGGGCGCGCGCGTGAAAATGTGATTTTTCGTTCTGGGGTTTGCTTGCGGAGAGATTTGCGGGGTCTTAGATTGGCTTTGTCGGTGTGCGGTATGGCGTCATTCCGAACTTGTTTCGGAATCTTGGCATTGCATTGCGTAGATGCGAAACAAGTTCGGAATGTTTTTTTGCATCCCGGTTTGCTGTCAGGCGATTTTCTGGATGATGCGCTCGACGAGTTTCGCGCTCATCGTGGCGGCGGTTTTGTCGTTGAATTCGTAGCTGGATTCCTCGCCGTCGTCGGCCATGTCGCTCATGCAGCGGAGGACGAGGAACGGGATTTTGCAGAGGTGGCAGGCGTGGGCGATTGCGGCGCCTTCCATTTCCACGCAGGCGGGGGAGCATGTGCTGACGATTTTCGATTTCACGTCGCGGCTTGAGATGAACTGGTCGCCGGATGCGATTCTGCCTTCGATTATTTTATGACCCGCGAACGGTTCCTCTCCTGAAAGCTCGGCGAACGCGTCGAGGGCGGCTTTCCGCATCGCTTCGTCGGCTTTGAATTCGCTTGTCTCCATGCGCGGGATGACCGTCGGCTTGTAGCCGAATCCTGTCACGTCGAAGTCGTGGTAGACGGCGTCGGTCGAGGAAACGAAGTCGAGGATTCCGAGCCCGTGTGCCGTTGCGCCCGCGATTCCCGTGTTGATTATGTGCGTGACCCCGAATTCGATTGCGAGGCGCTGCGCGCACAATGCCGCGTTCACCTTGCCGATTCCGCTCATGACGATTACGGCGTCCTTCCCGCCGATTTTTCCCGTTACGAACGAAAGCCCGCCGCTTTTCGTCTCCGACTTTTCCGTTGCGATCGACTTGAGGTATTCGACTTCCTCAGCCATCGCGCCGATGATTCCGATTTTTGTCATATTCAGACACTCCTTTTGATTATTCTGCTTAATTTTCGCAATTCCGTCAACATTTGCTAAAATTCTGTTATTTTTGCGAAGTCTTGCAAAAAAACGCAAGATTTTCAACGATTTTCAACGAAAAGGTATTGATTTAAAATCGATGAAGGTCTATTATCATCATCAGCAGCAAGAAATTGGTTCGTCTGTCAGGCGAGCCCGTCTTATAAAAACCCGCGCAGTTTCTCCTCCTTTAAGCGCGGGTTTTTTTTGCCCTTTTTCCCTTTTCTGAATAAATACCGTCGGAAACTTCAGTTTCCAAACATCTCTACTATAATCCTCCCGCGTGATTTTGCCCGTTTTTGGGATTTTTTTGCGAAAACGCCGTTTTTGCCGCGAATTTTTAAGCATTAAAAATGATTCGGTGTGGTAAAATTGTCGCCATGTTAAAAGAAAGTGAGACAATCATCCTTCCTGTCCACTATTCCGGGAAGGTTTTCAATTCAAATCAGAAGCCGGTCTTGAAAACATATCTATTGGAGACATCTGTCCCGCTTCCGCTCGTTCTTATTTGCCCGGGCGGGGGATACGAGCATCTTTCCGAGCGGGAAAGCGACCCTGTCGCGCGGAAGATGAATTCGCTAGGCTTTCACGCCGCGGTTCTGAGCTATTCGCTCGCGCCAATGGAATTTCCCGCCGCCCTGTGCGACCTTGCGGAGGCTGTCGCGACGATACGGGGCAGGGTTGCCGAATGGAACGTCAATCCAGACGGAATCGTCGTCGCGGGCTTTTCCGCGGGCGGTCATCTTGCCGCCTCGCTCGGATGCTATTGGGGATTCGGGCTTCTCGACGACCTCGTCCCCCATTCGAAGGATGAAATCCGCCCGAACTACATGCTCCTGTGCTATCCGGTCATAACTGCGGACGTGAAGCATTGCCATGAAGGCTCAATCCGAAACGCTCTCGGAAAGAACAACCTCGACATGCGCGATTTCGTCAGCATAGAGAACCATGTTGAGCCGTCGTTCCCGCCGACTTTCATGTGGCATACGCTGGAGGACGAGGCTGTTCCTGCCGAAAATTCGCTTCTTCTTGCGATGGCTTTGCGCCGCGAGGGCATCGATTTCGAATACCATCTTTTCCAGAAAGGCTGCCACGGACTTTCGCTCGCGACGCCCGAAACGGCGAAGCCTGACGGAAGCTGCCAGCAGAAGGAATGCGCGGTCTGGCCCGAGCTTTTCAAGGCGTGGTTCGACTCGCGCGTCCGCTGTCCCGAATCCGGGCGCGAGTAGCGGCGTTTTTTGTTTCGGCTCTGTCTGAATTTCTGGTGCCATTCCGGACGGATTTCTGTGAAATCGATTTTCTTTGAAAACCTGTTTCGGAATCCATCAATATGGCAAAAAAAATAACTCAACCGTTTTTACAGGCAGAGCCTACGTTTTTATGTGGCGCCTCACAAAAATTCCGTGCCCGGAAAGGCGATTTCCGGCACGCCGACATTCATTTTCAGGAGATTTTTTATGGCAGATGAGATTCCGTTGAGGAAAGATGTCCCCGAAAGCGACAAATGGGATTTGACTACGCTGTACGGAAGCGACGAAGAATGGGAGCGCGCGCTCTCCTCCGTTTCTGGGCTGACGGAGAAGGTCGTTTCTTTTAAAGGAAAGCTTTCGCAGGGCGCGGAGTCGTTTTTGGGCGCGCTCAAGGCGCTTGAGTCGCTGTACATGACGCTTGAGACCGTCTCGAATTACGCCGGGCTAAAGCTGACCGCCGACGAAGGAGACCCCGACTCGCTCGACAAGGACGGGCGCGCGACGATGGCGTATTCGAAGTCGCTTTCCGAGATTTCGTTCTTCGACCCGGAGATGATGGCGATTGACGACGATGTCATCGAGGAATGGATTTCCCGCCCTGAATTCGACGATTACCGCGTGTTCGTCAAAAAGGCGCGCCATTTCAAGAAATACACGCTTTCCGAGAAGGAGGAGCGCATCCTCTCCCTTCAGGCGGAAAGCGCGCAGACTGCGCACAACGCGTTCGGAATGCTGACGAACGTGGACATGAAATTCGGGACGATTTCCTGCAACGGCGCGGAAAAACCGCTCACGCAGTCGACGTATTCGATATTCATCCACGATTCCGACAGGAATATAAGGAAAGAAGCGTACAAGAAATTCTACGGCGCGTTCGCCGACCATCAGAACACAATTGCCGCGCTCTATGCCGGAAGCGTGAGCCACGACGTCTTCAGCGCCCGCGCCCGCGGATACGAGTCCTCTCTCGCGTCACGGCTTTACGGGGACAAGGTTCCGGAAAGCGTCTACAGGAATCTGATTGAGACCGTCCACAAGAACCTGCCTGTCCTCCACCGCTACTATTCGCTCCGGAAAAAAGTCCTCGGCGTCGATGAGCTGCGCCATTACGACGTCTACGTCCCGCTCGTGAAGGACGTGAAGATGAAGACGAGCTACGAGGAGGCCGTCGAGATTTGCCGCAGCGCGCTTTCGCCGCTCGGGAAGGAATACACGGACACTCTCTGCGGCGGGCTTCTCGGCGGCTGGGTTGACCGGTACGAGAACAAGGGAAAGCGCTCCGGCGCGTTCAGTTCCGGCTCGTACAAGGGGTATCCGTATATCCTCCTCAACTACAAGGAGGACGATATACGCGACGTCTTCACCATGGCGCACGAAGGCGGGCATTCGATGCATTCGTGGTATTCGAAGAGCAGCAATCCGTTCATGCAGTACGATTACACGATTTTCGAGGCGGAAGTCGCGTCCACGTTCAACGAGGAGCTTGTCTTCGAGCATCTCCTGAAAAACGCGAAGGACAGCCAGATGAGGAACTATCTCCTTTCCATGCGCGCGAACGACATCCTCGCGACGCTCCACCGGCAGACGATGTTTGCCGAATACGAGCTGAAGGCGCACGAGCTTGTCGAAAGCGGGACGCCGCTTTCCGCGGACGTTTTGCGGAAAACATACCGCGAGCTGCTTGAGCAGTATTTCGGCCCGGAGATGGTTTTTGAGGATGAGAGCGATTTGGAAGGGCTCCGCATCCCGCATTTCTACGGGGCGTTCTACGTCTACAAATACGCGACGGGAATAAGCGCGTCGCTTGCCCTCGCAAAACGCGTCGTCGAAGGCGGCGAGCGCGAGCGGAACGATTACTTCGCGTTCCTGCGCTCCGGCGGCTCTCGCTATCCCATCGAAAGCCTCAAGGTTGCGGGCGTTGATATGTCCACGCAGGAACCCGTGCAGAGCGCTCTCGACGTTTTTGCCGGAATCGTCGGGCAGCTTGAGGAATCGCTCTTCTGAAAGAGGAGTCGCCGCTTCTTTTTGCCCGATTTGAAAAATAGTTTTGCCCCGGAACGGGAAAATCGGTTTTTTGCCGATATAATTAATACGCGAGGTTCCGGGGCTTTTTCGGGGCTTACGCCGAAGCATGTTTGATTCACGGATATGACATCGGGTCGCCGTTCGTGGGTGGGGCAGGCGAATCCAATCCGTTTTTCCCGTTTTGGGGCGTTCATTTTTCGTAGCGGTTCGGTGTCATTCTGAGTCAAATGGAGTTGATCAATGATGGAAAAAGCTGATTTCTACGATTTCTTCAGGAAGATTCCTAAAGCTGAGCTTCACCTTCACATAGAGGCTGTCATAAGTTTTGACTCCATCAACAAATTCTACATGCGGAAATTTCCGGGCATCGGCAAGGACGAGGCCGCCCGCGAAATAAAAAAGCTTTTCACCTACGACAATCTCGACGGCTTTATTCAGGCGTACCTTCAGATTCAGGAGATGTACGAATCCGTCGCCGACTTCGACCTTATTTTTTCCGACCTCAAGGATTATATCGTGAGGAACGGCATCTCGTATGTCGAGGTTTTTGCGGCGCCGAGCGCATTCGTCAAGAAGGGATTCGATTTCTCTGCGATGGTCGAAAGCTACAGTCGCAACGTCCGGAAAGTAAAGGAAGAGACCGGCGTTGACGTCAGAATCCTCATCGACGTTTCCCGCACGTTCGGCGCGGAGAACGCGGAAAAGAACCTTCAGCTTCTTCTGGCGAACAGGATTCCGGAGATAATCGGAATCGGTCTCGGCGGCTCGGAATCTAAAGGCCCGTGCCGCGATTTCGGCGCCGTTTTCGAGAAGGCGCGCGATAACGGGCTTTTCACCGTCGCACATGCGGGTGAGGACGTCGATGCGTTCTCGATTTGGGACGCGATAGACATCCTCAAAGTGTCGCGCGTCGGCCACGGCGTCACGGCGTTCCAGGACGAAGCCCTTATGAAGGAGCTTGTCCGCCGTGGCATCGCCCTTGAATCCTGCCCTATGAGCAACGTGTTCACGAAACGGTACGTGAAGTCGCTTTCCGAACATCCGTTAAGGAAATTTTTCGACGAGGGAATAATGGTGACGCTGAACACGGACGACCCTCTTTTTTTTGGCGTCGAGCTTGTCGACGAGTACTGGAACGCATATTCTCAGATGGGATTTTCCGCCGCCGAGCTGAAGGAAATTGTCAAGAACAGTTTCCGCGCCTCGTTCCTTGACGAAGGCAGGAAGGCGCGTTTCTGCGCTGCCGTCGATGAGGCGTGGGGATGAATTCAGATGGATTCGTTTTGTGATGCCTATGTAGACCTTTGCGCCGGTATGGGGCAGGGGGAATTCGCGGGATGGGCGGGATTCAGCCGGGACGGAATGAGCGACGACGAGGTGCGGCAGTTCTCCGCGATGAGATGCGTCTGCGCGGACGACATCCGCTCGCTTTTCGCGTTGTCTTTGGCGCGCCTTTCGTGCGACGGGACGGCTCGCGCGGTGTGCTCCGTCGGTCTCGATTTCGTGACGTCCGAAATTCCCGTAAGAAAGTTGCTTCCCGTCCTGAGCGAGCTGAAATCCGCGTCGGGAATCGAAATCGAATACGTCCTTTCCATAAATTCCGATTCGTCCGCCGTGATGAACGAGGCTTCTGTCGCCGATGCGTTCTCGCTGTTGGGAAGCGGGCTTTTCCGCGGCGTTTTTTTCTCCGGTTCGCCGTTCATCGAGAAGCCCTCTGTTTTCTCGCGCTTCATCCGCTCCGCGTTCAGGCACGGGCAGATGACAGGAATCGACATGACGCATAATGCGCGCCTTTCCCGCGCCGCGAACTGCCTCATTCGCGATGTGCGTCCCTGCGAGGTTGTCGCGTCATCTCTTTCCGATGCCGATTTCCTGATTTCCAATATCGATTTTCTTTCCGAGAACAACGTCGCCGCTGTCTTCACGCCCGACCTTTTCCGGCGCTACGGCTCCGAGCTGCTGAACAGAATCCGCTATCTCCATTCCTGCGGCGTCAATGTCGCGTTCGGTTCGGGGCGGTTCCTTTTCCACGGAATTTCCGCGCGGCTTTTCTGCGAGGAGGCTGCAGTCCGCCGCTGAGAAAGGCGTTCCCCGCTGCGATGATGCAAAAAATGCCCGGCAGGAAAAATTCTCGTCCTGCCGGGCATTTTGCGTTCCGCTTTTCGGGGGGGAATCAGCCGAGATAGACCATAAGCAGCATTATGTCAGAATTTCGAATCCCGGAAATCCGGCTTGCCTGCCCGAGCGTCAGCGGCCGCACCTGCTCGAGCTTCTGGCGGCTTTCCGACGAGAGGGCGGGAATCGCACCGTAATCGAAATCGGCGGGAATCCGGTATTTTTCCATCTTGTGCATTTTTTCGACGCGTGCGTCCTGCTTCTCGATGTAGTATTTGTATTTCGCGTCTTCCTGCGCGATTTCCCAGAAGAGCGGCGGAAGCCCGGGATTCTCCGCCGACGGATTCTTGAGAAGGAGCGCGCTCGCCTCGTCGATGAGCGCGTATTTTGCGGAGACGGAATCGAACTGCGCCTTCGTCTTGAGCCCGACGCGGAACGCCTTTTCGGAAAGACGCCTGTCCGCCGTGTCGTGCCGGAGCTTGAGCCGGTATTCTGCGCGCGCCGTGAACATCCGGTACGGCTCCTTCGTGCCGAGCGTCACGAGGTCGTCGATGAGGACGCCGATGTACGCCTCGTCGCGCCCGAGAATGAGCGGCTCGTATTTCGGCACGGCGCGGAAATTCGAATTTCCGTTCGATTCGGAGAAATTTCGTATGTATTCGTTCGTCAGGTTCGTGATGTTCTCCGAGATGCGCGAGAAACGCTCCAGCTCGTCCGCGCTGAATTTGGGCTTGGGCTGGAACGAGCCTTCCTCCGCGCTTGACGGCGACTGACCAAGCCCGCTTTTCGCGTCGGGAAGCTTTCCGCACAATTCTTCGTGCGCCTTCGCGTAGAGCGATGCGTTTATTCCTGCGACAAGTCCCTGGCCTGCCGCCTCCTCGTATCCGCTCGTCCCGTTTATCTGACCCGCGTTGAAAAGACCCGCGACGCGCTTCGTCTCAAGCGAGGGGAACAGCTGCGTCGGCTCGACGTAATCGTATTCGACCGCGTATCCGGGGCGCGAGACGTGGCATTTCTCGAATCCGAGAAGCGTCCGCAAGAAAGCGTCCTGCACTTCCTCGGGAAGCGACGACGAAAGCCCGTTGAGGTAAATCTCGTCCGTAAGAAGGCTTTCCGGCTCCACGAAAAGTTGGTGTCGCTCGCGCTCGGCGAATCGCATCACCTTGTCCTCGATTGACGGGCAGTACCGCGGCCCGACGCCGCTGATTTTTCCCGAGTAGAGCGGAGAGCGCGAAATGTTTTCGCGGATTATTTTGTGCGTCTCCTCGTTCGTGTAGACGACGTGGCACGGAACCATCGGCCGCTCGACTTTCTCCGTCTCGAAGCTGAACGGGATTACCTCGTCGTCGCCGTCGTTCTCCTCAAGGAACGAGAAATCGATTGTGCGCCTGAGAATGCGCGGCGGCGTTCCCGTCTTGAGCCGTCCCGTCGTGAACCCGAGCCGCCTGAGAGATTCGGTAAGCCCGAACGCGCCCGTCTCGCCGATTCTTCCGCACGGCGCGTCGTATTCCCCGATGAAAATCCGCCCGCCGAGAAACGTTCCCGTCGTGAGGATGACCGAGCGCACTGGGATTATCCTTCCGCGTTCCGTGACGACGGCGGTGACTTTCTGCATCATCCCCGACCGTGCCGCCTCCGAAAGGTTCTCGCCCCTCGACTCGCCCGGAATCTGCCCCTTCTGCGCGCTTTCCGAGTCCGGCGGGAGCTTTTCGTCCGTTGCCGCCGTTATGATGTCCGTCACGGTGTCCATCAGCGTGTGGAGGTTTTCCGTCGTCTCGATTGTCTGGCGCGCAATCTGTGAGTAGATGATTTTGTCAGCCTGCGAGCGTGGCGCCTGAACGGCAGGCCCCCGGCTTTTGTTCAGCATCCTGAACTGTATCATCGATTTGTCGATTATCTTCGCCATCTCGCCGCCCAACGCGTCAATCTCGCGCACGATGTTTCCCTTCGCGATTCCGCCTATCGAGGGATTGCATGACATTCGTGCTATTGAATCGATTGTCTGCGTGATGAGAACCGTTTTGAGTCCCATCCGTGCCGCCGCGAGCGCGGCTTCCGTTCCCGCGTGTCCGCCGCCGACAACGGCGACGTCGTAAGATGAATAAAAACTTGGCATGGCGGATAGTCTAACGTCCGGCGCGTTTATTGTACATTGCGCACGCATTGGTTTCCGCGCGTTTATCGTTTGCTTTTTGTAGCGTGCGCGCGCAGCTCCCCGCTTTTGCGGGGAGTGCGCCTTGATGGATGGTGGAGATGTGCTGAAGTTTTGTCGTGTTAAGAAAGAAGTTTGAGGATTGCGTTTTGTTTTTTCTGTCACGCATTTGTTTCCGCGCGTTTATCGCTTGCTTTTTGTAGCGTGCGCGCGCAGCTCCCGGCTGGAAGGGAGAATTATCAGTTAGCAAGCATTCGCGCCAAGAAGAAACGCGCACCCTAACTCGGGAAGGCGCACGGGGAGGCACGCGGGGAAGGCACGCGCTCCGCGCGTGCCGACGAACGCCCGATACAACGCATAAAGATAAGGACGCGCAAAGGTCTACGGGGCACACGGGGAGGCACGCGCCCCGCGCGTGCCGACGAACGCCCGATGCAACTCATAAAGAGTAACACGCGCAAAGATTCACGGGGCGCGAACGCCCGATGCAACTCATAAAGAGTAACGCGCGCAAAGATTCACGGGGCGCACGGGGAGGCACGCGCCCCGCGCGTGCCGGCGAACGCCCGATACAACGCATAAAGATAAGAACGCGCAAAGGTCTACGGGGCGCTAACGCCCGATACAACGCATAAAGAGTAACGCGCGCAAAGATTTACGGGGCGCGAACGCCCGATACAACTCATAAAGGGTAACACGCGGAAAAGATTCACGGGGCACGCGGGGAGGCACGCGCCTCGCGCGTGCCGGCGAACGCCTGATACAACGCATAAAGATAAGGACGCGCAAAGATTTACAGGGCGCGTCTAATTCTTGACGTTTTCGTGCGCTTTCAGAAGGGGATGTTTCTGCTAGAATGGGGATGTTCAAAATATCAATGCTTTTTAAGGAGACAAACATGAGAATCGCTCTTATAAACGAGAATTCGCAGGCGGTCAAGAATGCCGTCATCTACAATTCGCTCAAGAAGGTTGCCGACGCGCACGGGTTCGAGGTGGTGAACTACGGGATGTACTCGGCGGAGGACAAGGCGCAGCTCACATACGTTCAGAACGGAATCCTCGCCGCGGTGCTCCTCAATTCCGGGGCGGCTGATTTTGTCGTGACGGGATGCGGAACGGGCGAGGGCGCCATGCTCGCGCTCAACAGCTTCCCGGGCGTCATCTGCGGGCACGTCGCGACGCCGCTCGACGCGTACACGTTCGCGCAGATTAACGACGGGAACGCGATTTCCATCCCGTTCGCGCTCGGATTCGGGTGGGGCGGCGACCTCAACCTCGAATATATTTTCGAGAAGCTTTTCAGCGAGCCGTTCGGGCAGGGATATCCGCGTGAGCGCGCCGTTCCCGAGCAGCGGAACAAGAAAATCCTCGACGGTGTCCGCGCCGCCGCGTTCAGGCCTCTTCCCGAAATCCTCCGCGCGCTCGATTCTGAGCTTGTGAAGGGCGCCCTTTCCGGCGAGAAATTCCGCGAGTATTTCTTCCGCGACGCGAAATGCGACGAGATGAAAGCCCTCGTGAACGAAATCCTCGGCTGACGTTCCGAAAATCGCTTCAAAAAATCCCCGCGCTCCGTTCCGGATTGTCCGGATGAAGACGCGGGGATTTTTTTTCGGATTCGGAAAAATCAGAATTCGTGCCGTATCGAAAAGCCGAGAGGGCTTGCCGTTATCGTCGTCGCCGCATTTTTCGCGTTGAGCGTGTGCATGAACGGGACGAGGAACCCGACCGCGCTTCCGACAGCCGCCCCGACCAGAACGTCCGTCGCGAAGTGGCATCCCGCGAGGATGCGGCTCGCGCCGGTGAATGCCGCGAGAGCGTGCGCCGTAATCGCGAACGGAATCTTCATCCGCGACTCGGGGAACCATTTGCAGAACGTGTAGCTCGCGAACGTCGCCGACGCGAACGCCATCGTCGTGTGCCCGCTGAAGAACGAGCGTTTCCAGCTGTCCTCAATCGCCTCGTCTCCGCCGTAATAGTTGTACGGGCGGACTCGGCTGACGGGGCCTTTGAGGAGATGCGGGAGCGTGTGCGCCACGAGGACTGTTTCCGCGAACATCACCGAATGCGTCAGAAGCTCGCTGTTCCCCCCGTCGCGGTGCACGAAATACGCGCCGAAGAGAAACGAGCCTGCGGGAAGGACGCACATCATGGCGTCGCCCGTCCTGTCCCACGCTTTGCTGTAGCTGTGCATGAGCGCGCGGTCGAACGGGTTCACGTCGTTTTTGTCGAACGGTTTTCCGTCCCAGTCGTCTTCGACGAACGCGAAGTCGTATATGTTGTGGAACACTTCCCCCGCAATCTCGAACGCCCCGATGCCGATTTCCGTTCCCTTTCCGAGCGAGAAGGGCTGGGCATTCGCAATCTGGCAAACTGCGAGGAGAAAAAGAGCCGCCGCGATTTTTGCGGCACCCGTTTTTGTCGATTTTTTCTCGGCCATCATTTTCTTCCGCTTGTCTCGTAGAGGAGGACGCCCGCCGCGACGGAGACGTTGAGGCTGTCGATTTTTCCGCATGTCGGAATCGAAACAATCTTGTCGCACTGCGATTCGAGGAGCTTTCCGATTCCGCTTCCCTCGCTCCCCATGACGATTGCCGTCTTGTCCGCGAATTCGACTTCGCGCACGTTCTCACCGCCCGCGTCCGCGCCGTAAAGCCAGAATCCCGCCTCCTTGAGCATCTGCGCCGCGCGCACGAGGTTCGTGACGACCGCGACGGGAACATATGCCGAGGCGCCCGCGCTTGAGCGTGCGATAATCTCGTTTTCGGAGACGTCGCTTGCTCCGTGCCTGCTCGGCATGACGACGAGCGATGCGCCGAACTGGTCGCACGAGCGGATTATCGCGCCGACGTTGTGCGGGTCCGTTATCGAGTCGAGGATAAGCACAGTCATTTTTTCTTGCGACTGCCCCGCCTCAAGAATCCACCGGTCAAAATCGACAACGTTCGCCTTCGATTCCTCCCCGTCCGCCTCCATCACGATTCCGCGGTGGTCTCGCGCGACTTCCGGAAGACTCCTTACGAGCGAGTCGAGCGCTTTCGCGTCTTCGTTCACGATTTTTATTCCGGCATTCCGCGCCGCCTCAAGGATTTTCTTCACGCGCGGCCCCGTCTTCGCGACATGAAGCACGATTTCCGCGCCCTTTTTTCCCCCGTTTTCATTCTGCTCGTCCGCCGCGCGCCTGACTCTCTCCTCTATCGCGTGGAACCCCGTGACAATCTGCCTCATATATACCTCCAAATAAGTAAAAAAAATCGGTGGCTTTACCACCGATTCCTTGTTTTCTGTTATCCGAACTTATCTTCCGCAGCACTTCTTGTATTTTTTTCCGCTTCCGCACGGGCACGGGTCATTGCGCCCGATTTTCGCGCCTTCGCGGACGACGGTCATCGGCTTTACGCTGCCGACCGAATACATCCAGCTGCCCTCGATTTTCTTGAAGTAGCCGATTTCGTGGTGGATTTCGCGGAGCCCCTGCTTCGTCGTGTACGTTGCCTCGAACTCGACGATTCCCTCGTCATCGCTTTCGGTTCCTTTCTCCGTGCGGAGGATTTTGAGCCCGTGCCATGTCGAATTCTTCGCCCAGTCTTCCGTCGCCTTGCGGTCGATTTCCGCGATTTTCTCGCCTTCCTCGCAAGAGTTGATTATGAAGTCGATTTCCTTTTTCTCGTATGAGGAATAGCGCGCGCGCATGAGGCTCTCTGCCGTCGGTGCTTTTGCGGTTCCCTTGATGATTGGTTCGCAGCATTCCGCGTAGGTTTTTCCGGAGCCGCACGGGCACAAATCTTTGTCAGCCATTTTGTTGTCCTTTATAAAGTAAAATTGAATTTGCCCGAATTATATCAAATTCTGCAAAACGGTTTCAACTTTTTCCGAATACGCTCTATAATGAGCAGACATTTTTTTTGACAAAAATCATGTTTTTGTCATGGAATCCCCGTGCCGACGCCGGGATTTCCGACGGATGAACGCGCCTTTCTTTTTTGCGCGGCTTTTCCAAATAATTTTTCAAGGGGTTCATACATATGGAAACTACACTTCCTCGTCTTTTCAGAAAACGCGCCTCGGAGCATCCCGAGCTTGCGTTCCAGATGTCACGGTGCAAGGACGGGCATTTCGAGCCGACAACGTACAAGGAGGCTTACGAAAACGCGGTCGCGTTTGCGGGCGGGCTTCTCGCCCACGGGGTCGCGCGCGAGGAGCATATCGGGCTTGTTTCCGACAACAGGAAGGAATGGGAGCAGGCCGACATGGGGCTTCTCATGCTCGGCGCGATTGACGTTCCGCGCGGGTGTGACGCGACTTCCGGCGATTTGGAATACATCCTCTCTTTTTCCGAGTGCCGCCGCGTAATCGTCGAGAATTCCGCGCAGGTGGAGAAGATAATCGCGCTCAAGGAGAAGCTTCCGCTCGTGACGGAGCTCATCATGTTCGACAATCCGGGCGACAAGGATATCGAGTCCGCGAAGAATGCGGGGCTTTCGCTTTTCTCGTTCGAGCAGATTCTTTCCGAGGGGCGCGAATTCAACGCCGCGAATCCGGGAAAAGTCGAGGATGAGATGGACAAGGGAAAGTGGGACGACCTCGCCACGATAATATTCACCTCGGGGACGACCGGAAAGCCGAAGGGCGTAATGCTTTCCCACGGGAATTTCATCACGCAGCTAGACGAGGTGTGCGAGAGAATCTACCTGTATCCCGGCGACCGCGGGATGATGGTTCTTCCTGTCTGGCATGCGTTCCAGCGCGCCGTCGAATACGTCGTCCTGAACCAGTCCGCCACAATCTGCTACTCGAAGCCCGTCGGCCCCGTCCTCCTCGCCGACTTGAAGGCGCTGAACCCTCAGGTTCTTCCGGCTGTTCCGCGCGTCTTCGAGGCGGTCTACGACGGAATCTACCGCAATATGAGGAAAACGGGCGGAATCGTCCTCAGGCTTTTCAATTTCTTCGTCGCAATCGCGCTTTTCCATTCGAAACTCGACCGCGTCCTATTTGACCGCACGACGAGGTACGGAATGGACAAGAGATGGCTGCAGTGGCCGGCGTTTGTCATCCCGTGGCTCGTCTGCTACCCGATAAAGCTTTTGGGCGGCGCGATGATTTTCAGGAAAATCCGCAAGATGCTCGGGACGAATTTCCGCTCCGGTGTCGCAGGCGGCGGCGCGCTTCCTCCAGCCGTGGACAAATTCTTCTGGGCAATCGGAATCAAACTCGTCGAGGGATACGGCCTCACGGAAACGGCGCCGATTATCTCCGTCCGCCCGATTGACCGCCCCGTTTTGGGGAACGTCGGCTCGGCAGTCCGCGGGATTTCCGCGCGCGTCGTAGACCCGCTTACGAGGAAACCGCTCAAGCGCGGGAAGAAGGGCGTGCTCGAAGTGAAGGGCGGAACGGTGATGAAGGGATATTACAAGCAGCCGGAGCTTACCGCAAAGGCAATCGACGAGAACGGGTGGTTCGACACGGGCGACCTTGCGCGCCTTACCGCGAACAACGAAATCGTCCTGTGCGGAAGGGTGAAGGACACGATTGTCCAGACCGGCGGGGAGAACGTCGAGCCGCTTCCGATTGAGATGAAGATGCAGGAATCGCGTTTCATAAAGACTGCCGTCGTTCTCGGGCAGGACCAGCGCTATCTTGCCGCACTCGTCGTTCCCGAGCAGTCGGAGGTCGAGGCTTTCTGCACGTCGTCCGACCTTCCCTACAAGAAATACGCCGACATGGTGAAAAGCCCCGAGGTTCTCCATCTCATCGAGACCGAGGTCGCGACTCGCGTCAACGCGAAAAACGGGTTCAAGAGCTACGAGCGCATAAACAAAATCGCGCTTCTCCCCAAGGAATTCGAGGTCGGCGTGGAGCTTTCGGCGAAGCAGGAAATGATGCGCTACCGCATAAACGAAATCTACGCGAAGGAAATAAAAGCGCTTTTCCGCTGATGGAAGCGCCGCAATAAAAAAGGGCTGCCCGAAGAGAATTTCTGCGGGCAGCCCTTTTTGTTTTTTCCGAGACGGAGCGGATTCCCTTTTTCCGTCAGATTGACACGATTCTCGCGCCCGATTTCTTGTCCTTCGCGAGTTTTCCCTGCGGGTAGGGTATTTCGAGCGACTCGCCGTTTTTCGGTCTTGCGCCGGACTCGTCAATCGCGAGGAGAAGCCCGAGCTCGCTGCACGCGTAGTAGCCCGATTTGTGGAGTTCGGGAAGCTTTATGAAATCGCTCGCAATCCTGATGCGAAGCCGCGCGTCCTTCCGCTCCTCGCCGATTTTCTCAAGCTCCGCCGCGCGCTTCTTTTCCGCCTCTTCCGCGGAATCCTTCCTGCATACGACGAACGACAGCGACGCCCGCTCCTTCGGAAGCCCCGCCTTCTCGGAAAGTTTCAGGAGTTTGTCGGGCGCGCCGTCCGTGCTGAACGCGAAGTTGCACCATTTCCCGTCGCGTTTTCCCTGCGTGCGCCCCGCCATCGGGCATTCGCCGGCGTGCGGGCAGGGGGAGACCGGCAGAAATCCGCGCCTTATGAAGGCGTCGCGCATGAGCGAGACGAACCGCGCGGAATGCGGGTCGCCCGGCTCCACCAGAATGGCCGTCGCCGGTTTCGAGCCGTCGCCTTCAAGGTACGACTCGATTGTCCCGGAATATTTCTTGGCGAGGAAATCTGTCGGCATCGTCTCGTTCTGAATCATCTCGTTGAACGCGTTCGCGCACGTGACGAGCGACGCTTTTTCCTTTATCTCCGTCCCGATTGCGCCCTTGACGCGGATGATTCTCCACGGCTCTGCTTTCCCGCCTTTCGAGAGAATCTTCGCCGCGACGGAAAGAAAAATCTCCTCGCCCTGCGCGAGCGCGTTCTGCGATATGTCCATGCAGTACCACGTGATGCGCCTGCTCCTCAGTTCCGGGCGGGCGAGGTAGAGCGCCGTCACCGCCGTGAGCGGGCCGCTTCCGATGTCGATTGCGATTCCCCCGTCGGGAATGTCGAGCGCTTTTTTTGGAAGGGACGAGAAAAGCCTCGTGAGGCGGACGATGTTCCACCACATGAAATAGGAAATATACGCGCTGACGCTCTGCGCGTCGTTCATGTATCCGACACGGCGCGTCGTGCGCTCGTCGGTGAGCTTGTGCGAGAGCTTTCGTATTTCCGCGGCGAGGAAGACGCGCTGCTTTGACGAAAGCCCCATGACGTCCGCGGCTATGTCGCCGAAGTTTTCGATTATGTCGCGCGCGTCGTCCGGGATTTTCTTGTCGCCGAGAATCTCCGCGCGCGAGAAGACGCTTTTCCGCCTTTCCGCGTGCCGGTGCGTTCCCCTCCCGAGCGGCGCCTTTTTCTCCGCTTTCTCTCCCTTTTCCCTCTTCATGAACCGCTGTGCGCGCGATTCCTTCATTCCGCCTTCGCTGCCGTATTTCTGTTCCCTGTTGCTGCTGTTTTTTTCCATGATTTGATTCCTCCCGCGCGTTTTTTCCGCGTGAACGTTTTCGGGTTCCGCAGTGGTTCCCTATGATACCCGATTTGCAATCTCGACGGGAAGAATCGGGAAAATTCCGCGGAATTCGTTCAAAACGTCTTTGACAAAATGACAAAAGATGTCAAAGTGTCATGCAAAATTTTTTGATTGGAGAAAGAAGAATGAAAAAATCGTCAGGACTTGCATGCGCGGCGCTGTCGTTCCTGTCGGCGTTCCCGCTTTTCGCGAGCGGAGTCGAGAACAAAACGAACATGAGCACGGGCTACCTGAGAAATCCGAGCCGGAACTCGGAGGCGAAGCGTCCAGAGGCTTCGTACTACAACATAGCCGGAACCGCGTTCATGGAAGACGGGCTTTTTGTGGAGGCGGGAAACCAATTCGTCTTCAAGGAATACGGAAACGAACTGGATACGGGCGACAAATACGCTTCGAAAGGGCTTTCAGATTATTATTCGAACGACGAGACGACAGTCTGGCTCTATCCGGACGCGGATTTCGTCTACAAGCGCGACAAGTTCGCCGTGTTCGGGAATTTCGGTGTGTACGCGGGCGGCGGCTCTCTGAGCTTTTCCGAGGGAACGAGCGCGACTTCGCTCCTTTTCGCGGGCGCGGCTTCCGACTACATGGAAAAATCGGCACAGGCCTATGCGGCCGCATCTGGCGCAACAGACGAAGATAAGAAAAACGATTACCAGAACGCTGCGGAAACTGCCAGCACTGCCGCGTCTTATCTCATGAAGACGGCGCGGAAAGGCGGACACTCGCTCGACGTGACTTCTATTACTTACGGCGGCCAGCTCGGACTCGCCTATTCAATCCTCGACAACCTTTCCTTCGCCGCGGGACTCCGCTATGTGCACGGAACGCAGGTCATGTCGATTTACAGCGGCTACTTCAACGAGCTTGGAAACGGCGGCGACAAGATTTCCTACAAGGCGAACGGCTGGACTGTGAGCGGCGTTTTCGGACTCCACTACAGGCCGATTGAGACTGTCGATTTGGCGGTGCAGTACCAGGCCAAGTCCTCCGTGAAATACAAGGTGAAGGACGTGGAGGGGGAACTTGCCGACGACTTCGGAATCTACGACGGAAAGACGTTCCACACGGATTTGCCTGCCGCGTTGAACTTGGGCGCGGGCTGGCAGGTTTTGGAGCCTTTGTATCTGAGCGCGAGCTTCAACTACTACTTCAACTACTTCGCCGACCAGAATTCCATTCTTGGCGAGACGGACTACGACAACTCGTGGGAAGTCGCTCTCGGTGCCGACTACAAATTCTGCAAGTGGGCTTCTGCGAGCCTTGGCTTCCAGTACGGAAACCAGGGGACGAACGACAGCTCGAACAGTTCGTTCAACCCGGTCCTCGACAGCTTCTGCGTTGGAACTGGCGTCGAGTTCTATCCGGTCGAGAACCTCACTGTCACGCTTTCCGGGCTTTTCGCGACCTACTTCGACATGGACTACTACCTGAGCGGAAACAAGACCACGCTCAGCAAGGACGTGACGAACCTCAGCATCGGTGTCACCTACCACTTTCCGTCGCTCTAGCTTTTGATTCTTTTTAAGGAGAATTTCTGTATGTTTCTCAAATTGACTGGCAAAATGAAAAAATCGGCGCTTCCTGTCTTGGCGGTCGCCTTCGCTTTCGCGTTTTTCTCATGCTCCAACGACGATGGGGCGGACTACGACTACGAATCGAACAACGCGGTCGTCAATTTCACTCTCGGCTCGAACGTCCTGAGCTTCGACACTTCGTTCGCCTACGACAACTCCCTGCTCGTTGGCGCGGACAACAGCGCGTACTCTCCGGCTCTCGCCCGTTTCGCCTTCGCCCTCGCGTTCGACTGCTACGACACTGCGAAGGTTTCACTAAAAACAAGCTCGAAGAATCCTTCTAGCTCCTACGACAACACGGCTCTCTACTCGAACTTCGGCTTCGAGGACGCTGAATACGTGGAGCTTTCTTCATCCGATTACCTGGCGGACACACGCGACCTCACGAATGCGGTCTTCGCGCACAAAACCGTGGATTCGGGCGACAAAAAATACCAGATTTTCACTGTCGCCGTGCAAGGCTCTTCCGGCATGGACCAGTGGTTCAGCAACTTCGACGTGGGCGACTTTTCCGATGCCGCGACTACAAAAACGTATGCCACACTCTCCGCGACTCACTCGGTGGCTGCCGCGGTTGCTGCTGGGAACACCGACCAGGCTTCTGTTCAGGCAGAATCTATTTCAAACTACACGACTCTCGCCAGTTCATTTGCGACCGAGCACAAGGGCTTCGCTCTCGCTTCCCTCCGCTTGAAAGAAAAATTCGAAGCGTATGTCGCAGAACATGAAGTTTCAGGTTCGGAGAAAATCGTTCTCCTGACAGGACACTCTCGCGGCGCGGCAATCGCGAACATTCTCGGAAAAGTGTACGAGGACGACAGCGGCTGGACTTCTTTCGCTTACGGATTCGCGACTCCGAGGACGACCACAGCGTCGAACGCCTCCGAGTACAAGACAATCTTCAACATCGTGAACACGGACGATTTGGTGACGGAACTTCCGCTCAAAAACTGGGGCTTCACCCGCTACGGAACCGACAAGGCGGCGAGCATCAGTTCCACCTACCTTTCCGAATGGAAAAAGACTCTCCCTCTCGCGTCTGCCTACGTCAGCGCGAACGGCGAGGACACGAGCTACCTGAACGGAGTAGCGTCCGGCCGCACTGACTTGTACAAACTTGAAGACGCTTCCGCCGTCCAAAGCAACACGTTCAACCTGACTTTCGACACGGAGGCCGAGGCGAACACAATGCTTTCCTACCTGAATGGCTATGGTTTCGGAATCGCTGCATACGACCCGTACAGCACATTTTCTGTTGTGGAGAATGACGGAAAATACACGCTTTCCGCAACGTTCCGCCCGCAGTTCTTCCTGAACACGCTTGTCATGTCGATTTGCCTTGCCTCTTCTGACACGACGGCGGCCACAAAATTCGTCACGACGATGTGCGGAGGCTATTCTCTCCTCCACAAGAGGGCGCTCTTCACGATGTCGCAGAAAATCACGGGCTTCGCGTACTCGCATTCCGCCCCGTGTTATTCGATTCTTGCAGATAATCTCGAGTAGCGCCCCCCTCGATTCAAAAAAAATCGCGTTGCTTTCCCCCAAAACAGGAAAACAACGCGAAAAAATCCGCCAAGGCTCGCTCCAAGAAATAAAGACAAACGCGCATCAAACAACGTGCGCAACTTCATCAAGGCGCACTCCCGCTTTCGCGGGAGCTGCGTGCGCACGCTCCAAGAAATAAAGACAAACGCGTGTCCAAAACGCGCGCAACTTCATCAAGGCGCACTCCCGCTTTTGCGGGAGCTGCGTGCGCACGCTCCAAAAATAAAGACAAACGCGTGTTCAAAATGCGCGCACTCCCGCCAAGGCGCACTCCCGCTTTCGCGGGAGCTGCGTGCGCACGCTCCAAAAAATAAAGACAAACGCGCATCAATCAAAGCGTGCGCCTTTGTCACTCTTCGAAGCGTTTTTCCCATTTTTTGCGGCTTGCCTTCAGTTCAAGCGTCACCGGAATTTGGTCGAAGCCGTCGCGGAAAATGCGTCCGTGCATTTTCCGCTTGGAAACGGCGTGCGCCGTTTCTCATTTTTCGCGTGATGAGATGTCGCGACATCCTGTCGCTGTTTGAAAAAAAACAGCTTTTATCGCGTCATGCGGGCTTCGAAAATATTACTCCTCGAAGCGTTTTTCCCACTTCTTTCGGCTCGCTTTCAGTTCCAGCGTCACCGGAATTTGGTCGAAGCCCAAATCTTTGCGAATCTGGTTTTTCAGGTACGTCACGTAGCTTTCGGGGACGTTGTCGGGGCTGGTGCAGAATATCCTGAAGGCGACGGGGTTCACGCTTGTCTGCGTCATGTAGCGGACTTTGAAGTGTATCGCCTTTGTCGCGGGCGGCGGATAATGGAAAAGCCAGTCGGCAAGCGCCTTGTTCAGCGCGGATGTCTCCACTTTTCGGACGAGCTGCCCGTACAGCTCGATTGCCTTGTTCATCAAATCCTTGATTCCCTCTCCGTTCAGCGCGGAAAGCGGGAGAATCGGCGCCCAGTTCATCTGCCCGAACATGATTTTTATGTACTCGGTCGTTTCGCGGAGCGTTTTGCGGCTCTGGTCCTGCGTGTCCCATTTGTTCAGGATGAAAATTATCGCGCGCCCGCGCTCGAACGCGAGCGAGCAGATTTTCTTGTCCTGCTCGGCAAGTCCCTGCTGCGCGTCAATCATGAGGAACACGACGTCGCACTGGTCGAGCGTCTTGATTGCGCGGTTGACGGAATAATACTCGACATTCTCGTGGACTTTCGCGCGCCGCCTGATTCCCGCCGTGTCGAGCACCTCGAACGCGCGCCCCGCGTACGTGAATTCGCCCTCGACGACGTCGCGCGTCGTTCCCGCGTAGTCGCTGACGATTGAATTCTCGCTGTGCGTGAGCCTGTTCGACAGCGTGGATTTCCCGACGTTCGGTTTTCCCATTATCGCAATCCGTATCGGGCGGTCCTCCTCGCTTCCTTCCTTCACGTTCGAGAAATCGAGTCCCGCGACTATTTTCTCCGCGAAATCGCTTATGTGGTCGCCGTGGTCCGCCGAGATGAACATCAGCTCCCTGAAACCGTACTTGAGGTAGTTCCATGAGACGTCCTTCCCGTTCCCGCCCTCGCATTTGTTCACCGCGGTGACGACTTTGTCCTGATACGGGCGGAGCAAGTCGATGAATTCCTCGTCCTCGCCGGTGATTTTTCCCGCCTCGAGGAGAAGGACGATTCTGTCGGCTTTTTTTATCATCGAGAGCGTCTTTTCCACGACGAGCTCGTCCATCTCCGCTTCCTTCGTCCCGATTTCGCGGTCGATTTTGTATCCGCCGGTGTCCACAAGATGGACGGGCTTTCCCGCGATGAACGCCGTCGCCTCCACCGGGTCGCGCGTGACGCCCGGTGTCGGGTCGACAATCGCGAGCCTTCTCCGCATGAACCTGTTGAACAGCGTCGATTTTCCGACGTTCGGCCTTCCCGCGATGACGACGAGCGGAAGGTTCGTGTACAGTTTCCCCCTCGTGAACGTGATTCCGTCCTCGCCCTCGTCCGTGGCGTTCGCGTCAATCTGCCCGAATTCGTCCGATGCCGGCGCGCTTTTTTCCTCTTCCGGGGCTTCCGCTTTCTTCCCGTTCTCGCCTGCCGCGTTCATCTCCCTGATTTCCTCTTCCGTGAGCGGCATCTGCGATATGTCGGCTTTCTCTGGTTTCGGCTTTGAGAAGTCCGGTTTCCTCTTCTTCTGTTTTGCCATTGTCCTTTCCTTAACTGATTTTTGTTTCTGGATTTAATGTATTTCCGTCCGCCATTCTATCCTATTGGCGTACTGTTTCAAAGTGCGGATTGCGGGCTGCGGGGGATAAAGGCGGGCGCGTGTATCAATAGACCTGTTCTGAAACTGTTGTCTCCGAACAGCCTTGATGAACCGCTTCCGATTTCCGCGCCCGCGTTCAGATTAGAATTTGTTGAATTTGCTTTCCGAAAGCCCTTCGAGCTCCTGAACGGTGAAGCGCGACAGAAGCTCCTTCACCTTCGAGATTTTTGTCGGGCTCATGCTCAGGTTCCGTATTCCCATTCCCGCGAGAACCATCACGCTCTCGTTCTTGCTCGCCATCTCGCCGCAGACGGAGACCGGAATTCCCGCGCTGCTCGCCTCGCTGACCGTGCGCTGGATGAGGCGGAGCACTGCGAGGTGGAATTCGTCGTAGAGCGGGGCGACGGCGGCATTTTCACGGTCGACGCCAATCGTGTACTGCGTCAGGTCGTTCGTTCCGATTGAGAAGAACGCCGATTTCTTTGCGAGGCAGTCGGCGATGATGGCGGCCGCGGCTGTCTCGACCATTATCCCGATGGGAACGTCCTCCGCAAAAGGAATTTTCTCCTCGCGGAGCTCCTCCTTCGCCTTTTCCGCAATCTTCAGCGCGGCGGTCACCTGCTCGACGCTCGTGATGAGGGGAAGCATGATTTTGAGGTTGCCGTGGACTCCTGCCCTGAAAAGCGCGCGGAACTGCGTCTTGAGCTGGTTCGGGTTGGCAAGGCTCTGCCGTATCGCGCGCAGCCCGAGAAGCGGGTTTTTTTCCGACTCGCTGCTCGCGTCCGCCGGAGAGATTATCTTGTCGCCGCCGGCATCGAGCGTCCTTATCGTGACGGGCTTTCCCTTCATCGTCTGGAGAACTTTCTTGTACGCCTGATATTGTCCTTCCTCGCTGAACGCGGTCGTGCGCGTGTGCGCCTGGCTTATCTCCGATTTCGATTCCGTCATGAAAAGGAATTCCGTCCTGAAAAGCCCGATTCCGTCCGCGCCTTCGTTTTTGGCGATTTCCGCCTCTTCGACGGTCCCGATGTTCGCCAGTATGTTGAATTTCGTCCCGTCCTTTGTCTGCGCGGGTTTGTCCCTGAACCGCTCGAGGTATTCCTTCCGTCCGCGCTCCGCCTCGATTTTCTTCTCGTATTCCCTGAGCGAGTCCGCATCGGGGGAGTTGATGACCTCGCCCGCATCTCCGTCGACGATTATCGTCTCGCCGTTCTTGATTTCCTGCGTGGAGTAGTCGAGCGCGAAGACTGCCGGAATCCCGTAGTTCCGCGCGAGAATTGCGACGTGCGACGAGACTCCGCATTCGACGAGCGCAAGCCCCGCTATTTTCCGTTTTGAGAGGACGATTGTGTCGCTCGGGCTCATCGTCTTCGCGACGATGACGGCTCCGTCCGGAACGCTGTCTATTTTGAACGGGTGGAAGTCGAGCAGGTCGTCGAGGACGCGCCCGAAAACGTCGATGACGTCCTCCGCGCGCTCGGCAAGGTATTCGTTCCCGCTCGAGCGGAGCATCTGCGCCGATTCCTCGACTTTTTGGTTCAGTATGAATTCTATGTTGTAGTCGTTCTCGTCGAACGATTTTTTGACGCTCTTTATGAATTCCGGGTCGTTCAGCATCATGAAATATGTCTCGAAGATTTCCTTCTGGACTTTGTTGCTCGGAACGGACGTGTCTGAAACCGCGTCCATCTGCGCGGCTATCTGCGTGATGACGGTCGCGACAGAATTATCGAATCGCTCAAGCTCTTTCTTCTTGTCCCCGGGAAGAATTCCCACCTGAGGAATCACGCGCTTTTCCGATGCCGGGATGACGAACGCTTTCCCGATGCCAACTCCAGACGATGCCGATGTTCCTAAGAATAAATTCATGATAAGCAAGTGTACAATTATAAGAAAATGCTGTCAAATGATTCTTTTGTTTACCGTTGTTTTGAAAATCTTTGAAATGAATTGAAATTCTCCTCATTTTTTGCGAGATATTTGAGAAAAAATCATGTTTTTTGTTCGGAATAATCCATTGCTGGTTGGAAAATGTTGTTTTACGATGTCTGTAAATTTTATGTAAATTTTAAGCAAACACATTCGGAATCAGCTCGTTCGTGCTTGGGGCGTGCGGCCTGCTCGCGCGGGCGGCGTTCCTGCCGATATAATGGGGATGAAAAGAGAGCGGATTTCAAAGCAGCGGATAATAGAAGCGTTCGTGTCGGAATCATTCACGAGGGGAGCGGAAGGGACGTCGCTTTCCGACATCGCTGCCGCGCTCGGGATAAAGAAATCGTCCCTCTACAACCATTACCCGAACCGCGAGGCAATCGTCTCCGACGCGCTTTCGTATTGCGGCGGCCTTCTTTGCGCGCGGATTCCGCTTTGGCTCGAAGAGGCTCGCGCGCATTCCTGCGATTTCCTTTTTGCCTTCGCGCGCGCGTTGTTCGCGGATTTCGGCTCGGGGCAGCTTGTCGAGGCGGTGTCCCTTGTCGAGTCGGAGAAATTTTTCGACGACGTGGCGTTTTCCGTGTCGAGCCGCTTCAAGGTCGGGATGGTCGGCGCGCTTTTTCCCGTGCTCGGTGCCCGCGCGGAGGGATTTGTCGGAGCGCTCTGCCTGATGCTGGACGATTACGTCTCGGCAGGAAAGATGATGGCGCGCCGCGGCTGCGGAATTGAGGTTTCCGAGGAGAAACTCCGCGCCCTTATCAACGGATTCTCAAGGTGATATAATTTTTTGCGAATGGCTACTTTATATATTGTTGGAACGCCGATAGGAAATCTCGGTGACATAACGTTCCGCGCGGTCGAGACGTTCAAGAGCGTCGATGTGATTGCCGCGGAGGACACAAGGCATACTCTTCAGCTTCTGAACCATCTCGGGATAAAGAAGCCGCTTGTCTCGTGCCGCTCGCAGAACGAGGGCACGGCAGGGCAGAAGATAATAAAGATACTCGACGAGGGGCAGGACGTCGCATATGCGAGCGATGCCGGAACGCCGGGTGTGAGCGATCCGGGCGCTGTCCTTGCCGGAATGGCGCGCGCTGCCGGGCATAAGGTCGTCCCCATTCCCGGTCCAAGCGCGTTTGCCTCTCTCGTGAGCGTTGCCGGCGCCGGCGGAAAGACGCTCGTGTTCGAGGGCTTTCTCTCGCCGAAGCCCGGACGCAGAAGGAGCCGCCTCCGCGAGCTTCTCGCGACGGGGGATGCTGTCGTCCTTTACGAGTCGCCGTTCCGCGTCGTGAAGTTGCTGACGGACATTGCCGATATTGATGGCGGGAGAAGGGTCGTCGTCGGACGCGAGCTTACGAAAATCCACGAGGAAATCGTGGAGGGAACTGCCGCTGACGTGCGCGATGATTTTGCGGGACGGGACAAGGTTCTGGGGGAGTTTGCCGTGTTCATATCCGGTGTGAAGAAGGCTCAACTTTCTGGGGAATTTGCCGATAATTAATTCATCAAATAGGGCAGGTCGTTTATGATGTTGAACAAACTTGATACTTTTGGGGGAGTAAATCCCCTCAATACCGTACAGAACACACACCACGCAAGTAATAGGCCAGCGGGAATCGCCGTCAACGACTCGATAAGCGTTTCGGCTGAGGCGATGAGTGCTGCTGAGGCGTATTATTTGGATCAGGTTGCTGAAGAGACACCGGATGTTCGTTCTGACCTTATTGCATCGATCAAAGAAAAAATAAAGGATCCGAATTATCTCAATCCTGAGAGAATCGCATCTGCTGCAGACGGTCTTATGATGGCTTGGGGGCTTTGATCTGGATAATTGCGACTGCCCATCGTCCTTCGGTGGGCAATCTGTAATGGATTGCGGATTTTGCCTGTAATGCAAGGGAGTGCATTCTTTCAAATTTTCTTGATCAGGGGGCGGGCGCGCCCATTAAGACGGAATCCATTTTCCGTCTTTTTTTGTTGAGAGGTGTTTTTTATGGCGGATTTTACGTTCAAGTTGTCATCAAATATCATGCTCGGCTCTTATATGTCGAGCAGAATCGGGCAGTTTATTCTCGAATGCGGGAACAGGGTCATGTTCATCGTCGACCCGATTCTGAAGGAGAACGGTATTGCCGACAAGATAAAGCAGGCTTTGTCGGAGCGGCAGGTCGATTTCTTCATATTCGACGAAATTTCCGAGGGCGCCGTGACGAAGAGCATCGAGGCTGCCCTGAACCTCGCGAAGGAGGCGCACATCCATTCCGTGCTCGCGGTTGGCGGCGGGAAGACGATGTGCGTCGGGCGCGCCGTGGCGTCCGTCCTGAACGACATAATGGCGGGCAAGGATTTCTACACGCTTGTTGACGGCGCGCTTCCGGAGAAGAATCCCGTTCCGCTTATCTGCGTACCGACATCGCTTCGCGACGCATACATTTTTACCGACCGGATTCCCGTAATCGATTCACGTTCGTCAAAAACGAAGCTGATGCCCGCGCGCGACGGTCTGTGCTCCGTCGTCGTCTTCGATCCGAACCTGAACGTGACGCTCTCGCAGAACCAGACGAACTCGATTTCAATCGAGATTCTCTGTCTCGCAATCGAGGCGTATCTTTCCCAGAAGGCGAATTTCTTCAGCGACATGCTCGTCGAAAAATCGCTCGGCCTGATGCGCGGGGTGATGTTCGGAAGCGAGAATTCGTTCATGGCGGAGACGCAGGAGGAAATCCTCTCCCAGGCGGGATGCCTTGCGTCGCTTGCGGCGGGGCTCAGTTCCGTCGGGACGGCTTCGCTTCTTTCGCTCTGCATAAATTCGATATACAAGATTCCGCGCTCGCTCACCTCGTCAATCCTCCTTCCGTATGTGATTTCCGATTGCGCGAAGTTCAAGCTCGACCGCGTGAGCCGCATTTCGAGGATGCTCGGCGTTGCCGGCGACGGCGATGACGACGAGCAGGCGGCGAATGCGCTCGCGGAGTCAGTGAGGCAGCGCATCGCCCAGGCCGACCTTCCCGCGCGCCTCAAGGACCTCGGCGTCTCCATCGAGAACCTCGCGCTTGTCGTGGAGAATGCCGCGAAACTCGAATTCATCAATTTCCTTCCGCGCAGCATGAACAGCGACCTTTTGTTCGAGCTCGTGAAGGCAGCGTTCTGATTTTCCGCCATGATTGAGCCAGGAAAACTCAACACGCTTTCCCCCGGGCAGAAGCGCAGGAAGCTTGCGCTCACGTTCGGGGCGCTTGAGCGGGATATAGACGGAATTCCGGAGAAGGGGAGCGAGTATTCGTTCAAAAATATGCCGCGCGCGGAATACACGAAGCGGCTCGCGCAAATCGTCATCGATGACCCGTCGCTGCCGCCCGATGCGAGAGAGGAGCTTTCCGCGCTTGTGGGACGCGAGCCGTTCGACGTCGATGCGGAGCGGCGCACCTGCAACGTCGCGAGGAACAATCTGCTTGCTATAATCGGAACGTTTCCCGCGGAATGGGATCTCATAATCGCGCCGCACAAGACGGCAGCCGCCGGAACGGTCGCCGTGCGCGATTTTTTTCCGGGCGTCTGCGTCTATGCGGAGGATATCCGCTCTCCGTTCAACATCGGCTCGATTTTCCGGAGCGCGGAGGCGATGGGGGCCGAAAAGGTCATAATATCGCCGAGATGCGTTGACCCGTCGCACTCGAAATCGCTGCGGAGCGGGATGGGATGCGTCGAGACGATGGGATTCGAGCGCATGTCCGTAGGAGAGCTTTCCGATTACGCTGAAAAAGAAAATCTCCCAGTCTTTGTCCTTGAGACGGGCGGGGACGACATCAGGACGTTCGATTTTCCGGAGCGCGGGATTTGCATCATCGGCTCCGAGGAGCTCGGCGTCAGCCCCGAGGCGCTTTCCGCGGCGACATACGGGCGCGTGTCGATTCCCATGAAAGGGCTGAAGGCGTCGCTTAACGTCGGCGTCGCGTTCGGAATCCTGATGCAGAAATGGGCGGAGAGCCTTGCGTCAAGGAAATAGAGGCAAGCCCCCGTCTGAAATCAGAACGGCTCCTTCGCGAATTCGCTTGCGAGCTTTTCGGAAATCATCTTGAGCTGGCTTTGCGTCGTTATGTGGAACGAATTGAGGACTTCCTTGTCGAACTGGTAGAAATCGACTTCCTCTCTCTGGAAATGCGCGAGCATGTCCGCAAGGTATATGATGTTCGCCGTCGCCTTGTGTTCCGGGGCAGCAAGCTCCGGGTCGTGGTGGAAGCGGATTACGTTTGTTATGACTTCGGGGAAATTCCATTTTTCGGCGATGAGCGCGCCGATTTCGCCGTGGTTCACGCCCGCGACGAGCCTCTCGAAAACGTCCGTCGAGATGTCCTTTTTTACGCAGACCGATTTCATCCTTTCGTTCATGAGCGGGTGCACCGCCTCGAAAATAAGCTTGCCCATGTCGTGGAGAAGCCCGCAGATGTACGAGTCCTCCGCGATGGTCGCGCTTGTCGGGTAGAAATTCTTTGCCAGGTTGTACGCGTAGAAAGCGACGCGGTAGGAATGAATCCACATGTCCTTCCTGATTGATTTCTTTTCGTCGACGCCGTCGCCGAGCCGAGACAGCTCGTTTATAGACGCGATCGAGAGAAGCATGTTCTTTATGCCGTGTATTCCGACGAGCTTCACGGCTTCTGAGATGCTCCGGCAGGGAGATGCGAGCGCGAACGCCGCTGAGTTGACGAGCCGCAGCAAATCCGTCGCGAGCGAGACGTCGCTCGATATGATTGACGCGATTTCGCTCATTTTTGCGTTCGGGTCGTCAAGAAGGTTGTTTATGCGCGTTATGTTCTCGGGAAACTGCGGAAGATTGTCGATGAGCTTCACGAATTCATGCGACACGACGGAAAGCTCCTTCTGCGATTTTTCGTTTATCGGAAGGATTATCCGCGTTATCGTCTCGCCGTTCTCGCAGAGAACCTGATAGTTCTCCTCGGTAAGACCGACTTTCTCGAGCATCAGTATCATGATTATGATTCCGAGCCCCGCGCCTTCCGAATCGTCGAGAATCTGGTTCATCGCCTGGTCGACGGACGTGTACTGCTGCGCGCGGGAAAGCTTGTCGTGTATCCTCTTGTATTCGCGGAACGTCATCTCGGAATTGTTCCTGACTTCGAGCTTTATCTTGTTGTTCCTTGTCTGGAGGATGAATTTGACGTACAGCCCCGCGGCGCGCTGCATGTTCATGTACCTTTTTATGTCGCCGAGCGTGTCCTGCTTGAAGTTTTTCATCCCCTTCTCGTATTGGGCGTCGTCGGTTATGTCGAGCCCCTTTTCCTTGAAGTAGATTCGCTTCGTGTTCGCCTTTTTCGAATTCGTGACAAGCTCGTTCAGGCAGTATCGGAGGTATTCGTTCATCGAGCTTTGGTTGAGTTCCTTGAGGAATGCCGACAGAACTGCCTCCATGTATTCAACCATGTCCCTCGGAAGGGTGTAAGTCGTAATGGATAGAGGAATGCCGGCCCTTATGGCCATCTTGATTTTTGAAACATCCAAAGTAATGTTGCGGTTTGGCATGAATGCCTCTTTCTCACCTTTTTTAGATTTTGTTTTCTCCGGAAACTTGCATCCAACCCTCCGGTACGAAAATTCGTCTCTGATTATAACACACAATTTTTTTTTGAACAAACATCGCTTCCCGCCGGAACAAGGCAACCGCATTTTTGCTCATGTATAGAGTTTTCCCTGTTCCTCTTTGGATAAAAAACAACAGTGTTCGTTGCAAAGTCGTTTTTTCATCACTTCGGCTATGGAAAATTTTATAATGCGTTTGACCTGCCCGCCGGAAGAGCCTTCCCCAAAAAATGGGCAGGACTCCGTTTCGTGCATGGTGGAGTGGATGCGCGAATTCCTGTATCATTGTCCGCATGTTCGATTTGTTTTTGGGGCAGTGCCTTGTGCTGCTGCTGCTTTTTATATCGGGAGTCCGTGTTTTCTTCATCAAGAACCCGAAAATCGATGCCGCGACGGTCGTAAGCCCGTTTTCTTTCATCGTGTCGCTGCTCGTCATCGCCATCTGGGGCTTTTCCTATATTTCGCTCGCGCTGTGCTGCCTTTCGTTCGTCGTTTTCGTGACGAACCTCCGCGCTATTTTCAGGCTTTCCGCGGAGCTTTTCGTTGACCATTATTCCGCCGTGTTCATTGTCGCGTCCGTAATCGAGACTGTCCTGACTCTCGTTCTGGCGGCTGCCGTGCTGTATTTCCGGCCGGTGCGCTGCGTTCCCACGGATTTCGGCGTCGACAAGACCGTCCTCAGCGTTAACGGGAACGCCGCTTCCGGGTTCCGCGTCGATTCGGGGATTCTGCCGGAGACGCTTGAGGACGCCGATTTCTCGAAAGTCGCGGAGCTTTCCGATTTCAGCCGCGTGAAGGAATTCTTCTTGGGGCATTCCGTTTCGGGGACCGTCACGATTTATTCGCCGACGGAGAAAGTCGAGTGGATTTCGTCCGACGATTCCCTCCTCAACGGAATCGATTTCTTTATCGGGCCGCACGATGTCGTCGAGCCGTTCGAGAGCAATGATGACGAGCCTGCGGTCGAGGCGCTCAGCGCGGCGGAGGCTCCGCTCCTCATTTTCGTGGGAAGCGCGCTTGCCGAGACGTTCTGCTACGAGCCGTATTTCGTTTTTCTCGCGCAGAAAGGATTCACCGTCATCACGGCCGATTTCTTCGCGCCGGACATGCGCCTCTTCAACGACCGGCGCGATTCGCGGATATTCCGCCGTTTTTCCGTCGTCCGCGCGATGCTTGAGGGTGGCGAGGAATTCGAGCGCATCAAGGGCGAGATGGCTGCCTTCACGCAGAAGGGATACGAGGCTCTTTCGTCGCTCGTACTCGAAAAGTACGGGAACGAGCGGAAGGTCTTCTATATTACGGACGGGCTTTCGTCGGAGCAGATTTTCGCTTTCTCCGACAAATTCCCGGGGAGCGTCGAGGGTATGCTGCAGATGGAATTCATCCCGGAATACAAGAACGTGGGGCTGGGGTTCATCGAGCAGACGGACATCCTTCTCGCGCACCGGCTCGGAATCGCGCGGGACGGGGAATTCTTCATCCCGCGGTATTTGTCGTTCAAGACGGTGCAGCAGCTCGCCGGATTCGTCGCGGAGAAAAAAAGCAGGCGGAAGGTTTCGGATTGAGCTGTTTTTCGGCGTTCCTTTCCGAATCCCGGAATATCGTTGTCGAACAAGCCCGCCCGGAGATTTCCGTTTCGGGGCTGGCTTATTGAAATGCGATGCTCGAAATCGCGTTATCCTGTTCGGGCGTTTTTGCGCCGGACGGGTTTGATAATTTGGAGGAAAAAATGAATCTCATTGAGCTGAACAGGTTTTTCAACTCAATCCTTCACAAGGAGGATTTTTCGTCGGACATTTCGCTCAACGGAATCCAGATTGAGAATTCCGACCCGCGCGGAAAGGAAATACGCAAAGTGGCGTTTGCCGTCGACGCGTGCGAGGCTTCCGCGCTCCGCGCCAAGGATGCGGGCGCCGACGTCCTTTTTGTCCATCACGGGCTTTTTTGGGGACATTGCCAGACTGTGACGGGAACGCTCTACAAGCGGATTTCCCCGTTCATCAAGAACGACATCGCGCTGTGCGCCTACCATATTCCGCTCGACGCGAACGCGGAGGTCGGGAACAATTTCGGGATGGCGGCTCGGCTCGGTATTCAGGAGCCGCGCCCGTTCGGAAAATGGCGCGGGATGACGCTCGGCGCAATCGGCGAGCTTTCTGAAAGCGTCTCCGTCGACGCGCTTGCCCGGATGATGTTCCCGGACGGGGAGAAGCCGTCGCGGATTCTTCCGTTCGGAAAGAAGGAAATCAGGCGCGTGGCGATAATCTCGGGCGGTGCGGGCGACGACTTCGACCAGGCGGTGCGCGCCGGTGCGGACGCGTTCATAACAGGCGAGGTCGGCCACGAGCAGTTCCACGAAATCGAGGAGTCCGGAATCAACGTCATCGCGGGCGGCCATTACCAGACGGAAACGGTCGGCGTCCGCCTCATGATGGAGCGCGTCTCGAAGGAGCTTGCCCTTGAGACGGTGTTCATCGACATCCCGACGGGAATGTAGGAAATCAAAAAAGAAACATACGGAGATACATGTCAGAAAATGAAAAACAAAATTGAAAAACTTCTTCCGGTGGCGCTTCTCGTCGCCGTCGTCGTGTTCGATCAGGTTACGAAGCAGCTCGTCGTGGCGAACATTCCGGTGCATTCGGTGGGCGCGTCGTTCTTCGGCGATTTCCTGCGGATTGTCCTCGTCTACAATACGGGGGTCGCGTTCTCCATCGGGCAGGGGAGCGGCGAGATTGTCCGGCTAATCCTGTTCAAGATTCTCCCGATTGTCGCGCTCGGCTTCGTGATGGCGTTCTATTTTCTGAGCGACAAAATCACCCGCCTCCAGCGATGGGCGATTTGCGGAGTCGTGGGCGGCGGAATCGGGAACATAATCGACCGCGTTTTCAATCCGCACGGCGTCATCGACTTCATCGACGTGAAATTCTACGGGCTTTTCGGCTTCGAGCGGTGGCCTACGTTCAACATCGCCGATTCCGCCGTCGTCGTCTGCGGAATCCTCCTGTTCGTCTCCGTGATGCTTTCGAAAGGCGGGGAAGGAGCTGAGAAATGACGAGGGGCGAGAGGACTTTCATTTTCAACATCTGCGTTCTCGTCCTGAACATACTCATCGGGACGGTCATCGAGGTGTTCATCATTTTCGCGAGCGCGTTCATCCTTGCAGGCGCGCCGGAAAGCATCAGGCAGAGCGCGCCCGTCAGCGTCATCCTGCCGTTTTTGCTTCTCGCGGGGCTTCTCTGCGCGATTGCCGTGTCGCGGCTGTGCATTATCTGGGCGCTCGACAAATTCGACCTCCGCGACAAACTCGACCCCAAGCTCGTCACGCGGTATCCGCCGTCAAAAAAATCGTGACGGATTCAGATATCGGTTTTTTGCGACCTGCATAAACAAACGGATTCGTTCAGGACTAACGGCCTTCACTTTTTTAAAGTGGGCGATGGTAATCGCGAACAAATCCGTTTGCCTTAGGCGCTGTCCGGATTTCCCGTGCCATTCCGAACGGGGACCTTTGAAATCGCAATCCCGCGAAATTCCGTTCATCATGGCAAAATCCGAATCAGCCGTTTTTCAGGGCGAAGCCATGCAAAAAAAAGAAAAAATTGTCTTGAAAATATCCGGATGTACGGAATAGAATTTCTGCTCATAGGCCGATTTGAAAACGGCATTCATCCTAAGGCTTTTGAAGGGGTGTCTATGGCAGGAAAAAGGACGCTGTACAAGGACAAATTTGTCCCGATTATTCTTATCTCAGGAATGGCTTTGCTGCTGCTTTTCGCTTACAACGCGATTTCAAGGAACATGGCGAAGAACAACCTGACGCAGGTGCTGCGCGAGGAAGTGAACCAGAAGGGAATCATGATGGAGGATTATCTCCAGCCGGAAATCGCCCTGACGAAAAAACTCGCGTCCTCCCCGACAATCGTGCGCTTCTTCAAGAATCCCAACGACGCAGAAAACCGCGAGCGGGCGTTCGCCGAGCTCAGGAGCTATAAGGAGGCGTTTTCCTCGCATATAGTCTTTTGGGCGAACGACGTGGACAAGGAATTCTGGAACGACATGAAACTTGCCTATGTCGTTGACCCGAGCAATCCCGACGACTATTGGTACAACATGACGCTCCACAAAACAGACGTCTACAATTTCAACATAAACTACAACGCCGATATGGACATGACGTGCCTGTGGCTCAACGCGGTCGTGCGCGACGAAAAAGGAAATGCAATCGGCATGGCGGGAACGGGCATCGAACTCGACAACTTCATAAACAAATGCTACGAGACGCTGCGGAACGGAATCCACCTGTATTTTTTCAACGACGACAAGGAGATTACGGGCGCGCAGGACAAAGAGCTGCTTCTGGAGAAGGCATCGATAAAGCGCGTCTACAACGGAAGCGACGATTTTGACGCCTTGATGCGGGAGGCGCGCGATTTGGCGAGCAACTCGAACGGGCAGCACACGTTCAGGGTCAACGCGAAGGAATACGGCGTCATGCGCTATTTGTCGAGCTACGGCTGGTACCTTATTGCGACCGCCCCGACAAGCGCCGGAAAATCGAGCGGAAACATGGTGTTTTTGATTATCTGCATCGCGCTTGAGATTGTGTTTTCTGTTTTCGTTCTTTTCATATCGAAATTGCAGGCGATGATGAGGAAGGCGACTTCTGCGAGCAACCGCCTGATTGACGAGACGGAGGATCTTACCTCGTCATCGAAGGAAAACGCCGAGACAGCCCAGAACCAGAGCGCTGCCGTAAAGGAAATCGTCGCGACGATGGAGGACAATACCGCGCTGTCCGAGAATATCTCGAAAAAAATAAAGGACGTTACGAGCCTCGCGAACAAGACGTCGGAGGATGTTGCCGACGGAGTGCAGTACCTTGAGGAGAATGTCACGCAGCTCGGGAAAATCGCCGAGGCAAACCAAACGACGATTGAGGGAATCAAGGCTTTGGGCGACAAAATCGCGAAGATTTGGGATATCGTGACGCTTATCAATGCCGTCGCGGACCAGGCGAAAATCATCGCGTTCAATGCCGAGCTTGAGGCGTCGAGCGCGGGCGAGGCGGGGCACAATTTCCACATCGTCGCCACCGAAATCCGGCGCCTCGCGGACGGAATCATCGACGGGACGAAGGAAATCAAGGAAAGCATCACGGAAATTCAGAAAAGCTCGGACAGCCTGATTTTGATGAGCGAGAGCGGAACGGAACGGATAAAAGAGGGAGTCGATAACGCGAAGAGCCTTGAGAACCGGTTTTCGAGCATAAAAAACGCGTCGGAAATTACGGCGGGAAGCGCCGACGAGATTACGACGATTATTTCCCAGCAGGCTGTCGCGAGCGAGCAGATTCTGATTTCGCTCAAGCAGATTTCAGGCGGCGTTGACAAATTCAAGGAAGCGACCGCCGAGATTTCCGTCGCCTCCGAAAAATTGTCATCGATTGCCCAGGAGCTGCGCAGAAAATAGCATTTTTTCGGCATCGGCTCCGATGCCGAAAGCTATATATTATCTGAATTATTTTTGTATCTCCCTTGAACTGTGGTATAATCAGGAACGTGCGCGTTTTTAGTTGTACGTTCTATTTTTTATGTTTGGATTAGCCTATGAATGACTATTCAAGTGCGGAACATCTCCGACCCGTAATCAATGTCGATCCGGAAAAATGCTGTAACTGCCACCGATGCATCAGCGTCTGCCCTGTGAAAATGTGCAACAACGGTTCCGGAAGCTATGTGTCCATCAACCACGACCTGTGTATCGGTTGCGGAACCTGCATAGATGCCTGCGTGCACGGCGCGCGAACGGGAATCGACGACATGCCGGAATTCTTCCGCGACCTGAAGTCCGGAATTTCCATCGTCGCAATCGTCGCGCCTGCGGTTGCGGTCAACTTTTCGGGCAAGGACCTGAACCTTAACGGATGGCTCAAATCCGTCGGCGTGAGGGCGGTGTTCGATGTCGCGTTCGGCGCGGAGCTGACGACAAAAAGCTACGTCGAGCAGATAAAGAAAGAGAATCCCATGATTATGATTTCCCAGCCGTGTCCTGCTCTCGTCAGCTTCATAGAAATATACCGCCCGCAGCTGATTCAGTATCTGGCGAAAGCCGACAGCCCGATGGCGCACACGGTGGAATGTATCCGCCATTTTTATCCCGAATACCGCGACTGCAGAATAGCGGTCATCTCCCCGTGCTTCGCGAAGCGGCGCGAGTTCGACGAGAACGGAAGGGGCGACTACAACGTTACCATGAAGAATCTCGACCTCTATTTCAGGGAGCACAATATAGATTTGACCTCGTACCCGCAGGTCGATTACGACAATCCGCTCGCCGAACGCGCCGTTCTGTATTCGACGCCGGGCGGCCTCATGCGCACGGCAGAGCGTTTCGTTCCCGGAATTTCGTCGAAAACGAGGAAGATTGAGGGGCAGCCTGCGGTGTTCGAGTATCTTGCCGGTTTGGATCGCTCGCTTTCGTCCGGGTGCAAGCCGTATTATCAGCTCGTCGACTGCCTGAACTGCGAGAAGGGATGCAACAGGGGCGGCGGAAGCATAAACAACAACATGCCGCTTGACGAGCTTGAGGATTTGGTGGAAAGCCGCGCTCGCGCCAGGCAGGAGAAGTGGAGGACTGGCGGTAATCCGAGCAAGTTCGCGCTGAGGAAGCTTGAGAAGACGGTAAACGCGTACTGGAAACCAGCCATTTACGAGCGCGTGTATCAAGACCGCAGCGTTGCCGTGGAGAAATTCATAAAGGAGCCGAACGAATCCGAACTCCAGCAGGTGTATGAAAGCATGGGCAAGCACAGCAAATCCGACATCTACAACTGCGGTGCGTGCGGTTACAACAGCTGCGAGCAGATGGCGGTCGCCATTTTCAACGGGCTGAACAGAAAGGAGAACTGCCACCATTACGTCATGAACCTCGCAAATCAAGACCACGAGAAGGAAATCCGCGAGGCGATGAACAGCATCACCGAGGCAGTCCGTTCCGGAAGCGAGGCTTTGCAGAGCAATGTCCGCGACTTGCAGGAAATCAGGAACATGAACATGCTCACGACGGAGGGAATCAAGAAGCTGAACACGAAGATGAACGGCATCTGGGATATCGTCGGCATCATAAGCAACGTCGCAGACCAGACGAAAATCATCGCGTTCAACGCAGAGCTTGAGGCGTCCAGCTCCGGCGAGGCGGGAAAGAATTTCCATATCGTCGCGACGGAAATCCGCCGATTGTCCGACACAATCATCGACAGCATCAAGGAAATCAAGAACATCATCGACGAGATTCAGAACGCGTCGGACCGCCTCATCCTCGACAGCGAGAAGGGAACGCGCCAGATAGACGCCAGCTGCGAGAACGCGCGGTCCCTTGAGCGTGGGTTCGGAAGCATTATGGCAACGTCCCGGGCAAGCGGCGCCGAGAACGCTCAGGAAATCAAGAAATATGCGGGGCAGGTCGTCTCTTCCGGCGGCAAGATTTTCGACACGCTCCAGCAGATTGCGCACGGCATCGAGGAATTTTCCCAGAACACGTCTGCAACCTCCGATTCCTGACGAAAGCAATCCGAACGCAAAAACTCCTGTCCGATGCGGCAGCTCGTGGAATTTCCGTCGGGAAAATCGGCGAATCTGTAAAAAAATCGGCATTCCGCATCAGCGACAAGATGTCGCGTCAGCAAAATGCCGGACAATATGACGCGGCACCTTATATGGGTGCCGATTTTTTTATGCCTGAAGTGCCGTTACCGCGACCGTGTCGACGATTTCCTCGACGTTGCAGCCGCGCGAAAGGTCGTTGAGCGGCTTCGCGAATCCCTGGCAGACGGGGCCGATTGCCTTCCAGCCGCCCATGCGTGCCGCGATTTTGTAGCCGATGTTTCCTGCGTTGATGTTCGGGAAGATGAACGTGTTCGCGTGTCCTGCGACCGCGCTTCCCGGCGCTTTGAGCTCGCCGACTTCGGGGGCGATTGCCGCGTCGAACTGGAATTCGCCGTCAAGCGCGAGTTCCGGAGCCTTTTCGTGTGCGATTATCGTCGCGCGTGAAACTTTTCCGACTGTGTCGCCGTCTTTGGGGTCTGCGCCCGAACCTTTCGTTGAGAATGAGAGCATCGCGACGCGCGGTTCGATTCCCGCGATAGCCTTTGCAGTTCCGGCAGACGCGATTGCGATGTCCGCGAGCTGCTCTTCAGTCGGGTTGATGTTGATTGCGCAGTCGCCGAAAACCGCGATTCCGTCGGAGAGGTATTTGTTCCCGCCCTCGGGAGCGACCATGATGAAGCAAGAAGAGACGGTCTTGATTCCGGGTGCAGTCTTGATGACCTGAAGTCCCGGGCGGAGCGTGTTCGCCGTTGAGTGGCAGGCGCCTGAGACGAATCCGTCAGCGTCTCCGGCCTTGAGGATGAGCGCGCCGTACATCGTGTAATCTTTGAGAGCCGCCGCTTTTGCTGCCGCGACGTCAGCGTATTCGGGAAGACCCGTCTTCTTGTTGAGTTTTCCTTCGCGCGCCTTGTAGAGAATCTCCGCGTATTTGTCCGCGTTCGCGTCCGTCGTCGGGTCGACGATGTTCACTCCGCTCATGTCGAATCCGAATTTCTCTATCTCTGCCTTGTTTCCGAGGAGGATTATTTTCGCGATTCCTTCCTTAACGATGACCGAAGCAGCCTCGACAACGCGCTTGTCCTCGCCCTCGCAAAGAACGATTGTTTTTCCTGCCGCTTTTGCTTTTGCCCTGAGTTCCTTTACAAAATCCATAAATGACTCCTGAAAAATAAATTTGGTTTTAGAATATCACTATGAAAAACGAACCGCAATGTAAGGAAAATAAAAGTCCACTATGTTGAAAAAAGTCAACGGAAAAGCGCTTGCCGGGCATTTTCCGTTCTGAGTTCGGCGTGCCGGCGAACGCCTGTTCCGATGAGCAAAGATTAGGACGCGCAATGGTAAACGGGGCGCCGATTCGCCAAGTTGGGAGGTACGCGCCTCGCGCGTGCCGGCGAACGCCCGTTCCGATGAGCAAAGATTAGGACGCGCAATGGTAAACGGGGCGCCGCTATTTTCGGCAGACTAAGACCATTGTCTGCATGTTTTCGTCGTAGGGGTTCTGCTCGAAGTCTCCGAATATTTCGACGGTTTTCCAGCCGATTCCGAGAAGCGTCCTTTTCAAGTCGGAGGCGGAGTAGAGGCGCTGGACGAATTCGTGGTCGATTACGCTGCCGGTCTCCTTGTCCGTGAGAATCCATCGCGAGCGGAGCCCTTCCCACGCGCCGACGACACTGAATTCCGTGCGGACGATTTTTCCGGCTCGCTCGAATTCCTCTCCCTTCGTGAAATAGCGGATTGCGACTTCGCGGCTGATATTTTCGAGGATGAACGTTCCGCCTTCTTTTACGGAATCGAAAATCGAGCGGAGAATCTGCGTGTCCTCCTCCTCCGTGTCGCAGTAGCCGAACGACGTGTACAAATCGACGGCCGCGTCGAATTTTCCGATTCCGTGTTTTTCCGTGCGGAACGTGCGGAGGTCGTCGCGGATAAGGGTGAGGGGGACGCCCTCGTCGTCGGCGCTTTCCCGCGCGGCGTCAAGCTCGCTCTGAATCAAATCGACGCCCGTGACGTCCAGCCCGAGCGCGGCAAGTTCCACCGAAATCCGTCCGATTCCGCAGCCAGCGTCCAGAATCCGCGCGCCTTTTCCAGCTCCCGAAATGGAGACGACGCGTTCCGCTACCGCGGGCGCCTCTGACCAGCGCTGCTCGTCGAACATTATCGGGCCGTAGTTGTTCCAGAAATCCTCGGATTCGAACCATTCTTTCTTCTCTTCTTTTTCCATTCCGTGCCTCCGTTTTGTCGTGCCGTGCCGTTTTCGGGCAGGTTATTTGCTTTCGCCGTTCCCGCTGTCCGCAACGCGGGATTCCGCCCCGCCGAGGAACGATTCGAGAATCGGCTCGTATTCCGTTTTGCCTTCCGTTATGCCGTCGATTTCCGCTTTGCGCTGCTTCCTCGATTCTTCCCGTTTCCGGCTGATTTCCTTCGCGGCGACGAGGATGTCGGCGGCGTCGCCCGCCCGAATGTGCAGCGATTCGGCGATTTCCGATTCCGGCGATTCGGAAAGCTTCTCCATCGTGACGAATTTTTTCAGGAGGATTTTCTCGCGTTTCTCGCCGACGTGCGGAAGCAGCGCGAACGCCGATTCCGTGTTCTCCTTCGTCCGAAGCTCCTGGTTCCGGCTTGTCGCGAACCGGTGCGTCTCGTCGCGGACCCGCTGCATCAGCCTGAGCGCGTCGCTCCTTCTCGGAAGGCAAATCGGTTTCTTCGCGTGCGGCAGCCAGATTTCCTCGTCGCGCTTTGCGAGCCCCGCAATGGGAATCGAAAGACCGAGCGAGGAGATTATCTCGTCCACGGCGTTCACCTGCCCGATGCCGCCGTCGATGACGATGAGGTCGGGCTTTTCGGCTTCTCCGTTCGCGACGCGCGTGTACCTTCTCGCCGTCGCCTCCTTCATCGACGCGAAATCGTCGATTATCCCGTCCGTTGTCTTGAGCCTGAACGTGCGGTAGTTCTTCTTGTCCGGGTTCCCGTCGAGGAACGAGATGAGGCTTGCGACGGGAAATTTCCCGCCGATGTGCGCGATGTCGAACCCCTCGATTCTCCGCGGCATGTTTGGAAGCGAAAGAAGCGTCATGAGCTCCTCCATCGCGGGAACGTCGCCCCTTTCGCGGAGCCTTCGGATGATGTCCTCGTGCGCGTTGTGCGCCGCCATGTCGAGGATTGCGGAATGCCGCCTTCCTTCTCCGTTCTCGCTGTTTTCTGGCGTCGTCACGGAAATTCCCTGCCCGAATGCGCTTTCGATGTATCGTGCGATGAGCGACGGCGTGTCGTCGTCGCCTCCCTTTTTCGGGACGAAGATTCGCGGCGGGATGTCCGATTTGTCCGTGTAGTAGCCCGCCGCGAATTCCCCGGCAAGCTCCTGGTCGTCGCTCAGCGAAATCAGCGGGTAGTTGTCGCGCGCGATAATCTTCCCGCCGCGCATTTTGAGCACGGTGAAGCTGACAAGCTCGCCGTCCCGGTAAAAGCCGATGTAGTCCGCGTCCTCGTCGGTGAATCCCTCTACGATATTCTGGTTCTGCATGACGGAAAGCGCCTTGATTCCGTCGCGGATTCTCGCCGCCTTCTCGAAGTTCATCTCCGCCGCGGCTTCCTTCATCTTTGCCGTGAGCGATGAAATCGATTCGTCGCCTTTTCCCTCAAGAAGGTTTTTAATTTCTTCGATATATTCACTATAGGTGTCTTTGTCGATTTTTCCCGTGCACGGCGATTTGCACCTGCCGATGTGGTAGTACATGCAGGGCGCGCTCCTATTTTTGAGCGTGCGGCAGTGCCTCAGCGGGTAAATTTTGTGTATCGCCTCGATGAAGGAGTCGAGCGCGGTCACGTCCGGGTACGGCCCGTACAGAATGGAGCCGTCCTTGCGCGCGGAGCGTGCCTTTATTACGCGGGGGAAATCCTCGTTCGTGATTTTGAGGACTGGATACGATTTTCCGTCCTTGAGCTGTATGTTGTATCTCGGCGAATGTCGCTTTATGAGGTTGTTTTCGAGTATGAACGCTTCGTATTCGTTCGCTGTTGTGATATATTCGATTGAAACAGCGTTTAAAATCAGGAGCTTGGTTTTAATCGTTCTTTCACCGGAGAAGTAGGAGCTGAGCCTGTTCCGCAGGTTCTTCGCCTTCCCGACATATATGACGGTCTGCTCGTCGTTCCGCCATAAATAAACGCCACTGGAGCAAGGAGCTTTTAACGCGGTTTCGTGAAGCAATTCATAAGCTGGGTTATCTGTTGGATTCATAATGGTTTCGTTGAAAAAAGTTTCTAGATTCGCCCTGATTCTATCATCAATTCTGTTTTTTGATACAGTTTCGTCGTTTGCTGTGCCAAAGAAAATGGTTTTCGGCGGGAAGAACGGATGGAACGACTTCCAGAAGATGACCGGGCTTACCACGGGAGTCGGACGGTTCGGATACGAGTCGCTCCAGCTCGTCACCTCGACGCAGTGCACCGATGACGAGACCGACCTCCTCCTCACGTTCGACGGGCAGGATGTGCGCGATTCCACGGGGCATTACGAGGTCGTGTCGAACAACCTCCTCCGCGCAGACGGCGCGGCGAGGGGAAAAGGCGCGGCTCTTTCGCGCGGAATTGACAAGGGCGTCTCGCTCAAGGGCGACAAAGGCTCCCTTTTCGGCACGAGCGGAATGGCTGGCTCGTTCACGATTGAATTCTGGCTGGCTCCTTCCCTTGCGGAGAACGGGGAGACGGTTTTCTCGTGGCGGTCGTCGCTCAACGCGTCCGGATATTCGAAATACCAGATGATTTCCGCATCGTTCTTCGCGAACCACCTGCAGTGGAAATTCAACAACATCTTTCTCGGATTCGACGATTCCGAGGTCGTGCTCGACGGGCTTTCGACGGTCGTCCCGAAAAAATGGAGCCGCCATACGCTTTCGTTCGACCAAGAGACGGGCGCGCTCGAATACTGCGTTGACGGGCGCACGGAGGCGATAAAATTCATAACGAAGACGCAGCACGAGAACGGTACCGTATGCGAGCCGAGCATCGGCGTCGTGGCAAAAATCGACATCTGCCCGCAGTACGCGGGAAAAATCGACAACTTTAGGATTGACAGGAGCGCGGGAAAAGCTTCCTCCGAGTGCGCCATCGGCGTGACGGGCAACGAGAAATTCAAGGCTGACGGCGGATTCTTCATGACAAAACCGATTCTCGTGTCGCATTCGGCGGAGATGGACGAAATTTCGGCGGAGATGAGCGTTCCCCCGCAGACTGAGGTGAAATTCTACGTGCGTTCGGGCGACAACTGCTACGAATGGAACGACAAATACCCCGCATGGAAGGAAGTCGTGCCCGGGGAAAAAATTTCCGATGTTTCGGGGCTTTATTTCCAGATTGCGGCTGAGCTTCTTCCCGACGGCGGCGGCGAGCATACGCCGGCGATTTCCGAGATGACGCTCGCCTATACCGAACAGGACGATCCGCTTCCTCCTTTCTCCGTGGAGGCGATTCCTGGCGATGGATGTGTTACACTGTCATGGAGTAATTCCGTTGACGACACCGCCGGCGGATACTACGTCTATTACGGGAACCGTCCGGGCGAGTATCTTGGTGTCGTGGCGTCAGAAGGCGCGTCGCCGATAAAAGTGGGGAACAGGAATTCGATGACGCTCAGTGGGTTGAGGAACGGCACGATATACTATTTTGCCGTGTCCGCTTATTCAAAACTCGACCCGAGAATTTGTGGCGAGGTCTCGAAGGAAGTGTTCGCCCGGCCGTCGGCGAGGCTTTCGATAAGGTGAACCATCGGATTCTTAAGGAACCGGGGCTCAGCAACGTTTGGTAAATGCCGTTCCGCCTCATCGCATCGTTCGGGGGCGGGCTGCTCATCAGGATGTGATTATGTCGGATAAGGAACTTCTGCTGAAAAGGGCAAAATCCGCGCTTATCTCTCGCGATTACGAGACTGCCGCAAGGATTTACAAATCTCTGATAAAAAGCGACAAGAAGAACATGGATTTGAAAATCCAGCTCGGGAACCTCTACGTCAAGAGCGGTCAGGATTCGCTCGCTCTTTCGTGTTTCGAGGAAATCGAGCAGTACATGATGATTTCCGGCGAGGAGTTTCCGTTCGCCGTTGACGTGTACCTCTCGCTCGGCGGAATATACAGGCGGCTCGGCCGCTTCGACGAGTCCCTTGCCGCGCTCGGGAAGGCGGGGGAGACAGGCGCGAAGGAAATTCAGGTTTCATACAGCCTCGGCTTCACGTACCGGCAGATGGGAAAGTACGAATCGGCCATCGACTGCTTCCAGAACGTAATCGACAAAAATCCGCGCGACGTCCTCGCGTTCAACCATCTCGGCGCAATCCACGCGCTTCAGGGAAACCACGAGAAGGCTATCGTCGCATATCAGCACGGGCTGAAAATCGACCCGAACCATCCCGTCATCCAGCTGAACATAGCAAAAAGCTACGAGGCAATCGGCGAGACGCGGAAGGCGCTTTCCTGCTACGAGGGGGCGCTCCGCTCGAAGCCGGGGTGGATTGAGGCAATCGACCTCTATTCCGACCTCCTCCTGAAGGAAAACCAGGTGAAGGAAGCCGACGATGTCGTATCGCGCGCGCTCAAGATAAATCCCGACGACGTGAAGATGCACACCGCGATGGGAAAAGTCTTCAACAGAAAAAGCGTTTTCGAGGACGCGGAGAAAGAATTCAAGAAGGCGCTTTCGAAGAACGACGTCTACGCGCCAGCTCTCAAGGGGCTTGCGCTGTCGCAGGAAAAGCAGGGGAAGAGCCGCGAGGCTGCGGAGACGATTCAGAAAGCGCAGAAACTCAGCCCGGACGACATAGAGATTCTCAAGCAGACGGCGCACATCCTCCTTTCAGCGAACTATCTTCCCGCGGCATACGAGAAGATTTCCCATTTGTGGAAGATAAACCAGGACGACATCGATACGGTGAACCTGCTCGGGCAGTACTACATCTGCCACGGCGACGAGGACAAGATTGAGGCGTGTTTCGACCGTCTTGAGCGGATTAAGCCGGGATGCACGGACGTCTACAAGGATTGGGGCGAGCGCTACCTCCAGATTGGCGACGAGAAGAATGCGGAGGATTACCTCAAGGTTGCGGTCCACGAGAATGCGGGCGACGCAGACGCGATGATTTCGCTCGCGAGGATGTACGACAAGCAGGGGCGCACGAACGAGGCTCTCGATTTGCTTTACAAGGCGGGAAAAGCCGACGCGAACAACGAGTCCGCGAAGAGGGCCGTCGACAGAATCGAGCGCAAGAAGCAGCTTTTCCACAAGGAGCCGCCGGCTCCGGCCGTCCAGCCGCGCCCTGAAGAGGGGCTTCCGGTCGACGACTTCGATATATTCGACCGTGCCGCCGAGATGTCCGGCGGGGTTCCCGAGAATGTCGGGGAAGTTTCGATGGGCAAGGAATTCGATTCCCTCAAGACGGAGCTGAATTCCGTCGATGTGCCGTTCGACCTCGGGATGGGGGACGGCGAGCTTGTCGAGAACGAGAACGCCGATTTCGAATCCCCGATAGATTTCGATGACAGCGCGAAGGATGACAGCGATATCGAGGGCGGAGAATTCGACGACTCGAAGTCGCTCGAGAATCTCATCGACGCGGAGAACGATTCCGTCGATTCCGTCCTGCACGGTGGGAGCGAGATGTCCGATTTCGGCGACGATTCTTGGGAGGACGAGAGCGGGGGCGGAAATCCTGCTGCGTCTGGCGGCGGCTCAGCTCCGGCTGATATCGTTCCCGCGGTGGATGCGGCCGATGACGGCGACGTCTCCGACAAGGCAGGGCTTGTTCAGGAAAACGCGGCTTCCGCGGCTCCTGTATCGGCTTCCGGCTCAGCCGCGCCTTCCGACGCGTTCGATTTCAGCCAGTTCGGGGCGGAGGATTTGAGCGGCGACACCGACGACATCGTTTCGATTGACGAGATGATGGGGGACGGCGAGCGCGATTCCGGCGACGTCATTGACGATTTGGTCGATTTCGATGCGCCTGTCGACGAGGAGGACGATGTCCGCCGCGAGCGTATGCCCGACGGTTCCGGCGTTCTCGACGCCATCAGCCACGCCGCCGATTATCCGGAGCAGGGCATCGAGGAGGAGGTCGTCCGCGATTTTCCTCGCGAATTCAACGCGCAGAGGCCGAACCTTTTCCGCGACGAGGATTTTGATGACAGGACACCCGTAAAGCCGTATGTCGTTGGCGACGGATCCGATTATGCCCCGCAGCCTCCGTCATACAAGCCTGACGCTGCGGAAAATTTTCAGCGCCAGAGCGTCCCCGATTCGCGCCATCAGCCGCGCCCCGTTTCCGACGACGACTATCTTTCGCTCGAACGGCAGATTCAGCAGGTCGCGCGCAATGCCGACGACGCGCAGTACGCCGCGAACCAGGCCCGCCGCGCCGCGCAGTTCGCCGAGGAAAACGTCCGCGACACGGAAGGGCGCATAAAGCGTTCCCTTGAGAATTCCATCGAAAGCATGGTCGAGGAAAAAATCCGCGAGCGAATCGGCGATGATTTGGACAACCGCATCGACGAGAAAATAAGCGAGCGGATAGGGGACGATCTCAACAACAAGATTTCCGAGACAATCGACAACTTTATCGTGGGGCCTGATTCGGAGCCTGAGCCGGAGGGCGAAATCGAGCTGATGAACGAGGATGAATTCGAGCGCGCGCGTGAGGATGACGGCGACGATGTCGAGCTTCCTGTCCCCGATGTCGAAGTCCCCGAGAACGCGCTCGAAATCGTGTCGCAGAATTTGTACGAGGAGCCGGAGAAAAACGAGGCGGAGAAGATGCTCGAAAAAGCCGTCGCGATTCTTCCTTCGATTGTCCGTGCCATCGAGGACAAATCCGTCATGGAGGAATTCAAGTCGTCGCTCGAGATGTTCAAGAAGCTCCGCGAGATGCTCGAATTCCTTCCTCCCGCGAAGAAAAAGCAGTTCATGACGAGCAGGACGCGCATAATGCTCGACTACGTGATTGCGAAGCTGTCCGGACGCCCGGGGCTTTTCGCGACGGTCGTCGCGCTGCTCAAATCCGGCGTGATGAGCGGCCCGACACCGACGGAGGAGATTACCTCGCCGATAGATATGGACGCTTCAAGCGACGAGTACATCGTAACGCTGATTTCCTCCGTGATGGAGACGCTGCGGAAGCTGTGCGAGAGCCTTGAGGACGATTACCTCCGCGACGCAATCGATTCCGAGATTCTCGGGATTCTGGAGAAAATACGCACGGCGGTATGAGAATCAGCCGCCGTTCATAAAAAAAGCCGCCCGTTCCTGAAAAAGGACAAGGCGGCTTTTTCGCTTTTACAGGCGGATTATCTTCGAATGCGTGATGACCTCGTTGCCGGTTTCCGTAATCAGCACGTCGTTCTCCAGCCTGACGCCGCCGAGTTTCGGGTCGTACAGCCCCGGTTCGAGAGTGACAATCATTCCCGGCTTGAAGGTGACGGTCTCCGTCTGCTTGGCGCTTACGCGCGGGAATTCGTGGATTTCAAGCCCGATTCCGTGTCCGAGCGTGTGCGGCATCGTCTTTTTCGCGCGCGCGAACACTTCGTCCGCCTTTTTTCCCGCAAGGTTGATTTTCCCGCCCGGCGCGTAAAGCGGGAGCGATTCCTCCGCGGCTTTCTCGACGAGGGCGACAAGCTCCGCCTGCTTCTCGTTCAGGTTTTTCGCGACGGTCAGCGTCGTGTCGCTCGTGTATCCCTCATAAACGACGCCGAAATCGAGAATCGAAAGGCCGTCTGCCGGCCAGGGCGCGTCCGTGTATCCTGGGAACGCGTGGATTGCCCATGAGCGCGCCGGTCCTGCCGCAAGCGTGTCGAATCCCGTCCGCTCGCAGCCGCATTTCCGCAGTTCGCTTTCGATGAGGAGCGCGACGTCCATCTCCTTGTGGAGCCAGTTCTCCCGGATTCCCCGCTCGATTTCCGATATGATGTGGTCGCCGACGCGCGCCGCTTCCTTTGTGCATTCGATTTCGTACTCGTCCTTCACGGCGCGCATGTCGACGACAAAATCGTGCGCCGATTTCTCGCGGCAGAGGACGTCCCATTTGCCGGCGCTGAGCGCATCGACGAATTTGAGGAAAAGCGGGTACGGCGTTTCCGGCGGAATCTCGACTTTTTTCGCGCCCTTCATCTTCAGCGACGAGAGCGTCTTGGCGACGGCGGTCGTGCTGAGCCTGTCGTATTTGTTGAACGGTACAATCTGCACGTCGAGCGATTTTTCCTTGGCGAGGTTGTCGTCCCACGGGATGAGGAAATCCTTGAGCGGGATGTCTTTCCCTTCGTCGGGAACTGCCGTTATGATGTACAGCGCGTCGCTCGGATGTCCCGTGAAATACCTGACCGCGGGATTTCTCCGCCCCTCGGTGTCCTCAAAAACGACGGCGGAGATGCCGTTCTCCTTCATGAAATCGATGAGCTTGAGCTTTCTCTGCCTGTAGATGCCTGCCAGCTCTTCCTTGCTGAAATGCCTCATATTTTTCTCCTTAACAATTTTTCCGAGATGCGGATTTTGGAATGACGTTTTTTCATCTGCGCCGAATTTTCGAGACGGCGACGGCGAGAATCTCGTCCTTCGTGACGGCGAGGAGCGCGATTCCGACCGCACCGTAGGCTGCCGCGCATGCCGCCAGCGGGATGCCGAACGAGACGAGCCGCCCGTGCCCCGCGAGCGATGACGAAATCGGGTCGTGAATGAAACGGACTGGTACGGAAGCCGCAGCCGAGAACGCGACGAGCTTTATCGTGTATGCGATTGTCCCGAGCGTTATCGACTTTACGTTTATCGATTTGTTCCTGCTCAGGAATGCGAAGAGCGCGATTGTGTTTGCGGCGCTCGCCACGGAAAGCGCGAGCGCGATTCCCCCGCCGGCCCTCGTTCCTTTCGCGAGAAACGTCACCATCGCGAACGCGAGCGCGATGTTCACCGCAAAGCCGATTATTCCCGCGGCCGTCGGCGATTTCGTGTCCCCCTGCGCGTAGAATGCCGGCGCGACAATCCTGTTCACCGCGATGAAGAAAAGTCCCGCGATGTGGAAGTTGAATGCCGTCAGCGTGAGCGCGACAGATTCGGCGTCGAACGTCCTGTTCTTGTAGACGAGCGAGATGATGTCCTCGCCCGTCGAGAGGGAGAAGAACGTCACCGGAACGGAAATCAGCGCGATTATCTTTATCGCCTGAAGAAGCATCCCGCTGAATTCGTCCCATTTCTCCTTTTTCGCAAGCCCGCTCAAGTCGGGGAGGAGGACGGAGCCGATAGAGACGGCGAAAATTCCGAGGATAAGCTCCTGAAGCCTGAGCGAATACTGAAGGCTCGACACGATTCCCGTTCCCGCCTTGCCCGCGAGCGCCGTCGATACCGCGTCGTTGAGCTGGTATGCCGCCATGCCGACGACGGTGGGAATCACGAGCGCGATGACCTTGCGCGTCCCCGGGTTCGTGAACGCCTTCCGAATCGACGAGAATCCGCACCACCAGCCCGTCTTCACGACGAACGGAAGCTGGAACGCCGCCTGAACGAATCCTCCCGCGAGGACGCCTACCGACATCGCGCGCGCGGGATTCTGCATCCGGGGCGCGAGCAGGTACGTCGATGCGATGACAATCGCGTTGAAAAGCACCGGCGTGAATCCGGACGGCGAGAAAATCTTCACGCCGTTCAGTATTCCCTGAAAAAAAGCCGCGACGGAAATCAGCATGAGGTACGGGAACATAATCCTCGTGAGGACGGCCGTCTCCCGTATCGTCGCGACGTTGTTCCCGTCGTAGAAAAACGGGACGATGAGCGGCGCGGCGATTATCCCGAGCGCGACGACGATTGTCGTGAGGAACGTCACGAGCGTGAGCGTCGCCGAGACGAATTCCCTCGTCTGCGCCGTTTTCTCGTCCTGCTCGTCCTCGATGAATCTCCTGAACGTAGGTATGAACGCGACGGAAATCGCGTTCTCCGCGAAAAGCCGCCTGAAAAGGTTCGGAATCATGAATGCGATTGTGAAAGCGTCCGCGTACATCGACGTTCCGAGGAATGTCGATTTTGTCATTTCCCGGAGCAGTCCGAGAATCCGTGAGAGAAGCGTGAAGAACGACAGCGAGAATGCCGCCGCCACCAGCGATTTCGGTTTTCTTTGAGCCATAGGCGAAGAGGATAATCGCTTTTCATCAGTGTTGCAAACGCCGTTTTTCCGCTTTTTTTTATGTCTGAATAAGTCAAAAATTATGCAATTTTCTTTGAAAATAATGTAGTTTAATTGAATCTGAAAGAAAAAAGTTGAAAACCTTTCAGAATTCATAATTGATTGCCGATGATAAAACTGTTAGAATCTCAAAAATCTCCAAAGCGTAAGAATCCGTTCTCGAACATGCACTTCATTTTTCCAAGCGCGTTTTTTTTATTCATGCGCGGGTTCTTTCTAAAAAATGAGGACAGTAAAGCAATGAGACATATTTTTAGGAATACAGTTCTTTTCTTTCTTGGCGGCCTGGGCATTTCTTCAGCATTCGCAAAGCGCGACATTACGACTCGCTCTGTCGAGCAGATGGACAGCTGGCAGGAAAAATTCGACATAAACGAGAAGAAGCCCGGAAAGTACAACATCGTCGTCACGGCGACAGACAAGGGCGGGAACACTGGGCTTGCCGGCCCGTTCAACATCTACATCGACCCCGAGTCCGACCTTCCCGTTTCCGGGATAACGAACCCGAGCGAGCAGATGCGCGTTCCCGGAAACCTCAACATCGTCGGAACGTGCGTCGATGACGACGGCGTCGACCAGGTGTGGCTCATCCTCGACGGCGACAAGGAGAATCCCGTCCTCGCCGATGGAAAGGAATTCTGGTCGTACTATCTCGACACGACGCAGCTTGAGGAAGGCCCGCACACAATCGAGGTGTACGGGACGGACATAAACGTCGGCGACGAGAAGAAGACGGGCCATTCGACGAAAGTCACGTGGAACCTCGACCGCAGGCAGCCCGTCACCGAGGTTACGAACCATACACTCGGCGAGCTTGTTTCCGGGAAGGTCACGCTCAACGGAACGGTCTTTGACGGAAACGGCATAGATTCTCTCGCGTATTCGCTTGACGGCGGCGAGGAATTCATCCCCACGAAGCTGAAATACGACAAAAAGCTGAATGTCTGGACGTTCGAGATTCCGATTGACACGAGGAAATTCCTTGACGGGCCTTCTGTCGTCTGGTTCAAGGCGTTCGACAAGATGGGCTCAAGCTCCGTCTACTCATATCTCTATTTCATCGACAACACGAAGCCGAACGTGCAGATTGTCTCGCCTGAGCAGGGCGAGGTCTGCAACGGAATTTTCGGCGTCGCGGGATTCGCGAAGGACGTTATCGGAATCTCCAAACTTTCGTGGAGATGCGGGGACGATTCCGGCGATTTTGAGCTTGTTCCCGGAAACCCGTACTGGTTCAAGGAAATCGACACGCGCGGGATTTCGTCCAAGTCGATCGAATTCTTCGTCACTGCCGTCGATACGGTCGGGAACACGGTCACGGTCTCGCGCGCAATCCCGCTCGACCAGAACCTCGACAAGCCCGTCGTCACGATTGAGACGCCTGAGGCTGGCGCTGCTGTCGGAAGCGAAGCCGGCTCCGAGTATCTTTCCGGTCTCGTCCTCGACGATGACGGCGTCGCGTCCGTCACGTACAGAATAGACGACGGCGAGGAGCGGACGGTGGATTCGCACGGAAGCTTCTACGTCCATCTTTCCGATGAATTCATCCCGGCGGGAAAGCACACGGTCTTCGTTTATGCGACCGACATCCACGGCGTCAAAGGCAATGCCGCGTCGGTCGAATTCGTCGCGAAGGGAAACGCGCCTTCGTTCTCCACGGACGTTCCCTACGGTAAGAAAATCCATCCGGAGGACAATCCTTCGTTCACCGCGAAAATACACGCGGACGGCGGAATTGCCAGCGCGCGGTGGCGCATTTCCGGCGGACAGAACGCGGAGTCGGAGGGCGAGCTGAACGTTCCTCCCGAGCCGAACGTGAAAAACGATATCGACGTCACCATTCCGCTTGCGGACGCTCCGTGGGGAATCGTGCAGGTCGAGATTTTTGCGACGGACAAATACGGGCGCACATCCCGGTTCAGCTCCGTCGTCGATATGATTGATTTGACGCGCATCCACACGGATTCCCCGCGCGTCGTGTTCGACGATTCACGCGTCATTCCGAGCCCTGACGGCTCGTCGTTCTCGATAATAAAGAACGACAAGAACCATCCCGTGCACGGATTTTTCCTCGACTCTTCGTCGGCGGGAAAAATAAAATCCGTCGCGCTCGTCCCGAACACGTCTCTCGCTTCTGCTGAATTCGACGCGGAGACGGGAATCATCACGCTCAAGGCGGGGAAGGGCGGGCTTGTTTCCGAGCCGGTCGTCGTCCGCGTCACGACGGAGCGGAACAAGACGTTCGACAGCATTCCCGTCGTCTTCGAGGCGGAAGTCGATTGGGATGCGCCCGCGCTTTCGTTCGACAGCGACGGAAAGACGTTCGACATAGCGAACCCCGCCGCGCCCGCCGCCGAATCCGTTTCCGAGAATCCCGAAGCGGTCTCGGAGCCGGAGCCGGCAAGCGCGCCCGCGGAGATAATCGTAAAAGGCACGGTATCATCCGCGCAGGCAATCAAGAAATTCGGCTACCGGATTTACAGCGCGCAGAGCGTTCTCAACGGCGGCTTTGTCGTCCCGAACTCGCAGAAGGATTTTTCGGCGATGGAATTCGTCGATGTGGAGATAGACCCGCTTAAAACGGAGAAATCGGTCTCGTTTGCGATTCCGTATGAGAAATTCTGCCCCGGCGTCTCCGTTGTCGAGATTGTCGCGGACAACGGAAACCGCTCGTTCAGCCCGTTCTTCGTCAACAACGTGCGCCATTCCCCGGAAATAGCCGCGAACGGAAAAAAAGCACCGGCGCCGGCAAAACCGGACGTGCGCTGGTTCGAGAGCATGGACGGCGGCGACATCTACCACGCTGTCGTGTACCAGGGAAAGGACGCGATTGAGAATATGTTCGGCCGCCACCCGAGGTCTGAAGTCGTCGAGGCGATGCACAAATTCACCGCGAGCATCTCTTACGAGGGCGGAAAAACGCCCGTCGAGTCTTCTTTCAACGTAACGGGAAAAAGCAACGCAAAGGTTTTCATCGAGAAGGTCGGCGATTTTGCGTTCAGGAACGGCATGGTCGTCCCGATGGAGCGCGGAAGCGCGGGAATCCCCGTGCGCGTCTCAATCGAATCCGACATTCCGGTGAAATCCGTCTCCTTTGAGATAAGCGGCGACAAGGTTCCGGGCGGAGCAGAATCCGCGAAGGGAACCGCGCCTGTCGTTCTCGACGAAAGCGACGGAAAGAAATATGTCGCGGAATTCGTCATGGCCGACCAGCCGTCGCGCTTGACGCGCATTTCCGTTACGGCGGAGACTGAGCTTGACAAGACGACGTACAGCGGGACGGTGGGAATTGTACGCGAGATGCCCGCCGCGAGAATCCGCGATGACGCGAAGATATTCTGGATTCCTGACAATGCCGTTTTCGATGAGAAAAACGGAAGGTACGTTCTGACCGGCTCACGCGCGTTCGAGGGTTTTGCGAACTTGTACGCGCCTGTCTCCGTGCAGGTTGCTGGCGGCGTTTCCGGCGTTTCCGTCGTCGAGGAAAGCGGCGAGGACGGAAGGTCGTTCGCAATTGCGTTCGAGAAGGACGGCGTGTACAAGAACGTTTCGGTGAAGGCGGTCGACGCCCTGGGAAACGAATTCACCAGCCCCGCGATAACGGTCCTCGTCGATACGGAGGCTCCGAAACTCGAAATAGGCTCGCCCGTTCCGCAGTCGTGGATTCGCGACAGCGTGAAATTCTCCGCGAAGGTTTCGGACGACAACGAGATAACGCTCACCGAGATTTCGACGGATGAGGGCGACACGTGGACGTCGTTCAAGGCGGACGGAAGCGAGTCTGTGATATCGTTCGCGAACGCGCCCGACGGTCTCAGGCGGATAATGGTGCGCGCGACGGATGTTGCGGGACACGTTTCCATTGCGTCGGTCGGCGTTCAGAAAGATACTGTTCCTCCGGAAGTGCGCGTAATTGTGCCGACTCCGGACGATATAGTGAACGGCGAGAACCTCATCGCGTTCATCGCCAAGGATTCCGGGTTCGTCATGTCGTCGCAGTTCTCGCTCAAGAAGCAGACCGCCCCGGCAAGCGGAAAGAAGCCTGCTGAATTCGCGGACATTTCCGTTCCCGTTGACGTGGCGCCGATGATTGCGACGCACGTTGGAACGCTCGACAAGCCGATTGACCAGGCTATGGTATTCTCGTTCACCGACGAGGCGGGCAACACGACCAAAATCGGCGAGTGGGAATTCAGCGTGGACGAGCAGAGCGACCTTCCTGTAGCGTCGATTCACCTTCCCGAGGAGAACGCCGTCCTCACGCGCGACTTCACGATTTCCGGAATCGTCACCGACGACGACGGAAAGAGCAAAATCTGGTGGAAAATCGACGACGGAGAGTACAAGGAGCTTCCTGAATACGACAACAGCTTCTCAATCGACATCCCGCTGAACACGATGACGGACAACGAGCATTCCGTGACGGTTTATGCCGTCGACATCAACGGCATAAAGGGCGACGAGGTGACGAGAAATTTCCGCATATCGCTTGAGGAGCCGAAGGGCGAGGTTCTCACTCCGCCGATTTCCGACACCGTGCGCGAATGGATAAAGATAACGGGCAAGGCGACGGACGAGAACGGAATCAGCAAAGTCTACGTCTCGCTCGACAACGGAAACAGCTACGACGAGGCAATCGGAAACTACTCGCACGAGGAGAAGCTCTGCAACTGGAGCTACGAATTCGACACGCGCGTAATCCAGGACGGAACGCACGTCGTCTTCATCAAGATTGTCGACTGGTACGGAATCGAGGGGCTGTACTCCTCGCTCATAAACATTGACAATACGCCGCCGGAAATCAATCTCGAGTACCCGCTCGACGACTCGGTCTCCACGGGAACGCTTTTCTTCAGCGGCCAGACAATCGACAACATCGACCTTACCGATTTGTTCATCTCGGTCAGGAGCCTTGAGGGGAAAAACGTCCCGGCGGAGCTCTCACACAAAAAGCTCGTGCCCGACCGCATCATCACGCAGATTCTCGAAATCGGCGCGCTTTCAGACGGATTCTACAACGTCGAGCTTACCGGAAAGGACGCGGCGGACAACATCACGCGCGTCAGCCGCAACTTCCGCCTCGACCGCTCCGCTCCCATCGCGAAGGTCGACCTTCTCTATCCGCTCAACGGTGAGGCGGTGCAGAGCGTCTTCAACGTTTACGGAACGGCAGTCGTCACCGAGCCGCGGAAAATCGTCTCGCTCAAGCTTCTGTCGGACAACGCGGAAATCGGCGAGACCGAGCTTTCCGAAAGCGGCTACTACAAATTCACCGTGACGAAAGAGCAGATGGAAGCAGGACAGCATTCGATTCGTGTCGTCGCTGTCCTTGACGATGGCACGAAAATCGATTCGAACGAGCAGTACCTCATTTATTCCGACGTCGGCCCGTGGATAACAATCGACAACTTCACCTACGGCGATTTTGCGATAGATCGCCCGTATATCAAGGGAAGCGCTGGGTATACTATTTCCGAGGAGGAGATTGCCGCCGCCAAAGAAAAGGGATTGTCGAAACGCGTCGAAAAGGAAAGGAAGGACGCGCTTGAGGCGAAGCGCATCGACAAAATCGAGCTGAGCCTGGACAACGGAAAGACGTTCCAGACGATTTCCGAGAAGAAGAACTGGAAATACCGCGTGGAGAACGAGGACATCGCGGAAGGATACCACTTCCTCCTCGTCCGCGCGCGCATGAAGAACGGCGAGGTTGCCGTGACGCGCTGCATCGTGCAGGTTGACAGCACGAAGCCGACGATACGGCTTATCAGCCCGGGAATGGGCGGAAGATACAATCAGGAGCTTGAGTTCAGCGGACTTGCGCACGACGACGTTTCGCTCAAGCATCTTGAGCTTGCGCTCAGAAAGGGCGACAAGGCTGCTTACGAGATTCCGGGATTCATCCAGGGATTGTACATGGACGGACAGTTCTGGGGCGCGACGTTGTATTCGTTCGGCGCGGGACTTTCGTTCTATGACGACAACGTAAAGGTTCAGTTCCAGTTCGGGCAGTTCACGCAGGCGCAGCGGGACATATTCTCGATGACGGCGCAGCGCTACGGCGGAAATGTCATGGGGCTGAAGATTCTGGCGAACGTCTACAATATGCCGTTCCGCTATTACTTCGGACCCGATTGGGATTGGCTCAGCCTGAACGTTTCGGTGGGCGCCAATTTCAGCCACTTCAGCGAGTCTGGTTCGGGTTCCGATCAGATTCTTTCGGCGCTGCTCTTCCAGCTTGAATTCCCGAAGGTGACGAGGGACAAGAAGGCGAAGATGTTCAGGACGTTCTCGTTCTACACGGAAGGTCAGCTCTGGTTCATTCCGTCCGATGTTTCGAGTGCGGATATCGCAACGCTTGTCCCGCAAATTTCGTTCGGTCTGAGGGCTTACGTGTTCTAGCGGGGCGGCTCGCGTGGTTTTCCGGTGCGTTTGAAATGGAGTCTTCATCACGTCGGATTCATCTGCGCAAGAATTTCTGTTTTGATTTGGGGACGGGGGAATTTTCTTCCGTTCCCGGGAATATGAGAGAGATTTTTATGGATGATATGGTGATGAAGATGTTCAGGAAGATTTCGGCGTCAGTTGCATGTTGTGTTTCTCTTTTCGCGGTCGCGGGCTGCGATGTCGGTTTGGGCGAGTCGGTGGACACGTCGGCGCCGACGCTCTCAATCGAATACCCGCCGATTGCGGCTGTCATAAAGGATACGTTCGTTCTTTACGGCTCGTGCGATGACGACAAAGATGTCGCGTCCGTTTCCGTGCAGGTTGTGAACACGGAGACGAAGGAAGTCGTGGACACGCTGAATGCGACGATAGACGCGGGCGGAAAATCATGGCGCGTCGATGTGAACCCGTATATCGAGGAAACGGGGAAATACAAATATCTCGACGGGACATACCAGTTCAGCGTGAGCGCGGTTGATGGCGCGGGGCACTCGTCCGGCGAAAGCTCGCGCACGTTCGACCTCGACAACACCGCGCCAGTGTTCATCATATCGAAGCCGGGCGTCAGGAAGGGCGAGAACAAATCCGCGTCAAAATACGGTTCCGTGTTCACGATTGACGGCACGATTGCCGACGACCACACAATCGCCGTTATGGACGTGAAGATTTTCAGCAGCACGACGGGCGAGCTTCTTTCCGCCGAAACGTACGACGGCGAGCAGCTTGAGTCGTTCCGCGAGGAGGAGATTGCGACTGCCGGCGGAACGAGCGTGACGATAGCTCAGTACGGAAGCGGAACGCGCTATTCTCAGCTCCATCCGAATGACAGCGGGACGGAAACTTACTATGCGGAAATATCTCTTTCCGACAATGCGGAAACCTACAATAATCCGGCGGAAAGCGATCGGAGCGCCGCGGAATCGAAAGCCGATTCCATAGGGAACACGACGTCAAAGCTCTATCTTTACGATGACGTATACACCTCGCTGATGAGCACGAAAAAGGGGCTTGGGCTTTCCGCCGCCGACCTCAAAAACATCCTGAACGGAACTGTCTCGAACGATGAGGCGCTCGCGAAACTGGCGGAAAGCGAGACTGACACGTCCGCCGACACGGACAGCAAGCTTCTGTTCTCGCTGAACCCCGAGTCGAACCCGACGTACACGGTTTCCGGGTACGGATTCGATTTTTCGGGAAACGGGACGATTCAGTCCGCGTCGAGCGGAAATACCGTGAACTTCACGCTGAATTCAGGACTTGACGGCGTGAAGGTGGACCCGTCTACGCTGAAAGTCTGGATAAAAAGGTACGAATCGAAACCGAACGACGAGTCCTCGATAAAAGAGGATATCGCAAGCCTCGTAGGAAAAGTCGGCCCGCTCGACGCGAACGCGAAAAGCGACGGCGAGAAGACGATTTCCGATGAAGACAAGCAGCGGATATCCGACGAGGACGGCTGGACGTGCATCTTTGATTATTGCGACTATACGGGAAGTTCCGTCGATGTCGAGTCGGTCGCAATCACATTGCCGACGAACATAAAAATCAACAAATACTACATTCTCGCGGCGACGGGCTACGACGTTGACGACGTTGCGTTCTCGCACAACACGGTGTACGGATTTGCGGGCAACGAGCAGGGAATTGCGCCAACAATCGAATTCACTTCGCCGGAAAACGCTGCATTCGTCAACGCTTCCGACTTCTCGTTCGTCGGAACTGCCGTCGTGAACAGCGAGTCGCTTTTCGTCAAGAAACTCGTCGGAACGGTTACCGCGGCGAGCGGAAGCAACTCGAATATCGGAAGCCGCGAAATCACCCTTTCGCGCATGACCGTCGCGGAGGATATGGCGTGCGAGGATTCTGAGCTTGGGGAGGCGTTCACTTTCGACCGTTCGACGGGCATCTGGACGTTTACGCCTTCAAAAATCCCGAATTTCGTTTCCGAAACGGGAGCTGCAACGAAATATACGCTGAGCCTTTTTGCTGAATCCTCTTCCGGGCACAACATCACGATGTCGACCATGGTGCAGCTCGACACGACGAAGCCGGTCGTCACAATCACGACGGTCACGCCGACGGTTTCTGGAGCGGACTTCGACGGAAGCGACAACGTGTACATCAACGGAACTGTGCGCATAATGGGTTCAATCGTCGAGCAGAACTTGGCTTCTGTTACCTACGACATTTGGGCTTCTACTGATTTGACTAAGGAGCTTACCGCCTCTGATTCCATTCTTGCCCAGATGAAAGCTGCCACTGAGAACAATCCGAATATTCCTGCCGCCTACGACGGAAATCTCGAAACATCGAACTCAATCGACGTGTCGTTCATGTCGTCGATGGTCACCCAAGGGATGATACGGGGTGGCGCAATTGCGAAGGACCAGCCTATAAAAATACGCGTGGTCATTACCGCGACGGACAAAGTTGGCAATGTCGGAATTTATTCTTCCGATGAATACAACGATGGAAAGGACTTCATCATATACCAGGAGACCGACCGCCCGAAAATCACGTTCGGCAACGCGGACTCTTCTGTGACGAGCGAGAGCGGAATAAACTCCGAGACAAACCTTTTCGGAACGACAAGCAACAACAAGCTTTCATTGAGCTTTGAGGATGACGACTCCGTGGCAAAATACGAGGTCTATCTCTACAATTCTGACGGAACGGCTCTCGCCGCTGTTAACGACGCTTATGGCGACGCGAATCCATATTCGCTTTCTCCGAACAAGACAACAGCCAGCCTGAACTATCTTTTGCCTGAGACTGAGGGCGTGTACCAGGTGAAGGTCGTCGCTTGCGACAGTGGATATGTCGGAGTGGAAGCCACATCATTTACGGACGCTTTCAGAAGAATTGAAGTTGGCAACTTCTTCATCGCGGTTGATTCCGGCGCACCGACACTGAGCGTGGATTCTGTTTCGGCATACGTTTCGACTACCGACTCAATCACGGGAACTGTTTCTCCGTCTACGAAGAGCTTCGACAACGGAACTGAAATTTCCGCCGTATTCCTCGATTCGGAGCTGCAGGAACTTGCAACACAGCCGGCAACGCTCTCGGCAACTATGGACGGAACTTCATGGACGTTCCCGCTCTCAGCTCTTCCAGCAAACACAAGCAAAAAATACATTCTGAAAATCACCGCCACGGACAAGTATCAGCAGAAATCCTCTACGAACGTGACATTCTCGATGGACCCGAACGAGCCGACAATTACGGAACCGACTTCAAAGCAGACCGTAAAACTCGATGAGTCAAGCTATGTTACTTTGAATGTTGTAGTAAGCGACGACGATGGCGGAAGTGGACTTTCTACAGTCGGATATTATCTTTCAGAAGACAACACGGCACCTTCTTCTTACGACAGTGTTACATGGACTGCCATGAACCAGACAAACGATGACTGGCGAACGACATTCGACACTTCTTCTGTAAAAAATGAAGACGGAATCTTGTATGCCTTCTTTGGCGCAAAAGACAACGCTGGAAACACACAAGTCTCAACTTCTTCAATAGAACTAACAATCGACAAGACGGCTCCTGCAATCACGGTGACTGGCTTTGACGGAAATGCGGTTTCTGCGAACGGAAGCGCAACGACAAAAGACAGCACAAAAACATTCTCGGTTGAAGTTGCCGACACGAACCTTGATTCTCTTGTTTCAGATAATTCTTCCGTTACTGTTGGAACTGGCTCTGTTTCTGGCGATGTGACAACATACCCTGTTACAGTCGGCTGGACGGATTCAAATGGAAGCGTTGAAGATTCAAAAACAGTCACATTCACTGCAAAAGATACAAACGGTCGCGAGACGACAAAGAAAGTCACTCTTGCGTGCGACAACAACGCTCCTCGCGTAACGCTCGGAACGACGAACGAATTCGCAACGTCAGCTCCTCAGCTTTCTGGAACGATTAAGGACGCAAACATCACAAAATCGGCAAGCGACCTCAAAGTTTATCTTGTTGGAAGCGCGACAAAAGAAGGTGCCGTTACAATCGACTCTGACGGAAAATGGACTGCGACGTTCAGCGGCGTTGACGCGGGAACGTACGGAATCGCGCTCCTCGCAAAAGACACGTTCGGAAACGAAAGCGCATACGCTACGAGCGGCACGACTGTTCCTTCATTTACGGGAACGGCTGTTGCCCTTACAAACTCAAAAATCACAATCGACGCGACCGCCCCTGAGCTTTCGGGCAGCGTAAAAGTCGGAACGAGCGCGAACCCGACAACAACGGTCGAGTCTTCTTTCTATTCGAACGGCTCCGCTGACATCTACATTGCAGGAAAAGTCGCCGACGAAACTGGCGGAAGCGGAATCGACACCAGCAAAGTCTGGATTCTTCCATACAGCAAAGTCACTTCCGAAACTGCAACCGACACGAACAAAGCGACTGTCGATGAAAACGGGAATTTCACGTTCACGCTTTCTTCTTCATCAATCTCGAAATCTGGCAACGTGTACATCCGCGTGGCAGACAAAGCCGGAAACATCACGGACACGAGCTTGTTCGCAATCACTTTCGACAATACTGCACCGAAGATTCAGAGCGCAACGCTTTCAGGAACGAAAGTCGCGGGAACGGAATCTTACACTGCATACAAGTCGGGAACGGACGAAAGCGGAAACGACAAATATTTCGTGAACACAACGAGCGGAAACACATTCTCTGTTTCTGGAATCGCGACCGACAATTTGGGACTCGCAAAACTTGAGCTTTTTGTTAACGGAACAAGCGCAGGTTCAATTACGGACGAGAACAAACTTTCTGAATGGAAATTCGAGAATGTCGTCCTCGCTTCCGACAGCACGAGCGCGACACTCACTCTTACGGATAAAGCAGGCAACACTGCGGAAAAGACAATCGCGCTCGTTTCCGACACTACAGCCCCAGCTTCCCAGCACGACGAAGGAACGACGGACAGCTACTTTAGAATAGGCGACGCTGCTGAAGACTCTGTGAGCGACGTTGGCGCAAAATACACCGCTGGAACATACGGAAACTCTACGACAATCAAAGTTCGCGGAACGTTTACCGAAACAGGAAGCGGAACTTCGCTCATTTACTACAAACTTTTCAAAAATACTCTTCCGACGGAAACTGAACTCACTGACTTCGCTAAAGACCCGGACGGAAAAAAGACCGGTTATTTCTCACCGCTTTCTAGTGCTGAAGAAAAAACAGTCGGCGGAACGAAAATCGAGTCCACATTCAAGACGAATATTTCGGGCTTTGAGGAAGGAAAGAACTACCTCGCGCTTGTTGCTGTCGATAACGTCGGAAACAAAGCTATTGACGGAATTACGTTCACTGCGGATGAAAAAACGCTCAACTGCTATTCAATCAACGTTGACTCAAAAGCTCCGACCGTTAAGGGCGAGAACGGAACTGCACTTACGAACGGAGCAGGCGAGGGCGACGACGCTTACATTGTGTTCACGGGAACGGCTACGGATGCAAATTCTGGAATCAAGTCTGTCAGCGTGAGCGTCACGATTGGCGAAGAGGACAAGGCTGTTTCTGACGTTACTGTTGAAGATGCGACCGGCGATGACAACACGGAGAATGACTCGAACAAGAAGAAGTGGACTGCAAAAATTCCAAAATCACTCTTCTCTTCTATTTCATCCGGAAACTGCCCTGTTTACGCGACCGCAATCGACAATGCGGGCGAGGGAAACAAGCAGACTGTGAGCGTAGGCCAGATTTCAGTCGATAAAGTTCTGCCGAGGGTGAAGCTCAATTCTATAAGCGACGCTTATTCTTCTACGGAAAACGATGACACCGAAATCAACGGAACAATCGCGCTTTCGGGAACTGTGGAAGACGAAAACACATTGCGGGAAAATGGCGAAAACGATGTCAGCAACACGGTCACGAAAATCCGCTACGCTCAATTTGATACAAAGCCAACTTCTGCGCCTGCAAATAATTCAGCTAGCTGGCAGACTTTGAGCGGGCTTTCAATCACGGGCAACTACTCATTCAAGGTTGCAGGTTTTGACACGACAAAACTTGCAGACGAGAAATACTATTACATTCAGGCTGTTGCTGTTGACAAGGCCGGAAACGAAGGCTACTCAGAAGCGAAACTCGTGAAAGTCTCTCAGGACACTGACCGCCCAATCGTAAAAGTTACAAACATTACAAAGAGCGGCTCTGAATACTTCCTCAAGTACGGAACGAACGCGCAGATTTCAGGAAGCATCTCAGATGACGACGCAACTTCTTCCGCAGTCGTAAAAGTATTCAAAGCTTCTTCTTCCGAAATAAAACTCGGCTCTGATGGAAAAGTCGATACATCTTCTCTTACAGGCACGACGACTTTCACCGAATCTACTGGTGAATGGACGTTCACACCTGCCAACACGGAAGACGGCTCAAAAGATGTTTATTTCTACGCGGAAGACAACAACGGAAAAGTTGTTTACACAGGCTGCACGGCACTTCTCTATCCGTCAAATACAACCGTTACTGCCCGTCCTTACTTCCAGTACAAGACTTCGGACAAAGAAGAGAGCGCAACATATCTCACATACAAATCAGACTCGAAATCGCCAGTTGTTGCGGAAACTACTGAAAGCGACAGCGGAATTGATGTGGACGGAAAAGCAGCTTCTTCAAGTGGAAACGCGCTTCTTTCAAGCTTCGTCGTGGGCGGAACGAAAAAGCAGAATATCAGCTTTGTGATTACCGCAACCGACGCTTCGGGAATCGCAGGTCTCGCACTTGACCTTTACTACATTGATTCTAATGGTAAGACTCATTACATCGCAAACAAAGCGACAAACTGGGATGTAAATGAAGAAGACAATAAGAAATACATTGCCGGAGTTGAGCTCGTCGAAGATGACTCTGTAACATATGAGAACGACAACTCAAAGTGGGCTCAGACAGAAGAAGGAGTTGACACTTCATGGACGTGGGAAACTGGAAATATCGACATTTCTGAGGTTCCGACGGGAACGGTAACCCTGAACATTACTCCGTACGACAAGGCAGGACTCACAGGAAACCAGTCATTCACGTTCAGCGTTGACAACACAGGACCGGCAATCAGCGTCACAAGCCCGGCTACGAACGAGGAATGCACTGGCGACATCACGATAAAAGGAACGACGACCGACACGGGAAGCGCGGGCGCATACACCATTCAGTGGATTGTTCCGACTGATACAGAAAGAACAACTGCGGGAAGCAAAACTGATTCTGCTGAAAAGCTTGCATATTACAAAGGTCTCAAATGGAACGGCGGAACGGGTTCTCTTTATGATGAAGCTACCGTAAACGTGTGGGAATTCAAATTCGACGGCAATTATGATGAAGCTTCGTCAAACGCAAATGGCTTCGTATTCAACGCAGGAAACCCGAATTTCACAGTTTACGATTCTGCTGACTTTGCGACGAATGATGACTGCACGACAAGCGACATCTACAATTTGCCTGTTTACTTCATGGCGACGGACAATCTCGGAAACAGCACTGTGTATACTTCATTCTCAATCCGCCATAATCCTCAGTGGGATAAGCCTAAGACAGAATTCACTTATCCGACGACGAAGGATTATGACAAGAATGCTTCTGGAACGAGCCAGGGCTATGTAACTCTCGGCGGCACAATCCGCGCCACAGGTTCTGCTGAAATCCCTTCGGGAACTACGACAGTCGGCGCAATCTACGTTCAGGTTGCAGATTCCGCTGCAGGATTTACTGCAAGTGACAAAACAAAAGCTTCCACAGCTGTGGACATTAAGAACAAGACCGGAACGAAAACCGACGGAACTTCATACACCTACAGCGAAAATGACGGCGGCTACGGGCTCACAGTTGTGAGCGCATACGAGGCATTAGAGGCATTGAAAGGCACAGCTGTGACTGTTACCGATGATGCTGGCGCAAAAACATACGGATTCTCGTCAAAGGCTGCAATGGATGCATGGTGGGGTGTCAAGGCGAACGGAACTGCTTCATGGAACATCACTTTGAACAGCGATGACGGCATGAACCCGTCTGGCGCGGAAGATTCTGGAACGAACGACATTGCGCTCCGTGCTTGCGGTATCAATGCGGACGGAAAATTCGGCGCATGGTCAGAGTCCGTCGAAATCCACATCGACGATGCCGCTCCGACAATCTCAAGCGCGGTGAACCAGTATTCTGACACGCTCACTTCTTCGAACATTGTTTCGGGAACTTCTGCCGTAGCTTCAAGCTCAGGTCAGTCTTACGTTTCTGATATGTTCCTCCGCGGACAGTGGTATCTCGTTCTCGACATTCTCGATGAGACCGGCATTTCTGAGCTTACAGTCAAGCAGACATTGATAGAGGACTCTTCCGAGACAACTTCAACACTGGCAGCCGGAAGCGGATATTTCGTGGCTTCGGTTAACGTGGATGTTACAGATCTTCCAAAAATCACGGACTCTACAACTACGAAGAAGGGAAGAAAAGTGTTCATCCCGATTAGTCATGAAAAGAGCCAGGTCAAATATACGGTAGTCGCAAAAGATGCCGACGCTACGGGACACGTCGCGAACCAGGAATTCAGCTTCAAGATTGACAACGATGCTCCGACACTGGCAAGCATAAAGAATAACGAAACTTTGCTTTCTGTCTCTAGCGAGAACACTGTCATCGAAAGCAACTCCGTCTATGCGTTCGGTGGTGAATCCGAGGATTCTGGTTCCGGCGTTGAGCGTGTCGTATTCTACTTCATGCGCAAACACGACGAGACGACAATGACAACTACAAATGACTGCCTCCTCGACCCGATGATTACGACAAGTACTGCGGATTCAAAAGTCGCAATGAGCGGTTTGACTCCTCTTGAAATAACTCAAGGCAGCGAAACATTCTATCTCTATGCAAAAGACATCAGCGGAAGTGTAACTGCAAACACATTCGAAGGAACTCTCGACACTCATATCAGGGAGGGCGGACTTGTTTACATTGACGGCGTTTACAGAAAAATCACTTCGATTTCTGGCAGCACTGTGAACTTTGAGCCGGCACTTGCGTCATCTTCTTCTTCAATCGGAAGCGGAAAAACAGTCAGCTTCCCGATTGCGCAGGTAATCGACGCGAACAATACGCCGGAATTGACTTCTGCCAATCCGTTTACGTTTGCTACAGGAAAAGACGACGGCGACGGAATGCCTGAATCGTTCACAAAGAGCGGAACGAAGTGGACTTGGGATGCTTCAATCCATTCTGTAAATATCCCTGACGGACCTGCAACTCTCGTAGTCCTCGCATTTGACGAGGCCGGCAACGTGGCAAAAAAATCATACAGCGTTATGGTTGCAAACAACGCGCCTAAACTCGCGAAAGTCTTCCTCGGAACCGACTTGAACAACAACAGCAAGTACGAGAACGAGGAATTCGAAACATACAATATCCTCGGTGCGGCAGGAAACGAGCAGGAAACATACACCCTCAACTTTGCAAGCTTCGCAGAGGATTACTCGGATTATGTTTCAAACAGCACTGGAAAATTCACGGTAAAGAACAAGCTTGCCGTCATTCCTGAAATCGTTGGCGGAAACGGAAGCATTCAGATGGTCGCAAAGAAAGGCGCGACAACTGAAACTGCCGTTACAAGCGCAAACGGAACTGCAAAGGCTTCGATTACAGATAAGACTTCTACGGCAACAAGTGCAACGGCTCTTACAGACACAACAACTGTTACTGCTGACACGTTTGCGGCTTCCAAAGTCGGAAACAAGTTCTTTGCTTACGAACTTACGAACATGGAACTCGTCGGAAAGACGACCGGGCCAGTAGAAAGCGACGACGGAACAGACAAATCATTCTCATTCACCTTCTGGGATTCTACGGAAGAGCGCACGCAGGGCACGAACTCGCAGAATGCAGTTCTCCTTGTAGAGGACTTCGAGTTCGACCTCGTTGACGGAACTGCACCGAAGGTTGTTGTCAATCCGTTCTACTGGAAGAAACTTAATTCGAACTCAATCTATGGCTCGGACGTAACCGACGAAGATGATAATTACACAGTTTCTTCAATCGGAGACCTTAAAGGACACATTGAGCTTGAGAACGACATCAAAGACAATACATCTATAACAAGCGTTCTCGGTACAGACCCGAAAGTTTCCGGCAAAATCACGTTTACAGGAACGGCTTATGACGAACATTCTCTTAAAAGCCTTGCATTCACATTCTCAAACGGAACTGTAACGCCGTTTAATAATGTTTTGATGGCAACCTACAACCAGAATACGTCAAAATGGACTCCTGCAACTGCAACAATGTCAGATGACGGCTACGAAGTTTCAATTACTGAAGCCGCAGGAGATTCTTACGGCGTATTTAATGACAGCGTGTACTTTGGTCAGAAAGGACACAAAATCTACTGGAAGCTCTCAATCGACACAGAGAAACTCAGCACAACTGTTGCGACTGACATGAGCCTTACCGTACTTGCGACAGACCTTTCTGGCAATGTGACATCGACCGACAGCACAAAGATTTCTGCTCCAACAAAAAGTCCAAACTACATTCCGGGACAGGAACTTTCTGATTCAGTAACGTACACTGTAACCGACGGAACGACGAACTATCCGATTTACCAGATGGACGTTGTGCCGTATGTTACGAAGGTTTATACGACCCTTGCAAAGAACAAGACTTCAAACTGGTCTGTTTACAACAGAACTGCGCTCGGACATTACCCTGTTCAGTCGGTTGTCTCAAATATCAGCGGAATAACGCTGAAAACTACGACGAGCGAAGATGTCACTTTGTATGGCTTCAACTTGAACAGCAGCACTGCAACAATCACGAGCGGAAGCAACTCATTTGTTACAACTGCTACTGGTAATCTCAAACTCACAGTTGGTACAGATTCAACTTATGGTCAGAAAGTTAGCTTCAATGTAGCAAAACTTTCATCCGGCATTTTGAATCTTAAAGTCGGCGGCATTTCGGTTCTGAACAACATCAACAACAATAATTCGAAAGGTGCTGCAAGTGGTACTGGAACGGCTTATGCAAACTGCTACAACCGCCAGCCGAACGGTGACACGAACAACATTCTCGCCGATGACATTGTATTCGACGTTTGGGAATTCAATGACCGGGCGGCAGAACCGATTAACGGACTTGCGGCAGGAATCAACATGGAAATCAACCAGACGACCGGAATGTTGAACTACGCTTTTGCAAACGGTGGTTTGTATTTCAGCATGGGCGGTAACACAAATAAGACTACTGCATACGATGCAACGAACAGCTACTCTTCAATTTACTGGGCTGGCGATTACGACACATTCGCAAGCCCTTGCGTAGGCTTCCACGTTGACGAGCTTGGCTATACCTATGCCGTAGATTCGGGCGGTGACACGAATACAAGTGGTTCGGTTGACAAATGGGTTTTCTATTCAAGTAGATGGACACAAGGAAGAAGAGATACTGAAGGAACTCTCAGCGGAAGTAATTCTCTTCGCCTTGAAGAAATTGGCTTGAAAACTGGAACCAGTGGTCTTGACTACTCTCTTATGAAGTACAGATTCCTTTCTTCGGAATTCGCTTCGACAGTCAATAAGACAAACAGTACGACAAATCTCTATATGGTTTATTACGACGCTCTCTGTAACCAGATTCGCTTCAGGGCTGGAACGTTCTCTGGAACTGACAGGCAACCTACAGGCGGTTTCCAGGATGAATACACAAACGGTGCTTCATCTTACTACAAGACAAACAACTGCCAGATAATCGCAAACGGATCTGCAGGCGCAACGTTCAAGACTTCTGCAACAGAAAGCAAGACTGTCGCAGGAATTTCAGGACGCGGTGCCGGACAGTATGTTGATGTTGCAGTTGTGAAGAATGGAACGAGAGATGTCGTCTGTGTTGTCTGGTATGACGTTGAAGCGAACAACATGAAGTTCAGCTACATCACCGACCCGATTTCTAAGTGGAATTCGTTGAAAGGCAATGAGACGGCGGCTTCTTGGTCAACACCGCAGACAATCTTCTCTGAAGGCGGAGAATACTGCCACATCGTTGCGGACAAAAATAATCATCTGCACGTTGCGGCGTATGCAGGAAACGGCGACGTAATGTACGCTTACCTCGACACATATTCAAGCGATGCGCAGACTTGTACAGTCGATGCGTCTGGTTCTGTCGGCGAGCATTTGACTTTGGATGTTGCGGTAAATTCTGCAAATCACAGCATTCCGTACATCGGTTACTACACTGGCGCAATCAAAAAGCCGAAATACGCTTACCTTGTTGACCCGACAATCGAAGATTCGACTGCGACATTCACGCAAGTTGCAGACGGTGCCGACAGCAGCGAACTTTTCACAGGCGATTGGGAAGTTGCCGTTGTACCAACACCAAGTACCATGACAACAAACCGCGAGGATAAGGTGAACGTTGGTGTCTGGAAGTCATCTGGAGTTCTGAAAGATTCTAAGGTTGGCGGAGAAATCAAGAACAGCTCAAGCGGCGGAACTTTCAACGGTTACAGCTCAACCAACTGGAGCAAGACATTCGGTAACGGAACTGCAAACGGTGTTCTCGGCTATCAGATTTCAACGGCTACAGGCTCATGCCTTGAAACCGCCCAGATGCGATAACGCAAGCAGGCATTTCGCTTGCTTCCACACACACCCGCGCGCCGCATTCTGTGGTGGTGCGGGCGTTTTTTTATGTGCGCGCGTGGTGCGAAAAACAAGCGGATTTATTTGTTCTCGCTGATGTTCGAGAGTGACTTCTGTGCGTTCATAAGTCCTGCCTCCTTGTTTGTGAGTTTCTGGATTAAATCCTGATTTTGCGTTCCGTCGCCGCTTCCAAAAAAGAATGCAACGCTGCCTTCGACTCCTTCGTCGGCTGCGTGAACAGCGCCTCGAGCGTGGAATCCACTCGCGGGTTGAGCATCGCGCCGTTTCCATTCTTGAGACATATTCTTCTTTGCTGATGAAATCCTCTTTGACAATGAGCATGTTTTATATTGGCTTGTATGATTTTTATAGTGACGGGCAGCTTGTGGCGGAATCACAGGCCCGCGAGGAATGTGTCCGTGCACATGCGGCATCGTCCTGAATACAAGAACGGGATGCTCCCGAAAAATTCGCGGTGGGAATTTTGACCGTCGGCATTCTCAATCCAGACAGGCCGATTTTTTTTATAAAAGGGTTCTTTTTTTTCTCTTTCGTGTTTCCCAAGAACCGAAAATAATATAAGATATATATTTGAAAGTTATCATATTTCCCGTGCTTTTTGTTGTTGGATACAACATATTTCTTATTTGCGCCCATTGTTTTGATTCTTGAGTGACAAAGACAATATGGAGTTTTGTTTTTCTTGCAATTTCAAAATGTAATGCATCGGGATGATTTTCGGTGTGCTTTTATAAAAAATCTGACATTTGCGGACTAAGGCAAGGATGTCTGCTCCAAATGGGGCGATTTCCTCGCTTTGTCGCACCTGTTCGGAAAATTGAGTGTCTGAGCGGGGGAAAAACGTTGCTCAAAGCCGCGCAGATATAGCAGTTTGAATTCGCCAAGCTGCGCAGTTGCGGCGTTGACGTACGGATTCGTTATTTTGGAAACGGGGGATTTCTTCCGCTTTTGAGGATATGAGTGAGTTTTTTATGGATGATATGGTGATGAAGATGTTCAGGAAGATTTCGGCGTCAGTTGCATGTTGTGTTTCTCTTTTCGCGGTCGCGGGCTGCGATGTCGGTTTGGGCGAGTCGGTGGACACGTCGGCGCCGACGCTATCAATCGAATACCCGCCGATTGCGGCTGTCATAAAGGATACGTTCGTTCTTTACGGCTCGTGCGATGACGACAAAGATGTCGCGTCCGTTTCCGTGCAGGTTGTGAACACGGAGACGAAGGAAGTCGTGGACATGCTGAATGCGACGATAGACGCGGGCGGAAAATCATGGCGCGTCGATGTGAACCCGTATATCGAGGAAACGGGGAAATACAAATATCTCGACGGAACATACCAGTTCAGCGCGAGCGCGGTTGATGGCGCGGGGCACTCGTCCGGCGAAAGCTCGCGCACGTTCGACCTCGACAACACCGCGCCAGTGTTCATCATATCGAAGCCGGGCGTCGTAAAAAGCGAGAACCTCAAGCCGTCTGCATACGGTTCCGTGTTCACGATTGACGGAACGATTGCCGACAACCACACGATTTCCCTCATGGACGTCAAGATTTTCGATGAGAACGGGAATGTTGTCTCTTCCGAATCATACGATGACGGAACAATCGGCGAATTCTTCCGCGAGGAGGAGATTGCGACTGCCGGCGGAACGAGCGTGACGATTGCGCAGAGCGGAAACGACCGCTACTCGAAACTGTACAACGACGCGACAAGCAAGGATGCCGAAGGAACGGCGCGCTACTATGCGGAAATTTCTCTGTGCGACAACGCGCAGGTGTACAACGAGCCTGTGTCCGGCGAGCGCTCCGTCGTTTCGGCTGTGATAAACGACAAAGGAAACAAAACGTCGGTCGTGTATCTGTACGACGACGTTTATTCTGAGCTGATGAGCGCGAAGAAGGGAATGGGACTTTCCGCTGCCGATTTGAAGGACATTATCAGCGGAACGTATTCGGGAACGGCGGACAAAGAGAACGTTCGCCAGATTCTTTCCGAAAAGGCGAAGGACACCGCGGCTTCCGATAACGACGGGAACAGGCTCTCGTTCTCGCTGAACCCGGATGCGAACCCGACCTACACCGTGAACAGCTTCGCGTTCAATTTCGATGCCGACGCGACAGTGCAGAGCGCGTCTTCTGGAAATTCGCTAACGGTGACGATTCAGGCGGGCTTGGACAACACGAACATCGCCCCCGAATGCGTCAAGGTCTGGATAAAGGAATTCGATTCGCGCCCGACTGACTCCGACGAAATCGAAAGTCAGATAAGCGATTTGTGGAAGACCGTGAAGAACGCCGGGGAGACTGAATTCACCGAGGGTGAGAAGACCGGCGACTGGCTCCTCATCTACGACTACTCGAAGCACAACGAAAAGGGAAGCTCCGTTTCGACGGAGACATTCTCCGCAACGCTTCCCGCGGGTGTCATAAAGCTCGAAAAATTCTACATTGTCGCCGTCACTGGAACGGACGTGGACGACGTTGAATTCTCACAGAAGCAGAAATTCGGATTCGAGGGAAACGAGGCCGGCGTGCCTCCGAACCCGGTCATCGAAACGCCGGAGAATCTTTCAATCGTCGCCTCAACAGCTCAGGCCGACCTTGAATTCACGGGAACTGCCGTCGTCAAAAGCTCTTCTCTCTTCGTTCAGAAACTCACCGCACGCCTCACAGTCACAGACGAGACTACCGGCGAATCTGTCGGGGAAGCCACCGAGACAATCAGCTGCGAGCTTGATTCGAACAACAGAAAGACGTGGACCGCGAACGAGGCTCTCTTCTTCGATTCTGCCGACAAATGGCACTTCGTCCCTGAAAAACTCGCCAACTACAGCGCAATCGCTGCCGCCAGAGAATCCGGCAAAATGTATCTCTACACGCTCACGCTCGAAGCGAAGTCGTCGTCGGGACACACGGCGGAGACGAGCCGCAGCGTCCATGTTGACACGACGCTCCCGGCAATCTCAATCTCCTCTGCGGAACCGCGCGTGGAACTTTACGAGCCGCTCGGAAACGACCTCAAAGACAAGTACATCTATTTGAACGGAACCGTCACCATAAAGGGAAGCATCGAGGAGCAGAACCTTTCCGAAGTTACTTACGACATCTGGGCGAGCACGGACTTGACCAAGGAACTTTCAGAAGCCGATTCAATCTTCAAGCTGGCAGAGTCGAATGCGACTATAAAAGCCGCGCTTGAAAACGCGGGCTTGGACAAATCCCTCGGAAAGGTCTATTCGATTAGCCAGGAATTCAAGACGTCTCTCATCTCGAACCTCTTCGCCACGTCGGAAAACCGCGACCCGATGATAAAAGTCGAGGTCGTTTTGATGGCGGAGGACAACGCCGGAAACAAGACGACATACTACGCGTCGAAAGACCCGATTTTGAACGGAAAGACGGACACTGTTGACGGAAAAGCCTTCGTAATCTATCAGGAGACCGACCGCCCGATAATCACACTTGAAAACGCAAACTCGGCTGTCTCCGCTGAAAATCAAATCAACGACAAGGTGAACCTCTTCGGAACTACGAGCAACAACCGCCTGCAGGTTTCGTTCGAGGACGACGACACGATAGACACAATCTGGGTGACTCTCTACGACAAGGACGGAACCGTTCTTGAAGACGACAAAGTTTATGACTTGTACTCGAATCCGTTCAAAACCCAAATCGGAAAATCGACATACACGCTGAACTACCAGCTTCCGAGCGCGGAGGGCACCTACAAAGTTCGAATCGACGCGTTCGATTCCGGCTCGGACATTCCGGCGGACGTGAGCGGAATCGATTCTAGCGACCACAACATCAGGTCTGTGCAGCCGTTCCTCATCGCAATCGACTCAGGCGCGCCGCAGATTAAAGTTTCTTCTCCCGACAACGAATCCTACACGAACAAGGCGGGCGAGGAAGGAAAATTCTCACTTGCAGGAACTGTCTCTAAAAAATTGGAGACCAAAATCGAATGTTCTGTGGCAAAAGCCGACGGAACTGAAGTCGATTCTTCTGCCTACACATTCGAATATTCAATTGCGGATGCGAAAAACTCTTCCGGAACTTACGACTGGACTGGTTCAATCATTCTACCGTCAACTGACGATTTGTACACGCTCACGCTCACGGCAAGCGACAATTACAGCCAGAAATCTTCTGTGGACTTGAAACTCGGTCTCGACACCCAAAAACCGGTCTGGAGCGGAGACGACTTCAAGGTCGGCGGAAAAGCGTTCGCTTCTGGCGCGAACCACACTTGGTACAAGTCTTCTACGCTGCAGTTCGAGGGAAAATTTGCTGAAAGCGGAAGCGGAATCGACCATGTTGAATACAGCGTAACGAAGGCCGGCGAGACTGAACCTGTTTCCGACTCGTTCGCTCCGAACACGGACGGCTCTTTCAAGCAGAATCTGGGCGAATTCATCGCGAAGGTGACGGACGACGCGGCTACCGCAAACAAAATCAAATTCGTTGCCGTGGACAAAGCCGGAAACGCAAGCGACGCTACGGAATTTGAAATCTTTATTGATTCGGAAGTTCCGACTGTAAGTTCTGAGCTTTCTGGAAGCCAATACTCGAACAAATCTCTTCCAATCACCGTAACGGGAACTTCGGAGGATGATTCTTCAGGCGTTGCGTCTGTGGAACTTACCGTAACGGAAAACGGAAAGAGTGACGTTAAGACTACGGTAACGGCTTCTCCTAAAACGAGCGGCGGAACTCTTGACGCTTGGACTGCAACGATTCCGGTTGACTTCCTTTCGACTCTCGAAAACAAGACTTACGCCGTAAAGGCGAGCGTCACCGACAAGGCCGGAAACAAATCCACATCGAAGCTTTTCAGCATCGACGTGGACGCAGAAAAGCCTACTATAAAGAACGTTTCGCTTTCGGACGGGGGAGGCACATACAGCGTCTACGAGACAAGCGAAAAAATCGACGGCGCGGACAAAACCGTTTACTACATCCACAGCGGAAACAACTTCCTTCTTTCAGGCTCCGTCCAGGACTCGAAGTCTGGAATCAAGTCGATTGTGGTCAATGACGGCACGAACGACATCGTTTCTCAAATCGACGGAAAGGACGTTACGGCCCTTCCTGTGACGCTCGACCTTTCAAACTATGCTTCGGCAGGCTCTGTCACTCTCAAGATTACAGCGACGGACAACGCAGGAAACACTGAATCTCAGAATGTTCTCGTAAAAATCGACGACATCGCGCCGAAAGCCCTCCACGCAATCGACGCGAAGCAGAAGGACGTGTTCTTCCGAATCGGCGAGAACGACAACGACGACATTGAGACGCTCACAGACTTGGACAAGGACGTTGGCGGAAAATACGCCGAAGGAACATACGGAAACTCGAAGACGATAAAAATCCGCGGAACTTTGAGCGACACTGGAAGCGGAAATTCGATGATTTACTACAAAGTCATCTCCGAGACTGATTTGGCGGGAGTTTCCGAAGCTGATTTGCAGACAAAACTCAACGAAAAGGCGGATGACTTCCTCCAAAACTACAAGACGGACAAAACCGGCTATTTCGCTCCTGGAGTCATAGCTTCCGACGCAAAACGCCGCGTATTCTACACAGGTGCGCTCAAGAACGCAGACGGCGAATCGACTTCGTTCAGCACGACCTCAGGCGAGTACAAGGATTTTGTCTCTAATCTCGGAACTTTGAGCGGAAGCACAAAATCTTACGCGACCGTGGAATCGAACTACAATTCCGTCCTCTCTGGATTCAGCACGGGAAAGAACTACCTTATCCTCGTCGCTGTCGACAACGTTGGAAACGCGGCACTCGACTTGGTGAAGGTGGGCGACACTACATACAGCAACGTTTCCCTGAACGTGGACGAGACAACGCCGGACGCAAGTTCAAGCGTTGCAGGACTCAAATACACGAACAAAAAGGGCACGATGGCTCTGTCTGGAAAAGCGAGCGACGCGGATTCCGGCCTCTACAGCATCACGCTCAAGCAGGGAACGAAAGAAATCGTCTTGAAGAACGACGCAACCGGCGGAACGGCAACGAACGAAAACGGAACTCTCACAATCGAAAAGACCGACGATAAGGACAACGAATGGACATGGACTGCGACCGTGAACAACGACAAATTCTTTGCGGGCGCAAGCGGCACTGTTTCTGTTTCACTCGAAGCGAAGGACTGCGCGGGCATTGGAAACACCAAGTCAATCAATGTCGCGACTGTAATCGTCGATGAGCAGCTCGACAACATCACTCTCTCGTCACCGACGGACGCTGATTCCGAGACGGCTGGAACTCAGGTGAACGGCACGATTACGCTCGAAGGCACAATGAGCGACGCGAACGTTCTTCCGGCAAACGCAATCACGCGAATTGAATACAAAAAAGCAAGCGACACTGCTTGGACAGAGGCTTCTACAACGACAATGCCGAATCTCGCATTGAGTGGAAGCTACACGTTCAAAGTCGAAGGCTTCGACACGACAAAACTTTCTGACAACACTGAATACCAGCTTCGCGCGGTGGGAACGGACTCTGCCGGAAACGTGAAAGAATCGGGCGCGGTGAGCATCAAGGTCGCTCAGGATTCGGACAGACCGAAGGTGAAGATAAATAATCTTACTCCAAACGGCGATTCATTTATTCTCATGTACGGAAATAATGCTCAGGTAAACGGAATCATTTCTGACGACGATTCAACGAGCGGAAATGTCGTAAAAGAATTCTACATGACGGAGAATCCTGTTACTGCGACAAAGAATGATGACGGAACATATTCTGTAATCGAAACTCTTTCTGATAATACGACACGCACAGCCGAAAATAAGGTTCTTTCTTCTTCATGGAAGGCCTCTACAGGTGAATTTACATTTGAGCCTTCTGATAAAGACGATGGCTTGAAGCACTTCTATATTCTCGTAATCGATAACGGTGGAAAAATCTTCTATACGACTGCAACAAAAGCTGGCGCAACCGCAGGAACAACTGTTGCTGACACACTTGCATTGCCAAAAATTACTGTAACAAAGGCTGAAAGCACGGCAGAGTCGTTGAACAGTTCTGTGTTCAATTACAGTGCAGATGGAAAGAACCCGACCGTAGAACTTATGGAAGGAGTTCCGTATGCTGCAAATGAAGAAACTGCTGCGCCGGCTAAGGACGACAAGGGTGTTGCTTATGAACTTTCAACAGCAGAGAAACCGACAACGAACGCAACTTTAAATTCAAGCTTTAAGGTTGGTGGAGTTGAACGCAGGTACGTTAAATTCTACTTTACGGCAAACGACGCAAGCGGAGTTGCGGGTATAACGGTTGAGTTCAAAGACGAGAAAGGTAAATCTCTCAAAAAACTTGCTACGGCTGCAAAAATTGGTTCTGTAGATACCGGCTGTGAGGCTAACGGAACATTCGTTGGCTCTGACAATAAAGATACAAATGCAACGTGGACAACTGATTTTGTGGACCTCAAGGACTTCGGAGATGTTGCATGCCAGATTTCTGTTTCGATAACTCCTTACGATAAGGCTGGCCTTGCGGGTAACGGTTCATGCAACTTCTACGTTGACAATATGCCGCCGAAGATTGAAAAAATCGAGCCGAAAATAGATTCGGAAGTTTCCGGCGACGTTGAGATTTCTGGAAACGCAAGCGATGAAGGCGTTGCTGGTACAGCAAACATCCAGTGGCTCGTTCCTGATACAAACCAGGTAACAGCGTATAATGCAGCTGAGGATAAAACTGCATACCTCAATAAAACTTCCTTGAATTGGAACGGTGGTGTAGACTCTCTCGAAAAGGATTCAACCGTAACTTCTTGGAAGTTTGTTTTTGACGGAAAATATAATGAAGGGGCGTCAACTCCAACAGAATTCAAATTCAAAATCGGAAACCCGAGCCTTACTGTTTACGACGATGAGAAGTTTGCGGGCAATAATATTACAGCCGACGGAATTTACACATTGCCAATCTGGTTCAAGGCTACGGACGCACTGGGGAACACGTCTTTTGAAACGTCATACAAGTACAAGCACAACCCTGACGCAGACAAGCCGAAACTTGAATTCTCATATCCGACAAAAGAAAACTACAAGTCGGAAACTGACCAATATGCGGTTCTCGGCGGAACAATCCGCGTAACAGGTTCTGCAATCATTCCATCAGGAAAGACTACGGTAAACTCAATTTACTATCAGATTGCAGACGCAGACGCTTCAGCAACTTTCGGCGAAACTGATAAAACAAGAGCGGAAGCAACTTACGGATTAAAAGTTGTAAGCGTATACGATGTCATCAACAAGATTCGCGGTACTACAACGTACTCGAAAGATTCTTCACTGTCTGAAGAGTTCATAAAGGGACTTGGCTTCAAGTCTAAAACCGAAATTGACGCATGGTGGGGAATCGAGGCAACTGGAACGGCTTCATGGAACTTTAAGCTCAACGAAGACGGAAAACTGAATCCATCAACTGGAACCAATGATATTACACTCCGTGCCTGCGGTGTAAACGCGGAAGGAAAATTCGGTGCATGGACAAGCGGTGACAACGAGATTGCAATCCATATAGACAAATCTGCTCCAGTAATTACGGCATCTGTCAATAAATACGGTGACGGAAAGACAGCTCTTGGTGCAAAACCGACAGCAGAACCGACTTCAATCCTGCCGTACGACGCAGATATGTACTTGAAGGGAAACTGGACTCTTGTCGCAACCTTGCTTGACGAATCAGGGCTTTCTGGAACTACGCCATACAGCGTAATGAAGGGCGACTCTTCACTTGCGGCTGGTACAGGTTACTTCGTCGAGGAAAATGTCTCTAAGGAATTCACAAATTCTGACGGAACGACGACTACAAAAACTGGTGTGCGGCTCTACATTCCGATTCCGAAAGATTTGGATTCTGCTGAGATTACGGTCAATGCAAGCGACACTGACCACACATCAACACAGAAATTCAGCTTTAAGATTGACGAGACTGCTCCGACTTTGGACAAACTCACAGGAAACGGACTTGGCTTTGACGAAACGAATGAATCAAAGAAGTTTAAATCTATAGAAGATTCAAACTACAGGTTCACAATTTCAGGCTCTTCTTTCGATTCAGTTTCCGGTGTAAAGAACATCGTGTTCTACTACATGAGAAAGAACGGCGAAACTGGAACAATTGCTGAAAACGTTGTTATGGATCCGATGAGCTGGAATAACGCGCCGGCAAGCAAAGTCAAAATGGATGGCACAGTAAAGGCTATTCCGTTTACTCAGGGCAACGATACATATTACCTCTACGCAAAATCGTACTCCGGTTCTGCGACAACCGACACTTTCACTTCTGACACGGCTTATGACGCTCATGTACGGCTTGGAGGACTTGTTTATATTGACGGCGTTCTCAGAACAATTACAGGAAAAACTGGAGAGACAGTAACTTTCACTCCATCACTTTCTGAGGCAAAGACCAGCGTTACCGCGGACTTCCCGATTGCACAGGTAATCGACAACTCAGCAAGCGAAAAAATCGAGAGCTATTCCGGCGATACGTTTACTTTTGAGTCGGGAGACGACGGCGACGGAATGCCTGAGTCATTCTCTAAGTCTGCAAGCACATGGACCTGGGATGCGGCAATCCGCTCAAACAACATGCCTGACGGCCCTGTTTCTCTCGTAATCCTTGCCTTCGACAATGCGGGCAACGTGGCTGGAAGAACGATAAACACCAAGATTTCAAACAACGCACCGCGCATCGCAAAAGTCTTCCTGGGAACAGACTTGAACGGCGACGGAAACTACACAAATTCTTCTTCAATTGAGGAACTTGTTGAATACGATATCCTTGGTGCGGAAGGAACAGAAAAGTCTGCTTACGAGCTTGACTTTACTGCCACAACGACTGTAAAAAATGTTGCAACGCCAAAATTCAAGAATGGTATCTTCACGATTAAAAACGGTCTTGCAGTTGTTCCGGAATTCGTCGGCGGAAACGGCGAAATCGGCATGGTTCTGAATAACGCGGCAACTTCAAAGGCTGTCGTTACAAAAGGAACTGCAAGCACAACATGGTATGCAAAAACTTCGGCTGGCTCTGTCGTAACAACTACTGATTCTGAAAACAACGCGGTGGCTACGGCTTCAAAGAGCTTTACAGGAACTGTCGCAGGAACGCTCAAAGGAACGAATGCAAGTTACAAGATGTACTCTTATGTCGTAGCCAAAGATGATGTCGGTAGTGATGCCGATTCAAAAGGCATGTCGTTCACCTTCTGGGATTCTACGGAAGAGACAACTCAGGGAACAAGTTCTCAGAATGCGGTTCTCTACGTCAAGAATTTCAAGGTTGCTCAGAGCGATTCAACGCCTCCGACTGTTGTCGTTAATCCGTTCTATTGGGCTTCTGCAGAAGACAACTCTCTCTATGGCGGCTCAAAAGCAAACGGACACGTTGAACTGGAAGCAGACTGGACGGCACTTGCTTCAGATAACACAACACCTCTCACAGGCTGGGACAAAAAAGGCGTGAAGGGCGGAACATATCTCGACTCTGACCCGAAAGTTTCAGGTAAGATCCGCTTTACAGGAACTGCCTACGACAACTACAGGCTCGGCTCAATCAGCTTCAGTTTCGGAGACTTTAAGACAGGCCAGCTGGTTGCCGAGTACAAGAAAGTTGGCGATGTAATGAAATGGGTTATTACTTCATCAACAATCGGTGACGGTTATGTCTTCGCAGTTAACGACACAACATTGGATGAAGACGGCAACAAGGTTTATCACGGTCACTACAGTGACACTGCATACTTCGGTCAGGCCGGTCACAAAGTATACTGGACTCTCGACATTGACACTGAAAAAATCTCAACTGCTGCGGATAAAGACGTTTCTCTTACCGTCACTGCAAAGGATGCTGCAAATAAAGAGACAAGCACAACTTCAATCACAGCTCCAACCGTAACTAACGGCAAGCGAACTGTAACAGACGGAACAACAAACTTCCCGGTTTATGTAGTGGATGTCGTTCCGTATATTACGGGAATAGAGAACAAGGTCGGCGACGCATACAAGAAAGATTCTTCTGTATTCGGCCGCTCTGCCACAGGCTCTTATCCGGTTTACTATTATAGTGATACACAGCGCGAAACTTTCACTGTAAACGGCTTCAACTTCGGCTCTTCTCCAAGCGTAAGCGTGAACGGTGGTACTGCGACAACAGGAAACACTGTAAATGTCACAAGCGCGATGAATTCAGGCGAAGTTGTCGTAACTGTGGGCGGAGTTTCTTCTCTGAACAACAAGAACAACAACGACGCGAAAGGCTCTTACGACGCAGAAAACACAAGCGGCTACGACAAGTACAAGAACTACTACAACCGCCAGCCGAACAACGTGAACAACTCTACTCTCACCGACGATTGCAAGGTTGCGGTATGGAATGTGAAGCAGGTGGTAAGTAATAAACTTGTTCGTTATCCAAACATGCGTGTGAATGCAAGTGGACAAATTGCATTTATCTATGATTCTGGAAATGACAAGGTAAGAGCGTATAAAGATGGAGATGACTTTGAAATTGGTTACTCATGGAGCCAGTGGTTTGATACTGCTGTTGCTATAGACAAGGATGGCAATTTCTATGGATCTTCGATGAATGGTGATACAGCCGCAGGCGGTAATGCAACATATGCAGGAGCTGATGCGAATAACTTATTCTTTGCAAATAATACAAAGTACACAGATTCGCAATATGCCTATGATTCCTCAAATAATGGTCTTGCAATAGAAAGTGGAACCTATGATGGAACTTTCTATGGAACAAGAGTTCGTAATCCAAAAATTACAACTGATAAAAACAATGCACTTTATATGACATATTATGACAGTGCTACAGGGCAGTTAAAGTTCCGTTATGGAACTGGTGCAGGAAATGGTGCAATTATGAGTCATGTATATACCCAGGGACGAAGAACTTATAATAATTCATCGGCTCCTAATTATCACATTATAGCAGGTGGTTCAGATAAAACATTTACGGATTACTCTGTGGTAAAAACAGACAACGCTTCCCGTGCCGGTGAATACAGCGCAGTCGGTGCTACAAATGAAACAACGCCTGCTGCTGTAGTTGTCTGGTACTCAGAAGCAGACCAGGGATTGTATTACACCTACAACAAAACGCCTTCAGATTCTTCCGGCTGGTCTAACGCAGTTGAAATCGACGACAACTTTGTCGGATGGTATGTTGACCTTGTTGTTGACGGCGCAAACGGAGTCCACATCGCATACTACGACGCTTCAAACGGCGACTTGAAATATGCGTATGTCCAGGACTACACGAACCCAGCTGCCGTAAAGACGATGACCGTTGACTCGTACCTTTCAAGCGGCACGAACATCAGCATCAGCGTCAAGAAAGTCGGAAGCGATTATGTTCCGTACATTTCAAGCTTCATGAGTTCGTTCAACAAGACTTCGTACACCGTGCGAACTGCATGGATTACGGACGGCTCATTGCTCAAATCAAAGACTGCCGATGAACTCAAAGGCGTAGACGGCAACGACGACTTCACCGGCGTTTGGGAAGTCATGACAGTTCCACTTGCTTCAACATCAATCCCGCTCGATTACAGCGTAGGTATCGGTATCAAGAGCAACCAGCCAATACTCGGCTACGGCACTCAGAACGGTCTCGAAACCGCAACGCTGAAATAGCTCATTTTCCCTTGCTTCGGTTGCCGAGCGTCGGTTACCGAGCGTAGTCGAGGTAAGTCGAAGCAAGGAAAAATCACCGCTGCAAAGTTCTGCGTGCCTTGAAAATTCCCGCATTGCAGAGTATGTTGTTGGTAGAAAAAATACATGGAGGTCATATCATGGCAATTGTAAAACCTGTTCAGCCTTCTGTTGTGAACGATGTAAAAATTTGGAAACAAATTTTGCAGGCTGTATTGAAAAAACCAACAGCTTCCCAAATTCAGTCGGCGAAACTGCGTTCGGAGCGTTTTAAGAAGGTTTCAGCCAATGCTTGATTTGTTGGTTGATGATGTCTCAGAAATTCTCACAATTGAAAAACTGTCAGCGGAAAATTTGAATGACAGTTTTTCTGTTTTAAACGAGTTTGAAGAGTACAAGACCTTTTTGTACAACGATGCGCTGAATTATCAGGAAATGTTCATATCAAAGACTTATCTACTGATTGAAAAATCCACAAGAAGTATAATCGCCTATATTTCACTTGCGGCAGATACTGTTGCCTTGAATCCAAGAGAAAAGAAGAAATTCGGAATGGATGACATACCATTTATGTTTTTGCCTGCGCTGAAGATTACGAAACTTGCAGTTGCCTGCGGTTATGAAGAGCAATATGCCCATGTCGGATCTTTTTTAATTGAGTTTGCATGTGACAAAGCTTTTTCCGTAAACAATGATTTCTTTTCTTGCCGAATCGTTTCTGTTGATGCTGATGTCGAACATAATCCAAATGTAATAGAGTTTTATAAAAAGAATGGATTTCAGCCAATGAAGAGCAATATCTACAAGCGAAAATTTCCCTTACGAACAAAAATCGTAGGTATGTGGCGAGATATGCTTTAGCACCTCGACTGTAGCCTCTCTTTTCTCACTTCTGTTGTTGAGCGTCGGTTGCCTCGGTTGCTGAGCGTAGCCGAAGCAAGCGAAGCAATCCAAAATCACCGTTGTAGCCCGCTCTTGCATGGAAAATCCCCCTGCGCAGGCGTTTTTTTTCAAGTGTGCTATAATTTGATAAACGAGAACGAGGAGGAAAAATCATGAGCGATAAACAGATAGAGTATTCAGTTTTCTGCATTGAAAATGTAGCCAAAGAGCTTGGCAAAACTGGCTCTGAATTATTCCAGATTCTCAATTCTTCAGGTTTGTTGCATTCTTATATCATACCTTCTTATGAAGCCTTGCATACGCAGAGTAAGCAATATATCGTAGATGAAATTATTTCAGTTCTAAAAGAAAGGAATCTTGTTGCATGAAGCTTTATCATGGTTCAACGGTAATCGTAGATAGACCTCTTGTTTCTTATGGACGCAACAATCTGGATTTTGGAAATGGCTTTTATACAACGAACTTGAAAAGTCTGGCTGAAAAATGGGTGCAGCGTTTTATTTCGCTCGGCAAAAAAGGAATTATCAACATCTACAATTTTGATGACACAGAAATTCAAACAAAATGCCGTTATAAGAAATTCCCGGAGTATAACGAAGAATGGCTGGATTTCATACTTGCCTGCCGTTCTGGTTCAAAAGAATATTCGAATTATGATGTCATAGAAGGCGGAATTGCAAATGATAGAGTTTTCAATACCATCGAACTTTATTTTTCAAATCTCATCGATAAAACAACAGCCCTGCAGCGTCTTAAATTTGAAAAGCCTAATAATCAGATTTGCTTTGTAAATCAAGATGTAATGGACAACGTTCTACGCTTTGAATCTAGCCACGAAGCAAAAGGAGTTGAAAAATGACAGCCGATTCAACACTTTTGCAGATGAAATATGCGCGCATAATTTCTTTGCTTGCTAAAAAAGCGAATATTGATGCAGAAAAAGCTTTGGAGCTTTTTTACAAATCAAACACCTACATGCTTATGAGCAAAGGCATCAGTGATTTCCATTGTTTAAGTGATGACTATCTTGCAGAAGAAATCTTGCTTGAACAAAAATAGTAATTGCGCAGCAACGACGACTTCACCTTGCAGCCCGCCCGCGCAAGGAAAATCCCCCTGCGTGGGCGGGCTGTTTTTTGTTGGATGATAAATCAAATGTGCGGGAAAATCCTACTTCTCCCGCTTTCCCGCAAGCGCGCGGGATTTTTTTTATTTCTCGTAAAGAATTTTTGCGGCGATTTCTTCGACGACCTGCTTCTGCTCCGCATTTGTGAGGGCGCAGTCCTTTGAAAGGCCGGGGAGGGGAGCGTTCGTGGCGGCAACCCAGCGGCGGGTTTCGCTTGCCTGCTTGTCGGGCGTGCGGCAGCGCGCGAGGACGGGGGCAAGCCCTGTCTGGCGCGACATTTTTTCCTGCGTTTCGGTGGAGACGAGCGCCGATATGATTTCCTTCACGTCGGAGCGGTTCGCCATCGGAATTGCCTTGATGACGTTCGCGGTGAATCTGCGGTCGGCGGGGCTTGTGCGCGACGGGAAATATATCGTGCTGAACCGCGCAATCGATTTCTGGTTCGTGGCGCGGTGGTCGTCCAGGCTCATGAACGCGACTTTCACGATTCTCGCCTGTATGAATGCGTTGATGTCGTTTTTCGTCAGCGAGAACACGTTCGGGGGGATGAGGTTGTCGTTTTTGAGCGACTTGAGGAATTTCACCGCGTCGTAGAACGGGGCGTCGTCGGCGTCGCACAATTTCTGCGCAATCCTCGCCGCGTTGAATTTCTCCTCGCTCCGCACCCGCAGAAGCGACTTCGCTTTTTCGTAGTCGGCGGTCCCGTTTCGGCTCAGCGCTTCCGTCAACGCGCCCATCAAATCGAGGACGGTGCTCGGGTCTTTTCCCGCGAACGCGACGGGATATTCCGTCCCGCGGGCCTTCTGCCTGCGCGCGAATTCGACAATATCTTCCCACGTCTCGATTTTTTCCATGCCGGAATTCCTGAAATCGGTGTAATCGATTTCGATTCCGAAGAAATTTACGAGCATCGGTACGGAGACGACCGATTTTCCGCTTTCCCCGCCGAAAACGGTGCTTTCCCTCATCGAGGATGTCATGCCGTCGAAAATGTCCGCCGTTATGATTCCGCCGTCCTCCGCCTTTTCCGCCGCGAACAATTCCGATGTCCCCGATGACGTTATGAGGAGCGCTGGTTTCTTGATGAAATTCATCTGCGAGGAGAGAAGCTCGTCCCCGTCGAACGACATGAATTCATACTTGTTTTTCTTTCCGTCGAGAGATTCTTGCAGAATCTTCCTTATTTCCGCCTCGTCGCGCTCGCTCAAATTATGGAAAGCGATGATGTTCGTCTGCCTGTTTATGAACATGACTGTCCATACCGCCGCAATCGCAATAAGACTCATGATTACGGCTATGCTTATCTGTGTTTTTCTTTTCATATTCTTTTTCTTTGCCAACGTAAGACCTTTCCAAAGAAAGGCAACAAAACGCCTATTGTGACAATCGTAACAGAATCGTCAAAAAAAATCTCTCCCGCGCAGCCGCCTCCCGCAAACAAAACATCATTTTTGCCCCGCGCTCGCCCGCCCCAAAACAACGGAAAACGCTAATAAAACAAAGCGTGTCGCTTCATCTCATCAAGGCGCACACATGCGCAAGCACGTGCTGCGTTCGCACGCTACATGAAACAATGGAAAACGCTAATAAAACAAAGCGTGTCGCTTCCCCTCCGCAAGGCGCACACATGCGGTAAGCATGTGCTGCGTTCGCACGCTACATGAAACAACGGAAAACCCTCGTAAAACAAAGCGTGCGACAGGTTCAAGAATCTTAACATTGTGTCCGATATAATAGATATGCGCTTTTTGTCGATTTTTTCTTTTTTGATTTTCGCAGCCACCTCATGTTTGGCACCCTCCAAGAGCGAGGGCGTGGCTATGGCAGTGACGCCGCTTTCCGCGGATTCGGGAATCCAGATGCCGACGGGTCCGGCGCAGTCCGTCGCGGGGCTCTCGGATGGCGCGATGAGGGAATCGCCTTCGGCGGCGCAGGCGTTCATGATTGCGGGAACGACAAAAGGGCTCCTGAAAATATACGGAAACGGAAAGGCTGAATCCATCTGGAGCGAGGGCAGCGTCTTGAAAATCATAAAGACGGAGGAAAATCAGCAGTCCGGCGCGCCGTCTCCTCTCTGGTATTTTCTCACGACGGCGGGAATCGTGTCGTCGCGTGATTTGGTCAAATTCGAATACCGGAACGAGGGGCTTCCGTTTCTGACGATAAAGCAATACGACGGGAAGAACATATCGTTCTCCCGGCAGCCCGCGCAGCTCAAGGACCTTGCCGTCCATCCCGAGAATCCCGAAATTCTCGTCACATCGACAAAAGAAAGCGTATATCTGACGAAAGACGGCGGAAGAAAATGGGTTTCGATAAATTCGATGAGCAAGTCAACGAACGGAATAAAGGCGGTCGCCGTCGCGTCGATGAACCGCCCCGGGACCGGAAGCCCCGCCGCAAAAGGCGCCGACGGTTCCGTGAAGCCTGCCGTTCCCCCGCAGAAAGACCTCGTCGTTTTCATGGCGCACTCGATTTGCGGTTTCTCCTACTGCTATCCCGAAAAAAAGAATTTCGCGTGGAACGACGTGAGCCGCGGGTTTGAGGTCATCCAGACGTACACGTACCCGGACGAGATTTCCGACATTCTTCCCGTCGTCTTCACCGGAAGCGACGGATTCCCCGTGACGGAGGTTTTTGTCTCGCAGACGTTCATTCCGCGGCTCTACCGGTTCGACTGGAACGAAAAATGCGCGCGCCTCCTTTATTCGGGGACTGAGCCGGCGGACACGATTGACGGGCTTTTCTGGAACGGAAGCAAGCTTCTTTATTCTCGTCCCGGAGAAATTGCGGCGTACAATCCCGCGACTAAAAAGGGCGATTTCGTTCCCCCCGAATACGAGGAATGGAAGAAGTATTTCGGGATGATTGAGAGCGACAACACGCTCAACGCGGCGTGGATTCCGACTGCGGCAGACCCGTCGAAGGGAATCGCGCTTTCCGAACTGTGGCTTCTGTATCCGGAGACGGTCAACAACAAATACGCGTCCGTCGCCGATGACAGGAAGGCTATCTACGTTCAGGCGCACAAACTCATCACCGACAAGGGAATCGACTCGTACAAGAAAGTCATAAAAGAAAACAAGCTCGACGCAATCGTAATCGACATGAAGGACGATTACGGTTTCCTCCATTTCAAGCCGAAGGACAAGCTTCTGATAGAGAAGGGGACGGTGAGCACGAGCTACGCGCTCGACCTCGACCGTTTTGTCCCGCGGATGAAGGAGGACGGAATCTATCTCATCGCGCGAATCGTCACGTTCAAGGACAGGAGCCTGTCGAAATTCGACAAGCGGCAGTATGCCATCTGGGACAGCACGACGAACGCGCCGTGGAAGGGAATCTCGGGATACGACGAGAACGGCAGGCCACAGTATTACGACGAGGATTGGGTTGACCAGTATTCGCCCGAGGTCTGGGAGTATTTCGTCCATATCGCGCAGGAGCTTGTCGAGCGCGGGTTCGACGAGATTCAGTTCGACTACATACGGTTCCCGACTGACGGGCGGAATCTGAAGAACGCGACATACCGCTGGAAAAGCCCCGGCATGGACAAGGAATCGGCGCTCCTTTCGTTTTTGAGCTACGCGCGGAAGAACATAGACGCGCCTATCGGAATCGACATCTACGGCGCGAACGGATGGTACCGCTCGGGAACGCGGACGGGACAGGACGTTGAGCAGCTCGCCGAATACGTCGATATCGTCTGCCCGATGTTTTATCCGAGCCATTTCGGGCAGAACGACTCGAACTACGCGCCGTATACCGAGCGCCCCTACCGGATTTACTATTACGGAACGTATCGGAACACGGTAATCGGGCGGAACAAGATAATAATACGGCCGTGGGTTCAGGCGTTCTACCTTAACGTCAGGTATGACAGGCAGTATTACAACAAGAACTACGTCTCGCAGCAGATTTACGGCGTTCGCGATTCCGTTGACAGGGGATACATGTACTGGAACGGTCGCTGCGTCTACGATGATATATCGCCCGATGTGGGCAACACCCCATATTCCGGCCCGTCGTACGAGGCGTCGTCAAAATACAAAAAACCGGCGTTGAGCGGCGGAAAGCGCGACTTTTCCGAGGCTGTCATATCCGGAAAAATCTTGAAAGCTGATTCTGCCGAGGTGCGTGCGGAAAAAATGCGTTCCGCGCGTGAGGACGGAATTGCGCGGTGGGACAACGTGAAGGCGAAGGCCGAGTCGGAGGACGAGGGGCTGTTCCCCGCAATCGATGACATACGGAAGCTTATAACGCCGGGAGATTCTTCGTTCTGATGGAAAAGAGAGGATATACGCCCGAAGTTCCGATTGTTGCTGTGGCGACGGCTCTTTCTCCTGCCGCGCTCGGTATCATCCGCGCAAGCGGGAAGGACTGCATTGCGCTTGTCGCGAACGTTTTCTCGCGCCCGTCGGCTCTTCTTGACGCCGCGGGGAATTCGATTGTTTACGGCTGGATTGTTGACGGCGGGAAAAAAATTGACGAGGTTCTCGTTTCCGTCTTCCGGGCGCCGAAAAGCTTTACGGGCGAGGACATGGTCGAGATAAGCTGCCACGGCGGCGTTTCCGTCGTTACCGCAATCGACTCGCTTTTGCTGAGGAGCGGTTTCCGTCGTGCCGAGCGTGGCGAATTCACGTTCCGCGCGTACATAAACGGGAAAACAGACCTTACGCGGGCGGAGGCTGTCCGCGAGATTATCGACTCGAAGACGGATGCGTCCCGTTCCCGCGCTGTCGGGCGGCTTGCCGGAAACCTTTACGCCGCAATCGATTCCGTGAAGAACCTTATCGTCGAGACGATTGCCGACATCGAAGTCGAGATTGAGTATCCCGAGGACGAGGAGACGATTGTCGATTCGTTTGACGACGAAAAGCTCCGCCGTGCAGAGAAAATGCTCTCCGACCTCGCCTCTTCGTGGAAAAGCGAGAAGATTTACCAGGACGGCGCGCGCGTTGTTTTGTGTGGGCGTACGAACGCCGGAAAATCGTCGCTTTTCAACGCGCTTTTGAAGGAGGAGCGCGCGATTGTCAGCGACATCGAGGGAACGACGCGCGATTTCCTTGAGTCGTGGGTCGATTTCGACGGAATTCCCGCGCGGCTGTTCGACACTGCGGGGCTTCGCGAGACGGATGATTCGATTGAGGCGCGCGGCGTCGAGATTACCCGCGACTTGTCCGGGGATGCCGATGTTGTCCTGTATCTTGTCGATTCCTCCCGTCTTGAAAATTCCTCCGTGCTTTCTTGTGATGATTCCGATTTCCTTTTGTCGCTCGGCGTCGATGTCCGTTCCGCGACTGTCGGAAGCCTCTTCCGTGCGGAATCTGGTACGTTTTTTTCCTCGGCGTCGGTTCCGGTGATAATCGTCCTGACAAAATCCGACCTCAACCCGCTTTCCCTTTCCGAATGCGCGAATGTCGTCTCCGTCTCGTCCAAGAACGGCGGCGGAATTTCCGTGCTTTGCGAGCGCGTCCGGAAAACGCTTTCCTCGTCGTCGGAGCGCACAGGGGAGACGGGGCTTGGAAGCGAGCGCCAGAAGATGGCCGTCGAGGATGCCCTCTCGTCCGTCCGCCACGCGCTCTCGCTTTCCGCCGATTACGCGCTTGATGCCGTCGTGCAGGACCTTGAGGATTCCCTCGACGCGCTCGGCTCCGTCACCGGCGACGTCACCCCCGATGACATCCTCGGCTCAATTTTCAGCCGTTTCTGCGTCGGAAAATAGCCCCCGTTCCGCCCGCGCCCGCTCCAAAAAACGAATAACCCGCGTAAAACAAAACACCCCTTGCCGGGCGGAGCCCCGCTCCGCCGCGCTCGCTCCAAAAAGCGAATAACCCTCGTAAAACAAAACAACCCCTGCCGTGCGGAGCCCCCGTTCCGCCCGCGCCCGCTCCAAAAAACGAATACCCCTCGTAAAACAAAACAACCCTTGCTGGGCGGCCCCCGTTCCGCCCGCGCTCGCTCCAAAAAAACGAATAACCCTAGTAAAATAAAGCGAGCGCCTACCACAAGACCGCGCATTTTTTTATAATGCCGTGTCGTCCGCCGTTTTTTTTGCGGACAATCTTTTTTTTATTGGGGTCATTTATGTGCGGAATTGTCGGATATGTCGGTTGCAGGAACGCAACGCCGGTTCTTCTGAACGGTTTGCGGAAACTTGAGTATCGCGGATATGATTCGGCAGGAATCGCCGTCCTCTCAAAATCAAGCGACGAGATTGTCGTCAAGAAATCGAAGGGCGCGCTGAAATTTCTCGTCGAGAAAATAACGAAGGAGGTCGTCCGCACGTCGGAGTCGATGAGCGATGCCGATGCAGACCGGCGGTTCTCCGAGCTTGTCGGAAAAACCGGGGACTTCATTGACGGCTGCGTAGGAATCGGGCACACGAGATGGGCGACGCACGGGGAACCGAGCGACCTCAACGCCCACCCGCATACGAATGTTTCCGGCTCGATTGCAGTCGTCCACAACGGAATCGTCGAGAATTACGGAAAGCTCAAGTCGTGGCTCCAGTCGAACGGAATCGTATTCAAAAGCCAGACCGACACTGAGGTAATCGCGCATCTTCTGAACTATTTCTACGAGAGAACGAACAACATATTCAATGCCGTCCTTGAGACGCTCCATCGCCTTGAGGGAAGCTACGCGATTGGCGTAATCTGCCGCGATTTTCCGGACAGGCTTATCGCCGCGAGGAAGGAAAGCCCGCTCGTCGTCGGCGTCGGAAACGGCGAGAATTTCATCGCGTCGGACGTTCCCGCTGTCCTTGAGCACACGCGCGAGGTTCATTTCCTCGAGCAGAACGAGATTGCCGTCCTGTATTCCGACCACGTCGACCTTTTCAATTCCGAGGGCGAGAAAATCGTCCGCGGGACAACCCATATCGACTGGAACATGGATGCGGCGGAGAAGGGCGGCTACGCGCATTTCATGCTGAAGGAAATCCACGAGCAGCCATCCGCGCTCGAGAACACCATCCGCGCGCACATGCTTTTCGGGGATGACGGGAAGCCGTCCGGGCTTACGTTCAGCAAGGAGATTGAGCCGGAGCGCTTCCGCGAGCTTGTTTCCGGCGCGAGAAGAATCGTCATAACGGCGTGCGGAACGGCATATCACGCGGGCGTCGTCGGAAAATACGCGTTCGAGAAATTCGCTCGCGTTCCGACCGTCGTCGATGTCGCGTCCGAATTCCGCTACCGGAACCCGATTCTCGGCGAGGGCGACGTCTTCATCGTCATATCGCAGTCGGGCGAGACTGCCGACACTCTGGCGGCGCTCAGGCTCGCAAAGTCGAAGGGCGCGAAGGTAATCGCGATTACGAACAGCGTCGGCTCGTCCGTCAGCCGCGAGTCCGATTTCGTCATATACACGCTTGCCGGTCCCGAAATCGCGGTTGCCTCGACGAAGGCGTACACGACGCAGCTCGCGTGTCTCTACATGCTTTCCATGATGTTCGGGCGCGAGCGCGGGATTATCGGCGACGGTGAGTATGCGCGTCTTCTCGGGGAATTTGCCGCCGTTCCGGAAAAAGTCCAGCAGATTCTCGACGAAAAGGCCGCCGTCCAGAAATTCGCCTCGTCCCAGTTCAACAAATCGAAGATTTTCTACATCGGAAGGCAGTTCGATTCGGCAAGCTCCCTCGAAAGCGCGCTCAAGCTGAAGGAAGTCAGCTACATGCACTGCGAGGCGTTCGCGGCGGGCGAGCTGAAGCACGGGCCGATTGCCCTTGTCGATCCGGACACGCTCGTCATCGCAATCGCGACGGAGCCGCCGCTTTTCGAGAAGCTCGCGTCGAACATCGAGGAGGTCAAGAGCCGCCGCGCCGTGACGATGTGCATAACGCAGGACGATTCGGGCGCGTTTGAAAAATGCTGCGACGAGATAATCAAAATTCCGGCCACGGAAAGCGCTTTCGAGAGCATCCTTTCGGTCGTTCCGGCGCAGCTTTTCGCCTACTATTGTTCCGTTCTTCGCGGAAACGACCCGGACAAGCCGAGAAATCTGGCAAAATCCGTGACGGTCGAGTGATTTTCGGTTCAGGTCTGTCGGAAAATTATGGAGGTTAAAATGAGGATTCTTTGTTTGGGCGATTCGATAATGCAGTACAACGACGGGACGACGTACCCGAATACGGGATGGGTTCAGGAGTTGGGGCGTTTTCTTCCGGTTGGAACCGAAATCCTGAATTTTGCGAGGAACGGGCGCAGCTCGAAGTCGTTCATCGCCGAGGGACGGTTCGAAAAAGTGCTGGCAGCCGCGCGCGAGGGCGATTTCGCGCTCATCGGGTTCGCGCACAACGACGAGAAGAGCGGGGATGCGTCCCGGTACTCGTCGCCCGCCCCCGACGGCGAATTCAGGCGCAACCTCGAATATTTCGTCGTGAATTTGTGGGCGAAAAAATGCCTGCCGATTCTCCTCACCCCCGTAGCGCGCAGAAAATTCCTCTCCCCCGACGGCGACGGAATCTGCCGCGTAGAGAATACGCATGGCGACTATCCCGAGGCAATCCGCGAGACTGCCGCAAAGCTCGGCGTCCCCTGCATCGACCTGACGCGGCTGACGGGCGAGCTGCTTGAGGATTCCGGTGTCGAAAAATCGAAGATGTTCTACATGAATTTTCCTGCCGGGCTGTACGTCAATTATCCCGACGGGAAGGAGGACAACAGCCATCTCCGTCCGGACGGCGCTTTTGCGGTCTCCCGGATAGCGGCTATGGAAATGGCGAACTTCGGCAATGCGTTCGAGGAATACGGGCCTCTTTCCGACTCGATTGTCGGGAAAAAAGCGAAGGATGCCGGCGGTGATGTTGAAATCGACGACGAATACGTCGTGTTCCAGAAATGACGGAGGACAGTATGGAAATCGGAACATACACAGAGCAGGAAGCAATGCAGTACATCAGGGAGAACGACGTCCGCTTCATAAAGCTGTTCTTCTCGGATGCCTACGGAACTATAAAGTCGATATCAATCCAGCCGAGCGAGCTTGAGCGCGCGTTCGCAAGCGGCATTTCGTTCGACGCGAGCGCGGTGAAGGGGTTTTTCGGCGTCACGAAATCCGACCTTTTCATCGTTCCCGATCCGTCGACTTTGAGCGTCCTTCCGTGGAGGCCGCAGTCGGGGCGCGTCGTCCGCTTCTTCTGCTCCGTGCGGTATGCCGACGGCTCCCCGTTTGAGGGCGACACGAGGCGGATTCTCTCCGATTTCGTCGAGGACGCGAGAAAGAAGGGATACGAATTCAACATCGGGACGGAATGCGAATTCTATCTCTTCCTCTGCGATTCGAAGGGCGGGGCGACGCTCGAGCCGTTCGACGACGCGGGATACTGCGACCTTGCCCCGCGCGACAAGGGCGAGAACGTGCGCCGCGAGATTTGCATCACGCTCGAGCAGATGGGCGTCCATCCGGAAAGCTCCCATCACGAGACGGGGCCCGGGCAGAACGAGGTCGATTTCCGCTATTCGGATGTCCTCAACGCCGCCGACAACCTCCAGACGTTCAAGATTGTCGTGAAGACAATCGCCGCGAAGAACGGGCTTTTCGCGTGCTTCCTTCCGAAACCGCTGAAGGACAAGCCGGGGAACGGGCTCCACATAAACATCTCGCTGATGAAGGACGGGCGGAACCTTTTTGCCGGCGGGGAGATGAGCGGCGAGGCACAGTCGTTCATCGCCGGAATATTGAGGCGCGCGCGTGAAATCTCAGCATTCGTGAACCCGATTCCGAATTCGTATGAGCGGCTCGGCGAATTCGAGGCGCCGCGGTACGTGAGCTGGAGCTGCCAGAACAGGAGCCAGCTCATCCGAATACCGGCGAGCGCGGGCGACGGCGCGAGAATCGAGTACCGTGCCCCTGACCCCGGCGCGAATCCGTACACGGTGATATACCTGCTTCTTTCCGCGGGGCTTGAGGGAATCGAGCGCGGCGAGAAGCTTCCGCCCGCCGTCGACCTCGACCTTTTCCGCGCGTCGAAGGACGAAGTTTCGTCGCTCGATGTCCTCCCGTCGTCAGTCGGCGAGGCTCTGGAAATCGCGCTCTCAAGCGATTTCATAAAACGCGTGTTTCCCGGCGTGCTTCTCGATTTCTTCAGCAGCACGCGCGGCGATATCCGCGACCCAGAGCTTGGCGCCCTCTGATTTTTTGCGGAGGAAACTGATATGGTGGACAGCGTTCTGTTGGTTTCAAACACAAGCTCGACAATGCAGATAATTTCGGGGCTGTTCGTTTCTCAGCCCATCTCTCGCATAGTCCCCGCCCAAAGCTGCACGGAGGCGAGGAGAAGCCTGCTCGAGTCGGAATTCGACCTCGTGATAATAGACACCCCTCTCCCCGATGAATTCGGCGACGATTTTGCCCTTCATGCGGCGGAATCGTCGGGAAGCGGGGTCGTCATCCTCGTCGACGGAATCCGGCTTGAGGATTTCGGCTGCATCTTTGAGGATTCCGGAATATTCGCGCTGCCGAAGCCGGTCTCTCCCGAAGTGTTCCTTCAGGCGGTCAAGCTTCTCATCGCGAGCCGGCGCCAGGTCCAGCGCGTTGAGGCGGAGAACCGCAAGCTTCTCCAGAAAATCGAGGAGCTCCGCATGGTTTCCCGCGCGAAATGTGTCCTGATACAGACGCTCAAGATGACGGAGGCTCAGGCGCACCGCTACATCGAAAAGCAGAGCATGGACCTCCGCCTCACACGCACTGCAGTCGCGGAGAACGTCCTGCGCACGTACGAGCGTTGATGCGCGTCGGGCTGCCCGTTTTCCGGGTGCCCGATTTTTTTTGGAGGAATGATGGTCCTCGTTTTTGGTTTTGCCCTGCTTTTTTCCGCTGCCGCCGTCCTCCTTTGCGGGGGAATCCGCGATTTCATTTCCGACGCGAAGCCGAAGAGGCTGTATGCGGGAATAGCCGTTCTCGTCGTTCTGCTCGAGTGCGCGCAGACGGCCTGCTTTCTGAAATTCCGTGACGGGCGGTTCTGTGTTGTGATATGGATTTTGTCCATGCTCCTTTTGCTTTCCGCCACAATCCTGTTCAAAAAATGCTGCTTCCATGTGAGGGAAATCATCGCCTATCTGAACGAATTCCCCGAATGCAAGGAAACCGCCGGAAGCCTTTTCGTCGGTTTCATCAATTTCGGCACCTCGCTCCCGCCGCGCGGCATCAGCAAAGCCCACAAAACATATCGGAACGGAATGCGCTCCTTCACGAAGCTCCGCCTTCCTCGCCCCGACGAAAACATGGCGCGCATACAGAACCTGTTCCGCGCGAGCCGTATCGTCACGGCGCTTCTCGTGGGGATTTTTGCCGCGTGGGGCCTGCAGGTTCCGCTTTTTGCCGTTCTTGTCGCTTTGACGAATCCGTAGCGGCGCCCTTTTTCTTCCGCGCCCGGGCAAACATTCGCGTGTGCCCGCATTGACCAACGCTCGGATTTTCCGCTAGTATTTTGCGCATGACGAAGACGTCCGAACGCGGGAAAACCGCGCCCGGACGTCTTTTTTTTGTCCAAAGGGGGTTATCATGTGCGGATTTGTTGGCGCGTTCGACCTTTCTAGCGGGTCGCAGCCGATTGACGAAGGATTGAGGGAGGAACTACGGCGGCAGGTTCTTGAGCAGTCGCGCACGATTCGTCATCGCGGGCCTGACTGGAGCGGCGTTTATTCGGGCGGAAGCGCGATTCTTTCGCACGAGCGGCTCGCTATAGTGGATCCGTTTTCAGGAAAGCAGCCGCTTGTTTCCGGCGACGGGAAGGTGATTCTTGCGGCGAACGGCGAGATATACAACCACAAGACAATACGCGCCGAATTCGCGTCGGCATACGATTTCAGGACGAATTCCGACTGCGAGGTAATCATTCCTCTTTACCAGAAATACCGCGACAGCGGCGATTTCGGCGCGATGATTGAGAAACTCTCGGGAATTTTCGCGTTCGCGCTGTACGATTCGGAACGCGATGAATATCTCGTCGCGCGTGATGAGATTGGCGTGATTCCTCTTTATCAGGGCTGGGACAAGGCGGGGCGGTTCTACGTCGCGTCGGAGCTGAAGGCGCTTGAGGGGTGGTGCACGACCGTGGAGGAATTCCCGAACGGGTGCTTCCTGTGGTCGGGCGGGAACAGAAAACCCGTCCGCTGGTATTCGAGAAAGTGGGAATCGTTCGATGCCGTGGCGGAAAATCCCAAAGCGTCCGACCCGAACGGAATCGTCGTGAATCCGTCCGTCATAGAATCGGTGCGGAACGCGCTCGAAAATGCCGTCCGCGCGCAGCTGATGAGCGATGTTCCGTACGGCGTACTTCTTTCCGGCGGGCTTGATTCCTCGATTATCGCGGCGGTCACGCAGAAATTCGCGAGGAAGCGTGTCGAGACTGATTCGACGGAGGGTGCATGGTGGCCGCGCCTCCACAGTTTCGCGATTGGGCTTGAAGGCTCCCCCGATTTGGCTGCCGCGCGCAAAGCCGCCGACTACATCGGGACTGTCCACCACGAAATCCACTTCACCATCCAGGAGGCGCTCGACGCGCTCCGCGATGTCATCTACCATATCGAAACGTACGACATCACAACCGTGCGCGCGTCTACGCCGATGTACCTGCTCGCCCGCGCGATTAAGGCGATGGGAATAAAGATGGTTCTTTCGGGCGAGGGGAGCGACGAGCTGTTCGGCGGCTACCTTTATTTCCACAAGGCGCCGAATGCAAGGGAATTCCACGAGGAGCTCGTCAGGAAGATGGGAAAACTCCATCTCTACGACTGCCTACGCGCGAACAAGTCGCTGATGGCGTGGGGCGTCGAAGGGCGCGTCCCGTTCCTTGACAAGGAATTCATCGACGTCGCGATGAGCCTGAACCCTCTCGACAAGATGAGCATCCGCCTTCCCGACGGCACGCAGCGCATAGAGAAATGGATTCTCAGAAAGGCGTTCGAGGATATCCTTCCCGCCGAAATCGTGTGGCGTCAGAAGGAGCAGTTCTCTGACGGCGTCGGATACAACTGGATAGACACGTTGCGCACGATGACGGAGGAGAAGGTCAGCGATGCCGAATTCGCGCGCCGCGAGAACCGCTTCCCCGTGAATCCGCCGAAGACGAAGGAGGAATATTTCTACCGCGAGATTTATTCCGAGCTTTTCCCGAGCGACAGCGCAGCCCGCGTCGTTCCCCATGAAGCCGGCGTCGCCTGCTCCACGGCAAAAGCCCTCGAATGGGATGCCGCCTGGAAGAATATGGACGAGCCGAGCGGAAGGGCGATAGCTGGCGTCCACGATAAGGCGTACTGATTGCCGCCGCCGTTTTTCGGGCAGGGGTTTCCAAAAAAAGACATGCCTGAATAATGCCGATATTGAGACTGCTTGTGGAGGTTTTATGCGAAAAACAGTTGTGCTGCTTTTTCTTCTGCTTTCAGTCTCGTCCGGGATTTTTGCCGATGTGTCCGCGACGAATATCAGGAATGCGTTCCTGCCGGGGCTTTCGGCGTCTGCGGTAACGGGATTCAAGAACGAGAAAATATATACGGGGTTCGATTTCCATTACGCGTTCGTTCAGGGAACGTCGGAGGCGCGGAGCCCGAGTTCGTTCGGCGGCTATTATGAAGGATACTGCGAGATTGGCTTCTACAAGGAAATCGATTCGCCTGTTGATGACGACATATTCTTCACGTATGCGGCGGGCGTCAACCTTTCGTTCGAGAAATTCATCGGCGGCTCACGGGATTTCCTCATACCGTATTTCGGGGCGAAAGTCGGCGGCATCTATTTCAACACCGTCGGAAAAGGCATGCTTCTCGAGCCTGTCCTCGGCCTCGTCGTAATCAACAAAAAATCGATAAACATCAACCTGAATTCCGGGCTTTTCCTCAACACCGTCGATTTGTCCAAATACATCGGGCTGCACACATCGCTCGTCGTAAACTTGAATCTGTAAAGGGCGCTTGCGTGGTTTTTTCGTTCTAAGATTGGCTTTGTTGGAGCAAGCGCACGCAGCGCTTGCAGGGCAAGCGTGCG
>NZ_AGRW01000045.1 GCF_000255555.1 Treponema saccharophilum DSM 2985
CTCAACCGACGAAAGCGCCGTGCAGCCCAAGAACGCCCTCTCGCCGATTTCCGTGACGCTTGACGGAATCTCAACCCACGAAAGCGCCGTGCAGACTAAGAACGCCCTCGCACCGATTTCCGTGACGCTTGACGGAATCTCAACCGACGAAAGCGCCGTGCAGCCCAAGAACGCCCCCGCACCGATTTCCGTGACGCCGAAAAGCTCAAGATTCTTCAAGCCGTCATATTTGCATTTGAACAATGTGCCGGAAGCAAAAACGCGCAGGCTGCCTTCACTGTCGGCTTTGAGGACAGTTTTCATGCGCCACCATTGTGGAATTTCGGCAAGCGGAAGTTTCTGCGCTTCTATCACGGCAAGTATTTCCGCGCCGCTTTTTGAAGAATCCGCAAAGGATTCGGCCACTTTCTGAATTTTCGGAAGCCACCTTGAATGGTTCGAGCAGAGCTTGAAAAAGCCCGCGTTCTTCCCCATTTTGAAGAGAGCGACATCCGAGCCTTTTTTGTTCTGGAAAATCTCAAACGAAGAATCCCCGACGTTTTCAAGCAAAGTGCCGAGCAGGGCTTTCATGCCCGCCTCTTTCAATTCGGAAACCTTCTTTTCCTTCGCAATCTGCAACGCGATTTCTTTAACGTGCGTTCTGAGATGCGGGCTTCGCCTTACCGACTTGTATGTGCTGCTGTCTTTTGTGCAGACGATTTCATAGTTCGCCTCGTTCAGGCTGACGAACCATTCCGACGGCACTTTCTCAAAATCGTCCGAAAGCACAATTTTCGAAAGCGACGTGCATTTTATAAACGCTTTTTTGCTGATATGTCTGACGCTTTTGGGTATTGTCAAAGACTGGAGATGCGTGCATTTCCTGAACGCAGTCCAAGCGATGTCCCTAACGCCGTCGGGAATTGCCACGCTCGTCACGTCCTTGTCCGAGCATCCTTTCAGCACGCCGCCTTCAATCTGCAAAATGTCTGCCATTGTTTATTCTCCTGTAATACCGAATTGTATGCATCCTCCGTCACCTTGTCAGACAGAACCGCGCCCGCGGCGTTTTTGAACGTCGCATTTCGAAGCGACCTGTTCTGTTTTGTCATGATGAATAGGATTTCGAATCAAGTTCGGAAATGGCAGAGCGGCCTCACACCGCATCAAGACGGGATATTCGCAAAGGCATCGAACCAGCATGTCAGTCGAAATTCGGGCCGTTCTCTTTTATCCATTCGACAAACAGACCGTAGAATTCGAGCAGGTCGACATCGAAGAAATGCTTGAAAAGAGCCGCCACAGCCGCGAACCAGAAAGGCGTGACAATGATGGCGATGACAAACGAAAGGCAGCCGCCCTTCCCGCTGAGCTTCCTGAATATCGCGAAGATTATCGGCGCGAAGGGAAGCAGCAGCAGCAAAAGAAGGCAGCCGCATCCTCCTCCATTGTCTTCTTCCTCGCCTACGATGATATACTTTTTCATTCAATTCTCTCCTTGATTTATTTTATCGACAAATCTCCTGCTGCGCTAAAAGCCCGCACGGCTCTTGCTTATTATTTGCCTTGGTCATGCAGCATCTCTACAGCCTCGCTTTTCCGTCCGAACATTTCACGCGCTTTGCAGGAACGCCTCTGTTCCAGTCCTCGCCTTTTTCCACAGCTTTCCATTGTGCCACCGTTCCGCCGAACTCCACCGACGAAAGCGACTCGCACCCCGCAAAAGCAGTTTCGCCGATTTTCTCGACGCTTGACGGAATCACCACAGACGCAAGCGATTGGCACCCATAGAACGCATCCTCGCCGATTTCTATAACGCTGTCGGGAATCTCCAAGGACAAAAGCTTTGAGCAATTAGTGAACGCAAAATCGCCGATTTGTGTAACACTATTTGGAATTTTCACATACGAAAGCGATTCGCAACAACTGAACGCATACCCGCCGATTTTCGTGACGCTTGGCGGAATCTCAACCGACGTAAGCAATGTATGATTCGAGAAGGCACACTCGTCGATTTCCGTGACACCATCAGGAATTTTTATTGAGCCGCTCTGACTTGTGCAATATAGAACTGCATTCTCTTTGATTGCACATCCGTTCTCTATCGTGAGGAGAGGATGCGAAAAATTGTCGATATTGCAGCCTTTGAACGCAGAAATGCCGATTTTCGTGACGCTCGACGGAATCACCACAGATGTAAGCGACTTGCACTCATAGAACGCACACCTGCCGATTTCCGTGACACCGTCTGGGATTGTGATTGAACTGCTCTGACTTGTGAAATACAGAACCTGATTATCTTTTATTGCGACACCGTTCTTTATCGTGAGAAGAGGATGCGAAAGCTCGCTGATGTTGCAGTTTTTGAATGCCTCCTTGCCGATTTCCTCGACGCTTGGCGGAATCACAACCGACGAAAGCGACGTGCAACCACGGAATGCCTTCTCGCCGATTTTCGTAACGCTCGGCGGAATCACCACAGACATAAGCGACGGCCACTCATAGAACGCATACTCGCCGATTTCCGTGATGCCGAACAATGCTATGTTCTTTACGTCCTCATAGTTCATTGCTCTCAATTCACCCGTGGCAAAAAAATTCAGAGAGCCGTCGCTGTCCGATGGGAGCGGCAACCTTGCATCCTCGGGAATCTCGGCAAGCGGAAGCCCCTGCTCTGTTATCACGGCAAAAATATCCGCACCGCTTTTAATGGAGTCCGAGAACGCTTCAATCACTTTCCTGAACGTCACAAGCCACTTCGACGAATCCTCGCCAAGCTCGAACACGCCTATATTCTTGCCGATTTTCACGATAACGACAGTCGCGCCCTTCGTGTTTGAGAGAATAAAGAACCCGGAATCCGCCATGCCCTCAAGCAGCGATGACAGCACGGCGGTTATACTTGCCTCATTCATTTCTGCAATCTTTTTTTCTTTCGCAATTTCCATACTGTTCAAGTGCATTCTAAGCTTCGGGTTTCGTTTTACCGCCTTGTATGTGCTGCTGCCCTCCGTGCAGACGATTTCATAGTTCACATTTTCGTAGTCCAGACTGTCGAACCACTCGGACGGCACTTCTTCAAAGTCGTCCCCAAGCGTCACCGACGAAAGCGACTTGCAATCACTGAACGCATAGCCGATTTCCGTGACGCTTGACGGAATCACAACCGACGTAAGCGACGTGCAACCACTGAACGCACTGTCGCCGATTTTTGTGACGCTTGGCGGAATCTCAACCGACGTAAGCGATGTACAATCCGAGAACGCCCACTCGCCGATTTCCGTGACACCATCAGGAAATTTTATTGAGTCGCTCTGCCTTGTGAAATACAGAACTACACCATCTTTGATTGCACATCCGTTCTCTATCGTGAGGAGAGGATGCGAAAGCTCGCCGATATTGCAGTCCTTGAACGCATAATCGCCGATTTTCTTGACGCCGTCGGGAATCACCACCGACGAAAGCGACGTGCAACCACTGAACGCATGAACACCGATTTCCGTGACGCTCGACGGAATCTCCACCGACTCAAGCGATGTACAATCCGAGAACGCCCCCTCGCCGATTTCCTCGACGCTCGACGGAATCACAACCGACGAAAGCGACGTGCAACCACTGAACGCATAAACACCGATTTCCTCGACGCCGTCGGGAATTTCCACGCTCGTTGCGCTCTTGTCCGTGCAGTCTTCCAGCACACCGTCTTCGATTAGCAAAATGTCCGCCATTGTTTATTCTCCTCATGTCATGCTGAACTGTATTTTCCGCTGGAAAATACTTTCAGCATCTGCGTTCATTTAGGTCATTTCGACTACGCTCAATGACCAGTCGGTTGCTGAGCGTAGTCGAAGCACCTCTCACAGCTCCGCCTCGCCATCCGAGCACTTCACGCGCTTTGCAGGAATGCCGCTGTTCCAGTCCGCGCCTTTTTTCACTGCTTTCCACTGCGCCACTGTTCCGCCGAACTGCATGAATAAAAGCGACTGGCAGAACCGGAACGCCTGCTTGCCGATTTCCTTTACGCTTTGCGGAATCGACACTGATTTGAGCGAATAACAATAAAAGAACGCCTTCTCGCCGATTGTCGCAATGCCGTCGGGGATTACGATTGATTCTTTCTGGCTTGCGAGGTACAGAAACTCTTCGTCTTCGATTGCGATTCCGTCCTTTATCGTAAGGCACGGATGCGAAAGGGCGGTGATGTTGCAATTGAAGAACGCCTTGTCGCCGATTTTTGTAACGCTGTCGGGAATCACCACCGACGTAAGCGACCTGCAATCATAGAACGCCTTGTCGCCGATTTCCGTGACGCCGGGCGGAATCACCACCGACGAAAGCGACCTGCAGTCAGAGAACGCCAACCTGCCGATTGCCTTGACGCTTGGCGGAATCGACACTGATTTGAGCGAATAGCAGTTTTCGAACGCATACTCGCCGATTTTCGTAACGCCGTCGGGGATTGCGATTGATTCGCTCTGGCTTGCGAGGTACAGAACCTCGTCGTCCTTGATTGCGATTCCGTTCTTTATCGTCAGGAGAAGATGCGAAAGTTCGTCGATGTTGCACCCCTCAAACGCCTTTTCGCCGATTTCTTTTACGCTGTCAGGGATTACCACAGATTCAAGGCTTGTGCACTTATAGAACGCCCTCTCGCCTATTTCTTTGATACCGAACAAAGCGATGTCCTTTAATCTGGAACACTCTATTTTTCTCAATACGCCTGATACAAACAGATTCAAAAAGCCGTCAGAATCCGCTTCGAATGTAATATCCTTTGATTTCTTCTCGCTGATTTCGCCAAGCGGCAGCTTTTGCTTTTTTATCACGTCAAAGATTTCTTCTCCGCTTTTTGAAGAATCCGAAAAGGCTTCTATCACCTTTTTGACTTTCGGAAGCCACTTCGATGAATCAGCGCCGAGTTTGAACACGCCTGTATTCTTTGCGATTTTCAAGAGAACAACGGTTGCGCTCTTCGTGGTCGCAAGAATCTGGAACGAGAAGCCCCTCACGCTCGGAAGCAAAGTGGAAAGCAGAGCGTCAGCGCCGACTTTGTTCACCGTGGCAATCTTTTCGTTTTTTGCCACTTGAAGAGCAAGGGCTTTGATGTGCTTCTTGAGCTTCGGGCTTCGTTTCACAGCCTTGTATGTGCTGCTGTCTTTTGTGCAGATGATTTCATAATTCTCATTCCAGTCCAGTCTGTCGAACCATTCGGACGGCACTTTTTCAAAATCGTCAGCAAGAATTACCTTTGAAAGAGATTTGCCAACAAAAAAGAACGCATCTTTGTCGAATTCAGTGATGCTTGACGGAAGCGAAATGGACGAAAGCGATTCGCAGAAAGAGTACGCTCCAATTTTTGTGACGCCTGAAGGAACTTCAAGCGACTTAAGCGACTCGCAGCCACTGAACGCATTCTCTCCGATTTCCGTTACGCCGTCGGGGATTGTCACGCTTGTTGCGCTCTTGTCCGTGCATTGCTTCAGGCTGCCGTTTTCCACCAGCATAACAGGCATTTCCCAAACTCCGTCTTTGCACTTCACGCTTTTTTCGCTAGTATGCTCAAGAAGATACCATTTTCCTACTATCGCTTCCCACTGCGCCACAGTTCCTGAGAACTCCACAGACTCAGGATAGTTGTAGCCATCAAGCACGTCCTTATCGATTTCCTTGACGCCTTCGGGGATTATGAATGAATTGCTCTGGGTTGTGCGGTACAGAACCTTTTTTCCCTTGATTGCGAATCCGTTTTTTATCTTCAGGCACGGGTGCGAAAGCTCATCGATGTTGCAGCCCAAGAACGCCTCAGCTCCGATTTTCCTGACGCTGTCGGGAATCACCACCGAAGAAAGCGAAGAGCAGCCCTCGAACGCTTCCTTTCCGATTTCCTTGACGCTTGGCGGAATAACCACCGACGAAAGAGTCTTGTTATCATAGAACGCAGAGTATTCGATTTCCTTGACGCCGTCGGGAATCGTGATTGAACTGCTCTGGTTTGTCCAATACAGAACTTTGTTGTCCTTGATTGCGACTCCGTTCTTTATCGTCAGGAGAGGATGCGAAAGCTCAGTTATGTTGCAGCCCTTGAACGCCTTGTTACTGATAGTCGTGACGCTCTCTGGAATCTTCACGCTCTCAATCGACGCGCAGTCGCAGAACGCCCTATCGAAGATTACCCTGATGCCGTCGGGGATTGTGATGGAACGGCTCTGTGTTGCGCAGTAGACAACCCAGTCGTCGTACTCGATTGCAAGTCCGTCCTTTATCGTCAGGCACGGATGCGAAAGGGCGGTGATGTTGCAATGACAGAACGCATAACTTCCGATACTTGTGACGCTCTCCGGAATAATCACAGACGAAAGCGATGTGCAATTGAAGAACGCATAGTCGTCGATTTCCGTAACGCTTGGCGGAATCACTATCGACTTAAGCGACGCGCACCTCCTAAACGCCTTTATGTCGATTTTCGTGACATAATTCGGGATTGTCACGCTCTCCACATTTTTGTCCAGGCATCTAACCAGCTCTGTGCCGTTGATTTTCAATACGTCTTCCATTGTTTATTCTCCTCTATTTGTCATGCTGAAATTTGATTTTGTCGCTTTCTGAAGCGAACTCAAAACATGGATTCCTTATTTTAAGGAAAGCCTCTTTTTAAAAAAACAACTTTCCTTATCTTAAGGAAAGTTGTCATGCTGAACTCGTTCCAGCATCTGTGTTCATTTAGGTCATTTCGACTACGCTCAATGACCAGTCGGTTGCTGAGCGTAGCCGAAGCGTCTCTACAGACTCACCTCGCCGTCCAAGCATTTTTCCGCATTAAAACGGGACATCTTCATCAAACTCATCTTTGTTTTGAGAATCAGATTGAATCTGCTCAAACAAAAGCAACATTCTGTATTTTGCGTCGCCCTCGCTCTTTTCAACGCTTGCGCCAAAGAACATTTTCCCGCCGTCAACGCAAGTCCCCGTGCAGTATGGCTCAAGAGCGTCAATCGCCTCTTTCGCCTCGCACATCGCACAGTCGGAGCGCACAAAAAGCAGCATCGCCTTGATTTTCTTGTTCTTTACATAATCCACAATTTCGCCAATCGACTCCGCCTCAAAATAAGTCGGGAACTCGCTCCCAAAACAGTTGTCTATGTCGCATTTTTCGAGGTGGGTCAAACTATTGTGCAGTGCGTCATTTATCAACTTGTTCGTTTTCTCTTCGCATTCTTCACAGTATGCTTCGTATTGTCGATCTATCTCTGACGGCTCATGCTCCTGCCAAAAATACTCATCGTCAACGATAAAATCAATGTCGTGGTCGTCCATTCTTCCGCTCCTTTTTGCTCGCTTTTGTTTTTCAGTTTCCGTCGCCACAAGCCCAGTGATAGTGCTGATTCACAAAGAAATCGACACATTCGGCAAAATCCGCTTTTACCGCTGTCATCATATTTCCACCTCTAGACTTTGATTACATGCAAATCCTAGCCTGTGATTATCGCTTTATCAGCACTAGGATTTACATCAATCATAGCCTATGATTCACTTTTCAATCGCTTCTACAGAAACAAGTTCGTAGTAAAAATTTTTCCACGCATCGCCATTTCCTGCACAATCACCAAGATAGGAGCGAATATCGTCCAAACTTACTTCTCCATCCCAGTTTTCAAATGCATTGTCTAGGTCGTTGGATTCCAAAATATCATTGTACGCTTTCTCATAGAGCTTGTTGTCAAGATAGTATTGGAGTGCGCCCTCTTTGGTGTTGAACACAGCGACAACCTCTTTGCCAAAGCCGTAGTCATCGCCCCGCATTTCGTACATCGCTTCGCGCATACCGTACTCGTAGCCATTTTTCACATAGAGCAGAACCCATTTGTAGCCCTCACAATCTTCTGAATAGTCAGTTTCGATAAACGAGAGTTTCTCTTTTTTTGTCCATTCTCGGTCAAGCTTCTTGTCTTCTGTCCGTTCTTGGTCAGGGGGCTCGTCTTTCGCATTCTGCAACGCAAGCGTTTTTATATGAGACTTGAGTTTCCTGCTTCGCTTTATCGCCTTGTATGTGCTGCTGCCCTCCGTGCAGACGATTTTATAGATCGCATTCGCCTCGTTCAGGCTGTCGAACCATTTGCTAGGAACTTTTTCAAAGTTGTCCCCAAGCGTCACCGACCGAAGCGACTCGCAACCATAGAACGCATCATTGCCGATTTTTGTGACGCTCGACGGAATCGCAACCGACGAAAGCGACCTGCAACGATTGAAAGCCTCCTTGCCGATTTCCGTGACGCTGGACGGAATCTCAACCGACTCAAGCGACTCGCACAGCTCGAACGCCTCCTCGCCGATTTTCGTGGCGCTAGGCGGAATCTCAACCGACTCAAGCCAATTGCAACACGCGAACGCATCCTTGCCGATTTCCGTGACGCTCGATGGAATCTCAACCGACTCAAGTGACTCGCAACACGTGAACGCCGAATCGCCGATTTTTGTGACACCGTCTGGGATTGTGATTGAACTACTCTGACTTGTGCAATATAGAACTACATTCTCTTTGATTGCACATCCGTTCTTTATCGTGAGGAGAGGATGCGAAAAATTGTCGATATTGCAGCCACGGAACGCATCCTCGCCGATTTTCGTGACGCTCGACGGAATCTCAACCGACTCAAGCGACTCGCAACCATAGAAAGCCTCCTTGCCGATTTTTGTAACGCTCGGCGGAATCTCAACCGACTCAAGCGACGAGCAGTGAAGGAATGCCTCCTCGCCGATTTCCGTGACACCGTCTGGGATTGTGATTGAACTACTCTGACTTGTGCAATATAGAACTACATTCTCTTTGATTCCACATCCGTTTTTTATCGTGAGGAGAGGATGCGAAAAATTGTCGATATTGCAGCCTTTGAACGCATCATTGCCGATTTTCGTGACGCTCGGCGGAATCTCAACCGACTCAAGCCCATCGCAACCTATGAATGCCCTCTCGCCGATTTCCGTGACGCTATCGGGAATCACCACGCTCGTTATGCTATTGTCCGTGCATTTTTTCAGCACGCCGTCTTCGATTACCAGAACTTCATCTTTCATTTAGTTTATATCTCCTTGCCGCGTTTCTTTGCGCTCAGGCTCGCTTTTGTTTTTCAGTTTCCGTCGCCGAAAGCCCAGTGATAGTGCTGTTTCACAAAGAAATCGACACATTCGGCAAAATCCGCGCTTCCTTTCCAGTCGTCGAACTTCTTTTTCGCTTCTGCAAAATCGCCCGCGTCGATTGCGTGGAACACAAGCTCCGCACCTCCTGCAACGCTCGCACCGACAAGCTGGGCAAGATAAATGAGCTCTCGGTTGTTCCCGAACGCGCCTGCACCCCAGTTTCCAGTGTGGATAACACACTTCTTTGTGTCTGCAAGAGCGAGCGCCGCCGAAAACGAAGCGATAACCGCTTTCAAAATCTGCTCGATTTGCTTTCGCTTGTACTCGCCGCTTCCCAAAGCAGGAGCCGCAAGCGCGATTATGTTGTTCGCTCTCTCCTCTTTAATCGGCGTTACAGCAATGTCGAGGATTTCCTTTGACGCACGGCAGAAATTACGCCCGTAAAGATTGAGCGTTTCGCCAGTCGGGAGCGTCGGGTTCGTCACAACCTTGAGCCAGTACGGCGCGCCCTCCACGATGTAGGGAGTCGGCTCGCCGTTTTCCTCCGTAAGCGATTTAAGCACACTTGTTTCGTTCTTGTCGATGTATTCCATCACAGAGCCCAAAAGCGGGTGCTCAAGAGTCTGTATCTCGTCCTGCGCAAAAAGGTCGCTGTCGTAGTAGCCGAAAAGATTGGGGTCGGCGTAGTTGAGGTAATAGACTTTCGTGTCCGCAGTGTCCGCGTCGTCATAGCTAAAATATTCGTCGCAAAGCTTTACAGAAACGTCATTCTTTGCAAACGGGCTTTGGCTTTCTGCAAACTTCCAGCGAGAAACGCCGATTTTCCCCGTCTGATTCTTGTGGATAGCGAGGGCTTCCTCAAACTTTGTCTTTTTGTTCTTGCACGAATATTCAGGCGGATAGTTTTTTATCAAGTCCTGAATGTCGAGCGTAACCGCTACAAGCTGCTTTTTCATATTTCTCACCTCTTTAATCTTGCGTGTTTTCCGCAGGTGTTCCACCCAAAAGAGCGTCTATTTCGTCCTGTGAAATCGTTCCGCCCTCTTCTCCTGCATTGAAATCTGCGTATAGTATGTTTTCATTTTGACTGGAAACTGGATGTTTTTTCTCATATTCGTCTTTCTTCTGAAGAAGTTTTTCGATGAACTTCCCGCTTTCAACGATTCCCGTAAAGCTCGCGATTTTTTCCATCAGTATCCAAGGATTGTCGCCTAGCTGAATCGAAAGAACGCCCGTCAGCACCATATCAAGAGTAAATCGCTCAAAAGAGTCCGCATCGTCGTAAAAGAGGTAGCTTTCGCCAATCTGCCGAATAATCGTCGAGTCAACACCGTCAATGACAAACGTCAGCATTTTCTTCAAGAAAAGCCTGCCCTTCGTCTCCGTTTTGAGTGCAGACACATACTCGTCGATTGCCAAAAGTCCCTCGTTGCGCCCCTTTGTAGAGCAAACGACGAGGATTTCTGCAAGCTCAAGAAACTCCGTCTTCTGCGCCTCGCTCAAATCAGCGTACTTTGCAAAGTCCATATTTTTTCCAGTCAATTCAACAGAAGGAACTTTGTTCTCAATGTCGATTCTTTCGACTACATCGCCGTTGACAGTGTCGATTTCTACCGACTTGTCGTCAAAGCTGAATAAAAGGCTTTCGCCTTTCGATTCCACCGTGACATTTTCAGATTTTATGATTCCGATGCTCGGCAAAAAAGTCTCGAATGAAACGACAACCGTGCCGTCCTCGCAATCAGAAACAGGCAATTCGGACTTTATCTTGACCGACCCACCACGAGCAGAGATTGTCAGCACGTCGGATTTCAGATTCAGTTCCATAGCGGAAAAAAGATTCGTTTCAAGCTCCGTGAAAGGCATAATTGCCTTTTGCAAAGCCAAAGTGTTCGCCGTGAATTTCATTTGTCGTCCTCTCTGAAAATTATTCAGTTTGGCGCCTCCAAAAAATGCGGGATGCCAAAGCGATATTAGGAATTATAGCTTCGAAACCATATACGCCAAACCAAATAAATATGAAATTTTCGCGGATTTTTCATCGACAAAAGTTCCGGTGGCTCTCAAATACTCAATTTTCTTCTCAAGGAATTTGTTTATATCCTGAAACTGTGACTGCGCATATCTGAACGCATCGATATCGATTTCATACTCTTTATAAAAGGCTTCCCATGTTTCTTCGATTCCATTTTCATCAAAGCAACTCGGCAGTTTCATTTTCTTTCTCCTTTTTTTGTGCTGAAACTTGTGTCATGCAGAACTCGTGTCAGCTTTTCTTTTCTTGCTCAGCCACCCAATAACGCGTCAATCTCCTCATCGGAAGTCGTCGGGGTGTCTTCATCGCTCTTTTTATTCTCTGCATTCAAAAGCTCGTCAATTTCATCGGCGGAAATTGTTCCCCCACTGGAAATTTTTCCAAAAACCAGCTCCACGCCCGTTTTTGATTGCATCTCCGAAATGAACTCCGCCGAATTCAAAATTCCAAGATATGCGCCGAGTTTTTCCGCAAGAATCATGGGGTTGTCGCCCATTTGAATCGAAAGAACGCCGTCAAAAATCTCATTGAAACACGTTTCGTCGAAAGCGGTTTCCGGGTCAACGCTGATATACTTTTCGCCTATCCAGCGAACTGTAGATGCGTCCACTCCGTCAACCACAAGCGAAAGCAGTTTTTTCAGGAACAGCGTGTTTTTCTCGCCTGGAACACTGATTGTGTCCAAGTCCTCTTCAATCGCAAGAAGTCCCTCTCGCCTTGATTTTGCCGAAAGGTAGATGATTTTCTGCGCAATCTCGCAGAATTCTCTTTTCTCGTTTTCGTTCATAAAATCCTCCTTTTACAAAAAGCGATAGCGACAACAGCGTGCCACTATCGCTAATTGCTTATACTTCACTCCAAAGACCAGAAGAGTTAGTTCAAATACATTCAATCTCTTCCAAAATCTTTTCCAAATCGCCTTTGTCTTCTCTGATAAAGGAGGTAATTTTATCAAATATCTTTTCTAATTTATGATATTCTTCTTCTGTAAGAAACCCACCACCAGAAACACCTTGCTGCAAAGAAAAATGATCACATTTTTTTTCTTTCATCAAAAGAACAATTTCTTTATTTAAAGGAAATACTTTTCCTTTATAAACAGGATTATCGTTCATTTCTGGCCTTGCCTTCATAAAATGAGGGTATGTACCATCTTTTATGTTCCAAAGAATTTGAATCTTCATATTATCTCCTTGCATATCATAACCCGCAACTTCAGCACTGTTCCTTTCCACCCAAGAGTGCATCAAGTACCTCTGAGGAAAGTTCCTCTGAGGAAGTCATAGAAGATTCTTCTGTTTTCAAGAACTCATCAACCTCGTCGGCAGAAATCGTTCCACCGATGGAAATCTTTTCCCTGACCAGCTCCACGTCCGTGCTTGCTTGCAGTTCCGAAATGAAGTCCGCCGAATTCAAAATCCCCGTGTATGCAGCAAGTTTTTCCGCAACAATCCGCGGATTATCTCCCATTTGAACCGAAAGAACGCCGTCAAAAATCGCAGTGAAACACGTTTTCTCAAAAGCGCTTTCTGCGTCCACGCTGATATATGTTTCACCGATGTGGCGAATGACAGAATTGTCCACTCCGTCAACCACAAGCGAAAGCAGTTTTTTCAGGAACAGCGTGTTTTTCTCGCTCTTGACGCTGATTGTGTCCAAGTCCTCTTCAATCGCCAGCAGTCCCTCTCTTCTTGCCTTGTTCGCAAGATAGACGATTTTCCGTGCAATCTCAGCGAATTCTCTTCTCTCGTCTTCGTTCATAAAACCCTCCTTTTGACGTGATATTTCAGACTTCTTTGAGCGTCAGATACCCAAGAAGCGAATCGTCGATTTCCTTCAAATCTTCCGCGAATTTGCCCAGTTTCGCGCCATCGACATCGAATTCACCGTCCGTGCCGAATCCGTACCGTTCCAAAAGCATGGAAAATTCCTCTTCGCAATCGGAATCCCAATTCTCCTGAAAATATCTTTTCAAAGACTGTTCGAAGCCGAGTTTGTATTTTCCGTTCTCGTCGATCGCAGAAAGTATTCTGTGCCGCTCCGAATCAAATTCGCAGATATTCACCTCCGCAAATTCGCCTTCTTCGTCGAAAAAGTCATCGCCGCCGACAAGGATAATCTTGAAAGAGAATTTGTCGCATTTTGATTTCAGATAGTCATAAATGCCAACTCCGACTTCCTCGCTGCAACAGCCTGCCGACCCAAATTCCCAAACATTTCCGTCAGTCTCAATCAAATCGGCAGGCATTTCATCTTCTCCGTAATCGCAGTAGATGCTTGCAACTTCCCGAAGTTTCTTGTTCTTTCTGAAAAAATCCAACGCAAGCGCGGAAGTTTTTTCGGAATCGAATTCAACTTTGTAATCGTACGAATTGCTCATTTTAGTTTCTCCTTGCATATTTTTTTCCCGCATTAAAACGGGATATCTTCACCAAACTCATTATCAGCCTCTTGAGAATCAGCCTGTGGCTGCTGCTCCAATGCAAGCAACATTCTGTATCTCGCCACACCCTCAATGTCTTCTTCGGTGCAACCCAAAAGGAACTTGCCGTTCATGCATTCCGCCGTGCAGTATGGCTTAATCGCGTCTACCGCCTCTTGCACTTCGCTCATCTGCGGGTTTCCGCCAACAAAAATCAGCATCGCCTTGATTTTCTTGTTCTTTGCATAATCCACAACCTCCGCAATCGACTCCGCCTCAAAATAAGTCGGGAACTCGCTCCCAAAACAGTTGTCTATGTCGCATTTTTCGAGATGCGTCAAATTATTGTGCAGTGCGTCATTTATCAGCTTGTTCTTTTTCTCTTTGCATTCTTCACAGTACGCTTCGCATTCTTCACAGTACGCTTCGTACTCTGACGGCTCATGCTCCTGCCAAAAATCTTCGTCGTCAATGATAAGATCAATGTCGTGGTCGTCCATTCTTCCGCTCCTTTTTGCTTTCTTTTGTTTTTCAGTTTCCGTCGCCGAAAAACTCGTTCCAAATGCGTTTTTTCTCTTCGCTCTGTTCGATGATGATTTTCTTATAGAAAATCGAATCTTCATCGTTTTCAGAATTGTCGTCAACCGTGATTTTTTCGGTTTGGGAAACGACCCAGAAATCGTAAAGCATTTTTTTGTCGAATAGCGGATTTTTCTTTCCGAGCGAAAAGACGCTATTGAAAAAGGCTTGGAAAGAGCGGAAAACAGATTTCCGAATCGCTTTGATTTTAGAAAGAGCGTCGCCAGGCATTTTTTGGATTATCGAAGAAAGAGCGAATTGTGAAATAACCATTTCCGCCAATGACAGAAACTTTTCATTGCACTCTTCAATCTGACTGTCAGAAAGTTCTTCGCACTCCATCAATTCCAGCGCGTACGCCACCAATTCCTGAATATCGGCGATAAGTTTTTCCGCTTCCACGCAAAGAGAATCGAATTTTTTCTGCTGCTCATCTGTGAGTTTTTCCTGCCACAACGGCTTTGCTTTTTCGCCGTCTATGCAAAAATCGTCCGAAAGGGAATCATCTTCGTCGAAAGAAGAGCTCAAACGCTCAACGCAATAAAGAAAGTGCGCGTACTCGTTGCGAAGGCAATCGCGCAGAGAAATAAGCATCTGCCGAAGAGTGCTGTCGTATTCATCTGCTACGCTGTCCATAGTTGAAAGGAGCGAGTCGATTTCGTCTTGAGTGAGGATTTCAAGGTCCGAATTAGTCACTTTTGGCATTTTTGCGTCAAGCGGCAAAGTCTCTGCAATTTCGTCAACTTCTTCCTGTGAAATATTTTTTTTGTCTGTTTTCTGCATATCGGACTCCAATGAGAGCTATTTCAAATAACTTTTAGTTTACAACTCAGCGTCCCCGTCCGCGCAATGCACGACAGCGAAATTGCACCACTTGTGCCAGTCCTCGCCTTTTTCCACAGCGCGCCATTGTGCAACAGTTCCCGCAAACTCAAGGTTTGAAAGATTGTGACAGCCGAAGAAAGTGCGGTCATCAATTTCCGTAAGGCTTTGGGGCAATTTCACGCTTTTCAGGTTGAAGCAGTTCTCGAACACGCCTTTTTGCTCATTTTCAAAAGGGCCTCTGTAAATTGCTCTTATTATCGCATTGGAGGAATCGTCCTCAAAAAAGTCGGCGCAAATTCGCTCGACACCCTCGTCCAAAACAACGCTTTCGATGTCTTTGTTCAGGCACGCACGCAAGACGCCCTCCTTAAAAAACAAATCCGGCTGCGAAAGTTCGCCGTCCATGCATTTCACGCATTTGAGATTATGAGCGTAGAACCAAAAACGATTGCAAAGCGCGCTTGCAGCCTTTTTGGGGGCGTCAATGACGATTTCGTTTAAAATTGGAAGCTCGCCGTCGACAAAAAACGCGCCGGGCTTTCTATCGCACTCCGCAACAAATTCCTTTGTCGCCACAATCGAAGCGACATTTCTGCCCAAATCGCTGAAACGCCCACCTTTTCCGACAACCGCGTATCGCTCGGCCTTTTCGCCCTGCAAGGCGAGTTTGTTCTTTTGGGCAAACGCCACGACTTCAAGAACGTCCTTGCTTTTTATCATTCCAAGCAGTTCTCTGAGCGGTTCGAGCCGTTTGACTGCGCTCTTGTTCGGAAGTTTCAGCTCGATTCCGCCACGGTTGCACTTCACGCCGATATACTGGTTATCTTTGTCCTCCCACTTTTCGCATACCACGCCGCTTTCTGCAACAACCGGTTCAAGAACGCTCTTCGCGCCCATTTTGGACACTTCGCTTTTCTTTTCATCTTTGAGCTTCTGCTTTACGACTTGCGCATTTACGGTTTCGACAATTTTTTTGATTGTCATTTCGTTCTTGTCCATTTTTCGGTGGAAATAAAGGCAAAGTTCCTTCCACAGTTTGGGAAGCGCATTCACAGTGCAGCCTTGTTCAAAACTCACGCTTTCAACATACGGAAGAAAAGTCTGCTCCGCAGTCGAGCGAACGCTCTCCACGTCAAAGAAAGCGTCCTCGCCAATCGACTTGATGAAAGACGGCACGACGATATTCTTTGAAAAGCAGCGGATGAGCTTTTTCGTCTTTTTGTTGTAGAGCATTCCGTTCTCGAAGGCGAAATGCGGAGTTCTCAATTCGATTTTGATTTCCCGCCACAAACCACAGAATGCAAAGTCGTCGATGTACGCCACGTCTTTTCCAAGTTCGAGCGTTTCAAGCGAATAAAAGCCCTCGAACGCTCTTTTCGGCAATTTTTCCACGCCCTCAGCAATCGTGATATGCTTGATGTAGCTTGTGTCGAAAATCTCGCGGTAGCCTGCAATCAAATCGTTTTCGATGTTCGGTATCACGACACTTTCAAGAGCCTTGCACCTCTCAAACGCACGGCTTTTCACTTTGCAGCCGTCGGGGATTTTCACGCTCGAAAGCGATGTGCAATTTTTGAACGCCTGAGCTCCGATTTGCTCCAAGCCTTCTGGTAGCTCCACGGATTTGAGAGCCGTACACAACGAAAAAGCCAATTCTCCTATGCTCTTGCAAGCCGTGTTTATCGTTATGCTCTCTAGCTTGTCGCATTCCAAAAACGCCTGTCTTCGCACTCTCGCGATGTCTTCGGGAAACACCACGTTCACCGCGCTCTTGTCGCAGGACACAACTTCGTTATTCTCAATCTTCAATACGTCTTCGCTGTTTATTTCCATTTATTCCTCACTTCTTGTCAATATTCGTATGTGCCAAAAAACTCATTCCAAGTCTTTTCGTCCGCTTGATTCACATAGACTTCTTCGTATTTTGGATTATCGAGCGTAGAGCCTTCGGCGTGAACGAGTTTCTCGTTTTCGCTTTTCTTCCAAGCATCGTGCAACTCATTTCTGCGATAGAGCGGACTTTTTTCAACTGCAAAAACGCGCTTGAAAAACTCCCTCGCACTGCTCAAAACCGCCTGCTGAATCTCCAAAATCTTTTCCCGCTCTTTCTTTGGCAAAACGCCGAGCGCGTCGCTCAGAGAAAACTTAGAAACCGCACATTTTGCGACCTGCACGAACATTTTGTTGCACTCGCAAATCTGCACATCAGAAAGTTTTTCAGTCCGCAGCAAATCAAGCGTTTTTTCTGTCTCCGCTCGTATTCTCGAATCGAGTTTTTCAGCTCGACTTGTCAACTCGTCAAAATCTTTCCGCTGGTTTTCAGTAAGTTCTTCTCCAAAAATCGGCTCATTCTGCACGATTTGCGCCTCATCGTCCGCCTCAATGTCAAAGTTAGACAAACTACCAGAACCGCAAAAAGCATCGCACTCATAAAGGAAAAATCCGTAATCGTATAAATAATTCCGCATAGCAATGAAAGCGTGCCGAAGGTCGCTGTCCGCCTCGTCGTCCACTTTGTCAATCGTAGAAAGCAACTGGTCAATTTCATCTTGCGAGAGAATCTCGTATTCTGCATTGTCAACATCTGGGATTTCCTTGTTTGAATCCATAATCTTTTGAAGTTTTTCGATTTCGTCCTGAGTCATTGGTTCGTAATACATTTTCACCTCCTCGCAACGAGCCTTGTTCATTCCATCAGTATCCAAGGATTGTCGCCAGACTGAATCGAAAGAACGCCCGTCAGACCCATATCAAGAGTAAATCGCTCAAAAGAGTCCGCATCGTCATAAAAGAGATAGTTTTCGCCAATCTGCCGAATAATCGACGAGTCAACACCGTCAACAACATAAGTCAGCATTTTCTTCAAGAAAAGCCTGCATTTCGTATCCGTTTTATCTTTTTCTTCTTTTTCACAGCTCCTTTTCGTAGAAGTCGGCAAGCGCGCGGAATGTGTCAGCCACCGCCTTTTTCTTCAGCGTGCCGCCTTTGACAAAGCCGATTGCACTCAACGTGCCGTCGAAAACTTTGTGCCGTGCTTCCATCTCTTCTCCCACAATACCGTCGTCGTCCTCGTCGCTCTCGATAACCTTGCCGCTGTATGCGCTCAGGATTGTCCGAATCTGCTTCATCGCAAGCTCGTTGTGCTGCTCGAGCGAAAGCATTATCGGCTGCATCGCAATGTCCGTTGCATACTCCTGCACTTTCCGCATAAAAGCCTTTTCGATAAAGCTCTCAAACGCTTCGCCGTCTGGAATTTTCTCGTCATCGTCCTCGCTGAAGCCGTCGCCCATCATTTTCTGAAGCCGGGCGACAATGCCAAGATGCGCGTGGGTATACGCCTCTTGCAGAGACTCTTTGTCCGCTTCCTTGTTGGAGCAAGACTCCGCATACCAATTCTCGAACTCGTCGAGCGCGTCTTTCATAATCATCGCAAATTCTTTTGGACACATAAAAAGCCTCCTGTATGCTTTCGTTTTCTATAGATGTGCTTTGATTCTACGGACATTCAAAAAATAGTTAAAGACTCTTTTTTAAATGTCAGAACGGAATATCTTCCCCGAAATCGCTCTTGTTCTCGGTTTTCTCGTCTTCGATATGCCCGAACACAAACAACGCTCTGAATTTTGTGCAGTCTTTTGTGGTTTCATCGCCTGTACCGAAGAGAATTTTTCCGTTTTCAAGGCATTCCTCCGTGCAGTACGGTTTGAGCGCGTCTATTGCTTCCGTCAGTTCGCACATCGGAATGTCAGCTTTCACAAAAAGAAGCATCGCCTTTATTTTCGCGCCTTTCACATAATCGACGGCATCAGGAATCGTCTCGGCTTCAAAATAACGCGGGTCTCCGCCTTCAAAACATCTGTCTATGTCGGGCATTTCGAGGTGAACCAGATTGTGATTGAGCGCGTCGTAAATCAGATTGTCATACATCACGCTGTCGTAATCGGGCTCCAAATCAGGCTCTTACGAGAAAAACTCGTCGTCAATCCCGAAATCGACGTCAAAATCACCGTACACCATTTCATTTCTCCTTGCCGCGGTTTTCTGCGCGTATTTCGCCGTTGTGCTTTTATTCTACGGACGTTCGCACATTAATTAAAGACTCTTTTTTATTCGGATTTCCGGCGTTTTCCGAAATGAACGGATAATTCCGGAACATTATTGCTCCAGTTTCTGTCGAAATTTATTTTTTCCCAGTCAGATTTTGTTCCGCCGTATTCGAGTTTTTCAAGAAAAATGCATTCCGAAAACGCACTGAGCGAAATTTTCTGCACGCTTTTCGGGATGAACAGCGAACGGAGCGCGCTTTTTGAAAAGGCGAACCACTCGATTTGCTCAAGCCCGTCCGGAAACGAAATGGTTTTGAGAGAAGAACATTCGCCGAATGCGCTTATTCCGATGATTTTTGTTCCATCCGGAACGGAAACCGACTCAAGATGAGTGCACGACTTGCAGAAACATCTTCCGATTTCGTCGCAGCAGAAGAATTCGGCTCGCTTCGTCTGCGGATCCGCACGCCCCTCGGCGGAGCATTTAACGAAATAGCGGAGATTTCCCTCGGAATCGCATTTTATCGGGAGGCGCAGATCCGCGCACGAAGACGGCATTTTTGCGACCGTGATTTTCTTCGATTCGAGCGCGTCGAGAATTTCAGGCCCGCTTTTCGTCTGGTCAGAGATTATGTCGAGCGTGTCCTCGATTTTCTGCATCCATTTTTCGCCCGACGCACCCATCCGGAAAATGATGTTGTTCTTTCCCGAGCAAAGAAGCGTCACGACGGAGCTTACATTCGCAGAAAGAATCACGAACGACGAACCGATTCTCCTTCCGACGAGTTCAGAAAAAAGAGATTCCGCGGCGATTTTGTTCACGGAAGCGATTTTCTTCCGTTTTGCGTCTTCGATTTCGTTTGTATTTTGCATTATTCCTCGTCACAGAACAGATGACAGAACAGATGATAGAACAGATGTTCTTCGCCGTCGCTCCTGCATATAAAAAATCATGCAAATTCCACCAACTTTTTTTATTTTTTTGCATTTTTTGTGTGTCATTCTGAGCGAAACGAGCGTATCGCCGTTCTCCTCTCGGAATGACACGTTTTCAAAATATCCTTTGTATAGATATTATTTTCTAGTCCAGTTTCTGCCGTAATAGGCATTCGGAGCGCGAAGTGTAATCGAAGTGATTTCGCCGCCGTTTTGCTCTATCTCGAACAAGACCCATTTTCCTTTGTTGCGGTGATTGTACAAAGCAACAGTGCCGCTTCTGTTCAGCATATATGCGCCTTCGCCATTGTCGCCGTCAGATAACGCGATTTTCGCTTTGCCGTCCTTTCCGAACGTGATTTCTGCGTCATAGCAAGAATGTTCGTCCTCTTGGTTGTTCCACTTGCCCTTGAACGTCATACCGGCAAGGTACTCTTCGTTGCCCTTTGCGATTATGTCCTCGTTGTCGAAAAATATTTCGTCATAATACTGACCTTGCCCCGTTACGAGTAAGTTATTTATGACACGGAGAGCAGCATGAGGGTCTGAGTCGCCTGCACTTAAATAGATAGTGCCGGAATCAACGCTGTAATTACCCTCATAGATGTTTTTCTTTATAGTGAGTTGAACCTTTGAATTGTCGAGGAATGAAATTGTACAGCCGTCTTTATCGTCGAAGAGTTCATACGTCTTCCACTGGAACCTATCAAGCATTTCCTTTTTGATAAGCTGGTTATCGTTTTCCCAAGCCTTTTGCCTAAGCTTCTTGCCGCAGGACTGAACACCGCCGATAATCAGACCGAATACAAGCAATGTTCCGAGACAGCCAAGCCAGCGGCCGCCACAGAAAAAGACAATCACTCCAACTATGACAGCAACAACTGCAATCACCGTTGAAACCCAACCGTCTTCTGAAAATGCTCTTCCCATTGAGTTTTGGAACTTCGCTTTGCTCAAAAGGCTCTTTTTCACCTTTGCGCTTGCCTTCTCGTCGCTGTTCCGCTCCTTGTCTGTTCGCCAGTCAATGAACGTTACAGGATAATAGCGATAGACCTTGCTTTCCTTGAGTTTCATTTTTGATGTTTCTTTGTTCTGCTGCAAGTTGAAGAACGAAAGAGTATCGAGTTTGATGTCGTATTCGCTCGGGCGATTGTACGGTGCAGCGGCAATCGTGTACGCGATGTTCGCCGTGACAAACGGAACGCCCGTGCGGAAGAAACTGTCGAACAACTCGATGTCGTCCTGGAATGTGTTGTACGCTTTTACTTTCTCGTCGTATTTCTTGTCGTCGCGGTCCGGAAACTGCGGCGCTTCCTTTCCTGTGATGTCCTTGTATGTGAGAGTGCCGCTTGAACTGAAAACCGTAACGGCATTGAACGTCATTTCTATGTCATACGCCCAGCCCTGAGCCGTGCCGTCGTAATCCTTGAAGTTCAAAATCACTTTGTTGTCGAGCGTGCTTGCGATGTAAGAGCCTTTTGCGATTTCTTCTTTGTCGCTTTCGATACGCGTCCAAAGAGGGTCTTGCATATCCGAGAAACTGGATGTGATTTCCTTGGCGCTATCGCTCTTCATCGTCTCATATTTCTCATTGATTTCGGCAAGTGCGCTCTCAAGAGCCTTGCGTCCGTTCTCGCTAAGAGTGCCGTCTGCGTTGAGGTCTGCCTTTCGTGGAGGCTCTGCTTTTCGCTCGCGGATTGCGTTACGGCGCTCTGCTTCGATTCCCGCTTCTGCCGCCTTTATGCTGTCGTTGATTCTGCGCTGGTTTGACACATAAACCGCTTTCTGCTTTTCAAGCGTAACAACTTGCTCTTCAACGCCGTTGCGGTTCGCCTTTGCAAAGAGTTCCGCTGACTTGGCTTCGATTTCTGATGCAATCTCGTCGATTTTCTGCTGCTGCTCGGCGCTTCGCTTTTTGCTCTCTTCGGCTTCACGAGCACGGCGCTCCGATTCGGCTTTCATTCGAGCGATATGCTCCTGCTCGCTTTTCTGCTGCTGCAAAAGAGTCGCTTTCTGGTTTTCAAGGCGCATCTTCTCGGCTTCTTTTTCAAGGTCGAACGCGCTTGAGTTCTCGATATCAGCGAGTTTCTCCTGCATACGAAGAAGTTCGGTGTCGATAGCGTTGAGGTTATCTTGAGCGTCCTTCAACTCTTTCGCCGACACAACTGCGATGTTCTGCGTCTTCACGGAACTGCCGCCTGTCGCCTTCACCTCGTTCGCTTTGGCAATAAGGCGCTTTCCTGTCTCGGTGAGTTCAACGCCGAGTTGCTCAAGAACGCCAGCGGAAAGTTCACCGTGCGCTTTGGTGAGAAAGTCCGTCTGCGAATAGTATGACTTCGGGTTATAGCCGCCTTCGCTCGTTCCCGTTTCGATGTTGACGATTGTCGCCTGCAAGCCGTAAAGGTTCTGTCCTTTCTGCTCAATGCGTGTAATCGTGAGTTTGATATACTCTCTCGCCTTCACCATACGACCAAGTTCGAGCATATCGTTGTCGTCGTACATTGCGCTTTCGCTTTCTTTTTGCAACTTCAAGACGTTCTTTTGCTGTTCGCTTTCCAAAAGTTTCATCGCAGAATACTGCGACAAATCGCTCAAAACATCCGTCTTTACCGACTGCGTAAGCCACTTGTCGCTTCCGTTCTTAAGCCCGTTCACCATCACAGGCTCGTCAAGCAAAACGACTCTGCCCTCGCCGCCCTTGCCGTTATACAGTGCACTTTGTCCAAATACGCTTTGCACAATCATAATCGAGAGTGCAAACACAACCAATAATTTCTTCATCGTGTGTCCTCTTTTGAATTAAATTAACTCTTTCCGCAATGTCTTTATATCTCACCAACCAGAGACCTTAACAACCTCTGCAAAAGCAGGGTTCTCTATATCATCGGCAATATTAGCAAACTCTCGGTATGTATATGGTCTTCCTGTTGGCATTCCACCAAAATAAGCGCTATAACTCATACGAGCGCTTCTCGTCGGATTTTCACGGATAATCGGGGCGGAAGAAGATGCTTTATTTTTTATCCCACATTCTGCCGTAATAGGATTTTCTTCCGTTTTGCGTCTGCGATTTCGTCCGTATTTTGCATTATTCCTCGTCCTGAAGCAGTCGCTCTTCGCCGTCGTCGCAATGGACGGTCAATGCATTCCGCCGTGCAGTATGGCTTAATCGCGTCAACGGCTTCCTGCACCTCGCTCATCTGCGGGTTTCCGCCAACAAAAATCAGAATCGCCTTGATTCTCATCTTTTTGACATAATCCAGAACTTCCGCAATCGTGTCCGCTTCAAAATAGTGCGGGCATTCGTTCCCAAAGCATTGGTCAAGGTCGTATTTTTCAAGATGCACCAGATTCTTGTGCAGAGCGTCGTGAATCAGATTGTCTGTCTTTACGATTTCTTCGTCCGGCTCAAGGTCTGACTCATCTGGTTCATCTTTCTCTTTCCAAAAATCTTCGTCGTTCACGATGATATCTATATCGAAATCGCCCAGCATTTTTATTTTTCTTCTTTTGAAAATTCCGCGGAATTCAATGATAGCATAGTTTTAATCGCATCGGAAAAATAGTTGAAGACTATATAATCTCCCAGTCTTCCTTGTCGTTGCCGAGTTCTGCTTTTCCGTCCGTGCAGATAACTTCGCTTACGGGGCACTCTTTCGCAAAGTCATGGATTCTTATGACTTTCCGCCATTCTTCAACAGTGCCATCAAAGCGGATTTCCTTGAGTTTTTCGCACATCCAAAAAGTATTATGCTCTATTTTTTTTAGGGAAGAAGGAATCGTTATGGATTCAAGGCTTTTACACCGAAGGAATGAGAAACTGCACATTTTCTCGACATTTTCAGGAAGCAGAACGGACTTCAATCTTCCGCAATCTTCGAACAAATCTTCCGGCAGAACTTTCACGTTAGGCGGAAAATCCACGCGCTCTATATATGTGCATCCCGAAAATGCGCTTTCACAGACGGATTCGACGCTTTGAGGAATCACAACCTCGGTTTTTCCTTTGCCCCAGTAGCAAGGACAACGGACAAGCGTCTTTTTGTCCTTGCTGTAAAGGATTCCGTCCTCCGCCGCAAAGTTCTTGTTCTCTTCCGCCACGGTAAATCCAGCGTACATTATGCAGTTGTCAAAGGCATTCTTTTTTATTGATTTGACGCTTGCAGGAATGGAAACCTTCGCGAGGTTCAAGCACCCCTGGAACGAGCAGTAACCGATTCTTGCAAGCCCCTCGTTCAGCTCAAGTGTTTCTAGATTCTGGCAGTTGCAGAATGCATAGCCTTTGATTTCTTTCAAGTTCTTCGGGCATCGGAAAGATTCCAAAGAAACGCAATGTTCAAAAGCATATTCTGCAATCTCCGTAAGGTTTTCAGGAAGGTTGATTTCTTTGAGGGATTTGCAGTTTTTGAAAGCATATTCGCCGATTTTCCGTACGCTTTCCGGGATTTTCACCGACTCAAGTTTTTCGCAATCCGAAAAAGCCAATTCCGCAATTCTGCAAACCTCCTCAGGAATCTCTACATTCACTGCATTCTTCGAGCAGGAAAGAAGCACGTTGTCCTTTATGCAGAGTGCGATGTCAGCTTTTCCGTCGGAACAATCAACAAACGGCACATTGATTCCGAAGTTCCACAATTTGTCTTTTTTGATTGAGTTCCATTCTGCGACTGTTCCTTCATATCGGAATTCTTTCAATGCAGGAAGCTCAAAAGCGAAAGAACCGATTTCATAGACATCTTTGCCAATCGTAAGTTCTTCAAGTTTGTTGCAGCCGACAAACGCCACGCTCGGTATCGTCGTATATAAAGGGGGGATTTGTAATGTTTTGGTGTCGCCCGGAACGTGCATCAGAGTTCCGCCCAAGTCCAAAAACATGTCGATTATGTCGCCAATCATCGCAAAATCTGTTTTTCGCTCTGCCGTTTTTCCGTCGCCTTTTCTTATGACTTCCCTGGTACCGAGCCTGTCAAACGGATGCTCAAGCTCGTAAAAGCCCGCTCCGCCGTAATGCTTTATGACAAGCGGAAAATCACAGACGGCAATCAGGTCTTCCCTTGAAGTTCCGAAACAAAGCCCGAGCCCTGCAAGTTTGTCTGAAATCTCTCCGACTGCATTTTCTAGACCGACCTTGCTCATTTCCTCCTGCAATGCCGGAACTTTTTCAGGAGGCAGGGCGCACAACTCTTCCAACGTTCCAATTCCAAGATAGTTCAGATACTGCCACACTTTGTCCTGCAAGTTGAGCGAAGCAATGTTGAGCGAAAGCACCGTGTCCGCATAATAGCTGAAGTACGGGGACGACGATTTCCCTTCAAAAAACTGCCGCCATCGTTTTTCATCCTCGCTCTTCATTACCAGAGACGGAATGTCTTCGGCATCGTATTCCTTCGAAAAGTCAGGATCGGAAAGCATATCTTCCATGCGGCTTTGATAATCCTGCATGATTTCCGCATGAAGGTTCTCTTTTGAAAGCAGGGGCGACTTTGTTCCAAGCGAAAACATTTTTTTGAAGGATTGCCGAACGGTAAAGCGGACTGCGCAAAGCTGCTCCAGCTGCTCAATCGGAAGCGACTGAATTTTTTCATTAAGCGCAAAAAATGAATGCTCGATTGTGCTTGATGCAATCCTCACATACATCTTGTTGCACTCGTCAATCTGAACTTTGGACAGCCCGCCGGAAACTGCAAGCGCGAGGACTTTTTCGCCTGCAGCGAGTATTTCTTCCGGCAGATTTTTAAGCTCAACAAGGATTTCGTCGAACTTCTTCTTCTGTTCCTTGCTGAGTTTTTCTGCCCAATACGGTTCTTCCTCATCTTCCACATCATCTGTAGCGAAATCGCAATGCTCGGCATCGCTGAGTTTTTCTATTTTATAAAGGAGGCTTCCGCATTTTTCGAGTGTGTCCCTCAAATCGATAAGCGAATCCCTAAGCTCGCTTTCCGCTTCGAAAGGGACATAGTCCCTAAGCGCCATAAGCGAATCAATATCATCCTGAGTGAGCAGCTCGTAGTCGGAATGGTTCACCTCGGGCATTTCCTCGTCAGGCGGCAAATTCACTACCAATTCGTCGATTTCTTCCTGAGTAAGGTTTTCTTTATATGTCCTCCCCATTTTCGCCTCCTTGTTTTTTCACAGCTCCTTCTCGTAGAAATCGGCAAGGGCACGGAATGTGTCAGCCACCGCCTTTTTGTTCAGAGTGCCGCCTTTGACAAAGCCGATTGCGCTCAACGTGCCGTCGAAAACTTTGTGCCGCGCTTCCATCTCTTCTCCCTCAATGCCGTCGTCGTCCTCGTCGCTCTCGATAACCTTGCCGCTGTATGCGCTCAGGATTGTCCGAATCTGCTTCATCGCAAGCTCGTTGTGCTGCTCGAGCGAAAGCATTATCGGCTGCATCGCAATGTCCGTTGCATACTCCTGCACTTTCCGCATAAAAGCCTTTTCGATAAAGCTCTCAAACGCCTCGCCGTCTTCGATTTTCTCGTCGTCATCCTCGCTGAAGCCGTCGCCCATCATTCTCTGAAGCCGGGCGACAATGCCAAGATGCGCGTGGGTGTACGCCTCTTGCAGAGACTCTTTGTCCGCTTCCTTGTTGGAGCAAGACTCCGCATACCAATTCTCGAACTCGTCGAGCGCGTCTTTCATAATCATCGCAAATTCTTTTGGACACATAAAAAGCCTCCTGTATGCTTTCGTTTTCTATAGATGTACTTTGATTCTACGGACATTCATAAAATAGTTAAAGACTTTTTTTTCACTGCAAGAAGACACGGATTCCGGGACCTGCTCATAATGATAGGGTGGTTTCATCTTTTCGTCATGCTGAACTTGTTTCAGTATCTATTCTGCGCAACTTAACACGGATTCCGGAACAAGACAGAGGAAAATATGATATACTCCGCGCCCTCGGAGTTTTAAATGATTTGGATTCTTCTCGTCCTGCTTTACGGGGTTCTCAAGGGGCTTCGTGAAATCGCAAAGAAAAAGGCGCTGGAAAAGAACACCGTTATGGAAGTTCTCATCGCGTACACGTTTCTGTCTTTCGTTTTTGTCCTTCCGCAGGTTCCGAATGCTGGCGGGCTCGAAGGCAGATTCTATTTTTACATTGCCGTGAAAGCGTTCGCCGTTTTTCTCGCGTGGATATGCAGCTTCCAGTCGATAAAACACCTTCCCGTAAGCCTTTACGGAATCCTAGATTTGTCGCGCGTGCTGTTCGCGACCTCGTTCGGGGTATTCGCACTCGGAGAATCATTGAGCGCGATGCAGGCAATCGGGCTTGCGACCGTCTGTTTGGGGCTGCTGCTTCTGAAATTCCGCATTCCCCTCGGAAAGAGAAAAACGGATGATTTGAGCGCCAATATAATAGAAGAAAACAGCGCGGAAAAGAAAAAGGCTCCAACTTTTTTCGTGATTCTCGCGCTCATTTCGTGCCTGCTGAACGCGGTCTCGGGATTTCTCGACAAGGTGCTGATGAAGGACATCTCAAGCTCGCAGCTTCAGTTCTGGTACATGCTTTTCATGGTGGTTTACTACGCGCTCTACATGGTCGCGGCACGGACGAAAGTGAGCATGTCCGTCGTAAAAAACAAGTGGATTTGGATTCTCGCGCTGATGTTCATCATCGGCGACAAGGCGCTTTTCATCGCGAACGGAATCCCGGAAAGCCGCATCACGGTGATGACGCTCATAAAACAAAGCGGCTGTCTGATTACGATTCTCGGCGGCTACCTCGTCTTCAAGGAAAAGGACATCGCATACAAGCTTTTCTGCGCCTCAGTCGTAATCGCCTGAATCCTCATCGGAATGCTCCGCCTGTAAAAATCCAAGACGGAAAATGCAGATAAAAAATCGGCGGCGGAACAGGTCTATTGTCATTTCGACTTCGCTCAATGACCGTTTTTTATTTTTAGCATACTTATCGTAACATCACAAATTGAAATCTATAGATGTTCAGTGCAACAATCTGCTCAAGGATTAGTTGCCTTTTAGGCTCTTGAAAAACATGCTGGTTAGGTTGTCAATTTGTTTATACATAAGCGTACTTCTTTTTTATTTTTTTTGTGGTGATTAAAATTTTAAAGATTTACGCTTTTTTGTAAATTTTCAACCAAACTCGAAATTCAGACTACCTAGATTCCGAAACGAGTTCGGAATGGCACCAGCCAACGCGCATCGGACAGCCCTTTTAATGCAAATCGCCTGAAATTTTATCCAATGCTGCGCACTCCGGCGGTGTTGCCGCGCGCAGCAAAATTGTAATTTTCTGAAAACTACTCTAAGATTAAGCGTGTTCGATTGCTCGGTATCGCTCTCACCGCGATTTTGGGCATCGCATTTCGAGGCAACCAGTCCGAAAATCGCAATTGCAGGACACGTCAAATTCAAAACAGTAGGGGCTGGAAAACGCCCAAAGGAGTCAGGCATATGAAAAGAAAAACCGGTGCCGCGTTCGCGGCTGCTTTCTGTGCTTTCGCTTTTTTCTTCGGCAGTTTTTTTTGTGGATGCTCAAAGAAAAAGCAGGTTCAAGTATCATACAACCATGAGACCGATGTCTTTATAGATGCCATAAGCCCGTTCTGCATAGGGCGGATGGAGCCTATATCGGTAAGTTTCGCCAATGACCCCGTCGAGAAGATGGATTCGGCGATTACCCTTTCTCCCGCGGTCAAGGGAACGTGGAAATACAACGAGCGCACAGCCGTTTTCACGCCGGAGGAACCGTACGAAGGAGGAAGCCAGATTGTACTTTCCGTGGACTGCAAGAAACTGTTCGCGGCTGAATTCGACGACGCGGTTTACCGGCGCGAATTTGCCGTGAAGAACGCGGAATACAAGGTCGCTTTCGACGACATAATCCTGAACCCCGAAAGCAATACGTTCACCATCTCGGGGCGGCTCACGACGGACATCGGCATCGACGAGGATGCCGCCAAAAGCATGGTTGCCGCAACGGAAAACGGCTCGAAGCGGGATGTCGGATGGAAGGCGACGATAGATTCCGCAATATGGAATTTTTCAGTACCGGTGACGCAGGACGACAAGGCGAAATCCGTCGAAATCACATGGAACGGAAAAAAGCTCGGCGTCGATCCCCAGCTCGACAAGCTTCTCGCAGGAAGCAGGAAAATCAATTTTCCGAAAAAAGGCGAGCTTGCCGTCATAGACATAAACAGCGCGAACAAAAACGCGATTTCAGCCAGCTTCTCGCAGGAGCTCGACGAGACGCAGGATATCTCTTCCTTTATAAAGTTCAGCGGAAAGGACGACGAGACGAAAATCCTTGCCGACTACAAAAACTACAATTCCGTCATAAACGGGAACGTCCTGACCGTCTACACGGATTCCAACTGGTCGGACTCGACTGCCGTATCGTTCGGCGAGGGAATCAAAGGCTCGGACGGGACGCTGCTTGCACGGAGCGCGTCTGCCCCCATCAACGGAACATGGGAGAAGCCGGAAATCCGCTTCGCGAATGACGGCGTCATCCTTCCGTCATCGAGCGGGACGATTCTTCCCGTCCAGACGCTGAACCTTCAGGGTCTTCTGATTCAGGCATACGCGATAGAAAGCAGGAACATGAACCAGTTCCTTCAGGTGAACGAGCTTGACGGGCAGCGCGAGCTTTACCGGGTCGGCGAGCCGGTCTGGGAAAAGAAAGTTTTCTTCAAGTGGGAGGATTCCGACAAGGATGTTTTCGTCAACCGCGGGCTTGATTTGACGGAACTGGTGAAAAAATATCCGGGCGGAATGTTCCAGATACGGGTTTCGTTCAGGCACGACCAGATAATGTACAGGTGCACCGAGGGTCACCGGGATTTCAGCGCGATACCGATGCCGCCCGACACAATCGAGGAAGACGGTGTGAGGGAGCAGAGCTGGTGGGATTATTACAACGATTTGGATTACGACACGAGAAGCTCGTTCTGGTATTACGACAATGACCCGTGCCATCCCGCCTACTACATGCCGCGCTACAACAGCAGGGCGCTCATAACGAGGAATATCCTCATAACCGATTTGGCGGTAATGGCAAAAATGGACGCGAACGGAAAATACTACTGCACCGTATCCGACCTGAAGACCGCAGCACCCGTAAAGAACGCGGATGTGTTCCTGTATTCGTTCATAGGAAAGCTGCTCGGCTCGGCAAAGACCGACGAGAACGGAACGGTTTCGTTCGACGAGAAATCATCGAAAAAAGCGTATGTGATAACGGCTTCCGACGGGAAGCACAGTTCGTTCCTCCCCCTCTCAAACGGGACGATGCTTTCGACAAGCCACTTCGATGTTGGCGGAGAGCGGACGGAAAAAGGCGTAAAAGGCGCGATATACGGCGAGCGGGGCGTATGGAGGCCGGGCGACGACATATATCTTACGTTCGTCCTTCAGGATTTGAAAAAATCGCTTCCCGCCGACATTCCCGTCACCTTCACGCTTTCAGACCCGCTCGGGCGCGAGGTTGACTCGCAGGTCATAACGGAATCCGTGGACGGATTCTACAAAATCGAGACGAGGACGTTCGACGAGTCGGCGACAGGAAATTACGATGCGAAAGTGAAAATAGGCGGAAACGAATGGCACAAATCGCTGAAAGTCGAGACCGTAATCCCGAACAGGCTCGCGGTCAGCCTTGAGACGAATTCGAAATATCTGAGCAGGACAGGAAATTCGTTCACCGTCACCGGCTCATGGCTTCACGGGGCGCCGGTTCCCGGATACAAGGCGGATGTTTCGGTTCTGTTCACGCCCGCGTCCACCTCATTCAGCAGGTTCTCCGATTACACTTTCACCAATGCCTCGCGCTCCGTCAATTCAGACCGCTCCATCGTCTGGTCGGGAAAGCTTGATTCCGCATCAACCGCAAAATTCGACAAGGACTTGTACGCGGGAAGGAACCTTCCGGGAAAACTCCGGGCGAATTTCATCACCAGGATTTTCGAGCCGTCGGACGCCTATTCGACGCAGTCAAAATCAATCGAATATTCACCGTACCCGCATTACGTCGGAATAAAGCTTCCCAAAGGGGACGCCGCGCGGAACATGCTCCTGACGGACACCGACCACACCGTCGATGTCGTCCTTCTCGACCCGGAGGGAAACGAGGTTCCGGCAGGAAACATCGAGTGGACGATATACAAAATCGACTGGAAATGGTGGTGGGAGAAGGACGCGTATTCGAGCGCGACTTACGTTTCCTCGCAGTACGTGAACAGAATCGATTCCGGGACGGCGCAAATCACGAACGGAAGAGGCTCGTTCAAATTCAACATAAAGTATCCCGACTGGGGACGGTATTTCGTCATCGCGACTGACAGCGAGGGGCACAGCGCGGCACAAATCGTATATGTCGACTGGCCGGGCTGGGCGGGCCGCGCACAGGAAGACGGCTCTGGAAGCGCCGCCATGGTCGCGCTCGTCTCCGACAAAAAGCGATACAAAGTCGGCGAGCAGGCGCACATAAGCTTCACCGCGAACAAGAGCGCGAGGGCGTTCGTCACAATCGAAAAATCCGGGGAAGTCTACAAGCAGGAATGGATTGAGCCGACGGACGGGACGACCGTCTACGACCTTCCCATATCGTCCGACATGGCTCCCAACGTGTATGTCCACCTGACATTGCTGCAGCCGCACGGACAGACGGAGAACAGCCTTCCCGTACGGCTTTACGGGGTCATCCCCGTAACAGTCGACGACCCCGAGACGGAGCTATCCCCCGTCATTTCGGTGCCGCCATCATTCCAGCCGAACAGCAACGCGACGATTTCCGTGTCGGAAAAGAACGGAAAGAGGATGACATACACGCTCGCCGTCGTCGACGAGGGGCTGCTCGGCCTCACGAACTACCACAGCCCGAATCTGCGGAGCGAATTCTACAAAAAAGAGGCGTCCCAGCTTTCGAACTGGGACTTGTACAAATACGTGATGAGCGCGTACAGCGGAAAGCTTGAGACGCTTTTGGCAATCGGCGGTTCCGAGGATATAAGGGCGAACGGCAACAACGACGAGAACCGGTTCAAGCCGGTCGTAAAATTCTTCGGCCCGTTCACCATCGCTCCAGGCGAGAAAAAATCGCAGACATTCCTCATGCCCGAATACATAGGCGCCGTCCGCGCGATGGTCATTGCGGGTCATGCCGGTTCCTACGGCAGCGCGGAGAAAACCGTCACCGTAAAAAGCGATTTGATGGTCCAGGCGACGCTCCCCCGCACGCTCGGAACGGACGAGGAGATTATGGTTCCCGTAACCGTGTTCAACAACACGGAATCCCATCAGGAAGCGGACGTGGCGCTGGCTGTCACGGGCGCGATAAAATCATCGTTCGCGCAGACGGTCGGGCTTTCTCCGAACGAGACGAAAACTCTCTTTTTCAAAGTCATGACAAAAGCTGAGGGAAAAGCCTTGTTCAAGGCGACGGCTTCCTGCGATTCGGGAACGGCGAAGGCGGAGACTTCGGTAACCGTAAAATCGCGGGGCATTCCGGTCGCGTACAATACGCTGTTCTCCGTCCCGGCGGGCAAAAGCGGCACATTCAAAGTCGATTCCCCCACGGAAAACCAGACGACGGAGCTTTTTGCCGAAATCTCGACGTTCCCGCAGATTTCTCTCGAGCGCAGGCTTTCCTACCTGATTGAATATCCGCACGGGTGCATCGAGCAGATAACGAGCGGCGGTTTCCCGCAGCTCTACATTCCCGAATTCACGAAGCTCTCAAAAGAGAAAATCGAGGAGATAAAGACGAACGTGAATTCCGTCCTTGAGCGGTACCCGAAATACCAGACGGGCGAAAAGACGTTCGGATATTGGCCCGGCTCGCAAACCACGCACGAATGGGGAACCTGCTACGCGTCGCATTTCATGGTCGAGGCGCGGAACCACGGCTATTCCGTTTCCGACGACATGCTGAACAGCGCGCTCAGCTATCTGTCGAAATCGTCTTCTTCATGGGAGAACGCAGGTTCGGGCGTATCGGCTTCCGTGCAGGCGTACAGGCTTTTCGTCCTTGCGCTTGCGGGACGCGCGAACATCGGCGCTATGAACAGGCTCGCGCTTTCAGAAACGCTTGCCGGGGATTCGCGACTCCTGCTTGCCGCAAGCTACGCGAAATCGGGACGGAAGAGCGTCGCAAAGGAGCTTCTGGAAAAATACAAGGAGAAGGGAGAGGGCAGGCGCGGCTACGGAAGCGATTTCTCCTCGCCGCTAAGGGAAAAGGCTGTTCTCCTTTTCGCTTACGGCATGATTGAGGACAATGCAGCCGACAAGATTGCGAAGCAGATTGCGGAAACGCTGTCGGGCACCCAATGGCTCAACACGCAGGAAACGGCATGGTCGCTGTTCTCGCTCATCCCGTTCTACACCTCAAAGTCGAAAATTCCCGCGGCCTATGAGCTTCTGTCCGCCGGCAAGAAAATCTCGAACGAAATCTCCGGCGGCACGGTCGTCGAAAAACTTCCCGCGTCGGATTCCGGCGTCCAGGAAGTCACCGTGGCGAACAAGGGCGACAAGACGATTTTCGGCGCGCTGACAGCAAAGGGAATGTCGAAGGCAGGAACGGAGGTCGAGCAGAATTCCGGAATCAGGATGACCGTCACGGGTCTTTCGGGAATCTCGGAGAAGGAAACGGGCGACAGCGTCTCGGTTGAGATACAGATAACGAACACGAGCGGCGAAGACCTGCAGAATCTCGCGCTGACCGTCCCCGTCCCGACCGGATTCGAATTCACGAACGAGCGGCTTTCATCCGACAAAATCGACTCGAACTACACGTACCAGGACATCCGAGACGACGCAATCTACACGTATTTCGATTTGAAAGCCTCGGAGACCGTCATGTTCAAATTCGACGCGACGCTGGCGTACAAAGGAAACTACATCATTCCCGCAATCCACGCGGAAGCGATGTATGACGACAAGATTTCCGCGGTGAAGCCGGGACAGCGGGTCAACCTCATAAAATAGGCGACCCATGCTGAACAATGTGCCGAGGCGCGTTTTTGTGGCGGCCGCAGTTCTGTCTGCGGTCGTCATTCTCGTCTTCTTCAGCTCGTTCACGCTCGACTTCTCCGCGCGCCCGCTTTCCTACGCCGTCTACGACAACGACGGACGGCTTTTGGGCGCGAAGGTTGCCGCAGACGAGCAATGGAGGTTCGAATCGTCAACAGTCCCCGAGAAATTCGAAAGCGCAATCATCGCGTTCGAGGACAAGCGGTTCAGATACCATTTCGGTATAGACCCGCTCTCGCTCGCCCGCGCCGTCACCATGAACCTGAAACAGTCCCGCGTCGTTTCCGGCGGCTCGACGATAACGATGCAGACGGTGCGCCTTCTGGAAAACCATCCGAAGCGGACTTTTTTCCAGAAAGCGAAGGAGGCGGTGCTTGCCGTTTCCCTCGAAATGCGGTTCTCGAAGAAAAAAATACTCGAGCTGTATGTGGCGAACGCCCCGTTCGGGGGAAACGTCGTGGGACTTGAGGCGGCGTCATGGCGCTATTTCAACCGCTCGCCCGACCACCTTACTTGGGCTGAATCGGCGACGCTCGCGGTTCTCCCGAACCAGCCGTCACTCGTCTATCCCGGCGCGAACAAGGAAATTCTTCTCGCAAAGAGAAACGCACTACTGCGGAAGCTTCACGAGCGGGGATTTTTTGACGGCAGGGTGCTCCAGCTGTCCCTTGAGGAGGAGCTGCCCGAAAAACCGTACGCGCTTCCCTCTTCTGCTCCCCATTATCTGGAATTCCTCATCGCGTCCTCGAAGGGAAGCGAGAAAGGCAAGGCGAAAAAGCAGAAATCGAAATTCGCGACGACAATCGATTCGGGAATACAGGCGAATACGGCGCGGATTCTCGAAAGATGGTCAGCGAATTTCCGCAAAAAGGGCATCTCAAATGCCGCCGCCCTCGTCGTCGATACGAAAACGCTTGATATCCTCGCGTACTGCGGGAACACGGGCGGCTACGACGCCAATCCGGACAGCTACGACGTGAATCTAGTCCGCGCGAAGAGAAGCTCGGGAAGCATTTTAAAGCCGTTCCTGTATGCCGCGATGCTTGATTCCGGGCAGCTTCTTCCCGAGCAGCTCGTCATCGACGTCCCGACAAGAATCGGAAGCTACAGCCCGGGAAACAACATTCCGGAATATCAGGGCGTCATCCAGGCATCGGAAGCGCTCTCGCGCTCGCTCAACATTCCCGCCATCCGCGAGCTTCGGGAATACGGCGTGAACGCGTTTTTGGCACATCTGAAAAAATGCGGTTTTACGACATTCACCCGCTCCGCCGACGACTACGGGCTTCCGCTCATACTTGGCGGCGGGGAGACGATGCTGGAGGAAGTCGTCTTCGCATATGCGAGAATGATGAACAAAGCCCAGTCTCCACTAGCCGATTTTCCCTCATCGTCCGGAAGCTCCTACCTGACGCTTGAGGCGCTGGCAAACGGAACGCGGCCGCTTGAGGAAGCGAACTGGCAGCGGTACGCCCATTCAAAAAAAATCGCATGGAAAACAGGAACGTCGAGCGGGAACAGGGACACATGGGCAGTCGGAACAACGCCCGAATACACCGTCGGCGTCTGGATTGGGAATGCTGACGGGCACGGAAATTCGGAGCTGCGGAGCTTCATGACATCGGCACCCGTTCTCTTCGATTTGTTTTCCGCGCTTTCGAGGACGACCTGGCCCGCAAAACCGGAATTCGACCTGAAAGAGGTCGAGGTATGCGCGCATTCCGGGTTTCTTTCCGGCACAAACTGCCCTTCCGTAAAAACGTCTCTCGCACCAAAAAAAGCGCCGGCCGTTTTTGTCTGCCCGTACTGCCGGATTGTATCGCTTACCCCGGACCTGAAATTCCAGGCGACAGCGGACGACCTTGAAGGAGGCGTCCTTCCCGTAACCCAAAAACGGTTCGTCCTTCCCCCCGGAATCGAATTGTGGTACAAGAAAATCAACTTCGGATACGAACCGCTGCCCGCATTCACCGAAAACCACAAGAAATCAGCGGTGAACGACCTTTCGATTGTTTTTCCGGAGCAGGGAGCAAACCTCATAATCCCCGTCGAGATTGACGGAAAAGACGGCGCGATGGTCATGCAGGCGGCATGCCGAGACCCGTCGCGGACAGTATACTGGGATTTGGACGGTGAATTTTTGGGGATGACACGGCATTACCACGACATGGCGGTGACACCGCGCGCAGGAAAACACACGCTGACGCTCAGCGACTCAAACGGCACCGTCGTCTCAAGAACGTTCACGATTGTCGCCGATGACGACGAGTAGCCGCAGCCGCGGAATCGCAATAAAAGCAGCTAGTCAATCTTGAAGCGGGAGACATCCTTTCCGAGGCGGAGGACGTTCTCCTCAAGCGACTCGACACCGCCGTCAAGCTTGACTCCGTCCCGAACGACGCACTGCGCGTTCCCGAGCATGTCGGACATGCTTTCCCTGACGGCATTGAGCGACGTGCGGAGGTTGTCCATCTTCCCGAGAACATGAAAGCTTCCCTCCGCCATGCTGCTCGAAGCCTTCCGCACGCTCTCCGCAGTTTTGTCCATCTCCTCGAGCGAGGCGATGACGCTCCTCGAGTCCTCGCTCTGCGTCTCAAGCGACGAGCGCACCGACTGCACAAGCCCGTCCGTCTCGCGTATGCGCGCCGAAACGCACGAGAAAGCCGCGCTCGACTCCTGCGACACGGAGACGATTTCCTTTATGCTTGACTGAATGTTCTGAAGCTGCATTCCGATTGTCGCGGACTGCTCGCCGGACGTCTCCGAAAGCTTCCTGATTTCGTCCGCGACGACGGCGAATCCCTTTCCCGCCTCCCCCGCGTGGGCAGCCTCAATCGCGGCATTCATCGCCAGAAGGTTCGTCTGCTCGGCGATGGATGAAATCGCCATGTTCGCCTCCTGAAGCATCTGCGACTGCTGCTCGATGATGGAGATGCGCTCGTTGACGTTGTTCTGCTTCGTTATGCCGTTCTGCGCTTCCTGCCCCAAAACGGAAAACGACGACGCCATGCTTTCCATCGACGCGCTTATATCCTCGATTCTCCTGACAAGATGCCCGACGGCGACGGTCGACCCGCGGATGCTGCTCGTCTGGTCGTCAATCATATCGTTCACCGACGAAATGCTTTCGGCGACGACCTTTATCGTCCCGGCAGTCTCCTCGAACCCGTTCGACTGGTCCTGGACATGCTCCTGAACGGCGCCGATGCTCAGCCGTATCTTCGTCATCGAGTCGGAAACGGATGACACGCTCTCCTTCATGTTTTTCGAAACGACGTCAAGCGCGGAGCTCGATGACTTTATCGAGCTGACCATATTCTGAAGCTTGTCCGCAAAATCGTTGAAGCTCTCGACGACCGTCCTCATCTCCACCGACGGCGGGAGGAAGTTTATGCGCTTTGTCAAATCCGCATCCCCGGACGAAATGTCCGAAAGCGCGTTCGCCGTCAGCTTTATCGGGCGGACTATGTTCCTCATGATGAGCACGAGCGAGAAGAATATGAAGGCGAAGAGCACGACGAACGAAAGGATTATGATTTTCATCGTCTTGTTCACGAAAGTGTTGACGGCGGACCGCGGGCGCCCGTACACGAAATACCAGTGCGTCCCCTCAATCGGAGTCGATTTGTAGAGGTACGGCACGCCGCCCGTCATCGCGGAGAAAATCTCATCGCCGCCGGAAAGGAATTTGCCGGCGACATCCCGGTACTCGCCGCCGTTGACCGAGCCGATGTTGTCGTCCGCCGTATACTTCTCGTGGACGGCAAAGGCGCCCTTTTCGGAAAGGATGAACATATCCTCGTCGTTGTTCCGCTTTATCCTGCTGAACACGTCCTTTATCGAATCGAGCTTGCAGTCGACGGAAACGACGCCGAGCGGCTCATGGAATGTGTTGAAAACCCGTTTCGATATGCTGACGATAGAGCTTTTCGTCTGGTCATCGATATAGACGTCGGAATACACGAAATTATCCGGCTCAGCCACCGCTCCCGTGTACCACGGCCTCGTCAGCGGGTTCCATCCCTCGTCGGGAACCCATCCTGTCCCGTCGTAATAAACCCCGTCGATGACGCCGTAGAACCCGGTGGAGTCGACGTACGATTCGGTAAGGTTCTCGAACAGGTTCAGGTTCTCCTCCTCGCTTGCGAACGCCCCCTGAAGAAAAACGTCGTTCAGCGCCTCGAGCAGAACCCGCGGCTTCCGCATCACGTTCATGACGTACTCTGAGGCGGCGTCGCTTGCGCTTATCAGGTTATCCTCCATCTGGTTTGTCGAATAGAATTTGAGCCTGCTCGACGAAATACACAGCATCACAAGAAAAAGGATGGATGTCGGAATCGAAATCATAACAAGCGAGCGTTTTAAAAGAGTCATTTTTTGTAATCTCCTAATTTCCACAAAAAGGCATGTATCCGGGAAAACTGAATTTTCCGAATCGGCTCATTTTTTGCACATTGTTGCAATACTATGAATAGTAACATTGCCCCCGAAAAAAACAACAGGAAAGCATCCGTATAATTAGGAACATTCCGACTACTTTTTACTTTCTTTAATACCATTTTGACGCGGAATTTTGCACTTACGCGCTCCCGTTCCCGCCGTCCGATTGTTGCCACGGAAAAATGTGACTATCATTAAAAATATGTTATAATTATAGGCTATAACACGGAGCTATAAGGAAATTTTCAGGGGATGCCCGTACCATTATTTTTGGCGCCCCGACAAGTATTTTCCTAAGGAGATTTTATGAGACGTATCTTTTTTCTCGCACTACTTGCGGCAGCTGTTCTTGCGGGAGCACATTGCGAGAATTCATTCATGTCCGAGTATGTCAGCAGGGGCTGGACGACAGAAGACGGACTTCCGAGCAACGCGATAACCGACGTGATGCAGGACAGGGACGGATACATATATTTCGGAACATACGGCGGAATGGTCAGGTTCGACGGGCTTGATTTTTCAATCTACAACAAGGAAACGGGCGGCGGCTACGGATTCATCTCCGCGCGCGCTCTCTTCCAGGCAGCGGACGGCGCCATCTGGGTAGGAAGCAACGACGAGGGTATTTTCCGCATCGTGATGGACAGCGACGAGAAAATCCTGTCGTTCACGACGGAAAACGGGCTTCCGAACAACTCCGTCCGCTCGATAGCCCAGGACGCGCGCGGGAACATCTGGGTCGCGACGGCGGGAGGAATATCATACATAACGCCCGATTGCAAAGTCGTGCGCCCGGACGTGAGCGCGGGAAAAGACCTTTCGGGAATATGCACCTCGGTTTTCTGCGACTCGTCGGGGCGGATTTGGGTAACCACGAGCGAGGAAGGCGGAATTTACGTGTTCAACGGAAACGCGCCGTCAAAATACGCGCTCTCATCGCCCGGAATGGAAAATTCGGTCGTCACCTCCGTCTCCGAGGACGCTTCCGGCGCGCTGTGGTTCGGCGTCTCGCCCTGCTTTGCAGTCAAAGCCTCGAAAAGCGGCGAGGAACTATTCGACCTTTCATGTGGAACAGGAAAAGGAACGACGATAGACTCGATAACGCAGGATTCGGAAGGGGCAATCTGGTTCGCGACTGACGCGGGAATCTCAATCTACAAGAACGGCGCGATGACGAGATATTCCGAGGACGACGGGCTTATCGACAACAACATAAACAGGATTGTCGAGGACCGAGAAGGAAACATCTGGGTCGCGACTGACAAAGCCGGAATACAGAAGATGAACCGCGGTCTGTTCAGGACAATTCCCCTCCCCTCCGCGGTGAACGCAATCGCGGAAGGAACGGACGGGCGCGTGTGGCTCGGCTGCGACAAGGGGCTTGCGTGTTTCCGTACAGACTCGAACGGAACGCTGACGCGCGAGACGAACGGCATCACGGAATTCTGCGGGAGCGCAAGAATCCGCCATGTCGCCATCACGTCCGGCGGAAAGATTCTCGTCAGCACATACGCGAATTTCGGCCAGCTACTGTTCAACACGGACGGGACGCTCGCGGGCCAATGGAAAAAGGAGGACGGTCTTCCCGGAGAGAAAGTGCGCGTCGCGGTGGAGCATTCGCGGACGCACGACATCTACATCGGGACGACGAAGGGGCTTTCCGTCGTTGACGGCACGACGGGCGAGGTGCGCACATACACGAAGCAGAACGGGCTTGCGCACGAGTACATAATGTGCATTTTCGAGGACAAAGCCGACGGAACGGTCTGGCTCGGGACGGACGGCGGCGGCATCCTCGTCATGAAGAACGAGAAAGTCGTCGCGCGGTACACGACGGACAACGGTCTTGCCGGAAACATCATATTCAAGATACACCGCGGCAACGACGGAGCCATCTGGATTTGCACGGGAACGGGAATAAGCCGGTTCGACGGGAAATCGTTTTTCAATTTCAGCAACGCCAACGGAATAGGAACCGACAGCGTTTTCCAGATGATTGACGACGGAGCCGGAAACGCATGGATGACGACGAACGGCGGAATCAGGAAAGTCTCGCTTTCCGCGATGAAGTCGATGGCGGAGGGAAAATCAGCATCGCTTGAGGCAAAACTGTTCAACAGGTTCGACGGGCTCAAAACGCGAGGGGCGACATCGACGAGCCTGAGCATCATGGACTCGCGGGGAACGATGTGGTTCACGCTTGTCGACGGAGTTGCCCTCTGCAACCCGAAAAAACTCAGGGCAAACACCACGAAGCCCTCGCTCCATATAGAGAAGATACTGGTCGATGACGCGCTCACCTACCCGTCGGATGGAGGGACGATAACGCTACCCGCCGGGACGAAGCGCGTGAGCATCAAATTCGCGGGGCTGAGCTTTCTTTCGTCGGAGCCAGTCAAATTCAAGTACAAGCTCGACGGATTCGAGGCAGACTACACGGAATGGACGTCGTTGCGGACGGCGTTCTACACGAACCTGCAGCCGGGAACGTACAAATTCCACATAATCGCGCGAAACGGCGACGGAATCGAAAGCGACGAGGACGCTCGCATCGAATTCGTGCAGGAAGCCTACCTCAGGCAGAAACCGTGGTTCTGGGTCGTCGTCGCACTCGTCATCGCGCTCATCATCGGGGAACTTGCGACGGTCATCATCTCGATAATCAAGCAGCTGAAAATCCTGCGCGACTCGATTGCCGAGCTTTCGAGCGGGAACGCGGACCTGACGAAGCGAATCGCGATGAGGCGCCGTTCCGCATTCAGGATTTTCGACGAGCTTGTGACGGAGGAGAACAAATTCCTCGAAAAATTCCAGGGGATAATCGCAAAGATGAAGGAATCGGAATCGAAGCTCAACGACGTCGGCGCGGACATGGGACAGTCGACGGAAAACGCCGCGGGCGCGATAAAGCAGATAATAACGAACATCGACGGCGTCCATTCCTCGATAAATTCCCAGAACGACAGCGTCCAGGAGGCGGCGGGAGCCGTCAACGAAATCGCGCGGAGCATAACGTCGCTCGAGCAGATGATAAATTCGCAGGCGGACGGGGTGCGCTCGGCATCAAGCGCCGTAGAGCAGATGGTCGGAAACATCAGGGGCGTGAATTCCGCGATGGACGACATGGCGAATTCGTTCGCCTCGCTTGAGGGGCTTGCAAAAACGGGGCAGGAAAAGCAGTCCGCCGTAAACGACAAGATTTCCCAGATTGAGGAAAAGTCGAAGATGCTTCAGGAGGCGAACACCGCCATCGCGGCAATCGCGAGCCAGACGAACATGCTTGCGATGAACGCGGCAATCGAGGCGGCACACGCGGGCGTTGCGGGGCGCGGATTCGCAGTCGTCGCCGATGAGATTCGCAAGCTTTCGGAAACGTCGTCAATGCAGTCGAAGACAATCGGGAAGCAGCTCAAGGGAATCCAGTCCTCGATATCGGACGTCGCGCAAGCATCGCAGGAATCGAGCAGCGCCTTCACCGCCGTCTCCGACGAAATCGCGCACACGAACGGCATCGTTCAGCAGATAAAAAAGTCGATGGACGAGCAGACCGAAGGCTCCCAAATCGTCATGCAGTCGCTGATTACGGTCAAGCGCAGCAGCGACGAAGTAACCGGGGCGGCGCACGAAATGTCGGAGCGCAACAACGATATACTCGGCAACATGGGCGGCCTGAGGAAATCGAGCGCGGTGATGATGGAGGCAGTCGACGAGATGGAGGCAGGAGCGCGGCGCGTGCGCGAAAGCGGGACGGACCTTTCCGAAATGTCGCTCAAGATGAAGGACTCAATCGCCGACATCAGCGAGCAGATAGTCCAGTTCACCGTGTAAGACGGGCACATTGTTCCGCCGATTTGTCTTTATTTCTGGCGCCGATATGTTATCATATTCGGCATGGATTTGAAAAAGCGGATAAGCCAGAAAAAAGCCGAATTCATATCTATGTTTTCCGTCGGGCTGATAATAATCTCGCTCGTCTTCGTTCTTACGAGCAAGGTTATGAGCCGCTCGCTCAGGGACGCGGAGGAACGGTACACGCAGCGCAGGGAAGAAACGCTCGACGGCTACACGTATGCAATACGATTCTACCTTGAGAACCACAAGACATCGCTCATGTCGCTGTATGACGAGAATATGTTCAGGACAGCGACATCCTCTGAAATCCAAAAATGGCTTGTGCAGAACAAGGATTTGGTGCACGACGATTTCTACACCGTTTTTTACGTCGACACGAACAAAACGGGATTCTTCTCGAACGGGAACATACTCGGGCTGAGCGGGCGGAGATACCTCCTGTCGCCCGAGGAATTTGGAAGCAGCACCTACTTCGTCAGCGACATAATCGAAACGCCGTTTTGCGAAAATCCCGTTTTCGTTGTGGAAATTCCCATATTCGACAAGGACAGGAAATTCAAGGGAACGCTCTGCGCCGCAATTATCGTCGACACGCTGAAGAAAATCGCGGACATAATCAAAATCGGCTCGAACAGCTCCGTCTACGTCATGGACAGGACGGGAAAATTCCTCATCCACCCGAAAAGCGAATACATCGGAAAAATCTTCGTCCCGAAAACCGAGAAGTACAAGAGCATCACGTCGAACGTGACGGCTTCATCCGACTCCGGAATCGACGAGACCGAGAACGAGAACGGCATCCCCGTCGACTTGTTCCACAAAAAAATCGACGAGTGCGGATGGACGCTCGGCGTCGCGTTCCCCAAAGAGCAGCGCACAAAACTCTACCGGCAGCAGAACCTGACGAAAGCGCTCACGCTCGTCATATCGACGGCGGCGCTCCTGACGCTCCTCCTCATCGAGGAGCTCGTCTCCCGCTATTTCTACAGCAGGCACATGATTGAGTCCATCTACGACCCGCTAACGATGCTCTGGACGAGGGAGAGATTCGAGCGGAAGGCAAGCGATTTTTTCAAGAAGATGCCGAACGACTGCTTCATGCTGATTGAGGCGGACATCCGCGGGTTCAAATTCATAAACCAGAACTACGGGGAGGAAAAGGCGGACGAGATAATCCTTTTCTACTCGAAGCTGCTCGACAAGATGACGAAAAAACACCACGGAATAATCGCGCGCGGATATGCCGACCATTTCTATTCGCTCATGAAAGTGGACAAAGCGAAGCACGCCATACGCGATTTCAAGGAATCGGTCGAAAAAATATGCGCGGAAGTCAAATCATTCCAGATTCCGTTCTTCCCGAAGTTCGGAATCACGTTCCTCCGCCCGTCGGAAAAACCGCTCGTCACGATAAAAGACCTCATCGGCCAGGCCTCGTTCGCAAAAAGCACGGTGAAGGACAACCTTCTCGTCCCGTTCTCCATTTACAACTCGCGCCTCCTCGACAAAAGCAACCAGGAGCATCTCATCGAGACGAAGATGGAAAGCGCGCTATTGGGAAGCGAATTCTACGTCATGTACCAGCCGAAAATACGGCTTTCCGACGACAAGATTGTGGGCGCGGAGGCGCTCGTGCGGTGGGAGTCGAAGGATTTGGGAAGCCTCACGCCGGACACGTTCATTCCGATTTTCGAAAAGAACGGGTTCATCACGAAGCTCGATTTCTACGTCTACGAGCGCGTGTTCGAATTCATTCACATGCAGCTTGCCGAGGGAAAAAACATCGTGCCGATTTCCGTGAACATGAGCAGGAACCACAACAAGCCGGAAAAATTCATGCACGATTTCATGAAACTGTTCAGGAAATTCGACATATCGCCGAAACTCGTGCAGGTCGAAATCCTGGAGCGCTCCGTGATGGACAACAACACGCTCTGCGAGATAACTGACCGGCTCCACGAGGAAGGATTCACCGTCGCGATGGACGATTTCGGCAGCGGCGAGTCGTCGCTCAACATGCTCACGAAAATACCCGTCGACGTACTGAAATTCGACCGCGATTTCCTCCGCCTTTCGACAGGAAGCAACGGGAACCTCGACAAGAAATCGGCAGGCTTCATCAAAAGCCTCATCAACATGAGCAAGGAGCTCGAGAAGGAGACGATTTTCGAGGGCGTCGAGACGGAATCGCAGCGGGATTTCCTGCGCGACGCGGAATGCGACCAGGTTCAGGGGTTCTTCTACTCGAAGCCGCTCGACGAGCTTGCGTTCGTCGAGTTCCTGGAAAAAAAGACGGCAAAAAGGCGCAAATAGATTTCCGCCATAATTCCAACCAAAAGCGAGGAGACAAATATGGAAAGAAAAACGATGAAGAAAATCGGGCTGCAGATGAGCGTGCTGATGGGAGTCTCGCTCAGTTTCTGCCTGTCGCTGTCGGGAAACGCGCTTTCCGGGCATTTCACGATGCAGGGCTTCGCCATAAGCTTCGCCGCGAGCACGGCTTTGAGCCTTCTTATCGGTTTTGCCGTTCCGGTGAAGCCCCTTTCCGACAAAATATGCGACGCGCTGTCGCTCCGCCCGCGCACACTTCCCCGAAGCGTCGCGGAATCGCTCGTCTCCGATTGCGTCTACACGCCGCTCATAACGCTCCTCATGGTTTTTCTCGCATGGAAAAGCGCGTCGGCGCACGGGGCGCAGATTCCGTTCGCGCCGATGTTCCTCCATTCGCTCGCGACGAGCATGATAATAGGCTTCGTTCTTATCCTGATTCTGATGCCCGTTTTCCTCCGCCTCGTTTTCAGAATGAACGGAATAAATCCGCAAGGCGAAAACCATGAGCCTTGATTTTTTCCGCGCAAAACTGCTACCATGAGCTGCTCACTCGGAGGGTTTATCATTCGGAAGAAATGACAAGCTGGATAAGGTGCGGGCTGAAATGCCTGAATCTTATCCGGCTTTTTTTTGCATCAGACAAGATTCCGCCACAACCATTTTCCGGGCAAGACAGACATTCACAGGGAGACTCAAATGACAGAAAAAGACGAGAAAATTTCATTCACCTCGGGGAAAATTGCCGGAAAGCTCCTGCGCTTCGCCGTTCCCGTTCTCGGGGCGCTTTTCCTGCAATCGTTGTACGGCGCCGTCGATTTGCTCGTCGTCGGGCAGTTCGGCACGGCGGCAGACGTATCGGCGGTGACGACAGGAACGATGATGATGCAGACGATAACATTCATCATCGCCGGGCTTGCGATGGGAACGACGATACAGATGGGGCAGTCGCTCGGGGCAGGAAAAAAAGAGAAGGCGGCGGACATCGTCGGGACGAGCATACTCTTTTTCATTCTGCTTTCCGCGGCGGTGACGCTCATCATGGTTTTCATGACGCGTCCGTTCACCGCCATCATGAAAACGCCGAAGGAGGCGTTCGAGAAAACTGTCTCATATGTGCACATCTGCTCCGCCGGAACGATTTTCATCACGGGATACAACATTCTCGGAAGCGTTTTCCGCGGGATGGGCGACGCGAAGACGCCGCTCGTCACGGTTCTCGTATCGTGCATAGCGAACATCGCGGGCGACCTCGTTTTCGTCGCGGCGGCTGGCCTCGCCGCACCGGGAGCCGCAATCGCAACGGTGCTGTCACAGGCGATGAGCGTCGTTTTCTGCATAACGCTCGCAAAAAGAAAGGGGCTTCCCTTCGACTTCACCAGGCGGAACATCCGCTGGAATCCGAAAATCGTCGCGTCCGTCTGCAAAACAGGAATCCCGATTTCACTTCAGGACGGGCTTGTCACAATCTCGTTCCTCGTCATCGCGGCGATAATAAACCGGCTCGGGCTTGTAGCGTCGGCGGGTGTCGGTGTCGCGGAGCGCGTGTGCGCGTTCATCATGCTCGTCCCCATCGCGTTCTCGCAATCGCTTTCCGCATTCGTCGCGCAGAACATCGGCGCACAGAAATTCGACAGGGCGAGAAAAGCGCTCGCCTGCGCCATCGCCGCCTCGCTCGTCTGCGGGGTGACGATGGGGACAATCGCATTCTTCCGCGGGAATTTCCTCGCGATGATTTTCTCGAAGGACGATGCCGTCATCAGCGCCGCGCACAGCTACCTCAAGGCATACGCAATCGACACGCTTTTCGTATCGTTCCTTTTCTGCTTCATCGGCTATTTCAACGGCTGCGGAAAAACGGCGTTCGTCATGATGCAGGGAATCATCGGCGCGTTCTGCGTCCGCATCCCGGTCTCTTACGCGATGAGCCTCGGGGAAAACCCGACGCTTTTCAGAATCGGGCTTGCCACGCCGTCTTCGACATTCGTGCAGATACTTCTCTGCGCCATAGCGTTCGCAATAGTAAGCAGAAGCCAGAAAAAAAGCATTGGTGCCGTCAGCAAAAACGGCTGATTTGTTTTTTGTCATCCTGAACGCCTTTCGCAGGAAAATTTGCTTCGGAATGACACGAGAAGCCATCATCCACCGAAATTCCTCCCGCGCAGAATCAGCCGGCATCCAGTTCCGTTTTTTTCCGAGAAAAATTCCAAAGAAGGAACCGATTCGCCCGTCCGTATTCTCACGACGTGGAACATGAAATATAATCGCGCCATGAAAAGATTCCGGCCGCTTGATTTTCTCGTCGTTCTCCTCGTTCTTGCGACGGGGATTTTTTTGTGCGCGGGAACCACATTCCGGAAAAACGCGAAAGTCTTCGTGAAAGCCGCCGGAACAGAATACGAATTCCCGGCGGGCGATGACGGAATCCGCGAGGTGCGCGGCAAGAACGGAATGACGAAATTCGAGATACGGGGCGGGCGGATACGAATCCTCGACTCGGCATGCCCGAACAAAACATGCGTCCATCAGGGCTGGGCATCCACGCTCGTGTGCCTGCCGAACGACGTCATCATACAGCTCGAAGGCGGAAACGAGGAATACGATGCGCTTACAAACTAAGAATCAGGTCGCATACCTTTCGGCGCTCACGCTCCTGTTCTCGTACATCGAGTCGATTCTTCCGCGGACGGTGCCGTTTTTCAGGCTCGGGCTGGGAAACATCGCACTGCTCATGTCGTTCAGCCTGCCCCCGATGCCGTTCATGGCGCTCTGCGCCGTAAAGGCGGCGGCATCCTCGATGATGGCGGGGACGCTTTTCTCTCCGTTCTTTCCGGTCTCGCTCGCGCAGAGCATCGCAAGCGGCTTTTTCATGTACGCTGTTTCACGGTTGAACGCGCGGCTCGGGGGAAAACTGCTCTCGCTCTACGGAATTTCCGTCCTCGGCTCGGCGATAAGCGCGGTCGTCCAGATTATCTGCTGCTCGCTCTACCTCGGGCGCGGAACGTTCACGCTTTTGGGCGCGATGCTGATTTTCAACACGGCAAGCGGAATCATCACGGCGTTTTTCTGCGGCAAAATCGGAAATCCATCAATCAAAAAAAGCGGAACCATCTGCGCGCACCTCGCGGCAACCGACGGCAGTTCCGGACGCTGGCGGAAAAACCGGCACGCCCAGATGGTACTCGCCGTCGCGCTCCTCCTTTCGGCGGCTTCCGTTTTCTTCGTCAGAAGCATCCCCGTCCTCGTACTGGCGCTCTGCCTCAGCTTGGCGGCGCAAAAACTGTGCGAGCGGCGCATCCTCGTTCTTCCCCATCTCTCGCTCTGGGTGTTCGTCATCGCCGCGGCACTTCTCGCCCCCGAAGGAAAAGTCATCATGAAAATCGGGAGCATTGCCGTAACGCAGGGCGCGCTCGTTTCGGGAATACAAAAATCGCTCCGGCTTTCGGCGGCAAGCGCGCTGAGCCAATGCGCCGTCGTCCTCCGCCCGCCGAAGGATTCGCTCCTCGCGCTGTCCCTCCTCTATTACCGGGCGCTGAGCGACACGTTCCGAACGTCCGAAGGCGGCATTTTCCGGCGGATACAAAAAACGCTCGGGACGGAATCGGACGATGGCGGAACGAATCACCCGGCAACGGAAACGCTCTGAAAGGGGAAAACGAGCTTTATCGAACCGGACAACCCCGGCGAATAGACAATCCCGCGCTCTTTCGTAATAAGGATGAAATCGAAATCGCGCGTCTTCCGCCAAAAATCAACGGCGCCCTCTTTCCCCATGACGAAAAGCGACGTGCTCAGGCAGTCCGCGTACATTCCCTTCCCGCAGATTACCGTCACGCTCTCCACGTCGCTTTCGGCTGGGCTTCCAGTTCTCGGGTCGAAAATGTGGATATACTTCTTCCCGTCGTCGCCGACAAAAAAACGCTCGTATCCGCCGCTCGTGACGACTGCCTTCGACTCGACTTTTACCGCGCAGGCAGCATCGTCCGGATTCCAGGGGCACCTCACCGCGATTGTCCAGGGCGAGCCGTCCGTCTTCGTCCCGAGCGCGTGGATGTTCCCGCCCAAATCGAGGAGCGCCGATTTTATCCCGCGGGAAGAAAGGATTCCGGCAGCCTTGTCCGCCGCATAGCCCTTCGCAATTCCGCCGAAATCGACCTGCATCCCCGCGGGAAGACGGGCGACGAACTGGGACGCCCCCGATTCCGCGGAAAAAACGCGCATCTTCGAGAAATCGGTCAGCGGAAGAAGCGCCTCTATCCGCGTTTTCCCGACAACCTCGTACTGCTCCGTCGTGAATCCCCATTCGCGGACGAGCGGATATATCGCCGGATTGAACAGCCCGCCCGTCTTCGCATACATGAACGAGGAAAAATCGACAAGCTCCTTCACATCCTTGCAGACGGGAACATCGCGCACGGCGGAATTGTTCATCCTGAAAACGTCGCTCCCCGGAATCGTCACGGAAAGCGACTTCTCAAGGCGCGCAATCTCGTCGCGGACATCGGCGCAGGCTTCCCGCCCCTTCTTCTCGTCCGCCGAGAAAACCTGGACGCTCATGAACGTGTTCATCGCGGCAAAACTGTCGGCCACCCTGACATTCTTGCAGGAGACGAGGGCAGCGCACAAAGCCGCGCACACAAAAAAACTTCTCATATGAGACAATTTCGCAAAAAGTAAGACTATTTTCAATGAATCAATTGACATGTCACATATGTTAGATTAAATTCACGCGCGTTAGCAATAGCTAACCATAAAAAAACAAGGAGTCGTTATGAAAAAAACATCACGCTTTGCCGCGTCAGTTCTGAAGGCGGTTTTTGCACCACTGTTGCTTGCCGCGGCGCTCGGTTTTTCCTCATGCTCGGATGACGGAAATGACGGGAAGGACACGCAGGGAGAATCGTCATATCCGGAAGACGGAAAAACATCCCCGCTGTCAAACGAGAGTATCACGGAACTGAACGAGGCGATTATCATCGCGAATGCCTATGTAGCGCAGGACAGCACGCTCGCTTCCCTAAAGTCCGATGTCGAGGAAGCCGAAAAACTTCTCTCATCGTCGCTCGCGAAGGACAGCGACGCGGAAGCGCTTGTCGCGGAAATCAAAAAAAAGCTTGATGACGCGAAATCATCGGTGACGGTAACGGATACATCTTTTGAAAGCATCGCAGGTTCCTCGCAGTCGAGGGCGTACAAGGGGCTTTTCGAGCCGACGATTCTAAAAACGGAATACGACGGAATCTGGCTCAAATACATCACCCCGCTTGTCGGAACCGAGAACGCCGCGCAGACAGCAACGATGCTCAAATCATCAATCAGCGCGCCGTCCTACGGAAAAAATGTCAGCGAGGAGCAGAAAAAGCAGGGATTGTTCAACTGCGAATTCCACCCGCTCGACACCGTTCTCACGTTCTCGTCAAAAGACGGAGCATACACGTTGAGCGACGGAACAAAAACGTATACTTACGAATATCTCGGGCTCTCGCACATGGGAAAAAACGACAACTGGCACGCGCTTTTCCCGGAAAGGTTCAAGGAAGGAGAATCGAGAGCCTTCGACTGCTCCGTCTACAAGGCGAAAGAGAGCGACGCGGGTGAATACAAATACGTTCTCCTCTGTCCCGACACGCCGGAAGAAACGTACCACATCGAATTCCGCTACGGCGCGAACATAAACGATTTGCAGTCGGCACTGGACGGAGAATACGCATTCTGGCTTGCCGCGGGAATTCCAAGCGACGCTGACGAAGAAATGATTGAGAACGTAATCAAACTTTTCGTCGAGGAAAATGTCCCGCCGGCAACCGAGTACGCCTACGCGCTCGTAAACATCCCGTTCGAGGAATTTTTCAAGGAAGAAGCGCAGGAATTCGACGCGTACACGAGCCCCACGACAAAAGCCGCAGCGGGAAACATGTCATACGGAACGTACCACACGCAGGAAACTCCTTCGGAAGCGACGACGCGCGGAATCACCTATCCGGTAAAAATCGCGAAAGCATCTCTTTCAGCGCTCACGGGAAAAAAGATAACCGACGACAGCCCGAGTTTTGAGGTGACGACGACCGCACGCGGGAAGAGCAGCACAATCCGCTATTCGGGAAAGCAGAACCTTTTCCAGAGCGGGGACTACAGCTACTACGTTCTCGACGACGCGCCCGCATTCTACAAGGAGCTTTCGGCAGAAGGCGGCTCGGTTTCTGCTGGAAAAATCGTCGGAAACGCAACTAAAATCGAACGCCTCTACGTCACCATCACGAACGGCGAGGCGCATCACGATTTCTCGCCGCAGATAACGATGTACATCGACGACCCGACGAACGCCGGGAAAGTGACGAAGCTCACGTTCAACGACGAGGCGGAAAAAGCCGCGAAAGTGACTGAAGGCGGAACCGAGGAGCAGCCGCTGAGCGCGCTGAAGGCAATCATCGCGACTGATACCAACGGAAAAACGTACGGGCTTACGACGCTGAGCAATTTCTTCTGGGCGAAGAGTCAGATGGGATTCAAAGCGCCGAAAAGCGAGGACGAGACAAAAAACAACTACCCGCAGCATCCGCTCGTCGGAAAACAGATTGCGAAGCTCTCGTTCATCACGCAAAACGGGCTTCACGAAGCGGAAAACATCACCGTCGGTACTGTCGCGGAAAACGTCTTCACCGCACATGACGGCGACGAAGCGAAATTCATAATCCCGAATTTGCAGGGAAAATAACAGAATTCTTTGCCCCCGAGCAAAAGCGGCTCTGTCCGGCATTTTTCGGGCAGAGCCGTTCCCTCATTTCAGGCCGGATGCGTCAAAATCCTCCACGACAGGCTTGATTCCGCAGATGCCGAATTTTCGGAAAGGAAATTCTTCTCCGTGCCGCGTTGTTCGTCTGCGCCTTTCAGCATACCTTTAGCACCAACAAAAAAACGGCCGGAACGAATCCAGCCGCCAGAATTGCTCAAAAATCTTCCATATATATATGCCTATCAGCCAGCCATCGCGCCGAGCTTCCTCTTCCTTTGCGCGAGGATTACGCTCTGGAGCAGGATGAAGAAACACAACATGAGGCCGGTGGTGATGCTCTGCCAGTACGGCTCGCGAAGACCTGATGCAACGACGATGTTGTTGATTGTCTTGAGCGACATTACGCCGAACAATGTGCCGATTACGCTTCCGACGCCGCCCGAAAGCAATGTGCCGCCGATAATCGACGACGCGATTGCCTGCATTTCGGCTCCGGTCGCGTTCGAGGCGTTTCCGGCTCCCGTATGAAGGAGATAGATGAAGCCTGCGATTCCGGCAAGGACGCCGCACAGAACGTAAGCGAAGAACTGCGTGCGGCGGACGTTGATTCCGAGCATGAGCGCGCTCTCGCTGTTTCCTCCGACCGCATACAAATTCCGGCCGAACCGCGTCCACCTGAGCATCGCCCAAAGAATCAGAACGACAATCAGGGCAATCACTACGCCCACCTCAATCGAAGACGGAATCCAGTTGCCGTTTTTGGCGTAAGTCCCGATAAGCGGAAGGTCAATCTCAAAATCCTTCAAGTCAAGGAAAAGCTCGTTCTCTGCCGTGCGGGGGACTTTGCTGACGATTGTGGTCATGCCGCGCGTGAAGAACATGCCCGCGAGGGTGACGATGAACGGCTGTATTTTGAGATATGCGACGAAGTATCCCTGAACCACGCCCATCAGAAGCCCGATTCCGAGGGCAATCACGATAGAGCTGAAAACGCCGCCGTTATGGTCTTCCATAAAAACGACAGAAGCCATCGTGATAAGCGCCACCGAGCCGCCGACAGAAATATCGATTCCGCCGGTAATCATGACGATTGTCAGACCGCACGCCGTCACAATGAGGTATGCGTTGTTGTTGAACAAATCCAAAAACTGCTGCGGGTTCAAAAATCCGCCGCCCCAGATGAGCATTGCCAGAAGGTACATTCCCACGAAGGTGCAGATTGTAATCGTGAGGAGCAGTGTGGTGTTTGAAAGAGGCTGCTTGTCTTTTCCCTTCGCGAGAGGATTCAAATCCTGCAATGTCTGCATGATGTTTGCCATAATTATTTCGCCTCCACTTTTGCCTTTGCCGCGTGCTTTTCCATAATCTTGTTCTTGAGTTTTCCGAGCCATGCCTTGACGACCGGAGAGCCTGCGACAACGATGATGATGATGACGATTGCCTTGTACGCCTTGACCGCCGTCGATGAGACTTTCATCGCGTAGAGCGTGATTGTGAGGGCCTGGATGATGTATGCGCCCAAAATCGAGCCGGAAAGCTTGAATTTTCCGCCGCCGAGCGAGTTTCCGCCGATTGCGACCGCGAGGATTGCGTCCATCTCGATGTCAAGAAGGATTGTCTCATGGTTGATGAGCCCGATTCGGCAGACGTTGATTGAGCCTGCCATCGTCACGCATACGCCGAGGATTACGAAAACGACAAGCTTCCATACAACCGGATTGATGCCGTTGAGCTTCGCCGCCCGCTCGTTTATGCCGACAGACTGGATGTACAGGCTCAGCGTCGTCTTTTTGAGAAGGAGGTTAATCAGGACGATGAAGGCGATGACAACGAGAATCGGCGTCGGAATCGCGATGTGCGGGATGAAACCGCCGATATACGTCAAAAGCGGGCTTTCGACATTCGGGGTCGCTCCGCCGTTAATCCAGTACGCAATCGGACGCCCCGCCGTGTACAGAATCAGCGAGGCAATCATCGGCTGAATGTTGAATTTCGCGATAAGAATACCGTTGAACAAGCAGAAGATAATCGCAACCAGGCAAGCGACAATCAGTGCCGCGAGAATCGTTCCCGCGTTTATCGTTCCGGCTCTCAGGATTTTCACGAAAACGGAGCCGGCGATTGCCGCCGCAGCCCCGATGGAAATATCCTGTCCCTTCGTCGCGGACGTGATGAGCGTCATTCCGATCGAAAGGATTACAAGCTCGCTCGCGCCGTTGAGGATGCTGATGAGATTTCCCGAAAGGACGGTGTTCCCGAAGTTGTTGCTCTTTATTCCGATTGAGAAGAAACTGGGGTCGCGTATAAGGTTGAACACGACAAGAATCAGCAGCGCGACAATCGGAATCGCAAGCTGCGACTGAAAAAGTTTTTTTATCTGATTCACGATTTTATTTGTCATTTTTTGCTTTTCCTCCGGCAATGGTCTGCATGATTACATCCTGGCTCAATTCCTCGCCCTTCAGCTCGCCGACGATTTTCCGGTCGCGCATGACGATAAGGCGCTGGCAGACAGAAAGCATCTCGGGGATTTCCGAGGAGATGAACGTGACGCTCACGCCCTGCCCGGCAAGCTTCAGCACCTGCTTCTGAATCTGGATTTTCGTCCCGACATCGATGCCGCGGGTCGGCTCGTCGAGGATGAGATATTGCGGGTGCGTCAGAAGCCAGCGCGCAAGGATGACTTTCTGCTGGTTTCCGCCGGAAAGCGACTTGATGGGCGTCTCCTTGGAAGCCGTCTTGATTTCGAGCAGTTTGATGTACTCGTCGGCAAGCCTTTCCGATTCCGCGCGGGAAATCGGATGGAAGAACCCGCGCAGAACCTGCATCGCGAGCATCATGTTCTCTCGCACCGACAAATCCTGGATGATTCCGTCACCCTTCCTGTCCTCGGGCAGATAGCCGATTCCGTTTTTCATCGCGTCTTTCGGGGAAGTGATTTTCACGTTCTTGCCGTTGATTTTGACCTTCCCGCTCGTGATTCTGTCCGCGGCAAAAACCGCGCGCACGCTCTCGCTTCTTCCCGAACCGAGAAGACCGGTGAACCCGTTGACCTCGCCCTTCCTGATGTTGAAATCGAACGGACGCACGCCCTCCGTAGTCGCAAGGTCGGTCGCCTCGTAAACGTTCTCCGTGTTCGGAAGGGGGCGCTTCATGTTCTTGAGGTTCGTCATGTCCTCGGCGTCCTTTCCGAGCATCGCGGAAATCAGCTTTACGCGAGGCATCTCGCTTACGGTGTATTCCCCGACAAGCTCGCCGTTTCGGAGAACCGTGATTTTGTCGCAGACCTCGTAAACCTGCTCAAGGAAGTGCGTGATGAAAATGATTCCGACGCCGTGGCTTTTCAGGACGCGCATCAGCGTGAACAGAAGCTCGACTTCGTTGTCGTCCAATGAGGAAGTCGGCTCGTCGAGGATGAGAACTTTGCAGTCCATATCGACAGCTCGGGCAATCGCGACCATCTGCTGGACCGCAAGAGAGCACGTTCCGAGCTGCTGGCTCGCGTTTGCCGGAATGTTCAGGTGGCGCAGAAGCTCAGTCGCCTGCTTCTCCTGCTTCTTCCTGTTCACGAATTTGTAATTTCCGCGACCGATATACATATTCTCCGCGACCGTAAGGTTGGGGCAGAGCGTGATTTCCTGATAGACAGTCGAGATGCCGAGATTCTGGGCATCCTGCGGGGAACGGATATTCACAGGACCGTCGTTTCCCGCGATTCTTATTTCCCCTGCATCCTTTATATGTACTCCGGTGAGAACCTTCACCAGAGTTGATTTTCCGGCTCCGTTTTCTCCCATGAGCGCGTGAATTTCTGCTTCCCTCAGGGTAAAGTCAACATTCTGAAGAGCCTTTACGCCCGGAAATTCCTTGTAGATTCCGCGCATTGACAAAACAATATCATTATTTTCCATTTATACACCTTTGTCATACTCAAACTCGTCCCGGAGCGCGCCGCATTCCGGAACATGAAGAGCGTTCATCAGACAACGCCTGTGACGCGCAGCATTCCGAATGGCTGCCAACGCGTTTCCGGACCGTTTTATTTTGAACCGGCTTCCTAAAAAAAACGGCGTAAAATATGCAGCACACACTTTACGCCGTTGAATCATACAGCTCCCTAACCGCCACCGTTTTTCCCGACGGCGGAAAGCGCTATCTGATGGTTACTCACCAAGACCGTATTTGTCGATGTCAGCCTGCGTGATAGTCTTCGCGTCGAATCCCTTCTCGTCGGAGATGATTTTCTTTGAGGGAACCTTGCCCGTTGAAATCATCTTCTCGATTACGGCAGCCTGGAACGGAGAGCACTGTCCGTCATAGTTCCAGTTTCCTGCGAGAAGCTCGCGGAGCGCCCACTTGTTGCAGTCGAATCCCATGACGACAACTTTTCCGTTGACGCCGTGCGTGATTCCCGCCTCGTCGAGGGCTGCGACAGCTCCCTTCGCCATGCCGTCGTTCTCGGCGTAGATTACGTTGAAGTCCTCTTTAGAGTTGATGACAGACTCGACGATTTTCTTGGCCTCAGCCTCGTCCCATGTAGCCGTCTGCTGGACAACTTTCTTCATCTTGCCTGAAGCGAATTCAGCGTCCAAAGCGCCGGTGCGTCCAATCTGCGCATCAGAGCCCATAGCGCCCTGAATGTGGACGATGTTGTAAGCCGGAAGGTTCTGCGCCTTGAGCCATGCGACAGCAGTGTCGCCCTCTTTTGCCATGTCGGAAACGACGGCAGCTTCGTAAAGGTTGTCCTTCACGTTAATCATTCTGTCGAAAAGGAAAACCTTGATTCCCGATTTCTTCGCCTTCTTGAGGACTGAGCTCCATCCGTCAGTGGCGGCGGCCGAAAGAAGGATGTAGTCAACTCCGTCGGTGATGAACTGCGATGCCGCGTTGAGCTGCTCGTCGTTCTTGAGGCTGTAGAACGTCTTCACATCGTATTTCGCAGACGTAAAAACAGTCTCGAAATCTTTCACGTTCGCCGCGCGATAGCCTGATTCTGACGGCGGATTGTTGATAATGCCAATCTTGATTTTTCCGTCAGCGGCTTTCTTGTTTTTCTTTGCCGCGAAAGCAGAGGTCAGGCACAGAAGCGCCATGACAAAAGCGATAAGTTTTTTCATCTAATTCCTCCTTTTTTAGATGTCCTTTACTATGGTTGCAATAGTAAGTCCGCCCTCCACCGTTTTGAATGCAAATATTTAGGATTTTTTTTGACTTTTTTAGGAATTTCAGGAACCCCGTAAAATCCGGCGCGGAAAAAAGTTAGTTTTTTTATTTAAAAAGTTTGATTTCTTACTCGGGCGGATTTCCCCGCGGCTCATTTTTTTGACAACGAAAAAATCCGGATTTACAATGAGGCGAAAAACAAAGCCGCTTGAGAAACAAATTTCACAGAATTATTTCCCATCCAGACTTTAGGAGGTTTTTATGGTAACTTTTTTCGTTGCATTGGCCATCCTAGTAGTTGGCTATTTCGTTTACGGCTCGATTGTCGAGAGAATCTTCAAGCCGTCGGACAACCCGACCCCGGCAATCGCAAATCCTGACGGCGTGGATTACGTCCCGATTCCTGCCGCGAAGGCGTTCCTCATCCAGCTTCTGAACATCGCGGGTCTCGGCCCGATTTTCGGAGCGATTTCAGGGGCGATGTGGGGACCGAGCGTCTACATCTGGATTGTCGCCGGAACGCTTTTTGCCGGCGCCGTCCACGACTTCCTCGCGGGAATGCTTTCCGAACGAAATGACGGGGCCTCGATTTCGGAAGTCACCGGAAAATACCTCGGACCCGTGATGCACAACGTCATGCGCGTCTTCTCGGTCGTGCTCCTCGTCCTCGTCGGCGTCGTGTTCATGGTCGGCCCCGCGGGACTGCTCGCGCGCCTCACCCCCGAATGGCTGAACGTGAAAGTCTGGACGATAATCATCCTCTGCTATTATTTCCTTGCGACGCTCCTTCCCATCGACAAAATCATCGGAAAAGTCTATCCGCTTTTCGGAATCCTCCTCATCCTGATGGCGTTCGGAATCATAATCGGGACAATCAGGAATTCGGCGGAAAGACCGATGATGGAATTCACGTTCAAAAACCTCTATCCCGGAAACGTTGACGGAACAGGAGTGAAGCCGATTTGGCCGCTGATGTTCATAACGGTCGCATGCGGCGCGATTTCGGGATTCCACGCAACGCAGTCGCCTATCGTCTCCCGCTGCATAAAAAGCGAGAAGGAAGGAAGGCGGATTTTCTACGGAGCGATGGTCGCGGAGGGAATAATCGCGCTCATATGGGCGAGCGCAGCCGTCGCGTTCTTCTGGAACAAGGACGGAAGCGGGACGGGGCTTTCAGCTCTCAAGGCAATAGGCGGCGGAAATTCGAATTCCGTCTACGACATGTGCGTCGCGCTGCTCGGCAAAATCGGCGGCCCCATCGCGCTGCTCGGCGTAATCGTCTGCCCGATTACGTCCGGCGACACCGCATTCAGGAGCGCACGCATGACGATTTTCGACTGGTTCAAGCTCGACGAGAAAAACATAAAAGTCAGGCTCGGCGCGGCAGTCCCGCTCCTGCTCATCGGATACGCGATTTCGTTCATCAACTACAACGTCGTCTGGAGATATTTCTCATGGTCGAACCAGACGCTGGCGATGATTGTGCTTTGGGCGGGGGCCGTCTACCTTGCGACGAACTACGAGAACAGGAACAGATGCTGGATTGCCGCAGTTCCCGCGACGTTCATGTCGGCGGTCTCAATCACCTATCTGATGTACGCGCCGGAATGCTTCAACCTCGGCGCGAAGGGAGCATCCGGGCTTACGGTTTCCTACGGAACGGGAATCGCCGCCGCGGTCGTCTGCCTCGCGCTTTTCCTCCTCACCGCTTACAGGAACCCGAAATCGAGCCTTGAGCGGCAGAAAGGAATCGCAATCGGAAGAAAATAGTCGCCGCCGATAACGGCACCGTTTTCTCAAAGCGCATACAAAAAGGGCTGCCCGCCGCGTTCACCATGACGCGCATTTTGGGCAGCCCCTTCTTTTTCTGCACCGCTCATTGGACAGCGGACAATTTGTATTCCCGCGGCGACAGACCGGTGTTTTTCTTGAATATGTAGCTGAAATAATGCGGGTCAGAAAAACCGCACTCGTAGGCGATGTCGTATCCTTTCATCTCCGTCTCGCGCATGAGGCGCTTGGCGTTCTCAAGGCGCACGTTCGTCAGGTATTCGATGAAAGTCGTCTTGCATTCCTGCGAGAAAATCGTGCTGAAATGGTTCGGGCTGAGCGCGACGACTTCGGCGACCGTGGTGAGCGTCGTGTTCTGGTCGGCGTAATGCTCCTCGATATAACGCTTCGCCTTCAGAATGACGTCGCCGTATTTTCCGGTCATCTTCGAATCGCGGAATTCCAGCGCGAACGAAAGAACCTGGGTGATTTTCCGCCTGAAATTCTCCTCATCCTGAACAGCCTCGTCGATGAATTTCCGCTGGAGGATTTCCGGTTTCAGCTTCTTTATGTCGCCGCCGAATTTTTCGAGGAGCTTCGACACGGAGAAAATCAAATCGACAAGAAGATACGAGGCAAAGACGTTGAACTGCCCGGGATTGCTTCTGATAAGCTGCATCGACTCGTCGATTATCGCGGAGATGTCGTTTTTTCCCGCGTATTTGAGCCTGTCGACGAGCGGGTCGTTGTCCTTCAAATCGAGGAGCGCGGAATCGACCTGCGACTCGGAATCAAGATTCTGTCCCAAATCCTCCGAGCTTATAATCCGGCTTCCCCCGCCCTTCTCGCCCGCAGAGAGAATCCGCTTGGCGTCCTCGTAAGACAAATTCAGCTCGGAAAGATGCTCCACGGTCTTCCCGATTGCCGTCAGCGTCGTGCAGTCGTCGTTTTTTGCCGCGATATGCGCGATTGTCTCCGCGGCATGGAAAATTCCCTCGTCAAGCTCCTCTCTGGTGCTTCCGCGGAAAATGCAGACGAGCAGGTTCGAATGGTGAAAAAAGCATTCCGCCTGCTCCCACGACGGAAGGTAGGAATTGAGGAGCGAGCACGTCTCCTCCTGGTTCTGTATGGTGCTTGTCCGGCTTTTTATCCTGCTTATGAGGACTTTGTAAAAGCGCGAAATCAGGTTCAGCCCGAGCTCCTGGCTTTTCTGCATCACGTCCGACATGTTCTCCGAGCCGTGCACGAGGTTGCTCAAAAATTCCTTCTTCTTGAGCGTCTCGCTCGATTTCAGCTCCTCCTTCAGGCGCGTTATGTCGGAAAGCTGCTTCCGCTCCTTGTCGATGCGGACCGCCGTTTTCTTGAGGCTCGAAAGAAGCTCGTCGGGCGTGAACGGCTTGAGAAGATAATCCTCGATTCCGATTGAGATTGCCTTCTTCGCGTAGTCGAATTCGTCGTGACCGGAAAGGATTATGATTTTTATCCACGGCTGGATTTTCTTCACCGCCGCGGAAAGCTGCAGGCCGTCCATGAACGGCATCTTTATGTCGGTAATCAGAATGTCGGGCTTCACCTCATGGAGCATGGAGAGCGCAATCTCCCCGTCAGTCGCCTCGCCGGCAAACGAAAACCCCGAGCTTTCCCAATCGATTTTCGAGCGGATCCCGTCAAGGACAATCGGCTCGTCATCAACAACAAATACGCTGTACATTTTTCCCACTCCCCCGCAAAAACGCTACGAGCCGATTTCCCCCGGAATCACGAACGAAATCGAGCTTCCCTTTCCCGGCTCGGACTCGATGACAAGTCCCTGCGTCTGCTCGCCGTAATACAGTTTCAGCTTTTTGTTCACGTTGTAAAGCCCATAGACGGAAGTGAGTTTCTCGGAATCTGCCGCGCCCGTCGAAAGCTCCGCGCGCACTTCGGAAAGCCGCTCCGCCGTAAAACCCGCGCCGTTGTCCCGAACCTCGAAGCGGATTTTAGTCCGGCTCCCGTCGTCATAGCAGACGCGCACGCACAACTCGCCGCGGCCGCGCTTGTTCTTTATCCCGTGATAAATCGCGTTCTCCACGAGCGGCTGCAGGACTAGCTTTATCATTTTCAGGTTGATGAGCGACTCGTCCGCCTCGATTCTGTAATTGAGGATGTCGGCATAGCGGATTTTCTGAATCGTAAGATAGTTTCTGATGTGGTCGAGCTCCTGCCCAATCGTAATCCATTCATGCCCGCGGCTCAGCGAAATACGCAAAAAGTCCGAGAACGCCTTCGTAATCCGCACGACCTCGTCCGTCTTCTCCTCCTCCGCGAGCCAGACAATCGTGTCGAACGTGTTGTACAGAAAATGCGGCGTAATCTGTGCCTGGAGCGCCTTCATCTCCGCCTTCTGGAAATTCTTCTGCTCCTCCATGTTCTTCTTGATGAGGACGTCAATCTGCCCCGTCATTGTGTTGAGGTTTTCAGCGAGCGTGTCCAGCTCGTCCACGTGCGGAATGTCGATGCGCGCGTCGAGCTCGCCGTTCGCGACTTTCGTCGAAAGCTTCTCCATGTCGCTTATCGGCTTCTGGATTGCCGCGGATACAGTCATAAAGCTGTTCGCCGAAATGAGCAGCGCGAAAATCGTGATGACGAGCAGAATCAGCGTCAGGATAATCGACGTGTTCTTTATCGAAAGGTTCGTCCTGTACGCGGACTCGCTTTCCGAAACGATGAAATCCTGCATGATGTCGGAGAAAAGCCCCGTGATGGTGCGGATTTCCTCCAAGAGCGCCTCGTTCTCGCTTACGGAGCTTCCGAAACTCATCCGCGCGATGAGGTTGTGTATGCTCCTCAGGAGGGTCGCGCTCGCACGCGTCGCAACCTCAAGCTTGTCGCGGCTGTCGTTGCTCTTCGTAATCTTGAGCATCTCCTCCAGCCCGAACGTAATCTCGTTCATCATCTCGTAATGGCGCCCTTCCTCGACGTCCTTTTTCCCGCAGATTATGTTCCACAGCTCCTCGGGTATGTCGTCCTTGACGATTCCGTTTATGCGGTTCGCGTTGCTCACGTTGGAGATGATTTTGTTGTACTGCTGCGTGTGAATCTGCGAGACGACAATCGAATACACGGACGGGATGAGCGTAATCGAAAGAAGGACGATGTATGTGATTTTGAGCGTTTTCTTGAGGCTTTTGTTCTTCACTTAGTACCCTCTCGGCTCGTAAAGCGTGAAATCGTCGTCCTCGGTGAAAACAGTCTCGTCGTTGTAGGTGATACGCGGAATCTGCCGTCCCGAAGCGGCTTTCTTGACGAGAATCATGAGCATTTCGCCCAAATTCGGATTGCACTCGACGACGCAGTTGAGTTTTCCTGCGACGAGCGAGTCAATCGATTTCTGCTCGGCGTCAAAACTGATTATTATCGAGTCCGCCGGATTGATGCCGTAATCGGCGAACGAGTCGAGAATTCCGAGCGTCATCGAATCGTTGTGCGAATAAATCACGTCGATTTTCTGCCCGTCGAAATAAATGCCGTCGTTCTTGAATATTCCCGAATCGCGGTTTTTCTGAATGAGCCTGTCCGCGATTTCCTTTCCGCGCGACCGGAGGAAATCGCCGTTCTCGCAATGGATTATCCTGAATTTCTTGTCCGCCGAAATTTCCTCGCGGAATCCCTCGGCACGGCCGCTGACGACGGACGAATTTTCCGTCCCGCGTATTTCGAGGATATTCACCGGCGAATTCTCCTCCGCGCATTTCCTCATCAAAAAGCGCGCGGCACGCCTTCCCTCCTCAACGGAATTCTCGCCCAAAAATCCGGCATAAAGCGACTTGTCGGAATTTATCTGCCTGTCAACGACAATCACGGGGATTCCCGCCCGGCGCGCCTCCTTGAGCACATCGTCCCAGCCGTCCTCCACAATCGGAACGAACGCGATGACGTCAACCTGATAGACGATGAATGAGCGGATTGCCCGCAGCTGGTTTTCCTGTTTCTGCCGGGCGTCGTCGAACAGAATCTGGATGTCGTTCTTCTCCGCCGCCTCGAAAATCGACTGCGTGTTCCGCGTTCGCCACGCGCTTTCCGAGCCAATCTGCGAGAACCCCAGAATCAGCCGCTCGCTTTTTTTCTCCGCCTTCTTTCCGCCGAGCGTTATGAAAAGCAGGACGGCAAAAGACGAAAGCGCGGCAACGGCGAGCAGCGAAGCAAAAATCATGTACGGACTTTTTATTAATTTCATTTTTTTAGAAGCCTCATTTTATGAACGAGATATTATAAAGTCAAGAATTATCGCTATAGTGCAAAAAATATATTTTTTATAATTATTTTGCCATTTTTAAATAACCGAATTACAATGGGAGCCAATCTAAAAAAACAGAAGGAAAACATGGACGCAATTAAAAACCTCATTGAATCGGGCAATGCGATTGTGGGAATCGAATTCGGCTCGACACGAATCAAGGCTGTGCTGATTGACGAAACGAACGCGCCAGTCGCACAAGGAAGTCACACCTGGGAAAATTCCCTCGTAGACGGAATCTGGACTTACTCGCAGGAAGAGATTATTGCGGGTCTGCAATCGGCGTATTCCGACTTGAAATCTGACGTTCAGAAAAAGTTCGGTGTCGCCCTCAAAAAAATCAGGGCACTTGGAATTTCGGCAATGATGCACGGATACCTTGCCTTTGACAAGAACGGTACGCTTCTTGTTCCGTTCAGAACGTGGCGCAACACGATTACCGGCGAAGCTTCAGAAAAACTTTCTTCGCTCTTCTGCTACCCTATCCCGGAACGCTGGAGCATTTCGCATCTTTATCAGGCAATTCTGAACAAAGAGCCGCACGTAAAAGACATTTCTTTCTTTACAACCCTCGCGGGATTCATTCATTGGAAGCTCACAGGCCAAAAAGTTTTGGGAATCGGAGACGCTTCCGGAATGTTCCCGATTGACACTGCCACAAAAAATTACAACAAAAAATTTATAGAAAAATTTGACAATCTTGTTGCTGACAAAAAATTCGCTTGGAAACTGGAAGATTTGCTGCCGAAAGTTCTTCTTGCAGGCGAAGATGCAGGCACGCTCACCGCGGACGGTGCAAAACTCCTTGACCCAACAGGCGAGCTTGAAGCCGGAGCTAAACTTGCTCCGCCAGAAGGCGATGCCGGAACTGGAATGATTGCGACAAACAGCGTCGCAAAACGAACGGGAAATGTCTCGGCAGGAACTTCGGTTTTTGCGATGGTCGTCCTCGAAAAGGATTTGAGCAAAGCTTACAACGGCTTGATTGATTTGGTCACAACGCCTGACGGCGCGCTCGTGGCGATGGCCCACGCGAACAACTGCATGGGCGAGTTTGACCATTGGGTAAATCTCTTTGACGAGGTTCTAAAGGCAACTGGCTGCAACGTTGACAAAGGCAAGCTCTACGGAACGCTTTTAAAAGCCGCTCTTGAAGGTGACAAAGACTGCGGCGGGCTTTTACCGTTCAATTATCTTTCTGGAGAAAGCATTACAGGTCTTACGGAAGGCAGACCGCTTTTTGTCCGCACGCAGCACGCAAACTTTACAATGCCAAACTTTATCCGCGCACAACTTTTTACGGCTCTCGGCGCGCTCAGAACCGGCATGGACATTCTTTTTGACAAAGAAAACGTAAAAATTGACAGCCTTACAGGTCACGGCGGATTCTTCAAGACCGCGGAAACTGGACTTACCGTTATGTCTGCTGCATTGCACACCCCTGTTTCTGCACTGGAAACTGCTGGCGAGGGCGGTCCGTGGGGAATGGCTGTTTTGGCAAGCTATCTCGTGAACGGTGGCGGAAAGACTCTTGACGCATGGCTGGCCGAAAAAGTATTTGCCACAAGCAAGAAAACGACGGTTTCGCCAAAACAAGATGACATTGAAGGATTCAACAAATTCTTCGCACGCTACACAAAAGGCTTGGCAATCGAAAAAGCTGCTATCGAATCGATTGAATAAGCCGGTGGGCAAAGTCGAAAAAATTATAAAAAAACTAATCATCAAAAAAGGAGGAAAAAAAGATGATAGGATTAGAGGAGTTTGAATTTTGGTTTCTTACAGGAAGCCAAGACTTGTATGGAGAGGAGACATTAAAACAGGTTGCCATCGACTCAAAAAAAATCGTTGATGAGCTTAACGCCAAAGCAGGATTTCCTTGCAAACTCGTTTGGAAAGAGACTCTTTTGACGCCATCTTCAATCCACAAAACTCTTGAAGAAGCGAATGCCTGCGACAAATGTGCCGGCGTTATCGTTTGGTGCCACACATTCAGCCCTGCAAAAATGTGGATTGCGGGCTTGAACGCTTACAAAAAACCTCTCTTGCAGCTCAACACTCAGTTCAACGTGGAAATTCCTTACGCAACGATGGACATGGACTTTATGAACCTGAACCAGAGTGCGCACGGAGACCGCGAATTCGGATTCATCACAAGCCGAATGGACATGCCACGAAAAGTTATCGTTGGTCACTGGGCAGATGAATGCACTCAGAAAAGAATCGCTGACTGGATGCGAGTTGCCCGCGCCGTTGCTGATGGAAAAACGCTCCGCGTAATCCGCTTCGGAGACAACATGCGCGAAGTTGCTGTTACTGACGGCGACAAAGTTGAGGCAATGATTAAATTCGGATGGAGTGTTCCGTATTACGGAATCGGCGACCTCGTAGCGTACATGAACGAAGTTAGCCAGGGTGATATTGACGCACTCTTCGACGAATACAATCAGAAATACGAAATCGTATATGACTGTGGAAACGGATTCGACAAGGATTTTGTTATCGGTCAGATTAAAGAGCAGGCAAAAATCGAAATCGCCCTCAGAAAATTCCTCAAGGACAACGACGGAAAAGCACTCTGCACCAACTTCCAGGATTTGCACGGAATGAAGCAGCTTCCAGGTCTTGCAATTCAGAGACTTCTTGCAGACGGCTACGGATTCGGTGCGGAAGGTGACTGGAAAACTTCCGCTCTCGTCCGAACGTTCAAGGCAATGACGGCAGGTCAGGTTGTTGCGGGCAAAAAAGGCAACGCATTCATGGAAGACTATACTTACAACCTTGTCAAAGGCAAAGAAGCCAACATGGGTAGCCACATGCTCGAAGTTGACCCAGAAATCGCTGTCTCAAAACCAAAAATCGAAGTTCATCACCTCGGAATCGGCGACAAAGAGCCACCTGCACGCTTCGTATTCAACACACTCGAAGGCGAAGGTCTCGTTGCCGCTGTCGTTGACATGGGTAACCGCTTCCGCTGCGTAATCAACGAAATCAACGTAATTCCGCCAGAAGCACCGCTTCCAAAACTCCCAGTTGCACGAATGCTCTGGCAGCCGTATCCGAGCCTTGCAACTTCTGCAGAAGCATGGATTCTCGCAGGCGGCGGACACCACACTGCATTCTCGAACATCATCACACGCGAGCAGCTTCAGGACTGGGCTGAGATGGTCGGAATTGAGTGCGTGGCAATCGGAAAAGAGACTACAATTCCTCAGATTCGTAACGAACTCCGCTGGAACGCCGCTTACTGGAACGCAAAACGCTAATATAGTAGAGTTACGTCATGCCGAAACAAGTTTTTTTGTAAAAGCCTTTCGGCATGACAAAACTAAGGACAAAAAATATGAGTATGTTTCAGACAATAAAAGAGCAGGCTTACGAAGCAAACATGCAGATTCCGGCTCAAAAACTTGCAATTTACACTTGGGGAAACGTGTCGGCTTTTGACCCAGACGCAGGTGTTTTTGCGATTAAGCCATCTGGAGTCGCTTACCCGGAACTTACAGTTGACAGCATGGTTGTTGTCGATTTGGACGGAAAGGTTGTTGAGGGTGAATTGAATCCTTCAAGCGATACAAACACGCACCTTGTTCTTTACAAAGAATGGGCTGTAAAAGGCGGAGCCAAAATCGGCGGAATCGTGCATACGCATTCAACTTACGCCGTGGGCTGGGCACAGGCACAACGTCCTATTCCGCTTTTTGGAACGACGCACGCAGACCACATTCAGTCGGTAGTTCCTTGCACGCCTTACATTACAAAAGACGCTCTCACAAGAAACTACGAGCTTGAGACCGGAAACCTTATCGTAAAGCACTTTGCCGACGAAGGTTTGCACCCGGCAGAAACAACGATGGTTTTGGTCGCAGGACACGGGCCATTCACATGGGGAGCTACACCGGACAAAGCCGTGTACAACGCCGCAGTTCTTGAAGAAGTTGCAAAAATGGCGACAATCACTCTGCAGGTAAATCCTGCCGCAACCCAATTGCCACCGTACATCATCGACAAGCACTACCAACGCAAGCACGGACCGAACGCTTACTACGGTCAGAAAAAATAAGTAACAACTTTTTAGCCCTCTGTAAATATCTCGCTCTGCCGGCTGCGTATTCTTCAGAAATGCCTATTGCCTTTGATGTGAGTTCATCTGATGAAAGTGCATTCCCAGATGCCGAAAGCATTGGAATGCACTTTTTTGTTAGAACAGAAACGCTGGTAAATACAAATAAATATGCTGAAATAATTTCAATCAACGAAAAATACAACTGCTTCTCCCCTTTTTGACCGTTTTCGTAGCTGGTATAATCACATCATGAAATACAAATTCATATCTTGGAACGTAAACGGGCTTCGCGCCGTGATGGGAAAGAATTTCATGGAAGCATTCGATTCGCTCGGCGCGGATTTTTTCTGCCTTCAGGAAACGAAGCTTCAGGCGGGACAAATCGAGATGGATTTGCCCGGCTACAAGGAATACTGGAACTACGCGCAGAAAAAAGGATACTCCGGAACCGCGATTTTCACGAAGCACGAGCCGCTGAGCGTTTCTTACGGAATCGGAATCGAACAGCACGACACGGAAGGGCGCGTCATCACGCTCGAATACGCGGATTTTTTCCTCGTCACGGTCTACACGCCGAATTCCCAGAACGAACTGAAACGGCTCGATTACCGCATGGCGTGGGAGGACGATTTCAGGAACTTCCTCGTCTCGCTCAAGGCGAAAAAGCCGGTAATCGTCTGCGGGGACATGAACGTCGCGCACGAGGAAATCGACATAAAAAATCCGTCCGCGAACAGGCGCAACGCAGGATTTACGGACGAGGAGCGCGCAAAAATGACGGAACTGCTCGCAAGCGGATTTATTGACACATTCCGAACGCTCAATCCAGAACTCAAAGACGCTTACAGCTGGTGGTCGTACCGGTTCCACGCGCGCGAGCGCAATGCCGGATGGAGAATCGATTATTTCCTTGTCTCCGACGACATCAAGCCGCGTATTTCAGACGCGAAAATCCACGCCGATATTTTGGGCTCCGACCACTGCCCAGTCGAGCTTGAGCTTGAATTCTAGCCAGGCAAACCTGCTGTCCGGAAACGAAACCGTCATTCCGAAACAGGTTCGGAATCAACGAACGAAAATGCTGAAATCGGTCGTTTTTATTCAGAATTTCGGGCAAAACACTTGAACAAAAAAAAGCGATGATGTATATTAATCTCGCTTTTGCGGTTGTCATATAACGGCTATTATCCGGGCTTCCCAAGCCCGTGACGCGGGTTCGACTCCCGTCAACCGCTTCTTTTTGATGAAAACGCGCCCGAAAGGTTATGGACTTTTCGGGCGCGTTTTTTTATGCGCGGAAAAAGGAAAGGAGGAGTCAATGGAGAATATCTTTCTGAACGCACGGGCTTTTTTAGAGCAGACAGGCGCGCTGATATGGTTTTTCATATCGGTCATCCTCATATTCGCTTTTATCGCCGAGCTGATATCGGTTTCGCTCAGGACGAAACTTCCGGCGCACACGGCAATCGTGCTGTCCGCGGCAGGAACAGCAATCCTGATGGTTCCCGCGACGCTCTCGCTCGACTCGCTCATCGAATCGAAAGCGAGGGCGGGAAGAATCGGCGAGATTTCCAGACTGGAAGCGGAAATGAAAACGAAGAAGCTCGAGCGCGAGGCTGCCGAACGCAAAATCGAAATCGACTCGATGCGCACGCAGCTTGCCCTCCTCAAAAACACGCAGGCAAGCGTCGCAAAAATGCACGACATCGCGGAAGTCGCGCTCCTCAAGGCGAACCTCCGTCAGACGGTCGTCCACGATGAGCCCGTCTCATTGCCGGAACAGCGGAAATTCCTCGGGATTGTCGATGCCGGATTCGCGAACGACAAAGTCCTCGTCGTAAGCACGCACGACATCGACGCGAAATTCGGCGTGGACATGGCGGGCGTGATGATAAAGAAGACGGATGACGATTCCGTCGTTGTCTCCGGAATCACGCCGAAATTCATCGGCTCGTCGAAAAACATCACGGCGACGCCGATAAAGGAGCTAAGGCACTGCACATACCGGAAGGCGAAACCGACGGGCGAGCCTGTGCTCGACACGGTGACGGTGCTGAACGACTCATTCTCGAAGAACATCGTCGACGGATATCTCGCGAAATTCGAGGACGAATACCAGAAGTCGCTCTCCGACGGCGGCGAATTCGGCTACCTGAACGACGCCGTTTCCCAGCTTGCAAGGAATTTCATAACGGTCGTGCTCGCGCCCGCATACAAGAACATCGCTTTCTCCGACGAGATTCCCGAAGGCTCGGTGCAGTTCGACAAATACATCCAGCAGGAAATCGATTTTTATTCAGCAAAGACGGCGGAAAAAGAGCGGGAAAGCGGCTCATAAAGGAAACGCCCGGAAATAATGCCGATACATAAAACGAGCCCGAAATCCTTGCTTCGGCTCCGTTCTGCTGCAAAGACGAGGAAAAGGATTTCGCGGAACACTCGTCCGGCATGAAAGCAAAAACGCAGCCTATGTTCAAGGCGGCAAAAAAAATCGGCACCCGAGAAAACGGGCGCCGACAAGGCCGTTCCGAAAGCCGCTATTTTCCGCTTCCCTTTGCAATCTCCGAAATCGACGAGACGATTCCCGCGAGGTTCTGGAAATCGGCGGGGACGATTATCTTCGTCGCCTGTCCGTTCGCAGCCTTCTCCATTGTCTCAAGGCTCCGGAGCTTTATGACGGCATCGTCGATTCCCGCCTCGCGAATCATCCGCAAGCCGTCGGCGGTCGCTTTCTGGACTTCAAGAATCGCCCTCGCCTCGCCTTCCGCACGGCGGATTCTCGCCTCCTTCTCAGCCTCGGCCTCAAGAATGCGCGACTGCTTTTTTCCCTCCGCGACGAGAATCTCGGACTGCTTCTGGCCTTCGGCGACGAGAATCTTCTCCCTGCGCTCGCGCTCCGCGCGCATCTGCTTCTCCATCGCGTCGCGTATCGCCTCGGGCGGCATGATGTTCTTCACTTCGACGCGGTTGACTTTTATGCCCCACGGGTCGGTCGCCTCGTCGAGGATTGAGCGCATTTTCGTGTTTATGACGTCGCGGCTCGTGAGCGTCGCATCAAGCTCAAGCTCGCCGATTATGTTGCGGAGCGTCGTCGCGGTGAGCGTCTCGATGGCGGTCATCGGATTTTCGACGCCGTATGTGTAGAGCTTCGGGTCTGTTATCTGCATGTAGACGACGGTGTCGATGTTCATCGTCACGTTGTCCTTCGTGATGACTGGCTGCGGCGGAAAATCGAGGACTTTCTCCTTCAGCGAAACCCTGTTCGACACGGAATCGATGAACGGCAGTTTCGCGTGGAGCCCCGTCTGCCAGGTGGACGAATACGTCCCCAATCTCTCGATGATGAACGCGTCCGACTGCGGGACAATCCGGATGTTCGCGATGATAAGAACGAGCACCACGACACATGCGATTCCAATCGTAAATATTGGCATAAAACCTCCTGTATGCTAAAAAATGTCCGGAATTTCCGGACATCAACCGGGGAATCAGCAATCCCCGTTTTTCCCGACAAAAATCCGTCAGCCTTCCTGCGCCCGCGAAACGACGAGCGTCGCCCCGCGTATCTCATCGACGACGCATTCCGTTCCCTGCGCGATTTCCGAGCCGTCGCCGCTCGTGACGGACCAGACGACGCCGTTTATCCTGACGCTTCCCTTCTCAGCCGCCGTTATCCCCGTAGCAAGCCGGACTTTCTTTCCCACAATGCTGTCGCTGTTCGTCGCGACGTGGCGGACGGCGAGCTTTTTTGCGACGAAGCCGCGCGTGGAGACGAGCAGCGCGGAAGAAATCGCGATGAAAACGAGGAACTGCACGCCGAACGGAAAGCCGAGGAACGACACGAAAATCATAGCGAAAGCACCGCACCCGAACCATATCGTCGTCAGCGAGAACGTCATTCCCTCGACGACGAACATCGCGACGGCGACAAAGAGCCAGAAGAACGGCGCGCGCGAAACAACAAAACCGAAAAGACCATCCATAAAATCAGCCCTCCTTCACCCTGAAATCGACAGCATCGGCGGCCGGAATCGGCTTGGAGAAATAATATCCCTGTATCGTATCCGCGCCGAATTCGCGCAGGCGCTCGAACTGCCATTTTTCCTCAACGCCCTCTATTATCATCTCCTTCCCGAGGTCGTGCATGAGCGTAATTATATTCTTGATGAACGAATCCTTGCCGTCAACAAGATACGCATCGACGAGCGACTTGTCGAGCTTGATGACATCGACGGGAATATACGTGAGATAGCCGAGCGACGAATAGCCCGTCCCGAAGTCGTCCATCAGAATCCTGATTCCCAGCTCCTTGAAGCGCTTGAACAGCCCGTCGGCAAGCGCGCTTTTCTCAAGGAACATCCCCTCGGTAATCTCTATTTCGACAAGCTCGGCGGGAACGCCGTACTTTTCGAGGAGAGAGGCGAGGAAATCGACGTAGCCGTGGTCGTTCAGCTGGTTGCTCGAAAAATTGATTGAGACGGGATGGAGCGTCTTGCCGCCGTTTTTCCATTCCGAAAGCTGCTTTATCGCAAGCTCCGTCGTGATTCGTCCGATGCGCCAAATCCATCCGCTCCGCTCCGCCACGGGAATGAACTGTCCCGGGTATATTCCCGGCTCCTTCATGCGCACGAGCGCCTCAAAACCGGACACTTCCTTTGTCCGCGCATCAATCTGCGGCTGGTACACCATAAAGAACCCGTCGTTCTCGAACGCAGCCTGAAGCTTCTCCTTTATGCGGATTTCCTCCCGCGCGCGCTCCTTCATCTCGTCGCCATAGACGACGATGCCGTTCTTCCCCAAGCACTTCGCCTCGTACATCGCGCACTCGGCGTTCGTTATGTGCTGCTCGGCAAGCGTCACGCCGTCGGAATTCGACACGCCGATGCTCGCCGTTATCGTAAGCGTCTCGTAACCGAGCGGGATGGGAGAGCGGATTGCGTCCATTATCCTCCCGATTTCCTCGGAATCGCGCGTAAGACACGCCCCCGGCATCACGAACAGGAATTCGTCGCCGCCGTACCGCGCAAGCTTCCAGCCGACCTCATCGGAAATCGACTTGAACACCGCGACAAGGTACTGCAAAACGCTGTCCGCGAACGAGTGCCCGTAGTTCTCGTTTATGCTCTTGAACCCGTCGATGTCGACGATTACGACGGAATACACGTCGTCCTCCGTCATGTTCAGGCGGAGATATTCCGTTATCGTGCGCCTGTTCAGGATGTCGAGCACCTCGTCGTACTCCACCTGATACCGGAGCTGCTCCTCAAGAAGCTCGTATTTTCTGCGCAAGGCGCGCGACTCGCGCAGGGACGCGCCGTTCACCGCCGAGCCGAAGACAATCGAGAGCGCGAGGAACAGGAGCGACAGAATCATAAGCGGGACGGAAATCATCCCGCCCTCGCCAATTCTCCCGCTTTCCGAGACGGAACAAAACAGAAGCGCGATTGCCCCTATTATGCAGAACGCGCTGCAAACGAACGAAACAACGTGGAAAACCTTGGTGTATTTTCTGAATCTCATATCATTTTCCTCTCGCCACGGCAAAATCACTTGTCCACAAACCTCGCGTGCGACTTCATGTACCCGTCAAGCCCTTCCGAATCATCCCGCGTGTACGTCAAAGTCGGAATCACTACGGTCGGCTCTATGGATTCGCCCTTAGCGGCGCGCACGGCATTCCTCACCGCCTCGTAGCCGAGCATGTAAGGCTGCTGCGTCGTGACGAAGAGGAGGTTCCCGCCGCCGCGCATCTCCTCGGCAAGCGACATGCTCATGTCGGTTCCCGCGACGATTATGTCATCGCGCCCGAGCCGCTTTATCACGTCGACCGCCGCCATGAGCGACATCTGGTTCCAGCACCAGACGAAATTGATGTCGGGATGCTCCGAAAGCATTTTCACGACGGAAACGCTCGCCTGCTCGTAAAGGTTCCCGCGAATCTGCCTGACAATCCGGAGCTTTCCCGCGTCAACGAGCGTTTTGAGCCCGTCCCTGAATCCGTCGCACCGCTCCTTCCCAATCGAGAAGGAATCGTCAATCACAAGCCCCGCGCGCACATCGGAAAGCCCGTTTTCCTCGACGAACCGGCACAGGCACAGCGCGGTCGCGCGCCCGAGCTCCGTGGAATCGACGATTACCTGCACTGCCGGGCGCGGTTGCACGACGCTGTTCCACGTCACCACGGGCACATCGACTTCCGAGGCGAGCCTCAACGAGCGCCCCGACTCCTCCACGGAAAGCGGGCATATCACGATTGACTTCACGTCGTCCTTGAGCATTTCCTTGACGAGGTCGCGCTCGACGGAAACATCGTAATGGGAATCCGCCTCAACGAGCATGACGTCGAATTCCTTCGCGGCATCACGCATCCCGGCAATTGCCTCGACGAACCATTCGTTCGTCCCGTCAAACAGTATACTCCCGATTTTGAGTTTTGCATTTTTTTCGCACGACGAAACAACCATGAGGGAGACGGCGGCCGCGATTACAAGCCGCGCCACAATCGATTCCCCGCGTTTTCCCGACATCCTTGCCATCCTCATCTCCCGCCATCTTCCCGACGCGAAAAATCATTCGCATATCGAAAATTTGTTCTTGCCGCTGTTCTTCGAGTTGTAGAGCATCAAGTCCGCCTTCCCGTACAGCTCCTCGAAATTCCGCCCGTCATAAGGATAGAGCGAGATTCCGATGCTCGACGTTATCCGCACGCTGCTCTTCCCGTCCGAATACACCTCGTCGATGAACTTGCAGAGCGCGGCAGCCTTCTTGCCGATTATGCCGCGCCACTGCTGCTTGCCTAAAGCGGGCAACTTCATGAAAACCGCGAATTCGTCGCCGCCAATCCTGCCGACAAAATCGTTCTCGCTGAAAACGGTGCAGATTTTCTGCGACACCGACGAGATGACATGGTCGCCGACGATATGCCCGAGCGTGTCGTTCACTTTCTTGAAATTGTCGAGGTCGATTATGTAGAACGCGTAGCAGCATTCGTTTTTCGAGTAGTAAAGCTCCCGCGTGACGTAATTCGTGAACGCGCCCTTGTTCAGAAGGCCGGACAACGTATCGCGCTCGGCTTTTTTCTTGAGGATTTCTTCCTTCATTACGTCGTCCTCCACGTTGACGAAATTCCCCACGAACCGTATCGGCTCGCCGTCCTCGTTGCGGATGACCGTCCCCGTCATTTTGTACCAATAGTAATTCCCGTCCGCGCACATAATCCGCATCTCGCGCATAATCGACTGCTTTCTGCTTTCGTAAATCGATTTCAGCTCGCTGACGACAGAACGGTCGTTCTCGTGCAGAATCCTGCAGAGGATGCGCAGAATCTCGTCGTGGGAATACGACTCCCGCGCGGACGGCGATATGAAGCTTGCGTTTCCGTTCAGCTCGATGCGGCCTTTGAGGAAGTCGTAGTCGAAGACGATTGTCTGCGTCTGCGTCGTGACAATCCTGAACCGGTCGTTCGCCATCTCGACGATGGAATTCTGCCTGATGAGATTCAGTATCGCGAGGAACAGCAGGACGAACGCGAAGCTCAGCATGAGGACAACGATGAGGAGGTTCAGCGAAAGCGTCTTGCTCTGGGCGTGGATGACTTCCTGCGAGATGATGATTGCGTAATACCATCCGTTCATGTTCACCGGCGTCAGGATTGCGAGGCGCTCCCGCGAGCCGCTCTGGTACGGAATCGTGAACGTCTTCCCGCCTATGATGTCGAGCTTCACGTCAACGAGGGATTTCTCTCCGTCTATTCCCCATGAAGTCCCGAGGTCGTAGAAATTGAGGATTCTGTCCGTGACGAGCGACGAGCCGGATGAGCGCGCGAGAATCGTCCCGTCGCCAGAAAGGAGGAGGCTCGTGCTCGTCTGCTGGAAACCGACCGCCTCGATGAGCTCTCCGAGCGCGGAGAGCGGAAACTGCCCGTACATGATGCCTTTCGTCTCGCCGCCGCTGATTATCGGGACGGAGATTGTCAAAAAATCGCCGTCGTCGCCTCCGTACTGGACGGAATCCGATATCGTAGAAAGCCCCTCCATCGCGCGGCTGAAAAAAGGCGTCTTGGAAAAATCGCCGAGCACATTCCGCCCGGAATCAATCATGCGCCCGTCCTTCATTATGACGGTGACCTTGCTGAAATTCCCGAAAACCTTCATGCGCGACATATTGTCCATCACGACGCTGGAATCCTCCATATCGATATCGCTCCATGCGCGGGCGGCAAGTTCGAGGAATTCGACGTAGCTCGACAATTTCGTCTGGAAAGCAGCCGCCTGGGAACGGGCGTTCGTCTCGAGGTAGAAAGATGTCGTCGATTCAATCATCGCGTCCGTGTTCGCGGAAAACCAAATGAACGAACCGAGCAGTATAATCACCGTAAAAATGACGGCCAGCACAGTCGGCAGAAGAAACACATTTTTTTTCATTCTTTTCCCATGAATCCGCCGCATAGGGAATACGGCAGATTGCGCAAAAGCCGCTCAAACAAAAGCGGAACGGAGTTTTCATACGGCGGCCGGACGCAACGGCTTCGGGCAGCCATATTTATTATTGTCGGCAGAAAAAAGAAATATCCTTGACTTCATCTTGATAAAGATGGCGGCAAACGAAAGAAAAATTCAAGAAACGGACTGCGGCATTACGAAAGGTATGCCTCCAAGCTGCCTGAGCGGAGCAGAAGCCCGTTCATTGCCATGCAGGAACTGGTAAACTCGGCTTTGCCCGATGACCGATTTTTTTCTGGTTAAAACTACAGCAAACCTGTCCGGAAACTTCAGCTTCCGAGCAGGCCGAATATCCCGCCGAAAAAGCGGGATATTCTCTCGACAGATTCCCGATGCTTCTCAGCGCGTTCCGAGGAGAGCACCGACATCCGCGGTCACGGACGACGAAATCATGTCAGACAGGAGCGGGTATGATTTTCTCCGCGCGGTGTCAAGCTCATACGAGACGGTCTTCTTCTCGACGGCAAGGTTTTTCGCGTAGACTGATTTTCCGCCTTTCAAGCGGATGTCAAGCTCAAGCGACGGATAAATGGCGACGGGCTCGTTCCCGACGGCGTTGTCCGAGATTGACGCGCGCGCGACATATGAGGCGTCGGCCTCTTTTTTCACGACCCGAAAGCCGCTTTCGGAAAGCGATTTCGACAAAGATGCCACGATTATTCCGGCATGGTCCCCGTCAACGGTGACGAAAACGGAAAGCCCGTTCCGAACTTCCGCCTGAAGCGCGGGAATTCCGTCGTATTTGCGTTTGTCGTCGTCATATACGGAAGCTTTTTGAAGGTTGACGAGACGCGCGAACGCAAGCTCGTTTATGAAATCCGAGCCGCCGCTTCTCGCCTCTCCAAGCCTGCGGCACCTCGCAAGCGGCTCATCCTCCGAAAGCGCGTCATTGTACAGCGAGAGGAATTTCGTGCGGGCGCCCTCGACGGCAGGAACGACCTGCTCCCACGCCTTGTCCCTCGAAACGTAGGCGGCGCACTTCCATTTCTTCTCCGCCTTGTCGAAATACGGCTCCGTGTACTCAAGTCCGCTCAACTCCACGTTCGAAGTCACCGAAAGCGAGCGGTCAATCGATTTCGTCGATTCGGTGGAATTCCCGCTCTGCGTCATCGACTGCGAAGCGTTCGTCTGCGACTGGATGGTCGAGCGCAAATAGCGCGCCAGCTCCGACGCCGCGTCGTTCTTCGCCTCCTCGCGGGAAGTTCCCCTTCCAAGCCCAGAAAGATACGTGCTTTCCGGATACGCGCCCCTCAAATCCGACGCCCATTGCGGTGCGGGAACATCGTTACTCGCGCACGACGCGAGCAAAAATCCTGCCGCCCACACTGACAATGCTTTTCTGATTATGCCCATGAAAATCCTCCGTTTTTTCTTTCTAATAATGCCCGATGCGACTGATGCACCAGCAAAAGCAAGTGTATTTTACCTTTATCGGCGAAAATGTAACAGATGCGCGAAAACGGAACGCCCGAAAACAAAACTTATTTTGCGAAATCATTTGATGGATTCTCAGTGGCGAACGCAGTTTCTAGCGGGACTTTTTCAAATCCTCCAAGTCCGCGCTCCAGGACGAAAAAGCGGCGGCGTTCCATTTTTTGCCTTTGTAGGTTTCGTCGATTCGGAATTCATAGACATTCGTGAAGGCTCCTTTTTCTGTTATGTCGCGCAAATCCAGAATCTGCTCGCCTGTGCGGTCCAAAAGCGAGACTTCCTTCGTCTTTCCGTTCGCCATGTTGGTCACGGTCAGCTTTTTGAGCCGTCCGTAATCCAATTCGCTCTCTTTCTCAAAATATCCGTTTTCAATTCTTATGATGCCGGAGACTGGACGATTGCATTTTAAGACAAGCGTCGTTCCAATCGGAGAGCCGTCGATGATGAAGCCGAATCCGCCGCCGTCGTCGATGACCTCTTCCTCGCGAATCTCGTCCGCATACTCGCGCACTTCGCCCGTATATTTTATCGTGTAAAATGTACCTGGCGGAATTTTCGCCGATTCTTCGTCGCCCTCGCGTCTTCTGATTTCTTTTCGGTCTATGCGCTTGATTCCGATTCGTCCGTCTTGAAAGAAGTTTCCCTCACGAAAATGGAACCAATTGGAATCTTCGCGCGTTTTTCCGCTCTCGTAGTAGTAGCTTGAAATCCGCTCGATTCTGTCGATTTGCGTCCAGGCGCTTATCGCCGCATCGAGCATACCTCCCGTTTTTGCAATGTCCGTTCCGATTACGCCGTCCATTCCCATGAAACCGTCGTCAAGATGAATCGCATACCGCAGGGAAATGTGCTTCAAAATGTCCTTTCCGTTTTCAAAAAGAAATTCCCTCGCCGCAGTAATGTCTTTTTGAAGCTTTTCCACCTGTCTATTGAATTCGAAATCGAATTCCTTGTCTTTTGAAAATTTATAGTCCCCGCCGTACTGTCCCGACGCGACGATAAAATCTTTCTGAATCCTTTTCCAAAATCCAGAAGGCGGAAGGTAGATGTGAATCGTGGCGTAGAGTTTTTCCAGGCAAATCTCCGCAATCTCCTCTTCGCTCATCTCGCTGAATTTCTTTGGAAGCAAAATCGCGTCAGGCTCCGCCGTCACAAGAAAGTTGTCGGTGAACGGAAGGTCTTTCGGCCGGTTCTTCCAAATCTCGTAAAGCGCGTTTTGAACTTTCGGCAGGACAAAATACGCCCAGGCCGCGTCCTTCACGCTGTCCTTCGTGACGGTGACCCTGTATCCCAAACCGCATTTTCCAGCCGACTCCTGTGGTTCCACGAATCCGTCGAAAATGTAGTGCATGATTAGCGCGAGCTGCCCTCCGTAATACTGCGGAACAGCCTTTTCTCCGTAGCATTTTTCCTTGAAGAAACTGCCCGGACTATGCCAATAGCGGTATGTTTCCATGTCGAACGGAACTCCCCGCACATTTTCCACATACACGAAAGGGATTCCGTATCTTTGCTCAAGCGTTTCGAGCGCGTTTTCTTTTGCCGTCTCCGCCGACTTCACATTGCCGACTCTCATGCACGACGAAAACGCAAAACATGATGCAAGAAAAAGAATTGCACGGATTTTCATGGTTCCTATACTAATATCGTTTAGAGCGGTTTGCAACGAATGTGCTGACAAGGAATCTAGCATTTAATTTTCTATTCCGACGAATAAAAACGAATACGTGTTAAAATTGAATGTCGGGCCGATGCAAAACTGCAAAACTCGGCATTCAACCTAATTTGAAAAACGATTTTGGAGCAGAAAGTTATTATGGAAGAAACAAGTTTTACAAAAGAGGATGCACAAAAGCTCCTTGCAGAAAATCCGCGCTGTGTGGTAATCCCTGAGGGTGTTACGAGCTTTATGAGCTACCCTTTTGCCGACAATGCGTCGATTGAAGAGATACATCTTCCAAAGAGCATAACGTCTATTGAGATGGCGTTTAAGAACAACGAGAATCTCACGGTGATTGAATATTCTGGCACGCTTGTCGAGTGGGAAAAGATAATCAACATATATGCAATGCTTGAAACGAGTGCGAAGAGCGTGAAATGCGCCGACGGAGAATGGGAAGTGCCGACTCTGCACATCACCACCAACTACAGCAAAAGCAGAGTGCTCCAAAAGTGCGCAAGGTTCGCCGAAAGCGTGGTTATCCCCGACGACGTTGAGGAAATCTGCGGAAATGCGTTCTCCGGCTGCAAAAAGATAAAGTCGCTTACGATTCCCGAAAGCGTCAAAACAATCAGAGGTGCGAACTATGGCGGGCATTTTGCCTTTGACAGAATGGAGAGCCTTGAGGAGATTGAGATTCCCGCGACAGTTGAATCGTTTGAAGCCAAGTTCTGCGGCTGCACTTCGCTCAAAACGGTCAGAATGAAGTTCACGCAAAAGGAGCTTGGTTCGCACACGTTCCACGATAATATAAAGATTGGAGTCGACAAGACAAACACAGTCTGGCGTGATATTCGACAAGAACTCTCCTGCCCTGCTCTTGAGACGGTAGAACTTCCGATTGTGGAAACGATAAACAAGTGCTTGAAAGGCTTGCCTGCTCTTAAAACGGTGATTTTCCCCGATGAGCTTGGAAGTCTTGACCCGCTGGATATTCTGACGATTCCAGAAAGTGCGGAAATCCTTGTGGGCGAGAACGCAAAAATCGCAAAGACCTACATCGAGAAAGACGGAAAAACAACAGCCGAAATCATCTATGTCAAAAAGACTGGTAGGCTTTTGGCAGTGAGAACGAAAGAAACGAAGCTCGCTTTGCCCGATTGCATAAAGCAGATTGAGCCGAACTGTTTCCCGCCGTGCGTGATTGAGCTTGAGATGCCGAAATCGCTCAAGAAAATCAAGCTGCCGAAAAAAGACAGATGGAACGATTACGAGATAGACATCACATGCTCGAAAAACCTGCTTGCTTTCCTTGAAAACTACGACATCAACAGTTCTGACGCGGTGAAAGAGAAGCTCAAAAAAGAGAAAATCGCAACTGTGGCGGCGGTTGGTGCGGGCGGTTTGGCGATGAGTGCGCTTGACGGGCTGGACGTGGAAACAAAGGCAGTTACAAAACCGCGCGTTGGCTCGACGATTAGTGTGAAGCTCCCGTATGAATACAAAATCGAGTTCTTTTATCCGAAAAAGCAAAAGACTGAAGAGCAAGAGGCTCTTACGGCTCTGTTTGCGGCACTCACGGCGGAGCACGACGAGGCGACAGAAAGCAAGCTCGAATATCTTGAGAACATTTGGAACGTCGGCAATAAAAACAAAGAGATTTTGAAAGCAGAACTCACAAAAGCAGACTTTGACGACGCAACGATACAAGTTTTGCTTGAGAAAAAGCTCGAAGGCACTGACGTGAAAGCGACGGTTGAAAACCACATCGTAAAGTTGGTGGCACAAGACCGCTTTGTTGTTGTCTGCAAGGCAGAGTATCCAAAATACGCATACAGCCCGTTCAGAATCGATTCTGATTTTGAGATGCTGAAAAATTCCGCAGAGAAAATCGCCGCTGCAAAATCGCTAGAAGAAGTGCAAGCCGAAGTCAAATGGCTGGAAGCATTTGCAATCGATACGCAGAACTGGAAAAAGGGAGAATAAAAAAATGGAATATACGAAACTTGATGTTGAGAAGATTGTCGCGAACAATCCGAGCATAACAGAAATCGTCGTGCCGGAGGGAGTTACGGAGATTGGCGAGGGAGCTTTTTATGACGCAAAAAACACGCTTGAAAAGGTGGTCTTGCCAGAATCGTTGGTGAAAATCGGGAAGCAGGCATTTGCATTTTGCCAAAAGCTCACGGCGATTGACTTGCCTGCTCATCTTACTGAAATCGCTGAAAATGCATTTCAAGAGTGTGGCTTGAAGAGCATTGTCTGTCCAAAGGGCTTGAAGAAGATTGACAGCTATGCATTCGGACAGTGCAAGAGTTTGGAGAGCGTGGAGCTGAACGACTCCGTGGTGAAAATCGGGAAGCAGGCATTTGCGCATTGCGAAAAGCTCACAGCGATAGATTTGCCGGGTAATCTTGTTGAAATCGATGACCGTGCATTTCAAGAGTGCGGCTTGAAGAGCCTTGTCTGTCCAAAGGACTTGAAGAAGATTGACAGCTATGCATTCGGACATTGCAAGAGTTTGGAGAGCGTGGAGCTGAACGAGGAAATTGAAAGCATAAAAGACGCGTTCCCATTCTGTTCGGCTCTCAAAGAAATCAAGCTGCCAGAATCTTTGGCGAACGGTGATTTCAGCTTTTCGAGCTGTACGGCGTTGGAAAAGGTCGAATTGCCGAAAGCTTTGACAGAGATACCGAATTCTGCCTTCAGTCATTGTTCATCGCTCAAAAAAATCGAGATTCCTGCGGGCGTGAAAAAAATCAATTCTGGTGCTTTTGGTTCTGCGGCATTGGAAAGCATTGAGCTTCCTAGTGGGCTTGAGGAAATTGGCGAGATGGCATTTTTCAAGTGCAATCTCACGGCTATTGAACTGCCACAGTCGCTGAAGAAAATCGAGAGCAGTGCATTTTCGGGGAACAACATCGAAAGCGTGGTGTTCCCGTCTGGCATAGAAGAGGTGGATGGATTTGACTGCACTCCGCTAAAGAGCGTGGAAATCCCCGACGGCGTTTCTGAAATCGGAAGATTTGCATTCGCATCCTGCAAGAACTTGGAGAGCGTGAAACTTCCGAAAGAGCTTGTATATAAGGAAGAAAAATACATCGGCTGGCAAAATAAAGAAGAAACGCGGATTGTTGGCGGTATCGGGGACTCGGCGTTTTCTGGCTGCGAGAAGCTGACTTCCATTGAGTTGCCTGAAAATCTCGACATGATTCAAAGCAATACATTCGAGGGTTGTGCGTCTCTAAAGTCTATAAAAATCCCTGCAAGCGTGAAAGCAATATACGGAAAAGCGTTCAAAGGCTGCACTGCACTCGAAGAGATAGAAATCCCTGCGACTGTGGAAAAAGCAAGCAACGAAATCTTCTTGGATTCCGGCGTGAAAAAAATCAGATGGCTTTCAAAAGCTGAAATCATGACAGGTGCGCTGAAGGATATGGGGAACTTGGAGGAAGCTGAACTCAACGGAGCGACAATCGAGAAGTTTGCATTTGCTGGCAACGGCAGACCAAGCAAAGACTGCCCACTCAAAAAACTCACCATCGGCAAAGACACAGAGAAAATCGAAGATAGTGCATTTGCGTATTTGGACAAACTATCAGAAATCAGCGTGGACGCAGAGAACAAGAAATACGCTTTTGATTCTGGCTGTTTGTATGCAAAAAGCACGAAGCGGCTTATCCGTGCTGTTCCTGTGGGCGAGAAAGACGGGAAGCCGCTCTATCAGATTACCGACAAAGTAAAGGCAATCGGAGCAAATGCGTTCCCGAAAAGTGTGGAGAACGCCGTCGTTGAGTTCTTGGGCAAAATCGAGAAAGTGAGCGACAAGGCTGTTGACGGTTTCAGCAAATCTAGCTGGAAAAAGGAGTTTACTCCAGACGGCGCGACGGGCGGAGCTAGAACCGTGTACGATGCAATGAACTTCGTCAAGGCAAAGGAAGCCAAAATCGAAGCCGTGAAGAAAGCGAGCGCGGACGCTTTGGTGCAAGTAGCTTTGTCTGATTGGCAATACGGATACGACGAATGTGATGGCTACTCCCCTGCTCGCAAAGTCTACCGCGTGAAGTTGCCGTTTGGTGCGTCGTTTATCGTGAATATGAAGATGAAGCCGACTCAAAAAGACGCGCAGACCGTGTTCGACGCAATCAACAGCCTAAAGCCGATTTCGACAGACGAGTTTGTTTTGTTTGAAAAGCTACGAGAGTTGAGCGAACAGAGTGAAATGAGCCTGAAACCGCCAGCCAGCGGAAACGGAAAGTATCTGATTGAGTTCAGCGGGGACAGAAACAGCTACAACGACAGCAAAAACACGTTTGTTTCGTCGGAGGGCGTGCCAAGCGATAGTTTTATTGAAAAGGACATTGAATCTTTCTTTGCAGGCACAAAACTGGAGTATCAGCTATTGCTCAAGGCAGAAAAAGACAGCAACGGAAATGCGAAAATGCCGTCAGTGCAAATCGCCATCAAAAAAGGCGACAAAATCGTTGTGTTTAAATTCCGAGAATGGAAAATCTTTGCCCGCGGAAAAGACGACAATGGCAATGTAAGAAACTACCTTGATATTCGCCACGGCTTGCAGAATATCATCGCGCTTGTGCAGAAAACCGACGGCGACGATATTGCAGCGGCTCTTGCACTTGATAAAGATATACAGCGAATAGCAAAGCCTTTTGTGTTTAGTGTTTAGTTAAAATAATTGCCACACGGATTCCGAATTACTAACGTAATTCGTTTTGCAAAAACGACGTTAGTCGTTTCAAATCCGTGTGGCAATTTTAAGCAGACTAAGCCTGCCTTACAAAACAGGTTGTGTCTGTCTTACAAAACAGCCTTTGGCTAAAAACCTCTCCCCCACCCTCTCCTACCAGGCGGCGGACAAATCCGCTTTTTAAGATGAAATAAAATATAAGCTGTATACAATGGGCACATGAAAACATCTATTCGATTCTCTATCGTCAAGAAAATGACGATTGGCATTACGGTGCTCACGCTTTCTTTCATCATTGCACTCGGAACAATCATTTATGCACGCGTCCACGCGCTCAACAACGAACAGTTCTACGAAAAGCTCAATCAGTCGCTCAACCTTATGGACGTCACGATGCGGAACTATTTTGAGAGCATCGCAACGTCGGTCAAGCTTTTTTCCGAAACGAATTTGATAAAAGAGGACAACGACAACATCAAATCGTATGTCGGCATGACGGACGCGAGCGGAAAAATCGCGATGACCCCGCTTGAGAACGGAGAATACGAGGCGGGAGTGTACCGGCTGGCGCGCGCATTCGTGAACAACAAGCCGGAGCTTTTGGGCATGAGCCTGGCGCTGGAAAGCAACGGAGCATTCACGCGCTATCCTGAAGTCGCGCGCACGAACAATTACGACAGCCGGACGCGCTCATGGTACGCGGACGCAGTGAAGGCAAACGGAAAGGTGCATTTCTCGAAGGCGTACACCACAAGCGCGGGCGAGACGGTCGTCGTCGCAAGCCGGACAGTGAAAACAGAAGGCGGGAAGATTCGCGGAGTTGTCACGACGGACGCCGATTTGTCGAATTTGAAAGATTTGTTCCGCTCGATTTCGGGAAGCGACTACAAGAAGACTTCGATAATTTTGTGCGACGCGGACGGCTCGATTCTTGTGGACACAATCCACTCGGCGAATCTGTTCAAAAACATCAGGGAAGTCGGAATCAAGGGCTTGGCGCAGTTCAGGAACGGCCAGGAGATTTCATTCCGAGAGAGAATCGAGGGGCACGGCTGCGAAATCCGCACAATCGCGTCGAAGAACGGCGTCATTCCGCTCAATTATGTCGTAGTCGTGCCGGATGTCGAATCAAAAAAGAGCAACAAGGCGATTGTCAGGGCGTTGCTTTTGTTCCTTGCGATTGCGATTGCGACAAGCATAATTTCCTCGGGCATTTTCGGTCGAAAAATCGCAAGCCCGCTCCTCAAAGTCACGGGAATCCTCAAGAACATCTCGGAAGGCGACGGGGATTTGACGCAGCGGCTTCCGAAACTGTCGAAGGACGAAATCGGGGAGCTTTCCGAATATTTCAACGCCGTGATGAAAAAGCTTTCGATATCGATTTCCTCGGTAAAGGTTGAATCGGAGACGATGCACGACATCGGGAAGAACCTTGCCGAGAACGTGAACGAAACGGCGAGCGCGACAACGGAGATTTCCGCGAACATCGAGAACATGCGCTCACAGGTGGAATCGCAGGCGGCAGGCGTCGAGGAGACGACGGCGACGATGAAAAGCATCGTCGAGGGAATCAGGAGACTCAACACCGACATCGATTCCCAGAGCGAAAGCGTTGACAATTCTTCAAGTGCGATTGACCAGCTCGTGTCGAACATCAGGAGCGTTACCGCCATCCTCGAAAAGAATTCGGAAACGGTGGAAAAGCTCACGAATTCGGCAGAAAAAGGCAGGACGCTCATCGCGGAAACCGTGGACTTGACGCAGAAAATCAGCGAGGATTCAAAAGGGCTCATGGACGCGACGAAAATCATCCAGAACATCGCGTCGCAGACGAACCTGCTCGCAATGAACGCGGCAATCGAGGCGGCCCATGCGGGAGAGACAGGCAAAGGATTCGCGGTCGTCTCGGACGAAATCAGGAAGCTCGCCGAAGACTCAAGCGCGCAGGGAAAGCACATTTCTGACGTTCTCTCAAAGCTCGGCCAGCTCATCGCGACGGTCGCGAAGAGCGCGGAAAGCATCCAGCACCAGTTCGCGATTATCTTCACGAACACGCAGGCGGTCAGCACGCAGGAAGAGGTCATCAAAAGCGCGATGGAAGAGCAGAGCGCGGGAAGCCAGCAGGTTCTGGATGCGATGAGACAAATCACGGCGCACACGGCGAACGTCAAGACGGAAGCGGCTGCGATGAACGAAGGCAGCACGCAGATTCTCGACGAGATGTCGAAGCTCGCATCCCTCACCGCCGAAATCAACAGCGGAATGAACGAGATGACGGCCGGTGTCGTCGAAATCAACACGACGATGCAGGAAATAAACCAGAAATCGGCGGAAACGAGCGGCAGCATCTCAAAAGTTGCCGAAGTCCTGGGAACGTTCAAAGTCTGACAGGTCAGATTTCGGAGACGGCACGAGCAGGTCGTTGCGCGGAGCCGAAGCATGGATTCCGAAACGAGTTCGGAATGGCACTTTTTTATGTGCTGTCAGGAAACTCCGGAAGCCAACCGAATCTTGCGCCCTCTCCGAGAAAATTGTTCCGTAAATCGGCAGGCGGGCGGCTTTTTTTTGCGGGATTGTCTATAAAAAGAGATTCCTATTTATGGTAGAATCCCCGCATTTCGTTTTAGGAGTCTAAAAAATGAACTTTCTCAAAAAAGTTTTTGGAGTGCCGCTTGTCCTTCGGATTGCAATCGGTCTTGTTCTTGGCATCGTGCTTGGGCTTTTGTTTCCGCAGGCGTCATTCATCGGAGTTCTCGGAACCTTGTTCATCGGTGCCTTGAAGGGCGTCGCTCCGATTCTCGTTCTTCTTCTCGTGATAAGCTCTCTTTCCGTTGCCGGCAAGAACCTCGGAAAACGATTCACAATGGTCATCGCCCTCTACATCGCTTCGACCTTGATAGCGGCTCTTATTGCTGTTCTTGCGAGCTATATGTTCCCGGTTACAGTGGTCCTGGCCTCCACCGAGGAGATGTCCGCACCCGGCTCTTTGAGCGATGTGTTCTCGAATCTTCTGACGAACATGGTCATGAATCCTGTCGCCTGCGTAATGAACGCGAACTATGTCGGAATCCTCTTCTGGGCGATTTTGACGGGTCTTTCAATCAGAAAATTCACCGACGATTCTACGAAAACCGTTCTTAAAGATATTTCCACGGCCGTTTCCGTGACGATTTCGTGGATTATCCAGACGGCTCCGTTCGGCATTCTCGGCATCGCGTTTACGACCGTAAGCGACAAGGGACTCATGGTCTTCACGTCTTACGGAAAGCTCATCGTCCTTCTTGTCGGGTGCATGCTTTTTCAGGCGTTGGTCATCAACCCGCTCATCGTCGCCGTCAGTCTCAAGAAAAATCCGTATCCGCTCGTCTTCAGATGCCTCCGTGAATCCGCGGTTACGGCCTTCTTCACCCGAAGCTCCGCGGCGAACATTCCAATCAACATGGCTTTGTGCGAGAAACTCGGCCTCCACAAGGATTTCTATTCCGTTTCGATTCCGCTCGGCGCGACAATCAACATGGACGGAGCCGCAATCACGATTACGGTGATGTCGCTTGCCGCCGCCAAATCGCTCGGAATCGAGGTGCACATTCTCCACGCGCTCATCCTTTCGATTGTGGCGACTCTCGGAGCGTGCGGCGCGTCCGGTGTCGCCGGCGGCTCCCTCCTCCTCATTCCGATGGCGTGCTCGATGCTCGGCGTTCCGCAGGACATCGCGATGCAGATGGTGAGCATCGGATTCATGATTGGAATCATCCAGGATTCGCTGGAGACCGCCTTGAATTCTTCAAGCGACGTCTTGATTACAGCAACAGCCGATTTTGCCCAGAAAAACAAAAATCTTTCGGCAGAGGCTAATGCTTAAACTGTGAATTTTTTATACCCGCCATGCTGAAAAATCGGAATGGCGGGTATTTTTTCGCATTCTATTTGTAGCGTGCCGCCTCGCTTTCGAAATCAAAATCGATGTCGTCCAGAATTTCGTCAAGAGACTTTTCGAGCGCATTGTGTTTTTTGTCGAAATGCAGGTTGTTCGTCGTGACGAAACCCGAAGAGTCGATTATCAGATACGCTTTTTTTATGTTCTCCTGTTTTTCGGTAACAGGATTGTAGCCATCATATTTCTGCACATATTTGTCGAATTCAGACTCCGACAAGGCGTTTTCCTCGGCGAACGGTGTCGTGGGAAGCATCTGCAAAATCTTGAACCGTTTCGGCCGGACGTCATCAAGAAGCCGCTTTATGTCCTCGTTGAAATTCAATTTCGACGCGACGACATTTATTTTGAGCGTTATGCCGCACTCCTTTATGCACCTGCAAATAGCAACGAGCCTTCCGTAATCGAAAACCCTTCCGCCCACGCCTTCGCACCGGCCGAGAATTCTGTTCGTTCCGTCGTTCAGAGAATCGATGCTGAGCCCAATCATCGTAAGTTTTCCGGCATTTTCGCGGACGAATTCCTCTGTCAGAAGAATTCCGTTCGTTATAAGCGAAGCCTTTATTCCTTTCGAGACGACAGCGTCGATTATTTTTTGCAAGTCTTTGCTTGTAGTCGGCTCTCCGCCCGCAATGTTCACGCGCCCATCCGTTATCCCGTGTTTTTCGAAATAACCGGCAATGTTTTCGATGATTTTCTGAATATCGTCGAACGAAAGACAGTTCTTGTCTTTTTTGGCGTAGCAGCAGCGGCAGTTGAAATTGCAGAAATCCGTAAAATGCAAATTGAAAATCTTGTTCATCATGCGCTCCTTAGTTTCTTGAAATCGCAAATGACGGCAGAAAAAATCCGCGCGAATTCCTCGCATTCGGCAAGCGTGTTTTCTTTGCACAGAGAAATCCTCATCGTTTCCCGCGCGCTTTTTTCCGAGCCGGTCATCGAATAAATCACGTGCGAGAACGCGTTTTCGTTGTTCAGGCAGGCAGAGCCGCCGGAAACGCAAACTCCCTTGAAGTCGAGTTCCGAAATCAGATTTTCGCTGTCAAAATCGGGAATCGTGACGCTCAGAATATGCGGAATCGAACAACCTGCGCCGTTGAAAACCGCGTCCGGAACAATTTTTTTGATTTCTCGCTTGAGAAAATCTTTCATCTGCTGGATTTCCGCGAGCTTCATGTCGGAAACAATTTTTTTGACTGCCAAAGAGAACGCATAAAGACCCGAAACATTTTCCGTTCCGCCTCGTATTGCATTTTCTTGTCCGCCACCAAAAATGATTGGAGACAAGGAAACTGACGGACGCAATAGAAGGCATCCGATACCTTTCGGCCCGCCGATTTTGTGCGCGGTAATCGTAATCAGGTCGAACTGCTCCCACTCAACGTCAACATGCCCGATTGCCTGAACTGCATCCGTGTGGACGGCAATTCCGTTTTCATGCGCGATTTTTACGATTTCGCGCCAGTTTTTCTGAATGATGCCCGTCTCGTTGTTCACGAAGCTGAATGAAAGCAATACGGTGTCATCGCGGATTGCCGAGCGGAATTCATCGATATCGATTTGCCCGTTTGAATCGACATTCAGAAAAGTCGCGTCAAAGCCGTTTTCCAAAAGATATTCGGCAGGCTCAAGAATCGACTTGTGCTCGGTTTTGACCGTGATAAAATGCCCTTTTTTGTGGGTGGCCAGAAAGCCGAAAAGCGCAAGGTTGTTGCTCTCGGTCGCACCGCTCGTTGCAATCAGCTTCCAGCTCGGAAGACCGAGTGAAGAAAGTATGTCGTTTCGGCTTTTTTCAAGCAGTTTTTTTGCTTTCTCGCCGGCAGAATGTTCGCTTGACGGATTTCCCCAACTGTTTTTCATCGAGTTCATCATCGCTTCAAGGATTTCGCCGTCCATTTTTGTTGTCGCAGCATTGTCAAAATAAATCATATTTTCCAAACCTTTTTCTCGCATGTTCCAGACACCGAAGTGTCGATTTCATAAATCTCGCCTTCGCTGAAGCGGTTTTCGTCGATTCCGACAAGCGCGGGAATTCCCTTTTCGCGCAGAAGAACGGAAAGATGGCAGAGAAGCGAGCCTTCCTTGAACAGAAAGCCCGCGCAGTTTTTTCCGAGCCGGTTTTTCAGGGCAATATCCGGCACATCGCACAAATAAATTTCCTTTCTGCCGGTCTCGCCGTTATCGACAAAAGAATCCTTGAAATGCGAATCGAGCGATGAATCAAGGCTCTGCCGCTCAAGCCTCACGAGAACACCCTTTCCGCTTCCCCGTGAAATGACGCCGTTCAGAATGTCATCTTCCTGGACGTTCGCGGATTTCTGCTCGTCGGTGACATCGATGAGATACGGGATGATTTTTCCGCCCTTTTTCAGGATGCCAATCTCAAGATTCAAAGACTTTTCTTTCGTGAGATAACTGGAGAACGCACTGATGACAGAAGAAATCTCGGAATCGGTCAGGCTGATTTTCTCACCGCATTTCTGCTCGATTCTGCAGCCTTCGATAAGGCGTATGCATTTTTCCTGAACAATCTCGTTTCGGTTCAAGACTGTTTTGTTTTCATCTATTATATAGCGGCTCATCGGAAAAATTCCCTTCGCAACGAAATGCCCGCGTGCAATCTCCAAAATAAAATTATCGCCATTGCGCCGCACTATTCCCGTGTAAAGAGGATCAAAAATCTCCTGGATTATCATCGTGCAAATCCAGGAATTGTCCTTCACTTTTTCATACAGCGCTTTGAGCGTAGCAAAAACGTTGCCGTGCTCCGGGAACGTGCGGATTCCGTAGCGGTTGCAGGCGATTGCGTTTGAGACATTCTGCTTTTCACCGGCAAACGAGCGGAGAATTTTTGAATCGGTAAGTTTCGGAAGAATGACGACGACATTGTATCCCGTGCAAAATTCGCTTCGTTCAAGTTCAGTTTTCTCTATCGGAAACTCATCCGTCAGGCAGTTCACGCACACCGCAAAAGCGGGCGAAACCATAACGCCGCGTTTTTCGGCAGCCAGGCGCATCGCGATTTTGTCGAGCGATTTTATTTTTTTGTTTCCGCCAATCTCCGAAACGGAAACTTTTTTGACGCAGTTCTCGTTGAAAAGGATTCCCGTTGCAGGGCGGCACTGCAGAAAATACAGTTTTCCGCTGCCTTTTTCCACGGCGAATTCCATATCGAGCGGCTTCCCGAATTTCGTTTCCGATAAAATGCCGATTTCGCACACTTCTTTCAGCCAGTCTTCATTTATTTCCCCGATTTTCTCTTTTTCGACAATCCGATTTTCGCCCTTGTCGGTTCCAGAAACGAGAGCCTCTCCGATTCCGTGCCTGAAATTGACTACGCATTCTTTTTTTGAATATGTCAGCGGATTCGACGTGAAAAGCACGCCTGAAATTTCAGCGTCAACCATCTCCTGAAAAACGACGCCCATTTTCTCGCCAGAACGGCTTCCGCTGTGAACGACTTCCCGAACGGCGCCCAAAACCGAATCTTTGTCAAAATCAACGTTGAGTTTCGTTTTGTAATTGCCCGCCTTGCTTTCTTCCGCGCCGTCCTCGGTTATTCCCGAAGAGCGAACGGCGATTCTGTTTTTGCTGAAAGCCGCATTTTCGATAAGCGCGGAAACTGTGGAATTTGCATAACTCTCGAAATCGCTGGAATTTTCACTTGGAAAAACGCGCGCAAAATACGTTTTTGGAACTTTGATTTTGTTGTCGAAAAGCCATTTCAGTCCAAACGCCTTGCCACCGAACTCTTCCTGCGTTATTTCGGATTCAGAACCAAGAATATTATTTTCCATCAGCAATTCTCCCACACAAATCGTGCTCTTTTATGTAATCCGCCACCGAAGAAGGGACGAGGTTCTCCCAATTTCCGCCTTCCGCAATCGTTTTCCTCAAAAGGCTTCCGCTTATCGGCTTTTGTTCCGGCGTGCGCTCCCACATCACTTCGACATTCACCCCCAAATCCGAAAGCGTCTTGAATTTGTCGCGCCCCCAGTCATCGTAAATCGTCATGAAGAACACGGCGTCTTTCGGCACGAAGTTGAAAAGCAAATCCGGGGTTTCAATCGGAAACGGCACGATAGTAAATTCGCTTTCGCATATTCCCTCGCCCAAAAGTGCCGCCCGAATCATCTCAAGCCGTTCGAAGAATGTGAACGGATTTGCGGTGGAATCGAGCCTGTGCGTGTCGATTCTGCTGATTCGCTCGTCTTTCGTGTTTCCCGTGTAGTTCGTGATTCCGATTATCAGCCGCTCGCACCGCTTTTTCCCTTCGAGCAGGTATTCAAGATGCCCGTTGTGCAATCCCTGAAAACGCCCGTGAATGACGCCTATTTTATGTTTTTCTCTCACATGCTCCTCCTAAAGAAAACGTACAAATCCCCCGCGTTTTTGCCAAAATTTCCCCATCATGACATCGCCCGGCAGATTTCCGTGACGACATTCAGACCGGCGCGCTTGTCGCTTCCGGACACGCTGACCGAAACCGAGCGGTAGCCGCTTCCGTTCGGAACCTGCAATATCGCGTGGTTTCTTTTTCGGCTGACCGAAATCCCGAGTTTCTGCAGCTCCGATTCGATTCGGGACGTCATGTGCTTGTAGCCTGTGAAAATGCGTTTGAGTTCTGCTCGAAAATCATTCCTTGTCATGTGTGCCTCCTTCTGGATTGCCTGCAAACCGAAAAAATCCGGCAGATTGCAGGCAAAAAATACGTTTTTTGATTCAAAACGGATGGCTCGTCAAATGCCAACCGTTTTCTTCGGGACATTCGTAGACGGAAAGATGGACTCCCGCCTTTGCGCGGATTCCCGCCATTTTTTCCGCTTCTGCCCTCGTCGGGTATGCGTCCTTTGCATTCCCGTTTACGTCACTGCACGAGCATCGCGTGGTCAGTTTTTGAACGAAAAATTCCCTCGGTTTGAGATGAAATTTCCCGCATTTTGGGCATTGGTAGGGAGCAAAATCGCAGCCGATTCTTTCCCTTTCGTAGTCCGCGCTCGACTGTGCTTCATCAACCGTGTCGTATTCGGTGAGCGGATTCCCGCTTTTAGAAAAGCAAGTCGAACTTTTTCTTGGTGGCGAAAAATACATGCGAAACCTCCTAGTCTTACAAATCCGGATTCTGATAATCAAGGCCGCGCGAATGCCAATACTCCTCATTGTTCGGGTTGTTCTGGTTTGCGTAGTCGTCCAGCTGCTCCTGTGTGTAGTCGTAATCTTTTCTGAGCATGAATGCCTCCTTATGATAAACAAGCCGCAATCCGCCGGAATGTTGACGGATTTGCCGAGAAAAAAAAGAGAAGTTTACTTTTTTCTGTTCGGGTTCAGCTGCTTTCCGCGGTTGCCATGATTCTGGTCGCACTGACGGTTCGTTCCCGCCGTGCCTTTGTTTGCGTTCTGCATGTTCGCGGCATTGTTCGCGGGGGTGATTGGTTTTGTGTTCTTGTTTGGCATTGTTGAGCTTCAAATTCTTGGTTTTCTTGTTGAAGGAAAAAAACAAAAAGAAATGATTTTGATTAATGAAGAAACTGGCAATCCTTACACAAAAAGCTATATCAGTAAGCTTGTAAAAAAGATTCGTGCAAGAATGTCAGAACTGCTGGAATCATAATAAAAAACTAAGCTTCTCGTTTACGAATTCTAAAATCGCCCTATATTTAATTTTGTGATGACTATTTATCTTTTATGTCGAAATCTTGAAATGCTTGTGGATTGGAAGCGGGGAGTAAAATATGTTGGAAACAAACGAAAAATATTTAAGTCAGGAAGAGCTTGACGGTATACTGTCAGAAACACATGATTATGTCCCATCACAGAAAGAGCTTGATACAAAAGTTCTGTATGATGACTACTATGTTTACCTTATAGGTAGCTTGCTTATGACTATTCTAATGGCTTCTACAGGTCAGAATACAGATAAAAAGTACGGGCACGAAAAGCCTATGTCCTTCAAGATGTCATTTATTGCCGAAGCTCGTGATGATATCAATAACATTAATTCTATCAAAGGTCGTCCTGTAAAGAAAAATCCGAATCTTCGTGACCTTAACATGGGTGATTATAATGCAGACATAGATTCAATTCACCACAAATTGAAATTATTAAAAAGAACAGGCGGTTGTGCGGATTTTATGAAACCTTTTTTTAAGGAATTCGTGGAGCTTTATAAGTGCCTCCCGAAACCGATTTTACTGTAACCTGTTTTACTACAAAAGCAGAGGAAGAAGATGATTGATTTTAGTTTTCATTTTACAGAATCAACAGAAGAAGAAAAACAGATTTTAGATTCAGAAATAAAAAGCCAAGCCCCATCAAACACATGCATCCGTTATTTCACCGGCAGACGCTGGAATAACTGTGGAGTTGCGGCGGTTGATGTGAAAGGAAATGTTTGTGCCATTTTGAAAGTGAAAATGCAGAATGACATTTCTACTGAATTTTCTGATGTATATTTTTTTTATGAATATCTTATTTATTATCTTTTTAATTTTGCAAAAAGAGTTGAATGGAAAAAAGTAGAGCCCAATCTTCAGGAGGACTTTCTTAAACTAATTGCCTATTTTGACAGGAAAGTTGCAGGAGAAGGGAGAGTGCGAACTGTTTATAAGGCGGATGTAATAAAAGATTCAGATGACATTATTTATTATGTAGAGCAGCAAAAGAAAGTTTTCATCAAACGTCTTAATAAACCAAGAAAAGAAAAGTCTGAGCCTCTTATGCTTCCCAGGAGTGAAACAGGTCTTCCTGTAGATATATCTGATGTAGAGGCATGGTCTACGGCAGAATGGGGACAAATGGAATATATTGTCCTTTCAAAGGGTGACGAAACTTATTGCATATTTCCAGAAAATAAAGACCAACAAACTGACGAAAAGCACGAAATGGAAAGAATTTGGAACTTTTTTGGTGATGATTTTGAAGATACCTGTTTTACGAAGGAAGAAATCGAAGCTGTACGAGAATGGATGAAGATGCAACTGAAAGATAAAAACAGTACCTTAAGTCGCTATTTTGCTCAACGTCGTGCCGAAGATGAGAAACATCACAAAGAGTTATTTTCTCGTATTCAGGAAAATACAGCCAGACAGAAGGAAAATCTTATACAATTAAAATCAAAACTATAGAATTTGTATTCTACAGGCTTACTCTGCTTCAAAAAATTAGGAGGGAAATGATATAAATTTTGTGCAGCTTGTTCCGTGTCTTGGCGACGCAAAAGGCAGAATTGTAAAACTGCCAGATTCCTTTATATTCCGTTGCTTGTGTTATGAATATTGGAAAACGCTGAAAATGTTTTTGCCAGAGTTCAAGAAAAAAGCAGAAAACGTCATGCACAGCGGAAATTTCGACATTACGCCGCTCGTCGCTTTTATTGTTGTTTCCAAAATGGAGATTCAGGAAACGGGGATGTTCAAAAAGAAGTCGGGGAATTTTTCAGAGATAGACGAAATAATCCATCTTTTTCTCGATTGCGGTGCGGACATGAAGGAACCTACAAAAATCGGAAGTTCGGAATTGTGGCGTATGTGAAGTGTGCCAAACGCCCTCCCACCCAGCAAAGATTCCACCCCGCATTTCAAATCTCCGCCAGACAAAAAATGCGCGGAACTGAGCTGCCATGTTCCGCGGGCACTTGTGAGGCCGAAGCAAACTCAGAACGAAAAAGGTTCTCCGAGAGATTCGCGTTCGGAAATGTAGTCGCGGCAGGGTTTCGCGAACAGTTTGTCCTCGTGCGCGATGTGCGTGAAAATCCATTCATGCAGGAAGCGCACGAACTGAATCGCGTCCGTTATCGAAAGTTCGGAGAACGATTTGACGGTCTCGACGACTTTTTTTGTGAACATCTCGTGCGAGCGCTTGTGTTCGGCAAGGGCGGGGAATCCCGCGGCTTTCATAAGGGTTTCCTCGTCGCGGAAATGGACGAGAACATAGTCGGCGCATTCCTTGAGCGCGCCCTTCATCGATTCGTGCCAGTCAGATGACGAGTCGGCGCGCGTCTCCATTATTTTTTTGTAGAGACCGTCGCACAACTCGACAAGTTTTTTGTGCTGCGAGTCGATTTTCTCTATTCCCATCTCGAATTTCGAGTCCCATTCCACGAATTTCTTCTCTTTCCGTATGTCGTCAAGCGAAATGCCTTTCGAGACGCTGTACAAAACCATAAAAGCCCCCGTTCCGGAAGCGAAAACGGCTTCCGGACAAATCTACTATACTTCAACTTTCGCTCCGAGACCATCCCAAAAAAAGCCCCGCGCGGATTGCAGCTTTTCCGGCGAGGCATTATTGAAACAGCATTGAAAAACCCGTGAAATGTTTCACGGGAAAGCACTTATTCCCGGGCAGATTTCTTTTCGGAAAGCTTCTCCGAAATCTCGGCGATTTTGGAATCCGTCAGGGTGAACCGGCTCCGGAAAAGAAGGAGACCCGCGGCAAGAACGAAAATCGGAACGAGCGTCATCACCATGCGGAGCGCCATTTTCGACGACGCGGGAACGCCGGCCGCAAAATCGATTCCCGACTCGGCGATGCAGGAACCGCCCGCCTGCTTGAAATTCAGCACGGAAAGAGCTATCGACGCGACGAACGCGGAAATTCCCGAGGCGAGCTTCACCACGAACGTCTGCATCGAGAAAATCACGCTCTCGTCCCTGCGGTTGTTCTTCAGCTCGCCGTAATCGACGGTGTTCGCAAGGAAAACCGTGATTATGACGTTGTTCACGCCCGCAGACGCCATGACGATGACGCCGGGCACGAGGAGCGGGACGATGTTCGACACGCCGATAGTCGCGAGCGCAAGAAGCGCGACGTACCCGATGATGCTCATGAATATGCTGACGTAGAAAATCCGGATGTTGTTCAGTTTGAGGACGCCGCGAAGGAAAGGATAGAGAATCATCATCGCGAGAATCTGCGTTCCGCCGCCGACCATGTTGAAAAGCGCGTACCCGTTGTGCCAGGACGTTCCGCCTATGTCGTACTTGAAGAAATAGATGACGAGGTTCGACGTTATGTAGAGCGCGATGTTTATGACGACAATCGTGAGGACTACGGTCATCGCCTGGTCGTTCTGGACGAGCGCGCGGAACATCTCGCCGACAGATGCCGTTTTCATGTCCACGGACGATTTTTCCCTGACGAAAACGCACATCACTATCGTAAAGACGACGAAGAGAACTGCGACCGCGAGCGTGAAGTACCTGAACCCGTTCAGCTCAATCCACTGCTTTTCAGGAAAGCGCATCGAAAGCCCGGCAGGAACGGCGCCGCCGAAAATCTTTCCGAGAACAGGAACGGCGACCATCGTCAGTATCGAGATAATCGCGGAACCGACTCCCGCGCAGCTCCTTGCCAAAGTCGTCAGACCTTCACGCTCGCTTCCGCCGTTCGTGAACGCGGGAATCATCGACCAGTAGGGAATGTCCATCATCGTGTAGGTGACGCCCCACACGATGTACGTGACGGCGGCATATGCGACAAGACCGCGCGCGTCAAGCGACGGCGGAGCCGCGAACATGAGGAAAAGGACGACGGCATTCGTCAGCGTCCCGACAAGAAGCCACGGACGGAATTTTCCCCAGCGCGTCCTTGTTTTCGCCACGACGACGCCCATTATCGGATCGTTGAACGCGTCGAAAACACGCGCCACAAGAAGGATGACGCCCATCGCGGCGGCGCTCACTCCGAGGATATCCTCGAAATAGTAGAGGACGTAGCTCGCGGAAAGCATATAGACCATATCCTTACCGACGGCGCCAAGACCATACGATATCTTCTCTTTCAGACCCAACATTTTGTAATCCTCCTTTTCGATTGCGGCGGAATATTCCCGCCGGCACGATTCCCGCGTCAGCCGAGCGCGGAAAGCATCATGTTTATAAGAATCTCTATCTGCCGCCGCCCCTCAAACGCCCTGTCCATCTGGAGCATCTCCCCGGAAATGGCGATTTTTTGCGCGACGCAGAAAAGCGAGTGCATCATCGTGAAGCAGATTTCGAGGTCGGACGCCTCGGGAAATGCGGAGCCGCTTTTCCCGAGATGAATCGAGCCGTCCTTTCTGCCTTTCGAGAAAGCATTGATGACGAGCTGGTTCGTCACGTTTACGGTTTCGTCGTAGCGCCTGAGTTTCTCCGCGCCGACATCCCCCTTCGTTATGAAGGAGTCAAAATAATAGATGAAGCTGAAGAAACTTCTCTGCGTGACGACAGCATCCTGAAAAACCTCAAGCAGGCTCCGTATCTGCTCAAGGCCGCTGAGCGAACCGTACTCCTCGGTGGAAAAGACGCCGGAAAAAACGCGCTCCTCGACTCCCCAAGCATAAATCGCCGCCTCAATCGCCAAATCCTCCTTCGTCTGGAAATAACGGTAGAGGGACGCGACCCCGATTTCCGCCTGAACGGCAATCTCGTTCATCGATATGCTCTCGATTCCCTTCTCCGCGAACAACCCGAACGCGCACTCGACGATGTGGCGCATACGCTCGTTGCGGAGGTTCTCCATCTCAATCTTTCTTCTCTCAGCGGCCTGCATAGGCATAAACGGACTCCTTTCGCCCGGAATCCATGTCGGCGGCAAGCTCCACAGCGTGGTAGGCGCCGTTGTAAATCCCGGACTTCTTGTTTGACAGAATCGCATGATTCATGTTCAAGAGAATATCACGTTTTTCTATGAATGATGCGAGCATGGACTCCGCGTAGGCAAGATTCGGGCATTCCGGCGTTCCGTCCCCGATTTCGGCAGCGCGGACAGCGCCCCAGCATTCGTGCCCGCCGACGTGCTGAATCATGAGCTTCGGGACGGGATAGAACGCAAGCTCGCTCGGCTTCGTTATGAGAACGTCGCAGGCGCGCATGAGGAGATTCGTCGCGTAGACCGCAGCGAATATGTCCTTATGGCAGAACACGTGCACGCCGGATTCGGCCGGGGACGAGGCGAACGCGCGCGTTCCTTCCCAATCGTCGAAGTGCGTCTCGGAAATCCCGCCGAGCTCCGGGACTTTCTGCTCGAACATGTCCCAGACGCTTTTGTAATCCCCGATATTCAGGTAGAGAACCGCCCTCCCCTCTTTTATGAACGGGACGAGCTTCCGAACGAGCGCGGCAAAATAGTCGCCCTGCGCGCCCGCGCCCCCAATCGTGAGGAGGAAGCGCACGGGTTTTCCCGATTCCGCGCGGGCAATCCGCTCGGCGCAGTCCTTCTCTATGTTCGAGACGAATTCGTCGTCGATGTAATGCCCGGCATAGAAAATGTCGTCCTCGCCCATCGGCGCAAGCACTTTCTCGCCCGCGAACGATTTGAGCGTCCGGTACGAGAAATACGACGACGGCGTCTGCACGAGATGGAGCGCGCCCTCGGAAAGGTGGAGCGCCATCGCCCAGTTGTCGGGAATCGCGTTCACCACGTGCGAGAATCCCGCGTGCACCGCGGCCTGCGCCGGCCAGACGTGCGTCGCGATGAACGGAATGTCGCGCGGAAGGTCTCTCATAACGGGCGTCATCAGCTCGGACGAAGCCTGATCAACCGCGTTGTACGTGAGGCGCTTGAACCCCTCCGTGTTGAGCGGATCCCAGACGAATTTGTTGAACATCCTCGACTTCTGCGAAAGCCTCGACGCCATCGAATAGAGTTTGTTCTGATAGGCGATTATCTTCGTGCCCGTCGTTTCGGGAAAAGAATTCAGGTCGAGCCAAAGCGGGGTGTAGCCCAAAGCGCGCGCGGCGCTCGCCATCGCCATCGATATGCGGTAATGCCCGAACCCCATGCGGATGTTTCCGATTACAACGCATTTCTCGGGCAGTTTCCCGAGCGGCTTGTCGGAAAGGGTGAGCACCTTCGCGCCGAATGCGGGCGTGAGGACGGGATTGTCCACGACGGCAAGATGGTATTCTCTGTTCCTGTCGTCGCCGAATTTCCGCAGGAATTTCCGCTGTCTCGCGAACGCCTTCCTCACCGTCCTGCTGTCAATCTTGTTGCCGAATATTTCCGATGTCCTGTCCATTTTTCCCCCTTGCTTAAAATCGTGTTTTTCCGGAATCCGCCTCATTTTCTTTCCGCGCCGCCATAACGGACCTCGTAAAGCGAAATCGAATGCGGCTCGAAGACAAGCGCGTTCCCGCGCCCCGACGCGAATTCGATTACCGGCTCAAGCGCGGCATCATCCGTTCCTGCGCCCGCAACCGTCTTCCGCTCCGCGCGGAGCGGCGAGTCGCCCAGATTTATTATCCCGCGGTATTTTCCGTTCCTGCTGAAAACCGAATAAGCGACCGGGCTGATATTCTCGACGCCGAATTCGATTCCGCCGAACTTCCCGAAAAGCCCGCAGATTTTTTCCGTCAGCTTTCCCTCGCGCGAGACGTCGAATTCCGTCGGGTCGTCCGAATACATCAGCTGGCTCGCAAAAAGGAAATTCACCAGCGCGATGAGGATTTTCTCCTTGTCGGAAAGCATGATGTTCTCGGAGCGCATGAAAACGACGTCCGGGTCGTTAAGGAAAACAGCGCCGTCCCAAAACGCGTGCCCGAGCGTGCTCTGCATGTTCGCGAACGCGCTCGTCCGTGCCGGAAAATGCGCGGCGCGCAGCCAGCCCACGTCCCACGCTTCCTTCGTGTCCGGCCCGATGCGCGAAAGCGGGAATGCGTTGAACGAGTTTTCGAACGGAAGCCCGCAGCCGAGGTAGGCGACCCCCTCCCCAGCCGCGTTCACCGTGCGCCGCGTAAGGACGCGCACCGCCTTGTCGTACCATTCGTAGGGGGCGCCTTCGCGCGCGAAATTCCCGACCAGCATCCCCGCAAAGAGGAAGTCGAGCTTTATGTAGCGGAATCCCCACTCCTCGATTACTTTTTCCATGAGAGAGTCGAGGTAATCGAGAACGTCGCCGCGGCTGAGGTCGAGGCAGAAATACGAATGCGGAAGCGAGGGCTGCTCCTTTCCGAACGACGCGCCCCAAAGCGGGTTCATTCCCGCGGCAACGGGCTTTCCTTTTTTGTCGCAGAGAATCCAGTCGCGATGGTTCCGCGCGAATTCGGAGCGGAAATCGACGATGAACGGCGCGAGCCACAACCCGGGAACATATCCCCTCGACGAAATTTCCGATGCGAGTGCGCGCATCCCGCTTGGAAAACGCGACTTGTCGGCATCCCAATCGCCGAGCGCACGCTCCCATCCGTCATCGACCTGGAAGACGCACGGTTTGCCGCCGTCGATGAACTGCACCTTGACGATATTCTGCGAAGTGTCGAGCGAATCGAGGTCGGCCCTGATAAGATTCCAGTTTATATCCGCATAGTGGTTGTACCACGACTCCCAGCCGCCAATCATCCCGCCGCCGAGGAACGAGAGCCGCCCGAAACGCTCCCCGTCGTCATGCGAATAAAGCGCGCGCACCGAATCCTTCAGCTCGAAAAAACCGTCCGCGCCGAAAACGAAAAGCTCCGCGATTTTGTCCCCGCGACGCCATTCGTGCCCGTCGGATATGACGGAGCAGGCAATCTCCCGCGCGTTTCTGTCCACGCCGAACACCACGGGCGGAAGCGCGGACGTTCCCGTACGGCAGTTCCCCGTGGAACAAAGCGCCAGATAGACGTTCCGCCCGCCGACGTTCCACCGCAAATACATTATGAAGCACCCGACGAGCGCGCGCCGGCTTATCCCGCGCCGCCTTCCCGGGGGCGTAAAATACTGTTTCCATTGGGGAATCACCGGAAAATACTTTTCCTGCGCCTTTCCGCACGCGACCTCTCCGCCGAATCCCCATGACTGCCAGCCCGAACCGTAAAAGGAGAAGTCATTCTCCAAACAGAACGACCGGCATCCTTCGGGGATGAACCGCCCAATGAGATTGTTGATGGAAAAACGCGCGAAGGTCCGGCTGCACTCGTCGCGCTCCCCCGCCCCCTCGTACATGTACTCAATTCTTTCAGAAAGCATATCCAGTAAATCCTCACCGCCGGACGAGTCCGCCATAGATGAGCGCGGATTCGTCCGGTTTCTTCTATAATAATACGATTTTTTTCCGCCCTGAATCAGAAGAACATCTCGATTCCAATCGGCATGTAGAATTTATTGTTCTTGGAGGTGTAGGAAAGGTCGACAAGGCCTTCCACGTTTCCGTCCATAGACGAAAGCGAGAACCTCTCGGCGATTCCGGCAAAGAGATAGTTGTTCGCGCCGAACGTCTTCTTCACGTAGATTTCCGCGCCGATATTGTGCTGGCGGAGCTCAAGGTCATTGAGAGCGAGCGGCTGCGTCTGCCCCATCGCAAGCGCTTTCCCGTCAGCGCTCGCGGAAGTGATGTTGTAGTTTCCGGAAAGCCCGAGGAACACGTCCTGCTTCCCGAACGGGTTCAGGCAGACCTCCGCGAGGAAATCGGCACCCGCCATGAAGATGTTCGCGCCGTCGCCAGCCTCCATAGTAAGCAGGCCGGAACCGCTTCCGGAAATGTCCGTGTAATTTCCGAGGTTCGACGTTCCCTGTCCGCCCCACAAGTGACCTTTGTAAAGGATGAAACCCTTCTGAATGACGCCCATCGCACCGAGGCAGGAATACCAGTTGTAGAATTTCTCCGGGTCGTAGTCGCGGAGTCCTTCGCGCGTGACAATCGGAACCTTGACCCCGAGCTCGATGAGAGCCGCGTTCGGATTTTTCTCAAGATCGAGGTCGCCGAGACTGCTCGCACCGCCCATAAACCCGAGCCAGTCGATTCCGAATTCCATGCGGCCGTAATAATCGTTCATATCGTATCCGACGCTGCGGGCAGCCTGATATTTGCTCGCCTCGTAGCGGTAGTTAGAAGCCGCAATCGAATCTCCCCAATACTGCGCCTTTACCTGCAGAAGCCCCGGCACGGTGTAGCCGATTCCCGCCTGCGCCGTGCGGAACGCGTCGTACATGCCCACCGACTGAGAGCTGTCCTTGTCCGCGGCGCTGTCGTTCTTTATCGTATCGTTTCCGATTTGGAGCTCGCCGATGTTGCCGGCAAGGTCAATCGCGGCGTTCGCGTAGAATCCCTTGAGGACGGAATCCTCGTTTCCCTTGACGGACGCGAAAAGTCCCGTCGCAGTCCAGATTTCCTGGAAGATGTCGTCCTCGCTCTTCACGTCGCCGGACTCGCGCTGCCCGAAGTCGCCGATTTTTCCCCTCAGCTCGTTCTCCCTCATGCGCCCGAACGAGACTTTCGTCTGGAAAAGCGGGTTGTCCATCTTCGCCCAGATTTTTGCCTGGTCACCGATTGCGACGGCGTATTTTCCGTCCTCGTTGTAGTTGATTTTGCTCGTATCCTCAGTCGAATCCCACAGCTTATGGACGAACAGCGCGCGCGCGTCCGAATCAAGGTTGAAATCGAACCCGAATTTCTCGTCAGGCGTGCGCCCGATAATCCAGAATCCGACGCGGGAGCCGTATGACCAGTCCGGATTCAGCCCCGCGAAGTTTTTTGATGATGAAGTGTCCGTCTCGAAGGCTTCAAGAGCCGCCATCAATCCTTTTGCCGTCGCATATTTCGTGAAATTCTCGCCTGACTTGCTGCCTTCTGACTGCGCAATTCCAAGAACCGCAGCAGTATCGGTATTTCCGCCCGCATATGCGTCATACGCGGCTTTGTATCCTTTATATGTCGCGACGGCCGCACCGTAAGCCGCAATATTGCTCTGGTCATCCGCCAAATCCACCGTCCCGACAGGCTCTGCGCCCAAAGCTGAGACTGCAGCATTCACAGCCGACAGCGTGCCGCTGCTTTTTGCCGCTTCGTAAGCTGCAATATCGCTTTCCGCAGATGCAGTTGCCGAAGTCGCAAGGCTTGTCATATCGACCGTCACTTTCGTCGAACTGTTCGAATGCCCCAGCTCAAACGTAGAGCGTCCCCACGCGCCGAACGATATCGTTCCCGCGCTGCTCTCAAGCGTGTGCGCCTTCACAAGCTCGTGCGTCTCCGCAAACGTCATCCCCGCCGAAAGGGAAAGAAGCGCGGCCGCAGCAAAAAACCTTTTCGTCCGTTTTGTCATCCTCATAATTTTTTCCTCCGTTTTTCTTTTGTCGATTTTCATCAGTATGAGTGGTATCAATTCATACTGATAGAATTACTATCACAATGATGATACTAATATCACTTATCAAAAATTGTCAACACCCGTTTGCCGACAAATCGGCATAACGGGCGGCATCCTGCCGACGGACATTTTTTTCAAAAAGAAGGAACAAAAAACAATACCCCAACCGGCTGTTCCAAAAGATTCGAATATGCCGCCACATTGTTGCAAAAACACATAGTCAAAAAAGCAAAAAACGACACCCCCGTAAACCGCATAAAAACGCCCGTCATTGCGTCCAACCTCTTCGGCTGATATTTTTCCCAAAAAAGAAAATCCGGCGCGTCTACGGCCGTTCTCGCAGGGGCAAAAAACAGCAAAAAAACGGCATTTTTTTCTGTAGTGTATTTGTAGTGTTGTAGTGTGTTTGTATTCTTGTTGTCATACATTGACACTACAAATAGAATATGGTAGTGTGTTTGTATACATCAGAAAAAAGAGGCACATCATGAAAACGATAACATTCGCAAACCAGAAGGGCGGCGTAGGGAAGACGAGCACCGCAGTAGCAGTGGCGACGGAGCTTGCAAAAAGGGGCAAGACGCTGATGGTCGACGCCGACTCGCAGGGGAACACGTCAACATGGCTCATCGACAGCCTGAGCTTCGAGCTCGCGCAGGTCCTCGAGGAAAAATGCACGCTCAGGGAGGCAATCGTTGAGACGGGGATAGAGAACCTGTTCGTTCTCCCGACGGCGGGAGTCGGCGGCGGTCTTCGGGACTACGCGCTGTACCGGGCGCCGAAGTACCACAAGGAATTCAAGAGGAACGTCGTCGCGGCGGCTGAAGTCGAAGGATTCGACTACTGCGTCATTGACACGAGCCCCGCGTTCAACCCGCTGGAATGGAACATCTTCCTTGCGTCGGACGAGATTGTCGCGGTCCTCGAGCTCGACGTGTTCAGCGCCGACGGAATGGAATCGTTCACCGCGAACATCGCGGAGCTCAGGAAGCAGGAGGACCTCGGCGACGACAAGCCGCTGTTCAACAAGATAATATTCAACAAGAGGGACGAGCGCATTTCCCAGCAGAAGCAGTTCTTCTCGGAATTCCAGAAACTGTCGGGATACAACTTCTACATCATCCCCGTCGACCAGGCGGTGAAAAAGGCGCAGGGGCTCCATTGCGCGGTCGACATGGTGAAGGACGTCAAGAAGGACACCCTCACGGCGCTCGCGGGAATAGCGGAGGCTCTGAAATAAATGGCGCTCAAACTCACGCAGCAGCCGGCAAAAGCCGGGACGGGAAGCATCGGAAGCCAGATAGAGAGCATACAGGCGAACACGCCAAAGGCGGCGGCGGAGCGAGAGGAGAAGGCGGACGACACGACCGTCGTCTCCGTCAGGATGCCAAAAGCGCTGAAAACCGAGCTGAAAGTCCTCTTCGCGAGGCACGGCATGACGCTCTCGGACGGGATAAAGCGAGGCATGGACTGCCTCCTCTACCTCGAGAAGCTCGGCGACATAATCGTCACGAACACGCAGATAATCCCGAACAAACGATAAAGGCGGCGGAACGAACATGAAAGAACTGACGAACCTGAGATACCCGAAGAACCTCGTCTCCACGGAGCTGGCGACGCAGAAATCAACGCAGTCGATGACGGTAATCGACGAGAACAGGAAGCTGACGACGGACAAGCTCAAGTCGAACGCATACCAGCTTGCCGGCGCGTATCCGTACCTCTTCGACTGCATAACAATGCTCTGCAACGAGAACCCGACGATAAACGGAGAGCCGATAGTTCAGCAGGTCCCTGACAGCTTCTTCCTGCACGCGACTCTCACCTGGGAGGACTTCAAGCACTTCGCGCTGGGGAGCTACAGGAAGGAGACGAAGAACACGCTCCTCAAGGAGCTGCTCAAGCTGCAGGACTCGAAGACAGTCAAGGCGATATCAATCGGGAACGGGATAATCGTCAGGACGTCTCCGATTCAGATAACGCTCTATCAGGAGGCGACGGACAAGAACGACTCCCGCATCAAGAACCTGATAGAGCGGCAGCGCAACCTCCGCAACAAGAAGACGGAGGAAATCATGAACCAGATGATTGAAATCAAGAAGACGAACGCCGACGAGGCGATGGCCGAGGAGCTCATGGACAAGCTCGAGGACATCATCGAGAGCGGCAAGGACGACTCGGAGAAGTTCGGCAAGATATACGGGATAGAAATAACGTTCTTCGGCCCGCTTTTCGAGGCGGCGCTCAAGGAAATCGGGGGGCCGTTCGTGCAGATTGGGACGAACTTCCAGGCGAAGCTCGAGACCTCGATACGGCAGTTCAAGAATTCCCCCAAGTTCATGAAATACCGTTCGGTGAGGAAGTACCCGACAACGTACCGGAAATACGCGCTGTATCTGGCGGAACGCGACAACGGAAACGGCGACTACATAACGATAAAGGCGGAGGACATGCTGATACACGTCGACCCGCAGAACCTCAACACGCACCTCAAAATCCGCAACACGAACGAGATGCGGATTTTCGTCGACAAGGCGAACATGCTCCTAAACGAGATGGCGCGGAACGGGCTCCTGAAAGGTTTCCGCTATGCCCCCAAAAAATGCACCTACAACGCCTCTTCGAAGGAATTCATAATCGGGGTGTACAGGGAGAGCGACAAGACGATGATTCCCGAGTACGAGGGAAACCTCACCGACGAGGAGCTTGCCGCCATCGCGAAGGACGACGAGAGCGTGGGAAAGAACCACAACGCGTTCTGAAAACGACTACACAAAAAGCGCGCGGTTCGGGACTTGGAATGAAATTCCTGTATCGTATAAAATCACGAGCAGAATCGCGATTTTTGCGGTACATGAGTAAAGCAGTTCGGGACTTGGAATGAAAAAAAACATACATACATATTCAGAGTACCTTGAACCGTTTTTCGCAGTACACAAGTAAAGCAGTTCGGGACTTGGAATGAAACAGTTCGGGACTTGGAATGAAACAGTTCGGGACTTGGAATGAAACAGTTCGGGACTTGGAATGAAACAGTTCGGGACTTGGAATGAAAAAAGGCACTTTTTTTGGCCTCTCTTAGTCTTCTTAGACTTCTTAGGGCGTCATTTCCTCGCCACTAAAGTGTCTTGGAAATAACGCCCAAAAAGAAAAGAGCTTCCGGGAAAGCCCTGACGAACAACTCGGGGAAGCGTCCCCGAACCCCACCTACCGCACTCCGACGGCTGCGCCGTCTCCGTTTGGTTCAAAAAGAATCGAAGGAACAACACCGCTTTTTTTTGGAAACCGGCGACCATTTTCGGAAAATACGGAAAAATCTATGCAATCGGTTGCAGTTGTATTTTTCCTAAAAAAAACGTTAGAATGGCCGCATGAACATCTATGAGAACATCAGCAGGCTCGCATCCTATGGAGTCAGGACGGGACTGATTGAGCGCGAGGACGTCGCGTTCGTGAAAAACAGACTCCTTTCGGAGCTCGGGCTTGACGGATTCGAAAACGACGACGAAGCCAATTCCCTTCCCGAAGTGAGCGTGGACGATTTGGAGGAAATCCTTTCGGAAATGCTGGACTACGCGCAGGAGAAGGGAGTCGCCGGACCGACAAAAACGCACAGAGACATCTTCGACACGAAACTGATGGCGGTCATGGTCTCGAAGCCGTCCGAAATCTCAAGGGAATTCTGGAGCAGGTACGAGAGAAGCGCAAAAGAGGCCACCGATTTCTTCTACAAGTTCTCGCAGGACACCGACTACATCAGGCGGTACAGAATCCGCAAGGACCTGAAGTGGAAGACGGAGACGCCGTTCGGGGAGCTGGACATAACGATAAACCTCTCGAAACCGGAGAAGGATCCGAAGGCAATCGCAGCGGCAAAGAGCATCAGAAATGCAGGATACCCGAAGTGCCTTCTCTGCAAGGAGAACGTCGGCTACGGCGGAAGGCTCGACCACGCGGCACGGGCGAACCACCGCGTGATAGCGCTTGAGCTGGCGGGCGAGAAATGGGGATTCCAGTATTCGCCGTATGTGTACTACAACGAGCACTGCATCGTCTTCAACTATGAGCATGTTCCCATGAAGATATGCAGGAAGACGTTCGAGCGGCTGCTTGAATTCGTGGGGAAATTCCCGCACTACACGCTCGGGAGCAACGCCGACTTGCCGATAGTCGGAGGCTCGATACTGTCGCACGACCACTATCAGGGCGGGGCGTACGAATTCCCCATGGCGAAGGCCGGATACGAGAAGATGGTCGTCATAGACGGCTTCAAGGACGTCGAGGTCGGGATAGTCAGGTGGCCGCTGAGCGTCGTGAGGATATCCTCGGCTTCGGCGGAGCGGCTCGTCGAGCTTGCCGACCGCATACTCGAGAAATGGCGCTCGTACACCGACGAGGACGCGTTCATCATCGCGGAGAGCGGCGGCGAGATGCACAACACGATAACCCCGATAGCGCGCATGCGCGGCGGGAAATTCGAGCTCGATCTCGTCCTGCGGAACAACATCACGACGGAGGAGCATCCGCTCGGAGTCTACCATCCGCACAAGGAGCTCCACCACATCAAGAAGGAGAACATCGGACTGATTGAGGTTATGGGACTTGCCGTCCTTCCCGCGCGCCTCAAGGACGAGCTTTCCGCGCTTGCCGACGCGTTCGTGGACGGGCGGGACATCTCCGGCGACGAGGTTCTGTCGAAGCATGCCGACTGGCTCTCTGAGCTTCGCGCGAAGTACGGGAAGGTGGAGCAGCGGATGGCGTGGGGAATCCTGCAGCGTGAGGTCGGGATGGTGTTCTCGAAGGTTCTCGAGCATGCCGGCGTTTTCAAGTGCGATGATGGGGGGCGCGCCGCATTCGAGCGCTTCCTCTCGAAAGTGTGAGGTGTTTTATGAAATGCGTTGTTGAGAAATCCGTTGACGGGAAGAATCTCGTCTACAGCGTGTCGGACGGACGGATGAAATTCGTCGCGACCGATTTGGGCTGCACCATTCTGTCAATATTCGTGCCGGACCGTTCCGGGAACATGGTCGACGTGGCGCTGGGATTCGGCACCGTCGGCGAATACGACGGGTGCGGGGATTCCCGCGGCGCGGTCGTCGGGCGCGTCGCTAACAGGATATCAGGCGCGGGGTTCACCCTTGACGGGAAGAGGTACGAGCTTGACGCGAACGACGGCGCGAACACGCTGCACGGGGGAACGTTCCGTTACGAGAAGGCGCTTTGGAGCAGCGGGGCGACAGATGACGGCGTGATTTTCAGGAGAAGGAGCGCCGACGGCGAGCAGGGGTTCCCCGGGAACGTGGACATAACCGTCGAGTACGCGCTGAGGGACGGCGGACTCTTCATGGGGTATACCGCGACGTGCGATTCGAGGACGCCGATTTCGCTTACGAACCATTCGTATTTCAACCTCAACGGAACGAAGCCCGAGGGCGGGAAAATCGAGGGCATCCTCAACCACGAGCTTCAGATTGACTCGGGCGAATTCCTTGAGGTGGACGGCGCGTGCATCCCGACGGGAAGGATTCTCCCCGTAGCCGGGACGCCGCTCGACTTCCGCTCCGCGAAGAGCGTGGGGAAGGACATCGCCGGATGCGACATGAGAATCGGCGGCGGATATGACAACTGCTACATCACGGGCGCCGACGAGACGGGGATGGTGCGTTTCGGCATTGTTTCCTCTCCGCTCACGGGAATCTCGATGGAGATTTTCACGAACCAGCGCGGGGTCCAGGTGTATTCGGGGAACTACCTCGAGGGAAGCCGCGGAAGGGACGGCATGACGCATTCGAAGCACGACGGAATCTGCTTCGAGTCGCAGCGCCTCAACGATGCGGTGAACCGCGCGGAATTCCCCGGCTGCATTATGAATCCGGGCGAGGTGTACCGCTCGGAGACGCTTTACAAATTCCTTTGATTAGACCTGTCCGATAACTTCGTTATCGCTCTGGTCGACGAGTTCAAAGGCGCGCAAGCAGCACGTTTTTGAACATCGCATTTCAAAGTAACCTGTCCGGAAAATGAAGTTTCCGGACAGGTTTATTCTTATTTGCCGCGGTCTCCAGCGGCATTTTTGGAGGTTACGATGAGTCTTACAGCTAGGGAATACGACCCGAGGGAGCTTGTTCCCGAATTCGTCAGGATTTACGGCGGCAGGGGCGAGGACGTCGCGGTCTTCTCCTCGCCGGCGCGCATAAACATAATCGGCGAGCACATTGACTACAACGGCGGGAAGGTGTTTCCCGCGGCAATCAACCGCTACCTTTACGTGGCGATACGGAAGAGGAGCGACACGAAGGTCGTGTACAACGACGTGCGCTTCCCCGGGACGTTCGAATTCGACATAAACGACGATTTCGCCTTCGACAAGAAGAACGACTACGCGAACTACCTGAACGGAATCCTCAGCCAGATGAAGGCGCGCGGATGCCGTTTCGGCTGCGGGTTCGAGATTCTGATGGTGTCGAACGTTCCGGCGGGCGGCGGAATTTCGTCGAGCTCCGCGCTTGAGTGCGGGTTCGCGTATGCCGTGAGCGAGACGTTCGGGTTCGGCATCGGGCGCATCGAGATTGCCAAGCTCGGGCAGATGAGCGAGCACAACTTCATGGGGGTGAACTGCGGCATAATGGACCAGTTCATCATCGCGACGGGAAAGCGCAATTTCGCCGAGATGCTCGATTGCGCCACGCTCGAATACGAATATGCCCCGCTTGAGCTCGGCGACTACCGCTTCGTCGTCATGAACACGAACAAGGTCAGGAAGCTCGCCGACTCGAAGTACAACGAGCGGAGGGGCGAGTGCGAGGAGGCGCTGCGGAGGCTGCGCGCCGGCGGCGTCGACATTGAAGCCCTCTGCGACATGACGCCGGCGCGCTGGGGCGAGGTGCGCGGCATCGTCGGGGAGCCCGTGCTTGAGCGGCGCGTGACGCATTGCGTGAACGAGAACCAGCGCGTGCTGGATGCGGTCGACGCCCTCCGCGCGGGGGACCTTGCCCGCCTCGGCTCGCTCCTGAAGGAATCGCACGCCTCGCTCCGTGACGATTACGAGGTCACCGGCGTCGAGCTTGATACGCTTGCCGATTCCGCGTGCGCCCAGGAAGGATGCCTCGGTGCGCGTATGACGGGAGCCGGTTTCGGCGGCTGCGCCATAGCTCTCGTGCACAAGGATTCCGTAGGCAGCTTCATCGAGAACGTGCAGCGCGAGTATTCCGCGAAAATCGGGTACGAAGCCGGGTTCTTCGCCTGCGAGTCCGGCGACGGCGTGTCCCGCCTCATCTGATTCGATATGCCGCGCCCCGCAATCGGGCGCGGCTTTTTTTTGCTCCGTCCGGAAATCGCGCTGAGCGGCACGCTTTGCCGTTCCGAACGTGATTCGGCTTCCTCTTCTTCGCCGCCCGCCCCGATGCGCTGAACATGTTCGGCGTGACGGAATTTCTTCGGCTATCATTGCGTGCTTTTTTTTGCGCGGCTTTTCTTCAGCTGTCGCGTTTTCCCCGCACATCGTATTTTTTGTTCGTTGACATTCTGTGCAATCGATTGTACAGTTGCTCCTGTATGAGCAACCGATTGCACCAACAGTCGTTCACGATGGACGACATCGCCAGGGAACTCGGCATATCGAAGAGCACTGTCTCTCGTGCGCTTGCCGGTTCGAAAAGAATAAGCGCGGAGACGCGCGCCCGCGTTGAGGAGTGCGCGCATCGGAACGGGTTCATCCCGAACCTTGCCGCGAAGGCGCTCGCGAAACAGCTGACGCTCAATATCGCCGCCGTCATGCCGTCGGAGGCGACGAACGTCGAGATGATGTTCTTCCACGAATGCCTGAACGGGATGGTCGCGAAATCCGCCGCCTCGGATTACAGCGTCCTCGTCTGCATGGACGGCGCGGCGGGCGGAAGCCTGCTTGCGAAGGTCGTCTCGAACAGGAAGGTGGACGGCGTCGTCCTGATGCAGTTCCGGCGCGGGGACGAAAACATCGAATTCCTCAGGAAAAGCGGCATTCCGTTCGTCGTAATCGGCTCCGGCGTGAAGGACGGGCTCGTCTGCGTCGATTCGCGGATGACGGAAAGCTGCGCCCGTTTTACAGCCGAATGCGTGAGGCGATGCGGCCTCGTGGAGCGGGGCAGAGTGCTTTTCGTCTGCGGCTCCCTTGACATCGAGGCGAACAACAACCGCCTTCTGGGGTTTTTGGGCGGGATGGAGAAGACGTGCTCCGATGATGTGCAGTACGCGATTTGCACGTACCTTGACGACATGGACACGTCGGTGTTCGACAACCACTGGAATCTGATTCTCTGCTCCGACGACGTGGTGTGCGTGCGCGTCCTTTCCGTGCTGAAGGCAATCGGCATCGAGGCGGGGCGCGATGTGCGTATCGCCTCGTTCCACGACAGCGTGCTGCTCGCGTCGAGCGACCCGCCCGTGAGCGCGCTGAAGGTCGATGCGTTCGGGCTCGGGGAGAGGGCGGCGGAGACCGCGCTCAGGATGATTTCCGGCGACGACGTCGAGGAATGCACGTTCGTCGGCTGCTCCTTCGAATTCAGGGGGACGGCGTGATGCAGGGTTCGCTCGTGCGGGAAATCCTTATAGGACAAGCAATGCATTTTAGGAGGAATATATGAGGAGATTTGCGAGGGGGAGCGTCTTTGTTGCGGCGCTCTCCGCTGTTTTCGCGCTGTGCTCGTGCGCGAAGAAGAATCCCCGTATCGCCGAGGACGGGACGATTACGCTCGTCGTGTGGGAATCGACGAACGGGCCTGACGAATTCATACGGCAGGCGGGGCGCATTTACGAGGAGACGCACCCGAAAATCCGCATCAAGTTCGTCAACGTTGAGGTCGGCGATTCCGTCGGCCAGATTGCGCTTGACGGTCCTGCGGGTGTCGGACCCGACGTTTTCGCGGCGCCGCACGACAGGCTCGGGACGCTTGCGATCGGCGGGCACGTACTCGCGACGAAGAATCCGGAGGAGGTGCGCAGCCGGGCGCTCAAGTCGTGCTCGACTGCCCTGACGTATGACGGAATCATGTACGGCTACCCCGTTTCCGCCGAGACGTACGCGCTTTTCTACAACCGGAATCTCATCGCCGACGCGGACGTTCCGCGAACGTGGCAGTCCCTCGCGTCGTGGTCGGAGCGATTCAACGCGGAGAATCCGGGGAAGCGCGGGTTCGTTATGGACGTGGGGAACGGCTACTACACGATTGTCTTCACGACCGCAGACGGGAACAGGCTGTTCGGCGAGAACGGGACGGACAGGGAGCATTCGAACATAAACTCGGAGAAATCGGTCAGCGGGATGAGGTTCTTCCAGAGCCTTCGCCATGCCCTCGACATTCCCGCGTCCGACCTCGACACCGCGACGGTCGACGCGGCATTCCAGAGCGGGAACGCCGCGATGCACATAACGGGGCTGTGGAACGTCGTCGCGTTCGGCAAGGCGGGAATCGATTTCGGCGTTGCCCCGCTGCCGTCGCTTCCGGGCGACGATAGCCCCGCGGCGTCTTTTTCGGGGACGCGCGCGATGTTCGTCTCCGCGTATTCCGATTTTCCTGACGAGGCGAACGATTTCGCGCGTTTCCTCATGAGCGACGAGATGCAGGTTCTTCGGTTCAGGCTGACGGGCGCGCTTCCGAGCGTGAGCGTCGATGTGGAAAGCCCGTACCTCGGCGGGTTCATGAAGCAGCTCGAATATTCGTTCCCGATGCCGTCGATCCCCGAGATGGCGATGTACTGGAACGCTATGAACAGCGCCTCGAAGAACATATGGAACGGCGCGGACGTGCGCAGGGAGCTCGATGCCTGCAATTCCGCGATTGTGGCGCAGTAGGTGAGCGGAGGAGGAAACATGGTCAGTTTGAGAAATGACGTCGACGAGTCGCGCAAGGTGCGCGCCGTTGCCACGTGCTTCATGGGGCTGTCGCATATCGTCTACCTGAAGGAATATGCGAAGGGGGCGTTCTTCGCGTTCTTTGAGCTTGCGTTCATCGCGCTTTTGCCGTTCTTCGCGGGGAAGCTCGCGTCGTTCGTGACGCTTGGAGAGCCGCATCCGGAGCTTGTCATAAAGCTGCGCGACAACTCGCTTTTCATGATGATAGACGGGATTCTCGTCCTCGCCGCGGGTGCGGTCTTCGCGGCGCTCTACGTGCTGAGCGTCCGGAGCGCGATGAGCGGGTATCGCGAGTACAGGCGGACGGGCAGGTTCCGGACGCAGGCGGAGTCGGTGGGCAGGGCTCTTTCCGACTCGTTCCCCGTCTTCGCGCTCGCGCCGGCGGTCGTCATGGTCGCGGTTTTCGTCGTCGTGCCGCTCGTGTTCTCCGTTCTCGTCGCGTTCACGAACTATTCGGCTCCGGCGCACATATCGCCGAACAACACTATAGATTGGGTCGGCATGAAGAATTTCGCCTCCCTCCTCGGCGGCGGGAACAACTGGTCGGCGGGATTCGTCCGCGTCGCCGTGTGGACGCTTGTCTGGGCGGTGCTCGCGACGGTGACGTGCTACGCCGGCGGGCTTGTCGTCGCGGTGCAGCTCAAGGAGACGAGGTTTTCCGTGGCCCCCGCGTTCCGATTCATATTCATCCTTCCGTATGCCGTCCCGAACGTCGTCTCCATGCTCGTGTGGAAGAACCTCCTCAACGGGACGTCCGGCATCATCAACAGGACGCTCATCCACCTGGGGATTATCGAGAAGGGAATTCCGTGGCTGTCCGACCCGCTCCTCGCGCAGGTGACATGCGTCCTCGTGAACCTCTGGGCGGGATTCGGATACTTCATGCTCCTTTCGCTGGGGACGATGACGGCAATCAGCGAGGACATGAACGAGGCTGCGCGCGTTGACGGCGCGAACCGCAGACAGATTTTCGCGAAGATAACGCTGCCGCTCGTCCTTTACCAGACGCTGCCGCTCATAATCATGAGCTTCGCGCACAACGTGAACAATTTCGGCGCGATTTTCTTCCTCACGGGCGGTGAGCCGGTCGTCGCGGACTCGACGGTGACGTCGGCGGGCGGAACGGACATCCTCGTGACGTGGATATACAAGCTGACGATGAACCTGCAGCAGTATCAGTACGCGTCGGTCATCGCGGTGATGATTTTCATCGTCCTTGCTCCGTTCGCGATTCTGCAGTTCAGGAAGACAAAAGCATACAAGGAAGGTTCCGTATGAAAGAGATAAACCACACGAATTTCGCGGAATGGCTCAACAAATCCGTCATGTACGTCATTTTCCTCGCCATTTCGTTCCTCGTCCTCTATCCGCTCGTGTACGTCGTCGCCGGCGCGTTCTCCCCGGGGAATTCAATCGCGGCGATGAGCATCGTGCCGTTCGGGGACGGGTTCACTGTCGCGCATTTCGCCGATTTGTTCACGAAGACCGATTACGGAAGATGGTTCGCGAACACGCTGGCGATTTCGCTGGCGACTTCCGCGGCGACTGTTGTCGTGTCGTCGCTGTCGGCATATGTTTTCTCGCGTTTCTCGTTCCGGCTCAAGAAACCGTTCCTGATGTCGCTGCTCATACTCCAGATTTTCCCGAGCTTCGTCGGGATGATTGCGATATACGTCATCCTGCTGCGCTGCGGGGGACTCGACACGCTCTGGGGGCTCGTCCTCGTCTACACGGCGGGGAACATCCCGTACAACACCTGGCTCGTGAAAAACTACATGGACACGGTGAGCCGGAACCTTGACGAGGCGGCGAGAATCGACGGGGCGGGGCATCTGCGCGTCTTCTGGCAGATAATCCTTCCCGTGGCGCGCCCGATAATAACGTTCCTCGCGATAACGAGCTTCACCGCGCCGTGGATGGACTTCATCTTCCCGAAGATGGTGCTGCGCTCGTCCGAGAAGATGACGCTTGCGGTCGGGCTTTTCGGGTTCGTGAGCGACAAGAAGAACGAATTCACGATTTTTGCGGCGGGCGCGCTCCTGATTGCCGTCCCGTTCGTGCTCTTCTTCCTGATAACGCAGAAGACGCTCGTGACGAGTTTCGGGGGCGCCGCGGTCAAGGAATGAGCCGCCCCGGTTTTTCCGTTCGGCCGTGCCTGGCTTTTCGCGGATGACCCGTGCGGGCACGGTCTTTTTTTGGGTTTGGAGGATTTTTAGATGTCATACGGATTTGACAGCATAAGCCTTATCCGCGACGGGAAGAGATGGTTCCCCGTCATGGGAGAGATTCACTATTCGCGCGTCCCCAACGCTTTTTGGGCGGACGAGCTTCTGAAAATGAAGGCGGGCGGCGTCGATGTCGTCTCCGCGTATACGATTTGGATTCACCACGAGGAGATTGAGGGCGAATACGACTGGAGCGGCGACAGGAACCTCCGTCGCTTCGTGGAGACGGCGTCATCGTGCGGGATGAAAGTCCTTTTGCGCATCGGCCCGTGGTGCCACGGCGAGGTCAGGAACGGGGGATTCCCGGACTGGCTGCTCAAGAAGGATTTCGAGCCGCGCACGAACGACCCGCGCTACCTTTCCGAGGTCGGGCGGTGGTACCGCGCCGTCTTCTCGCAGGTCGCCGGATTCGTCGGGAGCACGATAATCGGCGTGCAGATTGAGAACGAATTCGGGCACTGCGGCGGCATATACGAGAAAGAGGCGGGCGAGCTCCACATGCGGAAGCTGCGCGACAGTGCCCGCGACGCCGGGTTCGTCGTGGACTTGTACACCGCGACGGGATGGGGCGGCGCCTGGACCGGCGGGATGATTCCGGTCATGGGCGGATACTGCGACGCTCCGTGGGACCCTCGTACGACGGAAATCGAGCCGAGCGGGAACTATACGTTCACGTTCGAGCGGAACGACCACAATATCGGCAGCGACCACGGTTTCGGCTACGGGATTACGTTCGACATAAAGAAATTCCCGTATCTTACGGCGGAGCTCGGAGGCGGGCTTCAGGTGACGAAGCACCGGCGGACGATTGCGACAGCGTCGGACATCGCGGCGGTCGCGCTCGTCAAGATGGGAAGCGGCTGCAACCTCCTCGGCTTCTACATGTACCACGGGGGGACGAATCCCGACGGCAGGCTCTCGACGCTCCAGGAATCGACGGACACCGGCTCGCTCAACGACCTTCCGGTCAAAAATTACGATTTCCGCGCGCCAATCCGCGAATTCGGGCAGGTTTCCGACACGATGCGCGAGCTGAAGCTCCTTTCGTACTTTGCGGGGGATTTCGGCGGCAGCCTGTGCGCGCTCGGGACGGTCATCCCTGACGAAAATCCGCAAAACCCCGCGGATTTCTCTTCCCTCCGCCATTCGTTCAGAAGCGACGGCTCGAAAGGATACGTCTTCGTGAACAATTACGTGCGCCACCAGCACCTTCCGCGCCACGACGCCGTCCTTTCCTCACCCGACGGGAAAACGAGGCTTCCCGCGCTCGAAATAGAGGACGGCGATTTCTTCTTCCTGCCGTTCAACATGGAATTCGGCGGGACGCCCGTGAGGACTGCGACGGTGACTCCGTTCTGCGCGGTAGGCGGGAAAACCGTCTTCTACAAGAGGCGGAACGACGGGAGCCGCTCATCGTTCTTCGACTGTGCCGGCGGGGAAAAACCGTCCGATTTCCTCGTCCTGTCGCGGCGGAACGCGCTCAACGCGTGGAAGGCTGGGGGACGGCTTCTCATAACGGGCGACGACGCGCACGCGTTCGGCCTGCCCGGCGGCGGCATCAGGATTGAGGGGCGGCGGGACGCGTCGTTCCTCGTCTTCCCGGATTTCGATTCGTGCCCGGACGGATGGCGCAGGACGGGGAGCGTCAACATGAACGAGGCGGACGATTTGCCGCCGGTGCTTTTCGCGCGGTACGAGAAAATCGGAGCGCCATCCTCGTCGGCGGGAACATGCGAGTTCGTCCCGTTCGGCGGCGGCAGGTACGGGCTCGACTTTTCGGGCGAGCTTTCCCGCATCGGAACAGGCGGCATCTCCGACGCGTTCGTCTCGCTCCGCTATGTCGGCGGGAGCGCGCGGCTGTTCAGCTCCGCCTGCGGAAAACGGCATCTTCTCCTCGACGATTTTTTCATGGACGAGAGAATTCCGTGGGAAATCGGGCTGAAGCGTTTCACGGGCTGCGGCGCGGAGCTTTCTTCGCTTGAGCTTGAGATTGAGCCGCTGACGAAGGATGCGCGGATATACATAGAGAACCCGCCTTCATTCCCGGACAGCGGCATGAGGCGCGAGCTTCTTTCCGTCTCCGTCGAGTACGAGTGGTCGTTCGGAATCGGCGCGGAGAAAGCGCGGTAGCATTCCGGCAAAACCGCGCCGCCGGAAACCGGCTTATGGCGGACGGGGCGCGTTTTTTCCGCGGCAGGCTTCTTCGTCGTCTGCCGCGGATTTTTTTTGCGGGGGCATTTCCGCGCCGCTGTTTTGCGTTTGATTGTCATTTTTTTATCAGAATTGTCCAAATTTTGTATTATTTAAATTCGTTTCGATTCCGTTTTGTTCACGGCTGCGTTTTTTTTTGGTATCCTTTTCGCAGTTTTTTGCTGCATTTGAAATAGGAGGAAGCATGAAATTCGGACACTTCGACGACGAGGCTCGGGAATATGTGATTGAGCAGCCGCTCACCCCGTATCCGTGGATAAACTATTTGGGCAACGAGAAATTCTTCTCGCTCATCTCGAACACGGCGGGCGGATACGCGTTCTACACGGACGCGAGGCTCCGCCGCCTGACGCGCTACCGCTACAACGACATTCCGCTCGACGCGAACGGGCGCTACCTGTTCATCAAGGACGGCGACGCAATCTGGAACCCCGGCTTCAAGCCGATGAAGACCGCGCTCGACCGCTACGAGTGCCGCCACGGCTTCGGCTACACGAAGATTTCTTCCGCAAAGAACGGGCTTTCCGCCGACGTGCTTTATATGGTTCCCAACGGCGAGAACTGCGAAGTCCAGCGCCTCACGCTCAGGAACGAAAGCGGCGCGGACAAGACCGTCTCTGTCGTGTCGTTCGTCGAGTGGTGTCTCTACAACGCGCAGGACGACTGCACGAATTTCCAGCGCAACTTCTCCACGGGCGAGGTCGAGATTGAGACGACGGCGCGCGGGACCGCAATCTACCACAAGACCGAATACCGCGAGCGGCGCAACCACTTCGCGTTCTTCAGCGTGAACGCCAAGGCCGACGGGTTCGACACCGACCGCGAGACGTTCCTCGGGCTGCACAACTCGCTCGACGAGGCGGACGCCGTCATTTCGGGGAAGAGCGGGAATTCTGTCGCGGACGGATGGTCGCCCATCGCAAGCCAGCGCGTGAACGTCACGCTCAAGGCGGGCGAGAGCCGCACGCTCGTCTTCGTCCTCGGATATGTCGAGAACGAGGAGAAATTCCTCTCGGACGCGGACGCGAAGGCGGCGCTTGACGCGGGGCTTCTCCGCACGAACACGGCGAGCGGAATCATCAACAAGGAAAAAGCCTACGCATTGCAGGAAAAATTCGGCACCTCGGAAAAGGTTGACGAGGCGTTCTGCGCGCTCAGGAAATTCTGGGACGAGACGCTGTCGCACTTCACGCTCAAGACGGGCGACGAGAAGCTCGACAGGATGGCGCTCTGGAACCAGTATCAGTGCGTCGTCACATACAACTTCGCCCGCTCGGCAAGCTACTTCGAGAGCGGAATCGGGCGCGGGCTGGGCTTCCGCGACACGAGCCAGGACATGCTCGGCGCGGCTCACCAGCTTCCCGCCAAGAGAATCCGTGACCGCCTCTTCGACGTCGCGGCGACGCAGTTCCCCGACGGAAGCGCGTACCACCAGTTCCAGCCGCTCACCAAGCGCGGGAACGCCGACATCGGCTCTAACTTCAACGACGACCCGCTCTGGCTCGTCCTCGGAGTCGGCGGCTACATCCGCGAGACGGGCGACAAGTCGTTCCTCGACGTGCAGGTTCCGTTCGACAACGACGAGAAGAACACGGCGACGATGTACGAGCATCTCCGCCGCAGCTACCGCTACATCACCACGCACATGGGACCGCACGGTCTTCCGCTCATCGGCCGCGCCGACTGGAACGACTGCCTGAACCTCAACTGCTTCTCGACCGACCCGAACGACTCGTTCCAGACATGCACGAACAAGGAAGGAAAGAACGCCGAGTCCGTGATGATTGCGCAGATGTTCGTCTACGTCACGCCCGACTACGCCGCGATGGCTCGCCTTATGGGCGACGAGGCGGAGGCTGCCTTCGCGGAGGCTGAGGCGAAGAAGATGGAGGAAAGCATCTGCACCGCGGGCTGGGACGGCGCGTGGTATCTCCGCGCATACGACGACGCGGGAAACAAAGTCGGAAGCCACGAGTGCGAGGACGGCCAGATTTTCATCGAGAGCCAGGGATTCGGAACGATGGCGCAGGTCGGGGCGGACAAGGGCTATCCGGCGAAGGCGCTCGACAGCGTGAAGGAGCGCCTCGACTCCAAGTACGGAATCTGCATCGTCGACCCGCCGTACAAAACATACCACGTCGAGCTCGGCGAGGTCTCCTCATATCCGCCGGGATACAAGGAGAACGGCGGAATCTTCTGCCACAACAATCCGTGGGTCGTCATCGGCGAAATCAAGACGGGACGCCCCGCCGACGCGTGGGAGCACTACAGCAAAATCGCGCCCGCATATCTTGAGGACATCAGCGAAATCCACCGCACCGAGCCGTATGTCTACGCGCAGATGATTGCCGGAAAGACGGCGAGAAGGTTCGGCGAGGCGAAGAACAGCTGGCTTACGGGAACGGCGGCGTGGAACTTCGTCGCGCTGTCGCAGTACATCTGCGGCGTGCGCCCCGACTACGCGGGGCTGTGCGTGGAGCCGCGCCTTCCCGCCCACGTCAGGAACGCCGAGATTGTGCGCGTGTTCCGCGGCGTGACATACCGCATTTCCGTCGTGAACAACGACCCGGCGGGCAAAGTGTCGCTCTCCGTCAAGGGCGGAAGCGCGGACGGCCTTGTCGTCAACGCTGACGCGGGCGCGAAGGAAGTCCTCGTGACCGCGACCGTCGGCTGATTTCCGCGCTTGCTTGTTCCCTTTCCCGTTCTAAGTTCGGCTTGGTGGGAGCAGCGCCCCGTGAACCGTTGCGCGTCTTAAGCGTTATTGGTTGGAACGGGGCGTTCGCCTAACGGGGCGGATTGCAAGCGTGGAGAATTTCTTGAATGAGCCGTGCTGTCGGGGAGTGGAAAATTCCTTTGGCGGCGCGGCTTTTTTGCGTCATCGCCGGGCGTGGTCGACGCAAAAACGTATGCGTTTTGTTTGACGATTCAATAGTGCCGCACTACAATTCCGGCATGGAAAAAGTGCCTGACATCCGGAACCACACATCCAAAATCTTAACGAATGGCAAAGGGGCGCATGGCGTCCACTACAAAAAGCGGCATCAATCAAATCAACACACTTTATCGGTTCTCACATAAAAGCTGTTAAGCATGACAAAAACGGTGTATTTAAAAAACTGCCTTTTAAGGCAAGGAGGACATTTTATGATTCCAATTTATTTGAGGGAAAACCTCTTGACGGCAGACCCCGACGACTGCATGGCGCAGGTCGTTCCCGAAAAGTCGCAGGTGTGGACGCAGGAGCGCATCGACGCGGAAATCGTCAAGCTCGGCGGCGTTACCGAAGCAGCTTTGGCAGCAGTCCGCAAGAACGAGGCGAAAGTCTACGCTGACATCATCGCGGACGGCGGTGTCATCAACTCGGACTTGTTCAGCACGTCTTTCAGCGTTTCGGGCGTGTTCACCAACATGAACGATACCTTCGACCCAAAACGCCACGCTGTCAATCTCAATGCAACGGCTGGTACTTTGCTCCGTGAAGCCGCCAAAAAAGCCAAAGTCTACAAGAAAGAGGGCAGCAGCACAGACCCCTACATCACGCAGGTCTCTGACTCGATTTCAGGCGACACGCAGGCTGTCAAAGTCGGCTCTGTCATGGAGCTTCTCGGCTCTCGCTTGAAGTTCGACAAGAAGGACACGGAGCAGGGCGTTTTCGTGAAAGCGAGCGACGGCAAGGAATACCGCTGCGTTCCTGTCGGCGACCCCAAGCCCGCGAAAGTCATGGTCATGCTCGGCTCTGACGTTCCAGAGGGCGAGTTCACGGTTGAGGTGAGAACGAAAATCAACGGCTCAAGACACGAAACAGCTAATGTGAAAACTGGCGGTTTCGCAAAAATCTTGACAGCGGTTAAATAAAAACTGCGCCATTATGCTAGCGCGGTCTGCGTCATTACGCTAACGCACTCCGCGCTATTATGCTGACGCGGTACTGCGCTATTAGGCTGACGCACTCCGCGTTATTATGGTGGCGCAATGTTGAAAAAAAGAGTCTTGCAGGAGCAGAACAGCGAAATTCTCCGCAGTGTGGAGAATTTTGACGTGGAGTCATTGGCGAACTTGTTTCGGAATCTATGCTTCGACTTCGCTCAGCAACCGACTGGTCATTGAGCGTAGTCGAAATGACAAAACAAGTTCAGCATGACATGAGGAGAATAAACAATGGCAGATGTTGATTTTTTGGATATTGAAAACGGCGTGCTGGTTCTGCCAATCGCTTTTATTCATGCAGTTCGGCGGAACAGTGGCGCAGTGGAAAGCAGTGAAAAAAGGCGCGGACTGGAACTACGGCGTTCCTGCAAAGCTCGTGAAATGCGCTGACGGCGACGCGATGCTGTAGAGATGCTGAAACGAGTTCAGCATGACGTGAGGAGAATAAACAATGGCAGATATTTGGGAAATTGAGGACGAAAGGCTGAAGCAGAAAGCAAAAAACAAAAAGATTGCCGAAGTGCAGAAAGCAGGTGCGGTCGCTCTGATTTCTGCTTTGCTTGAGGGCGTGGAGGACTCTTCTGTCGAGATTCTCTCAAACAAGAAGAATGAAACAGTCGCTCTTGTGAAAGCTGGGAAGAATGTCGGCGTATTCAAGTTCGGTGAGGTTTCGTCAAAGTGGCTTCCGAAAATCCAGAAAGTGATTGAAGCCTTCTCGGACTTCTCGAAGAGCGGAGAAGAAATCTTTGACGTGATAAAAAAGCAAAGGCTGCCGCTTGCCGAGATTCCCAAAACGGAAGCGGAGAACATTACGTTCAAGGCGGATTCCGACGGCTCTCTGAACCTGTTTGCCAAAGGCGTATTGACTGAACATAACTGGAGCGGCGTGAAGAACCTCGCTTTGTTCGGCATCACGGAACTCGATGCATCACGTAGCGGAATAATATACGGAGTGTTCTCGAACTGCAAGTCCCTTGTATCGGTGGCTCTTCCCGAGGGCATGGAGAAAATCGGCGAGAGGGCGTTCAGTTACTGCGAGTCGCTTTCGTCTGTGGTGATTCCGTCTAGTGTCACGGAAATCTGCGAGAGTGCGTTCTATGACTGCACGTCGCTTACGTCGGTGGAGATTCCCGAGGGCGTCACGGAAATCTGCGAGAGTGCGTTCTATGACTGCACGTCGCTTTCGTCTGTGGTGATTCCGTCAAGCGTCACTGTAATCGGCGAGTATGCGTTCTGTGGTTGCAAGTCGCTTACGTCGGTGGAGATTCCCGAGGGCGTCACGGAAATCGGCGAGAAGGCGTTCGAGGGATGCAACATCAGCGAACTTTCGCATCCGTGCCTCACGATAAAGGGTGGATTCGCAATCAAGGACAACGTGCTTCTGTACTGCACAAGTCCGAGCGATTCAATCACGATTCCCGAAGGAGTCACGGAAATCTGCGAGAGTGCGTTCAGAGGCTGCACGTCGCTTGCGTCTGTGGTGATTCCGCCGAGCATCACGGAAATCGGCGAGAGGGCGTTCGAGGGATGCACGTCGCTTTCTTCGGTGGCGATTGGCGAGGGTGTCACGAAAATCGACTGGTGCGCGTTCAGGGACTGCTCGTCGCTGTCGTCTGTGGTGATTCCGCCGAGCGTCACGAAAATCGACTGGTGCGCGTTCTATGGCTGCTCGTCGCTCTCGTCGGTGTCGATTCCGCCGAGCGTCGCGGAAATCGGCAAGTATGCGTTCTTTCACTGCGATTCGCTTTCGTCGGTGGAGTTCGGCGGAACGATGGCGCAGTGGGACGCGGTGAAAAAAGGCAAAGACTGGAACGGCAATGCTTCCGCAAAAACAGTGAAGTGCGCCGACGGGGAAGCGGCGCTTGCCTAGCCTTTGCCCGTTCTAAGAAGCGCTTGCTTGTTCCCTTGCCCGTTCTAAGTTCGGCTTAGTTGTAGCAAGCGTTCGCCGGCACGCGCGGGGGCGCGTACCTACCGTGGCCGGGGGGACGCGGATTGTCTAGCCTTTGCCCGTTCTAAGTTCGGCTTAGTTGTAGCAAGCGTTCGCCGGCACGCGACGGGGCGCGTACCTACCGTGGCGGGGGGGACGCGGATTGCCTAGTCTTTGCCCGTTCTAAGTTCGGCTTAGTTGTAGCAAGCGTTCGCCGGTACGCGCGGGGGCGCGTGCCTACCGTGGCGGATGCGCGCGTGTTGATGGGGATTTGCCCGTTCTAAGAAGC
>NZ_AGRW01000044.1 GCF_000255555.1 Treponema saccharophilum DSM 2985
CAGAATTGCTTTATCCAAATAAATATACTGACATTGAAGTTTTCAAAAAGGATTTAATCGATTACATTGATTATTATAACAACAGACGGATTAAGTTAAAATTAAAAGGACTCAGCCCTGTTGATTACAGAACTAAGTCCTTTAAGTCCGTTAGTTAAAGTGTCCAATAAATGGGGTACACTTCATTCCTTTTATGGGGCCGCGCGGGGATTTTCTTTTTCGTTCCCGTTATTTCTGAAGGAAATTCTGCATCAGGTTCACGAAAAGGTATATTTTCTTGTAGATGTCGACGGCAAGCTCGTTCAGCGGCGTCTCGGCGAATCGGTCGATTTCCTTCCAGTTCGAGACAAGCTCGCCCCGCGGCTTTTTGTAGTCCTCGATAAGGGCTTTCGTGCTTTTCGCGAAGACAATCATCGCCTTCGTCGTGTTCACAAGATACGTCTTCGCCATCGAGTTGCTGTCCTTTATCGTCGTCTTGATGATTCCCTTCGCCTCCTTGTCGCGGTCAATCCTCGGCAAAAGCGTCTTGAGCTTCGCACCGAAGTCCCCGCCCTCCTCGTTGTGCTTCTGGTCGAACGCGGATATTTTGTCCGCCAAATCCATCATCGCGTGGAACGCGTCGCTCATCGTCTGCGAAAGCTGCGGGTTCGTCCATTTTCCGCGGATGAGGACGAGGTCGGCGTACGTGCGGACGTCCCTCTTCACGAATTCGATGAGGAAGAAGCGCATGTAGTTGAGCGGCTTTGCGTACTCGAATCCGGGAAGCCCCCGCTTGAGGAACGTCTCGCTCGCCTGTTCTGTGTAGTATTTGAGGGAAAAAATGGAGGTCGTGTTGAAAATCTGCGTCAGGAGGCTGTCTATTTTTGAATTCATCTGCTCGGATTCGAGCTTGCGTATCGTTAGCTGCGCCTGCGTCCTGATTTTGTCGATGTAGCTTTCGACAATCTGCTCGTGCTTCTCCTCGATTACGACAGAATAGGTCGGGTCTTTCGTCGTCAGCTGGATTATCATCTCGATTACCTGCTCCGACCTGATTTGGTTGAGCCTCGTGACGATTTTGTTCCACTGGTTCGGCTTCATCGGCTCGACGCCCTTCATCACCTTGAACATCTGCATCATGTCGCTCCAGTCGGAATCGAGCGGGAGCGCCCATGCCACCGTAAGGAAGTCCTTCAGGTCCTCGGAGACGTAGCTGGCGTCAATCGGGTTGAATTTCGGCGTCTTGCTGAAGTCGCCCTCCCTCATCGTGGAGTCGAATTTCTTCAGCATGAAGTAGAAATCGAACGTGCAGAACTGCTTGAATTTCATCAGCTTCGTGTAAAGCGTGTCGATTTTCTGGATTTTTTCCTTGTCGAAGTCTGCGGAAAGCTTGTCGATGTCGGTCTTTATCTGCTTTTTGAGCTGGTTGAAGTCCATGTTCCGCGACATCGTCGTTATGGATTCCTCCGTCAGCTCCTCAAGTATCCGCTTCTGCTCCTCTGTCAGGGCGTAGTCAACTACCATCATCTTGTACGAGTTCGGATTCTGCTGGTTGTTGAACGAGAGCTGGCAGCCGACCACCGCTTTGTATATCTCGTAGAATAATTTCGGGAACGCAGGCAGAAGCTGGTCAGCGCTATGCTTGTAGAATTTCCATTTCGTCTTTGAGAGTGACTTTGCTATTTGCTTGAGCAGTTTTTTCTTTTCCGCCTCGGGGTCCTTTTTGTTGAAAAGTGAGCCGAAGATTCGCTGGAGAAACGACTCTCCTGAAGATGAGTTTGACATTCTTTTACTATGCAAAAATATCATTCTTCTGTCAATGAATCCGCATATATTGTAGAATACGGCGTATGTCCGAATCATTTTCGCAGGATACCCCGGATTCCCGGAAGTCTGCCCGCCGTCCGTCCGTCGCGCTGATTGTGTGCGCGGGAATCGCGCTCGGCGTTTTCCTCAAGCTTTTCGTCGTCGATTTTCTTCACGTGTCCGGCCGCTCGATGGTTCCGTCGATACAGGACGGCGAGACCATCGTCGTGAGCAAACTGCGGTACGGAATCGTCATGCCGTACGGGGACAAGCTCCTTTTGCGCTGGTCGGAGCCGTGCCGCGGGGATGTCGTCATCTATCTGTACGAGAACAAGCAGGTCGTGAAAAGATGCGTCGCCGTGGGCGGGGATTCGCTTTCCGTGTCGCGCTCGGCCGACAATGACTTGTTCGGCGAATTCGGTTATACTCTCGAAGTCTGCGGCAGCAGAATCCCCCTGAACGAGACGCAGTTCAAGAACCTGTCTGGCGTATCGTCCGTTCCGGAGGGGTACGTGCTCGCCGTCGGTGACAATTACGGGGAATCCCTCGATTCCCGGAATTACGGGTTCGTTCCCGTTTACAATATCCTTGGAAAAGTTTTATGCAAGTAAACGGATACATCAAGAAATGGCCGATGGTCGCCATAATAGCGCTGACGACGCTTTTCTCGCTTGTCATTATCGTCAAATTCGGAGTCTATTCGTTCTCCGGCTCGTCATCCTCGCAGGGAAGCGTCATCGCCTCCTCCCCGCAGCAGAATCAGCAGGCGCCGCAGAAGGTTCCTTCCGGCGACAACATACACCGCGGCTCTATTTTCGACAGAAACGGGAAGGCGCTTGCTGTGGCGACGAACTACTACCATTTCGGCGTTACGCCGTCGGCAATCAGGAACCCGCAGATATTCGCCAAGATTGTGTCGCCGATTCTCGGCGAGACGGAAAAGTCGATTCTCAAAATACTGAGCGAGAACGCAAAGGCGAGCTTCGTCTACATAAAGAAAAAAATCGACCAGACGACATACGAGGATTTGCGCAGGATGTGCGAGAAGAACGGCTACACGACCGCCGTCGTCCGCTACGACAAAATTCCCGGGCGCGTCTATCCCGAGAACGATTTGGCGTCGCAGCTCATCGGCTTCATGGGCGCGGAGGGGCGCGGGCTTGCGGGAATCGAGTATTCGATGCAGGACACGCTCTCGCCGATGACGGGAATCCGCGGCGAGGAGATTCAGGGAAAGAACATCTACCTCACGATAGACGCGAACCTCCAGTCGCAGCTTGAGAAGATAGCGATGGACGCGATGGAGAGCACGCAGGCGGAGTCGATGATGCTCGTCGCCGCGGACGCGAAGAACGGCGAGATTCTTTCCTACATAAGCTATCCTTCCGTGAACCTCAACGAATATACGTCGGCGACGAAGGAGCAGATGATGGACCGCCCCGCCGCGGAAAGCTACGAGCCCGGTTCCGTGTTCAAGATATTCTCCGTCGCGTCGTTCCTCGATGAGGGCGTCATAAAGCCGGACGAGGTTTTCGTGTGCGACGGGACGTACGAGAAAAAGACGAATTCGGGGGAGAGAATCAGGATAACGTGCCTCGGCCAGCACGGTTCGGTGACGGCGCGCGAGGCGCTAAAGTATTCGTGCAACGACGCGCTCGCGCAGATGAGCGAGAAAATCGAGTCGGAGATTTTCCTGAAGAAGCTCCGGTCGTTCGGGTTCGGGGCGAAGACGGGCGTGGAGCTTCCGGGGGAGACGGCCGGCTCGCTGAAGAATACGAGCGACAGGTATTGGTCCGCGCGCTCGAAGCCGACGATTGCAATCGGGCAGGAAATAGGCGTCAGCGCGCTTCAGATGGTTCAGGCGGCGACGGTTCTCGCGAACGGGGGCGTTCCCGTGCAGCTTTCGTTCATCAGCAAAATCGTCAATTCCCGCGGCGAGGAGGAATTCGTCCACGAGCCAGTCCGGAAAAACCGCGTCATAAGGGAATCGACCGCTAAATACCTGCTCAACTGCATGGAGACGGTCGCGCAGAGCGGAACGGGAATCCGCTCGCAGATTGACGACGTGTCCATCGGCGTGAAGACGGGAACCGCACAGATGGCGGACATAAAGACGGGCGGCTACAGCGACACGGATTTCCTTTCCAACTGCATCGCCGTTTTTCCCGTCGAGAATCCCGAGATAATCCTCTATATCGTAATCGAGAAGGCGAAGGGCGAGACGTATGCCGGAAGAATCGTCGCGCCGGTCATAAAGAAGGCGGCGAACGTGATAATCGACCAGCTCGGGATGAGCAGGAAGGGCGCGTCGAGCCTCGCTCATTCGGGCGTCATATCGATTTCGCGGGATCCGCCCGTCGTGATAAAGGACAAGCTCCCGAATTTCAAGGGGATGTCGAAGAGGCAGATTCTTCCACTGTTCGAGCAGAAGAACCTGCACATAAAGATAACGGGGAACGGTGGATGGGTCGTCGACCAGAAGCCGCCCGCAGGAACAAAAGTCACCAATGATATGGAAATCGAGCTCGTGTTCGAGTAGGGAATGATGAACGAAATCTGGCAGAAGAACATAACGCTTTTTCTTTCGCGTTTTCCCGCGCTTGCCGGTTATCTCGGCGTAGGCGAGGGCAGCCTTACGGTCGGCGGCGGGCCGAACCCCGAATACCTCCTTTCCGCATCCGAGCTTGAGATTGTCCCGTCCCGCCGCGGGAACATGCCGACGGCGCGCGCGAAGGACGGCGACGGAAAGTCGCGGATGCTCCATTCCTTGTACGACCCCGTCCGGGAAGCCGAGCAGGCTGCCGATTCCGTGAAGAAGACGAACCCGGATTCCCGCGCGTGCGCTTTTTTTTCGTTCGGGCTGGGGTATCCTGTCGTCGCGTATGCCCGGAAATTCCCCGATGACGCGCTGATAGTCGTGGAGCCGAACCCGAAGGCGTTTTTCACGGCGCTTTCCGCGATAGACTGGTCGCCCGTCTTCAATATGCGCGACGTGACGTTCGCAATCGCGACGGGTGCGGATGTCGTCGTCTCGCTTCTTGAGCGTGCCGGCGGGCTTCTTTCCGTCGCGCTTTTTCAGAACCAGGCGCACACGATGCACGCGTCCGCCTATTATTGCGCGCTTTCATCGCAAATCGAGCGGAACCGCGACAAGGAGAGAATAAACGCCGCGACGTTCAGGCGGTTCTCCGCGCTGTGGAAGAAGAACATCGGGATGAATTCCTCCGTGATAAACGCGCGCGTCTCGTCGCTGTCGGATTTCGTCTCAAAAAATAAAGAATCGTTTTCGGGGCGGCCGTTCGTCGTCGTGGCCGCGGGACCGTCTCTTTCTGAAATACTGCCGCACCTTAAAGAAATGGGGCGGCGCGCATTCATCGTCGCGGTCGATACGGCGCTCCGCTCGTGCCTCGATTATGGGGTCGAGCCTGATTTCGTCGTGCTCTGCGACCCGCAGTTCTACGCGTACAGGCATATCGCGGGGCTTTCGTCCCCGTCCAGCGTCCTCGTCACCGAGGCTGCCGTCTATCCTCCAGCGCTCCGATTCCGCTGCCGGGAAATCGTGATGTGCGCCTCGAACTGCCCGCTTGAGATGATGGCGGAGAAGGGGCTCGTCGACGGCGAATTCGTCCGCGAGGACAGAAAGCGCGGAATCCTTAGCTCTGGCGGCTCCGTCTCGACTACCGCGTGGGAATTTGCCCGCGTCGCCGGCGCGTCCGAAATCTACATGGCGGGGCTTGACCTCGGCTATCCCGAAAACGAGACGCACGTGCGCGGCTCGACGTTCGAGGAGCTGGCGCATTCCGTCTCGTCGCGGCTTTTTCCTGCGGAGACGTTCGGCGCGGGCGCTCTTTTCGGCGCGAACATGATGTGGGCGGAAGATTACGGCGGACGGAAAATCCTCACGGACAACAGGATGAAGATGTTCGCGTGGTGGTTCGAGAGCCGCTGCACGTCGTATCCAAAGCTGCGCACCTATTCGATGTCGTCGCGCTCGCTCAAAATTCCGGGAATAACCGTGCGCACTCGCGAAGAATTTTTTGAAAATACTAAAGATTTCAGAGCCGTCTCCGAAAATTAAAATGTACCGGGTGGAGCAGAGCGTTCTCCGACATCCAGACGCTTTGTTCTGCGACGATGTGCGCAGGAATCGTAGCTGTGAATGCGGTTCCTGCAAGCAACGACGGTTCTCCATGATTGAAGGCGAAGAGTGTGTAAGGCTTTTCGCCTTTTTTTTTCGCCGCCCTGCTTTTTCGCGGATGCGCCGGGCTGTTTTATTGAGATTGATGGCGAAATCTGTTATTTTTATTGGAACTGCCCGGAAAAACGTTTTTCCGGTGGATTTATTGTTCAGGTTTGGGTATGAGTCAGAATATCGCTGAGAAAATGAATGACGAGGAGGAACCTTTTGAGAAGCCGACGTTCCTCGACAAGAACGGCCGGCTTGCAAAACGTATTTTCGCGGGAATCTTCGTCGTTTTTTTTGTCGCGCTCGGCAGTTTCCTTGCCTACCAGTATTCAATCGGGTCTTTCAAAAATCCGGATTCGTTCAGGGAATACATAAAATCTTTCGGATATTTCGGCCCCGTCGCGCTGACCGTGTTCCAGTGCTTCAAGGTTTTCTACGCAGTAATCCCCGGCGCGCTCGGATGCGTCGCAGGCGCCGCCATGTTCGGCTCTGTCGGCGGCTTCGTGTGCAACTACATCGGCATCTGCACCGGCTCGATTCTGGCGTTCCTCCTTTCTCGCAAGATGGGGTTCTCTCTCATGCGCCTTATTTTCTCGGAAAAGAAAATCCGCTCGTACAAGCGCTGGATGAACCGCTACACGAAGCATTACCACATTTTTTTGTGGATTGCCATCTGCCTTCCGATTTCTCCTGACGATTTCCTGTGCTATTTCACGGGACTGACTCAGATGAAAATAAAAAAGTTCGTCATTATAATTCTGACGGCGAAACCGTGGGCGATTCTCGCCTACAGCCTTATCTTTGGGAATCTTTTTGAATAGAAACAGCAGGTTTTTCCTGTGACGTTCTTTCACTAGAAAAGGAGAGTCAAATAAATGTTGCTTGGGGTTTACAATTACACAGTCATATTGACGTACATCGGGATGATTTTCTCGTTCGCGGGAATCCATTTCGTGTTCTCGAACTCTGACAGAAGTTTCATACTCGCGCTTCTGTGCCTGATGGTCGCGGGTGTGATGGACATGTTCGACGGGAAGGTCGCTTCCACGAAGAAGAACCGCACCGACGACGAGAAGCTTTTCGGAATCCAGATAGATTCGATGGCCGACATCATAAGCTACGGCGTTTTCCCGTCGCTTATCGTCTACAAGCTTGCAATCGGGGACGCGCAGTATCCGGTGGAGCATCCGTGGCAGGCGCGCGGCGTCATCTGCATCTGCGCAATCTACCTTCTGTGCGCGCTCATCCGCCTGTCGTATTTCAACGTCGACGAGATGAACAGGCAGAAGAAGACGAGCGAGTCCCGCCATGAGTACCGGGGGCTTCCCGTCACGAGCGTGGCGATTGTCCTTCCCGCTGTTTTCATCATCTCGTATTTCGCGGGAAGCGCGCGCCCGCCGATTCAGCCCGCGGCAATTCTCCTTATGGTGATGGCGTTGGCGTTCATCTCCCCGTTCAGGCTTCCGAAGCCGGCGCTCGCGGGAAAAATCGTGATGATTATCATCGGGCTTGCCGAGCTTGCGCTCCTCATGCTCGGAAAATCTTACTGCGTCCCGACGACGGACAAAGACCCCTCCGTCGTGTTCGAGAATACTGCCGTAATCGAGGACGACGCGTCTTCCGCCGAAAACTGAGGGGGACAGCCGATGGAAAAAGAGAAAAACGCTGGCGGGAACGACGGCTCCGTCGAATTCCTGTGCAGGAACCCGTTCGGGCGCTGCATCCTTGAGACGATGCTCGCTCTCCGTGTCCCGAAACTCCTCGGGGCGTTTCTGCGCTCTCCGCTGTCGCATTCGTACATAAAGCCGTTCATCGCGAAGAACGGAATCGACATGTCGGATTTTTCCGATTATGCCGAGGTGAATCCCGCGGGAACGAAACGGTTCCGCTCGTTCAACGATTTCTTCACGAGGAAAAAGCCCGAGTCCGCGCTCTCGTTCGATGCGGAACCGTCGCACCTCATCTCTCCGTGCGACTCTCTCCTTTCCGCGTGCAAAATCGGAAGCGATTCCGTGTTCCGCGTGAAGGGCTTCGACTACGCGCTTTCCGATTTTTTCGGGACGCACGACTTTGACGGGAAATTTCTCGGCGGCGACTGCCTTATATTCCGCCTGTGCGCCACGGATTACCACCGTTTCTGCTATATCGACGGCGGCGTCCACAACGCCGGGGCGGGCGCGAACCACTTCATTCCCGGAAAGCTGTATTCCGTCCAGCCCGTCGCGTGCGAGAATTTCAGGGTTTATGCGAGGAACCGCCGCTCGTGGACGGTTTTCTCGACCGACCATTTCGGGGACGTCGCGCAGATTGAGGTCGGCGCGTTCAGCGTCGGCGGAATCGTGAACCACAAGGGAAAAAATCTTCCGGAACGGTTCGGGCGCGGTGAGGAGAAGGGCTATTTCGACCTTCACGGCTCGACGATTGTGATGCTCTTCGAGAAGGGGAAAATCGAGCTTCTCCCCGAAATCGCGTCGGCCGTCAGCGGCGGCTCCGAATTCCGCGTGAAATACGGCCAGCAGATTGGGACGAAACCGACCGCCGGCTGATGCCGAAAAAGCAGGGATTTTCCCTGCTTTTTTTTGCCGTGGAAACAAACCGATGTCTCTGATACAATTCCCGCATCATTTTTTTCAGCTTCCGCCGCAATCCAGCGACGGGCAAGGAGTTTTTCAAATGGCAAACGAAAAGAAGGCGGCGGACGAGCACGCGTGCACGCTCGACAAAATCATCTCTCTGTGCAAGAGGCGCGGCTTCGTCTATCAGGCTTCCGAGATTTACGGCGGTCAGGCGGGCGCGTGGGATTACGGTCCGCTCGGCGTCGATTTCAAGCGCAACATCCAGAACGCGTGGTGGCATTACATGACGCAGCTCCACGACGATGTTGTCGGTCTCGATTCCGCAATCTTCCAGCACCACACGACATGGAAGGCTTCCGGCCATGTTGACCACTTCTCAGACCCGATGGTTGACTGCCTCGAATGCCAGGCGCGCCACCGCGCCGACAAGCTCATCGAGGATTTCGTCGCCGCGAATCCCGACAAGGCTCCGGGAAAACCCGTCGATACGATGAGCCACGAGGAGATGAAATCGTACATCGACGCGAACATCGACTGCCCGACATGCAAGAGCAAGAACAGGAAATACACGGCTGTCCGCGAGTTCAACCTGATGTTCAAGACGTATCAGGGACCGATTGCCGACGAGAGCCACCTCATCTATCTCCGCCCGGAAACATGCCAGGGCATCTTCACCGACTTCAAGAGCATCGTCCAGTCGAACCGCATGAAGGTTCCGTTCGGTGTCGCGCAGGTCGGAAAATCGTTCCGCAACGAGATAATTTTCAAGAACTTCATCTTCCGCACGTGCGAATTCGAGCAGATGGAGATGGAATATTTCTGCAAGCCTGGAACGGAGGACGAGACGTTCGAGAGATGGCGCAACGAGCGGTGGGGATTCTACCTCAAGTACGGTATCGCCGAGAAGAATCTCAAGTGGCACCACCACGACAAGCTCGCGCACTACGCGAAGGACGCGTACGACATCACGTACAACTTCCCCATCGGATTCGAGGAAATCGAGGGAATCCACTCGCGCACCGACTTCGACCTCTCGCAGCATCAGGAATACTCGAAGAAGGATATGTGCTACATCGACCAGGACGACGGAAACAAAAAATACATTCCGTATGTCGTCGAGACGTCTGCCGGCCTGAACCGCAACTTCCTTATGTTCCTCTGCGAGGCATACGAGGAGGAGAACGTCGGCACTGACGGAAAGGACGATTACCGCACCGTCCTCCACCTCGACCCGCGCCTCGCTCCGATAACGGTCGCCGTTCTCCCGCTCATGAAGAAGGACGGAATCGCCGAGAAGGCGAAGGAAATCCAGCACCTGCTCAAAGAGGATTTCGTCACCGATTTCGATGCGTCTGGCTCCGTCGGAAAGCGCTACAGAAGGCAGGATGAGGTCGGAACACCGTTCTGCGTGACGGTCGACTACGACACAATCCACGAGAAGAAGGACGACGGCTCCGACAATCCCGATTTCGGCTCCGTCACCGTCCGCTTCCGCGACTCGATGCAGCAGGAGCGCGTGAAAATCGACGACCTCGTTCCGTTCATCCAGAAGAAAATCCGCGAGTACAAACCCGTGGAAAAGAAATAACGCCCACTGAACGCGGCTCCCGCGCGCTTTCTCCGTACCGGAAAATCCATGCGGAGAAAGCGCCCCGCAGGAGTTCGCGTCATGTGGTTCAGACGGCACGTTTCCAACGGAAACGAGCATTTTCTGAATCACACGGAGGTTCCGCAGACTCCGTGAAAAACCATGCGGAGGAAAACACGCGGCAGGACGCCGCGTCAGAAAAAATGTGGTTTAAACCGCATGTTTTCGCAGAAAACATGCATTGTTTGAATCACATGGAGGTGATTCAAACAATGGATTACGTCGTTCTCGGCAAGTCGAATCTTCTCGTTTCCCGCACGGCTTTTGGTGCGATGTCCCTCAAGGAGCTTCCGTCGCAGGATGACGCGACGGCGCTCGTGAAGGAGGCTTTCGACGACGGCGTGAACTTTTTCGACACCTCGAAGGCAACTCCCGAAAGCGAGCGCAGGCTCGGGATTGCGATAGAGTCGCTGAAAATCCGCAAGGATGTGATAATCGCGACGAAAACCGCCGCCCATTCCGCCGAGGAAATCGCCGAGGATTTGGACGAGAGCCTCAGGAACCTGCGCGTCGATTACATCGATTTGTATCAGATTGAGAAGCCGGGGCTTCTTCCCAAGCGCGGCGGGGACGACGGCGTCGTCGAGAAGCTTGAGAACCTCAAGAAAGCGGGCGTAATCCGCCATTTCGGCGTCACGACGGAATCGATGGACGTGGCGCATTCCGTTCTTTTTTCCGATGTGGGCTGGGAGACGCTCCAGTATCCGTTCAACATGATTTGCACGGAGGATGTCGTCGAGCTTGTCGAGGAATACGCGAAGGCTGATATCGGCTTTATCGCGATGCGTCCCCTGTGCGGCGGAATCATTGACAACATCCCGCTCGCGCTCGGGTTTCTCCGCCGGTTCGAGAACGTCGTTCCCGTGTGGGGGGCGCGCAATTCCGAGGAGCTCGGGCAAATCCTCTACTTCACGAAAAATCCTCCCCTCGTCGACGAGAAATTCCGCAAGGATGTCGACGAGCGGCGCGAATTCTTCAACTGAAAAACGCGATTCCCGCGATTGTCGTGCAGAAGCGCGAATGCGAAAATTTTTTCTTTGCAAAATTCAAAAAATACCTATAATCGTTTTATGACCTGTTCGTTCTGTTCGGGTCGAAAACAAAACAGTATTTCTATGAAAAAAGTCGCATAGAATACAGGAGCCTGCAATGCTTACAAAAGCGATGATTGAGCAGATGGCGGTGAACGACTCGGCTCTCGCAAACGGGAAGAAACTTGCCGACAAGGGGTGTTTCGCCAATCTGAAGAAAACGGAGGACTCGACGGTTTATTGGGGAGAATGCGCCGGAAGCGGGAAAAATCCGTACCGCACGTCTGTCGACATGTCCGACGAGAAGAAGCTTCCCGTGTGCCGCTGTTCCTGCCCGAGCAGGCAGTTTCCATGCAAGCACGGATTGGCTTTGATGCTCCTCATCGAGCGCGGGGAGACGTTCGAAGTTGACGCGCTTCCGGAGGAGATTGCCGAGAAGAGGGCGAAGGCGGAGGAGCGGGAGACGAAGAAGGCGGAGAAGGCGGCAAAACCGAAGAAGCAGACGGCGTCCTCCATAAAAGCAGCCGAGAAAAAGACGGCGAAGCAGCTCGAGGGGCTTGAGATGGCGCGGAAGATGACTGACGAGCTTATGACGTCGGGACTTGCGACGCTTTCCGGAACGTCCATTCAGAAATTCCGCGACCTCGCGACGGAGCTTTACAACTACGGGCTTCCGGGGCCGCAGCTCATCATGAACCGCATCGCCGAGTCGATGTCGGAGATACAGTTTCGCGGCGAACGGGGGGAAAGCGCCGACGCGAAGATGCTGTACTCGCAGACGCTCAGGTACCTGATAAAACTCAACACCATAATAAAGAAGGGGTGCGCGTTCCTCTCGAAAAAAATAGAGGAGCGGACGTTCGACGACAACAACGACATCCTGTTCGAGGAGCTCGGCGGCATCTGGAAACTTGAGGAGCTTGAGAAGATACAGTCGTTCCGCGACAACGCGCGGTTGGTCGAGCTTTCGTTCGAGGTTGTCGAGGACAGGGTGAAGGACGAATTCCAGTACAAGTCGCACTGCATCGACATGGACACGAAGGAAATCTGCGCGAACATAAGCATGGTTCCCAGCAAGGTTTGGTCGAAAATCAAGATTCCGGACAGCTGCTTCGAGATGCTCCTCATCCCGCGCGTGTACAAATATCCGGGCACGAGCCGCGTGCGCTGGGACAGCTTCACGACGAGGAAGCTGACGGACGAGGACAGGCTTGCCCTGATTTCGTGCGCGGAGGAAAGCTTCGAGTCCGCCGTGAAGAAATTCAAGAACTACATAAAGAACACGCTCCACGAGAAGTCGATGATGATGCTCCTTCCCGTCGCGTCGATAGGAATGGCGGGCGTGAATTTGCTCATCGAGGACGCTGCAGGAACGAGAATCCGCGTTGCCGATGCGCCGCTCGAGAGCGGGACGACCACGAACGCGTACTGCACGACATCGTTCATCGAAAACGCGAAAATAATTCCGGTCGACATGAAAAACGTGGGGGCTGTTTTCGGGAAGATGTTCTACGACGAGCAGCTCGGGGAAATCCGCTTCCATATCCATTCGCTCATCACGAAGGAATACGTCCTCCGCCTGATGTGACGCGAAAAAACACGACTATCGCAAAAAAGAGGAATAAAAATGAATTTGACACCGCTGAACGACCTGAAGGAAAGGCTTGAGAACGCGATATTTGCGGGAACGTCCCTCATAAAGGACGATTTCAGGCTCAAGAAGGCTTACGAGAATTTTCTTCCGCTTTCCGAAGTGAATCCCGTTTTCGCGAAGATAAAGGTGGGGATGGATGCCGTGATGGCGTCGGAAAAGGACAGCCTGAACGCAGCCATCCTCGACGTGCTCAGCCTTATCGATGCCGTCGTCTACACGCAGGCTGAGACGGCGCATGACGAGGGAAAGCTGGAGGAATTCGGGCACGAGGGATTCGCGCAATACCGGGAAATATCGCATTCATCTCTGAAAAAATGGCTCTGCCGGAGTATGAGCGCCCCGCAGAATTTAGCCTGCTATGACGACTACATTCCCGATTTCCGATTCCTGCCGAAATTCCTCAAGCGGCTTGCCGACGGGACGGGAATGTCGGCCGAGCGGCTCAATGCCGAGGGAATTTCTTATGCCAAAGAATTCGCCTGCGCGGGGAAGACGGTTTTCAACGATTTGCCCGTCCTCAAAAAATGGGATTCCGAGACGCTCCTTCAGTTCTATGTGCTCGTCCACATGCTCGACCGGGAAAACGAAAAGCTCCTCAAGAAAATCAAGGCGATGGTTCTGAAGGAAGTGTACAAGTGGGAGCGCCCGTACTACGACGAGACAATCGGGCTTATCGAAAAAAACGGCGGCAGAAGCTGCTGAGAACAAAATCAAAAAACGAATATTAATAAAAGGAGAGAAAAATGAGCGAGAATGTCCTAAGGAAATCGGCTGAGGAGCTGTACCAGGATGAACTCAACGCGCTGATTGCAAACGAGACGAACCCGATTCCCGAAGGCTGGAAGATGTCGCCGAAATCGGTTCTGACATACATCACCGGCGGAAAATGCGGGAATATGGAGATAACCCCGAAATACATCGGAAACAGGCGCCTCGTGGAGGTTGCGATTGCGACACTCGTCACGGACAGGGCGCTTCTTCTCATCGGCGAGCCGGGAACCGCGAAGTCGTGGCTCAGCGAGCATCTTGCCGCCGCGATAAACGGCGACTCGTCGAAGGTCGTTCAGGGAACTGCGGGAACGACGGAGGAGCAAATCCGCTATTCGTGGAACTACGCCATGCTCATCTCGAAAGGCCCGAGCATGGACGCGCTCGTGAAAAGCCCCGTCTACAACGCGATGGAGAGCGGAACGATAGCGCGGTTCGAGGAAATTTCGAGGTGCGCGAGCGAGGTTCAGGATTCGCTTATATCGATACTTTCCGAGAAGAGGATAAGCGTCGCGGAACTTGGCGTGGAGGTTCCCGCGAAGAAGGGATTCTCCGTGATTGCGACCGCGAACACGCGCGACAAGGGCGTCAACTCGATGTCGGCGGCGCTCAAGAGACGGTTCAACATCATCGTACTGCCCGTTCCGAACAACGCGAAGATGGAGATGGACATCATAAAAAGGCGCGTCGGGCAGCTTTCGTCGTCGCTCACGCTCGGCTCGAACATTCCGGACGACAAAATCGTGGAGAAGGTCGTAACCGTTTTCCGCGAGCTGCGGAACGGGAAGACTGAGGACGGAAAGCAGAAGCTCAAGACGACGAGCGGCGTCCTTTCCACGGCGGAGGCGATTTCCCTGCTGACGAATTCGATGGCGCTTGCGGGAAGTTTCGGGACGGGAGCGGTGACGGCGGAGGATTTGGCGGCATCCCTCCAGGGCGCAATCGTCAAGGACGAGGAGAACGACAAAATCGCGTGGACGGAATACCTCGAGAACGTGATGAAGAAGCGCGGAAGCGAATGGGGCGACCTGTACAAAGCGTGCAAGGAGCTGAACAAATAATGCAGGGACCTCTGTATTTCGGTGTGAGGCATCTCTCGCCGGCGGCAGGCGTTGAGGTACGGTCTTTTCTCGATGAAGTGAAGCCGGAGCTTGTCCTCGTCGAAGGACCGTCCGACTTGAGCTACATGATAGACTCGATATGCGACCCGAACGTGAAATTCCCGATTGCAATAATGGCGTACACGGATTGCGCTCCCGTACGCTCGATTCTCTATCCGTTCGCGGAATACTCGCCCGAAATACAGGCAATCCTTTGGGCGAGGCGGAACGGCGCTGGCGTCGCGTTCATGGACCTTCCGTCGTCGTCTTTCCTTGCCCTGCCAGAACCGGACGGGATTGATGAGGATGACGACGAAGATTCCGGGCGGCAGTCCGCGGGGACGACGGAAAGCGTCTACAGGAGGCTTGAGGTCGTCACCGGCGAGAGCCACGAAGGGTGGTGGGAGCGCACCTTCGAGCAGCTCGGGAACACCGGAACGTATCGGGATGCCGTCAACACGTTCGGCAAGGAGATGCGGAAGGCGGAAGGCGGGCGCGGAAAATTCGACGCGGCGGAGACCGTAATCCGCGAGGCGTTCATGAAGCGGAAAATCGCCGACGCGATAAAAAACGGCACGAAGCCCGAGAAAATTGTCTGCGTGTGCGGCGCGTTCCATGTCGGCGGGCTCGAGACGAACGAGCCGATGAGCGACGTGGAGATTGAGAACCTTCCGTCCGTCAACAGCTTCGCCACGCTGATGCCGTACTCGTTTTTCAGGCTTTCGAGCGCGTCAGGATACGGGGCGGGAAACGATTCCCCGTCGTATTACCAGATGATGTTCGAGTCGCTCTCGAAGAAAAAGGGCGGCTCGGGCGAAGACGCGATGAACGATTTTGCGACGAGGTACATCGTCGAGTGCGCCAAGGAGCACCGTGCGGCGGGGAACATCGTCTCGTCGGCTTCCCTCATAGAGGCGTCGAGGCTCGCTCGTGTTCTCGCATCGTTCAGGGGAAGCCGGTACCCGAACAAGGACGACCTCCACGACGCGATGACGGCGACAATCGGCCACGGCGAATTCTCTGAAATCGTCCATGCGACGACGAAGGTGGAAATCCGCCCCGTCATCGGATTCCTTCCGCAGGGCATGAGCAAGACGGCTGTTCAGGACGACTTCAACAGGCAGGTCGAGCGGTTCCGGCTCGGAAAATACAAGAGCGAGGTCTCCTCTATTTTGGAGCTTGACCTGCGCGAGAAACTGTCCGTTCAGTCCGAGGAGGCTGCGTTCCGCGACCTCTACGCGTCGTTCTTTTTGAACCGGCTTCTCGCAATCGGCGTTCATTTTGCGGAGATGCTCGACTCGGGGCAGAGCGGCATGAACTGGAAGGAAACGTGGTCCGTGCAGTGGACGCCTGAAGTCGAGATTCAGATTGTCGAATCTTCCCTGTTCGGCGACTCGGTTGCGAGCGCCTGCTCGCGGAAGCTGAAGGAAAGCGCCGACGAGGCATCGTCGATTGACGAGGCAACGAAGGTGTTCAGGCGTGCGTTCATGTGCGGGCTTCCCGATTTGTGCAGGTACGCGCTCCGGAAAGTCCAGGCGCTTTCCGCGGGGGACAACGCGTTCGGGCAGATTGCCTCGACTGCCGAGCAGCTTTCTCTTGTCGTGCGCTACGGCGACTTGCGGAAATTCGACACGGAACAGCTCCGGCCGATGCTCGAGAAACTCTACCTCCGCTCCGTCCTCATCATGAGGGAAGCGTGCGGATGCGACGACGAGAACGCTCGGGACGTCTGCGACTCGATGAACGCCATCCACACGCTCCAGCTGAACCACGATTACCTTGACGAGCCGCTTCTTCTCGGCGCGCTTGAGGAGATTGCCTCGAAGGACGATTTGAACTGCCGCTGCTCCGGATTCGCGATGTCGATTCTTCTCGAACGGGGAAAATGCGATGCCGGTTTCCTTTCCGCGGAGATTTCGAGGCGGCTTTCGAAGGGAACCCCGCCGGATTTGGCGGCGCTGTGGTTCGAGGGGCTTTCCGCGAAGAATCATTTCACGCTCATCGCGCGCCTTCCGATTTGGGAGCAGCTCAACGATTACATAGACGCGCTCGACGACGAGGAATTCGCGCGGGCGCTCGTCGTCCTCAGGCGCACGTTCTCGGATTTCGGTCAGAACGAGAAATGCGGCATCGCGGAGAACCTCGGGCAGATTTGGGGCGTGGACGGCGGACAAGCCGCGGAAGTTCTCACGCAGACAATCACGGAATCGGACAAGGAGAAGCTCGGCGAGCTGTCCGGCTTCGATTTTGATGATATTTAGGAAGTGAAAATGACACAGGACGAAAAAATAGCGCGCTGGCGGCTGATTCTCGGGAAGGAGTCGGATGAGGCGCTCGGCGGATTTTGCGGCGGCTCTGCAGTCCCGCTCGACAAAAAGCAGTCGCTCATAGACGACACGCTGAGCGCCATATACGGAAAAAACGACGACACCTTGTCGAAGGGGCGTGGAAGGGGGAACGGCCCGTCATCCCCCGTCATATCGAAATGGCTTGGAAACTTGCGGACGCTTTTCGACAACGATACCGTCGTCGTCGTGCAGAACGACGCAATCGAGCGGAAAGGTCTGAAGCAGCTTCTGATGGAGCCGGAGCTGCTCGAGAACCTGGCACCCGACATGAGCATGGCGTCCGTTTTCCTCGAGCTGAAGAACCAGATTCCTGAGAAGTCGAAGGAAAGCGCGCGGCTGTACATAAAGAAAATCGTCGATAAGATAAACGAGCTTCTCTCAACGCAAATTCAGTCGGCGGTCGTTTCCGCGCTCAACAAGAAAAGCCATTCGCCGCTTCCGAGCGCGTCTGCGATAGACTTCAAGTACACGATTGCGAGGAACCTGAAGAATTTCAGCACGGATTTGGGGACGATAATCCCGGAGCATGTCTGGTTCTACGACAGATCGGCGAAAACGAGCAAATGGAACATAATCCTCGACGTCGACCAGAGCGGCTCCATGGGCGACTCCATAATCTTCTCGTCGATAATGGCGTGCATTCTCGCCACGATGAGCAGCGTGAAGACGAACATCGTCGCGTTCGACACCGAGATAATGGACCTGACCGATTTGACTTCCGACCCCGTCGATTTGCTGTTCGGCTTCCAGATGGGCGGCGGGACTGACATTCGCAAATCCCTCGAATACTGCCAGACTCTCGTGACCGACCCGCTCCACACGCTTTTCTTCCTCATCTCCGACCTCGACGAGTACGGAAGCCGCGCGGGGCTTGTCGAAAAGATACGGGAGCTGAAGGAGTCCGGCGTCACGGTCATCGTCCTCCTCGCAATCGAGGACGGAGGGCGCGCCTATTACGACAAGGCGACGGCGGCCGCTGTTGCGGGGCTGTCCGTTCCGTGCTTCGCGTGCCCGCCCGAGCGACTTCCCGAACTTCTCGCCGCCGCGCTGCGGAAAGACGACCTTACGGGATTCGCAAAGACGGGGCAGGAGAAATAAGAATCCTGACCCCAAAAAAACGCCCGGAACTTCATCATATGTTCCGGGCGTTTCGTAATCCTATTTTTTGAGCGCCTTGAGAAGGTCGAGCGTCTCGCTTTTGTTCAGGACGCGTACGATTTTGAGCTTGTCGTTGTCCGTCTGAATCGTCAGCGGGAATCCTGACGCGTTTTTCTCGCCGATAAGCTGGACGATCGGCGTCCGCGGGTCTCCGTTTGCGTCCATGACCTGCGCGACTTTTCCGTTCGCGAGGAACACGTATGCGCCGATGGGGAAGAGTGACACGCTCTGGACGAGCGCCTTTATCACGATGTCGTCGTACTGCTTGTCGTTGTTCCGCAGAAGCTCGATTATCGCCTCGTGCGTGCTTTTCGCGTCTTTGTAATGCCTCGGTGCCGAAATCGCCTCGTACGAGCAGACGACGGAAAGGATTTTCCCGTACAGCGAGATTTTGTCGCCGACGAGCTTTCTCGGATAGCCCATCCCGTTTTCGCGCTCGTGGTGCTCGAAAACGCCGATTGATATCGAAATCGGGAAATCGTTGTCCTGGAGGATGCTGTATCCGATTGTCGTGTGCGTCGAAAGAAGCGCCCGTTCCATCGGGAGAAGCTTCCTGTCGGTGAGGTAGAGCTGCGGCGGGAGCCTAATCTGCCCGATTTCGTGGAGCAGGGCGGCGACGCCAAGCTCTATCAGCTTCGTTTTCTGCATTTTGAGCGTCTGCCCGATGCTGAGCGCGAAAATCGCCGAGCGGAGCGAATGGTTCACGATGAAATTCTTGTCGAACTTCGCGTCCTCCTTCGGCTGGATGCCGAGGATGTACTTCTTGTTTTCCTTGATGAAAGTGTTGAGCGCGTCGACAGCCTCGGAAATCAGCCCGATTTTCAGCTCGCGGTGCGTGACGAATCTCGTGTACACGAACGTGATGTAGTCCATTCCCGCTTCGTAAGCCTTCTCCGCGAATTTTGTCCGCGCCTCTATGTCCGATTCCTGCTGCTCCTTGATTTTCTTGTCGCATTCCTCAACCGTGGTGATGAATTTCCTGTTCGCTTCTACCGCAACTTTGTTCTTCTCGTTCTGCTCGCCGTTCGGCTCTCCGCTCATGACCTCGTCGATGCTTACCGACTCGAACGATTCCGTCTTGACAATCTGCCGCACCTTTTCGAGCGATTCCTCGTCGCGCGTCGATTCCTTGCCGTCGGAGAAGACTTCCTTGAACCCCCATTCGACGAGGGCACTTTTCATCTTGCTGGTGAACGGCATTCCGCTGTCGAGGAGGATGAACTGCTTGTCTATGAAAACCGGCTCGGTGAATGAATGGCCGTCTTTTATATCAGTTATTTTGAATGAACCCATGAAAGTCTCCGCTTACGTTATCGGCATTTGAAGTAAAATGGTTAAGGCGGTACAATCCTACGGAAAAATCAATACCGTCATCTGGAGAGCGTATGTATTTCGATTACACCTACATCATTTTCGTCCTTCCCGCCGTCTTGCTGAGCCTTTGGGCATCGGGCGCGGTGAAATCCCGCTTCGCAAAATACGACCGGGTGAGGAGCCGCAAGGGGCTGACCGGGGCGCAGGCCGCGGAACTTCTCCTCCGCGCCAACGGAATAACGGATGTGCGCATCCGCCGCATATCGGGGGCGCTGACCGACAATTACAACCCGTCGACAAAAATACTGAGCCTGAGCGACTCGACGTTCGCAAGCACCTCCATCGCGGCAATCGGCGTCGCCGCGCACGAGACCGGGCACGCAATACAGCATCACGTCGGCTACGGCCCGCTTGTCCTCCGCGGAACGATGGTTCCCGTCGCGAATATCGGCTCGCGCTTCGGGCCAATTCTCGTCATGGCGGGGCTTGCGATGGGATTCGCCTCCGTTGCCTCGTATTCTCTCGCCCAGCTCATCATGAACGCGGGCATAATCCTTTTCTCCGCCTCAGTCGCGTTCTACATCGTGACGCTCCCCGTCGAATTCGACGCATCCCGCCGCGCGCTCAAAATACTCGGCTCGTCAGGCACGTTCGATTCCGATGAGCTTTCCGGAGCGAGGGCAGTCCTGTGGGCGGCTGCCATGACATACGTCGCGTCCGCGCTCACCGCCGTCGGCTCGCTCGTCCGACTTCTTCTCATCGCGAACAGAAGACGGCGCTGAGATTTTTCCTACCGTTTTTTTTCTTCGTCGACGCCGAGCCCGAACAGCGCGAAATCCCCGCGCACGGGGTCGTCCGGGAACGCTTCCCTGAGCGTTTCCGTGAGCTCCTCCGCCGTTGCGAGTGTCGCCGCGCGCACTTTTCCGCTCCGCGCGGGTTTTATGAGGGAAAGGCGCGTCGATTCCTGCATCACGTGCGTGTCGAGCGGCATGAGCAGGTTTTTCCTGTCGAACCATTTCCATGTTCCGATGTCGACGGGGGAATCCGTCCTGACGAACCACCTGAGCATCATGTTGAGCTTTTTTGCCGCCGATTCCTTTGTGTGCGGGACGAGCGTGCATTCCTCGGGGAATTCACGCGCTATGATTTCGTGGAGATGCCCGTTTTTTCCGGACGATTCCCACTTTTTCCTGAAGAATTCGCCCGGCGTCTCTTCCTCCGAGAGAATTTTTTCTAGCGTCCCGAAGAACAGCACCATCGCGCCGTTCGTGTACGTCCGGTAAAACGATTTTCCGCTTTCCCCGAAGAATTCTTTGTATCCTCCGCCCGTTATCCATCCCGACGGCGAGCTTCCCGTTTCCGCGAGTATTTTCTCCACGTGCGAGAGAATCTGCTCGCGCCGCCCGAACGCGAGGTTTGCCGCGATGAACGCGGCTGTTTCCTTTTCCCGCGCGTCGCCGTATCTGTGCATGAACGACGACGGGTCTCCGACGATGAATTCCTTCGTCTCGTATTTGTCCGCAAGCGCGCGGAGCTTTTCAATCATCTCTTCTGTCATGGCTCAATAGTATCACAACGCGTATCCGTATCCTCGAAAAAAAACGCGCCCCGGTTTTTCTGTTCGGGACGCGCCTTGCGTTTTTCCGCTTTTGTGACGGAACGGCAGAAAAATCCGTGCCGTTCCGTTTCTCATCACTTTTTCTTGTCGAGGATGAATTCGACGCGCCTGTTCTTCCAGTTGTTCTCCGAATCCGTCCTGTTGACAATCGGCTCCGTTCCGCCCTTTCCTGCGGTGTTGAGCCTGTCGCCCTTGACTCCGTAAGACTTGAGCTGCGACTTGACGAATTCCGCGCGCTGCTTCGAGAGCTTGAGAAGTCCCGGACCGTACTGCGTCGTGTCCTGCTCCTCCTCGATTCTCGTCCCTGACTGGCTGTTCGCGTGGCCTTCGATTGTGACCTCGTAGCTCTTGAACTTGTTGAGAATTTCGGCAATGCGCTTGAGGACGCGCTCGTTCGTCGCTGCCTGCGCCGGGGTGATTCCAGACTTGACGACCTTTCCGCTCGCATCGACAACGCGCACGCCGAAGTCCGCGGCATCCGAACGGAAGATAATCGAAGGAACTGCCATCTTGAGGCGGTTTCCGACTTTCACGACGAGGATGTCGATTTCGATTTTGCCCTCGACGGTGCTCGTCATGCCGAGCGTGTCCGTGACTGTGAACGCGTACGGATAATCCATCGCCGACTGCACGAGCTCGCCTGAGTTGGAGCGTCCGTCCCAGATAATCTGTTCCGCGAGGCTTGATTTTCCGCCTGTCGTCCAGAAGAGCGGTCCTTTTTTCTCCGGGTCTTTCGGGTCGGGGGCGTAAATCTTGAGCGACCAGTCCTTAATCGGCACGATTTCGTTCTCGCGCTTGAGGCTGATGAACAAGTCGTCGTCCTCGCCGTCGTTGTCCGGTGAGAAATACTTCGGCTTCGTCTTGACCGAAAGCTTCGGCGGCGTCACGCAGCTGATGAAGACGCCCGTCGCCGTGTCGATGACGTTTCCTTTCTCGTAGACGATGCTGAGCTTTCCGATATACGCGTTGTCCGCAACGGTATTTCCGTCGTCGCCCTTTCCGTCCCAGACGATTGACTGCGGAATTTTTCCGTCCGTCTTGTCCGACCACGTTTTCGCGACCGTTCCTTCCGTCGTCTCGACCGTGAATTTCCAGCTTTCGATTCCCTCGTTGAGCGAATTCCGTATCGTGAATTTCTGCGTGTCGAGAGAGCCGTTTCCGTTCGGGCTGAACGCGTCCGATTCCGCCGTGACGTACGATTTCGTCTCGCGGTTGTCGATTACGATGTTCGGGATTGTCTCCGTCGCCTTGTTGCCCGCGGCATCCTCGGAAGAGAACGCGATTGAGTACGTTCCGTCCGCGAGGAGGTTTCCTGACGCGTCGCGTCCGTCAAAGCTGAACGACTCGACGCTGCCCTTCCACGTATACGTCCGCACAGACTCGTTCTTGTCGTTGTAGACGCGCGCCGTCCACGATTCCTCCGCGCTCGACTTCGCGCTGACGGGAACGGCGGTCTTCTTGCTGTCCGTCGCCGGCGAGAACACGGAGTAGGGCACGTTGAGCTCGATTGCAGGCGGAACGGTGTCGATGACGAATTTCTGCGACTTCGCGTGAGCCTCGTTTCCGCTTGCAGAAACGGTGTCGAGGAGCGCGATGTATGTTCCGTCCTTGCACTGCATTCCGTTCTCGTCGCCCGTGTTCGCCTTTCCGTCCCAGTTGACGACGGGAAGCTGGATGCGGCTGTCGCCCTTGCGCGAGTCCGCCCAGACTTCCTTTCCGGTGTCCGCGTCGCAGATAGAGAGCGAGTACGAGACGATGTCTGTCGATGCCTTCGGCAGAATCCTGATTTCAGCAGGCCTGTTCGGGTTGAAAGCCGTCTTGTTGAGCGCGATTGAAAGCTCCGTCGGAACCGTGTCGAGCTTGAACGCGATTTTCTGCTGCGCGCTGTTTCCTGCCTTGTCCGTCGCGCTGATTGTGTACGAGTAGTCGCCGTTCTCGGCGAGCTGGTTCTGCGCGTCGTATCCGTCCCAGACAAATTTTTCCGGCGGGAACGCGCCGAAGTCGAACTCGCGGATTGTTTCCCCGCGCGCGTTCGCGATTGTTCCCTTCCAGTTCTCGACAGGCGCGCCCGTCTCGCTCTTCTCGACTTTCTGCGCGATTTCCATATTGTCGAGGTTTCCGTCGCCGTCGGGCGAGAAGACCTTGCTGGAAGCCTGAAGCTCGATTTTCGGCGGCGTGTTGTCGAGCGTGAAAAGCGGCGAGTTGACGGGTGCCGTCTCGTAGCCGTTGAGGTACTTCGCGTTGACCGTCGCCTGATATGCGTTTCCTTCCGTGACCTCGTTTCCGGAATCGTCCTTTCCGTCCCACGTTATCGTGCTCGGCGGGTTGTCAGTCCCGTCGAATCTGCGGTAGACGGTTCCCTTGTCGTCGAAAATCTCGACGGACCATTTCACGAGCTTGTTCCCAGATTTCGGGTCGGGAACGGGAATCTTCACGTCGAACGAAATCGTCTTGATGTCGCCGTTTCCTTTCGGCGAGAAGTATTTTCCGCCGGAGAGGACGATGTTCGTCGCGGGTTTCTCCGCCGAATAGATGATGTTCGCTATCGTCGCCGGAGCCGATTTGTTTCCTGCCTTGTCCGTTGCGCTGACTTCGTACTTGTACACGCCGTCCGCGACAGGAAGCCCGTCGTTGTCCGTTCCGTTCCAGTCGAATGTGAGCGGCTCGCTGTCCGTCCAGCTTTTCTTGAAGACGACCTCGCCCTTCGCGTTTGTGAACGTTCCCGTCCAGCTGTCTTCCTTTGAGCCTGACTGGTTCACGGAGAACACCGTCTTCGCGCCTTCCCCGAAAATCTTGTCGCCCTGGGACGGCTGCGCGAGGGCAATCTCCGGCGGCGTGTTGTCGACGACGACTCTGTTTTTTGACGATGTCTTCTTGTTGTCGTTGTTGTCCGTCGCGGTGAGGTAGTACTGGTATGTGCCGTCGGGTGCGAATTCGCCGTTGTCCATCACGCCGTTCCAGACAATCTCCTTCGGGATGTCGACGGATTTCTTCGGCGTTATGAGCGACTTGAAGAATTCCTTGAGCGTGAGCTTCCCGTCGCGCTTCTCCTTGTATCCTATCGTCCTTATCGTCTCGCCTTTCTCGTTCTCGATGATGAACGTCCAGGAGACGACGTACCGCTTGTCCTTTATCTGAATCGGAACCCTGAGGGAATCCTGCACGCCGTCCGTGTTTTTCGGGGAGATGTAGTTCGTCCTGACGTTCTTTCCGGACTCAAGCACCTCCGCGACCGTTTTCGATTCGGCAAACGCCGCGCCAGAAAGAATGAGCGCGGCCGCCGATGATAGCAAAACCTTTTTCATTACTCGTCACCCCACATGATAATTTCCGGAGCTTCCTCGTCGTTGAGACCGAGGTCCACGACGACGCCCGCGCTGACCGCGTCGACATCCTCGTACAGGCGTTTCCACGCCGCGCCCGCCGTCATCTCGCTCTGCTCCCAGCCGTTCTTCGAAAGGTACGCGCCTTTCGCCTTTATCATGAAGTGGAAGCTCAGCCCGACCGACGGAAGGATGTTCTTGCAGTCGTTGCTGAATTCGCGGAGGTCGTATTCCCATGACGAGCTGAGGCGCACGAAATTGAGCGCGTCAATCTGAAGCCCGACGTCGCCCACGAAATCCTGGAATCCGGGTGCGGACAAGTCGAGCGACAGCCCGAGCTTGAATTTCTCGTGGTCGAGGAGCTTCGCCGCCACCCCGAACCTGGGCGTCGCGATTCCCGGCCACATCCCGTTCTTTGATTTCTCCGCGTCCGACAGCTTCTCGCCGCTGAAATCCCCGATGTCCGCTATGCCGAGGACTTCCGTCTCGGTGTACATTTTTCCGAGGTTCGCAAGCGCGAAGCCGAAGCGCACGTCGCGCAGGAACGAGACGTCGCCGAGCCGGTAGAGCGCGCCGAGTGATGCGCTCGCGGTCCAGTCGGTCCCGTACCCGTAGAAGAGTCCGATGTTCGCGCTCGCCCCGATTGCAAGCTCGTCCGTTATGTCGCGCGCGTAGCCTGCGGTGAAGTTGATGCTGTTTCCGAGCTGCATGCGCTCGTACGGCACGAAAATTCCCTGCACGAGGAATGTCGGGACGCACCATCTCGTCGCCATCGACAGCCCGATGCTGAACGCGCCCCCAAGCGAATGCTCATCGTCCTCGCTGTCGAACAGGAGCGTTCCCGCAAGGTCGAGCGTATTGCGCTGGTTGAATCCCGTAATTGCCGGGTTGTTTACGACGGAATCCGGCGTCGTGATGAAAAGCGGGCCGCCAGCCGTCGAATTCGCGCCGGTCAGTAGCTCCGGGCTGGTTATCTTGAGGATGTTCTGTCCGCCGGCGGGCGGATTGTATGCGAACGCCCCCGCACCGAAAAGAAGCGCAGCCGCCGCTGCTGCCAATTTTTTCATTGAAAAACCTCCCAGTTTTTGTCTTGATGCCATATGATAGTAGAATTTTCGGATTTTGAGTTCATTTCTTTACATTCCCGTGCCGATATATCCAACATGGAAGTCTTCACTTATGTCGGAAGAAGGGCGTCGGCTCTGAGTTTCAGAACCGACGGCGATATAAAATACTCAAAAAGTTCAGCTTTACGTTCCGCATCAAGGGAATCGGTCAGGCCGTTCTCGGAGGTGAAGAAAGACTTGTCGCAGGCGTGCCAGGTTCCGCTGGGCTTCTCGTCGGGATGGAGCCCGCGTTCGGCCTACGTGCCGCCGCGGTCGCGCGAGCCTGTCCGGAATAGTCCGTCAGCCGCCCGTCTTTCCGTCCAGTCGATTGCGTTCGCGTTCTGCTCCCTCGCGATTTTTTCGGTTGTTCCGTTCCTCGTTTTTAATTTTCTCGACAGAAAAGTCGATTCGCTTGATTTCTCGCGCTTTTTCAGTTTTTCGGAGTCGGGGAGCGGCGACGCCATCGTTTCCTTTGCCGACACGAGCCTTGATTCCGTCATTCCCGTCGCGATGGAGCGTTTTGCGCTCGTCAAGCCGCAGACCGAGGCTGTTTTCGACAGCAACGGCAACATACTCCTTTCCGACGGGACTGTCCTCTCTTCGGCAAGCGTCGTTTTCAGCGAGCCGGTGACTTTCTCGACGTACACCGTGAAAAGCGGCGACACAATCGGCTCGATAACGTACGGGAGCGGATTGCGGAACATTTCGACGCTCATCGCGGTGAACGGGATAAAGAACGTGCGGACGATACGCGCTGGGCAGAAGCTCCGCATACCGTCGCAGGACGGGCTCGTGCATATCGTCGCCGCGGGGGATTCGCTCAACGCGCTTTCCGTGAAGTACCACGTCAGCGTGGAGGAGCTGCTCGACACGAACGACCTTTCGGGCGACGTCCTGACGAAGGGGATGGAGCTGTTCATCCCCGGCGCGAAGATGGACTACACGGCGCTCAAAAGCGCGATGGGCGAGCTGTTCAGCTATCCGCTCCAGTCTGGATGCTGGCGGCTCACCTCGCTGTTCGGAAAGCGGAAGGACCCGATAACGGGAGCGCCTTCGAGCCATACCGGAATCGACATGGCGGCGCCGAAGGGGACGACGATAAAAGCCGCGATGAGCGGGAAGGTCGTCAAGGCGATGTATTCTCCCGTTTACGGAAACTACATAATAATCGACCACGGAAACGGCTATCAGACGCTCTACGGCCACATGACGAAATACGTCGTTTCCAGGGGGCAGTACGTGGAGCAGGGGCAGCGCGTCGGGTACGTCGGCTCGACCGGATACTCGACGGGGCCGCACCTGCATTTCACCGTTTACAAGGACGGGCGCCTTGTGGACCCGCTCTCCCTGCTGAAGTGATATGACGTTCGTTTGCAACTGCAAGAACTGCGGAAGGACAATCGAGCGCGATTTCAACTATTGTCCCTGGTGCGGCGCGAAAAAAACGCTCGGGATTCCGCATTCCACCTCGGAGGAGGTTTTCAACGAGCTTGAGCAGAAGCAGATTTCCGCGCTTGAGGAACGGATTGCCGAAATATACCGCAGGCTCGACGATTTGGAGAGCGATTTTGGTTCGATGTCGCGTTCTTCTGAATAAAGCAAAACTGTTTTTCGTTTTTCTCTCCCTCCTGCTGCCGTTTTCCGCGCCGGCGGAATTGTTCTCGAATCCGCGTCTCGGCGGAAACGGGCGCGTCTCGTTCGAGGTCGTGACTGCGGGGCTTACGGGCGCGCGCACCTTGGTCTGTGCCGATGTCGCCGGCGGAGAATTCGATTTGCTGACGTGCTATCCCGAGCGGATGGAGCTTCTTTCCGGCGGCTCCGTCCTGCAAATACGGAACCAGTTCGGCACGGCGCGCTATTCGTCCGTCTCCGGCGACCTGATTTGGGTTTCGCGGACCAATTCGTTTGCGGGAAGAAAATCCGGGCCGGAGGCCGTGAGCTTCGACGGGCGGTGGGTGTGCTTCGTGCGCAGGAAAAACGCCGTCCGCGGGGAGCTTGTTCTTCGGAGCGCGTCCACCTCCGAGGAGAAAGTGCTTGCCGCGGACGTTCCCTTCTCGTTTTCGGCGGTTCCCGTAAAATGGTCGCCCGACAGCCGCATATTCGTCTACGAAGCGTGTGGGCGGCTTTTTTTCTGCGATCCCGACGCCGAGATGAAGAACCTCCAGCCCGACGAATCTTTTCGGGAGATTGGCGGCGGCGGCATAAATTCGATTGAATGGTCGTCTTCTCCTTTCGGGAGAAGCTCCCTCGTCTACATAGACGGCGACATCGTGTACCGGATAAGCGCGAACGAGATTCACACGCGCGGGCTTTACCGGAAACTCGTCGGGATAGGCTCGGTGTCGGCTCGCCTTCCGTTTTCGTTCGACCCGGGAAGCGACCTGTTCTGGGCGGACGGTGAGAGCGTCGCCGTCCTGAAATCGGGGAACGTTTTGAGCGTGTTCGGGCGCGGAGTCGATTTTTCCGCGGCTCTTTCCCCTCCGTCACTTCCCGTTTCAGACTGCGCGGTCTTCTGGTTCGGCGGGAAGCCCCTCGTCTGGTTCTGCGACGCGCGCTCTTCCTCCGTGATGCTCCTTTCCGAAGGCTCACTCGCCACGCTTTCCCGCTCGTCGTCCCGCGTCCGCCCGTCGCTTTCCCCGGACGGGAGCCTCATCGCCCTCGCGACGGACGACGCGCTTGAGGTGCGGGACGGCTCGTTCTCGGTCGTGGCGAAGTTCTCCGGCGAGAAAATCGTCTCGTGCGTTTGGGGCGGAAATTCGTCGATTTTTGTGGGAAGCGAGAAATGCGTCTCGTTGTGGGATTTCTCGCGCGGAAAAAATGTGCGGAAGACGCTTTTTCTTTCGTCCGTCGCCTCGTCCGCGTGGGTGAGCGGGCGGAACGTCGCGCGCGCGTGCGACGGCACCCTTTTCGAATACGTTCCCGCCTCGTCGTTGTGGCGCGAGATTGATTCCACGTCCGGATTTGCCCGCCTCGTCGACGGCTCGATTTCTTCCAGGCAGGTTCAGGACGGAAAATACCGCGTCTACGTCGGGAAAAGCGCATCCGGGCGCGACGGCGTTTTTGTCAGGACGCTTTCGGGCGACATCGAGACGCGCGACATCGTTTCGGGTGCGGGGGGCGGCTCGTACAAAGGCAGGGTGGAGCTCGTCTTTGACGCGCTCGACAGCGACGAGGGGCTCGATTTCGTCCTTTCTGTCCTCGATTTCTACAATATAAAAGCGACTTTTTTCATCAACGGCGAATTCATACGGCGGTTTCCCGAGAAGGTGCGGATGATTGCCGGGCGGAACCACGTCTGCGCGTCGATGTTTTTCTCCGGCGCGAACCTGCTGGAACTTGCGCGTGACGGATACGTCGTTGACGGGGATTTCATCGCGCGGGGGCTTGCCCGGAACGAGGACGAATTCCTCGCCGCCACGGGGAAGGAGCTTTCGCTTTTGTGGCACGCCCCGTTCTACAAGGCGACGCAGGCGATGAAGGAGGCGGGAGCGCGCGCCGGATACGAATACTTCGAGGCGGGGCGGTTCAGCCTCGATGCCGCCGATTATGCTGACGGGAACGGCGGGCGGTGGCACATGAAATCGTCGGAAATCGTCCTCTTCTATGTCGAAAACTCATTCCCCGGCTGCAGGATTCCTGTCACCATCGGGAAATCGTCGTCGGGAAGGGCGGATTACCTCTACCAGAAGCTCGACCTTCTCGTCGACGCGCTCATTTCCGAGGGGTTTTCTTTCTGAATCCCGCCTTTTCTCTGCTTATCTGTTTTTTTCGAGGGAGCCTTTTGCGAGCGTCCCGAAAAAACGCCCCGCGATTCCGGCGCTCTCAAGCGACCTGTCCGCGACGAGCGGAACCGTCTCGAGCGTGATTTCCCCGAGCTTGTATTTTACCGAGCCGTACTGCGCGCCGAGCTTGACGCCCCCGTACAGGTACGGCGGCACGTCGACGACGACCTTCACCGCGTCGGCGCTGTCCTTCGCTGTGCTTCCGAAAAGATGCGGGACGGTAATCTTGTTTTTCCAGGCGGGAACGAGGTTGACGAATTTCCCGTCGTTCCCCTTCGACGCCAAAGACGGAACGGGAAAAACGAGAGACGTGTCCTTCCCCGGCTCGTAGTCCGCGAACGTCGAGAACGCCCATTCCATCAGCTCCGTCCCGTCGTGGATGCGCCCCTCGTTTCCCTGCTTCGTTCCCTTTCCTTGTCCCTGAAGCGTTATCGAGAGGAACCGCTGGCCGTTCCGCGATGCCGTGAGCGCGAGGTTGTAGCCGCTTTCGTATATGAACCCCGTTTTCAGCCCGTCGACGCCGTCGAGTTTCCCCAGCAGCGGGTTCGTGTTCGAGTGGTGGATTGCGAGCGTGTCGCCGTAGTTTTTCTGCCAGCTCGGAAGGTTTTTCTGAAGCGGATAATCGAGCGACTTGAGCGAGTGGAATTCCTCTATCGACTGCGGGAAGTGCGTGACGTAAATCCGCGCGAATTCGGCAAGCTCGCGCGCTGTCGTTATGTTGTTCTCGTCGTAACCGCTCGGCTCGACGAAATACGTTTTCTTGAGCCCGAGCGCCCTGCATTCCGCATTCATCCGCGCGACGAAATCCTCCTGCGTGCCGCTTATGTAATATGCGACCGCCCGTGCCGCATCGTTTCCGCTCGCGACGGCAAGGCCCGCCATAAGCTCCCTCAGCGTGACGGTCTGCCCCTGCCCGAGGTGCATGAGCGACGCGTCCCTCGGAAGGTTCACCGCCCACGAAAGCTCGGGAAGCGGCACGATGTCGTCCATGGTGATTTTTCCCGCCTCGACTTCCTTGAAGACGATGTACATGACGAAAAGCTTCGTGAGGGAAGCCGGGGGAATCAGTCTGTCCGCGTTCTTCTCGTAAAGGACGCATCCGTTCGCCGTGTCCACGAGAACAGCCGCGCCTGCCCTGACGTCGAGCTTCGCGGGCGTCGTCCTGTACGGAAGCGGGCGCAGTTTTTCGGAGCGCTCGTCGGCGAACGCCTCGTCGAGAATCGATTCGAGCGCGGCCTTTTCCGCGTCGCTCGCCTCGCGCGCCTTCCATGTTTCCCTGAATCCCGAAGCCCAGATGTTTAACGCGCAGACCGACACGAGCGCGACGAATAGGGCAGACAGCGCGATGACAATCCTCCGCATCGCTTTTGACAATGACATGAATTTCCTCCTGATGGCGGACAGTTTCCGAATCGGCGCCGCGTCCCGTATTCCGCCCCGTTTTTCTTCGCCCGCCTTTCCAGCCGACGGTGATTTTCCGCCGATTATCCCGGCAAAATCGCCCGCCGTGTTCTTTATGCTTCGTATTATGTCGCCGGGAAAATCGTAGGGAACGGCTTCGTTGTATTCGCTTTCGGCTTTGCGCTTCGGCTTCTTCCTCATTTCGGTTTTCTGTTTCTTGTTTCCGGCTTTTGTTCCTGGCGGAATGAGCTTTTCGAACAGCGCCGCGAGAAATTGTCCCCCGCGTTTTTCATCCCCGTGTTCCGTGCCGTCGACGCGCCGTATGATGTTCCCGTGCCTGTCGAGGACGACCGACGGGTTCGCGTTCTTTATCCGCTTGAGCTTCTTGGGGCGTTTCTTCTTTTCCTCTCCGCGCTCCGTGTTCTTTTTGATGAGCTTCATGACCAGATTGTACCATTTTTCCGGGGCGTTGAAAAACACGGCGCGCTGGGGCGCAAAAAAATCCCGGATTCATCTGGTGAACCCGGGGATTGTCTCCTATTTCGTGATGCGGAAATCGTCAACGTAGCTGAACGTTATCCGCTTCCGCCCGATGCGCATGTCCGCGTATGTGTCGTTCTTGTAGAGAAGCACCTCGCTCGCCGTGCTGAACAGCGGGTCGAGCACCGTCGCCGTTATCGTCATGCTGTCCGAATTCGCGTCGTGCTGGATGTCGTAATCGAGAATCGAATAGCGGTTGTCCCTGCTCGGCGTGTAGTAGACCATCGTCTGCTCGTGCTCGTTTATCGTGATGACGACTTTTCCTGTTTTTGCGACTCCCGTGAAGTCAAGTTTCTGTACTTGTTCCGCGCCTGCGCTGAAGCCGGCGAAAATGGAGATGGCAAGAGCAGGCAGAATTCTCTTGATGCAGTTTCTTTTCATGGTGTACCCCCTTCGTCGGCCAGGACGGCAACAGTGCCGGACAGGCCGATTGCGTTTGCTCTTTTTCTGGACAGATTCCAGGCTTTTCACTTTCCGAACATTTTCTTTGGCTTTTTTTTATTTATGCGAGAGGAAAAAATCGGGAGCGGCCCCGTTCAGGAAGCCGGACATGTCCATTATACCCCATAATTCGCGTTCTGATGAAAAAATCGTCGCGCAGCGCGCCGTTTGCTTTTCGCCGTCCGCTTCATTCCCCGAGCGGCGTCGCGGCGACCTTCCCGTTCGTCCTGTCGAAAACGGAGGAGGCAAGACGCGGGAATTCGGAAAGCGGGACCGACGCGCCCACGCGGACGTTCTCCCCGAATTCCTCGCTCATCGCGCTGACGGTGAATTCCTCGAGCGCTTTTTTTACGACGTTGTACTGCTGGTAGTCGCATGAAATTTCGAACGCCTGCTTCTCGACAAGCTCTTCCGTTTCTGTCGCGTTCAGGACGCCGCGCGCGCCGTCGCCGTACGCATGGACGAGCCCGCCCGTTCCCAGAAGCGTCCCGCCGAACCATCTCGTCACCGTTATGAGAATGTTCGTGCAGCCGCTTCCTTTCAGTATGTCGAGCATCGGCCTGCCCGCAGTTCCGCCCGGTTCCCCATCGTCGCTCATCCCCATGATTTCCGCCTTCTTGCCGCAGATGAACGCGTGGCAGACGTGCGTCGCGTCGGCGTATTTCTGCTTCTGGCTTTTTAGGATTTCCCTGACTTCCTGCTGCGACGAGACGGGAAAACTTTCCGACAGGAAGCGGGAACCTTTTATAATCTGCTCGAATGACGATTGCCCGAGGGGAACTCTCATTTTTTTTCTCCTTATGCCTCGATTGCGATGAGCTGCCCCGTCTTCGTCTCGGTAAGCGAGTCGTACATCACCGCGACGGAGAGGAGAATCCGTATCGCCGCGGTGTATGCGTTGAGGAAATAGACGAAATCGAGAATCATGACGAGGATTCCGAGCGATTTGACATGGCTCAAAAAAGAGATGATGACGGAAAGAATTATCGCAACCGCAAGCCTCGTCCCCGCCGCCTTCACCGCGAACACGATGAGCCGGATGAAATTCGCGCGGGAGACGGACAGGCGGAGGCTTTTCCACATCGCCCAAATCCCCGTTTTTTGTGGGTTGTCAATCCGGAAGAAAAACGCGAACGCGAACGGCAGCGCGGCGAAAACGAATGCGAGGAGCGCGAACGCCAGCACCCTTACCGAAACTGCCCGGAACAGCGCGTCCATCGCGCTTTCGCCGCTCCGTTCCGCAAGAAAATCCCGAGCGGCGTTTGACACAATCGCGTCCGACGCGAAGAAGACCGCCGCAAGGACGATGAGGAACGGGACGACGACGGGAAGCGAGAGCCGCGGCTTCCGGAACCCGTGGAAGAGGAATCCGAGCGTGACGAATTCGTCGCGCACCATCCGGAGCAGGACTGTCGCGAACCCGAAATGCAGCGAGAGCGTGACGACTGCCGCCACGATTTCCAGCGCGTAGAATGCGCCCGTCCTGATTTCGAATCCGAGAACCGCGAAGAGAAGCGCGCTCGCCGCGACCGACTGGAGTATTATCATAAGGAAAAGCGTGTATACCATTTTTCCCATATTGCGTTTTGCGACCGATTCGAGCGTTGCCATCATCTGCGCCGTAGTTTTCATGTGTACCTCCGTTGAAGAAAATCCGCGCGTTTCCTATTCGCTTTTCTCGTCCCCGAGCGGGATGGCGATTGTCTCTGGTATTCCGTTTGCCGGCGCGCCGTCGACGACGATTCCCTCGCACTCTCGCGATGAGAGGCGGATTCCGAGCGTCTTGAGCCCCTTCTCCTCGAAGTCGCCCGCGCGGAACGTCTCCTCAAGAACCGAGGCGCGCGCTTTTTTCTGGTATTTGAGCGTGAACGAGAAATCCGCGCGCGTGTCCACGTGGAGGATTTCCGCGCCGTCCGGGGCGATGAAGTAGTCGCGGTTCATAATCCACGTCGTTATGCGCGTCCTTTTTATCGATGCGAAGCCTGTTTTCGCGTCCTTGAATATGACGGTGATGAGAACCTTCGCGATTTCTTCCTTGTCCGCGAACGAGACGAACCACGCGCTTTTGTCGATGAACACTTTTGCGGGAACGTCCATCGCCGTGTACATGCCGTTCCGCCTCATGCAGATGATTTTGTCGAATTCGCTCACCTTCATGATTTCGCTTCCGCCCGAGACGCCCGTTCCGAGGTAGCCTTTGTCGTCGTACCTGAGCGGGATGCTTCTCTTCGCGATTTCCCGCGCGTCAACGGCGCTGAACCGCTTCACCGTCGTCTTCCGTTTCGTGTCGATTTTCGCCGCCTTGATTTTTTCCTCGAGCGACTCCAGGTAGGAGACGGCGTAACCGGTGAGGTTCTTGAGGAGCTTGGCGATTTCGCGCAGGCGCTTGTTTATCGCGGTGACCTCCGCCTTGTTCTTGCTCATGTCGTAGAGGGAGATGCGCCGTATCGGAATCGAAAGCAGCTTCTCGATGTCGTCTCCGGAAATTTCCCTGACAAGCTCGTCCTTGTGCGGCACGAAACCGTCCAGCACTGCTTTCTCCACAGCCGCCTGCGTTTTCTGCGTCTCGATGAGCTTGTAAATCCGCTCCTCCACGAAAATGCGCTCGAGCGTGCGCTGGTGGAGCTTGTCCGTCAGCGCGTTCCGCTCGAATTCAAGCTCGTCCTTGAGGATTCCCTTGAGCTGCTCCGCGTGGAACTGGATGACCTCCGTAGCCGTCACCTGGACGGGCATGTTGTCCTTTATGACGAGCATGTTCGCCGAGACCGACTGCTCGCAGTCCGTATACGCGTAGAGCGAGTCCACCACGTCCTTCGCGTACACGCCGCGCGGAAGCTTTATCTCGATGTTCACTTCCTTCGCGGTAAGGTCGTGTATCGATGAAATCTTTATCTTGCCGTTTTTCGCCGCGTTCTCGATCGACGAGATGAGCGATTCCGTCGTGCTCGGGTAGGGAAGCTCCGTGATGACGATTTTCTTCTCGTCCGAGATGTCGAATTTCGCGCGCGTGACGATTTTTCCCGTGCCGTCGTTGTAGTTCGACACGTCGAGGAGCCCGCCCGTCGGAAAGTCCGGGTTGAGTTTGAACGGCTCGCCGTTCAGGCATTTCTTCTCGGCGTCGATGACCTCGCGGATGTTGTACGGGAGGATGCGCGTGTTCATTCCGACCGCGATTCCCTCCGCCGCGGTGAGGAGGACGAGCGGGAGCTTCGCCCTGAAGACGACCGGCTCCTTCGACCTTCCGTCGTAGCTCGGAACGTACTGCGTCACGTTCGGGTTGTAGAGGAAATCCTTCGCAATCTGGTTGACGCGGCATTCTATGTACCTCGGCGCTGATGCCGAGTCGCCCGTGTAGATGTTCCCGAAATTTCCCTGCTTCTCGATGAAATATTCCCTGTTCGCGAGCACCACGAGCGCGCCCCCGATTGATGCGTCCCCGTGCGGATGGTATTTCATGCACCTGCCGACGACCGTCGCCACTTTCTGGAACCTTCCGTCGTCCATCTCGAAAAGCGTGTGCATTATCCTCCGCTGCACCGGCTTGAGCCCGTCCTCGATGTCCGGGATTGCCCTGTCCCGTATGACGTAGCTCGCGTATTCGATGAAATTCTTGTCAAACAAATTCTTTACAAAAGCCATTTTCTTTCCCTAAATTACGTTTTCGCGTCCGATTGTACCAATGAAAGATGAAAGTTGAAAGATGAGGGAGAAACAGCGCTTTTTTTTGTTGCGCTTTCCCATCTAATTGATAGAATTCGCTTATGAAGAAATCCAGCCAAACGAGAACGGGCAGGCTTGCCCATTTCATTATCGCCGTGACGGTCGTAGTCGTAGCGGTGCTGAGCGCATTTCAGGTTTTTGTCGTCAAGGAGCGCGCGAAGAAATCCGTCGCGTCCTCGTACGAGGAGGATTGCCGCAAGATAACGGACGCATACGCGAACGTCGTCTCCATCCGTCTCAGCGAGTACATAAAGCAGATGCGCATGTATACCGAGGCGGACATAACGAGGACCGCCGACCCTGCGCTCATCCAGCCGTGGCTTATAGCGCACGAGAAGTCGCGCACGCCCGATTTCGACAGGATCGGGTACATCGACGGCAACGGTGATTTCTACAACGACCAGAACAACGTCACGAATGTCGCCGACCGCGATTACTTCGCCGCGATAATGAAGGACGGCGACGAGACGAACATCGACGACCCGGTTACGTCCAAGTCGACTGGGAAGACGATAATCCACGTGTCGAAGGCGGTCAAGGACGGCTCCCGCACCGTCGGGATGTTCAGCGCCGTTGTCGGCGTGGACAAGCTGAGCGAATTCATCAGCGGAATACGAATCGGGAAGACTGGATACGCCGTGCTTTTCAACAGCCGCGGGGAAATCATATCGACGTCCGCGCCGGCGTCGGGCGAGGAGCAAATCAGGGAGCTTTCGCTTTCGCTTCGTCCTGTCACGGACGCGCTTTCCAAAAAGCAGTCCGGGGCGATGTGGGTCGGAACGAAAAAATCCGGGCGCAAATTCGTCACGTACAAGCCCGTCGAGAATGCCAGCTGGGGGTTCGCGTTCATCATTTCGGAGCGCCAGGTGTACGCAACCGCGCATGAAATAACGCTCACGCTTGTCGTCGCGGGGCTGCTGCTCGGAATCTCGCTCGTCGTCGCAATCGGGCTGGGAATATACCGCTCGCTCAATCCGCTCCGCATGGTCAAGTCTTCGATAGAGCAGATTGCGTCCGGAAAGGCCGACCTCACGAGGCGCATAACGGGTTCCGCCGCGAATATGAACAACGAAATCGGCGGCGTCGTGAAGGGGTTCAACGCGTTCGCGGAAAAGCTCCACGCGATTGTCTCCGACGTGAAGGACTCGAAGAACCTTCTTGAGAATGCGGGGGATGACCTCGACGCGAGCATGCAGGACACGAGCGCGTCGATTACGGAAATCATCGCGAACATCGAGAGCGTGCACCGGCAGGTGAGCAATCAGGGCGACTGCGTGTCGCAGACTGCCGGAGCCGTGAACGAGATTGCGTCGAACATCGAGTCGCTTGAGCGCATGATTGCGAACCAGTCGAACGGCGTCAGCGACGCTTCGTCCGCCGTGGAGGAGATGATTGGCAACATCGCGTCCGTGAACAAATCGGTCGACATGATGGCGTCATCGTTCGATTCGCTTTCCGAGCGTGCGAGAAGCGGTTCCGAGAAGCAGGAGCGCGTGAACGACTGCATCAGGAAAATCGAGCAGCAGTCGGAGATGCTTCAGGAGGCGAACAGCTCGATTGCCGCAATCGCGAGCCAGACGAACCTCCTCGCGATGAATGCCGCCATCGAGGCTGCTCACGCGGGCGAGGCGGGGAAGGGATTCGCCGTCGTCGCCGATGAAATCAGGAAGCTTTCCGAAACGTCCTCCGTCCAGTCGAAGACGATAGGCGACCAGCTTTCCGGCATAAAGGAGTCGATCGGCTCTGTCGTCGCCGCGTCACGGGAATCGAGCGATGCGTTCTCCGCCGTCGCCAACGGGATAAACGAGACCGACCAGCTCGTCCGCCAGATAAAAAGCGCGATGGAGGAGCAGCGCGAGGGCTCCAAGCAGATTACGTCGTCGCTCCAGTCGATGAACGACAGCACCGTCGAGGTGCGGAACGCGTCGCGGGAAATGGCAATCGGGAACAGGCAGATTCTCGACGAGGTGCGGATTCTGCAGAACACGACGATCGCGATAAAGTCGAGCATGGAGGAGATGTCCGTCGGCGCGCGGAAAATCAACGAGACGGGTTCGGCGCTATCGGAAATCGCGCGGAAGATGAAAAATTCGATAAGCCGCATCGGAAGCCAGATAGACCAGTTCAGCGTGTAGAACGGGAATAGGCGTCCGGGCAAAAAAAATCGGCGCGGATGGATAACGCGCCGATTTCCTTTTTATCGCGACAAAAAAATCATTTCATCACTTCGTCACCTCGGCCCATCGCGGTAAGGCCCGTCTTGACAAGCTCGAGGATTCCGAACGGCTCCAGGAAGCGGATTAGGCTCGAAAGCTTGTCCTCGCTTCCCGTCGTCTCGATTATCACGGAATTCGGGGAGACGTCGACGATGTGCGCGCGGAAGACGTTGCACGCCTGGATGATTTCCGCGCGCGCCGTTCCCGCCGCGCTGACTTTTATGAGCGCCATCTCGCGCTCGCACGTCTCCTCCTTCGCGCAATGCGTTATGGAAATGACTTCGACGAGTTTTGACAGCTGCTTTTTTATCTGCTCAAGGATGTACTCGTCGCCCTTCACGACGATTGTCATGCGGCTCTGTCCCGGATTGTACGTCTCGCAGACCGTAAGCGAGTCGATGTTGAATCCGCGGCGGCTGAACAATCCCGAAACGCGGCTGAGAACGCCCGCATGGTTTTCGACAAGCACCGACAAAACATATCTCTGTTCCATATTTTTCTTTTCTCCTCTTTTGATTCCGAAGGCAGTCCAACGGAGTTCCGATTATACCACGGAAACGCGGATTCCCGCTACTTGTTCTCCCGGTACACGCCGAGCAGCCTGACGTCTGCCGCCACAGTCTTGAGCTTTTCCATAACGTCGGAGACGTATTTCTCCGGCTCCTCGATTTCCTCGCTTATCGCAGCGTCGCCGTAGAACCAGTACTGCCACGGTTTTCCCGCAATAGGGCGGCTCTCAAGTCTGTTCAGGCTCAGCCCGTGTTTCTTGAAGATGCCGAGCGCGTCGTACAGGGCGCCCGCCTCGTTTTTCGTGCTGAACATGAACGTCGCCATGTTCGCTTTCCCGCTGATGATGTCGTCGCTCCTCGTGCCGCTTCCGACGTGGTTCGCCTCGATTACGACGAACCTCGTGTAGTTGTTCGGGTCGTTCTCGATTCCCTGGCTGATTATCTCAAGGTCGTAGATGTCGGCGTTCCGCGCGTTTGCGACCGCCGCGTTCTCGACGGAGCCTTTTTCCGCGACGAGCTTCGCGCCGCTTGCCGTCGAAACGGTGTCAATCTGGTTCCATTTGTGCGCCTTGAGGAAGTCGGAGCTTTGGGCGAGCGCCTGCGGGTGCGAGTAGACGGTGCGGATTGTTTCGAGCGTCGCGCCTTTCGGGGCGAGGAGGGAATGCTCGATTCTGAGCGTTATCGCGCCGACAATCGAGACGTCCTCGAACCGCGCTAGGTTGTCGTAGTTGTTGTAGACGGAACCTGCCGTCGAGTTCTCAATCGGAACCATGCCGAACCGCGCCTTTCCGTCAACGACGCTCTGGAAAATCTCGTCGAACGAATGGACGTGCTCCGCGTCCGCGCTTGAGCAAAAGAATTTCTCCACTGCTGATTCCGCGTACGCGCCTTTCTCGCCGCAGAAAACGCATTTCGGGCGCGAGGCCGGGCGTTCGACTTTGATGCGCCCCGATTCGATGCGGATTCCGCTCGTGAGCGGGCTTTGCGCGTTTTCCGTCATGATGTGCGCGACCTGCTTGCCGATTACGGGCGCGAGCGATTCTATGTCGCGCATTATTTTGTCGAACTGTTCCGGGTACAGCGCCTGCGCCGCGTCCGATTTCGCCTCCTCGGGATGACAATGGACCTCGACGATGATTCCGTCCGCTCCCGCAGCGACTGCCGCCAGCGCCATCGGGGGAATCTTGTCCCGGACGCCGAGCGCGTGGCTCGGGTCGACGATTATCGGAAGGTGCGTCATCTCTCGCAGGACGGGAATCGCGGACAAGTCGAGCGTGTTCCTCGTCGCCTTCTCGTACGTTCTGATTCCGCGCTCGCAGAGAATCACGTCGTTCGTCCCGCTCGAAAGAAGGTACTCGGCGCTCATGAGCCATTCCTCGATTGTGGCGGAAAGCCCCCGCTTGAGTATGACAGGCTTTCCGAGCGCGCCGAGCCTTTTCAGCAGCTCGAAATTCTGCATGTTGCGCGCGCCCACCTGATACACGTCGACGTAATCCTTCATCACCGGGATGAATTCGCTCGCGACGATTTCCGTGACGACGGGAAGCCCGAATTTCTCCCCAGCCTCCTTGAGGTATTTCAGCCCTTCCTCGCCGAGTCCCTGGAAAGAGTAGGGCGATGTCCTCGGCTTGTACGCCCCGCCCCTGAGCATCACCGCGCCCGATTTTGAGACGGCCTGCGCCGCGTCCATCATCTGCTGACGGCTTTCGACCGCGCAGGGGCCTGCGATTGAGACGAGCCGCCTTCCGCCGACGCGCACAATCTGCCCGCGCCCGTTGGGAACCTCCACAATCGTGTTGTCCGGCTTGAATTCTCGGCTCGCCATCTTGTACGGCTTGGAAATCGGTATGACTTTCGCGACGCCCTGCATGACCTCGACCTCGCGGATATCCATCGCGAGCTTCCCGACCGCCGCTATGATAGTCGATTCCTCCCCGCGGATTTCGTTCAGCTTGAAGCTGCGCGCCGCGAGCATACGCTTTATTCCCGCTTTCTCTTCGCTGGATATGTCCTTTTTGAGAACGATGACCATGGATATTCTCCTTCCGTTTTTCGTGGATTATATCGGAAATCGGCGGGGGGGACGATATGCCCGAAGTTCATCCGCCGCTTTTTGTTCTGAATTTCGCGGGACAAAAAAATCCTGATTTTTGGAGATGCATGACCTTGCGTGCCATTCCGAACGGATTTATTAGAAATTCTGTTTCGGAATCCACACGCACGGAAATCCGATTTCTTGCGAAGGCTTTTTTCTTCCCGCTACCGTACGCGGAAAGTGCGTTCCTGCTCGTCGAGGGGGAGGGTCGTTTTTTCGATTGTGTCGATGATGATGAACGTTCCGGAATCGATTTGCCCAATCATTTTGTCGATTGACGTTTTCTCGCCCTGAATTTCCATGAGGACCGAGCCGTCGTCCTCGTTGTGGACCCATCCCGTCAGCGCGTTCAGCCGTGCCGCGCATTGCGCCGTGTACCTGAACCCGACGCCCTGGACGCGTCCCGTGAACCGTATTCTCTGCCTGATTTTTCCTGACATGCGCCGATTATAGCAAAAACCGCGGAATCATGTCCTTAAAAAGAACGCCCGGAAAAATCCGGGCATTCTTTCGTTTTATTAACTTGAGAAGTGTCATATGCGAGAGATGCGGAAACAAACTTTCTTGCGAAAGCCGTTCGGCACGGGACGCCGCATCATTTCGTCGGGTTGAAGCTTACCGTTCGCATGATGTCGCCGAAAACGCCCGCCGCCGTGACGCCGGCTCCTGCCCCGTATCCGCGTACCGTAAGCGGAATCGGCGTGTAGCGCGCCGTCTCGAACACGAACGCGTTCTCGCCGCCCTTGACGCCGTAGAGCGGGTCGTCCGTCCCGACCTCAAGCATTCCGACGGAGACTTTTCCGTCGCGAATCGATGCGCCCATGCGGAGGACTTTTCCTTCCTTGCGCAGTTCCGCCATCTTCGCGTCGAAATACGCGTCGACTTCGGGGAGGCGCGCCATGAATTCGTCGACCGTTCCGCCGATGTCGAAATCCGCGGGGAAAATCGAATTCATCTTTATGTCGTCAAGCTCGATGCTCATGCCCGATTCCCTCGCGATGATGAGCGCCTTGCGTGCGACGTCCGTTCCCTTGAGGTCGTCGCGGGGGTCAGGCTCCGTGTAGCGCAGCTCCTTCGCCTCCTTGACCGCCTCGCTGAATTTCTTCCCCTCGTCGAGCTTTCCGAATATGTACGAGAGCGAGCCTGACATGATTCCGTTGAATCCCGTGAGCGTGTCGCCGCTCTTGAAAAGGTTCTGCAGCGTGTCGATTATCGGAAGCCCCGCGCCGACGTTCGTCTCGTAGAGGAACCGGCGGTGGCTTTCGTTCGCGACGGTCCTGAGTTTCTTGTAGAATTCCATCGACATCGAATTCGCGCGCTTGTTCGGCGTCGCGATGCTCATTCCCGCCCGCAGAATGTCGAGGTAGCGCTCGGGAAGGTCGTAGCTTGCCGTGCAGTCGACGAAGACCGGGTTCAGCGGCTTTGTCGACTTGACGAATTCGATTATCTCGTCGAGGTTCGTCGTTTTTCCCGATTTCCTGACCGCCTCGCGCCAGTCGCCCGACAAATCGATTCCGTTCGCGTCGATAATCATTCCCTCAAGCGTCGATATCGCGCAGACCTTGATGTCCACGTTCTGCGCGAGAAGTTTTTCATGCTGGTCGCGAATCTGCTCGATGAGCGCGCCGCCGATTGTTCCCGCGCCGAACGCGAACACTTCGATGGGCTGCGCGGTGTTGAAGAAGAAGAGGTGCGCCGACCGTACCGCCGTGTCCCCGAATTCCCCGCCGACGACGACGGAGATGGAGCGCTCGCTCGATCCCTGCGCGATTGCCCTGATGTTGATTCCGCGGCTTGAAAGCGAGTCGAGGAATTTGCCCGCGACGCCGCAGTTCATCTTCATGTTGTCGCCGATGATTGAGACGATCGCCGTGTCCTCCTCGACCGCAATCTTGTTGAGAAGGCCGTCGCGGATTTCGAGGGCGAATTCCTGGTTGAGCGCGTCGCGCGCCTTTGCCGACTGCGACTGCTTCACGCAGAACGAAATCGTGTACTCGCTCGAAGACTGCGTGATGAGGAGCATGGAGATTCCCGCGCGGGAAACCGCTGCGAAAATCCTGCTCGCGATTCCTGTCTTTCCTTTCATGCCGCTTCCGGACACGCTGATGAGCGATGTCTTTTTGAGGCAGCTTATCCCGCGGACGGGTCCGGCGTTTTTCTCAGACTCGAACGGGCCGCGGCCGATTCTCGTTCCGCGTGCGGCGGGGTTCTGCGAGTTGAGGCTCCACGCCTCGATTCCCTTCGCTGCGAGCGGGGCGAGCGTTTTCGGGTGGAGGACTTTCGAGCCGAAGAACGAAAGCTCCATCGCCTCCTCGTACGTCATGTCGTCAACGAGAATAGCGTCCTGGACGACTCTCGGGTCGGCGGTGTAGATTCCGTCGACGTCCGTCCAGAATTCGCATTTCTTTGAGCCGAGCGCCGCCGCGACAATCGATGCCGAGAAATCCGAGCCGTTCCGCCCGAGAAGCCCCATCGCAGTCTCCCCGCCGGAATTCTTCGACCACGCGCTGACGAATCCCGGGAAAAGGAGGACGCGCGCCTGGTTCGGCTCCGCCCCGTCTCGGTACGGAGAAAGCGCGGCTGCAGTTCTTGCGTAGTCGGGGTCGCCTTCTTTCTGGTCGCCCGTCGTGAATATGAATTTGCGCGAGTCGAGCACAACGACCGACTGTTTCTTTGCGATGAGGACGGCGTTCACAATCGGAACGCAGCACAGCTCTCCCATGCCCATAATCCTGCAGTGGATTGACTTCGGGCATTCCCCGAACGTCGTCACACCGTCAAGAAGCCTTCCCAGCTCTTTGAAATTCGGCTCGATTTCGTTCATTACGCGCTCGGAGTCGAATCCGCCGAGCGTCGAGCGGAGCTCCTCGCAGATTTCTCTGTGCGTCCTTCTGATTCCGTCGATTGCCGCCGCCGATGAATTCCCCGCGACAGCGTTGTCGATAGCCGCCTGGAGCGCGTTCGACACGCCGGCCACAGCCGATACTATGACGCTGATTCTGTCGGACGAGGCACGTCCGACCATGATTTCCGTTGAATCGAGTATCCTTCTGGCATTCCCCATCGAAGTGCCGCCGAATTTGAGAGTAAGCATGGTTTTCTCCTGGATTTTTTTGAGCTTTTCTTCCTCATTTTTTGATTAAATAGAAAAACTTGTATCGAATTGTAATGGAATCGAGAAGGTTGTAGCAAGGGCGCGCGCGCTTGCATACCGTTTTGGGTTCTAAGTTCGGCTTTGCTGTAGCAAGCGTGCGCCGGTGCGCGTTGGGCGCACCTTCCGTGCCCGGGGGGCAGTTGCATACCGTTTCGGGTTCTAAGTTCGGCTTGGTTGGAGCAAGCGTGCGCCGGTGCGCGTTGGGCGCACCTTCCGTGCCCGGGGGGCAGTTGCATACCGTTTTGCGTTCTAAGATTGGCTTGGTTGGAGCAAGCGTGCGCCGGTGCGCGTGGGGCGCACCTTCCGTGCCCGGGGGGCAGTTGCATACCGTTTTGCGTTCTGAGTTTGGCTTTGTTTGTGGAATGAGGTTTTAAAATAACGATGTGGAAAAATAATTTTGAACTTGTCATTCCGAACTTGTTTCGGAATCTGAATAGAGAAGCAATGCTTTGAGATTCTGGAATGCTCGTGAAACAAAGCGTGCTTCAGTTCCCCCGAAAGGGGTGCGGAACATGAGTATATGTTCTGCGGGAGCACGCTCCGATGTGCAAAGACAAACGCTAGAAAAATAAAGCGTGTCCCAAGTTCCCCGAACAGGGTGCGGAACATGAGTCATGTTCCGCGGGAGCACGCTCCGATGTGCAAAGACAAACGCTCGAAAAACAAAGCGTGCTCCAGTTTCCCCGAAATGGGTGCGGAACATGAGTACATGTTCCGCGGGAGCACGCTCCGACGAGCAAAGACAAACGCTCGTGAAACAAAGCGTGTCCCAAGTTCCCCGAACAGGGTGCGGAACATGAGTACATGTTCCGCGGGAGCACGCTCCGATGAGCAGTGGCAAACGCTAGAAAAACAAAGCGTGCTTCAGTTTCCCCGAAATGGGTGCGGAACATGAGTACATGTTCCGCGAGAGCACGCTCCGACGAGCAAAGACAAACGCTAGAAAAACAAAGCGTGCTCCAGTTTCCCAGAAATGGGTGCAGAACATGCGTGCGTGTTCTGCGGGAGCACGCTCCGATATGCAAAGATAAACGCTAGAAAAACAAAGCGTGCTTCAGTTGGCCAGCCAGATTCTTCCTGCGTTGAGGTTCCAGCGCTCGTTGACGTATGCGTCGAGGGCTTTTGATGCTTTGAGGAATCCTGCGGCGCCTGTGGCGAGAACGTAATCGGCTTCGGGTTTCGCCAAATCCTGGGAGTGGCGGCGCGACGCCATGTCGATGAAATACTTCGGGATGTCCTCTACGGGCTTCTGGAGCATGTACGCCATGAATTCGTTCCGGAGCAGATATTCGTCGCTCGTGTCGTAGTTCAGGCTGGGCGTGACCTGAAAATACCGCGTAAGGTATTCCCGGCAGCCGTCGTCGAGCAAATCGTACTGGCGGTAGACGAAGTCGCGGAAATCCTTGTCGCTGAAGAAGATTCCGTGCCAGCCTTCGTGCGCGAGAAGCTGCTTCCTCAGGTACGGCTGCGATTCCTGCGAAATCGAGATTATCGCGCCGCGCCCTTCAGAGACGCTCCCGTCCTTTTCGATGACGATGACGCCGTTGTCGCAAAGTATTTTCTTCAGGAGAAGCTCCCGTTCGTTCAGCGGGAATTTTTCCACGCGCGCCTTCTCGAAGAATTCCGCGAGGTTTTTCGCCTTGTAGTCGTGCGCGTTGTATCCGTGCTTGTCGGCAAGGAACGTGTCCGGGTAGAGCGTTCCCCGGTATCCCGCCTTCTCCACGAAATAGGCGAGCCGCCTGAAAAAATCGTCCTGAATCGAATACGTCGCGATGTCCATAAGGAGCACGCCGGGAAATCTGTCCCACTCGAACAGCTCGTAATCCGTCCCGCGCCAGTTCTTCCTCGGCCACCAGACGACAAGCCCCGGGTCCGTCTTTATCGGCTCCGTCTTTCCTTCCGCGATGTTCCTCCGCGTGAGCATGAGCGACGAAATCTGCCCGGCATTCTGCGTCAGGGAAATGTTCCCGAACGGGTTTTTCGCCGCGCTGAGGGGAATCAGCGACGTGGACGAGGATTTCGGTTTCCTGACGTAGAATTTCTCGCCGTTGAACGCAATTTCCGTCGCGGTTTTTCCGTCCGCCGCCGCCTTGTCCGAGAAGATGAACTCAAGCGCGGAAGAACTGACGGGGAACGTTTTTTCCGCGCCCGTCGTGTCGATTCCCCTGCCGGACGCTTTTTTTATGTCCGCCGTCCCGCCGTCTTGCCCGAACGCAAGATGCGGGATGCTTCCGCTCAAGTCGTATCCGAGCGACTGCACGCCGACGGAACATTCCTCCGCCCTGACGCCGCCGTCGCTCATCACGAAAAATCCGCGGGCGTCGCCTCTTCTCGCGCAAATCGAGACCTTCAGCTTTTCCTCGCCCGCTTCCCCGAGCGTTCCCTTCACGGTCGCGCGCGCGGGAATCTCCTTTATCGTCTTGAATTCGCCGTCGCCGAGAATGCCGAACGCGAACTTCCCGCCGGATTTTTTCTCCGATTTGCCGATGACGACCCCGAGCGAGATGAATCCGCCGTCGTTTTTTGTGAGCGCGCTGATGTTCTCCTCGCTGAATCCGAACAGCTGTGTTTCCGCGCCGCCGCTTTTCACCGTGCGCGTCATCATCGTGCGCTTCGCGTTGGCGTCTGTTCCGTCTGCCGCCATCATGGGAATTTGTGCCCTTTCCGTGCACGAGGCGAGCGGAACTGAAATGAGAAAAGCCGCTGTTGCCGCGAGCTTTGCGAATGTTCGTCTTTTTTTGTTGGGTTTCATAATCGTCGTTTAAGAATATCGGAAAAAAAAGCGCCGTGTCGAATCCCGCGCCCGTCCGCGCCAACCTTTTATAGATTTTTCCGGTGTGTTAGAATCGATTCTTATGCTGTTGCGAAAAATTGCGTTTGCGCTTTCTTTGTTTCTGTCCGTCTTGTCGTCCGCATTTTCTGCCGAAGACAAAAAAAACGGTTTCGATTTCTATTATGTTTTTGAGGGCGCCTATGATTTCGCGTCGGAATTCAGGACGGGTGGCGACCATTTTTCCCTGATAAACGGGCTGTACGGGGGAATCGAGATGCGCTCGTCAATGCACGCCGACTACAAGCTTTCCCTTCCGTTGGGGCAGAACATGCTTGTCTCCGACTCGAACATCACGTTCGGCACCGTCCTAGAGTTGTCTCCCATAACGGTGAAGCCGGGCGTGAGCGTCTCGCTCAATCCGTTCCCGTTCCTGTCGTTCTCCGCGGGCGCCGAAATCGGCACGGGATGGAACATGCTCTCGTTCGAGGGAATGTGCGTCTTCAACAAGAATCCCGACGCGCCGAAATACGATAGGCTCAATCCGTTCGACCGCTTCTACTACAATTTCTGGGCGCGCGGGACGTTCATGTTCGACACCGGCGCGATAACGGGCGGCGACTGGAGCCATTTTCTTTTCGTCGCGACGTGCACAATGTTCAACAACGGGCTTTCCGGCTGCGGCGCAGGCGACCTCTACAAATGGCAGGCGACCGGAAACTACGCGAGCGGGCTTCAGTATCTGGCGTCGTTCGTAATCGGATATCAGATGCCGCTCAGGCTGTACCGCGTCGGCATAATGTCCGATGTCTCCGCGCATTTCAATTCGTCCGATTTCGGCGAATTCGACAAGACCTACGACGGTTCCTTCGTCTTCATCAGCGCGTCCCCGTTTGCCCAGCTGCGAATCACCCCGAAGGACAACCTGTATCTCCTCGCCGACATAAAAAGCCGCCGCTCCTTCTCCGAACCTCGCATCGACGCCCCTTCCGAGCCGTACCTCCACACCGTCGGCCGCGAATGGTTCCTCGAGCGCATCGGCATCCGCTACGAGCACATGTTTTGAGGAGAGTGGAAAGTGGAAAGTGGAAAGTGGAAAGTGGAGAGTGGAAAGTGGAGAGTGGAAAGTGGAGAGTGGAAAGTGGAAAGTGGAAAGTGGAAAGTGGAAAGAGGAGAGTTGAAAGAGGAGAGTTGAAAGAGGAAAGAGGAGAGTTGAAAGAGGAAAGAGGAAAGAGGAAAGAGGAAAGAGGAAAGTTGAAAGTTGAAAGTTGAGAGTGGAAAGTGGAGAGTGAGTCACGCGCAAAAAAAACTTGGAACGAGCCCCCACCAAAACACACGCGCCCACCCACCAAGGCGCAGCGAAGCCTGCGCAAACCCGCTCCATGAAAGCTGAACTTAGAACGAACTAGATAATGCGGGTTCCCCAAAACAGAAAACCAACCGCAAAAAAAAACTTGGAACGAGCCCCCGCAAAACACACGCGCCCACCCACCAAGGCGCAACGCCAGCCTGCGCAAACCCGCTCCATAGAAGCCTAACTTAGAACGAACTAAACAATGCGGGTTTCTCCCGCTCCATGAAAGACGAACTTAGAACGAACTAGATAATGCGGGTTCCCCAAAACAGAAAACCAACCGCACATACAAACTTAGAACGAGTCCCCACAAAAAAACGCGCGCCCACCCACCAAGGCGCAGCGAAGCCTGCGTAAACCCGCTCCATAGAAGCCAGACTTAGAACGAACTAAACAATGCGGGTTTCGTTGTACGCAAGAATGAACGGTCCGACGCCTTTTGCGTCGTCTTTTACGATTGGCTCGCTCATGTAGTATTCGAAGCTTCCGTCGCGGCGGGGAGAGGTTTCGGGGCCGAGGCCTGCGACAAGGCAGATTCCGCCGAGTCCGAGCTTTCCGTCCTCCGTCGTGAGGTAGCGGTCGCAGATTCCGTTGAACGCCTTGAGACCCGCGTCGCGGAATTTCGTGTCGTCGAGAATCTTCGTGCGGAATCCTTTCATCATCGAATACGCGAAAATCGCGCTTCCGCTCGTCTCAAGGTAATTTGCTCCCTCGTTCTGTCGGTTGGGAACCTGATACCACATCCCGCTTTCGTCCTGGAACGCGAGCATTGCCGTCTGAAGGTCGCGGAACATCGATTTGAGGTGGTTCCAGTTTTCGCTGCCGCGGTCGCTCGCTTTGTTGAGCGTGTCGAGCATCGCCATGCTGAACCATCCGAGAGAGCGCAGCCAGAAGTTGCGGCTCAGTCCCGTCTCCTTGTCCGCCCAGAACATTTTCCGCTCGCTGTCGTATCCGTGGAAGTATAGCCCTGTCTTCGGGTCTTTCATAATCCGCTCGACGTTGAAGAACTGGTTGTAAATGTCTTCCCTGTTTTTCGAATCGTTGAACGTCGTCTCGTACTCCATGTAGAACGGCAGCCCCATGTAAAGCCCGTCGAGCCACACCTGGTTCGGGTAGATTTTCTTGTGCCAGAAATTCCCCTCCTTCGTGCGCGGCTGGTTCTTCACCTGGTCGTAGAGGTTTTCGAGCGCCTTCCTGTATTTTTCCTTTTTGGTTATTGAATAGAGGACGAAAAGGTTCTTTCCGCCGTTGATGTTGTCGATGTTCCATTCGTCTTTTTTGTATCCGTCGATGGAACCGTCGTCCGATATCCTGAAATCTTCGTAGTAGTCGGCAAAATCAAGGAATTTCTTATCCCCGCTCGTGTCGTACATCTCGAGGAGCGCGAGAATCATGCATCCGTCGATGTAGTCCCATCCGGATTTCTTTCCTGCTTTCGCCTTCTCGATGTTCCATACGGGAATTTCCGCCGTCGATTTCGTCATCAGCTCGTCGATGTATGTGTCGATTACCTTGGTGTCCATTATGAACCTCTTCGTCTAGTAAAATGAAGTGTGATTTTTTATAATAGTCGAAAACCAGCCTAAAGTATAGAACGATTGTTTGCGGAAAGGATACGCGAGCCGCGTTCTGGAAAAAATTACTCTCAAATTAAGGAAGATAAAATGTCTGACTCGAAAATCGAATTCAAAAACCTCGTGTTGTCCGCCATCGATTCCCTCAAAAAAGAGAAGGGCGTCGATTTTGATGCGGCACTTTTGGAGAAAGCCGCCGTCGTGAATCCGCCGAAGCCCGAGATGGGCGACCTCGGGGTGCCGATGTTCGTCTTCGCGAAACCGTTCGGCAGCAATCCCGCCGCGATTGCCGGAGAAATCGTCGGAATCATCTCGTCGAACCAGGAGCTTTCGGCAAAAGCGTCGGCGATAGGCGAAATCCTCGCAGTCGGCCCTTATGTGAACGTGAAGCTCGACAAATCCGCTTCCGCCGCCTCAATCCTCTCAAAAATCGAATCCGAGGGCGACAAATTCGGAACTCTCGGCTCCGACGGAAAGCCTTTCCTGGACGGCAGGAAAGTGATGATTGAATTCTCCTCCCCGAACACGAACAAGCCGCTCCACCTCGGGCACTTGCGGAACGACGCCCTCGGCGAATCAGTGTCGAGAATCCTCAAGAAGGCAGGCGCGGAAGTCTTCAAGGTGGACCTCATCAACAACCGCGGAATCCACATCTGCAAGTCTATGCTCGCCTACAAGCTCTTCCACGAGAAGAACGGCGACACCCCGGAAAGCCTTGGCATGAAGGGCGACCACTTTGTCGGTCAGTGCTACGTCGAATTCGACAAATATTTGAAGGGCGAGAAGGGGAAGCCCGAGACCGCCCACCCGGAAGCCCAGGAGATGGCGGAGGAGATGCTCAGAAAGTGGGAGGCCGGCGACGAGGAGACGAGAAAGCTCTGGGAGATGATGAACAAGTGGACGTTCGACGGCGTGAAGGTCACATACGACAGGACTGGCGTTTCGTTCGACAAGTTCTATTTCGAGAGCGAGACCTACCTCAAGGGCAAGGACGAGATTCTGAAGGGGCTTGAGAAGGGCGTTTTCTTCAAGGCCGAGGACGGCTCTGTGCGCGTGGACGTTACGGAGGCCGTGGGCAAGGGCAAGGACGGAGAGGACCACGAGAAGGTTCTTTTGAGGAAGGACGGAACGAGCGTCTACATCACGCAGGATATCGGAACGGCGATTTCAAGGCACAAGGACTGGGCTTTCAACCAGTTGGTCTATGTTGTCGCTTCTGAGCAGATTTTCCACTTCAAGGTCCTCTTCTACATTTTGAAGAAGCTCGGATTCGACTGGGCCGAGAAGCTCTACCACTTGAGCTACGGTCTCGTGAACCTTCCGAACGGCCGCATGAAGAGCCGCGAGGGAACTGTCGTTGACGCAGACGATTTGATTGATTCACTCCGCGATGACGCTCTCAAGGCGATAAAAGAGAGGGGGCGCGAGGAGGATGTTGGCGACGCGAACGAGGTTGCGGAAAAAGTTGCGCTTGCCGCCTTGCACTACTATCTCCTCCAGGTCTCCCCTGTGAAGGACATGATTTTCAACCCGGAAGAATCTTTGAGCTTCAACGGAAACACGGGACCGTATTTGCAGTACATGGGCGCGCGCATCGCATCGATTTTGCGCAAGGCTGACGAGGCCGGCGTGAAGGCGATGGTTCCGTCCGACGCCGCGAAGCTTTTGAGCGCGGCCGAGGAATGGGATTTGCTCAAGAAGCTCGGAGATTACCCTGAGACAATCCGCCGCTCCGCCGAGAATTTCGACGCTTCGGTCGTGACAGGCTACATCTACGACGTGGCGAAGCTCTTCTCCAAGTTCTACCAGGAGTGCCCGATTCTCGGTTCAACCGACGAGAACTTGAAGAGGGCTAGGCTCACATTGGCGTCCGCAACCCTCCGCGTCCTCAAGGAAGCTATGGGGCTTGTTCTGGTGCCGTATTTGGACAGGATGTAAATTCAAATTCAGAGAAAAAAAATCCTCCAGCCGTTCCGTGCTTTTCATTGCGCGGTACGCTGGAGGATTTTGTGCATTTTTCGCTTTATTTTGCGTTGCGCGCGATGCGGAAGCCGATTCCTGTCAATTTCTTTGAAGGTGGTTCGTCGTTGTAAGCCGTTATCTTGCACGCTGCGGCGGAAGTCGTGTAGGCTCCTCCGCGGATGATGCGCTCTCCGTCGTCGCCGACATCGTAGACCCATTCGTAGACGTTTCCGCTCATGTCGTAAGCGCCGATAGCGTTCGCGCCCTTCTTGCCGACTTCGTGGGAGCAGAAGCCCGGAACTCCTTTTTCGCCTTTCGCGCTCGAAGTCTTTCCGCTAGGGTTGTATGCGTACCAGCCGACTTTGTCCAAGTCCGCGCTAGTTGCGGCCTTGCCGTCGTATGACGGAGAGGCCGCGCCGCTGAACGAATAAGCGAAATCTTTTTTTGCGGGGTCGCCGCCGCGGCAGGCAAGTTCCCATTCCTCCTCGGAAGGAAGGCGGAAGCCGTTCGCTTTCTTGTTCCATGAAACATCAGCGTCCATTATGTGGCCGCTTTCTTCTTTCTTTACCTTGATTGTGTAGGCTTCCTGCAGTCCCTCTGCCTTGCTCAAAATGTTGCAGAAGTTAATCGCGTCGTACCAGGTGACGCCATCCACAGGTCGTCTCTCCTGCGTCTCGCCTTTTACGAGCGTGTCCTTGCGGTTGCCGGAAGGGGCTTTGTCGAATGTGTTCTTCTGGCTTCCGATGACCGCCTCGTAGAATTCCTGCGTGACCTCGTATTTTCCGATGTAGTACGGAGCGATGTTCGCGCCCTCGTCGATGAGGCCCATCTCTCCGAACTCGGCTCCTTTTCCCTTTATGTTTCCGCCCTGAACTACCGCCATCGCAGAATTCCTGATGAACTTGCCGTTCACGGAAATTGCGGAAGAGGCTTTGGCTGCGTTGTCCGCCTGACCTGCCGCAAAACCCGCATAGAATTCTTCTGACTTTTTGGAGCGTGACGCACGGGAGCCTGGCTCGGTGGCATATCCTGTCTTGTAGCCTTCTTCGTAAGTGCCTGATGGAGCTGCAAAGGTTGCCCCTGCCATGCAGAATGTGACCGCGATAAATGCGGCTGTTTTAAAAATCTTTTTCATGTGTTTCTCCTTGGCATTTTCTCTTCTTGCCGGAAGTTTGGTTTGCGACCTCATTGAAAGTCAGAGGTCTGTCATTTTTTCACTTTCATTATGTCAATGCTCTTCAGTTTTGACTTGGAAGAAGCGATTGTTACTTTGATTTCGCTCGATGTGGCGAGCTTCTTTTTGTTCGCGTCGGACACGGTGTACGAGAACGAGCCGGCTTTTGCGAACGAAACGGTGAGCGTGTAGGTCGTCGCGCCGTTCGAGCTCGTGCCTTTTGTGACGCTCTGGATTTTCGCGCCGCAGGTGTTGGTCGCGAGCGCGATGTTCGATGTGGAAACTGAAAGATTCCCTTTCACGGTGAACGTCGTCTCTGCTGTGGTGCTGGACATTTTCGCGGAACTGTCGCAAGTCACCGTCACTGCGCTCTTCGTCGCCTAGAACATGAAGTCGCTGTTCGACTGGGAAAACGCGCTTTCCGCCGCCATAAAAAATGCCGACGCGACAAGAACCGCCCTGGCAGATTTAAAAATCCTCTTCATAAAATATCCTTGTGTGCTTTTGAAAACTGCCATTGCAGAACTCGATTCTGAATCAAGTACTGCAAATGACAGGTGTGTCTTATTTGTACGGGTTCGAGAACTTCGGAACCACTGCTGATTTTCCGTCCTGCGCAGCCTTCACGCCTTTCTCTCCGCCTTTCTTGAAGCGTTCGATTTCCGCGCTGTCGGTGTAGCCGCTGTTCTGCGCCAATTTTGTGTAGTTGATTTTTGGGGTCACCTTCTTCTTTGCCGCGGCCGCTTCCTTCTTCAGCTTCGTGTACTCGTCGTAGCAGATTTTGTAGCCGTTCGCTTCAGCCTTGTTGAGCCTTCCCGTCTTGACACCTTCCATGTAGTCGCCCACAAGCGCGCTTGTGTATCCGAGTTCGCTCGATTTTGCCGAGGCACGACTTCTGTAGTTCGACTCTTTTTCGCCCACCGCTGATTTGAAGCCGTCCTCGTAGCCTGCGTTTTTTGCCTGCGTTTTTTGCTGTGTGCTAGGTCCACCGAACGAACTGTCCTGCGTCTCGCTTGCTGTGATAGTTACATAACGTTGCGGTATTCCATCGCTCATTGGCTCGCAGACTTCCATTGTCGCAACCTTGCCGGTTGTTCCGTTGAAAGTGATAGGCACGTAATTTGCGTCATTGTCTACAAGCCAGAATTTCAAATTGCCGCGAGCGGAAGTCAAAGTGAATTTTGCGTTGTATGTGTTTGCAGAGGCGGTATCCCTTGTAACGCTTGTGATTTTCACGCCAGCAGGATTCTCCTCAAAACGGAAACTGTTGACTGTCGGAACAAAGTCTCCCTTTGTAGTACGGATAGGAATTTCTCGGTCGTAAAGAGTCCTAAACTCTACAGTAACTGCGTTTTTCGTGCTTGCAGATTCACCCTCTGTGCCTCTGTTCCTTGTCGCCTGGTCGCCGCGCTGTGCCACCGCCGTTCCTGCGCACGAAAGCAATGCAAGAGCCGCGATTGCCTTGAAAATCTTTTTCATGTGTTTCTCCTTGGCAGTTTTGCTTCTTGCCGGAAGTTTTGTTTTTTAGTTCAGTTCAGTTCAAATTCGATGATTGGTTCGGGCGGGCAGATGTCGTAGCGGTTCTTCGCATTTTTTTTGGGAAACAAGAGGATTTGTGAGCGCAAAATCGTCTTCATGTTTTCTCCTTTCGTTTTTGTGTTTTCTTCAAAAAAAATCCGGTTGTTCAATTTTTCTGCACAGGGCGTTTTGAATTTTTTGGTAAATGAATCTGATTATATCATGGGCTATCTATATTCCAACAAAAATATAAGTAAATGTTAAGAAAATGCTCAGATATGCTCAAGAAAAACGGAAAAATCAAAAATTCTGTTTTTTGCCGATTTGGCGGTTCCGTCGTGATACAATAGACGGGACGGGGGCGTAATGAAAAAGAAAAAGACGAGCAGGCGGAAGTACTTCAAACGGCATATTCTCCGCGTGCTGCGCTCTCCGCTGACGTACTGCTATATCGCGCTTCCGTTGTTCTTCCTCGCGCTTATACAGATAACGTATGCGGCCGAGCGCGGAAAATCGATGTCGAGCCCGATTGACGGCTACTGGCATTTCGTGGTGGCGTTCACCGCGGGGTATTTCGATTTCGTCGTGAAAACCGGAATCGGGCGTCTGTGCAGCTTGATAATGCTCATTTCTGGAATACTGCTTTTCAGCACGTTTACGGCGAAGATTGCGTCGGTTTTTATGGACATTCAGCTGAAGAAGGACAGGGGGCTTGGAAAAGTGAAGAATCTCAGCGGACATTTTCTGCTTTGCGGATGGAGGAACGGTTTTGAGGGAATCCTCGACGCGGTTTTGAATTCGAATCCGGAGATAACGCCAGACCAGATTGTCCTTGTGAACGAGGCGCCCTACGAGGCGATTGAGCATGTGCGCGCGCAAATCCGCTTCAAGGGAATCCACTACATATCGGGCGACTGCTCCGACGCGGACGTGATGAGGCGCGCGCTCGTGAAAAGCGCCGAGCGGGCGCTCGTCATCGCCGACAGGTCGCGGAGCGGCGGCTCGCTTGTCGATGTCGATTCGCGCACAGTTCTTTCCGTCCTCACGCTCAAGAACATGAACCCGTCGCTGTACGTCGTCGCCGAGCTTTCCGACGCGAAATTCGAGAGCCATCTCCAGCTCGCGCACTGCGACGAGGTCATCCTCACGACCGATTACGAGGACGCGCTTCTCGCCACGGCTTCGAGCGGCATGGGGTACTCGAACGTCATCCGCGAGCTTATCGGGGACGACGCCGATTCGGGAATCTTGATAGAGAACATCCCGGCGAATTTCATCGGGCGCACGTACGGCGATTTCGCGCGTTCCGTCTACGCTTCTGGGCGCGACCGCTCGATTCTGGTGGGGCTTCTCCTCAACACGGGGAATTTCTACCAGCGGAGGAAGGAAGCCGTCCGCGAGGCGCAGAAAAACCCGGACGTGAAGACCGTCGTCGGCAATCTCATGAAGGTGAAGACGCTGAAAAGCAACGAGCCGGTGCTCGCGCCAGACGATTCATTCGTCATCCAGCCGAACACGAAGGCGATTTTCGTCAAGGGAAAGGAAGAGCTGTAGGAAAGTCAGGAGGAAGCGATGGCAAAACGGCAGAAATTTGAGGACGTGCTTCCCTGGCTCGTCGGGATTGAGCTTTTCGACACGTTCAGCATCGAAAGCGAGGATGACAGGCGGATTCTCCGCGTCGTCTACGACAACCTTTCCCCGCGCTCGTTCAAGGCGGGCGACGTCATAATCCGCGAGGGCGAGGTCGGCGACGATTTCCATATTCTTATAGAAGGAAGCGTGCAGGTTTTCAGGGATACGCCGTCCGGGGACACAATCGCGCTTGCGGAGATGGGGGCGGGCGAGCACGTTTTCTTCGGGGAAGGCGCGCTTCTCGGCTCGGACAGGAGAACGGCGACCGTAAAGGCGAAGACGGCGTGCCGGACGCTCGCGCTGAAAGGCTCCACGTTCTCCGCGCTGTCGAACATCGAGCCGCGGCTGGGGTTCCGGGTCTGCTACTGCCTCGCGCGCCGGCTGAAATTGTCGCTCCTTCAGGCAAACCTCGACATAACGACGCTGTACGAGACTCTTTTCCGCGAAATCGAGGGGAACTGCTTCTGATTCTTCCTTTTTTGCTCTTGCCCCGATGACGCGCGTTTTCCGTGAACAGAAACCGATATGTGTGCTATCATTGTGCGCATGAAAAAACAACTCCGCTTATTTCCGAATAACTGTCCATGCCGAACCCTTTTCAGGAGCGCGCTGTGAGCGACTCTCTTTTCGTTCGGAAATGCGTGAAAAGCCTCGGCGACTATTTCGTGCCGATGGCATCGCGCGGCGGGAATTTCGTCCATTTCTCGCGGATTTGCGGCTGGAGCGGGGACACCGCGCTGTTCGTCTCCGAATTCTGCCGCGATGCCAGAACGTGCGGGTGCGTAATCGACGGTCGCATACCGAATCCTGACGGCGGCAACATCGCTTTTTTCGAGGAGCATTTCGGAAAGAATTTCCGGATAACGGAGGATTCCGTCTCGTCAAATCTTCCGCGTTGGCTTCCTTCTCTCAGGAAAACCGTTGTCCCGCTTCTTTCACGCTCGATAATCCGCTCGCTTTCCGTTCTGTCATCGCATGGGAAACCCGAGGGGGCGGTGAGGAGCGCGTTCGTCAAATTCATGTGCTGGCTTTACTACAGATTCCCGCTCGTCGTCAGTTCCCTCGGCTCATCGCGCGTCCCGAAGATAATCGCGTTCGGGGACATTTCCGCGCACGAGCTTCTGTTCGTCCATGCGCTTGTGGGCGCGGGCTGCGACGCTGTCCTCGTGTGCGCTGACGGCGGCGCGTCGTATTCCCGGCTCGACCCGTCGTCAACTTTTTCCGACTCGATTTCCGGCGGGACGGAGCCGCTTCCGGATGGTTTTCCGGATTCCGTCTTGCGCGGCGCCGGGCCGTCCGTTTCCTGTGCGCCCGATTCCTGCGCCTTTCGCGTCGTGACGAACGCCTATGACATCGGCGACGGTTTTTGCGCCGTGGAGACGGATGTTTCCGCGCGCGGTTCGGGCGAAAACGAAATCAGAAACGTGTTCTGCAGGATTGACGGCGCCGAGGACAGGAACCTTTACGAAGGAAAGCTTTTGTCGTTCAGGCGCGGAATCGAATCTCGCGGCCGCAATATCGTTGTCGTTGACGGGGGAATCCCGCGCGCGACGACCGAGGAAATCGCAAGGATAAGGCGCGGCCGCGAGGATTCACCGGCTGCGATTGCGTCGGCGCTGTCGTCGTCCATCCAGTGGGGCGCGAGCAGGGAAATCGAGTCGATGATGAGGCGGGCGTTTTCCGAGACGGTCTTCGCGGAATCGAAAAAAGGATGCGCCGGAAGCCGTCTCGTGAGCCGCGCGGTTACGCTGTGCTGCTACGTCGCGCGGTATGCCCCGGCTCTTTTCAGGAACATGAAGCTCCCGTCCGTTTCCCTTTTCATACAGTTCGGGGCGGAGGGCGGCGCGACCGAGGCGGCGTTCCTGTCGCTTCTTTCCCGCCTTCCCGTCGACGTCCTCGTCCTGCGCCCCGATTTGAATTCGCCGTGCGATTTTTCCGGCGTGGAGATTGCCGCCGTCAAGAACGCGGAGAGCGTTCCTCTTTCGCGCTTTCCCGCCGGCGGGGATTTTTCGCGCGTGGGGACCGTGGCGTTCCGTGCCGAGCGCGACCTTGACGGGATTCTCTACACGGGGACAGGATTGTTCCGCGAGAAGCAGCATTCTCGGGCGGAAGCCGTGATTTTGCGGACGACAGCGGACGAGATTCCGATTCTGTGGGGAGAGGAGGCGCGGTTCCGCCCGAATTTCCGCGTCGACGGAGATGTCGTCGGCATTCCCGTCATATTCGCGAAAATATCGGGCGTTGACGGCGGCGACGTTGGGCGCTACTGGAGAACAATCGGCTCCCTTTCCGGCAATGACGCGTTCGTCGTCCGCGGCGCGCCCTTCATAAAGCACGGGTCGTTCAGCCCGATGGCGCGGTTCGCCTCCGAATTCTACCGTGACGGGCGGCTCCGGGTCGATTACATAAAGGCGCATCCTGATTTTCCGTACAGGATTCTGCGCGGGGAAATGCAGGATTTCATCCTCGAGAAGCTTTCTCTCCTCATCGAGCGGAAACTCGTGCGGGGAATCGGGGAGAACGGGACGGAATACCTTGCCGTCTCGACAATACTGAACATGCCGGGCGAAATCGTCAGGCTGTTCCAGAATTTTGATTTTACGAAAAAAAGCCCTAAATTCGTCTACGTGAACGCGGGCGAGAGCGAGATTTCCGTCGAGGATTCGATTCTGTCGGCATTCCTCGTGGTTTGCGGATTCGACGTCGTCTTTTTTGTCCCGACGGGATACAGGAGCGTCGAGGGCAATTTTCGCGATATCCTTCCCGATGAGCACGTCGTCGGGGATTTCGTCTGCGGGCTTTCCGTTCCGGATGAGTTTCCGGCAGACGTTTCCCGCGCAGCGCGCTCGATTTTCGGGAAGTTTTTTAGGAGGAGGTGATTTATGGCACTTGATTTCGGGCGGAATGAGGAACGCCTGCCCGTCGAGGACGATTCGGCCGTAAGGACGTACGACATCGTCGCGGACAGGAAAAGCCTCGGCAAGACGCTTGTCGGTTCGGCGGAGGTTGACAGCCTCGTCAGCCGCATTGAGGTCCACAACATCGACACGATTGTGAACTTCGGGGCGGAGGCTGCCGGCGAGATTGCGAAGGCGTCCGATGCCGTTCTCGGCGGGATGAGCGTCGCGAAAATCGACGAGACGAGCGAGCTTCTCGGCACGCTCGCGAAGATAATGGACAAATTCGACATCAACGAGATAAAGGCCGACCCCGGTTTTTTGAGCAGGATGTTCGGGAACCTCAAGAAGCAGATTGAGAAGATAATGGCGAAATACCACACGCTCGGCGAGGATGTGGACAAAATATACGTCCAGCTCAAGTCGTTCGAGGCGGAGATACGCGAGTCGAACAAGAACCTCGACAAGCTTTTCGAGGCGAACGTCGAAAGCTACCATCAGCTCGTGAAGTACATCCTCGCGGGCGAGCAGGCGTGCGCGGAGCTTGACGAGTACATCGCCGCCCGCCGCGCCGAGCTTGAGTCCACCGGCGACAACTCGCTGAAATTCGAGATTCAGGAGCTTGAGCAGGCGCGCCTTATGATGGAGCAGCGGACGCAGGACCTCCGCATGGCAGAGAACGTCGCGATGCAGTCGATTCCGATGATAAAGACGATGGAATTCAGCAACTTCAACCTCATCAGGAAGATAAATTCGGCGTTCATCGTCACGCTTCCCGTTTTCAAGCAGGGAATCGCGCAGGCAATCCTCCTCAAGCGGCAGCGCATCCAGGCGGAGTCTCTCGAGGCGCTCGACAAGCGCACGAACGAGATGCTCGTCAAGAACGCGCAGAACACCGTGGAGGTTTCGACGGCGACGCTACGCATGGTTTCGGAAAGCTCCATAAAAATCGAGACGCTCGAAAAGACTTGGCGCACGATAACGTCCGGGATAGACGAGGCGCGCAGGATTGGCGAGGACGCGAAGAAAAAGCGCGAGGAGGATATCGTCCGGCTCGACGCCATAAAGCGCGAGTTCATGCAGAAATTCAACGGTAAGCAGTAAAAAAAAGGAGGAATGCATGCCGGTAAGTTTGGTGAAGGGGCAGAAGGTTGACCTGACGAAGGGAAACCCGTCGCTCAAAAAAGTTATGGTCGGGTTGGGATGGGACGTCAACGCGTTCGATTCCGGCTCGCAGTTCGATCTTGACGTCTCCGTTTTCATGCTCGGCGCGAACGGGAAATGCCCTTCCGACGGCGAGTTCATCTTCTACAACAATCTCTCGCACAAGAGCGGGAGCGTCGTGCACAAGGGCGACAACAGGACGGGCGACGGCGAGGGCGACGACGAGCAGGTCGATGTCGATTTGCAGAAAGTCCCGCCGAACATAGAGCGGATTGCGTTCACCGTCACGATTTACGAGGCGGAGAAGCGGCGGCAGAACTTCGGGCAGGTGTCGAACGCGTTCATCAGAATCGTCAACGATGCGGACGGCGCGGAAGTCGTAAGGTACGACCTAGGCGAGGACTTCTCGATTGAGACGGCGCTTGTCGTCGGCGAGCTGTACCGGAACGGCGCGGAGTGGAAATTCAACGCGATTGGAAGCGGGTTCAGCGGCGGGCTTGCGGCGCTGTGCGCCCATTTCGGAATCGATGCTGCCTGATTGATTCGTGTTTTGGCTGCGGGGATTCCGCGGCAAGGAGGAATATATGCCAATATGTTTGAAAAAAGGTGAGAAGGTCAGCCTCACGAAGGACAATCCCGGGCTGAAGAACGTTCTTGTGGGATTGGGATGGGACGTCAACGCGTTCGACACGGGCGGAAGCTTCGACCTTGACGCGTCTGCCTTTCTTCTTACCGACTCGGGAAAAGTCTCGGCGCAGGAGGATTTCGTGTTCTACGGCAACAAGGAGCACAAATCGGGCGGCGTCGTCTACATGGGCGACAACAGGACGGGAGCGGGAGAGGGCGACGACGAGCAGATTAAGCTCGACCTCTCGAAGATTCCGCAGGCGATAACCCGCATCGTCTTCACCGTCACGATTTACGAGGCGGAGGCGCGCCGGCAGAATTTCGGGCAGGTGTCGAACGCGTTCATCCGGCTCGTCGACGAGAGCGCGGGAAAGGAAATCGTGAGGTACGACCTCGGCGAGGACTTCTCGATTGAGACAGCCGTCGTCGTCGGCGAAGTGTACCGGAACGGCGCGGAATGGAAATTCAACGCGATTGGAAGCGGGTTCAGCGGCGGGCTTGCGGCATTGTGCGCCCATTTCGGCATCGAAGTCGCGTAGGAGGTTCTCGTGGCAGTAAGCTTGAAGAAAGGTGAGCGCATAAGCCTCACGAAGGACAATCCCGGGCTTGAGAAGGTAATCGTCGGGCTCGGATGGGACTCCGCGGAAAAAAAAGGCGGTTTTTTCGGGATTCTGTCGCAGCCGCAGCAGATTGATTGCGACGCGTCCGCGCTCGTGCTGAAGGGCGGCCGCCTCTGCGGGAACGCCGACATCGTCTATTTCGGGAATTTGCGCCATGCGTCGGGAACGGTCGTCCATCACGGCGACAACCTTACGGGCGACGGCGCGGGCGACGACGAGCAGATTTTTATCGACCTCGTGCACGTGCCCAAGGAATACGACAGGATTGTCGTCGTCGTGAACATCTACCACGCCGTTGAGCGAAGCCAGCATTTCGGCATGATTCGCAACGCGTTCATCAGAATCGTCAACGAGAAGACGCGCGCCGAGCTTTGCCGTTACAACCTCACCGACGATTATTCGAAAATGACGGCGATGGTTTTCGGAGAGCTTTACCGCGACGGAACCGAGTGGAAATTCGCGGCTGTGGGGCAGGGAACGACAGACCCCGGGCTTGCCGAGCTTTGCAAACGGTACGTGAATTAGCGCCGGAGCTTTTCAGACCGCTCAGCCCGGATTTCCGGCGTCATTCCGGACGTTTTTTTCAGAAAGCTGATTCGGAAATCGATGCGCGCGAAATACATGGATGCGGAATCTGTTCGGCATGACAAAATAAGGTGCCCGGACTCGTTTCGGGCACCTCCTCTTTTTGGAGATACTGATGAAATTTCTTGTAATATCGGACATACACGGAAGCGAAGGCTGCCTGAAAACTGCCCTCGCTTCCTTCCCCGATTTCGACATGCTCGTCCTCTGCGGCGACTACCTCAACCACGGCCCTCGGAATCCCCTTCCCGAAGGCTGGAATCCCAAAGGCGTCGCGGAAATCCTCAACCCGCTTTCGGGGAAAATCGCGTGCGTGCGCGGGAACTGCGACGCCGAGGTCGACGAGATGGTTCTCTCGTTCCCGTGCCTTTCCCCGTACGCGAACATATTCGCCGGCGGGGGCAGGATTTTCGTCCATCACGGTCATCTGTATGAGCGGGAACGGCTTTTGTCGTGGCTTCCCGAGAAAACGGTAATCGTTTCGGGGCACACGCATGTCGCGCTTCTTGAGGAGGACGGCGGGCGGATTTTCTTCAACCCCGGCTCAATCTCCCTTCCGAAATGCCCCGAGGGGAAAACGTGCGGGACAATCGAGTCGGACTGTTCCGGAATCCGGCGTGTCGCCCTCCATTCAATCGAAGGGAAGCTGCTGCGCGAGATTCGTCTATAGCCCGAGCAGCTTCTCCGCGCTGCCGAACGCGGTGTTCTCGTTTATGACGGCGCCCGCGCCCGTGAAAATCGGGAGGAATTCATCGACGAGCTTTTTGTTCCTGCCGTATGATTCCTCGTCCTTCGAGGCGTAGAGCGTGCTGAGTATGAAATACACGAGCGGCGTTATGTCGCATTTCGCGGTTTTCGCTGTCATCGCGCGCTTCGCCTTCGCGGGAAATCGCTCCAGATACTGGCGGAGAACGCCGAACTGGGAGAAACTTATCATCCTGTATACGGCTGAATTCGGGATGTCGGTGGAAATCGACGTTCCGTCCTTGTATCTCATGCCGAATTTCGCGAACCCGAGCGGCTTGTCGACGTCCGCGCCCTTTTCGACGAGAAGGCGCACCGTCTCCTCGTCCCCTATTTCCGCGGCAAGAAGGAGCGCGTTCGTCGCGGTTCTGTTTCCCGTGTCCTTCGAGAACGAGTCGACGTCCGGCGTCAGCTCGACGAGCCTCTTGATTATCCCCGCGAGCGCGTCCGATTTCTGAGGAAGCTCGTCGTCCTCCCCGAAAAACGCGCCGAACATTATCTTTCCCAGCCCCGACTTCTCGTATGTCGAGCGCATCTGATGGAAGATTTCGAGAATCTGCTTGTTGCGCATTTCCTCGGGAAGCTTGTCCAAATCCAGTTTCGCGACCATCGACTCTGCCTGAATCTGCACGATGTCGTCGGTGAATTTGCCTGCGCCCGATTTTATCGTCCCTTTTCTCTGTATCGCGTAGTAGAGCGGGGAAACGCCGTTTATGAGCCGCTTCGAAAAATCGCAGCCCGCCGCCGCCGCTATGAACGCCGCCTCGTCCGCGTCGTTTATCGATTTGAGGAGCGCGTCGTCCGTTTCCGCCGATTTCTTGTAGTCCGATTTTGCTTTCGTCCGCGCCTTCACCTCGTCCACGAACATGTCCGGCTGGAACTGCACCCAGAACTGCTCTTTCGCGTTGAATTTGGCGAAAAGCTTCCGGAAGAACGATTCCGTGTCGGGCTTCGCGAAGAATCCCCTCATCGCGCCTTCCGTCCAGAATTTCCGTGCGGATTCCTCGTCGCCGATGTACATGAAGAACGCGAATCCCTGCTGGAGGAATGCCGGAAGGTCGTCGGAAAGGGCGGACGCGTCCTTTATTGACGAGAGCGCTTCAAGCGCCCCGAGAAAATTGTCGCACGATTTTTTCCCGTCGTTCCGCGCCACCGCAACGAACGCTCGGAACCATGCCCCGTAGAATTTTCCGCTGTCCGGAGCCGATTCCTCCGCCTGCGCGAAGAATGCCTCCATCTGCGCGTCGTCCCTGTTTTTGTAGATGTGTTCCCGAAAAATCGAGCCGCACAAAAATGCCACCGTCTGCGCCTTAATCGAATCGAATTCCGTCATTTTTAATTTCTCCGTATTTGAATAGACCTGTTCGATAATTTCGTTATCGCTCAGGCCGACGAGTTCAAAGCAACCTGCTCGGAAACTTCATTTTCCGAACAAGTTTGATTTTGTTGTGCCCGCAAAAACATCCCGCCCTTTGCCGTTTTCCGGAGACTGCCGATGTTTCCGCAATCCCCGCCGGACGAACCTAAATCCACCAAGGCGCACGCCCCGAAGAACACTGATTGACGCGCGTCAACAAAGCGTGCGCCGTGCGTTAATTCCACAGAATTTCCGGGTAGTATCCTGACGAGATTTTTTCCGCGATGGCTGCCTTCACGATTGCCTTGTCCTCGGGGTACGTCATCCCGAACCAGCTTTCGTCGGACGTGAAGACTTTTATGCGTCCCTCGCCGTTCTTTATGATGTCGCTTGCCGCGACGGGGAGGAGCGCCTCGGCTTTAGGCATGGAAAGCGACGTTTTCTTGAAGTCGTCCCAGTATTTTTCGAACCGCTCGAACGCCTTGGGGCTGAACCCGAAGAGGTTCATGCTTACGGTCTCGTTTCCCGTCATCTGGATGGTTTTTCCGTCCAGCTCGGAAAGTATCGAATCCCCGCTGAAATTCTCTCCGCCGTAATAGATTTTCGTGTTCTCCACAATCGTCTCGAGGTATCCGTCCTTTGTCGTTGCGACGCCGCGGCTGACGGAGCCGTTCCTGCTCATCGTCTTTCCGAGCGTGTATCCGACCATCGCGTGCTCTGTGCAGTCGTTCCCGATTGACGAGAGGTATTTTCCGAGCGTCTGGAACCCGTTCCGGCCGTAGTAATCGTCCGCGTTTATGACGGCGAACGGCTCGTGTATCCTGTCCTTCGCGCACAGCACGGCGTGAATCGTTCCCCACGGTTTCGCGCGCTTCGCCTCCGCCGCGATTTTTATCTCATTTTCGGTGAGAAGCGCCTCCGGCGTCTGGAAAACGTACTCCGCGTCGAAGTTCGCCGCAACCCTGTCGAAAAGCCGCTCGCGGAAATCCTTCTCTATGTCCTTTCGTATGATGAACACCGCCTTTCCGAATCCCGCGCGCATCGCGTCGAACGTCGAGAAGTCGAGGATGCACTCGCCGTTTTTCCCTACGGCGTCAATCTGCTTCACCCCGCCGTATCTGCTTCCCATGCCAGCCGCGAGTACCAAAAGTGTTGGTTTCATTTTTTTTCTCCTAGTTTTGTTTTTGTCTGGAGGATTCCGCCCGTGGCGTCCTCCTGAAATGCATAAAAACTGCACGGAATGTTCATCCTTCCGGCAGTTTCGTTTTGTTTGGTTCGATTTCCCCGAAAAATGCAGGGCGATTTCCGGTTCTCGTAAAAAAACGCGTTTTGCCCGACCGCGCTTTCCTACTATAGCACCGAATCGCCGTATGCACAAACAACCGCCTCCGGCCTCGTTTTTCGGAAAAGCCGGCAGGGAACATGCGGTCTGTTTTTCCCCGGCGAATTCGCCCGCGCCGCAGCCTGCTTCCGTGAATCGACAACGAGTGTCAAATTCGGTAGAATCGGAATCCGCTTACAAATAAACGAGAAATCGAGGTCGCATATGATTAGACTGCGTGGCGCAATCACCGCAATGGTCACTCCGATGAATTCGGACGGTTCGGTGGATTACGAGGGGTTCCGGGGCAACGTCATCTTCCAGCTTGAGAGCGGGATAGATGTCATAGCTCCGTTGGGAACTGCTGGCGAGACTCCCTGCCTTGAGGAGGATGAGGAGGATAAGCTCATCAGGATTGCCGTGGAGGAGGCCCGGAAATATTCCGAGAAATCCGGACGGAAAGTTCCCGTGATGATTGGCACGGGCAGCAACAACACGAAGGATGCTGTCCGCTATACGTCCCGCGCGAAGGCTCTTGGTGCCGATGTCGCGCTCGTCGTCACGCCGTACTACAACAAGCCGAGCGACGAGGGCGTGTTCCGCCATTTTGAGGCAGTCTCGAAAGTCGGAATTCCCGTGCTCGTCTACAACATCCAGGGGCGCACCGGAAAGAACATCCCGACGCCGCTGCTCAAGAAAATCGCGTCCCTCCCGAACATAATCGGCGTCAAGGAAGCGAGCGGCAACATCGACCAGATGATGCACGTAATAAAGGAAATAAAACTTGAGAAGCCCGATTTCGCCGTTCTTTCGGGCGACGACTCGCTCACGCTCCCGCTTATCGCGCTCGGCGGCGACGGCGTCGTGTCCGTCGTGTCGAACATCGCGCCGTCTCTCATCGTCGATATGGTGCACTCCGCCCTTGACGGAAATCTTGCCGAGGCGCGAAGAATCCACTACAGGCTCATGCCGTTCTTCCGCGCGGCGTTCATCGACGGAAACCCAACGTCAATCAAGTACGCGATGAATTTCAAGGGCGGCGCCGGTCTTGCTGCCGGTGCTGTCAGGCTCCCGCTCGTGGAAGTCCACGACGAGGCGAAGAAAATCATCGAGTCCGCGCTCAAGGAATGCGGAATCTAAGTCGAGCCAGGAAAAATCGGTCATTTTGGCGGTTCGGGCGGCGTTCAACGGACGTTCCGCCTGCCGCCGTGAGGAGAAAAAATTATGTCGGATAAAATCAACGTCGGAGTTCTTGGCGCAACCGGAATGGTCGGTCAGCGCTACATCAAGCTTCTGGAGAACCATCCGTGGTTCGAGGTCACCTATGTGGCGGCAAGCCCGAGAAGCGCGGGCAAGAAATACAAGGATGCCGTCGCGAACCGCTGGCTCATCGGGGCGGACATTCCCGCAGCCGTCGCCGACCTCACCGTCGAGGACGCGAACGACGCGAAGAAGGCGCTCGGAAAGTGCAAGTTCGTCTTCTCCGCGCTTGAGATGGGAAAGGACGAGATAAAGGCGCTTGAGGCTGCCTACGCCGCGGAGGGAATCCCCGTCGTCTCCAACGCCAGCGCGAACCGCTGGACGGAGGACGTTCCGATGCTGATTCCGGAAATCAACTACAGCCACCTCGACGTCATCGCCGAGCAGAAGAAGCACCACGGCTGGGACAAGGGTTTCGTCGCCGTGAAGCCGAACTGCTCGCTCCAGACATACATGATGCCGCTCTACGCCTTGCAGAAGGCGGGCTATCCCGTCAAGCGCATGATTGTGACGACGCTTCAGGCGGTCAGCGGCGCGGGCTACCCGGGCGTGCCCTCGTTCGACATGATTGACAACATCGTGCCATACATCGGGGGAGAGGAGGAGAAGACCGAGAAGGAATGCCTCAAGATTCTCGGAAGCGTGAAGGACGGAAAAATCGAGAACGCATCTCTCCCCGTCGTCTCCTCGACATGTACGCGCGTTCCGGTCATCGACGGGCATACGGCAAGCGTGAACCTCGAATTTGACCTTCCCGAGGACAAGAAGCCGAGCCTCGACGAGATTCTCCGCGTGTGGCGCGAATTCACGTCGCTCCCGCAGGAACTGAACCTTCCGAGCGCCCCCGTCCATCCGATTGTCTACCGCGAGGAGGACAACCGCCCGCAGCCGAACCGCGACCGCGACACCGAGAAGGGAATGGCGTGCGTTCTCGGACGCCTCCGCAAGTGCAACGTGTTCGACGTGAAGTTCGTCGCGCTCAGCCACAACACCAAGCGCGGCGCCGCCCTCGGCGGAATCCTCAACGCCGAGCTTCTGAAGGCAAAGGGATTCTTCGACGCTCTCTAAAACCTGACGCGCGCATTTTTTTGCGTGCGTACACGCGGAACGTGCAGCAGCATGTTCCGCGCTTTTTTTTTGCGCTCCGTCCCGATTTCCTGCGTCCTTCCCGACCGCTTTCGAAAGAAAGATTGTTGCATCATCCATGCATCCGCAAACAGATATTCCGAATCAAGTTCGGAATGACAAAACCTTCAGTACATGCCGTATAGCGAAAAACAGCCCCGCAACCGCCCGCCCGGGCACGGAAGGCGCGCTTCTGCGCACCGGCGCACGCTTGCTCCGACCAAGCCGAACTTGGAGCGAAAAAAAATCCCCGCAACCGCCCTCCCATGCACGGAAGGCGCGCTTCTGCGCACCGGCGCCCCTTTCTCCGACCAAGCCGAACTTGGAGCGAAAAAAAATCTTCGCAACCGCCCTCCCGGGCACGGAAGGCGCGCTTCTGCGCACCGGCGCCCGCTTGCTCCGATGAAGCCGAACTTGGAGCGAAAAAAATCCCCGCAACCGCCCTCCCGGGCACGGAAGGCGCGCTTTCTCCGACCAAGCCGAACTTGGAGCAAAAAAAAAATCCCCGCAACCGCCCGCCCGGGCACGGAAGGCGCGCTTCTGCGCGCCGGCGCCCGCTTTCTCCGACCAAGCCGAACTTGGAGCAAAAAAATCCCCGCAACCGCCCGCCCGGGCACGGAAGGTGCGCTTCTGCGCACCGGCGCACGCTTGCTCCGATGAAGCCGAACTTGGAACGAAAAAAGACCCGCAAGCGCATTTTGTGGTAGGATTTATTTCATGAAGGAAAAAATGAGGAAAGCGCTTTTTTTGATGGCGTTTCTTGCGCTGTCGGCGTTTGCGGCATCGGAGAACTGGTATATCTGCCTTGCGTCGTTCATGCACGAGGACAAGGCAGACGCGCTGATTTCGGCGCTTGACGGAAAGGGAATTCCTGCGGTGAAGTCGGAATTCGTGAAGCCGACGGGGGAGAAATTCTTCCGCATATTGTTCGCGCAGCTTTTCCCGAATCTCACGAAGGCGCAGCTCAAGCGGGACAATCTCCGCGCGAATCCTGCCGTCCTTGAGCTGGGGCTCGACGGATTGTGGTGCTGCCGGGTTTCCGACATCGGCTCCCTCGACAACTCGAATCCGCCGGAAAGCGAGAAGCAGGTCATCCTCGTCCTCATAAACGGCGTTCCGTACAAGCGGCTTGAGATTGACAGGAGCGACAACAAGCTCATAAAAGTGAACATACATATCGACCGCTCGCACGCTGCCGATATTCCCGCGCAGAAATCAGGGGCGTCTGGCGTTCCCGTTCCGGATTCCGTGCCGCCTGAAAATGTCGCGGAAGTCGAGGTTCCCGTCGCGAAAAAAAGCGCCGCCGCCGTCGTTCCGCCTGCCCGCGAGGAAGGCGTGAAAGTCGCGGAAGAGAGCGCGGAAACTCCCGTCGTGCTTCCCGCGGAAAATGATGCCGCTTCGGAGATTCCTGCCGAGGAAAGCGGGGCGGGCGGCGCTTCTGCCGAAAGTGCAAGCCTGCCGGAAGCGGATGCTCGAATCGCTCCCGCCGGCGACGAGGGAGAAATTCCTTTGGAGGAGGAAAGCGATGCGGCTCCCCTGGAAGAAGTTGCCCAGCCGCCGGTTCCCGATGATGGGAATGCGGAAAATGAAAATCCCGCCGCGGACGGTGGCTTTTCTGATGAAGGTGCGGAATCCCCGTCCGAAATGCCGGAAATCCTGCTGGATGGCGGGGATGCCGGCGTTTCCGTTTCCGATTCGTGGTGATTTTTCGCCTCGCGGAGATTTTTTTGCCGAATCGGATTTTTTCTATTAGATTTCAAACCATGGACACAGAGAAAATTTTGCAGAAAGCGTTCAGCGACAACAAAGGCGCGCTGGCAAATCCCGGTGATTTGCTGAACGTCGCGATGGAATTCCAGCAGCTCCTGATGATTTACGAGAGCGCGATAAAAGTCGTCAAGACTCGCTTCGAGATTCTGCAGGACGAATTCGAGGCGAAGCACGAGCGGCGCCCGATTGCGACCATTTCGAGCAGGATAAAGGAGCCGATGAGCATCGCGGAGAAGCTCCAGCGGAAAGGGCTTGCCATAACGCTCGACAACATGGTGTCCAAACTGAAGGACATAGCGGGAATCCGCATAACGTGTCCGTTCATTAGCGATGTCTACCATGTCCTCCTCATGCTCAAGAACCAGAGCGACATAAAAATCGAGGACGTCAAGGATTACATAAAATTCCCCAAGAAGAGCGGCTACCGGAGCCTGCACGTAATCGTGTGCGTGTCCGTCGATTTCAGCGACACGCAGCGCGTCGTTCCCGTCGAGATTCAGATACGGACGATTGCGATGGATTTCTGGGCGAGCGTCGAGCATCAGCTTCACTACAAGAAGGACTACAATCTCCCCGCGAATGTCGATGACGAGCTCCGCGCCATTGCCGACACTATTGCGCAGACTGACGAGCGGATGCAGAGCATCGCCCGCCACATTCCCGGATTCGTCGATTACACGTCCGTCTCGGAGGAGATAAGCGCGCTCAAGGCGTATTATGCGCACGTTATAGAAACGCTGGAGATTTGATTTATGGCAGGGTATCTTTTTTTCGATGTCGAGTGCGCGAACTGCTTCGGCGGGGTGGGGAAGATGTGCTCGTTCGGGTACGTTCTTACGGACGAGGAATTCAACGTCGTCGAGAGCGACGATATCGTGATGAATCCGGAATGCGAGTTCGACTGGTATCTGTTCAAGAACAAGGACGACATAAAGCTCGCGTATCCGCAGGAGCATTTCAGAAGCCAGCCGAATTTTACCGCTTTCCACGAGAGAATCGTTGACCTGCTTTCGAAGCGTGGCGCGAAAGTGTTCGCGTTCGGCGCGCTCAACGATATAGGGTTCGTCGTCTCCGCGTGCGAGCGGTATTCGCTTCCCGTGCCCGCGATTTCCGCGCTCGATTTGGAGCGCGTCGTGAAATCGGACGACGAGATTTTCGGGAGCCTCGAGAAGCGGTGCGCGATTCTCGGCGTCGACAACTCCGACCTCGTCGCCCACAAAAGCTCCGACGATGCCGTCATGACGATGCGCCTTCTGCGCGCGTACTGCTCGCGCGAGGGGGTCTCCGCATCGGACATTTTCCGGAAAAACGGCGGGAGCGTGTTCACTACGGCGCGGTTCTTGAAGAAGCGCGAGGAGAGAAAACGGAAGAAGGAGCGCTGCAAACAGTATCAGCGCGGGAGGCGCGGCGCGCCGAAGACGGGAGGCGCCCTTGACCGGCGTCGCAAAGATTCGCGGACGATTTCGTTCGACGACTAACGGGCGCATTCCGTTCGATTCTTGGATGATGGCGTTCTTTTTTTATAGACGAATAATCCTAAATTCATTATTTTAGTGATAACGATTTTTTAAAATATAAGGAGTAGTTCAAATGGCAGTTAAAGTTGCTATCAATGGATTTGGCCGTATCGGTCGCTTGGCGTTCCGCCAGATGTTTGGTGCTGATGGATACGAGGTCGTCGCCATCAATGATTTGACGAAGCCCTCTATGCTCGCTCACCTTCTCAAGTATGACACCGCTCAGGGCGGATACTGCGGAAAGGTCGGTGAGAACCTCCACACTGTTTCTGCTGATGACGAGGCTGGAACAATCACTGTGGACGGAAAAGTTCTCAAAATCTACGCTGAGAAAGAGGCTAAGAACTGCCCGTGGAAGGAACTCAATGTTGATGTCGTCCTCGAGTGCACCGGCTTCTACTGCAAGAAAGAGCTCGCTCAGCAGCACATCGATGCGGGCGCTCGCAAGGTCGTAATTTCAGCTCCTGCTGGAAACGACCTCCCGACAATCGTCTACAACGTCAACCACAAGACCCTCACAAAGAATGACAACATCATCTCTGCGGCTTCTTGCACGACGAACTGCTTGGCTCCGATGGCGAAGGCTCTCAACGACTACGCTCCCATCCAGTCAGGAATCATGTCTACAATCCACGCTTACACTGGCGACCAGATGATTCTCGACGGCCCGCACCGCAAGGGCGACCTCCGCCGCGCTCGCGCTGGCGCTGCGAACATCGTTCCGAACTCAACGGGTGCTGCGAAGGCTATCGGCCTCGTTATCCCGGAGCTCAACGGCAAGCTCATCGGTTCTGCTCAGCGCGTTCCGACACCGACCGGCTCAACGACGATGCTTTTCGCTGTTGTTAAGGGCAAGGACATCACGAAGGAAGGAATCAACGCTGCGATGAAGGCTGCTGCTACAGAGTCTTTCGGATACAACGAGGATCAGATTGTTTCTTCTGACATCATCGGTATGCGCTTCGGCTCACTCTTCGACGCTACTCAGACGATGGTTTCTAAGATTGACGACGACACATATCAGGTTGAGGTTGTTTCTTGGTACGACAACGAGAACAGCTACACCTCTCAGATGGTCCGCACAATCAAATACTTCTCTGAGAACTGCTAAGTCCTTGTCTGAGAAGACATCAGCCTGAAAAGGCAGAAGCCCCGCGCGTTTTCGTGCGGGGCATTTTTTTTGCGGAACCGCGTCATCGGCTTTCGATGAGCTCGAGCGCCTTCTTCTGGTCTGCATCGTGGACTGCCGCCTTGATTTTGGCGAACAGGCATTCAAAAGACTCCGGCAGCGCGCACTGCTCGATTTCCGCGACAATCATGTCCGCCATGTCGAAGTCGAACGCGGACACGACTTCGCGGAGCGCGCTCAGCGCGTCGGAAATTTCGTCGTCGGAAAGGACGGGAAGCTTCTTGTCGCCGTCTTTTTTCTTCGCGCAGAGGGGCGCAAGCTTTTCCGAATAGCTTCTGTAGAATTTCAGGATGCCGGGCGTCTTTTCGGCGGCTTCTTCTGCCGCGCGCTCGTCGCCTTTCTTCGCCCTGTCGCCGAGCTTTTCCGCCTCCGCCGCCATTTCGGAAAGCTCCGTTGCGCCCAAAAGACGCGAGCAGCTTTTGAGCGAGTGGACGATGATTGTGTAGTTGTCCCAGTCTTTTTCCCGCGCGGATTCCTCGATTTTTGCCGCCCTCGAATCGATTGTGCCGGCGAATTCCCTGACCGCCTGGAGAAGAATGTCTGCGGAGCCGCAGTTCGAAAGCCCCGCCTCCGCGTCAATCCCGAACGATTCCGTCCACAGCTCCGCCGTTCTCCGCTGCTTTCCGCATGTCCGTGCAGAAAATCCGTCTGTTCCCGGCTCGATGACGAGGTTTTCCGGAAGGACGCGCCTTATGGTCCGCTCAAGCGACGCGGGATCGACGGGCTTTTGGAGGAACGCGTCGAATCCCTCGTTTACGTACATCTGCTCCGCGCCGTGAAGGGCGTTTGCGGTAAGGGCGATGCACGCGGTTTTCCCGTTCATCCCCGCGTCGTCCGATTTCATCGCATGGAGGAATTCGATTCCGTCCATTTTCGGCATCCTGTGGTCGACGAGGATGACGTCGTATTTCTTTTTCCGTGTCATCTCAAGCGCGTCGAACCCGTTTTCCGCCGTGTCGATTTTGATGAGCGTGTCCTTGAGGAGCCCCTTTATCACGGTGAGGTTCATCGGTGTGTCGTCCACGATGAGCGCGCTCGCCATGGGCGCCTGGAAATGTTCCTCGCGTCTGTTGTCCGCGCGCTCCGCCTCCTCCCGCAGCTTCCCGAAATCCCCGAGCGGCTCGCTGCTCCTTACGCCCTGCCTGACCTTGAACGAGAAGTCGGAGCCTTTCCCGTATTCGCTTTCCACCTCCAGCTTCGAGCCCATAGCGTCAAGGAGGCTCCGCACGATGCTCATTCCCAGCCCCGTCCCCTCGATGGAGCGGTTCCGGCTTTCGTCGAGACGCTCGAACGGGGAGAAAAGCCGCTCCATCTCCTCCGCCTTTATGCCGATGCCCGTGTCGCGTACCTCGACGCAGAGGAAAATGTCCCCGCTTCCCGCGTCTTCCGCCGTGATGCTCATCGTCACGGAGCCTTTTTCCGTGTACTTTATCGCGTTCGTGAGGATGTTCAGGACGCACTGCTTTATGCGGGCGTCGTCTCCGTTCAGCACGCGGGGGATTTTTTCGCTTGCGGAGACGATGAATTCCAGCCCCTTGTCCTCCGCGCGGTAGGAGACCATGTTGATGATGTCGCCCAGCATGGTCGCGACGTCGTAATCCGCGCGGATTATCTCCATTTTGCCCGCCTCAATCTTTGAGAAGTCGAGGATGTCGTTGATTATGGAAAGGAGCGATTTCCCCGAGCTTTTTATGTCGCGCGCGTAGCTTCGTATCGCGCTTTCCGTGCTCTCGCGCAGAATCATCTCGTCGAGCCCGAGGACGGCGGTAATCGGCGTCCGAATCTCGTGGCTCATGTTCGACAGAAAGCGCGATTTTGCGGTGTTCGCCTCGTTGAGCGCGACGAAATCCCGTTTTATGCGCAAGAAAAGCTCGTTGAACGTGATGGCGAGCGAATCGAGCTCGTCGTGCTTTCCCGTGACGTGCAGGAGCGTGCCGAGATTTGACGTTCCGATCGATTTAGCCGCCTTAGTCATTCCGACAATCGGGCGGAGCGTCCGCTTCGCGATGAGGAGCGCGGACAGGTACGATATTATGAGAAGCGGCAGGCAGATGAGAGCCGCGACTTTCGGCGCGAACGACAGGAAATCATCCGTCGCGTCGTCGCCCGAATTCGCGACCTGCAGTATCAGCTCATCGCCGCGCGCATGTATGCTTTTCGTCTTGTACCATACGAAAAGGTCTCCGTCCGTGTAATATCCCTTTTCCTTGTAAGTGCGCGTCCGTCCTCCCGTCTGCGGAAGAATGGGGAGGAGAAGGTCGTTCGTGGCGATGATTAAGTCTTTTTCGGGATTGTATATCGTGTACGTTATGTAGTACGGAAGCTCGATTTCCGCCTCGTGGATGGAATTTCCGGCTGCCAGCGATTCCTCGATTTTGGTGAGCGCGAGCATGAGCTCGTTCTTTTTTCCCTCTCTGATTCCGTGGACGAGAAGCAGCGTCACGACAGCGGAGATTATCGCGACGATGAGCGCGATGACGGCAAAAAACTGCAGCGCGATTTTCTGTGCAAGCGATTTCATTTCGTGTTTCCTGTTCCTTTTTCGTCGAATTCGATTTTGTATCCTGGTTTTATTCCTTTTATGACCGGATTTGCGATTCTCGTTCCGCCGATTGATTCAACGGAGCTGAGCGAGAGTGTTGAGTCGATGCCTTTCGGAAGGGCTACTTTGCATTCGATGATTTTTCCCGTCCTGCTGAATTTTATCAGCGCCGCGTTCTGCAGAGGATGCCCGTTTACCGTTATTTCATCCGCGCGGACGGATTTCGGCGATATTTTCTTGTTGAACAGTATCTTTACGGATTCGTCGTTCGCCTGCACGTACACGACGAGGAATTCCCCGCTTTCCTGTTCCTGTTGCCCGGATTGCGGGAAATTCCGCTCCCTTTCCCGCTCGCCTTTTTGCGGCGTGTCGGGGCGCCTTTGTGGGCGTTCCTGTCCCGCGCGATGTTCCGGCGGTTCTTTTTCCGTCCGGGGTTGCGCGAAAAGCGCGGATGAGATGTATGCTGCCGCAAAAACAAGGAAAAGAATCTTCTTCATTTGAGATTGGATTATACAGCCGATTCCCGATTTTTTTTAGTTCTGCGTCGGCGGAATCCACGCTTCGGCATGGCAAAAAGGCAATAAACCTGTTCGGAAAACTCTGTCTCGGAACAGGCCTGCTGATGCAGGAATTCTGAGCGTTTTGTAAGAAAAAGCCTGTATTGTCCAAAAATTGAAATGTTTGTGTTATTACGACATTTGATATGATTCGGATTATTCAAAAAGCGTTTTCAAAAGTAAGGAGGAAACATGAAAAAAGTGCTTATGAGGAGGGGACTAGCCGTCGCCGCGGTCGCCGTGATGGTCATTGCCCAGGGGTGCTCGTCAAGTTCGGATGATGATGGCGATTATCCTGCCGACAATCCTGCCCTCGTGCAGCCTTCCACGGTTGATGGCCTTGGAGGCGGTGCGGGAGCTGGTGGCAGCATTTCAGGCACGACAGGCGGCTCTGTAAAATCAAACGCAGGCGTCTCAATCATAAAGGCGCAGGGATGGCTCGAAAGCGGGTATGTCACATGGACTGACACCGCCGAAAGCTACAATGTCTACTACAAATCTTCAGACGCGACGGAATACACTCGGCTCGATGCACCTCTCATCAGAAATTACGGCTCGTATGTCCGCGCCGATGTCCTCGGCCTTGCAGCCGGCGATTACGACGTAAAAATCCACGCAGTGAACGACGGAACGGAATCAAGCGAGTATTCAGAAGCTTCAATCAGCGTGGCGAGCCATGACAGGAGCGGATTCGCGTTCACGGGAACGACGACTCCGGGTGCGTACAAGGCTGACGGAACGCTCAAAGAGAATGCCGTGGTAATTTATCTTACCGATGAAAACAAAGATTCTGTTTCGCTGGATGTCATTGTCGGAAACAAAAATAAGACGGAAACGAAGACCGGCATCATTGAAATTCTTCTCGGCTACAAAAAGGGATATGAAACTCGTCCTCTTGCAATCCGCGTCGTCGGAACTGTTTCCGGCTGGAGCACTTTGACAAGCACGAAAGACACAAAAGGCGACCTCGTGATTGAGAACGGCAACAAGACTGTTGGAATCACAATGGAAGGTGTCGGTGACGATGCCGTGGCAAATGAATGGGGATTGCGATTCAAAAATGCAAATTACTGTGAGGCAAGGAACATCGGCTTTTTGAACTGCTCTTCTGACGAAGGCGATAACATCGGATTGCAGCAGGATAATAACTACATCTGGGTTCACAACTGCGATTACTTCTACGGAAATGCAGGAAGCGACAAAGACCAGGTGAAGGGCGACGGCGCGCTTGACTGCAAAAAATCAAACTATGTCACATTCGCTTACAATCATTTCTGGGACAACGGGAAGTGCAACTTGCTTGGTTTGAGCGAGGGAACAAAGAGCTATGAGAGCGGTGCATACTACATTACCTATCATCACAACTGGTATGACCATTCTGACAGCCGTCATCCCCGCACTCGCTACTATAATGCGCATGTTTATAATAACTACTATGACGGAAACGCAAAGTATGGTGCCGGCTCAACACTCGGAAGTTCCGTCTTTATGGAAAGCAACTATTTCAGGAACTGCAAGAATCCGATGATGACTTCTATGCAGGGAACGGATGTCTATGCGGGAGATACTAAGCGAGACCCTGCAAATTTGGGAACTTTTTCCAAAGAGGACGGCGGTGTAATAAAAGCATACAACAACTACATGGAAGGAAAATATACGTTCATTCCGTATGGCGCAACGTCGTATGTTGCAAAAGGTGCTGAAGTCACCGCGTCTGAGCAGGGAATTGATACGTCTGCTGATTACGATGCGTATGTGGTTTCAAACCGAAGCGACACCGTTCCGAACACGGTCGTTTCTTATCAGGGAAGCAACTACTACTCGAATTTCGACACTGCAAGCGGATTCTATGCTTATTCTGCTGATGAACCTGCTGCTGCTATGGAGAATGTCAAAAAATATGCCGGCCGCGTCGAGGGCGGAGATTTCACGTACACATTCAATGATTCTGTCGAAGATACGAATTATACGGTAATCGACGACCTGAAATCTGCTGTTACGAACTACAAGACAACTCTCACAAAAGTCTACGGAACAAAATGGGTCTATGACAGTTCTTCCGGCGGAAGCTCGGAGGCCGGCGAATCCGGCGGCACGACCACAGGGGAAAACGTCGCCGTGACCGGTGTTTCTCTGAGCAAGACGGCGTTGGCTCTGAAAGCCGGAAGTAGCGAGACAATCACCGCGACAATCGAGCCTGCAAACGCCACGACACAGGATGTTACATGGTCTTCCGACAACACGGGCGTCGCAAAAGTTTCCGACGGAAAAATTACGGCTGTTGATGAAGGAGAAGCGACAATCACCGTGACAACGAAAGACGGAAGCTTTACCGCTACCTGCACAGTGACTGTGGAAGCGATTCATGCTACCGATTTGACCCTGAGCAAGACAGCAGTCGAACTGACTGCCGGAAAGATAGAGACAATCACGGCGACTTTGGAACCGGCCGACGCGACAGATTCTGTTACATGGTCTTCAGGCGATAAGGCAATCGCGACCGTGGACAAAAATGGAAAAATCACTGCGGTAGCCGAAGGCACCGTGACGATTACCGCAAAGGCCGGCACGATTGAAAAAACGTGTACGGTTACCGTTACTGCCGCCCCAGCCGAAGATTTGAGCGGGCTTGTTGCTCTTGCAGCAGGAACGTACAGTTTCAAGACTGGTGATAAGAACTTCTCTAAGCTGAGCGCAGGAACTTCGCAGACGGCTTTGGGAATCACTGTTACTTGTACAATCGATTCTAACGGTGCAAACTTGAAAAAGAATGCTGGAGCAGTCTACTTCAAGATTGATTCTGAAAAGAAGATTTCGTTCACAGATTCAAATTCCAAAGGTGCCGCCGCGCTTTACGCTGTCAACGAAGACGGTACAGTTTCTGAAACTGCCATAACAAATGAATCAACTGCGCCAAGCTACAAATACACGCTTTCTGCCGGAACTTACGCAATAAAAGGAACAAGCGGTTCAAGCGCGAAAATCGCTTCTATAACAGTTGAATAACCTGCGCTGAGCATCTTCCCGGTGCTCAGCTCCGCGTGAAAAAATAGACCTGCTCGGAAACTGAATTTTTCGAGCAGGTCTAATGATGATTCCCCTGTCCGCACGAACGCGGGCGGGGGAATTTTTTATGGAGGATGTTCCGTTCGGGGCAAAAAAAAACGGAATCCGTTTGGATTCCGCTAAAGTCGGGCTAACCGAATTCGAATCGGTGACCCCAAGTCCCCCAGACTTGTACGCTAACCAGCTGCGCTATAGCCCGATGAATGAATGGAGTATAGCATAAAAAGATAATGAGGGGGAAGTGGTTTTCCGAAAAAAAACGCGGTGATTTTGTCAAAGAAGTTTTTGGCTATCCCTTCAAAAATCGGCGCGATGTTGTAAAATCATTTTTTATGAATGACAACGAAGATATTGAACAAGAGAATGTAGTTTCGGGGCTGCCCCGCGCAGATGAGGCTTCCCCGTCGCCTGCGGAGCCGTCTCCTGAAAAAGGGCGTGCGGCTTCTTCTTCGGGGCGCAGAAAGCCGCTTCCGGGCAGGATACTTATCGGCATCGCGGTTTTTCTCGTCGCGGTCGTGCTTATGGTGGTCGTCGCGCTGTCCTTCTGCGCGTTCGACAAGCGTAAGACGATATCGATTTTTCCGAAAAACTTCAGCGTTTTTGTCGGGACTGATTCTGCATACGGAACCGTGGAGCCGATGCTCGATTTGCAGGCGGCGGACGTTTTCCTCGCGACGCCGGAACTTCGCTCTGTTCGGCCTGCGTTTATGATGCTGCGCTCGTCATCGCTCAGGCGCAACCCGGTGGTGAAGGCTGTCGCCTCTCGTCCCGTGAAGCTTGCGCTCTACGAAAACGGCGACGGCGCGAAGAATTTCCTTGCGGCAATCGACCTCGGGTTCCTCTCGGCTTTTTCCCGCGCGCTTCCTGCCGTGTTCCCGTTCGCGTATCCGAGTCTGTCTCAGGCGCTTTCCGAAAACGGCGTCTCGCTTTCGTTCGAGAAGGACGGCGTTCTTCAGCATTTCAAGTTTTCGTCGGGCGATATGACGGTTTTCTTCGCGCCCGTGAAGAATTTCGTCGTGGCGTCCGATTCGCTCGACGTGCTCTCGCTTTCTGTGCTCGCCGAGAACGGGATTTCGTATTCCGATGAGCAGCGCAGGATGATGGAAAGCCCGTCTGGCTCGCTCCGCATCGTCGCGAACGCGCAGAAGCTTGCGGGTTCCTTCACCAACGAGGGCGACATCCTCGGTTCGATGGTGTCGCTTCTTCCGTACGATTCTCTTTCCGAGGTCAGCTTGCGGGTGTCTGATTCCGACATCGTCGTTGATGTGAGCATCCCCGTGTCGCCGTCTGCCGACAATCCGACGTCGCTCGACTCGCTCGTCACGAAAAAATCTTCCGTTCCAGCAGTCGTGTCGAAGATGACGGACATCGTCCAATATTATACCGTCGTGAACGCGGGCACGCTCAGCGAGCTGCAGGCCGCGCTCTTCCCGATTCTTCCCGTGAAGGATGCCGGTTCGCTCTGGTCGAAGGCGAACGCCGCCTGCAAGCTTGCGTTTTCCATGGACATAGACGAGATGCTTTTCTCGTGGACGGGGAAGGAGCTTGCCGCATTCGGCATAGAGAACCAGAACGACCCGGTTTTCGCCCTCCAGGTTGTCGACGAGAAGAAACGGCAGCAGGTTTTCGACAAGCTCGTCTCGTCTGTCTTCGTAAAGGACGACAATTCGCTCATCCTTGGCGGCGTCCGGCTTCCGAAAATCAAGCTTCCCGCGTTTTTGGGCGGGCTGCTCTCTCTCTTCGGCGTGTCGATTCCCGAGCCGTATTTTATGGTCCTCGACGGATTCATCTATTTTTCCGAAAGCCCCGAGTGCCTTTCCGCGATTTTCTCGAATTCAGCGTCGGGAAAGCCGCTTATGAAGTCGGAAGGGTGGGGAACTGTTTCCGACGGAATCAGGAACGAGGCGACGGTCTCCCTTTTCTACGACCTCGAGCGCTCCGTCCCGTTCTTCCTCCGCTCGAACGAGTCGCTCTCGCAGGTGCTTGAGCTGTACACGATGGGGCGGTTCGACGCGAAAATCGTTGACGGCGGAATCAAGCTCGTCCTTCACGCGAACGCGCGGAAGCCCGGCGACCTTCGTTCCGTTCCCGGCTTCCCCGTCTCCGTGGACAAAAGCGCGTCTGTGGCAAGCTTCATAGCCGACGACGCGAAGAATCCTTCCGCCGTGTTCTGGACGGAGCGCGGCGGCGTGGGGATGCTCGACCTTTCGAGCCTTGAGCAGCGCCGCGCGGAGAAGGTCGGGAAATGCGAGGTTGCCGTTGCTGACGGCGTGAAGGGCGGCGCTGTCTGGGCGGTGAACGCGGACGGGTTCGTGTATCTGTGCGACAAATCGATGAATCTCCTGCCGAATTTCCCCGTCGTAATTTCCGACAAGGTCGTTCCCGGAATCGTTCCCGCCGACGGAAGCCTCGTCGTCCCGCTCGAAAGCGGCTCCCTCGTCGTCGTTTCCCCGGACGGCTCGACCGCGCGGATTGACATGCCGGAGATTTCCATAAAATCGTCCCCGACCGTCCTCGGGAACACGCTCTGCGTTTACGACAAGTCGTTCGTCGGCGGCGTGTATTTCGTCGACTTGAAGAAGCTCGAATGCCTCAACGCGGAAAGCCCGCTTTTCGTCGACGGAATCGCGTTCGGAAGCCCCGCCCTCGTCTCGTCGGGGAAGAAAACGTACGCCGCCTTCGTCACGCAGTCGGGGATTTTCTCCGTGTGGGACAGCGCGGGCGATGTCGTCATGCAGAAACAGCTCGACGGCGTTTTCAACTGCCAGGCCGTTGCGGGCGACTCGTGCTTCTATGTCCTTTCTTCGGACGCCGTCCTCTACAGGATTGACCTCCGCGGCAACGTCCTTTCGGTGCGGATTCCCAGAAGCACCGCGAAGAACGCGTTCGTCAGCGTGAGGGATTCCGGCGGAAAGGGAAAACTCAACGTTTTCGTGAATGCGGATTCGAACGCGATGTACGGTTTCAGCGGGGAGCTTGAGCTTCTTCCCGGCTTCCCGATTTCCGGTTCCGGCCGCCCTGTTTTTGCGGACGTGAACGGGGACAAAACTCTTGAAATGCTCGCGATGACGATGGACAGGAAAATCGTCGCGTGGAAAATGAGGTGATTTTTATGGATTTGAGAATAAAGTCGTTTTTTGCAGCCGCATTCGCGCTTCCCTTCCTTTTTTCGTGCACGACGCTCCAGCAGGACGTGAACATCGAGCAGGTTTCGTATGACGATGAGGTCGTTTCGTTCGAGAGGCGCTTTTCGGAGATAGACGCGGAATCCCTCGTGCCGGATGCCGACGTGAACGGGAAGCTTCTCCGCGAGCAGCGCGTCGATGATTTTCTGGAGGACATATCGTTTGCGATAGACAATCCTTCCGTGCAGAAGGCCGCGCGCGCCCGCCTTCTTGCGCTCAAAGGTGAGGCTGAGCTTCTTTCGGGAAGCAAATCCCGCGCGAAATCGCTGTGCGAGGAGTCTTCGGCGTCGTACAAGGGCGACACCCGGAACGTGATTCTCTCGTACCGGCTCGGTGCTTTCGAAAGCGGCTACAACATCGAGGACAGCGCGCCCGTTGTCTCTGAGAAGCCGCTGCTCACGCTCGAGCGCGCGATTTCCTTGTTCAAGGAAAAGTCGTATTCCGATTCGGCGGCGAAATTCGACGAGGCGTTCCTCTTGCTCGACCCGCTCTACGGGGATGCGTACCGGGAAATCAGGGACCTCGCGTGGAATTTGCGGAACGCGGAATCTGGCTCGGATTCGTTCGGCCTGATGACGCTCCAGGAAATCAGCGTCATGCAGATGCTGAAAATTGCGCGAGACAAATCCGATTTCCTCTACAATTTCACGGGCGGGAAGTCGCTCGGGGACAAGGCGTTCTTCAACAAGGTTTCCGCCGCGGGGCTGCTCTCTCCCGTCTCGAAGCCGCTCGATTCGGAGAATGCGCTCGGAAGGGACGATGTCGTGACGAAATTCGTGACGGCGCGCTTCTTGTGGAATCTCCGCGCTGCGAAACGTAATGCGGCGGATGCCACGAAGTATTCTGCGCGGCTGAAGAAATCTCCGGTCGGGGACGTTCCTGCCGACAGCCCGGATTTCGATGCCGTGCTCGGCTGCGTCGAGAACGAGTACATGTCGCTTGAGGACGGGCGGAATTTCCGCGGCGACAGGACTGTCAGCGCGGTGGAATTCTCCGATGCCGTGTCGAAAGTCGAGTGACTGCTCCCGCGTCATAATTAGAAAATCTTGACATTCTTTTGATTTATTCCGTACTTGAAAAATTATTTCCTTTACTTTGAATGGTGGATGATTTATCATGTACGCATTATTTTTATGATTTTTCATGTCTAATGGAGGGATAAAGAAAAATGATTAAGACTGTGAAAGACATCGACCTCAAGGGGAAGAGAATCGTCATGCGCGTTGACTTCAACGTTCCGATGAAGGACGGAGTCGTGCAGGACGACACACGCATCATGGCTGCGCTTCCGACTATCAAGTACATCTTGGAGCAGAAGCCGCGCAGCCTCGTGCTGATGAGCCACCTTGGCGATCCCAAAAAGGACGTGAAGAAAGCGCAGGAAAAGGCTGAGAAGGCTGGAAAGACCTGGACCGATGCCGATTCCGAGAAATTCATCAATGGAAAGAACAGGCTCGCCCCTGTCGTGAAATATTTCGAGGAGAAGCTCGGCTCTCCCGTAACGTTCCTTCCCGATGCGCTCGGGCAGAAGGCCGCGATTGATGCGCTCCCCGAGGGCGGCGTCGCGATGCTTGAGAACACTCGCTTCCACAAGGAAGAGACGAGCAAGGATGCCGCGGAGCGCGACGTTATGGCAAAAGAGCTCGCAAGCTACGGCGACATCTTCGTGAACGATGCGTTCGGAACGGCTCACCGCGACCAGGCGTCTACCGCTTCAATCGCGAAGTTCGTCGGAACGAAAGTCGGCGGATTCCTCATGGAGAAGGAAGTCAAGTATATCCAGCCGATGGTGGAGAACCCGCCCAAGCCGCAGGTCGCAATCATCGGCGGCGCGAAGGTTTCTTCAAAAATCGCCGTCCTCGAATCTCTCCTCAAGAACGCGAGCGCCCTCGTTATCGGCGGCGGAATGGCGTATACGTTCCTCAAGGCGCAGGGACACAAAGTCGGAATCTCTCTCGTCGAGGATGATTTCATCGACACCGCGAAGAAGCTTCTTTCCGATGCTGCCGCAAAGGGCGTGAAGATTGTTCTTCCTGTTGACCATGTCGCTGCCGACAAATTCGCTGCGGACGCTGCTCCCGTTGCTGTTGACGGAGTTGATATTCCCGACAACCTCATGGCGATGGATGTCGGCCCGAAGACAATCGAGCTTTACAAGGAAGTCCTTTCTACCGCGAAGTCAATCGTGTGGAACGGTCCTGTCGGCGTCTTCGAATTCGATGCGTTCGCGAATGGTACTGCGACTGTCGCGCAGCTCGTTGCCGATGCTACCGGCCGTGGCGCTATGACTGTCGTCGGCGGCGGTGACTCTGTCGCGGCTGTCAACAAGTTCAATCTCGCGAGCAAGATGAGCCACGTTTCTACGGGCGGCGGCGCGTCGCTTGAATTCCTCGAAGGCAAGACCCTTCCGGGAATCGCCTGCCTCGAGACAAAATAACAAAGTCTCCTGACTTTTGTCCGGCGGAATGTCGTTGCGGCATCCCGCCGGGATTTTTTGCGCCCGCGTTTTTTTCGGGCGGATTTTTCTTTTTGAATACCGTTTTAATGTGTAAAAGGAGGTTGTATGCGTACAAAATACATTGCTGGTAACTGGAAGATGAATATGGACCGCGCCGGAGCCGTCGATTTGTCAAAAGCGCTCGTTTCTGAGCTCAAGGGGCTTGACGGTTCTTTCATGATTGCGCCGCCGTTCGTTTATCTCGATGCTGTCGCTTCGGTGATAAAGGGCTCCAACATCAGGCTCGGGGCGCAGAACGCTGCCAGCACTGAGAATGGTGCGCACACTGGAGAAGTCTCTGTCGCGATGCTCAAGGATATCGGCGTTCAGTCGGTTATCCTCGGACACAGCGAGCGCCGTGACGCCCAGAACGAGAGCGACAAGCTCATCAACGAGAAGATTCTCGCGGTGCTCAACGGCGGCCTCGAGGTTGTTCTCTGCATCGGCGAGCAGTATTCCCAGAGAATCGCCGGAGCTACAGAGGAAGTGTGCGGAAAGCAGGTTCGCGGCTGTCTCAAGGGGCTGACACCCGAGCAGATGAAGAACGTAGTCATCGCGTACGAGCCGGTCTGGGCAATCGGAACGGGAAAGACCGCGACCCCGGAAGAGGCGAATGCTGTGCATAAATTCGTCCGCGGCGTCCTTGCCGAGATGTTCGGAAACGAGACTGCCGAGAACACGAAGATTCTCTACGGCGGTTCTATGAACGACGGAAACGCGGAGGCTCTTCTCGCGCAGCCCGATATCGACGGCGGTCTTATTGGCGGCGCGTCGCTCAAGGCCGACAAATTCTCAGCTATTTGCCGCTTCTCCGTAAAATAACGCATCCATTTTGTTCGTGGGCATCTTGCTGCTGACGGGCGAAGAACGCGCGGGTCGCCGTATCCGCGCTTCTCGTTTTTCTGTTTCTGTTGATTCAGTCGTCTTTTTCGGATAGTATTGTTGCCTACGAATAAAACATTTGGAGTAAAAAATGGGTGCTATTAGCGTAGTTCTTTTGGTTGCTTTTGTTATCATCTGCGTCCTTCTCGTCCTTCTCGTCCTCGTTCAGGACAAGGACAACAGCGGAATGGGCGGGATGCTCGGCGGAGGAAATTCAGCCGCATTCGGATCTCATTCTGCTTCTGTTTTGACGAAAACAACTGTGGTATTCGTCGTACTTTTCTTCATCACGACATTCTCCCTCGCTTTCTTGAACAGAAAAACTTCATCGAACGACGACCTTGCCGGCGTCGCTGCTGAGGCGGGCGTTCTTTCCGACAAGTCTTCGGACGCGTCTTCATCTGATTGGTGGAAGAATGACAACGCGTCCGTCGAGCAGGAGCCTGCGCAGCCCGTTTCTGAAGAGGAGACGGCAGCCGCTGATTCTGTGGAGCCGAAAGCCGAGGAAGCCCCGGTGGTTGCCGAATAGTGGTCGCGGAGAATTAAGGAGGTCATTTTATGGTGCTTGGACAGATTTTTCCGAAAGAAACAGTTGTCGTGAATCTTCAAAGTACGGAAAAAGATGAACTCTTTGAGGAACTTGTCGAGGCCATTCATTCTCATGTTCCCGGATTGGACAGGAATGAAGCTCTCGAGAACCTGCGCGAGCGTGAGGCAAAAATGTCGACAGGCATAATGCACAGCATTGCTGTTCCTCACGCGCTGATTTCCAGCGTCAAGGAGACTGTCGGCGCAATCGGAATAAGCCGCGACGGAATCGACTATGATGCGCTTGACAAAGCACCTGTTCATGTCGTGTTCATGATAATCGGGGCGAGCGGGGAGACGGAGCACCATATTCAGGTTCTCAAGCAGATTGCGACCGTTCTGCAAATTCCGGGTTTTGTTGACAGAATTAGGAAATGCGAGTCTGCAGGGGCTGTCCATGAGCTTATCTGCAAATCCGAGGAATCGGTTTCCGAGTGATTTTGAGACGGCGTTGAGCCGTCTTCTTCTATTTTAAAAGGAGTTGAGAATGGCAGGAAATGAAGTCGAGGTCATAAGTCACCTTCTGGAAGTCGAGCAGGCGGCGGTAGCTCTTACGACGGAGGCTCAGACGGAGGCGGACAAGCGGATTTCCGCTGCGCGCGCGAAAGCCGATGCCGAATTCAAGGCAGGGTTCGACAAGATTATCTCCGATAACGAGCGCGTCTTCGAGTTCGAGCGCGAGAAAATCTCGGCCGATTCCGAGCGCTCCGTAAAGGAATTCAAGGATAGAATCGAGGCTTCGGCGAAGGATGTTGCGGCGTTCAATTCTTATCTTGAAGAAATTTTGTTTGCTTAATTTCGCAAAATGGGCGAAAATTGAAGCCGGTCTTGCACATCCGCGCCGTTCCGTGCGCTACGGATGGATTGACCGGAAACGTACGGCAAGGAATGTCGGATGTTAGGACTGCGGAGCTGATTCGTGGCGTTTCGGCTGTGATGCAGTAAATCTGCGAAGCAAAGTAGCAGAAATCTTTTGCGCAGGTGCGCGGGGATGATTCCGAAGCAATTATCGTTGAATGTATCGAGGTTATTTTATGGATAATTCTGCTGCTTCCGCTTATGTTTACGCCAAGGCAGGCGGTATACTTGCGAGGTCATTTGTCGGGCAGAATGCTTCCAGGCTTTTTTCTGTAAAGTCTCTTCGGGATTTGCATTCGCTTCTTTTTTCTGGCGAGGTTCCCTCCGTTCCTGAAATGATGCTTTCGAAAATCATAGAGGAAAAGGCGGAGGAGCAGTTCATAAGCCAGTTCGTCTCTCTTATAGAAAATTATTCGCATCCTGCGGAAATACTCGTCGCGCTGCTCAGGTTTTATGATTACGACAACCTGAAGGAAATCGGCGCGGCTTTGTGTTTCGGCGAGAGCGTGCGTCCACACATAACGGATATAGGCTCGTTCTCGATGCTCAATTACGATGCGTGGCCGAACCTGAAAGCCATAACGGAGAATTCCCCCGTGTCCTGGTATTCCGAGGCGCCGAAAATTTCCGAGCAGCAGAGCGCCGATTCGAGGCTTGACGGGCAGTATATCCGCTCTTTGTGGTCGACCGTCGAGAAAATCCCCGAAAGCGAAAGCGGCGTCGCGAAGCTCATACGGGCGGATATTTCGGCGAGGAACATACTGTGGGTTCTCCGCCTGAAGGTTTATTACAAAATGGCTCCCGAAGAAATCAGGGAAAAACTCGCTTTTGCCGACGATTCGGCGCGTCGCGGCGACGTGCTTGCGGGCGAGGCGCTTTCGATAATCGACAAGGACGTCGGTTCGTTCGACGATTGGAAGGACTGGAAATACCGCCGGCATCTCAATCCGCACGAGGACGGAACCGTCTGGGAAATCGATCCTACATGGGTCGAGAAATCGTTTAGGCGGGAGCTTGGCGCGATGGCGATGCGCTCGTTCCACAAGGAGCCGATGAGCGTCCTCAGCATGGTCGCGTGGTTCAAGATAAAGCAGAACGAGCTTGACAACATCAGAACCGTGGCGGAGGGATTGCGCCTCAACATTGAGGAGGAGCAGATGCTCGATGTCGCGGGGATGGCTGGCGGGAAAAAGTCGAAGTAGCGAACAGGGCGGGATTCTAATAAAGGAGAGAATATGGCAAGGACAACTCCCATGCGTTTGGTCGAACTTATGGTCTTGAAGCAGGATGTCGGTTCGGTCATTGAATTTTTAGGAAAAAAAGGAAATTTCCAGTTCCAGTCGAAGCGCTCCGAGGCTTCGCAGAAATCGGAATCGAAAAAGGATAACGCCGATGGCGAGGTGCTGCAGAAACTTCAGCAGGCGCGGTCTTTTCTCTGCGTCGATGTTCCCGTCAGCGAGAAATGCTTGGGCGCCTCGTCGCGGCCTGATGCCGGCGACAGGGAGCGCGCGCAGAAAATCCTTGACGAAGTAGATGCGCTGCGCATGAAGGAGATTTCCCTTTCCGAGGATTTGAAGCGCGTGAAGGATGCCGTCGATGAGGCGCATTCGTTCGCGAACCTGAAAGTTCCGTTCGAGGAGCTCGACCATCTTTCGTTCCTCACGATACGGATTGGGCGCGTCGATTCCGTATCGCTCGACGAGATGAAATTCTCTTTGGGAGAGCGCGCCGTTGTCGTCCCGCTTTCCGATTCGGCTTCTTCCGACAAGTCGAAGGTGCTCGTCGCGTCCTCGAAGAAGGCGCGCTTTTCGATTGATTCCGAGCTGAAGAAATTCGGCTTCATCGGAATGGAAATCCCCAAAGATTTCAAGGGAATTCCGGATGACGTTCTCCAGGGCCTCGAGGCAAGGCTTTCCGATACGCAGAAAGCGTTCGATTTGGTTGAGGAAGAGAAGCGGAATTTCGCGAAAACGCATTTTGACATGCTCAAATCGCTTCTCGTCTCGTTCACCATCGGCTCGCAGATAATCGAGAAGCAGAATGCGCTCGAGTCGACGAACCTCGTCTACCGCATGACGGGATGGATTCCCGAGCGCGACTGCCATGACATGATGAAGGAGCTCGACACGCTTACGGACGGAAGAATTGCCATCCGCGTGTACAACCCGAGCGAGGTTCCGTCCGTCATAAACGGAAGCGAGAAAGTTCCGGTGAAGCTCCGCCACGGAAAGATAGTCAGCGCGTTCGAGCGGATGATTTTCAGCTACGGCTCGCCGCTGTACGGGACAATCGACCCGACGCCGTTCGTGGCCGTGTTCTTCACGGTTCTTTTCGGCATAATGTTCGGCGATTTCGGGCAGGGGCTTGTTTTCATACTCGTCGGAATCCTGCTTGCAAAGAAAATCTTGAAATTCGGCGGCTGGGGACGGTTTGCCCCGATTTTCATGTGCATCGGAATATCAAGCTCGATAATGGGATTCCTTGAGGGCGAATTCTTCGCGAATACGGAAATTCTCCGTCCCGTTTCCGCGGCGATAAAAGGCGCGTTCGGCGTTACCGACCCGAAGGCGCTTGAGGAGCCGCTTTTCAGCCTTGAATTCTGGGAGGCGGAGAATCCGATTGTTCCGATTTTCATGATTTTCGGAATAACCATCGGTCTCGGGTTCGTCATAAATTCGATAGGGCTGATAATAAATTTCTTCAACAAGCTTTCGCAGAAACAGTTCGGGCGCGCGTTTTTCGGGAAGACGGGGCTTTCCGGCGCGTTGTTCTTCTGGTATGTCGTCGTGTTCGCCATTCGGATTGCGGCGCTCAAGCATTCTCCGTGCGCGGCCGATTGGATTATAATCGGAACGACGCTGTTCCTTTCGGCGTTCGGCGAGCCGTTCGAGCGTCTTGTAGACGGCGAGCGCCCCGTAATCGAGAACGGGTTCGGCGCGTTGCTGATTGGCGGCGTCGTCGAGCTGATTGAGGTCGTCTCGACATACCTGTCGAATTCGATAAGCTTTGTCCGCGTCGGCGCATTCGCTCTTGCGCACGCCGTTCTCGGCTACATAATATCGTCGATGGTGGCGCTTGCGCCTCCGCCGGCAGGAATCGCGATTTCCGTGATTGGCAACGCGATTGTAATCGTTCTTGAAGGTATGATTGTCGCGATTCAGGTCATACGTCTTCAGTATTACGAGTTCTTCTCGAAATTCTTCAACGAAACTGGACGCGAATTCAAGGCATTCGCGTTTGAGTATAAATGATGTTCCGGGTACGGGGCGTCAAAAAATTTTGTGAGGTGACAAAATGAATAAAAAGGTCCTTTCAGTCGTAGCTGCGCTCATCTGTTTTGCAGTCGCAGGAGCATTCGCCGCGTCAAACGGTGAGGCTGTGGAGAATGAGGCGCAGGCAGTCGAGACGGTCGTTCAGACGAAGAACGCTCCCGAGGCTGCTCCTTCTGACAGCGGTGCGGTAAAGTATATCGCGGCGGGGCTTGCGGTCGGCCTTGCTTGTATCGCAGGCGGACTCGCGGTCGGAAAAATCGGTGCGGCGGCAATGGGCGCGATGAGCGAGAACGCGGAGCTTTCCGGAAAGGCGCTTCCGTTCGTTGGTCTTGCCGAAGGAATCTGTCTGTGGGGATTCCTTGTGGCCCTGCTTATCATAATCCTGTAAAGCGGGGAGCTGGGGAACTTTGGAATACTTTGTGATTGGCGAGCGCGAGATTGTTCTCGCGTTCAAGCTCGTTGGTGTTGATGGGAGCGTTGCCGTCAATAGGACTGAGGCGCTCGATTCGTTCAACAGGATTACCGGGCGTGGCGGAACTGCGTCCGTGCCTGTCGATGAGCGTCCCAAAGTTCTGATTCTGACGGAGGAGGTGTCCTCCATGCTTGAGGATGAGGTTCTCGATTGGCAGAAAAGGGCGCAATATCCTCTTGTCGTTGAGGTTCCGGGCCTTCAGGGGCATCTTGAGGGGCGAAAGTCCCTTACCGATGCCATCCGTGAGGCCGTCGGAATTCAAGTCTAGGAAAGGTGGCGTTTTCCCGTGGGAAAAAGGAACCTTTTAATTGATTTTCTTTGGGAAGTGAGCATTTTATGGAAGAACTGAGATCTACCGAGATTCTTGACAAGGAGATAGAGTCCGATGCAAGGAAGAAGGCCGAGAAAATCCTGAAAAACGCGGACGCTGAGTGCGGGCGCATCCTGTCCGATGTCGAGAACCGTGTCAAGGAGGCCGCATCCCAGAAGGCTGAATTCTACAAATCGAAAATCGAGCAGTTCAGGAAGAATGTCGAGGCGGCTGTTCCTCTTGAGAAGGAGCGCTTCCTCGTCGATTTCTATGCGAAATCGGTTTCAGCCGCGTTGAACGACTATCTCCGGTCCATCGGGGCGGAGAGACGTTTGTCTTTGATTGGAAAATCGCTCGAAAAGAAGTTGACCGTCGTTTCGGGAAAGAAGATACATGCGTTTGTGTTCGGAATCGGCAGGGATTCTGCATCCGCGCTTTTGGAGAAGTCGGGCGTGTCGCTCAGCTCTGTCGCCGATATTTCGTTCGGGGAGTCGGGCGAGGAGCCTGCCCTCGGAAACGAAATCCACGAGGGGATTATCCTTGAGAGCGAGGACAAATCCGTGCGCGTTCGCCTTACAATCGATCAGATTGTGCGGGAACTTCTTGATTCCCGTTCTATGGAACTTGCCACGACGTTGTTCGGAGGAGCATTGCCAGAATGAGCGCAATAAAAGGAAAAATTACGAGAATTTCCGGTCCTATTGTGTATGCCGAGGGACTGGACGGCTGCGGCTTGTACGACGTGGTTGATGTTGGCGACAAAAAAATCATCGGGGAGATAATCCGCCAGAACGAAGGAATGGCGACGATACAGGTCTACGAGGATGATACCGGCATGAAGATTGGCGAGGAGGTCGTATCGAACGGTCGTCCTCTGTCGCTGCGGCTTGGCCCCGGGCTTGTCGGAACGATTTACGATGGAATCCAGCGTCCGTTGGAGTCGATGTACGAGAATTCCGGCGCGTTCCTCGTTCCGGGCGAGCGTACGGAGCCTATCGACGAGAAGAAGAAGTGGGCGTTTGACGCGAAGGAAGGAATCGCCGAGGGATGCGCGATAGAGCCGGGCATGGTTCTCGGAACCGTGCAGGAAACGGCGTCGATTCTCCACAAGATTATGGTTCCGCCGCTTATCCGCGGAAAGACGCTCAAGACGTTCGCGGGTTCCGGCGAATACACCGTTGACGACGTTATCGGGACGACCGAATTCGGCGAGGAGCTGAAGCTTTCCCATTATTGGCCGTTGCGCCGCCCCCGTCCGTTCTCGAAGAAGCTCACGGTCAGCCAGCCGCTTGTGACGGGGCAGCGCGTCATCGACGTTTTCTTCCCGCTTTCCAAAGGTGGCACTGCCGCGATTCCGGGCGGATTCGGAACGGGAAAGACGATGACGCAGCACGCGATCGCAAAATGGTGCGACGCCGATTTGATTGTGTACATCGGATGCGGCGAACGCGGAAACGAGATGACGGACGTTCTGACGGAATTCCCGACCCTTATCGACCCGCGCACGGGACGCTCGCTCATGGAACGAACGATTCTCATCGCCAACACGTCGAATATGCCGGTCGCGGCGCGCGAGGTTTCTCTTTATTCTGGAATAACGCTCGCCGAGTATTACCGCGATATGGGAATGCACGTCGCGATAATGGCAGACTCGACGTCGAGGTGGGCGGAGGCATTGCGCGAGCTTTCCGGACGAATGGAGGAGATGCCCGCCGAGGAAGGATTCCCCGCGTATCTTCCGACGAGGCTTGCTGAATTCTACGAGAGGGCGGGGCGCGTCACCTCTCTTTGCGGCGAGGAAGGTTCTGTTTCCGTAATCGGTGCGGTCTCGCCTCCGGGCGGCGACTTTTCCGAGCCTGTAACGCAGCACACGAAGCGCTTTATCCGCTGTTTCTGGGCGCTAGACAGGGAACTGGCGAACGCGCGCCATTATCCTGCAATCGGCTGGATTGAAAGCTATTCTGAATACGCCGACGAAATCCGCGAATGGTGGGACAAACTCGACCCGCGCTGGGCCGAGGTCAGGCTTTCGGCGCTCGAGCTTCTCAAGAACGAGCAGCGCCTCCAGCAGATTGTCCGCCTTATCGGTCCCGATGCTCTTCCCGAGGAGAAGCGCATTATCCTGACCGTCGCGGAGATGATAAAGAACGGGTTCCTGCAGCAGTCGGCGTTCGATGCCGTCGACGTGTATTCCGTTCCGGAGAAGCAGATTCAGATTCTTCTTCTCATAATGAATTTCTACGAGCGGGGAATCGCCGCGATAAAGGCGGGCACGCCGCTTTCGAAAGTCGTGTCGCTTCCTGTCAAGGACGAGATTGTCCGCCTCAAGTCTTCCGTCCCGAACGACAAGCTTGAGATGATACACGAAGTCCAGCTTCATCTTGACGAGCAAATGGGAAACCTTGAGCGCTCATACAGAAGATAACCTATGATAAGGCGCGCCGAAAAATACTCGGCGCGCTTTTTTTTGCGGACGGGCTTCCCATGCAGAAATAGAGATGAGACTCAAAAAAAATAAAGGAAAGAAAGGGGCTTATTTTACCGATACTATTATGATTTTCTTATATTTTTTTTAGATTTATTTAAATGGTTTTTTTGTATGAAGAAAAGTGAAAAAGTTGATGAAATGAAAGTAAAAAAGCCGATAGGCGTAACTTTGGCCGCAATATTCGGCATCGTCGTCCTCGTCTCGCTCGGCGTCGAGACGTTCATATCAAGCTACTTGATGGGGCAGGACGTCCAGATAACGGCGGAGAACAACAACCTGTCGCTGAACACGCGCGCGGCGGGAACGGTGGAGGACAAATTCCAGACGATACGCTCGAACGTCTTCCAGCTCCTCGATTTGCTCGGCGTTGTCGGCGGAACGAGGACTGCTGCAATTGCGCGGCAGACGGAGACGTTCTTCTTCGAGCGCAACACCGACATCGCGTGCGTCTACGTTCTTTCTCCGGAAAGCGCAAATTCCGTGAGCGCGGGCGACCAGAGAATCCTGAACAACCAGTTTTTCATATCCAACGAGCTTGATTCGGCGGTCGTCGATAAGTTCGTCTCCCTCAACGCCTCCGTCCTTGCGCGCTCGTGCGGCGGCGAGACAATCGCCGTGAACGCGTCCCCCGTGTTCGGGATTCCCGCGATGTCCCTTTTCTTTCCGTGGAAGGAGAACGGCCGCGACCAGTCGTGCGTCGTCATTTTCTCCATAGAAAGCCTTTCCGATATACTCGGGACGAAATCCGAGAACACGACGTTCCTCATAAACGATTCCGACGAGCTTCTGAGCCATCCTGAAAGCGAGCGCATCATTGCCGGGGAAAGCTTCAGGAACTACGAGCTTGTCAGGATGATGCGGCAGAACAACGAGAACAACGACGATTCCCGTCAGGTGCTTTTCGAGATTGGCGGCGACGGGAAGCCTTCCGAGCATTGGTTCGGCGCGTACGAGAAAATTTCGATTGCCGATATCGTCGTCCTCACCGTCGTCTCGCGCGACGTCATAATGGGCGCGGTCAACAAGACGTTCCGCAACAATATATTCCTCATGGGCGTCGTCTTTTTCCTCACGCTTATAATCGCACTGACGTACTCGAAATTCGGGATTGCGAACCCGCTGAAGAAGCTTTCCATCGCGACAAGCGACATCCAGAAGGGCGAATTCGATTCCAAGTCAATCGACTGGCTGAACACGAGGCGGAAGGATGAGATTGGCGTCCTGAACCGCGGTATGGTTGACGAGCGCCAGTTCCTGAACACGTTCGCGAAATTCACGAACAAGGGCGTCGCGAAGGCAATCGCCCGCAAGGAAATAGACTTCGAGCCGCACCTCAAGGACATCACGATTTTCTTCTCCGACATCCGCGGCTTCACGGCAATTTCCGACGGTTTCAAAAACAGGTTCGGGAACGATTCCCCGCGCGAGATAATCGGGTTCCTGAACGATTACATGAGCCGCATGGTCGAGTGCATCACGCTGAGCCACGGCAACGTCGACAAATTCGAGGGCGACGCTATCATGGCTGTATGGGGAATCCTCCGCGACGACAGCCTTGCGTTCGAGGAGCTGCCCGACGGTTCCCCCGAGAAAGAGAATCTCCGCCGCATCCACGAGGAGCACGCGCGCGAGGACGCGTACAACGCCATCCGCGGGACGATTGCGATGAGGTATTCGCTCATGAAATACAACAAGGATGCCGTCGCGTTCACGAAGGCGCATGAGAACGAGCCGCTCGCGAAATACAAGCCGCACATACGAATCGGCTGCGGTCTGAATTCCGGGCGCGCCACAGCCGGCATCATGGGAAGCGAGGACAAGATGGAGTACACCGCAATCGGCGACGCCGTCAACTTCGCGTCGAGGACGGAAAGCTCGAACAAGCCGTGCGGAACGGACATTCTGATAACGGAAGACACATACGCGCTTCTCCGCGAGCAGATTGAGTCCGGCGAAATCGTCGTCGAGAGAATCCCCGTTGAATTCGAGGTGAAGGGAAAGGGCGCGCAGCATTTTTACGGGGTGGTGAACCTGCCGCAGTTCGACATCGAGGAATTTTTCCGCCAGGCGAACCCGGATTTCGTCGCCGACGAGGAGTGCATGAGGGCTGTCGGCAAAAACGGGCCGAAAACGCTGAACGAGGTTCGGACTCTGCTCGGCATTCCGATTCCGGATTTTGAGAAGGTGAATTTGAATGAAGAAGAGAACAAAATCCAGGTCAAGCAGTAGCCTCTCGCAGTATAGGAGCGTCTCGTCGGCGTTCCTTATTGCCGTTCTTGTCTGCCTCGCGGGCGCGTCGTCGAGTTTTATGCTGTTCACGCGCAGCTTTTTTGAGACTCTTTCGAAGCACGAGGCTCCGATTGCGACGATATCGTTCAAATACAAGACGGCGCAGCGGAAATTCATCGACGTTGCCGTTTGGGACAGGCTCAAGCAGAAATCCGACCTTTACAACGGCGACACCATCCACACGTCGAATTTGTCGCAGGCGACGATAACGTTCATCGACGGAAACGAGATGGTTCTTGCCGACAACACGATGGCGCAGATATTCCTCCTTCCCGAAAGCTTCTCCGCGTCAGTCCTGAGCGGTTCCGCATACGTCGAGACTGCCGAGTCTGCCGGGTTCGTCCTTGAGTCGTCCGGAAAAAAAGTCGCGCTCGAGACGAACAGCGCCGTGAACATCGAGAAAGGCGCCGGCGGCGACATGATGCAGGTGTATTCGGGCGGCGCGTCGATTTCCGATGAAAGCGGGACGTTCATGAGCGTGGGCGAAGGCTCTGTCGTCTCCGTCGGCGGCTCCGCGCCCGATGCATCCGCACCCAGGCTCAGCGTGGAGAATCCGCGCCCGAACCAGAATTATCTTTACCATTCCGAGGGCGCGACAATCATTCCGTTCAAGGCGAAATTCTCGAATGTCGAGGCGATGACGAAATTCGTCCTTGAAATATCGTGCGACAAGAATTTTTCGACGGTCGTCGAGCGGAAGGAATTCCTCGCGCTTGAAATCGACAGCCTTTCCGTCTCGCTCGGCGGCGGCATCTATTATTGGCGGATTTCCCCGGCTGATGAGGGCGGCTCATACAGCTCCGTCACGGTCTCTGGAAAAATCCGCGTCATACAGTCTATTCCGCCCGTGCTTCTCGCGCCGGCGGACGGGTATACGTTCAATTACAGGAAACGCCTTCCCGCGGTCAGGATGATATGGTCGGAATCGGCGGCGGCTTCGTCGTACAGGCTCACGGTGTCGAAATCCGCCGACTTCTCATCCCCCGTCGTCGAGATGCGCTCCTCGACTCCGTCGTGCATCATCTCGACGCTTTCCGAGGGAACGTATTACTGGAAGGCGGAGCCGTTCTATTCCGTCAACAAAATCGGCTTCTCCTCGTCGTCTGAGACGGGCGTTTTCAGAATCGAGCAGAAAGGCGCGCTTCCTGCCCCATCTCTCTACATCCCGACGGACGGCTCGATTATCGATTCCGGAACGGACGCGAAAAGCACGCTTTTTTCGTGGAGATTCGAGAACGAGGCGGTGAAATACAAAATCGAATTCTTCAAGGGCGATTCCTCCGTCGCGGAGCGCACCGAATACGCGACGGACAACTTCATTTCGGTGAACGGTTCCGAATTCGCGCAGGGAAAATGGTCGTGGCGCGTCTGCCAGGTCGACAACGAGAACAACGAGTCGGCGCCGTCGCAGAAATCAGCCTTCTACTCGATGGCAGGGAAGCCGGAGCTTAAGGTGATTGAGCCGGCCGACAAATACAGCGTTTCCGAATCCCTCGTGCGCGATATGGTTTTCACGTGGAAGAAAGTCGTCCCGAACGGCGTCTCGACGGAGATGGAGATTGCTGCCGATTCCGGGTTCAGCAACATCGTGAAGGTCGTTCCTGCCGACGGATATTCTGCGGTGGGCATATCGCTCGACACGGGCGCGTATTTCTGGCGCATCCGCGCGCATTCTCCGGACGGGGACTTCGAACTTTCGACTCCCCCGCGGCAATTCTCCGTGATAGGAAATCTCGACGCGTCGACGCTCATCGACCCTGTCGGACGGGCGGTCGCGCGCGATACGCAGCCGTATTCGTTCAAATGGGACGAGGTTGACGGCGCGGACTACTACAAATTCTCGCTCAGGCGCATCGGCGACGGAAAAATCCTCTACGAGGACACGGTGTTCGACACGTCGCTCGACATCGATATGTATTTCGGGGAGCATTTCATCGACAAGGAATCGTACCATTGGGAAGTTCAGGCAAAGGCGAATGCTGTTCCCGGCGTCGTCAGCCGCCGCAGCGGAAAACTTGCCGAGGCGAATTTCCAGCTCGTCAAGCTCAAGCCGGTCGAAATCACGTCCCCGCGTCAGAACAGCGTCATCAACGGCGTCGACGCGACGCTAAAAAAGGTGCAGATATCGTGGACGGCCGTCGATGAGGTCGCCGAGTCGCAGATTGTCGTCTCCCGCGTGGAGGCGGACAGAAGCCGCCGCGTCGTTTACAAGAATCCGACGGACAAGGAGCGCGCAGCAGGAAAACTCAGGACGCTCAAGAGCATCCTGATGGAGAATCCCGACATAAAGCGGGGCGGAAACTACGAGGTAATCGTCTACGCGAAGACGGTGGACGGAATAGACATCTCGAACACGGACGACAAGAGAATCGGGCGTTTCCGGATTCTTCCCGTCGAGCCGCTTCCCGCCGCGGAGAACCTGGGCGTACATCCGAATGTGTTCGGGCTTGAATACCTCAAGAACCGCAATAACCCGAGAAAAATACGCCTCGACTGGAATGCCGTTGAAAATGCCACCGATTATGTTATCCTCGTAAAGGATGCTCGCGGCAGGCTTGTCCTCAAAACGGAGGTCGAGGGAAAGAATTCATACGAAATAAACTGGCTCAATCTCGTCCGTGCGCATCAGGGCTCGTTCTCGATGAGCGAGCTTTATAACGGGACGTTCTCCTGGTCGGTCGAGGCAGTCCGCCGCGTCGATTTGGACGGAGACGGGGAGAACGAGACAGTCCTTCAGCCCGGCAGCGTCGTGGATTCGTCATTTGTCGTCGAGATACCGGACGTGAATCCTGTCAGCGGAAAAGGAGCGAGGAATCCTTATGGAAATTAGAACCGCATTTTTTTTGGGCGCAGTTCTTCTCCTTTTCTCCAATCCTTTCGCCTTCGGGCAGAATCAGCCCGATTTCGCGCTTCCGTCGGAGGAGACGTCGTCCGACGGAGAGAGCGGCGACGAATTTGAGATAGAGGACGATTTAACAGTCGAAAGCTCATGGCAGGAGCTGGTTTGGGACGAGCTGGATTCCGACAGCATCCTCCGCTACGATATCGTCATAGAAGGGTTCGACGAGAAAAATTCGGAATGGACGGCGGTGCGGACAATCAACACGGACGGCAACGAGACTCGCCTGATGATTGAGCCGAAGCTTTCCGCCGGAAAGTACCGGTACAAGGTCGTTTCTTACAATCTGATTGGCTTTCCGTCCGCCGAGTCGGGGTGGAACGAATTCGACATCTACAAATCGTTCAAGCCGCAAATCCGTTCCGTCTCCACCGCGGTGAACAGAAGCTCCACGATATACCTTGAGGAGTACAACGACGGAATCCTGAACGTCAACGGGCGGAATTTGTTCGGCACGAAGGACGCGAACCCGTTCAACTACACGAGCTATTTTCTCGTCGGCACCACGGGAAAGAACAGGCTCGTCATCGTGCCGGAGCTTCTCGAGAACAGCAGCGACAACAGGAAGATAAAAGTCCACTTCGACATGGACAAAATCGACGTGGGGACGTTCAATTTCGTGGCGACAGACGCGAGCGGGCGGTCGAGCGTCCTCAACGACGACAACAGGATTTCCGTGAAGTTCAAGAAGCCGGTCGATATCGACGTTTCGGGCGGATATGCTGTCCCGATGAATTTGTTCGACGATACGCTTCCGTTTTATCTCGACACGAAAATATGGCCTGAAAGCCTCCGCGCGAAAGTTTCGCTTCTTCCATTCAAGCGCAGATGGGGGTATATTGGTGTTGGTGCTTCCGCGTTCTACATGCGCATACGGACTGAATTCGACAATTATGAGATTGACGGGAACATGTACGCCGCGCATCTGAATTTCACTTTTCAGAAGCCGATTTTCCGCAAGGTGGGCGAGTACATGCGCAAGCATTTCATGACCGTCGAAGCGCGTGGAGGCATCGGCATGACTTCTTTCGCGAACGTGCTGTTCCATTTCCCGCACGGAATCGATTCGGAGCCGCTCAACAGCTCGAATCTCAGTTTCGATGTCGGCGCGGGCGTGCAGGTGTATTTGATGGGGCGGCTTTTCCTTGAGCTGGACGCGGATTTCGTCGTCGCCCTTGTTCCTGATATGAGCCTCGGGATGCTCGTCCCGAGCGTGTCTGTCGGATGGCAGTTCTGATTTTTTTTCGGGAGGGAATGTATGGTTCGGAATGCTCTCGTCGTTTTTGTTCCGTTGCTGGCGCTTGTTTTTCAGTCGTGCGGATTTCGGGAGCCTGTAAAGGAATTCTTCAAGGAATACACGGAGACGGCTTCAATCGAGGCCCATGCGATAAATCTCGACGACGTTCCCGTCGACAAGGACGGCTACAAGTGCATTCCGTCGGCGAATATGACGTCGATTTCATTCTTCATGAGAAACCCGCAGAACTACATCATCAACTTCGATTATAAGATGGATGACGAAAACGTGCAGAGCGTCTCGCAGGGCGACGGGTATTTCGTCATGAGACAGGAAAGCGCCGACCTTACCGTCATGGACCTTTCCCTTGCCGTCGATTTTCTCCGCGAAATCGATTGTGGCGGAAACCTTTCCTCATCTATTTCCCTGACCGAGTCGAAAACGCTCCGAGTGTTCGACCCGTATTATTTTTCGTTGCGGTGCAATTCTGTCCCGGAGCCAGTCAGGAATCTTACCGTCCTCCAGAACAATTCGACGAACACATACGTTCTCGCGATGAACATGCCCGACATGAGCGGAATCCACCGCGACATAAAAAAGATAACGATTGACGGCGAGTCGTTCGACGTCAGCCTTTCTTCTTCTCCGTCTCCGTCCGACACCGGGCTTCCGGAACGGTTCCTCACGGAGTTCGACGATTCGTCATGGGGAAGCGGTGCGAACGGAATCTCGTTCAGCGGGAGGGACGGCGAGCGCGCGGTGTATTTCCAGACGGACAAGGAATTCCAGACCGATGAATATTTTTTCGATGTCACGGTCGAGGATGAGGCGGGGCTTTCCGTGTCGTCCAAGGTTTCCGACCATTCCAAGCAGCTTTCCGACGTCGTTTTCGAGGCGGACGACCTTTCCACGCTTGAGACGGACGATTACGGATACGCGCACATACTTGTCGACGCGCCGACGGAGACGGTTGACGGCTCGCCTGTTTCCGATGTCACCGTCTATTGGCGGCTGTACGATGCGGGCGGGAACCTGAAAACGCAGGGAAGCGGAATCGGGAAGGCTGATATCAGTGTCGCGACGGGAAAATGGAGAATCGAGACATGGGCGCACAAAGTCGGCTACATCGATTCGGCGACGGTTTTCAGCGATGTGTCGGCTTCCGGATATCTGTTCGTCAAGCCGTCGTTCGAGGGTATTTCAGACGGAAGCAGGATGTATCCGTACACGACGTTCGAGGATGCCGTGAATGCTGTCGTCTCCGCGAACCTCGATTACCTGCGCGTCGAAATCCTTGAGGATGTCGAGCTTGCCGAGGAATTCCGCGTGGAGCCGTTCAATGCGGAGATACGTGCGCACGGAGCATTGACGCTTTCCGGAACAATCCGCATTTCCGGCGGACATTATCTCGTCGTGAATTCCGACATACTGCTCGGCGAGATACAGATGGAGGAAGGCGCGCTCATAAAGACGCGCGGCGTCGGTGCGTCTGGGGATGTTGTCGCGAACGTCGTTTACAATGGCGACCTCGTCGAGGATTCCGTTCTTATGGAAGGAGTCGATTCGGATGTGACGCAGGAGCTTGCCGACCGGTTCCTCCTCAAAAACAGGGGATACTACATCAAATCGCTCGATGTGGGCGGCGTGCTCAAGGGCGTCGTCGGCGTGAGCGGCGTCAAGGTCAAGGTCGATACGGCGGAAGGCGCGTACACGGTCTCCGTTACGGGGCTTGACGCGGCGGAGGCAGGAAGCACGCTTTCAGTTTCGTCAATTGCGGATTTTGAGGGCAATGATGTCGATGTGTCGCGCGTCACGAAGATGAAGGTCTACGCCGACGGAATTCTCGTCAAGGAATCGAACGGAAGCAGCATCGTTCTCGACTTGGAATACACAGGCGCGTACAAATACACGCTCGAGGTCATATTCTCCGACAGGAATATTGAAGTGTCGGCGCAGTTCCCGTTCGAGATTCATGAGTGACAGGAGGAGATTATGGGAAAACAGTTCGTGTTCGGTTCAGTGTTGTCTAGGATTCTTCTTGTCGTTGCGGTGATTTTTCTTTCGGCATCGTGCTCCGACATCGGGGAAAGCGCCGGCGCCTCCCGCGTTGAGGTGTTCGTCTCGTCGCAGACGGCGCGCTCCGCCTTTCCCGTCCTTGACGGAATCGACGTGTCGTATGAGGTCACGGCGACGAACGGCACCCGCACGGAAATATCGACCGAGCCGACGGAAAACGGCGCGTACCAGCTCGGGATTGAGAGCGGCGAATGGAGCATCGATATAATCGGAAAAAGGCAGGACAGCGGCGAAGCGATTCTTCACGGGAGCGACACGATTTCCGTTCCCGCGACAGGATACTACAGCAAGACGATTCCCGTCGTGTTCTTCCAGTCCGGCACGGGAAGCGGAAGCGTGAGCCTCACGGTCGATGCCTCCGCGGTTTCGGCTTATTCAATGGGAAAACTCGTAATCGACGGCATTGGCGAACAACAAGAGCTTGTTCCCTCTGGCGGAGTGTATTCGCTGCTGCTTGATTCCGTTAGCTCCGGCGATTATCCCGTTACGATGAAGTTTTTTTCCGTTTCGGGCGAATTCCTCTTCATAATTCCGGAGCGGATAAGCGTACGGCAGAACATGATGACCGAAAAATGGTTCAAAAACGGAGGCGAGCCGTACATCAGCACCACGTCATTCGTCCTGAGCGACTCCGTGATAAAGGAAATCATCAGCACGCAGTTCTTTGTGAAAGGAAATGGCGGCTCTCTTTCTGCGTCGGCGTCGGATTCGGGGAGCGGAAACTGGAAGGAGCCTTTTGAGTCGCTGGATGCGGCGGTAAAACGCGCGGAGATTCTTGGCGCGGAAAACTACACGGTTTTCATCGACGGAACAGTTTCCGGCGGGGGAACAATATCGTATGGCAACGCAAAAATCTGCGCGTATCCCGGAACGTCCGCTTGCGGAATATCGGGCGGAATAACGGTTACGGCTTCAGGCGGCGACGTTTCATTCTCCGGAATTTCGATTACGGGCGGCTCTTCCGGCGGAATTTCCGTTCCTGAAACGTCCGGTGCCGAAAAAATATCGCTTTCGTCGGTCTCCGTAAAAGACAACGAGGGGTTCGGGATAAACATATCCAACGGCGCGGAGCTGTGCATGTCAGGCGCTGTCACCGTCTCCGGAAACTGGTATTCTGACGGAAGCAAAAGAATCGAAAAGAACGTTGTCCTTCCCGCGGGCGGAACGATAAAAATCGCGGGAGAGCTTTCATCGTCATCAGAAAAAATCGGAATCACGCTTGATGAAAGCGACGGGCCTTCTGCCGAAAGCTCATATGTTTTTACGGACGGATTCTCGGCGAACGCGGGCACGTCCGCAAAACCGTGGTCCGTTTTCAAAAGCGACAACGGAAAATTCACCGTCGTCTGGAACGACGATTCGTCCGAGGGCGCGTTCACGAAAAACGGCGGCGGAATCAACGCCCAGTCCGACAAAATCGAGATTTTGCTGACGGATGCTTCGGGGAACGAGCTTTCTTCATCCGAAATCAACGAGGGCGATACGGTTTCCGCAAAAGCCGAAATCGACGGGGATGAAGTCGAATCCGGCGTCACGTGGTCCATGAAAATTCTTTTCCACGGTTCCGAGGTGAAATCCGTTTCGGAAAATTCGATATCGTTCGATTCTCTGAAATACGATTCTTCGACCGCTTTCGATTTTGCCGACGGGAATGTGTTCCAGCTTCTTGTCATCGCGACCTACAACGAAAAAGATTTCTCCGTTACGAAAGAATTCACGGTCACGCAGCCGTAGCGGAATGCCCGGTTTCGGCGCGTCTGTCCGGCATCTTGCCTTTTCCGGATATGATGTTTCCGAACAGTTTTATTGAAAAATCGGCTCTTTGAGGATATTCTTGGAATGGCGAGGATTATAGAAATATGAAAGGTGTTGAATACAAGGGATTGTCTTCTGTCGATGGACCGATTGTCGTGGTGAAACGGAGCGAGGATGTTTCTTACAACGAGATTGTCTATGTGCGCGACAAATTCGGCGAGAAAAAGACAGGGCGGGTCATAGACCTTAACACGGAAACTGCCGTCGTTCAGATTTTCGGCTCGACGACGGGGCTTGATTTGAACGACACTACGGTTGAATTCCTGGACGAGCCGATGGAGCTCCGCGTTGGCGAGGGGCTGCTCGGCCGCATATTCAACGGTCTTGGCGAGCCGATTGACGGCCTTCCTCCGATTGTGTCTTCCACGAAAATCGACGTCAACGGAATGCCGATAAATCCGTATGCGCGCGTTTATCCGAGGGATTTCATTCAGACGGGAATCTCTTCCATTGACGGTATGAACACGCTGATTCGCGGTCAGAAGCTTCCGATTTTTTCGGGGAACGGCCTCCCGCACAACAAGCTTGCCGCCCAGATTATCCGCCAGGCAAAAATCCGCAATTCGGACGAGCAGTTCGTCATGGTTTTCGCGGGAATGGGAATCAAATACGACCAGGCGCAGTTCTTCATAAAATCGTTTGAGGAATCGGGCGTTTTGTCCAAGGTCGTCATGTTCCAGTCGCTCGCCGATTCTCCCTCAATCGAAAGAATCATCACTCCGCGCTGCGCTCTGACGGCGGCGGAATATCTGGCGTACGAGAAGAACATGCACGTTCTTGTCGTGATGACGGACATGACGAATTATTGCGAGGCGTTGCGCGAGATTTCGACGACGAGAGGCGAGGTTCCCGGAAGAAAGGGCTATCCGGGCTATCTGTATTCGAATCTTGCCGAGCTTTACGAGCGCGCGGGAAAGATTAAGGGTGCGACCGGCTCAATCACGCAGATTCCGATTCTTTCCATGCCGAACGACGATATCTCGCACCCGATTCCCGACCTTACGGGGTACATCACCGAGGGACAGATTGTCCTTGACCGCGAGCTTTCCCAGAAAGGCGTCTATCCGCCTGTCTCGGGGCTTCCGAGCCTGAGCCGCCTTATGAAGGACGGAATCGGCGACGGCATGACGCGCGAAGACCATTCCGCGGTTTCGAGCCAGCTTTTTGCCGCGTATTCGAAAGTTAAGTCGATACGAAACCTCGCGGCGATTATCGGCGAGGAGGAGCTCGGAAAGGAGGACAGAATGTACCTCCGGTTCGGCGACGCGCTTGAGGGGCAGTTCTTCACGCAGGGCGAGTACGAGAACCGCTCGATTGAGGAGACGCTCGACCTCGGCTGGAAGCTGCTCAAGATTCTTCCGCAGAACGAGCTGTACCGAATAAAGCCGGAGCTTATCGAAAAATACATGCCCAAGGACTGATGCACACGAATCCCGTTTTTTTGCGCGATGCAGGAAGACGGGATTTTTTTTGCCGATTTTCTCTCAAAAAAAATCACTTTTTTTTGTATTTTTTTTGAAAAGCCGTTGACACAAATTTTTTAAATCGATATATTATACACATCACTTGCGAATAACGCGAGCGATAAACAAAAATAAAAAATGCGGGGTTAGCTCAGTTGGTTAGAGCATCACGTTGACATCGTGGGGGTCAGTAGTTCGAGTCTACTATTCCGCAACTTAATAGGTTCCGAAAATCGGAACCTATTTTTTTTGTCCGCGTAGATTTTTCATTTTTGCCGCTGATGCGTTGACCCCTTCGTTTCTTTCTTCATTCTTCTTGCCGGCTTTCAATCGGATTATTTTTAATAGTCAACTTTACTAAAATGAAATACAGGTTTACTATTCTGTGCAAAAAAGAGGTGCAAAAATGGATTTGATGAAATTGGCGGATGAGATAATCGGCGGGAGAAGACTTTCCGAAAACGACGACCTTTCGTTTTTCGTGACGTGCGGCATCGACGAGCTTTGCGAGGGGGCGGACAAAATACGCGGGGAATTCTGCGGCGACAGGGTCGATTTATGCTCGATAATCAGCGGGAGAAGCGGGCTTTGCCCGGAAAACTGCAAGTATTGCGCGCAGAGCGTCCATAGCAAGACGGATTGTGCCGTTCATCCCTTTCTTCGCGAGGACGAGATTGTGGAGGCGGCGCGGCGCAACCAGGAGGAGGGCGTCGACAGGTTCGCAATAGTCACGGCGGGGCGCGCGCTTTCGGGGGAGGAATTCGAGAGGGCGGTTGCCTGCTACGAGCGGATGAAGCGCGAGCTGAAGATAGGGCTGTGCGCTTCGATGGGGTTCCTCACGCGGGAGCAGTTCCGGCGGCTGAAAAATGCGGGCGTGACGAGCATTCACAACAACATCGAGACGTCGAGACGGTTCTTCCCGAACATCTGCACGACGCACACGTTCGACATGAAAATCGCTACGATAAGGACGGCGCAGGAGGAGGGGCTTGCGGTCTGCTCCGGCGGCATCATCGGGCTTGGCGAGACGTTCGCGGACAGAATCGACATGGCGCTGACTCTTTCCGGGCTTGGAATCCGCTCGATACCGATAAACGCGCTCATGGCGATTCCGGGAACCCCGCTTGAGGGGCAGAAGCCGCTCTGCGAGGACGAGATAATCCGCACGCTCGCGATGTTCCGCTTCGTAAATCCGGAGGCGAACATCCGCCTTGCCGCGGGACGACGGCTCATTTCCGGAAACGGCCGGCGCGCGTTCGAGTCGGGGTGCAGCGCGTCGATAACGGGAAACATGCTCACGACAACGGGAAGCACCATTCAAGCGGATATCGCGATGCTCGAATCCATGGGGCGGAAGGTCGGGCGGGGGAGCGGCTCGTCGTGCGCGCCGTCGTGCTGCCCGTGCTCTGGCAGAAAATAGCCGGGATACTCAACGAAACGATTGCATTCTGCTATAATCTCCGCCATGTTCGAGGTACGGGTCAACACTGATTTCGCGGCGGCGCACTTCCTCCGCGACTACAACGGGAAGTGCGAGAATCTGCACGGTCACAATTACAAAGTCTATGCGCATGTCCGCGGGAATGCGCTTAACGAGGGCGGGATGCTCCTCGATTTCACGGAGCTCAAGCGTGCCCTAAAGTCTGTATGCGCGCGGCTCGACCACACCAATCTGAACGACATGGAGGTCTTCGACCAGAATCCGAGCGCGGAGAGAATTGCGAAATTCATCTTCGACTCGATTCTGGCGATGATTCCGTCGCTGGTGAAAACGGACGGGGACAAGGCATTTTTGCAGGCGGTCGATGTTTTTGAGACGGACACGAACCGCGCCCGTTATTCCGTAGATTGAATTTGCGCCATCGGTTCCGGCGGTTTGGGACTGAAATCAATTGGGGAAAATCAAATGAAAAAAATCGACATATTCGACTCGACGCTCCGCGACGGCTCGCAGGGCGAGGGGATAAGCTATTCCGTTCAGGACAAACTGAACATCGTCCGCGCCCTCGACGAGCTGGGCGTCTCGTTCATCGAGGCGGGAAATCCCGGCTCGAATCCGAAGGACATGGAATTTTTTCAGGAGGCGAAGAAGCTCACGCTCGCGAATTCGAAGCTCGTGGCGTTCGGCTCGACAAGGCGGAAGGATTTGTCCTGCCGCGAGGACGCGAACCTCCAGAGCCTCCTTTCCGCGGGCACCGAGTGGGTCTGCATTTTCGGAAAGGCCTGGGATTTTCAGGTGACTGACATTCTGCACGCGACGCTCGACGAGAACGTCGAGATGATTCGCGACACCGTGTCGTATCTTGTCGGCGAAGGGCGCAAAGTCGTCTTCGATGCGGAGCATTTCTTCACGGGATACGCCGCGAATGCTGAATACGCGCTCCGCTGCCTCGGCGCTGCCGTCGATGGCGGGGCGGAATGCCTCTGCCTCTGCGAGACGAAAGGCGGCGCCATGCCGATGGAATGCTACAACGCGACGAAAACGGTTGTCGAGAAGTTCGGCAAGAACCCCGGCGGAATTTCCGTCGGAATCCACACGCACAACGATTCGGGGCTTGCCGTGGCGAACTCGCTCCTTGCAGTCGAGGCTGGCGCGACGCACGTGCAGGGCGTCCTTCTCGGGTTCGGCGAGCGCACCGGAAACGCGAACCTTTCGACGATAATCGCGGATTTGCAGCTCAAGCTCGGCTGCTCGTGCATTCCCGAGGATTCGCTCAGGAACCTCACGCCGATATGCAAGCGCGTCGCCGAAATCACCAACATCGCGCTCAATCCCGGAATGCCCTACGTCGGCTCGAGCGCGTTCGCGCACAAGGCGGGAATGCACATCGACGCGGTCATAAAGAACCCGTTCGCGTACGAGCACGTGGAGCCTGACAGAGTGGGGAACGAGCGCGTGTTCCTGATGAGCGAGGTCGCCGGGCGCAGCATGATTATCGAGAAGGTGCAGAAATTCGACAAGTCGATAACGAAATCAAGCCCCGTCGTCCAGGAAATCGTCACGCGCGTGAAGGAGCTTGAGCACGACGGCTACCAGTTCGAGGGCGCGGACGCAAGCTTCGAGATTCTCGTGCGGAAATCAATCGGAAAATACCAGCCGTTCTTCAACCTGCATTACTATAAGACGAGCGGCGAATTCCCGCGTTTTGCCGACGGCCAGTGCGCGTTCTGCCAGGTGAAGCTCGACGTCGACGGAAATGTCGTCGTCACGGCGGGTGAGGGCGACGGCCCCGTCAACGCGATGGACGTGGCGCTCAGGAAGGCGCTCGAGGAATTCTACCCGAACGTCGGGCAGATTCACCTCACCGACTACAAAGTCCGCGTCCTTGACGGAAAGAGCGCCACCGCGTCGAAGGTGCGCGTCCTCATCGAGTCGAGCGACGGAAGCAGCACGTGGACGACGATGGGCGTTTCCTCCGACGTCATGGAGGCAAGCTACATAGCTCTCGTCGATTCGTTCGAGTACAAGCTGATAAAAGATTTGGAGCGGAAATTCTCCAAGATTCTGTGATTAAGGGCCGCCGGGAAGATGTTTCCGGCGGCTTTTTTTTGCGGGCGAAATCGGCGCCAATATTGAAAATGGCTTGATTTTTTCGGGGGGGGGTGGTATATTTCTTCCTCGTGGATTTTCACGAATCTATGAGGAGTTTTTTATGAAGAAGAAGATTCTTGCAGGACTCGCCGCGGCTGCTGCTGCCATCGCGTTCTCTGCTTGTACATCTGTGGTTCCTGTTCAGGGAAACAACCAGCTTCCTGCGAACGGCTACAAAATCCTTGGCCGCGTTACGACGAAGACCAGCTCGACACAGTCGGGATACACGAAGCTTCTTGCCGAGGCTCAGAAGCAGTATCCGGGCGCTGACGACGTTGTGAACATCCTCGTCGACAAAAAGACGACGATTTTCCTTATTTTCGTCTTCCAGACATACGAGATGTCTGCGCTCGCGGTCGATTACGACTGATTTTCCCTTTCCGGTAATTCCCGGAAAGCGTTTCGCGTCCCGTTTGGGGCGCGTTTTTTTTGTGCCCGGAAAATCGTTCCGCAAAAAAAAACACCTGCCGGGGATTTCCCTCGGGCAGGTGCCTGCGCGTCTTTTCGCGGGAAGCGCTACTTCGCGCCGTACTCCGCGTAGTATTTGTCGATTTCCGCCTTGATTTCGTCGGTGATTATTTTCCTGTCGCCGTTCGTGTGGAGCGCGTCGATGACGTCCTTCATCGAGACGATTGCACGCGCGGGGAATCCGTATTTTTCCGAGATGACCTCAAGCGCAGCCTTGTCCGAATCGGGTGCCTTCTCCATCCTGTTGAGCGAGACGATTTCGCCGACGATTTTGATTCCGCCGGGAACCGTTTCCTGCGCCTTGATTTTCGGGTATGTTTCCTCGATTGACTTTCCGCTCGTGGTGACGTCCTCGATAATCACGACGCGGTCACCGTCCTTGAGCTGGTAGCCGAGAAGCCCGCCCTTGTCCGCGCCGTGGTCCTTCGCTTCCTTCCTGTCCGCGCAGTATTTGATTTCCTTTCCGAACAGCTCCGAATATGCGACGGCAGTGACGACGGCGAGGGGGATTCCCTTGTACGCCGGCCCGAAAAACGCGTCGATTTCGTCGCCGAAGTTGTCGTGGATTGCCTTCGCGTAGAATTCGCCGAGCCGTTTGAGCTGGCTTCCAGTGACGTATGCGCCCGCGTTCATGAAGAAGGGCGACTGCCTTCCGCTTTTGAGCGTGAACGAGCCGAATTTGAGAACTCCGCATTCGACCATGAAATCTATGAATTCTTTCTTGTAGTCTTCCATATTTTCCTGTTTTCCGTTTCGATTCCTGAAAATGGCGGATGATGCGCGCGCCGGAATCCTTTCGCGAAAGAAATGCCGGCGCGCGGTGCGCCTATTTCATCAGCTCAGCGTATTTCTGTGCGAGACGCGCTGATTTCTTCGCCGCAAGACCGCAGTAGTTCGCCGGATTCTCGAAGAACGACGCGGGGTTCTCTACGCCGAGCTTCTCAAGCTGCGCCGTGATGTCCGCGAATTCCTTCTCGTGCGTCTTCAAGACCTCGAAGAACGATTTGCCGCTCTTCTCCGCCTCGAGCGTGATTTTCCTGATGACCTCGTGGCCGTCGTTGTAGCCAGCCTCGCCGAGGAGGATGTACGCCGGCTCGGCAAGGACGCCGCCCTTGACCTTTCCGCCCGCGCCCGCGAGGTTCCTCGCCATTCCGTCCTTGTCCGCCTGCAGCCCCGAGACGACGCTGTTCATGCGCGCCACCGCCATCGTGAAGCCGGAAACGTAGTCGGAGATGAAGCGCTGGCTCGCGCTGTTCGTCAAATCGCGCTGGTGCTCGGAAATCTGGTCCATGTAGAACGTGATTACGCGCGGGCACATCGCCTTCCACAGCGACTTGACGTGCTCGCTGTTCCACGGGTTGCGCTTCTGCGGCATGGTGGACGAGCCGACCTGCGTCGACGCGAAATATTCGAAAACCTCGCCGATTTCGCTCCGCTGGAGGTTCCTGAGGTCGTCAGCGAGGTTCGCGATGATTCCGAACGCGACGTTCATCTCCAGGAGGAGGCGGAGGACGTGCTCCGGCTCGACAAGCTGGTTCGAGTACTCGCTCGGCTTCAATCCCAGAAAACCTGTGTAGATGCGCTCAAGCTCCTCGGGATCCTTCACAATCATCGACGGACCGTTGTACGAGCCGACGGGGCCGGCAAGTTTTCCGACCAAATCGTCGGAAAGCTGCTCGATTTTGAGGATTGACTTTCCGAGTCTCGCCACGAATTCCGCAATCGACCAGCCGAACGTGATGGGGACGGCGTGCTGGCCGTGGGTGCGCCCGACCTGCGGCGTCGCAGCCTCGCGCTCGGCGATTGTGCAGAGATGCTTCTCGAGCGTCTTGAGCTCGGGGAGGACGACGTTCTTCGTCACGTCGCGCATGCGGCATGAGAGCGCGGTGTCGAGGATGTCAACGCTCGTCGCGCCCAGATGGATGAGCGGTCCGATTTCCGCGCTGACCTTCGTCTTCATCACGTTGACGAGCGCGCGGATGTTGTGCTTCGTCTTCTCTTCCTCGGCGTAGACTTCCTCGGGGTCGATGTTCTCGGCGACAGAGTCGAGCGTCGCGGCGATTTCGTCGGTGAGCGTGCCGCGGACCTTGAGGTGTGCTTTCACGAGGGCGGATTCGCATCTCGCGCAGGAGCGGATGGACGCCTGCTCGGAGATGTACCTAGAGAGCGATTCGAACGCCGCCTTCTCGGAAAGCGAGTAGCGGTGGTCGATGCAGGAGAGGTTCTCAAAAATATTTCGTGTTTCCATGCGCGGAAGTATACCGGATTGCGCCGGTTTGTTCACCGTTCGCGGCGTTTTCAAAAAAGTTGCCGGCGACTTTGCGGGATTTATCAAATATAATAAACTTGAGCGGCAGTTTGGTTGCCTGGCAATTTTGCTGCTTTCGTTTAAAAATGTTTGTTTTTACAGAGGTCGAAGCATGGAGAATGATTTTTTTAAAGTCGCATATGTTGCCCAGAAATACGGGCTGGAATTGAAATATAAAATAAGGGAAAAATTCGAGGGCGATTTGCTTGGATATCTGGCAAGAATCTACGAGAAAAATTCCTCGGCGTTCATCGTGTACAGCGATTTCGCTTTCGTTTGCCTTGATTTTCATGACATTGACGGAAACATTCTCTACGCCTTCTTCACGAAGAACAGATATCCCGACAAGCAGCCGTGGTTTTTGTCGGACATAAAGACAGAGGATGAAATAGCTGAATTGTGCAGCCCGTCAGGCTCCTCCTCGGACGGCGACGACGGCGCGGATAAAAGTTCGCGCGGAAAGCGGCGCATCGTCCAGCGCGTCGTGACGGTGTTCGAGGACAAAACCCTGCGGACAAATACATCGGTGAAGGCTCTTGTCGACAAATACAGAAAGGAGCATTCCGGGGGCGGTGAGAAGGACGGCGTTGTCTTTGAGCGGATGCTCATCCAGGCAATCATCGAAAACGACTCCCCGAACAGCATAAACAACGATGAGTCGCTGCTCGACGCAATCTGCGTGGACGATTACTACGATTCCGGGATAGACGGCATCTGCATCCGCGTGAACGGGCACATCGTCACGAACAAGAAGCTGCTGGATTTCATCATCGCAAGCGACAAGGGAATCCGCTCCGCCGAGATTATACTCATCCAGTCCAAGTGCAAGGACTCGTTCGACCTCAAGGAAATCAGCGTGTTCATCATGGGAATCCAGAATTTCTTGGACAGGGAGTCCACCAGAAAGCTCAATCCGAAAATTCTCGCCTGGTTCGACATCAAAAACGACATCCTTGCGCGTCCCGAGGATTGGACCGAGCTTACGCACATCGAGGTCCGCCCGTTCTATGTGGCGGCGAACGCGAAATGGACGAATTCGAGCGAGGTGCTCGGCTCCTTCGAGACGCTCAGGAAGGCAGCCGAGCGCATGGAGAACGGAATCTACAGCATATCGTCCCCCGTGTTCGTTGACGAGGAGCGCGTGCTCAAGCTCTCTGCGAACGATAACGAGACTTTTTCCGTCCGCATAAAGCTCAACGGGACGCCGCTCCAGCTTTCCGGGGACGAGGCTGTCATGGGCTGCGCCGCCATGATAAACGCGACGGAGCTTCTCAAAATCCTCACCGACGAGACGACCGGAAATTTGAAGAGGGGGCTTTTCGAGGAGAACGTTCGGGACTATCAGGGAAACACGGGCGTGAACCTTTCCATAAAAGAGACGATACGAACGGCTCCCGAAAGCTTCATTTTGAGGAACAACGGAATCACGATTCTCTCGAACAGGCTGGAGTATCCGACCCTGGATTCCGTGCGCATCACGAACCCGCAGATTGTTAACGGCTGCCAGACCTGCTCCGTCATCTACTACGCCCACAAGGAGGGGCTGGACATCTCGAATGTGAAGGTTTTCGCCCGCATCATCAGCACGAACGACTCCGAGACGATAAATTCGATTGTAAGCGCGAACAACAACCAGAACATGGTCCACGACATGATTAACGAAATCACCAAGTCGTACCACAAGAAGCTTGAGGTGTTCTTCCGCAACTTCGAGGACACGAGCGAGCAGCGGCACGTCTACTACGAGCGCCGCTCCAAGTCGCTCGCCGGGGAGAACATCTGCGCCTACCAGAAATGCTCGTTCAAGACGCTTTTGCAGAGCGCCGTCGCGGTGTGGTTCGATTCCCCGTTCGATGCGATGGCTTCCGAATACCAGCTTCTTCCGCTGTACCGGGACAGGGTTTTCTCCGACAACCACAGCGAAATCTGCTATTACGCGAGCGCGAGCCTCTACTCGGCATTCGAGCGGCTCATCTATCAGGGCAAGCTCGATTCGAAATTCCGCAGCGCAAAGTCGTATGCCTGCTATCTCGTCAAGGAATCGCTCGGCTCCGGAACGGTCAGCATGAACGACACCAAGAAATCGGTCTCGCTTTCCCGGTCGATTCTGTCGCTTTGCAAGCGGGACGCTGAGCTGGAGGACGAGTTCAACGACGCGCTGCTGGTGTTCGAGAAGGCGGAGGAGCTGTTCACGAAGGCAAACGGCGGAAAGAGGATGGGAGATTTCCTCAGCAGCCATAAAATCATGTCGTACCTGCGCGATGCAAAAAAGGCGCTCGGGGTGCGCACGGAGGAGAAGTCGGACGAAAACAATACGGGCACTTATTCGGGGCGGATTGCCAGAATCGGCAGGGACCGCTACGGCAGGTACTATCTTTTCATCACGCGCAGCACCGGGACGGTGTTCGCCCACGAATCGTACAGCGAGTCTGTTTCCTTCGCATGTCTTCAGAACGGGCAGAACGTCGTCTATGAGCTTGGCCCGGATGCGAACGGCAAGGAGGTCGCGAAGAACGTCCGTGCGTGACGCGCGCGGGAGATTTGTGTCATTTTTGTCAAAAACTTTTGAAAAAAGCATAGACCGTAAAAAGCATTTGCTTTATGATTCGAATTTATGCGTGGAACCTTGGGTTCCGAGATTCTCGCACAAGTGAAAAAAGGGACGAATGGGTTCGGCGGAAAAAGCGGCTGCTGCCGGACTGGGAAACAAAATCTTTCACTTTTAATCGTGCCGCCTGTGGACGGGCGGCTCATTATCAACTAAAAAGGTGGTTTGGGACATGTTCAATCGTTCTGACTACATTTCCGATTCCGAGTGGAATCGTTTCTTGGAGTTCTCAAAGGATTTGGAGACTCCGAATGTTGTTATCAATCTCCATCAGATTAAGTACAACTTCATCAAGCTGCGCGACTCCTTCCCTTTCGCGCACATCTATTACGCCGTCAAGGCGTGCCCGGGCGAGCCTGTCCTCCGCCTTCTCAACGAGCTTGGGTCGAATTTCGACATCGCATCGCGCTATGAGCTTGACCGCGTGCTTTCGCTCGGCATAACGGGGGATCGCATTTCGTACGGCAATACCATCAAGAAGGCGAGAGACATCGAGTATTTCTATCAGAACGGCGTGCGCATGTTCGCAACCGACTCAAAGGACGACCTCAGGAACATAGCGAAATTCGCGCCGGGCTCGCGGATTTTCGTTCGTATGCTCGTCGAGGCGGGGCAGAGCGCCGACTGGCCGCTTTCCCGCAAATTCGGATGCCATCCCGACATGGCGTACGACCTTCTCGTTCAGGCGAAGGAGCTGGGGCTGACTCCCTACGGCGTCTCGTTCCATGTAGGCTCTCAGCAGCGCGACATCGGAATCTGGAACGAGGCTATCGCGAAGGCGACATACCTTTTCTCTTCGCTAGAGGAGGAGGAAGGAATAAAGCTTTCGATGATTAACATGGGCGGCGGTTTCCCGGCGCACTACATTCAGCCGACGAACCCGCTTTCCGATTACGCTTCGGAAATCACGCGCTACCTTCACGACGATTTCGGCGACGAGATTCCGATGATTGTCCTTGAGCCGGGGCGCTCCCTTGTCGGCGACTGCGGAATCCTCACGAGCGAGGTCGTCCTCATCTCACGCAAGAACAACACCGCGCTCCAGCGATGGGTCTATCAGGATTCGGGAAAATTCAACGGCCTTGTCGAGACGATGGACGAGTCTATAAAATATCCCGTCATCTCCGAGAAGGACGGCCCGGGTGAGAAAGAGGGCGAGGTCATCCTTGCCGGCCCGACGTGCGACAGCGCCGACATCATGTACGAGAACATCAAATACAAGCTTCCGCTCTCGCTCAAAGCCGGCGACAAGCTCTACTGGCTTTCGACGGGCGCATACACCGGAACGTATGCCAGCGTCGAGTTCAACGGTTTCCCGCCGATAAAAACGTATTACATGGAATAGCATTTTCCGCATGATTCCTTCATCCCGCATTCCAAAGCGAAGTGCGGGATTTTTTTATGCGCGCATTCTGCTTTATGAAGCGCGCTCCATGCTGGAGCAAAAATAGCTTTGAAAATTTGTCGCTTGCAGAACAATTTCTAGGCCGAATGTCGAGTTTTGCTATTTTTGTAATTCGGCTCCGCTCTAATGGGAACGGCATTCCCGCTCTAATGGGAGCGTCGTTCCTGCTCTAATGGGAACGGCATTCCCGCTCTAATGGAAGTGGCGTTCCTGCTCTAATGGGAGCGTCGTTCCTGCTCTAATGGGAACGGCATTCCCGCTCTAATGGGAACGGCATTCCT
>NZ_AGRW01000043.1 GCF_000255555.1 Treponema saccharophilum DSM 2985
GGATTCGATTGTCGACTTCAGCGGCAGGGAACCGTGCGACCCGGCAAGCCCATCGAACCTGGAGCGGCTCGAATATGTGTTCGACGCGAATTCGATGATGCTCAAGCATTTCATCTTCCCCGCCGACGTTTCGGAACAGGAATCGGCGGCGGCGTGACTTAGAACGCGAAAAAGGTCTGCAAGCGCCAACTCAGAACGCGAAAAAATCTGCAGGCGCGAATTTCCGCCACGGTAGGTACGCGCACCCGCGCGTGCCGGCGAACGCTTGCTCCAACCAAGCCGAACTTAGAACGCGAAAAAATCTGCAAGCGCCAACTCAGAACGCGAAAATGAACCGCAAGCGCGAATTTCCGCCACGGTAGGTACGCGCACCCGCGCGTGCCGGCGAACGCTTGCTCCAACCAAGCCGAACTCAGAACGCGAAAAAATCTGCAAGCGCCAACTCAGAACGGGAAAATGAATCGCAGGCGATTTTCCTAAAGCCCGCGTTCGTGTAATATCTGTATGCAAAATACTTTATTGCTTTGATACGACAGAGATGATGGCAATAATTGCATTGCTGAATTTACCTAGTAATAGAGTTGTTATACATAAAAAATGCAGAACTAAGTTTTTGCGATATGTGGGGCTATACCTTAGAAAATAAAGGAATGTCAATATGATATACGCTTTGGTTACGATTTATAATCCAGACAAATCTGTTACAGATAATATGCTTGCTCTTTCTGCTCAAGTTGATAAGGTTTATCTTCTTGACAATAGCAATACTGATAATTCTGCCCAATTCTCTCCTGTAAAAAATGCTGAATATATCTTTCTTGGGGAAAATCTTGGTTTATCGGCTGCATTTAATCGTGTACTCAAAGAAAAGTTGTTTAATGATGATGATTTTATAATCTTTTTTGACCAAGATTCTCATATTTCGGATGGTCATATAAGTATTCTTTGTGACGAATACAAAAAAATTGAAGATAGAGGTTTTGCAGTAGGCTGTCTTGGACCAGTGTATTTTAATACAAGCAGTGGAAAAGTTGAGATACCTCATCAGAAAACAAAATTGTCAGAACATTCTTACAAGGTAACAAGCATTATCACATCTTCTATGCTTGTTTGTTACGGAGAATTAAAAGCAATTGGCTTTTGGAACGAAGATATCTTTCTTGATATGGCAGACTGGGATTTATGTTGGCGATTCATTGCACATAAAAAGTTATGTTGTATGACAGATGCTGTTACTTTGCATCATACGCTCGGAAATGGCGAAAAGAAAATAGGATTTTTAAGAATATATGAATGGCATGCCACAAGAAGTTATTATCAAACTCGGGATAGCTTGTATTTGCTAAAAAAAAGATATGTCCCATTTAAATTTCGCATTAACCTTCTATTATTGATTACAGTTCGACCTTTTATACATTTTATTCTTTTTAATAATAAGGCAGAAAGAATTACCTATGTAAAAAAAGCATTTGCAGATTATTTTAGAAACAAAAAAGGTTCAATTTCTTTTTATAGGAACGAGAAAAAAGATGAATGATTTAATTAATATACAAAAACTTGCGGTTTTCGACCTTGACGGAACTTTATGGTCTGTAAATTCTCATTATGAACTACTGAATTTGTATTACAAAACTAAGTTTTGGACATCGTTTTCGTATAAATTCATAGCAAAAATAGTCCCTTTTTTTGCTATATGGTTACGAAATCGTTATTTTTCAGCAGTAACTGATGAGTATATTTCTACAGTGACATTTCCTTTTGATGAACAGTTTGTGCGTTTGTTAGAAGAAAAACGCAAAAATGGATTTTTCGTCCTTATTGTATCTAACGCTCCTCGTGAAATAATTGTAGAAAAAGCTGCAGAACGATTAAATTGTGAATATCTTTGTGCACAAGAAAACAAAAAACTCGAAACGGTAAGAAAAACTTATGATTATAAATCTCTTTTTGTTTGCACTGACAATAAGACAGATTGTGATTTGCTTTCTGATGCAGATGACTATTATATCGTCGCCAATAAGCGAAATAAATTTTTTTTTATAGAAAGAGGTTTTCATGTTGAGTAATTCATTTTTCTTTCTGCCTCTTTTGTATCGATTTCATACAAGAAAATCAGGTCGATTCACTGTTATACCATTCTTGCTTACAGATTTTTTACCTCCTTTAGCATTTTTAGTTAGTGATGGTATTTCATTGTCAGCAGAATTCTTTATTACCTATGCAATTGCTTATCTTGCAATGTTCAATTGCTACGAATTCGGATATATGATAAATGACGCTATCACAATTTTGCATGAGATAAAACCTACAATTCGTCTAACTGAAAGTGAAAGAGAGTTTTTTTATAAAGATGGAATCTTAATAGCAGGCGTAAGATGCTTTTTCTTGATTATATTTTCTTTTGCTTTGCGATTTCTATTTTCAATTTCCGTTGAAACAATGATTTTGGGCTGCTTATTATTGCTTTTTGCTTATTGCGTGAATAATCATTATAGAAATGGCTTTCGTTTTATTGCAAACTTGCTTTTAAATCTTTCAAAATATGTTATTCCAGTTTTGCCATTTGCACTTTGGAATAATCAATTTGCATACATACTTTTATTTTGTATGTTCCCATTACCCCGTTTTTTGTGCTTTTTTATAAAACATGCAGTTAAGAAATATGATAAGTTCTTGGATTTCATACAATTTTTTACCTCGTTGATTTGTAGTTTTTTAGCTGTATTCTTATATCAATTACGAGAAATAGAATCTTTTACAGTCATATTTTGTTTTTGCTTCTTTATATATCGCTTAGCTGTCTTCCTAATGCATAATATTTCTAATACGAATAAGGAGTGCAATAAATGACTTTCTCTGTTCTTCAATCCGTCTACCGTCGTGATAATCCCGTTTTTCTCTCGCAATCTTTGCAGTCCATTGCAGATAACACTTTGCAGCCAGTTCAAATTGTTTTGGTCAAAGACGGCACTCTTACATCAGCACTCGAAACTGTAATTTCAGAGTGGCAGTCAAAACTACCGCTTAAAGTAGTCGGCTATGAGCAGAATCAAGGACTTGCTCACGCACTCAATTACGGTTTGCAGTTTGTGGAAACAGAACTCGTTGCCCGAATGGACAGCGATGACATTTGCTATACAGACAGATTTGAAAAACAATTAAATGAGTTTAAAGCACAACCTGAACTTGCTCTTCTCAGTGGATATATTGATGAATTTAACGATAATCCTGACACGATTGTAAGTACTAGAATTGTACCTTTGGAACATTCAGAAATAAAGGAATATTTAAAAAAAAGGAATGCTTTCAATCATATGGCTGTTATGTTTAAGAAATCTGCTGTTATTGAAAGCGGAAATTATAAAAAAGTTCCATATTTTGAAGATTATGATTTATGGATCAGAGTAATTCAAAAAGGTTTCTTATCTAAGAATATTCCAGAAAAACTTGTAAAGGCAAGAATTGGTAATGATATGATTGGACGAAGACATGGACTTGCTTATTCTAAGCACGAGATATTCTTCTTAAAACGACAGTTTAAAACAGGTTTTATTTCTAAAAGTGAATATAGGAAACTTATCTTGTTACGTGTTCCTGTGCGTTTATTACCGAAAGGCTTACTAAAATTAGTATATAAATTGTTGCGAGGTTAAAATGACAATCACAGTAATTGGTGGAAGTGGTTTTGTTGGAACAAGACTTGTTAAGCGTTTGCTTGCAAGCGGACATACAGTAAAAATTGCAGATAAAAGAAAATCTGTCACATATTCTGATTTATGGGTAAGATGTGATATAAGAAATGCACCGAATGAAACTGCTGATTATCCAGAAAGTCTAACAGATGCAGCTTCTGCTCCAGGAAAACATGACGAAGCTGTAAAAGCAATGCCGATGCACTCACTTCTTGATGTTTTGAAGGGTAGTGATGTTGTAATAAATCTTGCAGCGGAACACCGCGATGATGTTACACCAAAATCTTTGTATGACGAAGTAAATGTGCAGGGAAGTGAAAATATCTGCAAGGCTTGTTCGGAGCTTGGAATTAAGAAAATCATTTTTACAAGTTCTGTAGCTGTCTATGGATTTGCTCCAATTGGAACTGATGAAACAGGAGAAATCAATTATTTCAACGATTACGGTCGCACAAAATATCTTGCTGAGGGTAAATACCGTGATTGGCTCAAAGAAAATCCTTCAAACAATGCAGTCATCATTCGCCCAACTGTTATTTTTGGCGAGCAGAACCGCGGTAATGTCTATAATCTTCTTCGCCAGATTGCAAGTGGTCATTTTCCTATGGTTGGCAAAGGCACAAACAAAAAGAGCATGAACTATGTAGAGAATGTGGCAGCATTTATTGAATACGAACTTTCTCACGATACAGAAGCTGGTGAACATCTCTACAACTACTGCGATGAACCTGCTTACGACATGAACCATCTTGTTCTTGATGTGTATAAATGTCTTGGAAAGAATAAGACAAAGTTGTTCCACTTTCCATACTGGTTGGCATACTTTGGCGGAATGTGCTTTGATTTGCTTGCATTTATAACTCGTCGCAAGTTCCCGATTAGTGCAATCCGAGTAAAGAAGTTCACACAAAACACATACTTTGTTGGTTCAAATATCAAGAAAACTGATTTCGTGCCGCCTGTTGCTCTGGAGCAGGGGCTAAAGCAGACTATTGACTACGAGTTTGTGAACAAGGTACGCGGGCATACGTTCAGTTGCGAGTAAAAAAAGAAGGACCCGCACCGGCAACAGCCGCGCACGGATTCTTCTTATTCCCCTGCCACGGAAAATCAGAGCGACTTGAGCTCGGCGCTTTTGACGCTCCACGTGCCGCCGGCGTTGTCAAGCTCGACGACGGCGTATTTTCCTTCGGCGAGGCTTCCGGGGTTGACGACGGTGGACGAGCCGACGCGGGAGATTCCTGCGGACTCATGGATGTGGCCGGTGACGACGAGGACCGGCTCGTATTTTTCGATGAACGAGCGGAGGAGCGCGCTTCCGACGTGGATTCCGCCGGGAATCATGTCGCAGTCGGTGTCCTTCGGCGGGTTGTGCATCACGAGGACGAGCGAATTCCACTTGCCGTTCTCATCGGCGCAGCTTTCCGCAGACGAATCGACAAGGGAGAAGTCGGAAAGGATGTCCTCCTCGTCGCGCTCGTTCGGGGTGTCGCCGGAAAAACGCGTGCCGCCGCCCGCACCCGCGAACGCAAGCCCCTCGTGGAACGCAAGCGTCCGCTCCACGGAAATGTCCGCGGACTCGATTTCGTCGAGGAACGACGGCTCGTCGCAGTTCCCGATTACGGAAAAAATCGTCCCGTGCTTCTCAAGCAGTTTTTCGAGGACGGGCTTTCCCGTCTCGCTTTTCCCGAACGCGGCAAAGTCGCCGCCGAAAATCACGGCATCGCAGGACGAGAATTCGCCGTCAAGGGCGTCGATGTTCGCGACGTTGCCGTGTATGTCGGACAAAACAAGAAATTTCATCAAAAACCTCCATATATTTTATAGGCTATTGCCCGTAAAAACAGCCGATTCAGGCTTTGCCGTGCCGGGCGGATTCCGCAAAAGCGGTCCGGCACGACACTTTTTCGTATCAGCGCGATTTTTGGACTGCGCAAAAACAGTTTCCGCGGCTCAGATGTTCTCCATCGCGGACTTGAGCTCCTCCATCTGCGCGGCAGTCCCTATCGTTATGCGGAGGAAATCCTCGATTCCCGGCGTCGAGAAGTGGCGGACGAGGATTCCACGCTCCTTTATCGCGCGGTATGTCTCCTCGCCCCGGACGCCGTTCTTTCTGACGAAAACGAAATTCGTGCGGCTCCCGATTACCTCCCAACCGCGCTCGCGAAGGAATGCGGAGAACGACTCGCGGACGGAGACAACCTTCTTCGCGCAGCCGACGTAATACGCCGCGTCCTCGCATGCCGCGATTCCCGCTGTCTGCGCGACGAAATCTATCGGGAAGTGGTTGAGGGAATTCTTCACCGTCGTGACGTAATTCACGAGTTTCGGGCTAGAGACGATGAACCCGAGCCGCTGCCCCGCACCGCAGAGCGACTTCGAGAACGTCCGCACAATCACTAGGTTGTCGAATTCGGCAAGGAGCGGGATGGAGCTTTCTCCGCCGAAATCGACGTACGCCTCATCGACGACGAAAACCCTGTCCTTCGGCGCGCGCCGTATCATATCGCGAATCTCGGCACGGGAAAGCGCGATTCCCGTCGGCGCGTTGGGGTTCGCGAAAATCGTCCCGGAATCGCGCGCGGTCGCGTCGCCTATCATCCGCTCGACGTCAAGCGTCCAGTCCGATTTGAGCGGCACGCGGTCGAGCGGAATCTGGTAGAATCCGGCATAGACGGGATAGAAGCTGTACGTGTGCTCGGGAACGACAAGCTCGCGGTCGGAGCCGAAGAACGCGTAGAACACGAAGCTGAGCACCTCGTCCGAGCCGTTCCCGCAGTAAATCATGTCGGGCGTCACCTCGAACGGAATCCTGTCCTGTGCTGCGGGGGAGACGTTGCCTTTTTCGTCGACGTCAGCCCTGCAGAGAACGCCTCCCGTCCTGTTGAGCATCCCCGCGATTGCAGCCTTGAGCGAGGACGAGTCGGGGTCCGGGTAGAGGCCGAGCTTTTCGGGATGGGCGCGCACGGCGCCGCAGACCGCATCGATTACGCGCGGGGACGGCGGATACGGATTCTCGTTCGCGTTCAGCTTGATGTACTGCCTGTCCTTCGGCTGCTCGCCCGGGACATACGGGTGAAGGTTCTCCATTCTGTTCGATACCATTTCTCACACTCTCCGATTTTTTGTTTTCGCCCGTCCGGATTCCATTCAGCCGGGCTTTGCCTCAAAAGACGATTGCGCGAACAGGATTCGCCTGGGAAATCCTGTTGCGGGCGCGTCTATTCTACTTTTTTGCGGATGTGCTTGCCACCCCTCAGCCATCCCAAGCCAGGGCAAACTCCATGAACATGAGCCCTGCATCCATCACTAGCGGAGGCGGCGCCTCATAACCACGAAGAACGCGATTCCCATCGCGGCAATCGTGATGACCCACGTGAGCGGATAAATCGAAAGGAGGAGCTCCCACGAGCGGTTCGACGGGAAGACGAACCGTATCCAAAGGAGGCGCAGAAAGCACGAGCCGATGAGGACTATGACGGACGGAAGCATCGACACGCCGAGCGCCCTCATGCATCCGGCGGGTATCTCGTAAATTCCCGGCATGTACTCGAAAAATTCGACGCACATCGTCCTCCTGACCGCATAGTCGAGCGCGACGGGATCGTCCGTGTAGACGCCCATGAAGAATTCGCGGAAGACAGAGAACGCCACCGCCTCAACAGCCGTCAGGAACGTCCCGCAGACGAGGCAGAGGAACGCGACGCGCCTGCACCGCCCGAATTCGCGCGCGCCGTAATTCTGGCTGGTGAACGTGACGGCCGTCTGCGAGAATGCCGACGTCACGAAGAACGTGTAGTACTCGTAGTTGAGCGCCGCAGCCGAGCCTGCCATAGCCTGCGAGCCGAACGTGTTTATCGCCGACTGTATGCAGATGTTCGAGAACGAGAAGACCATCCCCTGCACGCCGGAGGGAAGCCCGACGCGCATCATCCACAAAAGATGCTTTTTCCTGAACGAAAGCCGCCGGAAGCTGAACTTCATCGCGCCCTTCTCCCCCATCATGAAGAAGCAGACCATCGTCGCGCTGACCGCCTGAGCCGCGACAGTCGCAAGCGCGACCCCGGCGACGCCCATCTTGAAAACGACGACGAGAAGCATATTGAGCGCGACGTTCACTATCCCCGAGACGATGAGGGCGGCGAGCGGCCGTTTCGTGTCGCCCTTGCTTCTGAGAATCGCCGAGCCGAAGTTGTAGAACGTGCTGAACGGCATCCCGCAGAAAAAAATGCGCAGGTACTCGGTCGCAAGCGGCATGACGTCGTCTGGCGTCGAAATCCACGAGAGTATCAGGCGCGACAGGAAAATCCCGGCGAAGATGAGCGCGACGCCACCCGCGACGGCAACCGCCATTATCGTGTGCACGGCATCGGAAAGCTCGTCCTCCTTCCCCTGCCCTATCAGCGTCGCCACGACGACGTTTCCGCCCACGCTCATGCCGACGAAGAGGTTTATGATGATGTTTATGATAGGCCCGTTCGAGCCGACGGCAGCGAGCGCCTCGCTTCCGACATACCGCCCGACGACGGCAAAATCCGCGGAGTTGAACAGCTGCTGCAGGATGCTCGTCGCCGCGAGCGGAAGCGCGACCGCGAGGATTTTCCCCAGAAGCGGCCCGCTGACCATATCCATCCGGCCCTTCATGCGACGAACCTCGCGGAAAGGAGCGCGGCAAGGAACAGCACGTTGACGGCCGTGAACATCGAGATGAAAAGAAGCGCGCGCCCGTTCCTCGCCGTGAAGATGTTGAACGAAATCAGGCTAGCGAGCGAGGCGACGAGCGTCCCCAGCCCGCCGAAATCGACGCCGAGCAGGAGCCCCTCGACATCGGCCGCGAAATTGTAGAGCATCAGCGTCGCGGGGACGTTGCTGACGACCTGGCTGACGGCAAGCGACACAAGAAGCTCGTTCCCGCGCATCGACTCCCCGAGGAACGCGCGCAGCGAAGGTATCGAGGCGATGTTCCCCGAGAACACGAAGAACGACGCGAACGTGAGGAGCAGGAACCAGTCCACCCTCCTGAAAGCGGCCCTGTCGAACGCGGCGCACAACGCGAGGACGGAAAGCGCCGACGCCCATTTCGGGACAAGCCGCCCGACGGAAAGGATGCACAGCGCGAAAAGGAGCGCGTACATCAGGGAAAGGCGGCGCCTCACCCTGAACGTGCCGCCGAATTCAGCGAGTCGCTCGAACGGGGCGACGTCGGAAAGGCACGCGTCGGAGCAGATTCTGCGGGAATCCTTGTCGCGGGGAATTGCGGCGATGACGAGAGACACAAGAAGCGCGAGAGAGAGCGCCGAGTACGGAAGGAGCAGCGCCGAGAAGGAGAGCGCGGACATTCCCGTCTTGTTGAATATGAAGAGGTTCTGCGGGTTCCCGACGGGTGTGAGCATGCTTCCCGTGTTCGCCGCGACGGTCTGAAGGACGACGACGAACGCGAGGCGCGGCGCGGAAATCCGCCCAGAGAGAAGCGTGATTGAGAACGGGACGAACGCAAGCAGGGCGACGTCGTTCGTGACGAGCATGCTGAAGAAGAATGTCATGAGGACGAGGACGAGCGACAGCGAGCGGGCCGACTTCGCGCGGGAGCATATGGCGCGGGCAAGCTTCCCGAAGATGCCGCAGGACTCAAGCCCGGACACCGCGGCCATGAGCGCGAAAAGAATGAAAAGCGTATCCCAATCGATATATGACAGATACGCGGACGACGGCGGCACGATGAACGAAGACGCGACGGCGGCGGCGAAAGAGGCGCAGAAAACAGCGCGCTTCCTCAAGAAGCCCGTAATCAAAGATTTTTCAAAAGACATGACACAAGTTATACCAATTGCGGACGTTTTGAGAAAGAAGCAAAGTCGGGCAAGACTGGCGGCGGAGAACTATCAATTTTCATAAGCCTTTGGTAAAATGCGTTCCATGGCAACTACAAACATTCTTTCGATTCTCAAATTCTTCGCCTCCAAACAGAAAAGCGGGGTCGTCGATTTTGGTGAATTCTGCGCATATCTGAAAAAATATTCCGAGCACCACCTCGAGGAGCTTCCGTCGCTCTCCTGCTACATCGAGGACACGGTGAAATCTCTTCTTCCCGAGCTTGAGAAACTCATCTCGGCGAGGCAGGTCGCGATAACGGAGCTTGCGAACGAGAAGAAGATGATAAACGTCGTCCCGTACTTCGTCGACAAATTCGCCGAGCGGTACAAGGACATCGAGGCGACGCCGAACCTCCCGTTCCCCACGATTGCCGACCTTCCGAAGATAACGCCGAAGACAATCGTCACGACGGACAGCGCGGACTCAATCCTCTACAAATTCCTCGACAACCAGGAGCTGAACGACAGGACGCTTTACGGGCTGATTCTCCCGAACGACGAGCCGATAATCATCCTTCCGTCGAACGTGGAGGTGAAGGGGCTCGTGGAGAACAGCCTCGCGAAAGTCCAGTACATGCTCAAGAAGGAAGGATACCACGACTATTTCCTCAAGAAGCTCACGGGAACGAACCCCGGCAAGGAGCTGACCGCGAAGAATTTCTTCAACAGGTTCGTGGACAGGCCCGACCACGCGATAGAGATTCTCAGCCAGTCGAGCGAGGACTTCTACCTCTGGCACCAGCTCTGCTACTTCATAAAGCAGGACTACAAGAAGGTGAAGGACTACACGCAGGAGGACATCTCCACGATTCAGGCGATAATGATTACGGAGATTGCCGCGAACTACTTCAAGAGCCGCGCGATGGACAAGTCGAAGAGGGACACCGCGCTCAAGACGCTCGACCAGCTGCTGAACAAGCCGCCGTACTACTTCACCTACGACGACATCACGACGTTCGTCGACTCGAAGGGGCAGCCGCTCCTCAGCCAATACTCGGAGCAGGATTTGAAGGACTGGCTCCACGAGAAATCGACGGGCGGGGACGCGCATTCACTTCCCGACCTGCTCATATTCAAGATGGAGGACGAAAAGAAATACTTCATCTTCAAGTCGAAGATTCTCCAGCTCGTCATCAGGCTCTGCACGGAGGCTCGCGAGGTCGTCAGGCGGACGATTACGGACCACTGGTACATCGTCCTCAAGAATTTCGGCTCGCTCCCGGAGATGCACGACCAGCAGGCGTTCGAGGCGAGGCTCCAGCAGGAAGTCCGCGAGCAGTCGCCCGTCCTCTACTCGCTCCTCACGGCATCGTTCCTCCCGCTCCTCACGTATGAGAAATTCGGCGACGAGGATGCCGACAAGGTGACGCTCTTCGCAAACGGCGAGCTCATCCCCTACAGCGAGCTTCTCCTCATGAACAGGCACGAAATCCTCACCGACTCGAAAATAAAGCTCCCGTTCTGGTACACGCTCCCGGTCATCTCGTGGATAGCGAAGATGATGCTCAAGCAGCCGAAGCGCAGGCGGAACATAAAGCCGAAGACATCGGCGCAGCAGTACCACGAGAAGGAGTCGAAGGAAAGCCTCGAGAACATGGAGACGAACGCGATGATATCGAAGAATTCGAACATCTCGCGGAAAATCCAGCTCAAGGAAGCGGCGCGCTCCGCTGAGAAGAACCTCGTCTCGGAGAAATCCACCCTCGACAGGGAGCTCGAGTCATACGAGCACATCTGGAACAAAAAGCTCGGGGAAAGCCGCACGAACCTCACGGAGGACGTGAACGTCCTTATCCGCGACTACATGAGGACCGTGCTCAGGACGATGTCCCCGTCGGGATTCACCATCGAAAGAATCAGGAGCCTCGCCTCGACGCTCACGAAAACGCCCGCCCTCATGAAAATCGGGGAACTTGACGCGCTCGAACGGTACATCCAGCTCTACATAATAAAGCTCGTGAAGAATCTTCCGACGTATTCCCAGCTCGAGTCGCTGAAATAGCGCCGAAGGGGATTCGGAACCCGCCGTCTTGAAGCAAAAGCGCGCCTCAAGACGGCGTTTTTTTTGCCCGGAGAAAAAACGGAAAAAAATCGGGAAAATCCTGATTTTTTTGAAAAAAAGCGCGAGCCGTGAAGAACTTATATGCGAGGCGCAAAAACGCCGCGAAAAAAAACAAGGAGGCATTTTTATGGGTGCACTTAACCAGGTAATCATCGAGGGAAACGTAGTCAGGGACGTCTCCATACGGGAGAAGCCGTGGGGTACGAAATTCTGCGTCGTGTCGTTGGCAGTGAACCACTACTACAAGGACAGGCAGGGCAATTTCGCGGAGGAGGTCGGATTCTACGACGTGCACGTGTTCGGGGAGGCGAACGCGCAGAATCTGGTGAAGAACGGAAAAAAAGGCGTGCCGCTCCGCGTAATCGGAAGGCTGAAGCAGGAAAGATGGAAGAACAGCGACGGCAAGCAGGCCTCCCGGAATTTCATCGTCGCGGCGCACGTCGACTATCTCAAGCGGCAGACAAAAACGCAGGACAATGCCGAGGAGGCGAAGAGCAAGGAGGAGGCGACGAAAAACGAGATTTTCGACATGACCCGCCGGATGAACGACACCACGGACTCGCTGACGGTCGATGAGGCGGATGCGGCATTCTAACATCCCACAAAAAACAAGCCCGCGCTGTCTTTTCCGGCAGCGCGGGCTTCCGCCGCATGGCATAGGCGCATTCAAAAGCTCCGGCAGGCAGAACCGCCGGTTATACAGAAATCAGCTTTTTCTTCCGCGCCTTCCGCCGCGAGCATTTCCGCGGGGAGCGGGACCGTTCCGGCCCCTTCCCTTCCCGGAAAAATTCTTGTCGAACTTCGTCATCGCCTTCAGCTCGTTCTGGCGCTCGTTCATCGCCTTGTACTCCTCAATCTTCTCCGGATTGTAAAAGCCGTCCTTCCAGTTGAAGCGCGACGCGTCCTGTATGGGCTGCTGCTTCGCCATCGACGACGAGACGAGCTTGAGCTCCTGCTTCGAGAGCGTCGTGTGCGAGAAGTCGAGGAGAATCCTCGAGAAGCCGCCGCGGTTTATCGTCTCAACCTTGTCCGCGACAGAGAACGGCGCCTCGGGCATCACGAGCGAGCCGTCGGAATTGGAAAGCACCTTGAATTCCATTCCCTCCTTGTCCCGGAAATACGTGAAGTCGTAATCAGCCGGAAGCCTGAACCTCATGCGGAAAAGCGCCGGATACGCGTAGACCGTAATCATCACGCGCTCGCGCACGGACGGCTCGAACGTCGACTTTATGTTGTCCCACGAATTCTCCAGCGGCGTTATGAACGCGCCGATATTCTGGTTCTCAAGCCATGACACCGCCCATCGGTTGAACGTATAGAGATACGGCCCCGCAATCACGTTCACGCCATCGGCGCGGTATTTTCTGAGCATACCGATATGCGCGACATTGTTCGCGACGAACGTCCTGAACCCATCCTCGACAAGCTTCCTTATGTTCTCCGCGACGTCATCCTCCTTCGATGCCGGGCAATACGGGTCGAGCGAGATTATCACCTGCTTTTTCGAGAGGGGAAGCGCGGTCTTTTTCTCGACAAGGTCGCGAACCGTGCCGGAATTCAATTCAAGTATCACGCGCACGGGATTCTTCGACTGGGCGACGAAAACATCGGAGACGGTCGAAACCTGGATGTACAGCCCCGCCGGAAAATAAGAAAGCTCGTTTTTCTGGACGGGCGTCAGGTCGAGCACGGGAAGGACCTCCGCGCCCGGCTGCTGGCGGAATTTCCCGATGTCGTTGGGAAGGACGCGCGGGTATCGTTTCGACATGGATTTCGTCTGGAGCAGATAGACCTCGTCGCCGCGGCGGAACCCGACAGGAACGTCGATAAAGCGCGTGCCGTCCTCGTCGAACCAGACAGTCCTGACCTTATGGCTAACGCGGCCGGTATCGTCCGCGCGATGGAGGCGTATCGAGTCACCCGGATCGGGGTCGTAGTTTCCGCCGGAAAGGTGCGCGAACGCAATCCGGTAATCCTCGGGGGCCGCATCTGGACCGGCCGCCTCCGCCGCGCGCTGCTTCGCCTCATCTGTAGCCTGCTCGAAGCGGTCTATCTTCCCGAGGTAAATTCCCGTTCCGCCCGCCTGATTCGGGTTGAGTATGAGGGAGCCGGCTTTTTCGACGCCCTCCTCGTTCGTCTTGAAATTGTACCAGTAGGAGGTCTTCGAGCGCGCGAAATCCGTTGACAGGAGGCGCTTTGCCGTCGCGAGCGCGCCCTTCCTGTCCTCCTTGTAATGGTCCATGAGATACCTGTAGGCCGCGACGACGGAGCCGACGTACTCCGCGCTCTTCATCCTACCCTCAATCTTGAACGACTCCACGCCGATTTCCATCAAATCGGGAATCTTCTCGATGAGCTGCATGTCGCACGGGGAGAAGTAGAATCCCTGCCGCTCGCCCTCGCTCGTGTCCGCAGTGTAGAAACGGCGGCATGCCTGGGTGCACATACCGCGGTTTGCGCTCTTCCCTCCGAGATAGCTTGAGAAAAGGCACAGTCCGGACTCGCTGACGCAGAGCGCGCCGTGGATGAACATCTCAATCTCCGCGCTCGTGTTCTCCTTTATCTTCCTGATTTCCTCAAGCCCGAGCTCGCGCGCGACGACGACGCGCTTCAGGCCTTCCTTGCTGAGTAGGTTCACGCCCGCAGCGCTCTCGACATTCATCTGCGTGGAGCCGTGCAGCTCAAGGTTCGGGAAGAATTCCTGGCACATCCTCACGACGCCGAAATCCTGCACGATAAGCCCGTCCGGCCCGATGCGGTTGAGATACCCGAGAAAACGGTAGAGCCGCTCAAGGTCGCGCTCCTCGCTCACGGTGTTGACGGTAACGTAAATCTTCTTGTTCTGCCTGTGAAGCGACGAAACGGCCGCCTCGAACTGGTTCCACGCAAAGTTCGACGAGCGGAGCCGCGCGTTGAAGCTCTTCAAACCGAGATATACCGCATCGGCGCCCTCGCCAATCGCGGCATCCAATGCCTCTATGTTGCCCGCAGGCGCCAATAATTCCGACATGATTTCACCTCTCTAAAATGATATTCAAACTCTTTTCTTATCTTTTTGTCTCAAAAAGAATCTATCAGATTTGGCGATAAATTGCCATTTTCCGAGACGCCATTCCGCACACGCACGCGCAGAAAAACGACAGCGACGCCGCCCGGGAAAGATGCCCGGACGGCGTCGCTTTTTGAGGACATTCACGCGTTCAAAATCGACCTGCCTGAAAATTCTTTTCCGAGCAGGTCAAAACTTCATACGTGTTCAGACATGCAGCGCAAGCAATTGCCTATCCTAATTTCCGGCTTTGACACTGCTGTTCGGAAGCCCTGGTGTTGCGCCCGGATTTTTTTTGTCCGCACTTTTTGTAACAATCCAATCCTCCGTTCTTGTCGGAATAAAATCCGGAATATCGTCTTTTCCAAGATACAGCCCGCTCAGCTCCGCGATATTCTGGCGGGAAACGGTGCTGTTCTGCGCCGTATTGTCCGTATGGATGACATCTGAAATCTCGATGCCCGATTTCCAAATTCCGATTGAAAAAAGCTCCTCGCATATTTTCCTCTGCTTTTGCGACCATTCTTTTTTAGAGGACTGCGACATTATTATCCCATCCAATATATTGGAATCGCCATCCTCCAGCAGGACAATATCATTTTTGCCGACAAGCTTGTCATCAGTTGAAACCCATAAATCCCATGCAGTCGGGGAACTGTCTTTTGCTTTCGCCGCAGTCTTATCCGAAATTTCAGAAACAGCGCCCGCGACATTTCCAGAATTCCGCATATGTACGGTTATGTAATCACCCGCGGACACATTCACGCTCGGAAAGACAAACGGGAACAATGAGTCTTTGCCGTCTATCGTCGCAGTGTCGAGCGTAAGCCCGCATATATTTCCGCCACGCAAAGCAAAAAGCTCGACGAATTCGCAATATTTATCCTTTGAATATTCCGTACGAACCTCGCTCAGGATAAGGCGCGCGGGCATGGCGTTGTAGCCGTAGAACTCCTGCTCGTATGACTGCGAGTTCCCGTCGGCATCGAACACGGTCATGCTCAGCTTGTAGCTAGAGCCGACATCCGTGGAGACGGGAAGCGCAATCCGCGCGCAAAGCCCGGAATCGTCGAACGACACGCTGTCGCCAGCTATGGAAAAAACGCTCCCGTCAGCATCCGTGAAGGTTATCCCCTCGACGGAAACTTTCCTCGAAAAAGAAACCTGCACGGCGGATGCGGAGACGGCAGAGCACGCGACGACTTTCGGCGACGTTATTCTCCCGTCCTCGCTCGCGCTTCCGGTCGTCTCGCCCTCTATTTTCAGCTCATCGTCATCGGACGACTTGCAGGAAACAGGCAGCACGGGCATAAGCGCCGCCCCGGAAAAAAGCGCGACGCTCGCGACGAACCTGATGGCGGCGCGGATGCCGCCGTTGACAAAACCTTTTTTCATATGAACCTCCTTAGTTCTTCTGCACAGAAGTTCTTCGCGGGAGGCCGTTTTTTTCAAAAAGCGTAGATAAATTCGTGTTATTTTTTTGGAAAAACAACGGGCGGCACTTTTTCCATGCCGGCGGAGGCTCACTCGGGGCGCGAGATGATTCCGCCGCCGACAATCGCGCCGTCGATGTAGAGGACGGCAGACTGACCGGGAGCGACCGCACGCTGCGGCTCGGAGAATTCTACGCGCCACGCCTTGCCCGAAAAATTACCGTCATCGCCGCGGAATTCCGACACGCGGCATTTCACCGGACGGCTCGCGAGGCGTATTTTCACCATCGCGTCGAACGGCCCCGAAGGCTCGGCTCCCCCCGCCCAGACAAAATCGTCGGCGATGAGGGACGGGCACAGGAGGTCGTCATTGTCGGCAAGAACGACGACGTTCCGCTTCGCGTCAATCGAATGGACGTAGAGCGGGCGCGTCGAGCTGACCCCGAGCCCCTTCCTCTGCCCGACCGTGTAATGCTCGATTCCGCGGTGTCGTCCGAGAACATGCCCGTCGAGGTCGATTATGTCGCCGGGAACGCTCGGCTTGTCCTTGAAAAGATGCTCGAAATATTCCGGCGGGATGAAATCCTGGCTCTCCGCGCGCTCGGCCGCAGCAAGCCCGCGCGCGCGCGCCATCTCGAACACGTCGCGCTTCTCAGTGAAGCCGAGGGGGAAGCGCACTTTCTCGAGGACGGGAGACGGAATCCTATAGAGGAAATACGCCTGGTCCTTCGACACGTCGCGCGCGCACGATATCATCGCGGGACGGGCATCCGTTCCCCACAAACCGGACGACGGGCGGACGATTTTCGCGTAATGGCCCGTGCAGAAATAATCGAAGTCGATTCCAAGGCCGGCGACCCCCTCAAGCAGGGCACCGAATTTTATAACAGAATTGCACCGTATGCACGGGTTCGGGGTGCGTCCCGCCCTGTATTCCGCCTTGAAATAATCGATTACGCGCTTCTGGTACGCCTCCTTGACGTCTATCACATGGTACTCGATTCCGGACTTCTCGCAGAACGCGCGGCACTGCTCGATGTCCTCAAGCTCATCGGGCCCGTAGCAGGAGCTTCTCAAGGTTTTTCCGTCGGGAAGCTCGGGAAGGTCGCCCTTCCAAAGAGACATCGTGACCCCAATGACGCGGCATCCCTTCTCCTTCAAAAGCGCTGCCGTCAGCGTCGAGTCGACGCCGCCTGAAAGGCCGACGACAACGGTGTCGCCCTCGCGCGGCATATCCAAATCAACATATTCCATCAAAAAATCCTCCCGAAAAACAAAAAAGGCGGGCAGGCGCATCAGAGCACGGAGAAACGAATTCCCCGAAACGTGCCCGAATCCCGTGTGGATTCTACAACATTTCCTAGTGAATTGATAGTGATTCGTCCACGCATCCGGGGGAAACCGCATTGCACCATTTTCCATAGGCGAAGTGATGAAAACCGTCGTTCTTTATCTAAAGAGGCACAGGCCACGCTCCACAACGAGCAAAAATGCGGTTGCCCTGTTCCTCACCCGTGCGACGCGCCGACGATTCTCCGCTCATGCCGTTTTCAAAAAAAACGCTTCCATGCTACAATGAAGCATATGAAACATGACATGATTCTATCACCCTCGGGATGGCGCAAAGTCTTCGCCTCCTCCGGCGACGAGAAAGATACATTCCCCGACATAGGGGAGAAAAACAGGATAATCGCGGCGCTTGCCGCAGACACATTCGCCGACTACATACTCGCGAAAAGGCAGAACCCGGCAATAATCCTCGGAATCGACACGCGGCCGACAGGACCGCAGATAGCAGACACGATGCTCCGCGTCTTCATGGCGAGGAGAATCGCGGTGAGCTACGCGGGGATTATCGCGGCGCCGGAGATTATGGCATACGCGCACACGGCCGACGCGTTCGTCTACATCTCCGCGAGCCACAACCCCATCGGCCACAACGGAATAAAATTCGGGCTGAACGACGGCGGCGTCCTCTCCGCGGAGGAGAACGCGTCCCTCATCAGGGCGTTCGAGGCGAAATGCGACGAGAACAACGCGGGGGAACGGATAACGGAGGTCATGTCGAAATGCTCCGAAATCGACCTCGAGTGGGTTTTCGCGGAAAGCGTCGCCGTCATGCGCGAGGCAACCTCAATCTACCGCTCGTTCGCGAAGACGACGATTTCGGGGACGGACATCCTGCCGAAACAGAACAAATTCTTCGCCCTCGTGCGCGCGTTCGTCTCGGAAAACCCGCTCGGGGTCGTCTGCGACATGAACGGCTCGGCGAGGACGCTTTCGATAGACTCCTCGTTCCTCCGCGAAATCGGCATGAATTTCATGGCGATAAACAACAGGCCGGGGCAGATTGCGCACGAGATTATCCCCGAGCCGGAAAACCTCGTCTACGTCGCATCGGAAATGGAGCGGCTCCAGGCGGAAGGCAGGAAGGACATAAAGATTGGCTACATGCCCGACTGCGACGGGGACAGGGGAAATTTCGTGGTGTGGAACGGGCGCACGAACAAGGCGGAGGTTCTCAAGGCGCAGGACGTCTTCGCGCTGTCCGTGCTTTCCGAGATTGCGTACACGATATACATGAACGAATCGCTTCCGGACAGGCCGTCATCGGGGGGCGCCCTTCAGCCGAACACAAACGGCGGGACGGAAACAAAAATCGCGGTCGCGGCAAACTGCCCCACGTCGATGAGGATTGACGACATCGCCGCGGCATTCGGCGCGAGCGTGTTCCGCGCGGAGGTCGGCGAGGCGAACGTCGTCAACCTCGCCCGCGAGAAGCGGAACGAGGGGTACACCGTGCGCATTCTCGGGGAAGGCTCCAACGGCGGGAACATCACGCACCCGGCTGCCGTCCGCGATCCGCTCAACACGCTTTTCGCGCTCCTCAAGCTCATATTCATACAGGACAGCGAGCGCGGCGACGGGCTGTTCCACCTTTGGTGCAAGGCGAGCGGACAGATGGACAAATACGAGTCGTGCAAGAACGACTTCACGCTCATCGACGTCCTCGACACTATTCCGAAATACGCCACGACAGGCGTCAGCGAGAAGCGCGCAATCCTCAAGATAAAGAGCGAGGACCAGGCAACCCTCAAGAAACGGTTCCAGGAAGTGTTCGAGGCGCAGTGGGACGCCCAGAAGGACACCCTCAAAAAGAAATACGGCTTCGAGTCATACGAGGCGGTCGCGACGAACGGAACGGACGAAAAGCGCGGCATCGGCGACTTTTCGGAAAGCGGGCGCGGCGGACTCAAGATTCTGCTCAAGGGCGGCGACGGAAAACCGCTCGCGTTCATATGGATGCGCGGAAGCGGAACCGAGCCGGTGTTCCGCGTGATGGCAGACGTCAGCTCCGCGGTTCCGGACTACATACAGGCGGAGCGGAAGCTGCTTGAATGGGAGACGAAAATGCTCCTGAAAGCCGACGCAATCTGAAAAAAAACGCACAATTCGAAAACTATTTTTTACAAGGAGAAGATAGAACTATGGAAAAGGAAGAGATTCTTTCGCGCGCGAAAAAATACATCGCCGACGAAAAGGATGAAAGGTTCCGCAAGGAAGTTGAGGAACTCGTCGCTAAGGGCGACATGAAAGAGCTTGAGGACAGATTCTACCAGACGCTTGAATTCGGAACGGGCGGGCTCCGCGGCGTCATGGGCGGCGGAACGAACCGCATGAACACGCTCGAAATCAACCTCGCGACGCAGGGACTCGCGAACTACGTCCTCAAGGCATTCCCCGAGAAGGCGAAGGACGGAACGCTCTCGGCAGTCATCGCGTACGACAGCCGCAAAAACAGCGACGTCTTCGCGGAGGCGACGGCGCTCATACTCGCCGCGAACGGAATCAAGGCGTACCTCTTCACGGGTCTCCGCCCCACCCCGGAGCTCTCATTCACAATCCGCGAGCTCAAGGCGCAGACAGGTGTCGTCGTCACGGCGAGCCACAACCCGCCGCAGTACAACGGCTACAAGGCGTACTGGGACAACGGCGCGCAGGTCATCGAGCCGCATGATGCCGGCATCATCGACGAAGTGAACGCCGTGAAGGAAATCAAGACGATATCGAAGGAAGAGGCAATCAAATCCGGAAAGCTCGTCCTCATCGACAAGGAAATCGACGAGAAATTCTGGGCGATGTGCAAGGCGCAGCTCTTCCGCCCCGAGCTGATAAAGGAGAAGGCAGGCTCGGTGAAAATCGTCTACACGCCGCTCCACGGAACGGGCGCGATGCACGTCGAGAAAGTCCTCGGCGACCTCGGCCTGAACGTCATCACTGTTCCCGAGCAGAGGAAGCCCGACGGGGCGTTCCCGACAGTCGAGAAGCCGAACCCGGAGGAAGCGCCCGCACTCAAGCTCGCCGTCGAGCTCGGGGAGAAGGAGAAGGCGGACTGCGTCATGGCAACGGACCCCGACGCGGACAGGTTCGGAACGGCATTCCCCGGAAAGGACGGAAAATTCGTCCTCGTCTCGGGAAACCAGATGGGCGCGCTCCTCTGCGAGTACGTCCTCCTCTCTCGCAAGGAGCTCGGAAAGCTTCCCGCGAACGGAGCGGCCATCCGCTCAATCGTCACGTCTCCGTTCACGGATTACATCTGCGCGAAGTACGGCGTGAAGATGCACGAATGTCTCACCGGCTTCAAGTGGATTGCAGCCGTCGAGGATGAGTTCGAGAAGAACGGAAGCGAGACCTACGTCTACGGAATGGAAGAGAGCTACGGCTACAAAATCGAGAAGGAAGTCATGGACAAGGACGGCGTCTCAGCCGCGGCGATGTGCGCCGAGATGACGCTCTACTGGGCGAGCAAGGGCAAGTCAATCCTTGAGCACCTCGACGACATGTACAAGGAATACGGATTCTTCGAGGACAGGGCAATCTCCCAGTACTTCCCCGGCTCGGCAGGAAAGGAAGTCATGGCGGGAATCATGGCTCGCCTCCGCAACGACGGGCTCAAGACGCTCGGCGGAAAGAAGGTCGTCGAAATCCGCGACATCCAGGAAAGCGTCTCGTTCAACCCGGAGAACCCGGGCGACAAGAAGAAGATTGCCCTTCCGAAGTCGAACGTCCTCCAGTTCATTCTCGAGGGCGGAACGGTCGTCTCAGCGCGCCCGAGCGGAACGGAGCCGAAGATAAAGTTCTACATCAACGCGAGGACGGAAGTCGGCGGAGCAAAATGCGACGGCTGCCTCGCCGCGACGAAGAAGGATTCGGCAGCAGTCTGCGACGCCATCGAGGCGGACATCAAGAAGGTGCTTGAGCAGGCATAACGATTAATTCTTCTGCACTGACCGCAAAAAAGCTGATGCGCCTTGTCGGAGGCGATTCAGAAATCGCGGCCAGGGCAATTTCTTTCAGAAGGGAAATCCCCCGCGGAATGCGGGGGATTTTTCTATGCCCGGCGACGAAAAACGTTTATGACGGAAAAAGCCATTTCGGATATACTCTCGGCATGATTCAGGAACCAAAAAATTACCATTTGCTCTGCGATTTTGCCGATTATCCGAGGCTTTTTGAGAGCGGGGCACAGTTCTGCGTGCTCGACACGGAAACGACAGGAAAATGCGCCGAGCGCGAGCGCATAACGGAAATCGGCGCGATACGGTTCGACAAAAACGGCGAGAACGGAAAATTCGGGACGCTCGTAAACCCGGAAAAGCCGATTCCGCCATTCATCACGCAGATTACGAACATAACGGACGAGATGGTTTCAGGCGCGCCAACAGCGGAGACCGTCATACCGCAATTCATGGAATTCTCGAAGGGATGCATCCTCATCGCGCACAACGCGCCGTTCGACCTTCAGTTCATAAACCACGAGCTCATGCGGCTCGGCATGGGCACGCTCCAGAACGATTCGATTGACACGCTGCGGCTGACGAGAAGGACGTTCCCAACGTTCGGGCATTGGAACCAGCCGTTCCTCGCGGAGACGCTCGGCATAAACATCGTCAGCGCGCACCGGGCGGAAGACGACGCGCGCGTCTGCAAGGAAATTTTCCTGAGGGCGCTTTCTGCGATTGCAAACCAGTCCGCATTCTAAGCTCGGCTTTGTCGGAGCAATCGTTCGCCGGAACGCGGGCGCGTTCCTACCGCTTCGGGAGTATCTGCGATTGCAAACCCGCACGCGTTCTAAGTTCGGCTTTGTCGGAGCAATCGTTCGCCGGAACGCGGGCGCGTTCCTACCGCTTCGGGAGTGTCTGCGATTGCAAACCCGCACGCGTTCTAAGCTCGGCTTTGTCGGAGCAATCGTTCGCCGGAACGCGGGCGCGTTCCTACCGCTTCGGGAGTGTCTGCGATTGCAAACCAGTCCGCGTTCTAAGTTCGGCTTTGTCGGAGAGAAAGGGGATTTTTCAGCGGACGGTTGCGGGGACGGAGCCGAGCATGAGTTCGTCGCCGGAGAAAATTTCGGCGGCTTTTCCGGAGGGGACGCGGTGGCCGTTGACGAACGTGCCGTTCGAGCTTCCGTCGTCGCGCAGGAAATAATGGCCGTTGACGCGGATAATCGTGGCGTGCTTCCGGGATACGGATTTGTCCATGATGACGATACCGCACGATGAGGAGCGCCCGATTGACGTCTGGGCGCTTGAAATCGGGGACGAGATGCCGCCGGAAACGAAAAACGCCGGATTTTCGCGGGACGGCTTCGGCTCCGCGATATTCCCGCCATCCTTTCCGCCGACGGAGAATTCGCTTTTCCCAATCTGGATGACGCTTCCGTCGCAAACGATTGCCCTGCCGCCGGGAGGAACTCTTTTTCCGTTCACCAAAAGGCCGTTCTTGCTTCCGACATCCTCGACGAAAAGATACCCGCCCTCGAAGAACAGGCGCGCGTGGCGCCGGCTCACCATCGGGTCGGGGATGACGAGCGCATTGTCGATGTCGCGGCCGATCGTCAGCGGAATCGTGTACGAGCGGCCGATTCCGTTGTACAAGACGAAGCACGACTCGCCGTCGCCGCCTGACGGCGGCTTCCGCTCCGAGATGACGGCGACCTCCTCATCGGAAAGGGAAACCTCGCGCCCGTCCGCCATCGCCGAAAGGAGCACCTTCCGCCTTTTCTGGGCGTCCTTTATTCCGCGCTGCTTCTCGGAAAGGTCCTCCTTCAGAATTGAAATCGTTTTCCTGCACTCCTCGATTCTGGATGTTATGGCAACGACGTCAAGCTCCGACTGGGCAACAAATTCATCGAGGGAATCGCAGACGAGGGCGTAATCGCCGACGGAAAAACCTTCAAAGCCCATATGCTATCCGCGGGGAGCCTTTGCGGGGTCTATGTTCCGCTCGTCCTGAAAGACCATAAGGTATACGCACGGCTGCTGCCTGAAACGGTCTATGCCGGCAGTCCCTATCTCCGCGCCGGAATTCACGACATCGCCTTTCGAGACGGTCGTGCGGCCGAGTCCAGAATACGAATAGATGAGACCGCTCTTGCTCCTCACGAAAACGACGTTGCCGAACCCGCGGTACACGCCGCTGACGAGGACGGTTCCGGAACAGAGAGACTTCACCGGCTCGTTTTTCTTTGCGGAAAGCATCACACCGTTGACCTTCCCGCTGACATACGTCACCTCGGAGGCTTTGACGGGCCAGACGAGCGACGAATCGCCTTTTTTCGTGTCATACATATGGGGGTCGTCCAAATCGGGGACGTTGACGACCTTGACGCGCTGCCCTATCCGCAACATCGTGTTCTCGTCCGCATTGTTCAGCGCGAGAATTTCCGAGAACGAAAGCCCGTGGTCGCGCGCGATTCCAAGCCACGAGTCGCCGCTTTCCACCACGTAATAAATGTCCTTCTGCGGGGCGCGCGCCTCCTGTGCGTCTTTTTTTTCGGCAGGGGCGGAATTCTTCCCGCCGGATGAGAGAGGCGGAATCGAAAGCTTCTGCCCGACCATGACGTTGTTTCCGGAAAGCCCGTTCACGGCTTTTATGTCGTCTATCGGCCTGTCGTAGAGCCGGCTTATCGAATACAACGTCTCGCCTTTCTGGACGATATGCACGGCGCTCTCTTCGGCGCTCTCCGCCGCCTGCGCGGGAGCCGGGTCGGGAACGGAAAGCTTCTGGTCGACCCGCACGTTGTTTCCGGAAAGCCCGTTGGCATCACGAATCGCATCGACAGAAACCCCGTAGAGCCGGCTTATTGAATAGAGCGTCTCGCCTTTCTTGACAATATGGACGGTATCCGCCGGCGCAATCGCGAGCGAGATTCCTCCAAAGATGAGTGAAAAAGCAACATTTTTAAAAAGACGTTTCATATCATCGTATTTATCGGCCTGAAACCTTAGAAAAAACAGCCGCCGAAAAGCAAAATTCTTTCCGCTCATGGGCGCACACCTCCGCAGACCCGCGAAAATTCCTGCCTTATATCGGCGAACAGTGGAACGGCGAGGCAGGCTCGCTCCATAAAAAGGAATTCGTCGCGGATGATTTCCTTCGCCCCGTAGCGCGCGATGTTGTCGGTGTAGACCTGGCTGTCTATCAGCTTGCCGCCCGACGCGAAAAACGCATCCGCGAACAAGGCGAACGCCGATTTCGAGCTGCCGCTCTCCACGGTGAACATGCTCTCGCCGCAGAACACGCTCCCGATGAGCACCCCGTAGAAACCGCCGGCGAGCTTTCCGTCATGCCACGCCTCCACGCTGTGCGCGAACCCCAGCTCGTGGAAGCGGCAGTACGCGCGGACCATCTTGTCCCCTATCCACGTCCCGTCCTGCCCTTTCCGGCCCATTCTCCGGCATCCGTCAATCACCGCGGCGAAATCGTTGTCCATCGTGTAGGTGAACGGCGTCTTCTTGAGAAACCGCCTGAGGCTCTTCGGGACATGGAAATCGCGGCTGTCCATGCAGAACCTGACGGGCGGGCAATACCACACGACAGGCTCCCCGTCATCCTCATCGAACCAGGGAAAAACGCCCTGCATGTACGCCGAATAGAGCCGCTGCATGGATATGTCATCCGAAATTCCGACGATTCCCCCATGCTCATCGACGGGACTCCTGAACGGAAGAATTCTTCCGGGGTCAATCACGTCATTTTCCATACGAGAACACCATCTTGCCGCCCGACGCGAAAACCTCCACTTCGCCGCCCCTGCTGAGCCTGCCGAAAAGAACCTCGTCGACAAGCGGGGATGCCACAAGCGAATCAGCCTCACGGGAGATGTTGCGCGCGCCGAATTCGCGGCTGTAGCCCTTCTCCGCGACAAGCGCGACGGCATCGTCGGAAACGGAGAGGCGCACGTTCCGGGCGGAAAGCCTCGCGGCGATTTTTCCGACCGCCTTGCGCGCGATGCTGCGGGCAATTTCGGGCTCGAGATGGCGGAACACGACGATTCCGTCTAGCCTGTTCCTGAATTCGGGCGGGAATTCCCGCGCGACCGCCTCCCTGACGGACGCGTCGTCGTTCCCCGCCCGGGAAATCCCCGAGTCGAATCCGACCTGCCCCTTTTCCATATCGCGCGCGCCGGCATTGCTCGTGAATATGATTATGCAGTTCCTGAAATCGGCCTTCTGCCCCTGGTTGTCCGTGAGCGTCCCGTAATCGAGCACCTGAAGGAGGATGTTGTATATATCCTGATGCGCCTTCTCTATCTCGTCGAAAAGCACGATTGAATGCGGGGACTTCTTTACGGCGGCGGTGAGCAGCCCCCCGTTGTCGTACCCCACATAGCCAGGAGCCGAGCCTATAAGCCTGCTCACCGTGTACGATTCCTGATATTCGCTCATGTCGAACCGCACGAGCGGAAGTCCGAGCGTGTCCCCGAGCGACTTCGCCAGCTCCGTCTTTCCCACGCCGGTCGGACCGACGAACAGGAAACTTGCCTCGGGCTTCGTCTCGTCGCGGAACCCTGCGCGGGCTTTCTTCACTGCGACGCAAATGCGAGAGACAGCCTCGTCCTGCCCGAATATGCGAGAGCGGAGCGCCCCCTCCAAATCGCGCAGGCGCTCCTTCTCACCCTCGCCGACGCGCTCGACGGGAACGCGCGCCATCTTCGCCACGACCTTCCGAATCGTCTCCTCCGACACGCGCGGACGCGGACGGCGAGACGTGCGGCGCTCGTTGTTGAGCGAGACGAAAACGCCCGCCTCGTCGATGACGTCTATCGCCTTGTCAGGAAGCCTCCTGTCGGGAAGATACTGGACGGAAAGATCCACAGCCGCGGAAAGCGCGGACGGATTGTAAGCGACGCCGTGGAATTCCTCGTAGCGCTCCTTTATCCCGCGGACAATCCGCACGGCATCGTCGCGGGAAGGCTCGAGGACGTCGATTTTCTGGAACCGGCGTGAAAGCGCGCGGTTCTTCTCGATGAACTTCGTATACTCCTCGAACGTCGTCGCCCCCATGACGCGGACATTCCCGCGCGAAAGCGCCGGCTTGAGGATGTTCGCCATGTCGAGCGGGCTGTTTCCTCCCGCGCCGGAGCCGACAATCGTGTGAATCTCGTCGATATAAAGGACTGCCTTTCCGATTTTCTCTATCTCCTCGATAATCCCGCGTATGCGCGACTCGAAATCCCCGCGGAATTTCGTCCCGGCAAGGAGCGCGCTCATCTCAATCGAGTAGATTTTGTATCCTCTGAGCCGCTCGGGAACGTTGCCCGCGACAATTCTCTGCGCGAGCCCCTCTGCAATCGCGGTTTTTCCGACGCCGGCATCGCCGACGTGAATCGGGTTGTTCTTCGTCCTGCGGCAGAGCACCTCTATCGTCCGCTCAATCTCCGCGCCGCGACCGATTATCGAGTCGTACATGCCTTTCTCGGCGCGAGATGTCATATCGACCGCGAAACGGGCGAGCGACCGCTTTCCGCCGGACGGCACTTCGGAGAACGGCTCCTCCCCCTCCCCGATATCCTCGAAATCGTCCCCGTCCAAACCGTCGTCCGCATCCGTCCCGTCCTCAAGGCGGCGGGCATCGGAAATGCTTTCCATAAGCTCCATGACATCGACGCCGGAGCGCTTCAGCATGTACGAGCAGAAAATCCTGCTGTCGCAAATCATGGCGACGAGGAAATCGAATATATCGAACGTCTTCCGATCGGAATATATCGCGGAATCGAGCGCCTTCGAATAAATCTCCTTCATCGCGACAGACGGAATCGGGGAAGCGGCCTCCGCATCCTTCGAGACGTTCTCCGCGATGTATTTCTCCAGCCCGTCCTTGAGAGAAGGAATGTCGCACTGGCAGCTTTCGAGGACGCCGAGCACGCGGACATTGCCGAGCGCATGGAGGAGAACCTGCTCCGGCGTTATGAATTCATAATTGGAGCTCTTCGCATCGGAGTAAGACTCCTTCATTATCTGTGACAATTCCTCATGCTCTTCCATCGGCTACTCCTTCTCAAGCTTGCATTTCAGCGGGAACCCGTTCTCCCTCGCCGCACTCATAGCCATCTGCGCGCGCGTCGCCGCCATGTCGTAATCGTACACGCCCGCAACGCCGCGCCCCGTCTTGTGGACTTTCTCCATTATCATCGCGGCATCGGCCTCCGACCTGTGGAACACCTTCATGAGGACGTACACGACAAAATCCTTCGTCGTGAAGTCATCGTTCAAGAAAACGACCTTGAACCGCGGAGGAAGCTCGAAATCGACGGAGACATCGGACGAATCGTCCATGCCGAAGCTGTTTTTCCCATCGCCGTCCATTTATTTGTCCTCCTTCTTTTTTTCTCCGGATTTTTCGGCATCCAGATTTTTTTCCCTGTACTGAGCCGTGACCGTGTGGTCATCGTTCTCGTTGAGCTCGAAGACGGCGAATTCGTTGTAGTTCTTTATGAGCCAATCATCGTACGCCGTCCAATCAGCAAATGTCTGTGTCATGTCTCTATTATACGGATTTGCGCCGAGTCGGAAAACACGCGGGCGTCTCCCGCCGTTTCTGCGGGCCGGCTAATCGTTCTGGCGCTTGAAGAATTTCCCGACGATTTCCTTCGACTGGAGGACGTTTATGAACGCGTTCGGGTCGACGCCACGTATCTCGCGCTCAAGCCTGCCAGACTCGTCGCTCGAGACGACCGTGTAGACCATCTTGTGGCTCTGCTGCGAGAATTCGCCCGTACCCTCGAAAACCGTCGCGCCGTGGTTCGTCAGGCGCCGTATCACGTCGTAGATTTCGGCGTGCTTGTCCGTGACGATAAGTAGCGTCGTCTTGGAGTAGCGCTTGTAGACGACGTTCAGCGTCTGCGTCGAGGCGTACTGGAATATTATCGAATACAGCGCCTTGTCCCAGCCGAAAAGGATTCCCGCCGCGACGAGGACGACGCAGTTTCCCGCGAGGATGTAGTTCCACGCGGATTTCCCCGTGCGCTCCGATACGTATATCGCGATGAAATCCGTCCCGCCCGAGCTTGAGTCGGCGAAGAGGCAGAGCGATATCGCGACGGCGTTCACGATTCCGCCGAAAACGGCGCAGAGTATGGTGTCGCTCGTCAGCGAAAGGAACGTAATCCCCGAGAAAAGGTCGGTGAAGAAGCCGGAGACGACAATCATCACAATAGAATACACCGTGAATTTCCGCCCGATGTACAGGAAGCCGATTATTATCGGCACGACGTTGAGCGAATACGCAAGGACCGAGTACGGGACGCTTATCCCCAAGAATTTCCCGAACACCTCCTGGACGAGGAGCGCGACGCCGGCAAATCCGCCCGGAAAAAGGTTCGCGCTCCGCACGAACGAATCGATATTGAGCGCGAAGAGGACAGCCCCGATAAGGACAAGCACGAGCCGCTTCGACTCGTACCGCAGTTTTAGTTTCGACATGAACACAAATATAACAGGAAAAACCGTTTTCGTCGCCGCAAATCGCACGGGCACGCAGGGAGCCCCGGAAAAAGCGCCCGGGCGCAGCCGAAGGAATTTCGCGGGAGCTATTGATTCAGCCCATCGTTTCTTGGACAGAGCAAAAAAAATCCCCTCCGCCACAGGAAAATCCGAGACGGAGGGGGACAAGCGCCGGAATCAAATCAGCTCAGGACGGCTCCCTTGTCCGCGCTTGAGACGAGCTTCGCGTAGCGGGAAAGATAGCCGCTCTTCACCTTCGGCTCGGGCGCGACCCATTTCGCGCGCCGTTCCGCGAGCACCTCGTCGCTCACGTCAAGGTGAATCTTGTAGTTGTTGATGTCGAGCGTAATCATGTCGCCTTCCTCGACGAGCGCGATGGGACCGCCGACAGCGGCCTCGGGTGAGCAGTGACCGAGCGAGGCGCCGCGTGTCGCCCCGGAGAAGCGCCCGTCGGTGATGAGCGCGACCTGCTTGTCGAGCCCCTGCCCCGCAAGAGCCGCCGTGACCGCGAGCATCTCGCGCATTCCCGGGCCTCCCTTCGGGCCCTCGTATCGGATGACGACGACGTCGCCCGGATGAATCTGCGCCTTCTGCACGGCATCCATGGCGGCGCTCTCGTCGTCGAACACGCGCGCAGGCCCCGTGTGGTTCATCAGCTCCTTGGCGCATGCGCTTCTCTTGACGACCGTGCCGTCGGGGGCAAGGTTTCCGAAGAGGACGGCGATTCCGCCGTTGTCGGAATACGGATTCTCTATCGGACGGAGAATTTCGGGATTGCGGTTCCTGACCCCGGCAATGTTCTCCGCTATCGTCTTTCCCGTCGCCGTTATGAGGCTCGTGTCGATGAGGTTCTTCTTCGCAAGCTCCGCGAGAACGGCCTGGACGCCGCCCGCGTCGTCAAGCTCGCACATGAACGTGTGGCCGGCGGGCGCAAGGTGGCAGAGGTTCGGCGTGCGGTTGGAGATTTCGTTGACCTCGTGCAGGTCGAGCGAAAGCCCCGCCTCGTGCATTATCGCGGGAACGTGGAGCATCGTGTTCGACGAGCAGCCGAGCGCCATGTCGGCGGCGAGCGCGTTGCGGAAGTTGGCGGCTGTCATCATCTTCCGCGCGGTGATTCCGTTCCTGTACATGTTCATGACGGCCATGCCCGCGTGCTTCGCGAGCTGGATTCTCCTTCCGGTGACGGCGGGAATCGTCCCGTTCCCCGGGAGACCAAGACCGAGCACCTCGGTGAGGCAGTTCATCGAATTCGCGGTGAACATTCCTGAGCAGGCGCCGCAACCCGGGCAGGCGTAGTTCTCCATCTCGCGGAGCTGCTCCTCCGTGACCTTGCCGACGGCAAGCCCGCCGACGGCCTCGAACATGTCGGTGAGGGAAAGGTTCTTTCCGGAATACGGGTTCGAAGCGTCGTTTCCGGGAAGATGGCCCGGCATCATCGGTCCGCCCGAGCAGAACACTGTCGGAAGGTCAAGCCTGGCAGCAGCCATGAGCATTCCCGGGACGATTTTGTCGCAGTTCGGAATCATCACGAGCGCGTCGAACTGGTGCGCCTTCGCGACGCATTCCACGCTGTCGGCGATAAGCTCGCGCGTCACGAGCGAATACTTCATCCCCTCGTGCCCCATCGCGATTCCGTCGCAGACTCCTATGGCAGGAAATTCGACGGGAGTCCCGCCTGCCATGCGCACGCCCGCCTTCACAGCCTCGGCGATGCGGTCAAGCTCGATATGTCCCGGAATAAGCTCGTTCTTCGCGCAGATGATGCCGACGAGCGGCTGGTTCAGCTCCTCGTCGGTGTATCCCGACGCGTAGAAAAGCGAGCGATGCGGCGCACGCGCGGTGCCCTTGCATGCATTGTCAGACTTCTTGGCCATTTTGTACCTCGATTCTTTTTGTAGGATGCCGAGCAGTGTAGCGCCGATTCGCATAAAAATAAAGAAGCAGGACGAAAGCCTAGTACATGACCTTCACCGCGGAAATCTCATCGGCAAGCGTCCCCGCGGAAGGAATACCCGCCGAGAGCGGCAGGACGGAAACGCCCATAGTCCTCGCCGTCCTGCCGCCGGGAAGGATATCCGACTCGGACGCGGAAAGCGCGTACTGCTCGCCCCCGTACGTTCCCAAATAGAGGAGGACGCGATTTCCGGCGACGAGGATGGAGCCAGCCGGAACGTATTTCAAAAGCGATTTCTTGTGCGCGGACGTCGACGACCTCATTCCGATTGTCGGGACGTCCATAGCCGCGATGCCGGAAACGGAGCGCGGAACGTCAAACCCGAACACGCGGTAAAGCTCCGTCACGAACTGCGCGTCATCCCTCGCGCCGTACATGCCGCGCCAGCCGAACCGCTCGCCGAGGCACGAGAACGATATGCGCAGGAGGTTCGCGCGCGTGTAGGGAACGTAGCCGACGGAGACGGAGCGGGAACAGGGAACGTACGCGTTGTAGAACATGAGGAATCCGCCCTGGCTTTTGTCGGGAATCCGGACGATGTAGCAGTCGTACCCTTCCCTTCCCTCCGCGGACTCGCCCCATTCGGCATACGGAACGAGCGCGAGCTTCGTGCCGAGGAAAAGCTCGGCGCCGGAAATGCGCGCGTTCAGCCTGTCGTGGTCGAGGGAAAAACGGCTTTCCGTCACGACGAGGAAATCGGCGGGGTTCCTGCATTTGTCCCATTCCGCGAAGTTGTGGCAGAACGCGAGGTTCTCGTCGGGAACCCACCCGCGGCATGTCGCCGACACGACGAAATGCCATGACGAATCAGCAGTCGAATGGAGGACGACGACAGGCTCGCTCATCATGACGATGCCCGCCTGCAGAATGTCGTGCGACAGCGCGAATTCCTCGCCCGTGAGAATCTCGTCCGTCGGCAAGAGCCTCACATTCCCGCGCCTCAGAATCACGCCGTAGGAGACGGGGTTCGACTCCCCGACCGCCGAAAGGTTCCTCGAAGCGGAAAGCCGCTTCCGCAAGTCGTCAGGAACGACATCGCCGTCCTTGTAGCACCGCTCCGGGACATCCGCATCGAGGAAAGCGAGCAGCGCCGACTGCGTGACGGAACCGTTTCGCCCCGACGCGTAATGGAAGAACGACATCTCGTCATTCTCCGCGGCGGAAGCGGCTTCCTTTCCGACTGCGAGAATCTCGTCGGCTGAGAGGATTACCTCGCCCGCCTTTTTGTCGAGCGACTCCCAGAACGAAGGCGAGAGCATCTCCGCAGAAACGGACGGCGCCGTGCGGACGAAGCGAGAGCCTCCCGCAAAAGACGGAACGGGAACGGAAAGGGCGGCGACTGCCGCAGCAACTCTGACAATTCTGAAATATGGGTTCATAGAAAAGAAAACTCCGAAAAAAAATGGTCGCGGAAAAAGCGGCGGACAGTTCCGGCGGGGCAAAACCGCAGGACAAAGGCCGCATCTCAAGAAAACGCGCCCGGAACAGAATCTTCCGGACACATTTCAGTATCGGCATTTTTCGGCAAGCACTGAAAACGGAATCCGCCCTGCAAAACGCTCAATAATTGTCCCACTTGAAATCGTCGAAGTCCTTTATCTGAACCTCGAATTTGTTGCGGAAATATTTCTCGACGCGGCGTATAGTGAGAGGCTCCTTCGCCGCGTAGTTCGGGTTCAGGTATATGTACGCCGAGTAAAGCCCCTCCTGGGAGCGGCATGACGGCGAATTGTCGTCGATGAAGACGATTCCCGCGAGGCTTTTCGAAACGTCGCTCACGCGGACGGCTGACGACGCGTACGAGCGGGAGAATTCCCGCGCCTCGGAATCGATGCGCAGCAGCTCCATGAACGTCCGCCTCGAAAGGCTCCGGTAGAATATGTTGTTGAAATCGCCGAAATCGACCGTCTCCGCGTTGAACCACGGGTTCCTCACAATCGTTATGAGCGAATACTCGTTGTCGACGAGCTTGTTCCCGTAATCGAGGAATTTGAACTTGTACGATTCCGCCATAGCATACGGCGAATATTCCTTGACGGTCGAAAGGAACGGGGATGACGGCGTCGCGTAGCTTATCTTGAAGTCGAAACGGAGCCCCGAATCGGAGCAGTACGCGACGGATTTTCTGCCCTCGGATACGGCGCGCTTGAGCTCCCGCCGTATGGAGCGCTTTTCCGCCCCGAGGCTGTTCTTCACCTCGCTGTAATCGATTTCCGAAAGGTTGTCCACGCCGACGAGCACGCTCCGCCCCAGCGTCTTCCGCGCGAAATCCTCAATCTCCTCGAAAATCTGGTCGAATATCTGGAGGTGGATGCAGTTGAACGACTTCACGTCGGTGAAAAGCCGCTCGGTGCGGAAATGGAGGCAGAGGTCGATATCGATAACCTCCTTCTGCCCGTTCAGCGCGGGAATCGACTGGCGGTGGTCGGCTATTCTCAGCAGGTTTATGTACGAGACCGGGAAGAACTCGGAGAACTGGGAATAAAAATCGAGCGCGACAAGCTCCGAGTACGGCCCCGCCCACTGGTGGTTCTTCGCCTCGGCGATGTTCTTGACGCGCTCGCAGATGCAGTCGATTTCAGACGGGCTCCCCGAAAAAACGTCGCGGAGCCTGCCGAGCCTGTTGAGAAAATTGTAAGCGAAATAGCCGAGCGGCTTCCTGTTCAGCGGAGCGATGCAGCCGTTCGTGTTCAGCCTGTTCTTTATGCGCTTTTCCACGCCGAACACGTCCGACAGAATCTTCTCCACGTTCTCAACGTCCGTCGTTTCCCAAATCCTCCAGAACGGCCTTTATCTCATACGCGAACGAATAGAGGTCGTTGAACAGCATGAGGTTCTTCGACGCGCACGAGGCGAACAGGTTCACGGTGTTCCCGCTCGCGTCCTCCGCCTCCTGCACGGTCTTTATCATCTGGTTGATGTCCTTCACGTTCGCCGAAATGTTCCGCCCGATTTTCTCCACGTTCGCGTTGTTCTCCGAATTCATCTTGCGGACCTTGTCGAACCGCACCAGCGTCTCGTCCGCCTCGTGCCGCAGCCCGTTGAGCGACTCCGCGTTGCTCACCGTCCCCGACTCAAGCTCGCCGATGGATTTGTTCAGCTTGTCGACCTCCGCCTTTATCTTCTCGGTCGTCATCTTCGTGTTTCCCGCGAGCTTCTTGACCTCGTTCGCGATTATCCTGAAACCGGCGCCGACAGTCCCGGCATGAGCCGCCTCGATTGACGCATTGAACGAAAGCAGGTTCGTCTGCTCCGATATGTTCTGTATCGCCTCGATGAGGGCGACGATGTCCTTCGTCTCGTTGTGCAGCACCTTGAATTTCTCCACGTACCGCTTGTGCTCCTCCTCGATGCGCTGGACGGAATTCCGGAGGTTCTCAATCTCCTCGTACACCCTGCCGAGCCGCTCTATGTTGCGCCCGGCGTTGTCGGAAAGCGCCTTCGTGTCGTCGTCCATCATCTTCGACGACTCGATGAGCTTGTTCAGCGCGGCCTTCTGCTTCGCCGCCGTAGAGTCCTGCACATTCTTCGACTTTATATACTGCCCGAGGAATTCCGCCCCCATAGCGTCCTTTGCCAAATACGCGACGAGGGACGAAACGACGTCGAGCCCGCTTTTCACAAGTTCCGTAGAATTCATCTCAGTCTCCTATAACGACACAAACGAGCGTCTGGTTGCAATGGATGCGCCCGAGCTGCTCACCGTAAGCCGAGAACCCCGCGAACGTGGGGAACGTCTCCCTGTATTTCCTGATTATGCTGTCCGAAATCTTCATCCGCCCGAACGCGAGGGTGCGCGTTATGCACGTCATCATGACGGCGAACTTCGGGTTCCGCACGACGCCCCGTATTCCCCGGCACGTCTCCTCGCATTTTTCGAGCGGGTCTCCGATGTGCATTATCTCAAGCGTCGAATTCGGGACGACGCGCGCGAAAAGGCTGATTTTCTTGTCGGGCGTGAAGCCGGCAAGCGCGGCGACGTGAATATCCCCGTTCAAAAAACGCCCGAACGGGTTCTCGAACGTCATGTCCTCCGCCTGCGACTCGCTCACGCCGAGCTTCTCCGCGTACACGCTCTTCGCCGGCTTGCCGTCCAATTTCGATATAATTCTGTTGACGACGTCAGACTCGGAGACGATTACCGATTTTCCGGTCGGATTGAATATATCCTCCTGCCTGATGTCGAAAACGCACCGCGTCTTCACGAAAAGGAAGACGGCCCCGTCCTGCGTCGATTTCCCGTTGCACGAGACGAACGTGCGCGGCTCGCTCCCCGTAAATCCCGCCGTCCCGCCTGCGAGGGGAAAATTGTCGTTTCCGATTATCGAATAGAAATTCGACAGAATCGTCTCCTCCGCGTTGAAAACCCCGTTTATGAACGCCAGCGCGAACGCATCCTTTCCCGAATTCGGGTCGTTAATCCGTATCCCGCAGTTTCTGAGGGCGTCCTCTATCGCGCGCCTGCTGGCTACGGGATACCGGCTCCCGTGCTCCACCAGGACGGCGCGCACCGTCGTCGAGGAATCGCGCATCGTCGTGAGGACGACCGAATCGTTCGCGAACCCGTCAGGAGTCACCTCCCCCGCCGTGCTCGTCCCGATTACCTCGGAATTCGGAAACCGCTCCTTAATCTCCCGCGACAGCTCCGGAAAATCGTACCGTATCGCCGCCATGAAAATAACAGCCTGGTAGGAATCCGGCCGCTGCCTCAACTTCCCGCAAAGCTCATCGACGGCGGACTTGACGTCAGGCCGTCTTGAAACGACAACTTCCTGCTCCATAAAACGCACTCCTCGCCGCGAAACGGAACGACGCCCCGAGACGCGAAAGATTTTCGGCAGACAAAAAATCCGCCTCAAAAACACGATTTTTATTATGAGAACTTTTTTTTATCGCGCGGAAAATGCGCCGCACCGGTTGAACAAAAGCGACGTTCCGACCGGGATAATTCTAGCACAGGTGAAATCATTTTTAAAAAAAAAGACGCGCTTTTTTTTCAAGGTTCTGTCAGGGGAGCCGCCAATACGGCCGGTTGCCTTGAAAAGCGCCGTTCTGAACTTGCTTCAGAATCTACGAACGCTGACACATGAATGCCGAAACAAGTTCAGCATGACAAAATCAAAATCGGAAGAAATACGTTCGGGGACGACACGAGAAAACATGCGCCCAACAAAAATGCGGCCAGAGCAAAAAAAAAGCACCCGATTAACAGGTGCTTTTCAGAGCGGCAGAAGGGAGTCGAACCCTCGTCATCAGCTTGGAAGGCTGAGATAATGAGCCGTTATATGACTGCCGCATAAAAAATGGTACGTGGTATTGGGTTTGAACCAATGACCCCCGCCGTGTGAAGGCGATGCTCTACCGCTGAGCTAACCACGCTCGAACGAAAAAGACTATATACCATAGTTTTTTTTTCGTCAATAGCCGAATCACTTTTTCGGCGAAAAAATCCTGAAATTCATCCACGGGAAAAGGTTGTGCTTGCGCTCAAGGTTCGTGAGCCATTCCGTGCTGACAGTGTTCGAGCCGAGCGAATCGTAGACGATTATGAACGATTTTATGCACTCCTCGACGCGCGACGCGGCATACTCGCCGAAACTCGCCTCGTCGTCATCCGAATCGCTGTCGTGAGCCATCTCCGCCCACTCCCCGCTCTGAGAGAGGAGCAGCTCCTTCGCGCCGAGGTTGAGGAGGCGTATTTTCAGCCCGGTGTCGTTCGGGAATCTGTCGGATATGTCTATCATGCGCTCGCACATTTTCCTCGCATAGCGGACCATCCACGCATTCGAGTTGTCGAGATGGTTCTCGGCAAAGCCGTCGCCCGTGTCGGCGCACGGATAGATGGATGCAATCTGGATTTCCTGCTTCTCGCGCCTCATCGAGCGGAGTATGTCGGAGCAGCCGCATACCGAAATGTCCTGGCGAGAAGAGAGGCTCTCGATTACGTCCGAGAGGAAATCGACGCCCTCCGCCCAATTTCTGCCGAGCATATCCGCGGGAATCGTGCAGACGAGCGACGCGGAGCTGTTCTTTCCCTCCGAGCAGAGCATCAGCTCCGCCTCGCGCAGCTTCGCGGCTTTTTCGGAGACGAACGCCTCGGCATCGGCTGCGCACTGCCTGCACGCCTCCTCGGCATCATAGACGGCAGAAGAGCGCGCGCGGTACTGGAATCCCGTCGGGATGCGCGCCGCGCCTTCGGGAAGGAATTCCGCCAAATCGCCGGAAGGAAGCTCGAAACCGATGTCGTCGGAGACATCCTTGTAACACGGGTTCATCGAAAACGCGGAAATCTCGCCGGAAACGTCGGAATCCTGCGCGAAGAACGCTAGCGGATTCATCTTGCTGCACCTGACGGGCGCGAAAATTCCCTTCTCGATTTTATCACTGCTGAAAAAGAAACCGTGGTTATCGACGAGGGAATAGTTCATGCCGTAGGAGCGGAGGACATTCTCGATTCCGCTGCAGTACCCGAGATATGGAAGATAGAATCCGTCGGGAAGCGAGTTGAAGAAACGCCTGTGCGCGTAAAGCCCGGTCTCGACCTGCGCGTTCAAAACCTCGGGGAGGTCGGCATAATGCGGGAGATAGGCATACGTCCCGCACGTCGCCAGAAGCTCAATCTCGCCCGCCTCGGAAAGCGCGGAGAACGCCCCGACGAGGTCCATCCCGTACACGTCGCAGAAATCGTGGAGGTCGCGCTCCGCCTTCCCGAGGGAAGCGCGCGCGTTGCGAAGAAGCCCCTCGTCGCCCGCGCACCGGACGACCTCCTTTTTCCCGAGCGCAATCCGCCTCTCAAGCCAGGAGACGTACTGCCCCTGCACGACCGGGTCGACGAGGAGCGAGCAGAGCGTCGGGGAAAGGACGAGCGAAATCTTGCAGCCGATTTTCCTTTCGGAAAAGCCGTTCAGCATGTTGAGAAGCGGGATATACGTTCCCGATATCGAGCTGAAAAGGATGTCGTTCTCCCTCCCGTATTTATTTTCATCATCTGTATGCCGTATGTATGCCTGATGCGCGACAACAAGTAGAACGAGATTCTTGGAAGACATGTTTTCACCCCGATTTCATTTTTTTATATAACCGGAAAGCGCGAAACGCCCCGGCATTATTATTACATATGCCCGGAAACTTCAGCCCCGGGACAAAAATTACCGTAGAACGAGCGGTCCCGCCACGGCTCCGGCAAAATCTGCCGGGCAACCATTTCGAACCGCAGCGGACCCAAAAGGACGGACGCTCACGCGAACGATTCCCTGTGAACCTCGTAATGCGAATGGAGGATTTTTCGTATGCCGGAAAGCTCCATCACAGGCGGAAGCTCGACGTCGCGACCGGGACGCGCGTTCCCGAGCAGCTCGCTCCCGCACGGAAGCGCGGTTTTCTTCGATATGGCAAGGTTGTCCGTCTTCCCGTCCGAATAGGCGGCGACGAGGTCAACCCTGACGAACCGTTTTCCGGACGACGACGGCTTGTTCGCCGAAAGCATTATGAACTTGTCCCTGTCGTTCTCCGACACCTGGACGTCGAAGCTCTCCGTCGGGGACTTTGAATCGAACGCGTCGAAATAAGAGACGCGCACGACGAATTTCTCGAAATCGATATCGTCCCCGAGCCGCCTCAAGTCGCTCGCCTTTATGTCCCAATACACGTACAGCCAAACGGGATTCTTGAAGACGACACCAATCTCGGTCTCGTTGAACGAGAAAGGAAGCCCCGCATCGTCGGAGCCGTCGTTCCTGAGCGCGCTTTTCAGGGATTCCGGAATTGACTCGGACTCCTCGTCGCTGAGCTCCTGTATGTCGGTGAGCCTGCTCTCCTCGCCGTTGTCCTGCGCCATCTCCTCCGCGAATTCGAGCAGCTCGCCGATAACGAATTTCCTGCTCAAATCGTCGGGAATGTCGATTCCGTAAGTTTCCGCCAGAGAGACAAGGTCTGCGGATGAAAGCGTCTCAAGGTAAGACCGTGATAATAACTTCGATTCCATAATTCGTGTATATTCTCGACAAAATCATCATAAAAATCAACTGAAAAAACACGTTTTAGAATTTGTCAAGAAAAAAAATCGGGACGCCGCAATCAAAAAAGTTTCCATAAATTCCGGCCGCGCCCCCCGATTCCCGCAAAAAAAATGCGGAACTTGGAAAAGCCCCGCATTTTTCGCTACTACAGAAATCTAAAACTCAAAAAGAATTAGAAGCTGCCCGCAACTGCGACGGCGCACGCAACCGTACAACCGACCATCGGGTTGTTTCCCATTCCCATGAAGCCCATCATCTCGACGTGAGCAGGAACAGATGAAGAGCCTGCGAACTGGGCGTCAGAGTGCATGCGACCGAGAGTATCAGTGAAGCCGTAAGAAGCCGGGCCCGCAGCCATGTTGTCCGGGTGCAGCGTGCGTCCCGTACCGCCGCCGGAAGCGACAGAGAAGTACTTCTTGCCCGCGAGCAAGCGCTCCTTCTTGTACGTTCCCGCGACAGGATGCTGGAAGCGTGTCGGGTTCGTTGAGTTTCCTGTGATGGAAACGTCGACATCCTCGTGCCACATGATAGCGACACCCTCGCGAACGTCGTCGGCGCCGTAGCACTTGACGATGAGGCGGTCGGGGTTGTTTCCGTACGGGACTTCCTTCACGACTGTAAGAGCCTTGTCAGTTCCCTCGCCGTTGAAGTAGTCGAACTTTGTCTGGACGTATGTGAATCCGTTGATGCGGCTGATAATCTGCGCGGCGTCTTTTCCAAGACCGTTCAGGATGACGCGGAGCTTGTTCTTGCGGACCTTGTTGGCGTTGGCAGCGATTTTGATTGCGCCCTCAGCAGCGGCGAATGACTCGTGGCCAGCCAAGAACGCGAAGCACTGCGTCTCCTCGGAAAGAAGGCGGGCGCCGAGGTTTCCGTGTCCGAGACCGACCTTGCGGTCGTCGGCGACAGAACCCGGCAAGCAGAACGCCTGGAGTCCCTTTCCGATGTTGGCGGCGGCTGTTGAGCCGGTCTTGTCGCCGGACTTCTCCGCTTCCTTGATTGCGATTGCAGAACCGAGGACATAAGCCCACTTCGCGTCCTCGAAGCAAATCTGCTGCGTTGACTGGCAGATTTCATAGGGGTCGAATCCGCGAGCCTTGCAGAGGTCGCGGGCCTCGTTCAAGCCCTTCTCGCCTTCGCTGAATCCATATTCCTTGAGAGCTTTGTTGACCTGCGGAATGCGGCCTTCGTAATCCTCAAACAATGACATACCTGTTTCCTCCGTATTCCTGACTTACTCTTTGCGCGGGTCGATGAGCTTGACCATGCCCTGGTCAGCCGTGACGCGTCCGTAGTGCGTGCGTGCCTTCTCGATTGCCTCTTTCGGGTCAACGCCGGCTTTGAGAGCGTCCATGAGCTTTCCGAAGTTGATACAGTTGTAGCCGATAATCTGGTTGTCCTTGTCGACCGCGCATGTCTCGACGTATCCCTCCGTCATCTCAAGGTAGCGGGGACCTGTCTTGCGTGTCGCGAACATCGTTCCGACCTGCGAGCGGAGGTTCTTTCCCAAATCCTCGAGAGAAGCGCCGACCTTGAGACCGTCCTTCGAGTACGCGCTCTGGGTGCGTCCGTAGACAATCTGAAGGAAAAGCTCGCGCATAGCCGTGTTGATGGCGTCGCAGACGAGGTCGGTGTTCAATGCCTCGATAAGTGTCTTTCCGATGAGGATTTCGCTCGCCATGGCGGCAGAGTGGGTCATGCCAGAGCAGCCGATTGTCTCGACGAGAGCCTCCTCGATGATGCCGTCCTTCACGTTGAGCGAGAGCTTGCACGCGCCCTGCTGCGGTGCGCACCAGCCGATACCATGCGTAAAGCCAGAAATGTCCTCGACTTTCTTCGCCTGAACCCATTCACCTTCTTCCGGAATCGGAGCGGGACCGTGATACGCGCCCTTCGCGAGCGGACACATGTGCTCCACTTCTGCAGTGTACTTCATAGGAATCTCCTAGTAATAATGAATCTTACAGAGCCTCTACAGAGACTGTTTCAACGGGGAAGTATATAGGCTTTCTTGAGAAAAAACAATCAACAACAAAAAACGGCGGTGCGGAATAGTCAAAATATATTTCAGAAAAATCCGCTTGCGACATTTACTCGTTCTCAGATTGGCTCTATTGGAGCAAGCGGACGCAGCACGTGCAGGGGCACGTGTGCGCCGTTGTGAGTTTGCGCGCGTGGGACGGGGTTTTCTCGTTCTAAATATTGCTTGCGGCGTTTCCGCGTTCTAAGATTGGGCTTGGTCGGGGCAAGCGGATGCAGCACGTGCGGGGGCAACGAGCGGGCTTCGGCTGCGCTCAGCCACCTTATGAGCATACCTTCCGCGACATCCTCCGCATCCGTGTTCCGTGGATTCCGAATCAAGACTCGCTGAGGCAGAAAGCGCCTGCTTGTCGGTGCCGACCCGGCTGCACGCCGCCTTTTGTTCACGCTCCTCCGCACCTCAGTCGTCGCTGAAGCACTCAGGTATCGCGGCATGAGACGAGCCGGCCTTCCACTCGCAAATACCGTCATCCGTGTTTTCGAGTAAAAGCACAGACAAAATAAATCATCAGCATACATGCCACGAAGCGTAGCATGTATGCAAAAAGCCAATTTACCTGATCCACGGATGACTATTACCAGAACTGTATCCGTACGTTCCCAAAGTTCCTTTGAGCGCATTTATTAAAGTTGTTTGGTCTGCAAAAAAAGCATCCATACTTGTTTCCACGGTCCCATTTTTTTCTTTCCAGCCGCTTGTAACCTCAAATGTAATAGATGTTACCCCAGAGGCGTTAAGGAAGTTTGCTCCAACTTTTGTGACATTTGTCTTTACTGTAAACGAAGTAAGCGACTCACATTTATAGAATGCCTTATCCCCAATTTCTGTTATATTGTTGTAATAATTTACTGTAGTCAGCTTGTCACACTCACTGAACGCCTCTTTTGGTATAGTTGTGACCGAACTGTTATTTGGAAGCGTTACTGTAGTAAGGTTATAGCAGTTTGAGGCCAAGTATTCATTAATAGTTGTTACAGTATTAGGAATAGTAAGAGTCGTGAAGTTGCAGTAGTTGAATGCCAATCTTCCAATAGTCTGTACGGAAGACGGAATAGAAATGCTTGGAAGATATGAACAGTTGAATGCCTTATCGCCAATTGTTGTTACCGTATTCGGAATTGTGACACCATCAGAAAGATTTGTATGCCAAAAAAGTCCTTCTGAAATAGTCGTGGTTCCAGATGGAAAATTCCAACTTGTAATTTTTGTAGATGCCAGGGCTTCTTTACCATAACTTGTCACATTTGTATAACCTGTAATAGATGTAAGGTTACTGCATCCGCTGAAAGCCATTTCTCCTAATGAAGTAACTGTAGTTGGCAGAGCAACAGAAGAAAGAGCTTTGCAGCCGCCGCTATCGCAGAACGCATTTGCAGGAATGCTTGTAAGACCAGTCGTTTTTGACAAATCAAGATTGACCCTGATATTTTCATTACTAGAATTCAGTGCAATAAGAGCTGCTTTTATGCTAGCAAACTGAGTTGTGCTAATTGAACCGTCGATGACAATTTTTGCAGAGCTTGTAAGGCTTGTTATCGTGCTTGAAGCATTTGCCGCAGTAACAAAATAACCTTCCTGAACTTTTCCCTCACTGTCGATGTAGTAGCCTTTTTTTTCAAGCGCGAATTTCTTGTATCCGCCACTTACTCCCGTTCCTCCAAGAACCTGCCTGTCTGCAGTGTAGCTCGCAGGCATTATCATCGCGACTGGGGCAGTTCCTGACAATGTTCCGGCGACAGTTATCATAGAAGATGTCCCCGGAAGATATACTTCATTTTCTTTTGCGACCGTCGCGCCGCCGCTCATTTTAAATATCGCAGTAGCATAAGAACGCACAATAACGCCCGCTCCGTTACCTGTAGCACTGCACGTGTTCGGCTTGGCACTTGTCCCGATTTTTCCGCCCTGCATGTCGAGCGTTCCGTCAAAAACGTAAGCTCCGCCGCCGGTCGGAGCTGAATTTCCAACAATCTGGGCATTTCCCGTCATGGTGAACGTTCCGCCGTTCGTATAAACGCCGCCGCCGGTCGTCGAGGCTGTATTTCCATCAATTTGGGCATCTTCCTTCACGGTGAACGTTCCGCCGTTCATGTAAACGCCGCCGCCGTTTGAAGCAGAGTTGCCTCTTATCGTTCCGCCGGACATGGTGAACGTATTTTCACTCCAGACGCCGCCGCCATCGTTGTTGCAGGTATTTCCGTAAATTTCTCCGGCGTTCATAATAAACACGGCGCTCGTCCCCTTCACTCTCACGCCCGCGCCTTTCGTTTTCACGCTGTTACTGTAAATTTTTCCTCCGTTCATCGTTACTTTCCCGCGATTTCCGACACGGATACCGCCGCCGCCGCGCCATCCGTCATCATTGCTGTTTTCAGATTTGTTGCTGTAGATTTCCACGGAGTCCCCGGATATTTCGACCTCCACCGTTTTTCCGCCGTCCTCGCAGAAGATTCCGCCGCCACAACCGTCCGCCGAATTGTCGTGAATCTTGCAGTTCTTGAGAATCAGTTTGCCGCCGACAGTCGAGCTCTGCCCTCCGACTGCGATTCCGCCGCCGCGCTCTCCGGAATTTCCGCTGACGGCAGTCCCGCCGTCAAGAACGACGGTCGTGTCAGACGCGATATTGATTCCGCCACCGCGTCCTGCTTTTCCGCCCGTAATCGCAAGCTCGTTTATCGTCACGGAAACGCCCGATTTTATCGTGAGCGCCGAGCCGGAATTGTTCCCGTTGATTTTGTCCTTCGGCACTCCGCTCTCGTCAAGCCCGTTCACGCCCTGAACCGTAACAGACTTTGCATTTGCCGAAGTCACCGTATCGGGGATTACCTGCACGCCAGTAAGCTCGCCGTCAACGTAAATCGTGTAGTCGACGCCGCCGTCCGAAAGCTGCCCGCACGCTTTTTCGAGCGTCTTGTACGGATTCTGCTTCGTTCCCGTTCCCGTGTCGTCGTTTCCGCTGTTTTTCACATATATCGGAGCGTCGATGAGCAAATCCGTATTAGCGGCATTAGGCTTTAAAAGCCACCCATCTTCAGAAAGCCCAAAATAATTTTTGTAAGCAGAAACGTCGGTTACCGTTCCGCCAGCTTTTATGACAGATTTTCCGCGATTCCATTCAGGCGTTATCGTCGCGACGGTTGTTTTTCCCGAAGAGTCCGTCGCCGCCGCAGGAGGAGTGAGCGCGCCGCCAATCGTGATGAGCGTGTCGGCGTCGATGAGCATCACGTCATTCTTGCCTTTGCTTCCGCCATACGGAATATAAGCAGAACCGCTCATCGAAAAAGACAACCCGCTATGAACCGCAACGCCGCCGCCGCCTTCTTTTGCGGTATTTCCGGAAATCGTGCCGCCTTCCATCGAGAAGGAACCAGTTCCCCGGATATTCACCCCGCCGCCGACAATGTCGCCGGAACCGGAATGCGTCGCGGTGTTTTCGGAAACAGTTCCGCCTTTCATGGTGAACGAGCCGTTGCACACGTCAACGCCGCCGCCGGCATAGGCAGTGTTCTTTTCGATAAGCCCGCCGTTCATTGTGAACGACGTTTTTCCGTTATACAGGCTCACGCCGCCGCCGCTTTTGTTCTGGTATGTATTGTTTCCGCTTATGACGGAACCTTCCTCCATAGTGAGTTTCGCCTCAGCAGTTTCAGTTCCGTAAAGGGCAATTCCGCCGCCGACACCTTGAGTTTGAGTCGTCGTGCTGTTCTCATTTACGGAACTGTTTTTCAGCGTGAGGATGCCGCAGAAGACGGCAATCCCGCCGCCGTACTTTGACGACTTGTTCTTGCTGACTTCCGAATTTTCGAGCGTCACGTCCGCCCCTTCCCCAATGTAGATACCGCCGCCGAATTCAGCCTTTCCCCTCGTGATTTTGATGTCCTTGATTGTGACTGGAACATTCGTCTTTATCGTGAGGACGGAGCCGGAATTGTTCCCGTCGAGGATGTCGGTTCCGCTTCCGTTCGCGCCCTGAACCGTAACCGACTTTGCTTTCTCCGAAGTCACCGTATCGGTGATTTCCTGATTGCCCGTCAGCGTTCCGTCCACGACAATTGTGTAGTCGGTAGCGGAATCCATGAGCGCGCACGTCGCCTTTGCAATCGATTTGTACGGTTTCGCCCGCGTTCCGCTTCCCGTGCCGTCGTTTCCGGTCTCGGAGACGTAAATCCTCGTGAGCGCGAATTTCTTGACGAGCTCTTCCGTTATCACGCATTCACCGTCCGCGATGTACGGGGAGGAGCCGAACCACACGTCGGTCACAAGACCGCCGTAAAACTGAACGGACTCGCGGAATTCATAGAGGAGAACAGCATTCGCGTCGTAAAAGCCGAACGTATACGTTCCGGAAGGAACATTGTCGGAGGGGTTCCACGTTATCGTCCCGCCGGAAACGTCACAATTTCCGGAGTACCCTTCCCCGCTTATTTTGCACGATTCGATGCTTGTCCCCGACACGACAATCGTCAGGTTCACTTTCCCGCTTTCCGAAGCCGCACCCCTTACGGTTATGTCCTCGACGAGCGCGTCGCCCGGGCGAAGCGTGACGGCACAACTTCCGGAAACAACCTCGCTTCCCGAAACAGTCCCCGTCGCCGTAATCGTGTACTCCGTCCCGCCCTCAACAACCGCAAGCTCGTCGAACGAGAACGAGAGATTCTCCGAATCGACATACGCCTCGTACCTCCTTCCGCCGCCCGAAGCAACGACGGAATACGAGATGCTCCCGAACGATGGAAGAGCCGTCCGCGCGGCATTTTTCCGAAAAACGCCCGGTGCCGCCCCGGAAACGTCCATGCTCCCACGAACGGATGCCGTCAGCGCCGGCTCGACGACGTTTTCCTCCGCAGAATGTTCCTCATCCCCAAAAAGCGAGCACGACACCGCAAAAAATGAAAGAATGACAGCCAAAATGCCGAAAAAGTTCCGGAACGTTTTCATAACCATTTCTCCGTTTTTATGGAAGCCAATACAAAACCCATCCTATTCTACCACACCGTGCCCAAAACAACTCCCCCTCCGCGCCTCAGTCGTCGCTGAAGCACTCCAGTATCGCGGCATAAGATGAGCCGGACTTCCACTCGCAAATGCCGTCATCCGGATTGTCGCTGACAAAGCTGTTCAGCGCGGTAAGCAAATTCGTGCCGTATTGCAGTGTCTGGGCAGTTCCGGCGTCATCTGCGCTTGCGGCTGTAAGAGTTCCGTTATTGTTTGCTGCGAAAGAGCCATTACCTGTAAATGTACCTTTTCGTATTTGAGTGGTATCATAATTCTGAGATTTACAAATCATCCAGTTCAAATCATCTGTTGCGCTTGTATTAAATTTACCTTCCGATGATTGAGTTGCATTTGACCTTACACAATTATAACGCCAATAGCAGTTCTGAATGATATTCCCGTCCGATGGTGAATAGCCTGCTATAGCTCCTGCTAAGCCAGATAATCCGTCTGGATGATCAAATTTCTTTGGAACTTTTACAGTTCCGTAATTCACACAATTCTTTATTACACCGTTACCAGTCAAAGTACCTACAATACCACCAGCCGGCTGATATATGCCGCCCCAACCATTCGTATGGAATGTAGAAGTTATGCTGCCAGTATTTATGCAATTTTCAATCACCCCATTGTTGGTTATACATATTCCACCACAACCTTCGAATGTAATTCCCTCACAGTCTATTTCGTTCCAGCAATTTTTAATTATACCATTGTTATTCACGCAAATACCAGAAAAATTAAAATGCGGTGCATTGGTATTGAAAGCGATTGTCTTTGTAGATTTAATCTTTATGTTCTGTATTACACCATTATTAGTGTAACATAAAGCCGAAAAGCGTTTTGACTGATTGTCACTTATGGTAAGTGTATGTCCGTTGCCGTCTATTGTGCCTTTAAATTCCACAAGATCAGTTCCTTCACTTTCGGCAGAGTTTGAAGCATAACCAATCGGCATCCAATTTGTTTCAGAACTGATATCGATGTCTCTATCAAAAACTATGTATAAATCAGCAGTTTGTTCAGATGTCATAGTGTTAATATTTGCAAAGTTATTCATTAAATCTGTTGCAGACTGTACCAAAGTGCCGACTTGCAGGTACCCCTGATTATTGATGAACCATGATTCACCATCTTTTTGAATTAATGAGAACTTATTTTTTGCTCTCGAAAGAGTCGTCATAGGATTTGGATTTTCCACAATTTCAAACACTTGTGTACTCGTTGCGTATGATTGCGGAATAATAGCGGCAACAAAAGTTTCACCTTCCGATAAAGTAATTGCCCCTGTAATCGTAATCGGGTTGCTTCTAAGGTTTACATCATTATTGTATTTTTCTCCGCCATAAGGAATTGAGACAGAGCCTTTGATATTAAATTTTCCACCCACGTTGACATCAACTGCTCCTCCAAGAACAGAAGTACCCGGAGTTTCAATTTTGTTACCACTGATTGTTCCACATTCCATGTTGAAAGTTCCGTAGCTAATCTCAATACCGCCGCCACCAGTTGTTCCGGTGACAACCTTGTTGTTGCTGATAGTTCCTGAGTGCATATTGAATGTAGCTCCAAAATTGTCAATATACACACCACCACCGCCGCTTGTCGCAGAGTTCCCGGTAATAGACGGACTTACGGAAGCTCCTGACACTCCGAATGTTACAGTTGCTTCATCTCCAGTAACCGTACTATTACTTGCAACATAAACACCGCCGCCAGAAGCTGCCGTATTTGCTTCTCCACTTTCACTTCCGCCGATAATTGAGTTGCCCGCCATGCTGAGGCTTCCTTTTTTATTGACATGAACGCCTCCGCCATAACTATAAGCTTTGTTTCCCTTTATCACGGCGTCTTCCATAAGGCGAACAGTTCCTGTAGTGTAAATTCCGCCCCCATCCTTTGGAGAATAATTAAACCCAACACTGGTTTTTGCAATCTGTACGATTCCCGCCGCAACATAAATGCCGCCGCCCTTTGAGCTGCTCGACTTTACGGCGTTTCCCGTAACTTTTACACTGGCTTCATCATCTTTCGATGCCGTTCCGTTGTTGTTTTTGTAGCCAATATAAACATTACCACCATTAACACAGATTGCGCCCCCGTTTTCTGCCTTATTACTTCCATTGTACCATTCACCCGGAGCAGCAGTAACATCTTTTCCAATCAGGGTATTACCATAAATGTAGCAGGTCCCTTCTTTAGTATAAATCGCACCGCCGTCATGGTCCGCGCTGTTGTTTTTTATAACTCCACCGCTGATTATGAGAGTTCCTTTATAGTTAAAAATACCGCCTCCACCGCAGTTGGAAACGCCCTTCTCGTAATTGCCAGAAATTTCCGCACCATCTTCAATCGTAAGTGTTTTAGAATCGTTGTAGATTCCGCCGCCACAAGAAGCGGTGTAATTTCCTGAAACAAGCGCGCCTTCCGAAAGCGTGACATCACCCTTAACATACAGACCGCCGCCGCCTGCAGAAGATGAAGCCGCATATCCGCCGGTGATTTTTAGATTTTTGATTGTCACGGGAACGTCGGTAAGAATCTTGAGCGTCGTTCCGTTTGAGCTTGAAGTAAATCCGCCTTTCAAGCTGTCTGTTGTATTTCCAGTTGCCCCGGAAATTGTGAGAGACTTGGCTTTATATGCGCCAGTTCCATCTTTTTTGAGCGTATCCGGGATTGTCTGCGCGCCCGTAAGCTCCCCGTCGACGAGTATCGTGTAGTCGGTATCTTTATCAAGGAGCGCATTCATCGCACGGGCAACCGATTTGTACGGCTCCGCGCGCGTCCCCGTCTCCTTGCTGTCCGATTTTTTCGACGACACGTAAATCCTCGAAAGCGCGAACTTATCGACGAGCGTTTTTGTTATCACGCATTCCCCGTCCGTGGTGATGTACGCCGACGAGCCGAACCACGAATCCGTCACAAGCGATTTGCAGACGTGGACGGACTCGCGGAATTCGTAGAGGAGAACACCATCCGCGGATGATGAATCCGCCGTGCTGTAGAAGCTGAAAACCGCATCGTAGCATCCCGAATCAAGCGTCTTCTCAAAAAGGATTTTCCCGTCGGAATCTACGGGGCAAGATGAAACGGAGCCGCCGTCAAGTTCTATCGCGCACGACTTTATTTCAGTTTCGCTGACGTCTATTTCGAGTCTGACGTTCCCCGTCCCGCTGTCCATATAGGGCTTTACGGGAACCTCGCAGAAAAACGCGTCGCCGGGACGAAGCGTTTCCGTCACCTTGCCAAAAAGCACTGCCACGCCGCCTGATTTTCCCGTCGCCGTAATCGTGTACTCAGTCCCGCCCTCAACAACCGCAAGGTCGCCGAACGAGAACGTGAGATTCTCCGCATCGACATCGGCGGTGTACTTTATCTCCCCGTCCGAGGCCTCCACGGAATACGAGATTTCCTCGCCCAGCGACGGAAGCGCAGTCCGCGCCGCACTGCTCCGGAGAGCGCCCGGCGCCGCCCCAGAAAGGGAGACGCTCCCGCTCACGGATGCCGTCAGCGCCCCCGCCGATTCCTCAACGCCACTTTCCTCATCCCCAAAAAGCGCGCACGACACCGCAAAAAATGAAAGGACGGCAGCCAAAATGCCGAAAAATTTCCGGAACGTTTTCATAATCGATTCCCCTTTTTTTAATGGAAGCCAACACAAAACCCGTCCTATTCTACCACACCGCACCAAAAAACGGCTCCCCCTCCCCGCCACGAAATTATTCGCCGCATTGTATGGAAGCGAGAGATTCGAGTTTCGCAACAAAAGAACCGGGCGGCGCCTTTCTGAACATCACCAATAAGACGAAGCAAAAACGCAGGAACATCGTTCCCATTAGAACAGGAACGCCACTCCCATTAGAGCAGGAACGACGCTCCCATTAGAGCAGGAACGACGCTCCCATTAGAGCAGGAACGACGCTCCCATTAGAGCAGGAACGACGTTCCCATTAGAACAGGAATGCCGTTCCCATTAGAACAGGAACGCCACTTCCATTAGAGCAGGAACATCGTTCCCATTAGAGCAGGAATACCCCGCAAGCCGAACTCAGAACGAAAATACTCCGCAAGCCGAACTTGGAACGCAAAACCACCGCCCCACGCACGCCAATCCCATCCGGGCGCACACGTGCCCCCGGCACGTGCTGCGTGCGCTTGCTCCATGAAAGCCGAACTTAGAACGGGAAAATCCACGCAAACAAAATCTCAGAACGCAAAAATCCCCCCACACGCGCGCAATTCCATCCGGGCGCACACGTGCCCACCGGCACGTGCTGCGTGCGCTTGCTCCATGAAAGCCGAACTTAGAACGCGGAAACCCTGCAAGCCGAACTTGGAACGAAAAACCACCGCCACACGCGCGCAATCCCCACCAAGGCGCACACGTGCCCCCGGCACGTGCTGCGCGCGCTTGCTCCAACAAAGCCGAACTTGGAACGCAGAAACTCCGCAAAACAAACTTAGAACGACAAAATCCACACACACGCGCGCAACCCCCACCAAGGCGCACACGTGCCCCCGGCACGTGCTGCGTGCGCTTGCTCCAACCAAGCCGAACTCAGAACGCGTGAATGTCGCAAGCGCCCCTTACAGAAGAATCACTTTCGGGAATATGAAATGGAGGAGTCCCGCGACGATGCAGAACAGGCCGATGTAGCGCCGTCCGCCGACGATGACGTTCTCAAGCGGCTCGGGGATGGACAGGCCGAATTCGGAGCGGGCGTCGAAATAATCGAAAAGGAGGCACGAACCGCCGCAAAGACCTGCGAGAGCGGGAAGCAAATCGCCGAGCACGGCGATGTCGTTCCGCACGGAATAGAAAAGCTTTATGAAGCCGACGAGCATCGACACGGAGCCGAGGACGAGCCTGAACGTCGAGTCGTTGAGGAAGGAGAGGAACGGGCGCAGGCGCTCATCCGTCTCGGAATCGGGCAACGGGGTGTCGCCGTCAATGCTGTTGAAGAAATCGTCCCCGTCGTCGGAACTGTACATGGCGGAATTCCGCGCGCTTGATTTCGCGGCGGCATAGACAAGCACGAATCCGCAGAGGACATTCAGCAAAACAGAAAGAAAGTAGAACTGCAACATTTTTCGATTTCCTGGCACAGGCGGCGGCTCTGCCGTCACCTCGATATTTTCGACCTCAGCGAAACGCTCGCGTCGATGCCGGCGTTTCGGAGCAGTATCAGCGCCTCCACGGAGGAAAGCTCGAAATCCTGCGCCTTGACGCCGAGGCTCATCTTGCCGCCGGAATAAACGGCGGTTTTCTCCGCTTCGTCGAGGACTATCTGATTATCGACATCTAGGAACCTAAATTTAGCCGTGATAACGACCTCGTTGCCGTTCCCGTACGAATCCGCGTACCGCTTCTCCGCGTCGCCAACCTCGACGACCGCGAAAACCTCCCCGGCGGACGACTCCGCGAACCGGAACGTCTTCAGCACGAGGGGGATTCCCCTGTACGTCTCGGCGTTCTCCTTGGGGCCGAAGAACGCGTTGAAGAGGACGACGCAGAAGCACAGGACGAGCGCGAAGAGCATGAAGCGGTTCGCCTTCGTCGCGACGAGCGCCTTGAACAGCCCCGGACGGAACGCCGTGAGCTTCCCGTCGTAGTAGTCGCGCACAATCTGCGGGGCATGCTCAAGGCGACGCTCCCTGCTGTAATGGAAGACGAGAGGCTCCTCGCCGTCGGCGTGCCCCTCGGGAATATCGGAAAAATCCATCGCCGCCTCCTCAGCTTCCGAACGAAGCTATGAGAGAATCCGTTCTCCACCAGACAACCTCGGCGTTCTCCCGGCGCACGAAAAGCCCGCTGACGATTCCGCTGTCGCTCAGCGCTATCGAATGGTAGAGAATCCGCCCGTGATCGACTGAAAGATGGCGCTTGACGACGCGCTGCCCGTCAGGCTGCACCATCTGCACGAGATAGCCGTCGTCGACGGGAATCATGAAGAAGAACCACCCGTTCTCCGTGACGCCGAGGAAGTCGAACGGAATCGTCTCGATTTCCTGCGACAGCCCCTCGCTCGAGGAATACTCGTAAGCCGGAATGTCGAACCCGTCCTCGTACGCGCCCGTGGTGACGTCGAGCGGATAGAGCATCGTCTTCGCGTAGTCGATTCCGGACTGCACCTTGAGGTCGGAGTCGATGGAATCCTCGTAGTAGTCGATTTTGAGGTAGACCTTGTGGCTGCTGAAGTCGGGGACGACGTTCTCTATCGAAAGGTGCGCGCTCCCCTCCGCGCCGTCGCGCTGCAGTTTCGGGACGTTGTCCTCGTTCACGGAAAGCTGGTAGAGGAGGAACCCGTTCGTGCCGAACCAGAAGACGTCGAACCCGCCGTTCGTGCAGCAGACGACGACGAGCTCTCCGTCCTTCGTGGCGTATATTCCCTTGACGAAGGAGAACGGCGTGCCTCCCGGCCCCTGCTGCCCGATGTAGTCGATGAATTTCCCGTCGGAGTCGAAGCGCAGGACGATGTTGCTCAGAAGCAGCTGCCGCTCCTCGTCCATCTCGTGCCGCTCGGGCGGGAGCGTGTCCACGGCGTAGAGGCGCTTGTCGGCGTCCACGGCGACGGGCCCGAGCTTGTTGAACGGATACGAGACAGCCTTCTTCGTCGAATTCCCGGAATTCTCGTCGGCGAAGTCGAGGTTGTACATCGAGTCCTCGTTGTAGTAGAGGCTCAACAGGTCGCCGTACGAATTGAGCTCGAGTATGCGCTTGGACTCGCCGTTCGCGATGTAGAAGAAGCCATCCCGCATCGTCATGAACGTGTTTATGCTTCCCGCCGACGCCAGGTCGAACACGTTCAGCTCGTCCTCGAAGTTGCCGTAATTGAGCGTGAACAAATCGTTCTCGCTCACGGACGCGATTTTCTCCGGCCGGGAGCAGGACGACGACGCGAGCGCGGCAAGGAGGGCGAGCGCTATCTTAGAAATGTTTTTCCTTTCCATTATTTTTACCGTTTTTCCGAAAAGGATACCGATTAAGGGCGCGGTTTTCAATCTTGCGCGGCAATCCCCGAAAGGCAGCCTCTGCCCTCGACGTTGCTCATGTTTTCAATTATTATGGCTAACATTATGTTAGATAAAGTTTTGTCAGTCATATTCGGTTCGCAGAACGAACGCGATGTGAAGAAGTTGAAGCCAATCGTCGCCGCGGTGAACGCCAAGGAAGAATGGGCGAAATCGCTTGCCGACGATGATTTCCCGAAACAGACCCAGATTTTCAAGGAGCGTCTCGCGAAGGGCGAGTCGCTGGACGATATTTTGCCGGAAGCCTTCGCCGTGGCGCGAGAGGCGGCGTTCAGGGTCAGGGGTGAGAGGGCATACGACGTCCAGGTGATGGGCTCCATCGTCCTCCATCAGGGCAAGATTACGGAGATGAAGACGGGCGAGGGAAAGACGCTCGTCGCCGTCGCTCCGTCGTACCTCAACGCGCTGACGGGAAAGGGCGTCCACGTCGTCACCGTCAACGACTACCTCGCCGAGCGCGACGCCGAGACGATGCGCCCAGTGTTCAGCTTCCTCGGCGTGACGGTCGGGAAAATACTCTCGAACATGGACAACGCCGTCCGCAAGATGAACTACAACTGCGACATCACATACGGAACGAACAACGAGTTCGGGTTCGACTACCTCCGCGACAACATGGTCAACGACATGTCGATTAAAGTGCAGCGCGGGTTCAACTACTGCATCGTCGACGAAATCGACTCGATACTCATCGACGAGGCGAGGACGCCGCTCATCATCTCCGGCCAGGGCGACGACGACACGTTCAAGTTCTACGAGGTCGACAAGTACGTCGGGCTGTTCGAGGAGATGGAGAAGGACCCCAAGACGCAGGATTACCCCGACGAGGTGGAGATGCTTCCCGAGGAGCGCGCCGCGCTCAAGGGCGACTACAAAATCGACGAGAAGTCGAAGCGCGTGTCGTTCACAAACAAGGGAATGAACAAAATCGACGAAATCCTCCACGCGCACAACCTCATCGAGCCGAACACGACGGTCTTCGACGAGCAGAATTTCGAGTGGGTTCACTACTTCACGCAGGCAATCCGCGCGCACGTGCTCTACGAGAAGGACGTCGAGTACGTCGTCCGCGACGGCAAGGTCGAAATCGTCGACGAATTCACGGGGCGCATCCTTGAGGGGCGCCGGTATTCCGACGGCCTCCACCAGGCGATCGAGGCGAAGGAGCACGTCAGGATAGCGCAGCGGAACCGCACGATGGCGACCGTCACGTTCCAGAATTTCTTCCGCATGTACGACAAGCTCTCCGGCATGACGGGAACGGCGGCGACGGAGGCGGTCGAGTTCAGCAAAATCTACAAGCTCGACTGCGTCGTCATCCCGACGAACAAGCCCGTCGCGAGAATCGACGAGAACGACGAGGTCTACCTCAACGAGAGCGACAAATGGAACGCCATCGCGAAGGAAATCGAGGAGGCGCACAAGAAGGGACAGCCCGTGCTCGTCGGAACGGTCTCCGTCGAGAAGTCGGAGCACCTGTCGAACCTCCTGACGCGGAAGGGAATCCCGCACGAGGTCCTCAACGCGAAGAACCACGCGCGCGAGGCGCTCATCATCGCGGAGGCGGGCGCGAAGGGAGCCGTCACCGTCGCGACGAACATGGCGGGACGCGGAACGGACATCAAGCTCGGCGGAAGCCCCGAGATGAGGGCGAGAAAGCGGTGCGGCACGGACGCGACGCCCGAGCAGTACGAGAGCGCGCTCAAAATCGAGAGGGAGAACTGGCAGAAGGACTACGAGGAGGTGAAGAACCTCGGCGGCCTGTACGTCATCGGAAGCGAGCGGCACGAGTCGCGGCGCATCGACAACCAGCTGCGAGGGCGCTCGGGACGCCAGGGAGACCCGGGACGCTCGAAATTCTTCATCAGCATGGACGACGACCTCATGCGCCTCTTCGGCGGCGACCGCATGAAGAACATCATGACGAGAATCGGAATGCAGCCGGGCGAGCCGATTGACCACCCGTGGCTCAACAAGGGAATCGCGAACGCGCAGAAGAAGGTCGAGGAGCGCAACTTCGAGATACGAAAGAACCTCATCGACTACGACGACGTCCTCAACGAGCAGCGCGAGTTCATCTACCAGCAGCGCGACGAGATTCTCACCGACGAGGATTTGGCGGAGCGCATAACGGACACCGCGAAGGAATACGTCGCCTCATGGTTCGCCGAGTACGACAGGAGCCGCAAGGACAAGGACGCGCAGAAGCGGATACTCGACAACATCCGCGAGGCGTTCGGCTTCCAACTTCCGCCCGAGGAGCTCGACGAGGAGAAGGTCAACACCATCATCCAGACGGAAATCAAGTCGCGAGAGCAGTCGTTCGACGCGCTCGCGAAGCTCCAGAGCGCGCTTGAGGACAGCGACGAGGCGCCGTCGGGAAAGAGCGAGTTCAACAGGTTCATCCGTTACAAGTACCTCCGCGAAATCGACAGCACGTGGCTCGACCAGCTCGAATACCTCGACGGGCTCCGCGAGGCGGTCCACCTCCGCTCGTACGGCTCGAAGAACCCGCTCACGGAATACAAAATCGACGGGTTCAACAAATTCGACGACGCTATCGAGAAAATCCGCCTGACCGTCGTGGGGAACATCCTCAAGACGAGGAGCCTCCAGGTTCAGCTCACGCCCGAGATGGTGATGAAGCTGCAGCAGAAGGGCCTCATCCGCGAGATGTCGGCGCAGCATCAGGAAGCGCAGTCGATGAGCCAGCAGGCGCAGGCGGCGAGCAAGCTGATGGACAACGCCAAGCAGCAGGCGGCGCGGACGATGGCGGGAGCCTCGACGGGACGCCCTGTGCAGGTTATCCGCCCCACCGACAAGATAGGCAGGAACGACCCCTGCCCCTGCGGCTCGGGAAAGAAATTCAAGAACTGCCACGGTCGGTAGGCTGGCGCCCGCTTTCCTTGAGTAGGGTCATCCGATTTCCGGAGCGGGCGCGGGAGGAACGGAGTTCCTCCCCTGCAAGGGTTTGCTTGCCTTGGGATTTGCGATGACCTGAAAAAGGGATTTTTGAAGGCACGGGTATTTTGCCCGTGCTTTTTTGTTGCCCGCATTATTCATTGGCTTCCACCCGGTCATTCCGGACGGCTTTCGTAACGCCACCACAATTTTTTCTGGTTAATCTGCTATATCAACGATGATACCGATGCCGTATCAACAGTGGTGGCGGGGATTTTTTTTGAGGGGTCTGATATGATTGCATTATGAAAACTGAAAGTGAGCAAAGAAAGGCTGCGGCGGAGTTCGCGGACTTTTGGAAAGACAAGGGCGACGAAAAACAGGAGTCGCAGCGGTTTTGGATTGGACTTCTGGGCGATGTCTTCGGCATTGTAAGCCCTGCCAATTACATCGAGTTTGAAAAGCGCGTAAAATTGAGCCACACAAGCTACATCGACGCTTATATCGCAGACACAAAAGTTTTGATTGAGCAAAAAGGCGCAAAAATCGACTTGCACAAATCATATGAGCAGTCAGACGGCGCAGTTCTTACCCCGTTCGAGCAGGCAAAGCGATACGTTAGCGAAATGAAGGCGAGCGAAAAGCCGAGATGGATTGTTGTCTGCAATTTTGCCGAATTTCTGGTTTACGACCTTGAAACGCCTGAAGCAGAGGCAGAGCAGATTTTCCTGAAAGACTTGGGCAAAGAATATTATCGATTGCAGTTTTTGATTGACGAGAAGAACGAGAACATAAGGCGCGAAGAAGCGCTTTCGATTGAGGCGGGAAAACTCGTCGACAAGCTCTATTCTGCCATCTTGCCACAGTACAAAGAGCTAAACGAAAAAAGCCTTCGAAGCCTGAATATCCTCTGCGTCCGCATCGTCTTTTGCCTTTATGCCGAGGACGCTGGACTTTTCGCAACACGGACAGCTTTCGAGGATTATCTCAAGAGCTTCAACCTGCCGAACGTGCGGAAGGGCTTGATTGAGCTCTTCAAGGCGCTCGACACAAAAGAAGCCGAGCGCGACCAATACGACGAAACACTAAAGCCGTTCCCTTACGTCAATGGCGGATTGTTCAAAGACGAGAACATCGAAATCCCAAACTTCACGAAAGAGATAATAGACGTCATCGTGAAAGAGTGCGCGCCTTTCAACTGGAGCGAGATTTCCCCCACAATCTTCGGCGCAGTCTTTGAGTCCACTCTCAACCCCGAAACAAGGCGCAAGGGCGGAATGCACTACACAAGCATTCAAAACATTCACAAAGTCATCGACCCGCTGTTTTTGGACGACCTTGAAAAAGAGCTTGAAACAATTTGCGACACAAAACAAGCAAAAGCCAAAACGGACAAACTGCTGAAATTTCAAGAAAAACTCGGCTCTTTGAAGTTCCTTGACCCCGCTTGCGGTTCGGGCAACTTCCTCACAGAAACATACCTTTCGCTCAGACGACTTGAAAACCGCGTCATCTCGATTCTGAACAATGGCGAAACAGTTCTTGGCTTTGACGAGTTCATAAAAGTGCACATCAACCAGTTTTTTGGCATCGAAATCAACGACTTTGCCGTAACCGTTGCCAAAACTGCGCTGTGGATTGCCGAAAGCCAGATGATTGCCGAAACCGAAGCGATTTTGAGCCAGAACATCGACTTTTTGCCACTGACGACGAACGCGTTTATTGTGGAAGGCAACGCGCTCCGAACGGACTGGAAGACGCTGAAACCGCAAGACGGCAACAACGACATCGGCGGACTGTTTGCGGGCTTCACTACGCAGGTGGACGGCACGGCGCACGAATATAATTACATCATGGGAAATCCGCCGTTTGTGGGAAAAAAAGAACAATCAAAAAATCAGAAAGAAGAACTTGTCGCTCTTTTCCCAAAAACTGTAAAGGGCGTTGGAAATCTTGATTATGTTACGGGGTGGTATGCAAAGGCGATTGAACTGATTAAAAACACAAATACAAAATGTGCTTTCGTATCGACAAATTCAATCACACAAGGCGAACAAGTGCCAACTTTGTGGAAATATCTTTCTGAGCAGGGTCTTGAAATAGATTATTCATGGCGTACTTTCCGCTGGGATTCAGAAAGCACAGAAAAGGCTCATGTTCATTGCGTAATAATCGGTTTTAGCCATAATTCTTCTTCTCCTAAAAAAGCCAAGATTATTTTTGACGAAGGTGGAAACAAAAATCTGGCAAATCATATAAACGGCTACCTTATTGATGCAACTGATGTTTTCATTGAGAACAGGGCAAAAGCATTGTGTAATGTTCCAAAAATTGTTTACGGAAGTATGCCGATTGACGACAACCACTTGATACTTTCAAAAGAAGAAGCTGATGCCGTCATTACTGAAAATCCAAGTAATGAAAAGTTCATTAGAAAATATGTTGGTGGTGATGAACTTCTGAACAATGGTGAGCGGTTCTGTCTTTGGCTAAAAGATGCATCCGTCAAGGAACTTCGACAATCAAAGCTGATTTCTGCTCGTGTTCAGGAGACAAAAGATTTCCGAAGCAAGTCATCTCGCCCACAGACATTGAAACTTGCCGACACGCCATGGCTTTTTGGTGAAATCCGGCAGCCTGAAAGTCCAATGCTAGCAATTCCAAAAGTTTCTTCAGAACGCAGAGAGTATATTCCTATTGCTTTTGTCTCACCTGAAATAATATTAAATGGAAGCACTCTTATTGTTCCTGATGCCACCCTTTATGAATTCGGGGTTCTTATGAGTAATGTGCACAACGACTGGATGCGTGTAGTCGCAGGGAGATTGGAAACTCGTTATCAGTATTCTGGCAATATCGTTTACAATAACTTTCCATGGTGCAATCCGACAGACGAGCAAAGATTTGCAATCGAAAAATCAGCGCAGGCAATTCTGGATGCAAGAGCAAATCATTTCTCAGATACACTTGCAGATTTGTATGATGAGACTTTCATGCCCGCCGACTTACGCAAAGCCCACCGCGAGAACGACAAGGCGGTCATGGCGGCATATGGCTTCAAAAATGACATGACGGAAGCGGACATTGTGGGCGAACTTTTCAAGATGTACGAGGATTTGACGAAAGCACAGTAGCCTTGTATAGCAAAGTTCTGCGGGGACGCTTGCAAATAAGCGACCGCCTCCGCAGAACTTTGCAAAAAGCCCGCCGAAAGTCTGGTTCACTTACGGCGGGCTTTTTTTCTAATTTCTGCATACATAGTAGGTAGCTCGCCCGCTGCCTTTTTTTTCAATCATGCCCCTATCGCACAGTTCCTTGATGGCTTTTTCAATAGTCTGTCGGGCGAAAGCCGGGCACTCTTCCTGGATGTCGCTTTTTGTAAATTTACCCAATCTTTTTCTGATGACATTTTCCACAGCCTCTGCCGCAGAAACAGTATCATCAATCAGGTTAAGACGCTCCTCAAATTCCCTGTATGCGGCAAGAATTATTCCCAAAAGATATTTTACAAAAGGCGTGTTGTCATTCGTGCCGTCGTTCCAGTTTTCAGAAGAAGCTTCCAGAACATCATAATAAGTGTCCTTTGTTTTTTCGATTTTCTTTTCAAGGCTTATATATTTCCCTACTACAAAACCAGAACGGTAAAGAAGAAGCGTCGTCAGAAGCCTGGACATTCTTCCGTTACCATCATTAAAAGGGTGTATGCACAGAAAATCCTTGATGAAATTTGCAATCAAAAGAAGCGGTTCAATTTCGCCCATGTCCATCGCATGATTGAATGTCTCGCAAAGATTTTGAACGGCTTGAGGCGTTTCGATTGGTGAAAGCGGCGTAAAGAGAGTCCGGCTGCTTCCGTCCGGCAGGCTGGCAACAATGTAGTTTTGAACATTCTTGAATTTTCCTCCAAAATCAGGGCTTGCATATTGATACAAATGCTTATGAAGCTGAAGGATATAATTTGAAGTAAGGGGAATATATTCAAAATTTTCATGGATGATGTTCAGAACATCGCGATAACCCATGATTTCTTTTTCGTCACGATTCCGAGGGGCAGTTTTGTCGGCAACAAGCTGCTTGATTCGTGAGTCTGTAGTTACAATTCCTTCGATTTTATTTGAGCTTTCCGTACTCTGGATTTTTGCTATTTCTACGAGCTTATCAAGTTTGTCTTTCTTCTGATGAACATAAAGTTCCTGACGGCCTTTGTATTCCCGGATTTTTGAAACGAACCCCAGAATTTCGGTATCAATCGTACAGTTTTGAAGTTTTGAATAATCAAACGACCTCATCGCTTTCTCCTACTGAATCAGGCTATCTCCTATTTTAGTATGAAGAATAGGAGAAAACAAGGAGCAATAGGAGAAAAAAATCACACGGAGCGAATCCATGTGATTTTCATAAAGCCGACGGGCTAGGGATTGCAGGGGCGGCGAAGCCGTTGCGCAGGAAGCAAGCGGCCGAAGCAATGTAGCGGCAGCGGACCACCCGCAAAAGTTCCTGTTGGTTGCGCCGTTTTTTATTGTCGGAAAAATCAGCCGACAAAGCCCACCGCGAGAACGACAAGGCAGTGATGAAGGCGTACGGATTTAAGGCGGATAGGACAGAAGCCGAGATTGTCTCGGAGCTGTTCAAGATGTATGAAAAGTTAACGAAATAGGAGGATTTTAGAGAAAATAACAAGCCCTAAGCTATCTTGCAATCCAAGGCAAGTCAACCGCGATTTAGCGGAGCTTAGGGCTTTTTGTATGCTTCCAACCTAATCCGTCCACGGAGAGAGGTTTAAACAGCCCTACTATCGAGTTTTTCGCCGAACGTTGACGAAGCGGGGCTTCTCGCGTAATATACAACACAAACGGGGACGCCCGCGAAATGAGCGACCGCCTCCGTAGCAAGATTATCAAACCCGCCTAGAGTTGGTAGCTACGAGGCGGGCTTTTTTATGCTTCCAACCTATTTGAGCAGGAAAGAGAGCACCTGTATTATCAGACTGAGTATCATGATGACAAGCACCACGATGTCGTAAATCTTCATACAGACAGCCTCCTTCATCCATGAGAATTCGGAGGCAAGCCGCCGCACATCGCAAAGCGTCCCCTTATGAAAGCAGAATACACAAAACGGGAATTACCGGCAAGGCTATCCCCGCGGAAAGCCGAACCGCCAAACGTTGACGAAGCGGGGCTTCTCGCGTAATATACAACGCAAACGGGGACGCCCGCGAAATGAGCGACCAGCCTCCGTAGCTATTGGTATAAAACCCGCCCACGAAAGTTGTCAGCTTGGGGCGGGCTTTTTTATGCTCTTTCCCTTATTTCTTCAGGAAGGTGAGCACCTGTATAACTAAACCTGCAATTGCGATGATGAGCATCACAATCTCGTAAGTCGTCACAGTGCGCCTCCTTCATTCGTGAGGATTCGGAGGCAAGCCGCCGCACATCGCAAAGCGTCCCCTTATGAAAGCAGAATACACAAAACGGGAATTACCGGCAAGGCAGTCCCCAGCGGAAAGGCGAATCGCAAAACGTTGACGAAGCGGGGCTTCTCGCGTAATATACAACGCAAACGGGGACGCCCGCGAAATGAGCGACCAGCCTCCGTTGAACTTATGTTACAAGCCCGCCGAAGTAGTCAGCTTGGGGCGGGCTTTTTTATGCTTCCAACCTATTTGAGCAGGAAAGAGAGCACCTGTATTATCAGACTGATTATCATGATGACAAGCACCACGATGTCGTAAATCTTCATACAGACAGCCTCCTTCATCCATGAGAATTCGGAGGCAAGCCGCCGCACATCGCAAAGCGTCCCCTTGAAAAGCAGAATACACAAAACAGGAATTGCCGGAAAGGCTATCTCACTATGCCAACTTCTACATTCCCGTATGGCCGGGGACGCCTTTGCGGGAGACGGGCCAGAAGCGGTACGACGCGACGCCGAGAATCTTGCTCCGGGGAACGTACATCGGCGCGATGTTCGACGGATAGAGGACGCCGAATTTGTCGCTCTCCGCCAACGACGCCAGATGCGGCTCGTACGAATGGCGCATGTCGAGAGAGTTGAAGCGGTTGTCGCCCATCATGAAGTAGCAGTTTTCCGGTATGTACGAGGGCGTTCCGTCGCTTGCGGAGGCGGGGAACACCGGCATGCTTCTTCTGTCGAGAAGCTCGACATACGAGACGAGGTCGTCCTTTTCGCTGCCGCCGTCATCCCACAGCGACATCGGCACGCCCGCGAGCAGGTTCTCCACGTTTTTCACGACGACGCTCCCGAACTTCATCTTGAACAGCAGGTTCAGCTTGAAATTCGATTCCGCGTACATGTCGTCACCGAAATCGGGAACGGACGCGCACCACCCCGTCATGAATTCACGGAACCACTCCGAGCGGTTCGCCGCGTTGAAGAGAGAGACCGACTTCCTGTCGATGCCGTCGAAATAGGCGAAGGAGAACAGCTCCCTCGGCGAGAGCGAGAATTCCCCGCCGCCGCCGAACTTCCGCGAGGAGACGGAGCCGCCCTCCACGAGAGAGTCGAATTCATCCGCAATCGCGGCGCATTTTTCCCGCGCCTCCTCAACCGACAACGCGCTTTTCGCACGCTCCACCCGCTCCATCGCGGCGACGTCATCCGCGCTCAGGACGAATTCCCGAATGCCCTTCTTCACGGGCTCCTTGACGGCGTTCAAATTCCAGCACGCCCACGACGCGTCGTCCTCGACGACGGAGAACGACGGGGAATCCTTCGTCCGCGAATACAGCCTGCCGTCGACCATGACGAGCTGCTCGCCGGGAACGCCGACGACGCGCTTGACGAGCGGGTCCGCTTTCGGCATCCCGCTCTCGTCCACGTTTATGTTCTTCATGGTGAGCGTGCACATGAAAACGAGCTGGCTGACGAACGTCCGCACCTCCGATTTCCTGTCAGCCGAATAATGCGGGTTCCTGAACACGACGATGTCGCCGCGGCCGTATTTCTTCACGGGAGGAAGCCCGATGTCGGAAAGCGGGAATTTCGGGCCGTTGAGCACTTTGAAGACGACGACCCTGTCCTTGACGAGGAATTCGGGAACCATCGACTCGGACGGAATCTCGTAGAGCTGGACGAGGAATATATTGAGGAGAAGCACCATAAAAACGGCCTGGACGAGGGCATCGACCCAGCCGAGCGCCTCCACGAGAAGCCACCTGCGCCCGAACCTCCCCTTGCGCGCCTCGTATTTTCTGTCGACGAGCACCTGATGCCAGACGGGACTCCACGCGCGGATGCTCTTCGGCGATATGAAATGGAGAACGACGAGCACGAGCACGGAGACCGCGCACCACAGGAACACCTCGATGCAGTCGAGCGCGTACGGCGTTCCCTCGTCCCCCGCACGGCGGAGCACGAACGAGATGAGAAGGACGAACGGCTCGTACTGCATCATCGTCCTCACGGCAGGGATGAACGCGGGGTCGCCGCCCGAGGACGCCGCACCCGGCCTGATGCCGAACAGCTTCGAGACGGCGAAATACGACAGAACCAGCGTGTATGCCGCCGCAAAGGGAAACGCGAGGAGCGAGATGTCCGCATGGAACGAGAGAGCCGAAACAGAGAACGCCGCGGAAAGCGCGCAGCACGAAACGACTATCTTTGAAAGCGCATTGTTATTCATTTTCATAGGAGGACATTCTAGCAAAAACAGAAACATTCTTGAATAGAACGCACGGCGGGATTCAGCGGAACCGGGAGGGCATAAAAAAATGGACGGTGAGAGACTCGAACTCCCGACAACCTGGGTGTAAACCAGGGGCTCTACCAACTGAGCTAACCGTCCAAAAAAAATGATGTAAAGGATATTACGACAAAAGAAAAAATATGTCAACACTTTTTTTCCGGTTGCCGGAAAAAAGCGCCCGCCACGCCTTCCCGCCCGGAATTGACGCGCGACAGAAACGCTGGTTACTAGACATCAAAAATCGATTTCTGATATGATGGGAGAATAATTTTACAAATGTGCCTGCGAAGGCATCAGGGGGAACATTGGCAGATCCAAAAGGATTACGAATCAACGAACAGATTCGTGTGAGAGAGGTCAGACTTATTGACGAAGAAGGCGGGCAGAACAGGATAATGCCCACGATCGAAGCACTCAAGCTCGCGAAAGAGCGGGATCTTGACCTTGTGGAGGTCTCTCCGAATGCAAATCCACCGGTTTGTAAAATATCTGACTATGGTAAATACAAGTTCGAGCAGGAAAAAAGGCTCCGTGATTCCCGCAAGAACCAGAAAGCCTTGAAAATCAAGGAAATCAGGATGCAGCCGAAAATCGGCCCCGGTGACCTCGACACAAAGGCTAAGCACGTCCAGGAATTCCTGAACGAGGGCAACAAGGTCAAGGTAACGATACGCTTCCGCGGTCGCGAGCTTGCCCACACTGAACTCGGTTATGACGTCCTGAACGAGGTATTGAAACGGCTGACCGAAGGTTCGTTCGTCGTGGAGAAGCCCGCCGCAATGGAAGGCAGATTCATGTCGATGACAATCAACGCGAAGGCCAAATAAATCATTTTATGGGTCGGCGATAAGGTCGCGCGGCCCAGAGGAAAAACAAATGTCCAAGAACAAGATGAAGACAAAGAAAGCCGCTGCGAAGCGTTTTTCACTCACTGGAACTGGCAAGGTAAAGTACAAGAAGATGAACCTCCGCCATATCCTCACGAAAAAGTCCGCGAAGAGGAAGATGCACCTTCGCGGCGCTGGAATTCTTTCAGAGGATTCAGCGGCGAGAATCCGCAAGCAGCAGCTCCCGTACGGCTGATTTCTGCAGCGAACCGGATTTTCACTGAAAAACACACTAGGAGATTACTATGTCAAGAGCAATAGACGGAACAAAACGCAACAATCGCCGCGCGAAGATTCTCAAACTCGCAAAAGGGTTTACGGGACGCCGCGGAACAAACTACAAGGCAGCGAAAGACGCTGTCGTGAAGGCACTCTCTCACTCATACGACGATCGCCGCAACAAGAAGGGCGACTTCCGCCAGTTGTGGATCGCGCGTATCAACGCGGCTGTCCGCGCTGAGGGCCTCACCTACTCACGCTTCATCAACGGAGTCACGAAGGCAGGAATCTCATTGAACCGCAAGGCTCTCTCAAACCTCGCCATCGAAGACCCGAACGCATTCAAGGCTGTCGTCGAGGCTGCCAAGAAAGCGCTCAACGCATAAGTAAAGGCAAAAAAAGATGATTTCACTCGATCAAGTTTTCAATCTGGAACAAAAAGTCGAAAGCGCCGTGGCTAAAATCGAGCAGATGTCCGATGAAATAGCGCGGCTTTCAGCAGAGAATGATGCTTTGCGTAGCAAATGCGCAGAGCTCACAAACGCACTTTCTGCGAAAACGGAGCAGCTCTCGGCTTTTCAGACAGACCAAAGCAAGATTGAGCTTGGAATCATCAAGGCGCTTGAGCAGTTGAGAAACATAACTGAATCAAGCGCGGGGGCATCGCCTGCCCCCGAAACCCGCCCTGCCGCAGACGAGGAAAAACCTGCAGACGAGCCGCAGGACGAGAGCGAGCAGGAAAGCGAAAGCCAGCCTGCCGAAGAGTCCACGGAAGAGCCGTTCAGCGACGGAATCGCCGAGGACGATGAAGAGACCGACGACGAGACCGATTCCCCCTCCGAATGGGAGAACGAGAGCCAGCAGGGCGAAGAAAACGCTGAGACGGAAGACGCATTCCCCACAGAAGACGACAGGAACCTTGTCCTGAGCCTCGCTCAGAAAGGGCGCACCGTCGAGGAGATTGCGGATTTTCTCGGGCGCACCGTCGGGGAGATTGCAAGCATAACAAATCCTCCCTCACAAGATTCAGGCAGACCGCAGTTCGACATATTCTAGGACGCAATGGGACTTCTGAAAATAGACGCTCTCGGCACGTCGTTCACGATAAAAACGGGCGAAGACGAAGCCTACCTCAAAAAACTCCTCAAATACTACAAGCAGATAACCGAGCAGATAGAGAAAAACGGTTCCCTCAGCTCAAACACGCAGATATCAATCCTCGCGGGGATAATGCTGTGCGACGAGCTGTACAAGGAAAAATCGAAGAAAGCAAGCGAATCGAAGGCCAAGCAGAAAGAGGACGAGACGCTCGCGAAAATCGAGGAAACCTTGGACAGGATTTCCGCAAGGCTCGACGACGCGCTCGGAAAAAAGAGCAGCAGAAAAAGCGATGCACAAACTGAAAATATGGATTGACGCCGACTCGGCTCCCGTCCTGATGAGGCGCTCCGCAGCGGAGATTTCCTCAAGGAACAAATGCGCCGTCGTGTTCGTCGCGAACAGGGAAATCCCGACGGAAAACGCGGCGGAGATGGTCGTCTGCGGCGAGGGAAAGGACGAGGCGGACAACTACATCATCCGGAACGCGTCGAAGAACGACATCGCGATAACGCGCGACATCCTTTTTGCCGAACGCCTCGTGGAAAAGGGCATAACCGCAATGAACGACCGCGGGACAGTGTTCACGAAGGACAACATCCAGGACAGGCTCCTTGAGCGGAGCATGAGCATGAACCTCGCGGAAATCGGGCTCGGCTCGAAAAAGAAAAGCACATACGGTGAAAAGGAGCTGAAAAAATTCGCCGCGACATTCGAGGCGGAGCTGCTCAGGCATATCGCGGCGGAAACATACGGCTATACGCTCTAGTCGTCGACAGTGCTTTCCCACATCCTGTTTATCGCGCACACCTTCTCCCGCTCGGAAAGGAAGCACATGACAAGCTCGGGGTCGAACTGCACCCCGGAAAGCTGCTGAATCTCTATGAACGCATCATCGACGGACCACGCCTCCTTGTAGACGCGCCTGTGGCTCAGCGCGTCGAACACGTCGGCAATCGCGACAATCCTCGCCGCGAAGGGAATCTCCTCGCCTTTGAGCGGGCGGCTTTTCGGAATCGGCTCGCCCGTAACGTACCCGCGGAAATCGAAATCGCCCGGGTATCCGTTCTCGCTACCGTCCCACCATTCGTGATGGCGGAGGGCGACGTCGCGCGACAAGGAATCGATTTCGGACTCCATGTCGGAGAAAAGGAGCGCGCCTATGCAGGTATGCCCCTTCATCGTGCTGCGCTCATCATCGGTAAAGCGCCCCGGCCCCGGTTTCTTGAGGATGATGTCGGAAACTCCGACCTTGCCGAGGTCGTGACATTTCGCGGCAATACGGAGAAGGTCGCGGTACCGCTCCATCTTCTCCACAGGCACGCCGTTCCGCTTCGCCCAGTTGACGTATATGACATCGGAGAATTCCGCGACGCGCTGGACGTGGTGGAACGTCTCCTTCGGGTCGCGGTATTCCGCCATCTTCTGCATCCGCATTATCATGCTGTTCGTGAGGTAGGAATGCTCGAGCGCCTGCGTCGCGCTGTCGGCGAAATATTTTATGAAGAGAATCGCATCGTCATCGAACGATATGACGTTCCCGTCCGAATCCTGCGCGTTTATTATCTGCAGGACGCCAAGCGGGCGGTCGTTCGAATTTATGAGCGGGATTGTCAGCATTGAGCGGGTGACGTAGTTCATCTGTATGTCAGTCTTCTTGTCGAACGAGTACGGCGCGTCGGAAGGAATGTCATACGCGTCCTCGATGTTGAGAATCTCGCCGGAAAGAATCGAATACCCCGAAATGGACGTGTCGGAAATGTTGAAGGAGAAATTTTTGTACCCGTCCTGCTGCGTCGTATCGTTCTGCGCGTACTTTATGCTGAGGAGCTTGCTCCGGAAATACTCCTTGCGCTCCTCGATGGGAAGGGAATAGACAGACGAGTCGATTTTGAGGAAAAAGGCGCCGTCGCGCGTCGCCGATGAGGAGCGAGGCTGCTCCTTGTCACCGACGACGTAAATAGAGCCGGCATCCGCATTCACAATATGCCGCGCCTCGGTGAGAATCTGCTTCAGGAGCATGTCAGTATCTTTTATCTCGTTAATTCTTCTGCCACTCTCAAGAACAGACTGAAGTTTCATCTCACGGCTACTCATTTCCATATGCAAACTCGCTTAAAAAAAATATAAAGCAAAATCTCCAATTAGTCCATTTCGTTTTTATAAATCAAACTGAAAAAGAGCGGCCCTGCCCCGCCCTGCGCGTCGGGAAGGACGTGGAAGCCGAATTCGGTCTTCTCTGCATCGGGAAGGGCGCCCGAGCAGAATCCCGACACGTCGGACGACACGGCCGGCGGAACAATCCGCGCGTCAGGAAATTTCCTCACGAGGCGCGAGACAACGCCGTCGTTCTCCTCCGCCGCAAGCGCGCATGTCGAATAGAGGAGGTATCCGCCGGGCGCGAGCATCCGGTACGCGGAGGAAAGAAGCGACCACTGCGCGACGGCAAGCGTCTTTATCCGCGACGGCGACCATTCCCCGAGATATTTCGGGTCGGCGAGGACATGCCGCTCGCTTGAGCAGGGCGCGTCCAGGAGAATCCTGTCGAACGCGCCCTCGTTCTCCTTCGAGAGGCACATCTTCGCGCCGTCCTTGCAGCAGATTTCGACGCGGCTTCGGACGTCGCCGGGAAGGCACGAATCGCACGAGCGCACGAGGCGCGCCTTCCGCTCGGGCGAGCGCTCGTTCGACAGGAGGGTCGCGCCGACATCCATGCACGAGGCTATGACGATTGTCTTCCCGCCGGGAGCCGCGCACATGTCGAGGATTCGCTCCGCGCCCGAAAGCGGAAGCGAGACCGCGCACCGTATGCTCCCCGAGTCGAGGAAATACGGCGAAGCCCCGCCGGCATTGAATTCCATGTGGTCGGCCTCGCCGGAAAGAGCGTTTTTCAGCCCGTCCCACCGTTCCCCATAAATCTCCCTGTAATACGAATCGAACCCGTCCGCGCCGGAAAGCTTTTTGATGCGGTCCTTCTGCTTCATCGAATCCTCCTAATTGTAGAGATGCATTCCCGCAGTCTTCGCAGCGCCGAACGCATCCCCGTCAAACGCGCGCGCGGGCGACGGGACGACGGAAAATTCCCCGCCGTTCTCCGAGAAAGAAAGCGCGCCTATCTTAATCTTGAACTCGACCACGCGGCGAACCGACTCCGAAATCCGGGCGGAAAGCTCGCCGTCGTCCTTCATCTTCCCGAGCAGCATCAGGGCGACGGAACCGAATTTCTTCTCGGAAAGCATTATAACGTCAACTCCCGCCTTGACAGCCTCGACGGCAGCGACCTCGGGCGGGAACCCGTTGTCGGCGAGGGCGCCCATGAATATGTCGTCGGAAAGAATCAGCCCGCCGAACCCGAGCTCCTTGCGGATGTAGCCGCACCAAAACGGGGAAAGGCACGCGGGTTTTTCCATGCCGCCCTCATCGCCCGCGCTGACGACGGCGTGGCTCATCAGGACGGCCGACGAAAGCGGGAGCAGCTCCGAGAACGGACGGACGAACGAGCCGAGCGAATCGCGCGGAACCGCGATGAACGGAAGCCCGGAATGCGGGTCGACGCCGGAATTTCCGGGAAAATGCTTCAGCACGGTCGCGACGCCGTTGTCCTCGTATCCCCCAATCTCCGCGCGGCCGTACGAGAGCGTCGAGCCGAGCGTGCCGAACGTCCGCGTTCCGAGGAATTCCGTGTTCGTCCCGTCATCGACCTCGACGACAGGAGCGAGGTTCATGTCGATTCCGAGCATCTTCATCTGCTTCGCCTGCTCCGCGTACAGTTTCCGCGCGTTCTCGACGGTGAAGCGCTGGGACACTTTCATCTGCGACCACAGGACGCTCGTCAGCCCGCGCAGGCGGTTCACGTCGCCGCCCTCCTGGTCTATCGCGATGTACGGCGGTATGCTCCCGTTCGACTCATAGAACGAGCGTATCGAGGAAGTGAACGACGCGACTTTCTCAGCAGAATCCGCGATGTTGAACGAAAAGAGGAGGCAGCCGCCGGGAACGAGCGCATTCCCGCCGGGAAGATTCTCGACCGGGGCGAACGACGAATTCCCCTCGATGTTGACGAGAAAAAGCTGCGAGACGCGCTCCTCGTCGGAGAACGACTCGATATATCGGGAAACGGCAGCAGCCCTGAGCGCCTCCTCGTCGCGGATTTCGACGGATGCCTCCGGCTGAACCGGAGACGATGATGCGGCGGGAGCTGAATCCTTCTCCCTGCACGAAAAAAGCACCGAGACGACTGCAAAAGCCGCGAGCGGCGCGAACCTTGATGATAGTAAAGACATAGCTCGACAGTATAAACGAATCCCCGGTGATGTTGAAGCGCGGCATTTCTGCTAGACTAGAGCGCATGAGAAGAATAACGATAATAACGGGCGCGAATTCGGGAATCGGACTCGAATTCGCAAAGCAGCTCCACCGGATTTCGGACGACGAATTCTGGCTCGTCGCGCGCGACGAAGCGCGGCTTGAGGAGGCGAAGCGCGCCGTCGGGGAGGACGGAAACGGAAAAGCGCCGGTGCGGATTTTTCCCCTCGACATTTCGGGAAAGGACGGCGTGGAGCGGTTCAGGGCGCTGCTTGACGCGGAGAAATCATCGGGAGCGTTCACGATTGCGACGCTCGTAAACAACGCGGGGTTCGGGACATACGGCGAGTTTGCGGAAACGCCGCTCGGGCGCGAGCTCGACATGATAGAGCTGAACTGCACCTCGCTCACCGGGATATGCGGGCTTTGCATTCCGCTCATGGAGCGCGGCTCCCGAATCCTGAACGTGTCGTCGCTCGCGGCATTCCTCCCGCTCGGGAATTTCGCGGTCTACGCGGCGACGAAATCGTTCGTGCTGAGCTTCTCCGTCGCCATCGCCGCGGAGCTGAAGGACAAGGGAATCACGGTCACCGCCCTCTGCCCCGGCTCGGTAAGCACGAACTTCGCGAACGTCGCGTCGAACGGCGCGAGGAAGGAAGTCCTCCACGGGAAATCGCCGGAAAAAGTCGTCAGGCACTGCATAAAAGCAATGGAAAAAGGGAAAATCACGGCGCTTTGGGCGCCGAAATGGAAGCTCACGGCTTTCATGAGCCGCTTCATCGGGCGGTATGCGGGCGCGCGGTACACGTTCCTCCACAACAAGCGCCCGTACCGCCACTCCTGAGCGCTCACATGCCCATGTTCGCCACGACGAATTTGCGCGCGGCGGCTTCGATTGCGGCGGGGAACATCGACACGAGGGCGTCCTTGTCGTACGAATAGCGCGACACGGGAATCGCCTCGGTCTCGGCGGAAACCTCGCCGCTGATTGCCTCGCGTCCGTCCGGGCCGAGAACGACGCAGCTCAGCGCAACGACGCCGCAGACGGCACCGCTAGACTGCGTTCCCTCGCACACGCGCTTCGAGAAAACGCATTCGGCAAGGACAAGCGCGCCGACGCCGAGCTCGCGTTCGAGAAGGCGCGCGCTTTTCGCCCCGAGCCTAGAAAAATCGCGGTATCCGCTCGCGCTGACAGTGGAGACCGTCGAATTGTAGATGCTCTGCCTCATTTTCTTGTATGCGGGAGCCGACAGCACGTGCTCCTTTTCGGCAACCTCGACGCCCGCTATGTCGGAAAGGGACTCGCGCAGGCTTTCCTCGAGATGGTCGACGCGGTCCTGCGAGGTCAGCCGCTCCGGGTTGGTGCCGTCAATCGCCTTGTTCAGCGCGGATGAAATCAGCCCCCTGCTCTCCGCGATATCATCAGCCCACGGGACGGAAGTGTTCCCCACGACCGTAACGACGGCGACCGGCGTGCATTCCTCAATCGAGACCGACGACGACGCGCATGACAGGAACGCCGGCAGCGCGGCGGCAACGAGCATATATGCGATTCTTCTCATAAAAATCCCCCAAAAAAGCAACGAAGATGATACCGGATAGGAATGATGCCGTCCATCAGCGCTCACGGGATGTTCTCATGAAGGAAAACTTTGTAGCGTCCTTTCCCCGTGCGGACGAGCTCGAAGCGCTTCGACTTCGCGGAAAAACGCTTCAGGCGCGAGATGTACGAATAGACGGAGCGCTTTCCGTTCTCGCCCGCGGACAGGTTCATGCGAGAGGAAATCTCATCGACGGAAAGGCATTTGTTCCGGCTGCAGCAGAGAATCGACAAAAGCTTCGCGAGAGACGGCGGAAGGGAGCAGCTACGCTTGAGGTCGTCGATAATCCGCTCCTCGCGCGAGCCCATCATGCTGTGGATTGAGGCGAGCGACTGGAAAATCTCTATGTTCATGCTCAGCTCGGGAGAGTCGACCGCGGAACTCAAATCGACGAGGAACGGGATTATCTTGTTGTAGTCGAACGCGCCGATGCGGAAATTGTTCTTGCTTATCCAGCGCGAGACGCGGTTCTCGCTGAACGCGAACGGGTCGTTGTAGAAGACGACCGGAGATTTCTGACCGATGGCGCCGAGCCTTTTGTACAAGAACGTGTCGCAGAATTCGAACATCCTGTAATCGAACACGAAAACCTCGACGGAAAGAATCAGCTCGCGCTTCTCCACGATGTCGCGCTCAAGCCCTTCGGCAAAACCGCCCGATTCCGTCAGCCTGAACGCATAGAAGAGGCATTCATCCGAGCTGCCGCACACCTTCCGTGAAAGAGCCTCTATTACCTCCATGCGCTCCCCCGCGAAAACAATCCTCATGAAAAATCCCCCTTTTCAAAAGACATCAGCCCCTGCCGGAGCGCACGGAAAAAACCGCACAATCCCGAACAAGTTCCTCGTACGAAGAAAAGGATAATCCATAAAAAGTGCAAATGGAATCAAAAAAAATTGAACAAAAACGAACTGCCCCAGCAGCCGTCTCAGCCGAGCGATGCGGCGAATTTCTCGCACGCCTCGGCATCCGGGACAAAACCGCCCGAACGGAAAACCGACGACGCCCATTCGGCAAGCGCCCTCGCCTCCTTGCGCTCCGCGGGGGTCGGCTTTCCCTTCACGAGGATTTTTGCCCACGCGAAATAGTCGGAGGCAATCGCGGATGTGTTCTCGGCATCGCGGTCGTATTTGAGCGCGCTCCGTATCGCCGACACCGCCTCGTCCTTCTTCCCGCCGAGGGAATACGCGCGCGCCGCCCCGTACCAGTCCGTCCCGATTTCGACGAGGTACCTGTTCTTCGTGTGGATTTTTGCCGCCTCGACAAACGAGGATGCCGCGGAGTCGTAGTCCTTTGCGGAAACGAGGACGTCCCCGAGCGTGCGGTGGAGGACGGCAAGGTAGAAAGGCTCCTTCTGGAGTTTCTTCTCAAGCGAACGGAGCGTATCCGCATACGCGCGGTACGATTTTTTGCCCGAAGCGAGGGAAAGCCGCACGCCGAAAATATCGCAGACGGCGGAGAGCGCTTCGGGACGGGCAGACGCGGAGGCGAAACGGCGCGCGTCGGAAAGTATCAGGTCCGCGGAGGAGGAGATGAACGACGGCTCTCCGCCCTTCACCGCGCCGAGGTTTCCCGTCGCGATTTTGTAGGAGACGCCGGAAAGGGCCGTCCTGCAAAGCAAATCCGCGTCATCGATGGAGAACGCCATCGTATAGACATCGCAAAGAAGCTGCCCCGCCTGCTCGAATTTGCCAGCGACGAGCGCATCGTTCGCAAGCTCGAATTTCGTGTCGGCGGCATCGCCCACGGCCGTTATGACCATCGCCCGTTTCGACGCGCATCCAGAAAGGAGCGCGAAACAAGCGGAAGCGGCAGCCACGGCAAAGAAACGGAAAGTCCTGCACATAAAATCCTCCCCACACAATCAGAAATCGGTCCCGCGCGACTGGACGCTCGACGCCCCGGCGTTCTTCCTGTCCGGAATTCCCCCGCGAATGAGCGGGTTGTTGCTCACGCCCTTCACGAGGTCCTGTACCTGAAGGAGGAGCGCGTTGACCTGCACGAGCATCTCGCTGACTTCGGGAACGGCGTTGTCCACGAGCTTGTCGGCGTTCTTCGCTATCGGCGCGAGGCTCGTGAGAATCGAGGTCACCTGGCGGGAAATGTCCTTTCCCAGAAGGTTCGGCACTGCGCCGCCGTTCGAGCCGGAGAGGAGCGTGTTCACGTTTTCGAGAAGCCCGACAAGCTCCAGCGTGAGCTGCGGCCCGAGCGCCCCCGGAACGACTCCGCTGTCCTTGTCGGAAAGCATCGCGGTGAGGGAATTTATGTTCGCGATTATCTCCGTGAACGGGCTGTCGCCCACGCCGAGAAGCGCATCGTCGACGGCACCGACGAGGACGTTCACGTTGTCGAGGAGCGTCGAAACCTTCGCGAGGAGGACGGAAATCGAGTCGGAAGACTCACCGACGACGACAAGCCCGTCCGCGATAAGCTCCTGCGCGGGGACGGAATCCTTCCTGAAAAGCTCGCTTCCCGACGGGACGATGGTGCGCCCCGTGCCCGGATAGAGGACGAACGACGAGCCGAGGCCAATCGGGCTTGAGCTGAATTCGACAATCGAATGCTCCCTGACGTAATTGAAGTAATCCTCAAGGACGTAATAATCGACGCGGACGAATTCCCCCTCAAGCGAGACGGACTTCACCTTCCCGATGGAAAACCCCTTGTACGTCAAATCCATGCCGACGAAAATCCCCGAGCCGGAATCGAGAACCGTATAATAGTAGTTCTTCTTCGTGAACCAGCTCTGCTTCGCGCCGATTGCGAATATGAGGATTATCAGGCATGCGATTGCGGCAAGCGAGAACAAGCCGACAATCTGGTCGGCATACTTTATCTTAAATTTCATAGTCGTCAGCACCTCTCAAAAATCCAGCGTCGATATCGTAAACGCGCGAATTCCTCGACCTGTTCATTATATCGATGAATTCGGAACGATGGCTCACGTAAATGACGGTCTTCCCGCTGTTTATGAAATCGACGAGCAGGGAAAGTATGTGGTCGGAACCGTCCTGGTCAAGCGATTCCGTGCATTCGTCGAGGAACAGCACCTCGGGGTCGTTGATGAGCGCGCGCGCGAACGCCACCCGCTTCTGCTCGCCCATCGAAAGGTCGACGGGCCGCAGCGAAAGGGGTCTGTTGAACCGGACAATCTCGCACATACGCCGAATCCGCGACGAGCGCTCGTCGCGCGACATGCTCTGGTTGTGCGTCTGCAGGGGAAGGTTCAGGTTCTGCTCGATAGTCTGGTTCGCCCAAAGCGCGGAATCCTGGAAGACGTAGGAGCACCGGCGCCTGAACGTTTTGTTCTCCACGTTCGACATGAGCTGGATGTCCTTCCCGTCGAAGAGGACGCGGCCGCCGGTCGGGACGAGGATTCCCGCGACGAGCTTGAGGAGCGTCGACTTCCCGCTTCCGGAACGCCCCAAAAGCCCCGTGACGGAGCCCATCTCAATCTCCATGCTCACCCCTTTTATGATGTCCTGCGTGCGCGACGAGAATTTCACGCTCTCAACAGAAAAAAGTGCCACAAAAGCCCCCAAAAAAATCAAAGCAGCGACGGAATTATCGTTATGATGACATCCGCCACGATTATCCCGACGAACGACTTGCTCACGGCCTGGATTCCCGCGACGGGAATCTCCGTCGACGCGCGCTCGACGTTGAACCCGTAATACGTCGCCGTTATCGAAATCACCATGCCGAAAACGATGCTTTTTATTACCGAGGTCGCAATCATCATGAGCGAGAGGTGCTTGAGAAGCCCCGTGAAATACCCGTTCGCGATTGTCGGGTTCACGAATTTAGCGACGACCGCGGGTCCGACGATTCCGCAAAGAGAGAAATACAGCCCCAAAAAAAAGACGGAAAGCGTCACGCCCAGAAAGCGCGGCGCGACGAGATAATCGATTGGGTCGACGCCGACGGAAATGTAGCTCTCGACCTGATGCGACGTGACCATGCCGCCAAGCTCCGTGGCGATTGCCGTCGCCGAGCGAGCCGTGACGACGAACGCCACGAGAAGGGGCCCAAGCTCGCGCACGACGACGACAAGCAGAATCTGATAAATCATGCTGCTTTGCCCGAGCGAAAGGAGAAGCTCGTAGCCGACGAGGAATATGGCGGAGCCGAGCGAGACGGAAAGAATCACGACAATCGGGAGCGCCTCTATAAAAGTGAAAAGAAGCTGCATTATCAGAATCTTCCGCGCAGCCTTCTCCCTTTTCACGAACGCGAACGACGAGAGGAACGTCCTCCCGATGTAGCCGAGAATATACGGAACGGCGGAGAAGAACGCGGAGACTTTCGCGCCAAGTTTTGCCACGAAAAAGCCGAACGCATCCCCCGCCCCCATCATACGCCCGCCTCCGCGAGAACCGCGAGCGTGTCGCTCTCGCCGGTGCGCTCATGCTCGCCGAGCGGGCGGACGACGCGCACCATGACCTGCTTTCCCGGAGACGGAATGCCGTCATCACCGGGCGAGAACACGAGCTGGCAATGGAGGAAATTTTCCGTGACGGCATGGACGACGACTTTCTCCATCATTATCCGCCTGCGGTGGACAGTCTCGCAGACTGCCGGAAGAACCGCGCCGACAAAACCTTCTATATATTTTCCCTTCGACTCGCGGGAGAATTCCTCCAGCTGCTTTATCCGCCCGTCCGTGACGTAGTTCGGGACCATCGGCCTCATAGAGAACGCCTCCGTCCCCGGACGCGCGCTGAACGGGAACGCATGGACGAACGTGAAGCCGCATTCCCGGAGCATTTTCATCGTAAGAGCGAAATCCTCGTCGCTCTCGCCCGGAAAGCCTCCGATGATGTCGCACGCGAGGAACGGGTTTCCCTTCGCCTCGCGCAGCAGCCTGACGGCGCGGTAAACCGCGTCAATCCGATACGGCCTTTTCATGCGGGCGAGGACCGAATCGCTTCCGGACTGAACGGAGATGTGGAAATGCGGCCTGACGCGGGGATGCGCGACGAGCGACGAAAGCTCCTCGTCGACGATTTCGGGATAGAGGCTCGATATGCGGATTCCTATCCGGCTCGTATTCTCCAGCATGAGGCGCAAAAGTCCCGCGAAACCGACGAACGTCTCGTTCCCGTCCTTGTCGGCATACCTTCCCCGATACTGCGAGATGTTCACCGTCGTCACGACGACCTCGCCCTGCCCCGCTTCCTCAAGCGCGCGAATTCTGTCGATGACGGTGTTCGCGTCGAGCGAGACCGATTTTCCCCGCGCAAGGCGAATCCGGCAGTACGTGCAGACGCAGTTGCACCCGTCCTGGATTTTCAGGGACGAGCGCGAGTGGTTTATGAACGTGTCCGTCGAAAGCCTGAACGGCTCGACAATCTCGCCGGAAGCGCCCTGCTTTTTGTCGAAAAACGCCTGGAGCGACGAGCGGAGCTCCGCCCCGGAAAGAGCCGTCCCGCCGATGAGCGAAGGGACATCCGCGAGGGCGCTCTTCGTCTGCCCGCCGAGAACGGCGACACGCGGGTCGATTGCCCGTATGTCGTTCCCGTCAAGCTGCGCGTAGCATCCCGTCACTATGACGACGGCGCGCGGGCATTTCGCGAGGAGAAGACGTATTATGCGGCGGGCTTTCTGCTCGGCCTTCGCCGTGACGGTGCACGTGTTCACGACGCAGGCGACGACATCGCCATCAGCCGGGGAGGACGCCGTCATCGGCTCCATCGACACGGAAAAACCCGCGTCGGTAAACGCGCGCGCCGCGCCCTCGCTCTCGACCTGGTTGAGCTTGCATCCGAGCGTCTCGAAATGAACCTTCTTTTTTTCCATCGTACCCGCGCTCACTGGAGTTTCGCCGTCACCCTGTCCTTCCCGCGGATCGCGTCGGCGAGCGACTTGTCAAGCTCAAGCGCCTTGTTGTAGGCGACGAGAGCGGACGCATACGCGCCAGCCATCTCTCGGGCGTACCCGCACCGAGCCCACCATGTCGCATATTCCACGGGTTTGATGTGGACAGCCATGGAGAGCGCTATGTCGGCATGCTGGTATTTTGCCTGCCGTATGTAGATTTCGCCCATGTAGAGGTAGGCGTACCCGATGTCCTTCGAATTCTGCGAGGCGTTCGCAAGATAAAGCTGGAAATACTCGAGCGCGCCGTCGTTTTTCCCCTGATAGTATTTTGCCTCCGCGAGAATCTCAATCAGGCGGGTGTCGGTGCTGCTGATGTTCCTCGCCTCTATCGCGCGCGCCTCCGCCTCCGCATACTGCTTGTTCGACACGAGGCTCCAGCAGAGGACGACATACGAATTCACGTTCTTCGGGTTCTGCTGAATCTCCTGCTTGCATACGGCTATCGCCTCCGCGTATTTCCCGTTCCGGTACAGCTCAAGCGCGTCGATTTTCTGCGCCACGGCGGGAACGGAAAGCGATATCCCGAGCGCGGCTGCAACTGCAATTCTTCTGAAAAAAAACATTTTTGATTCCCCATCCAAAAAAAATATCGGGAGCCCCAAGCCATGGGGCAACTTCGAAAAAACGGGCTTCCGCCCTCATCAGTTGGCGACCATCGTGCACCGGCCCGTAAAACGGGAGCCGGGGTCAAGGACGAGCTGCTCGCTCGTTATGTCTCCGGTAACAGAGCCGGACGATGTGACGTGGACGATTTTTCCCGCGACGACATTCCCCTCGACCTTCCCCTTCACGAGGACGCGCGACGCCGAAATGTCGGCGCAGACGACCGCCTCGGAATCGACGACGAGGTCGCTCGTCGCCTCTATGACTCCGGTCACCGAGCCGCGTATCATGAAAGGCTTGGAGAACTTGATTCTTCCGCGGAATTTTATGTCGTTCTCAAGAATCGTGTCGAAATCATCTTCCTCAAGGTCGAGAATGTCCGTATTTTTTGCTTCAAACATGGGGAATACTGTACGTCAAACGGGCGCGTTGGTCAATTTGCACGGCGCGGATTATGGAAGGAAGGCGGGCCGAAACAGTTTCGGCGCCACGCGTTTTTTCGCGCGCTTTTTGTGTTACAATCGAGGAATGATTGCAAACATTTCAAATATGCTGAAGGCTTTGAACGCCAACGTGAACCCCGGCGAGATTGCGCACGCAGCCGCATGCGGGTTCCTGCTCGGGCTGGTACCGAAGGACAACCTGCTGTGGTACCTCGCATTCGTGTTCATCCTGTTCGTGAGGATAAACAAGCCGACGTACCTCATCATGATTGTCGTCGGCTCCGCAGTCGCCACTGCCGGCGACCCGCTCTTCGATTCGGTCGGATACGCAATACTGACGTCGCAGAAGATGAGCGGGCTGTTCGCGACTCTCCTTGAGATTCCCTTCGTCGCGTTCACGAAATTCAACAACACCGTCGTGATGGGCTCGCTCGTCGCGGGGCTTGCCGCATACGTCCCGGTGTACGCGCTCGCGCGCCTTGCCGTGCATCTCTGGCGGAAGTACGCCGTGATGGCGCTCAGGAACTCGCGGGCAATCAAAATCATCGGGAAAATTCCCGTCCTCTCAAAAGTCGCGAAGATAATCGGAGAAAGGATATGAGCGAAGAGAAAAAAGAATCAGGAAAAAAAGAGAAGACGTTCCCGCTCAAGAAGCTGCCGTCGCTGATGAGGAAGAAATACGCGCGGAAATCGCTCGGCAAGCTGCTCGGGAAGGTATACATCGAAGACGACAGGAAATTCGTCGAGGCGTTTTTCACGGACACGGTCGCGAAGGGAAAGAAGGAGCTTCTGCGGATTCCGCCCGAGACGGAATTCAGGAAGGCGGAATTCGAGCGGCTCAAGTCGATTGCGAAGGACATAAAGAAGAACAAGATGCGCGTGAAGCTCGTCCCGCTCGTCGCGTGCGCCTCGCTCGTCGCCGCAGTCACGATTACCGTCGGCGCGTTCAAGAACGTAATCGCGAGGAAGGCGATAAAATCCGGCTGCGAGGCGGTGTTCGGCGCGAAAACGGACGTCGGCTCGGTGCGCGTGAGGCTGCTCGGCATATCCGTCAGGGTTGACTCGCTCGCAATCGGCGACAAGGATTCAGAAAATTTCATGAAGAACCTGTTCGAAGCGGAGAACATCACGCTCGACATGAACTTCACGCAGGCGCTGCGCGGCAAGGCGATAATCAACGACGTCTCCGTCTCCGGAATGAAATTCGGCACCGACAGGAAGACGAGCTGCGAGCTTCCGAAAAAGAAGAAAAAGGCGGAGAAGCCGGCCGAGGAAAGCGCGTTCGCGAAGGCGGTCAAGGCGCGGACGGAGCAGGCGATTTCCGACCTCAAATCGCAGGCGACGGGAATGCTCGGCGGGGAGAGCGCGGAGGAAATCGTGGCGAACATCCAGTCGAAGCTCAGGACGCCGGATGCCGCGAAAAAAGCGCAGGATGACGCGCAGGCGCTCGTCGCGAAGTGGCAGGCGAAACCCGCGGAGCTCAAAGGACAGGTCGAGGATTTCTCCGCGAGCGTGAAGGAGCTCCAGTCGCTTAGCGTCCAGAAGCTCAAAAGCGACCCGACGAAGCTCAAGGAATACCTCGAGAAGATAAATTCCGCAATCACCACGGGAAACAGCATGAAATCGTCGTTCGAGACCGTGACGGGCGACGTGAAGAAGGACGCGCGGGCGGCGGAGGCGACGCTCAAGAACGTGGCGGATGCCGTCCAGTCGGACACGGAGCTTGCGAAGGGGATAATCGGCTCCGTGACGGACACGATAAAGAACGCGAAGACGCTTCTGACGAACGCGCTCAACACGGTCGCCTACGACATGCTCGGGAAATACTATCCCTACGTGAAGAAGGGTATCGACTACGGAATGCAGATGAAGGCGAAATCGGACGCGGAGCCCAAAAAGGAGAAGAAGGCCGACAAGGGAAAGACCGGGCGAATGAAGGGCAGGACGATATGGTACTCGAAGGAGCTCCCGAAGCTCTGGATAAAGAACGTCTCCGCGTCCGGCTACACGGAAAACGACGGCTCAAAAGGATTTTCCGGGGCGATACAGAACGTGACGAGCGACCAGGACATAATCGGAAAGCCGACTACCGCCGAGGCGAAATTCGACGTGAAGGACGTTAACCATTCGGGGAAGATAACCCTCGACGTGCGGAAATCGGCGGCTGATTTGCTCGCGCTCGACTACACGGGAAGCGGCTTCTCCGCGAACGTGGACGGCGCGAAAATCGCTTCGGCATCGGGAATCCCGTCGATAAACGGAACGGCGACAGTCTCGCTCCACGGCGCGGGCGGCGCGGACGGGTTCAGCGCGGGCGGCTCCGTCTCGCTCAACCCGGTCAAACTGACGACGGACGGATTTTCGAACGAGACCGTGACGAAATACTACCGGCAGGCGCTCGACTCAATCACGAACCTCAACGTCGGCTACGGATTCTCGTGGCGGGAAAGCAGCGGCGTGAACCTCGACCTTTCGGGGAATTTCGCGGAGCAGTTCGCCAAGGCGATGGAGACAGCCGTAAAGGGCATGGCAAGCGACGCGAAGGAGGCGGCGTTCAGGAAGATAAACGAGCAGATAAACGGCTCGTCGAACGAGGCGGTCGCGAAAGTCAAGGAATTCCTCGGAATCGAGGGAGAAATCGACGCGCAGAACGCAAGCCTCGACGCGGTGCGCGCATCGCTCGAAAAAAAGAAGGCGGAACTCGAGGAGCAGATAAAAGGAGCCGCAAAGGCGACGGTCGAAAAGGCGAAAGCCGACGCGACGAAAAAAGCCGAGGCGGAAGGCAAGAAAGCCCTCAACAAGCTTTTCAAGAAATAACGCAGGACGAGCGGAATCGCGGAAACAGAAGCGCGATTCCGCTCTTTTTTTCCGGGCGCAAGGAGAGACACAAAAAATGGATTCAAAAACGACCGAAGCCCTTTCCGCCAGCGACATCGAACATCTCGTCGCGATTCTCAAATCTTACCGGAACGACGAAGCGGAAGAGCCCCATTATAACAAGATTCTCACCCAAAGCGAGATTGACCAGCTTCTCGGGACAATGTGCGAAACAGAAATGAACACCCCCGAGCTGACGAAGGGGGAAATTGCGGACATGTCGGCGAAATTCAAGGCGGAATACGGAAAACCCTACGGGAAGGACATGAGGGAGGAACATCTTTTCAGGCAATTCGTCGCGGACGAGACCGGCTGGCCCTACCGCGGGCTGAACGACGACATCGCCATCGCCGCAATCGAAGGTGGCGACTATTTCAATTTCGATTTCGATTTCGATGATGGCAGCGAGCATATGTCCGGCGACGAGGCGGAGGCGCTCGCGGTTGCGGAGGAAATCCGAAAGGAAATCGAAAAGCGCGGAAAATGCAGGACGGAAAAGCCGAGCGCGGAGCATTGCGAATGCGCCGTAGCATCGCTTTCCATAACAGCGGACAAAAGCGGACAGGGTTCCGGAATAACCGTGAAAATCCGGCGTCCGAAACGGGACGAGAACACGATTGTCGCGAACACACCCACGAACAATACGTTTTCCGTTCTCATCCCAGAGGAAGCGGAATCGGGGGAAATCGCGGAAAACGCGGAGAAAATCGCATTGCGCCTGAAAGCGATTTCCGAAAAAGCGGCGAAGGAAGCCTCGAAGGAGGCAAAAATCGCCTCGGTGCGAGATGCTTCGGTACGGGCGCTGCTTGAAACGGCTGGCATGAGCGATTGCGTCGAGGTCGAGACTTGGGTCGGAACGCCGGAAAGCTGCGTCACGATAAAGCGCGGGTTCGGAATCAAGGCGACGGCAAGAATCGCTCCCGACGACACCTCCGCAGACATCATCGCGAAAGTCAAAGATGCGCGCGCGCGCGCGGACTCGTTCTACGGAAAAATCAGAAGGCTTTCGGACAACATGTCGTCCCTCGTCGCGGAACTGTCGTGCAAGTATCAGTTCCAGACCATCTCAATAGAAAACGGAGAAATCGAAATCGCCACGATGCCGAAAACGGAAAACGAAGACGCCCACGACCGGCACGAAATCTGGAGAACGACGACAGAGACAACCGCGGACGAGGCGGACGACTTCCCCGCGCTCGCGGAAAAGATACGCACGAAGACGGAGGATATGCTGAACAGGTTCGAAAAGATGAATACGATTTCCCGCTCCCTCGCGGAAAGGACAGGGCTTGACTGCGCGGCGGAGAGAACAGATGCTCTTTCGGACGGAACGGACACCATTTTCATCATCACCGGCGGAAAAACGGACGCGATAATCGGTTGCATGTCGGAGAACCTCACGGATGGCGAACAGGCGGAGCCGAATGCGCTTTCTGCGGCGGACGAGGCGTTCTCGGAAAAGATTCGGGCGCTCGAGCGTGCGATTTCCGCGGAGAAAGATGCGGCGGGATGGAATCCCAAGATGTGCGCAATAATAACCGAAAAGGAAAAATGCGTTTTCATCGAGCTGCACGGGAAAAAAACGGTTCTCAAGGAAACTGTTCCCCTCGGCGGCTTTTCCGACACGGGCGCCGTTGTCCGCTCTCTCCGCGAGAAGTGGTTCCGCCGGACTACCCCGCCCGCCATTCTGCCGAACCCTTGATTTTTAGGCGCGGAATCGGGTATCATCGAACAAATTATTATCCGAATCTTTTTTATAGGAGTTCCAAATGTCTGGACACAATAAATGGTCAACCATTAAACACGCAAAGGGTGCAGCCGACGCGAAGAGGGGCGCTCTCTTCACGAAACTCATCAAGGAAATCTCCATCGCGGCAAGCATGGGCGGCGGAGACCAGAACGCAAACCCGCGCCTTCGCGCAGCCATCGTCAAGGCGCGCGCAGCATCAATGCCGAAGGACAACATCGAGCGCGCAATCAAGAAGGGAACCGGTGAGCTTGCTGGCGGAACATTCGAGGAACTTGTCTACGAGGGATATGCTGCAGGCGGCGTCGCTGTTCTCGTCGAGGTTTTGACAGACAACCATAACCGCGCGGCGGCAAACGTACGCAACATCTTCAACAAGCACGGCGGAAACCTCGGAACTTCAGGCTCAGTATCCCGCATGTTCGACCGCAAGGGCGTCATCGAGTACGACGCGGAGAAGGTCAGCGAGGACGAGGTCATGGAGGCTGCTCTTGAGGCAGGCGCCGAGGACATCGTGAACGAGGACGGAGTCATCACCGTTACGACCGCACCGAACGACTTCACGACCGTCGTCGAGGCTCTCGAGCCGAAGGGATGGGAGTCGCTCTCAGCTGAGGTTTCAATGGTTCCGCAGGCTTACACGGACGTCGACCTTGAGACGGCGGCGAAAGTCCAGAAGCTCATCGACAAGCTCGAGGAAGACGACGATGTCCAGAACGTCTGGCACACGGCAAACTTCCCCGAAGACTTCGAGGGCTGAGATAGGCTGAATTTCGGGAACCGCGGGTGACGCGGGAAAACCGGACACGATACGGAAGGCACAGGCTGTTGACGGTCTGTGCTTTTTTTTGCCCGGGCAGTTTTTGACGGAGGTTTTTTGATGAAGCGCATACGGCGCGTTCTCGGCATAGACCCGGGGCTTGCGAACACGGGATTCGGCATAATCGACGATTTCGGCGGGAGGATGAGCCTCGTCGGCTACGGAGTCATCGAGACATCGCCGGAGGACGCCCATCCGTCGCGGCTCCTTGAGATATTCCGCGGAATCGAGGAGGTCGTCAGCAAATACGCTCCGGACGAATCCGCGATGGAGGAGCTGTTCTTCGGGCGGAATTCATCGAGCGCGATGATGGTCGCGGAGGCGAAGGGCGTCGTGACGATGGCGCTCGCGAAAAACGGGATTTCCCCGGCGCAGTACAAGCCGAACAAGATAAAAGCATCGGTGACCGGCACGCAATCCGCCGGGAAGGAGACCGTCGAGCGCTGCGTCAGGATTCTCCTCAACCTGAAGGAGACTCCCCGCCCCGACCACGCGGCAGACGCGATTGCCGCCGCGATAACGCACATCCACTCGACGGCGACCCCGGCGGCGGGCAGATGAATGTATGCACGCCGTTCATTCGGCGACTTTTGTTACCGAAAATCAAATCATGGAAATAATAGCGGAAATAGGAACTTCGCACGGCGGAGACATATCGAAGGCGAAAGAACTTATAGAGACGGCTGTCGGCGCGGGAGCCGACTGGGTTAAATTCCAATGGGTATACGCGGAGGAAATTCTCCACCCGCAGACGGGATACGTGAGCCTGCCGACGGGAAGGATACGGCTGTTCGACCGGTTCCGGGAACTTGAGGTCGGACAGAAATTCTTCCGAGAGTGCCTCGAATTCACGCACTCGCTCGGCGCCAAGTTCATGTGCACGCCGTTCGGGATGCGGAGCCTCTGCGAGCTCATGGAGATAAAGCCAGACGCGGTGAAAATTGCCTCGCCCGAGCTGAACCACATTCCCCTGCTCGAATCGCTCGCGGAATTCAGGAAATCGGAAAAAATCCAGGTCGTCATGTCGAGCGGCGTGTCGAAGCTCCGCGACATCGAGAAGGCAATCGAAATCACGGGAACGGAAAACGCGACGCTCCTGCACTGCATCACGTTCTACCCCGCCCCGGAAGACGAATACAACCTTTCCGTCATCCCGAACTTGTCGCGCATTTTCGGCATTCCGTGCGGCGTGAGCGACCATTCGCTCGACCCCGTGCTGGTCCCGAGCCTCGCGGCGGCTGTCGGCGCGACGATGATTGAGAAGCACATAACGCTGAGCAAGGAGACGGACGGGCTTGACGACCCCGTGGCGCTTACAGGCGAGCAGTTTGCGCTGATGAACCATTGCGTCAGGCAGTGCGAGGCTGTCATCAGGCAGTACGGAGAGAACGCGGGCGACTACATAAAAAAGCAGCTCCGCGAGGAATACGGCGGAAGAATCGAGAAGGTGCTCGGAAGCGGAACGAAGCGGCTTGCGGCGGCGGAAAGCGCGAACTACGGGCGGACGAACCGCTCGCTCCACTTTCTCCGCGACATGAAGAGCGGCGAGCGCGTCGCCGAGAGCGACATCGGCGTGCTCCGGACGGAAAAGGAGCTTCTTCCCGGAATCACGCCCGAATTCCTCGGAACGGTCGCCGGGGCAATACTCACGCGGGACGTGCCTTCCGGAAAGGGCGTGGAATTCGAGGATTTCATGAAAAAGGGTGAATAGCCCGCAATACGCAGGGAAAGCTGCCTTAGGAAACGGGAAAAAAATGAACATAAGAGCTATTCTCAGAAAGATGGGCGCGGTCCTTCTGTGCGCATCATCGGCATCGTCGCTGCACGCGGAGACGATATGGTCGGGAAAATCGGCGCTGACGTGGGAATCGACCATACAAGTCGGCGCGGAGAAATTCAAAAGCGCGGAAAACGGCACCGTGATGAATCTCGCCCTGCAGAAGACGGCAGACGACTACCAGAATCTCAAAATATACGCCCCGACGAACGGCGGCTGGAAGGAATTCTCCGCGGGAAAAACGGAGGGCGCGTCGTATTCGGGCGCGCTCGTCCCGTCGTTCAGCGGAAAAACGGCGCGAGTCTCGTACGCGCTGACAAAAAGCGACGCGGAAAACGCGCGGGCGTTCGGAATCGTCATCCACGGCCACGGCGCGGCGCTGACCGAAATCTCGCTCTCGTCCCCGAAAAACGCGCGGGAGAACGATTCCCCCGGCGGGAACGGCGTCTTCGTCGGGAAGAAGGAGCTCTCGTCGGGGGCGGAGTCAATCTCCGTCCCAAAAAGCGAATGTGCGGGAGCGCGGGCGGGCGGAACGATAACGCTCCGGCTCTCGGCTCCGAAAAGGAAATACGAATACAGGAACGTGAAGCTCTACGCGTCGGCCCCGTCGGGCTGGCAGGAGCTTACGGGCGGAAAACTCAGCGGGGGAAAGCGGGAGGGCGCAATCGTCCCGGATTTTTCGGGCGGCACAGCGGAAATCGCATACACGATGACGGAAAGCGACGCGGAAAAAATCCGGGCGCACGGGCTTTCGCTGAACGGCTACGGCGTGACGGTGGAATCGGTGTCCCTCTCATCTTCTGCGGCGCCATCAACCGGAGCGCGTGCGGAAATCGGGAAAAACGATGCCGAGCAGGAAAACGCGGCCGCCGCGAAGCCGGAATCGAAATCGCCGTCGGGGACGCCGTTCGCATTGCACGGGAACCTCCGCGTCTCCGGCGCGAGCCTCCTCGACAAGGACGGGAAGAAAATCGTCCTCGTGGGATTCAGCACGCACGGAATCAATTTCGGGAACGAATTCAGCAGGTACGTCGGCGAGGATACGTTCAGGACGCTGCGTGACGACTTCGGCGCGAACTGCGTGCGGCTCGCGCTCTACCCCGGCGACTACAACGGGTACTGCAACGGCGGAGACAAAAGCGCGCTCAAGAGCATCGTCAGGCGAGGAATCGACGCGGCGGCGAAGCTCGGGCTGTACGTCGTCGTCGACTGGCACGTGCACAACTTCAACCCGAACGACAGGTGGAAGGCGGACGCAAAATCGTTTCTCTCCGAGATTTCGCGCGAATACGCGAAAAGCGGGAACGTCCTCTACGAAATCTGCAACGAGCCGACCGGCGCCGACTGGGACTCGTCGCTGAAGCCGTACGCCGAGGAGATAATCCCCGCGATACGGAAAAACGCGCCGAACTCGGTCATCATCGTCGGGACGAACACGTGGAGCCAGGACATCGAGGGGCCGCTCAACAACCCGCTCCCGTTCAGGAACGTGATGTACACGTTCCACTTCTACGCGAACACGCACCGCGACTCGTTCCGCGCCCGCGTGGAGAATTGCGTGCGCGCAGGCCTCCCCGTCTTCATCACGGAATTCGGCACCTGCGACGCAAGCGGCAACGGCGGATTCAATGCGGAAGAGAGCCGGAAATGGTTCGACCTCTGCGGGAAACTCGGGCTGAGCCACATAAACTGGAGCATCTCGAACAAGGGCGAGACCGCCTCCGCAATCCAAAGCTGGTGCCAGAAGACATCCGGCTGGTCGGAATCCGACCTCACGGAATCCGGCAGGCTCGTCAGGGAGCATTTCCGGAAGCAGAGACAGAATTGAAACTTCCCGACAGCCATCTTATGCTTTTCATTTCACCCTTCCCGGTTAATTTTCGCACCAGTTTTACCATTGCCAAAATTAACCGAAGCCGGACTTAACCTAATTCCGGTTTGGTTTCATACTCGCTCAAGCAAATCGGCAAGGAGATAAGAAATGGAAATGTTCAAAACGTATAATCTCAAAACTGCGTTTCTCTCGCTTTTCATAAAATCGATGGGAAGCGGGTTTTCTGAGGTAATCTGCAAATACTATTCCACAGGCGAAATAACGAAAAACAATTTCAAGCAGAAATTCAAGAAAATGAATTCGGGGGACAAAAATATCTATCAAGAAATCACAAGTACATTGGGCAATTTGCAGAATCTCTTCACAGAGCCGAAGATGTGCCGCTCAGCAGAGGATGATGACACCTTCTGCGAAAAAGATTTGTCCGATAAGTATTATTTCAGCTTCGCGCGTTTTGTCTCTGTTTTTTCAAGCGCGGCTTACACACACGAGTATTTTTTCTACGAATCCTTCGAGAACGCACTTTCATATCTGCTCACGAGCAGTTTTAATAATGATTTTTCACCGGAAAGATGCGTAGAAACTCTTGCGGACGGCAATCTCGATTCCCTACTAGGATGCAAAGAAATATTGGCTAGCGCAGAACGTTATGGAAAAGCTGAACTTTATGGAAAAACCTACACGATTGATGAAATAAAAAAAGAATTCGATTTAATAAAAAGACGGAACATACGGTGCTATCGCCACGAATACGGCCCAGCCGTCAATGATGTAAGATCGCACAAAAAAGAAAACAAAACGTTCTTCAAATGGGCAATCGATTCATTTTTTGATGAAGCGAAAAAAGCGGATTATATAATCAAATACATTTTCGGAGAAAACGACGGAAGCTTCACGACGACATTCGAAAAGCTGAAATACGAGCCGGGAAAGCGGAACTGGAAAACATTCGAAAAGCTTTTCAAAAATGAGCTTAAAGACGAAAAGCTGATGGACTATCTCAAAGACGACGAGGACTTGAAGGCATACGAGATATTCCAGACGAGAATGATTTCCGCATATTTTCTGGAAAATCTTTTTGCAGAATTGCCGCATTTTGTCGGAGAAGAAAATGCAAAGGAAATCGAAAAAATCATCGTTCTCGATGATTCAAGGAAAGAACCCGATGATTTTCTGGTTAAAAACCATAAACAAAAATCGCAGGCATACGAAAAGGCTGCCTTTGATGCGGTTCTCTCTGATTCCTACGAAGAAGCGGTGACAAAACTGCAGGCTCTCGACAAAAATTGCCCCGCAACGCAAACAATCAAATCATATTGCGCGTGCGCAAATCCCTGGTTCAAATACGAAATGAGCAGAGAAAAACTTGCAGAGGCATTTGAAACCTGCAATCGAAACTGCCATTTCCTTACATCGTTCAGCGATTATGACCTGAACGGAATCATATGGAAATAAACGTAATTTCCGCAGAACCTTTTGCGCGCATAGATTGCGAATCAGGACTGCTTCGCAATCATCTCCCGAAGCTCGCCGATTTCGGAACTCAAAACAGCAAATTTGTGGTTCAGCTCCTCCATTATCATGGACGCGACAGAATCCTGCCGCCGCGCGATTTCATTTTTCAGCTCGTCGCTCGACCCGCCGAACAAATCCCCGGGCGACACATTAAGCTCATCAGAAATGCGCGCTATAAGCGAAGCCGAAGCGAACTGCGTTCCCGTCTCTATAATCGAAAGATGCTTTTGGGATACGCCTATTTTTTCGGAAAGCTGCTCCTGCGTAAAATTCCGCGCCTTCCTGTATTTCCTCACGTTTTGACCGAACATCTGCTGAATCTTTTCTTTCTCGGCAGAGTCATCGCCTTCTCTTCTTTTTTTTTCGTCCATCCGGAAATTATCAGACGCGCCATCATTTTGAAAAACTTTTAACAGGGTAATAAATATACTTATTAGGTTATACAGACAGTTGAATTTTGGAAAAGATGACCTTAAAATATTACTTTTCAGGAGGATTTTATGCGAACTTTTTCAAAACTGATTTTCACTGCATTTTCTTTCGGAAAGGATTCTTTTTTGAAAAGACTTCTTTCCGGCTTTTTTGCGTTATGCCTGATTGCCTTAGGCAACAGCGCTTTTGCTTTTGAATCATCGCTCGGAATCGATTTTGGCGAGAAAATTCATTGGGAGGACGGAAATCCTTATAACGCCCATTCATTCGCCTTGCATTTTGATTTATCGGGGGACAACTTCGGGATAAAGCCGTTTTTTGCATTCTCATTTTCAGAAAGCCTGCTCAGCAATATGGCGGACGGCGTCGTTGAATACAACTACGCAGAAAAAGGATTTGCAGAAACTGTAGGCGTGAAACCGTATTTCATGTTCAGAAAAACGGAAAATGCTGCCAGCTATATCGGAATTTTGTTCTCCCTGAATTTTTATCAGGAATCGCGGGAAACAAGCAAAGTCACCGTCGATGGTCTTGAATGGAACGAGAACTACACAACCGGCGAACTGGGATTTTTTGTCGGCAACAGATGGATTGTATCGGAGCGCATCACCGTATTTGCAGAATGCGATTTTTCTTCCGGGCTTTTCTCAAAAACGACAACCTTCGAACTGGACGGAACGGCTGTAGACAATTACAAATCAGCAATGTTCGGCGGCGGCGGAACAACTTCCTGGCGCCTGAACATTACGCCGAGAGTGGGCGTTTCGTGGAAATTGTAGGAAAATATTCGCCGGGAAATTTATGAAGAAACTTTTTGTTGCGCTCGCTTTTATCTTTGCCTCGTTCCGCGCATGGGCTGAGATACGATACATCGAAATAGAGTCTGTCTCGAACACAGCGATTGTGCGGCTGAAAAGGCTTGAAGACTTGGAATTTCTCATCGGAAAGAACAATATTTCGGTGGCGTTCTTTCAAAAATCTTCCGGCGATTTGCTTATCACCGCGTCCGGAACGTATTTCTCGATTTTCCTGAACGGATATCGGACGATTGACGATTACAAGAAAGGCACTTCCGCCGGATTCAAGAACGGTTCGGATTTTTCCGATGCGGAAAAACACGGCATCACATCTTCCGAGTTGTACTATTTTTTCACGAGCAACCGTTTCTCGACCGTCGCTGATTGCTCCGACGCACGCAAAAACGGTTTTCCGTCTTCAAATCAATACTATGCAGCGAAGGAAAAAGGATTTTCAAAATACAGCGATTATAGCGAATACCTGAAATACACCGAGCTCGGCTACAAAACGAAGGAAGATTGGAAAAAAGCAGAGAAAAAAGGGTTCTCATACGCGTCTTATTTTTATGATGCCCAGGCTAAAGGATTTTCCACGAATGCGGATTATCAAAAAGCAAAATCATACAACCTGATGGACGAATCTTCTTTCAAAAAATTCTGCGAAATAGAGGACAGCATCGAACGGATTATCTCGGCAAAAACCATAGACAAACGGCAGGCATTCGTCTTCTATTTTCTCGTTCAATTGCCGAAAGGCGAGTCCGCGATTTCCGTTCTGTCAAAATCCCTAAAAAATCTTTATGACGAAAACTCTTCCGATGTTAAGAACGCGCTTTCCAAGTACGTCAACAATTCATACTATGGTCCAACTTCCCTCTTCGACCAAGATTCCCTGAGAAGTTTTTTTGCTTCCGTAAAAACAAGCGAGCTCGGCTCCTACTCAAGCAAAACAGAAATCTTCAAGAGGAACGGGAACAAGCCGAACTATCCGGCAACGAAGAAGGCGTCAAACGGAAAAAGCGGTATGAGGAACAATGACGAAAATAAGGCAGACGCGAAGTGAGGAGAAAAACAAGAGGCGCACGAAAATCGGAGGAATAAAATCTATGTGGAAATGGCTGAAATAATTTTGACAAAAAATAAAGGAGACCTACAAAAATGAAAAAACTCACCTTCCCGACAATAACAATTCTCGCCACGACGGTGCTTTTTTCCGGTTGCGCGACGATGGACAAAATCAGCGAGTTTTCCGCGAGCATGAACAGGAAGATTGAATCTTCAACGTCCAGCAAAAATCAGGACACGGAAAAATGGGACATTGCCGCGCTCGATACAGCGCGCAATCTCGATTATCTTTCGACGGTCGAAAAGGACGTGGTTCTTGAGATGAACAAAGCGCGCTCCAATCCTGCATTGTATGCCGAACTGTACATCGCGCCGAGGGTAAAGAAATTCAACGGGAAAATTTACAACGGCTCGCTCAGGACGAACGAAGGCGCCGCAGTCGTAAATGAATGCGTTTCTTATATGAAAAGAGCGAAGCCGCTTCCCGTTTTTGCGCCACAAAAAGGACTTTCCCTTGCAGCTCAGCGGCATTCAAGCACGCAAGGAGAGACTGCGCAGACTGGGCACACGGGAGTTGACGGAAGCACTCCGTTCACGAGAATCGAAAAGTACGGAAGCTACAGAACCGCAGGCGAAAACATCTCCTACGGACCAACATCCGGGCGGGATATCGTCGTTCAGCTTCTTGTCGACGACGGAGTTGCAAGCCGAGGACACCGCAAGAACATCATGAACAAAGATTTTTCATCAACCGGAGTCGGCTTCACAAAAAAGCACAGGACATACGGCTCCGTCTGCGTAATAACATATGCAGGAGAGTACAAAGAAAAATAATGTTACGACAAAGGCGGAACCGCCCTTCCCGCCACGGGAGGTTCGCCCCGCGAACCGGCGCACGCTTGCTCCAGCAAAGCCGAACTTAGAACTCATAAAGGTTCGCAAGCGCAAGCGCAAGTGCAACAATAGTTTTTTTCTGATACAATCCACGCATTATGGCAGACAGAATTCAACCAAGGGTCCTGAAAGGTTTCAGGGACATCCTTCCGGCGGCGGAAATTGAGCGCGCCGATTTGCAGGAGAAGATAACGAAAGTGTACCGCTCGTTCGGGTTCGTGCCGATTGACACGCCCGTCCTCGAATATTCGGAAATTCTCCTCAGGAAGTCGAACGGGGAGACGGAGAAGCAGGTCTTCCGGTTCGAGGACAACGGAAAACGGGACGTCGCGATGAGGTTCGACCTCACCGTCCCGTTCGCCCGGTTCACGGCGGAGCATGAAAGCGAGCTCTACTTCCCGTTCAAGCGCTACCACATCGCGAAAGTCTGGCGCGGGGAAAAGCCGCAGGCGGGACGGTACCGCGAATTCATGCAGTGCGACATCGACACGGTCGGAAGCGACAGCGCGGCGGCGGACTTCGAGATTCTTTCCGTGATGAAGGCGGCGCTCGCGGAAATCGGGGTGACGGACGTCACGATTCACGTCAACCATCGCGGGATTTTCAACCGTTTCCTCGAAAAACTCGGGCAGAGCGAAAAAAGCGAGGACATACTCCGCTCGGTGGACAAGCTTGCGAAAATCGGCAGGGACGCGGTGCGCGCGGAGCTGGTGGAGACGACGGGCGCGGAAAGCTGCGCCGACGAAATTCTCGAGTACATCGCAAGCGCGGACGATTTCGACGCGACGCTCGACAAGCTTGAGCGGATGGCGGGCGGAGAGGCAGACGACACGAAGCGGATGCGCGAAATCAGGGAGATGATGAAGGCGGCGGGAATCGATGCGACGTATGTGCTCGACCCGTCGATTACGCGCGGCCTCGACTACTACACCGGCGTCGTCTACGAGACGTTCCTCAACGGCTGCCCCGAAATCGGCTCGGTCTGCTCTGGCGGACGGTACGACAACCTCGCGGGGCTGTACACGAAGACGAAGCTCCCCGGCGTCGGCGCGTCAATCGGGCTCGACAGGCTCATCGCGGGACTTGAGAAGCTCGGAAAGACGACGAAAAAAGGCAGCTATCTCGACGCGGAGATTTTCTGCATGGACAAATCGCTCGTCGTCCACTATCAGAAAGTCGCCGCCGTCCTCCGCGCGAAGGGAATCGCCGTCGAGGTCTTCCCCGAGCAGAAGAAAATCGCGCAGCAGTACGCCGTGACTGACGCGAAGTGCGTGAAATGGGGAATCATCATCGGAACTGACGAGGCTGCGGGCAACGTCGTGACGCTCAAAAAGCTCGAGACGCGGGAGCAGTTCCCGTCGCTCACCGTCGAGCAGGCCGCGGAGAAAATTCTCTCCGAAAAGAACTGACAGGACGGACAACAACGAAAAACGCCTGGACCCACAGATGCGGATTCAGGCGTTTTTTATGGCGGAATCGGTTTATTCAGTTCTCGGCGGCGGCTTTCTCGGCGCGGAGACGGTTGAGGTAGACTCCGACCGACGATTCGGGAACCCACCCGTCCTCGAACGCGAGCCACTTCTCGAACGCGTCGCCGACTTTCACGGTGCGCTCGCCGACAATCATCTCGACCATGCCCTTGCGCAAGTTGCGCGAAATCTTCGCCTCGTACGACGGTGACTCGCGGCAGGCGACGTACGGCTCGGAGACGACAGCCCATTTGTGCTCTATGTCGATGGCGGCATCGACGTCGCTGCTGAATTCAATCACATCCTTCCCGCGGCAGGACTGGAGCGGGAGGAGAACGGCCGCCAGCGCGAATGCAAACGCGAGCTTCGAAAGAACCATCTCTGCCCCCGTCATTCAGGAATCGAATCCGCAAGGAATTTCACGACCTGGGGATATATCAGCAGGTCGGAATCGACGAAATCGAGCGTCGGAATCTCGGCAACCTCCGCCCACCGGTATTCGGTATGCTCAGAAAGCGTGAATTTCTTCTCGACGCCGTCATGCGGAACTGTCACGACATACGCCCTGAGGACGCGCTCCTTTCCGTTGTGCTTGAACGTCGTCTCGGCGATTTTCTGCCCGACGGCAACGGTCTCGCCGAATTCCTCGCTGAACTCGCGGACAACGGCATCGGCATCGGACTCTCCCTCCTCAACTTTTCCGCCGGGGAATTCCCAGCGGTTTCCCATGCAACCTGTAGGGTTTCTGTGCGCTATCAGAACTTTCTTTCCGTTGAACGCGATGCACGCAACCGATGCGTTGACTTCTGACTTCATAACGAATCCTCCTCGCGGAATTCAATTGCCTTTTTCCAGAATGGAAACGGATTTTCCGCGCATCATTTTATCAGATTCGGGACTTCCTTCAAAGACGTGACGACGGCAAACGCGAGCGCCGAAATCTCCTCGGACGGCTGAATCTGGTCGGGAACCATGACGCACCTGATGCCCGCACCCGTCGCGGAGCGCACGCCGTTCGGGCTGTCCTCGACCGCGATGCACTCATCCGCGCCGAGGGAGAGGGATGACAGCGAGGAAAGATAGATGTCCGGTGCGGGCTTCGAGTGAGCCACGGTGTCGCCCGTCGTTATCGTCTCGAAATACCCGATTATTCCCGCCGCAGCAAGCTGCCTCACGACGCTTTCCCTCCTCGTCGACGAAGCGAGCGCGAGCCGAATCCCCCTCGACGACAGCGCGCCCAGGCACTCCACGACATGCGGCATCAGCGAAAGCCCCTCGCTCCGCTCGATTTCATGGAAAAGCTCGCCCGTCCTGTCGTAGAAGACCTTCGGCGACACAATGTTCCCGCAGTATTTCTCAAGGACGACGAGCGTGTCGGCAGTGTTCTGCCCAACGCACTCGGAATACGCCTCCCCAATCCCCTCTATGCCGAATTCCTCCGCGGCACGATTCCAGCACACCTTGCAGACGGATTCCGTATCCAGCAGAACCCCGTCCATATCGAAAATAACAGCCTTGACCATGCCAGAATCATACCGCAAACCCGCCCGCACGAAAACGCCCCACCCCGGAAGGTTCGCCCCGCGAACCGGCGCACGCTTGCTCCAACCAGACCGAACTTGGAACGACAAAACGCCCAAGCAAGCGAGCACGCTTGCTCCAACCAGACCGAACTTGGAACGAGAAACAGAAAGCAACCGCCCCACGGGCACGGAAGGTGCGCAAATGCGCACCGGCGCACGCTTACTCCAACCAGACCGAACTTGGAACGACAAAACGCCCAAGCAAGCGAGCACGCTTGCTACAACCAAGCCGAGCTTAGAACGCACAAAGACTTGCAAGCGCGAGCTCAGAACGCACGAAGACTTGCAAGCGCGAGCGCAAAAAAAAAGGGAACCGAAAAACGGTTCCCTCAGACAATGCTGCTGTCGGCAGCGGATTATGCTATTTCTTCGACTGCTTCGAGAACGTCTTCACGCCCTCGATGACGAGGAACACCGCAAGGATAGCCATCGCAGCGGCGAAGAGAAGCTGGAACCAGTGTCCCCAGGCGGGGTCTCCTGCCTTGAATTCGCCGGCGGCGATGATTCCGACCTGCTTGATGACGGTGACGACGAGCTGCGTGAGCGTCGCGGCAAGCATGAAAGCCATCGGGATGAAGAACATCTTGTTGTTCTTGCCGGCATTCCCGAGCCACGCCGCGACCGCGAGGAGCGCGATTCCCGCGAGAAGCTGGTTCGCGCTGCCGAAAAGCGCCCAGATTGCGCCGAGCTTGAGACCGCCGAGGATGCATCCGACGACGACCATGAACGTCGTGCCGACGAACGGGTTCGCGAGGAATTTTCTCAGCGGGGACGAGGCGTCGCGCCATGTCGCTTCGCCTTCGAGGAGGAACAGCTCGCTGAACATGAAGCGGCTCAAACGCGTCGCGCTGTCAAGGGACGTGAGCGCGAAGACAGAGACGGCGAGCGTGAGGAGCGCGCTGACGGTATTGTAGACGGGCGTCCCCTCGGAGCCGAACATCGTGGCGATTCCCGCACCGAACGCGGCGGAAGGAGAGCCGAATTTTCCGCTTGTCCACTTCGCGTAGACCATGCCGACCGCGATGAGCGAGATGATTCCGAGCGCGCTCTCGATGAGCATGGAGCCGTAGCCGATGACCTTCGCGTTCTTCTCGTTGTCGAGCTGCTTTGACGAGGTTCCGGACGCGATGAGCGAATGGAAGCCAGAGCACGCGCCGCACGCGACGGTGATGAACAGCGTCGGGAACATCGAGCCGAGCTTTGATGAGTTGACGGCGGGAATCGTGAATTCCGCGCTTCCGGTAAACGCCGAGACGATGATTCCGACGAGCGCGATGAGCATCATCGCATAGAGAAGGAAGCTCGAAAGGTAATCGCGGGGCTGGAGCATTATCCACACGGGGATGAGCGATGCGACCGCGATATATGCGCCGATAAGGACAATCCACGTGTTGCGGCTGAGCGCGAGTCCGCAGTTGAGCCCGACCGCGACAATCGCGACAATCGCGATTATTCCGGCTATCGTCGCGGGAAGAGTCTTGACACCGCAGCGGTTCGTGACGAAGCCGTAGACGACGGCAAGGATAATGAACAGGAAGGAAATCATGGCTGTCGTCTGGTTGTTCGTCGGGTTCCCGACAAAACCGCGCGCTGCATCGCCCGTGAAGAATGTTCCGGCGACGACGTTGACGAAAGACGCGATGACGAGAATCAGGACGAGAAGCGCGAAAATGATGAAGAGGCGCTTCGACGTCTTTCCCATCGAGTCCTTGATTATCTCGCCGACGCTCTTTCCGTCGTTGCGAATCGAGGCGAAGAGCGAACCGAAATCCTGGAGGCCACCGAAGAAGATTCCTCCGATGACGCACCACAGGAAGACAGGAACCCATCCGAACACGGCGGCCTGAATCGGTCCGTTTATAGGTCCCGCGCCCGCGATTGAAGAAAAGTGGTGCCCCATAAGCACCGCAGGTTTCGCCGGAACGTAGTCCACGCCGTCCGTCCTTGTATGGGCGGGCGTCTTCTTTGACGGGTCGATACCCCATTGCTTCGCGAGATACGAGCCATAGAAGACGTACCCGCAGAACAGCAAAGCCACAGCAGCAATGATTATCAACAATGCTGTCATTTTTTTTCCTCCTATCCTTATAGAGAAACTTTTTATTTCGCGGGGGCGCGGGAAGTCGGCTCAACGGCCCGCGTCCCCGTGCTTACTGTTTTGAAATCGACGCGGCAAGGTCGCGCCCGCGCCTGTTAGACGATGTGCGGCCGGTCGACGATTCTATTACGGCAAGGCGGAAATCGCTCCAGCCTTTCAGAAGAAAAAAGTACGATTTTGAGAAGCTCATGCGTCTTGCAAGCGCGAACGCGCCCTCCTCAACTTTGTCGGCGACGACGACGAGCGCGACATCGGAATTTCTGTGGGAAAAATGGGGGCGCACGCGGGAAAGCCCCTCGCGCCAGGCGCTCTCGCAGAGGAATTTCAGCGTCTGCTCGTCGAGCGACGGAAGGGAGCGGAAGAACGCGTACTCGTTCGACTCCGTCTCGGAGATGCGCGCCGACCGCACGAGAACGAACTGCTCGTCATGAGAATGGAATTCCGCCTCGGCGTCAAACGGATGGAAAGCGCCTTCCGTCCTCACGTCGTAATAACTGCCGAAAGAGCGGAGTATACGCCCGAGAACAGCACCATTGCTTCTGCTTTCCTGAATTTCATCTCTCATTTCGCTTTCACTTTTTGTCCGGCCGCCCCCGGATTCTGCGGGCACGGCGCCTGATTTTGAGAGCATCATTCTATCAATAGAAACATCACGACTCAATAGACAAGCGCGAAAAGTTGCTTCTTTATGCAGAAACAGTTCCCGGGCAGCCCCGCCTACTCCCCGAACAGCGACTTCCTGAACGCGGCGAACCGCACATCGCGCGACGGGCTCTTCTTGAACGACGAGGACGGCGGATAGAAGCGGTAGCGGAGCCCCACGTTCTTCAGCCGCACGGACGGGCTCGGATGCGTGCGCCCGAAGCCGGCGGAATCGGACGGAGACGACCTCGACTCGAGCGCGCGGAGCATAGAATCCATCGAATGGGGGTCGTATCCCGCATCGTTCAGAAGCTCGAGCGCCTTCGCGTCCGCGGAAAGCTCCTGCGTCTGGGAATATCCCGTCCTGATGATTTCCGTGATAGCCTCGTCTATGCGCCCGGACACATCGCCGGCGACACCGGCGTCCCCGCCCGCAGCGACGTACGCGTCGGCGCCAGCCTTCATCGCGGACGACGCGAGCCTGCTCGACTTTATCGCGCCGACGCTGTGCTTGAGGAGGATGTGCGCGACCTCGTGGGCGATGACGGCAGCGAGCGCGTCCTCGCTCTGGGCACAGGCGGCAAGCCCCTTCGTCACCAGGATATGCCCGCCCGAGGACGCGAACGCGTTCACCTCGTCGGAATCGAGTATCACAATCGAGTAATCCTTGAACAGCACGGGACGCTCGGAGAACACCGCGAGCGAATGGAGAATCATGTTCATGTACTTCTGCGCGTCAGGGTTGTCGCAGACGGGATACATCACGAGGATTTTTGCGGCGAAGGCGCGCCCGATGTAATACTCCTCCTCGGGGCTGATTTCGTCCATCGCCTTCGCGACGGAGTCCCGCGCCTCCTCCACCGTGACGCCGACGGCATTCCCGCCGGAAGAGTACGACTCGGCGAGAGAGCGGAATTCCTGCGCGCGGGAGGAGAACGAGTCGAACCAGCCGGCAGGAAAGGCAAGCGTGCCGAAAAGCGCGGGCAGCACGGCGAGCGCGCGCCTGAATGCCGAAACGAAACTACTCAACTGTCAGCCCCCCGTCGGAAAGGAATTCCCTCAGCTCGGAATCCGTCACGACATTTTTTTCCATATTGTCGACCGCATCGTAGTTCGCGCGCCCCGACATCTTGTATTCACCCTCGTCGCTGCCGCTGAACCCCTTTCCGGCAAGCGCAAGCTCCTTCGCGTCCACATCGACGAAAACGCCGGAGACGATTTTCTTCTTCGACAGCACGGACGAGGGAACCCAGCCCGACTTCCCGCCGCCGGACGACACGAACGTCCATTTCCGCTCCTCGCGCACGACGGTGACCTGCTCCCCATACGAGAGCGGCGCGATTTTCCCGGAGAGATTCGAGCGGGAGGCGCGCATCGACACGCCGGGAACGGAGACGTATTTCCTGTCGCCGGCATCACAGTACGCCGAAGACAACGCGAGCGTCGTGGCGCACAAAAAAAAGATTTTCCTCAGCATGGGGAAATGATAGCACAGAGCCGTGTTTTTCTGAACACGGCACGGAAGGCGCATTTTATGGTAGAATCGGGAAAAAATATGGAGGTTTTTGAAAATGGCTTTTACTGAAAATTTCACGGAAGTGGCGCTTGAAAAGGCATACGAGCTCCTTTCCGGCGCGAAGACAATAATGGTCTGCACGAAGGGCGCGAAGGACGGGCAGTACAACGTGACGCCGTACGGCTGGTTCACGACATACGACTACGAGCCCGTCTCGAAAATGCTTTTCGTCTCCGACCCGTCGCACCAGGCCGCGGCGAACGTCCTGCGCACGAAGGAATTCGCCGTCTGCGTCCCAAAAGACGAGGACGACCCGCTCATCGCACAGGCGGGAAGCGTATCCTCACCCGACGCCGACAAATTCGCGCTGTTTTCGATAAAGGGCGAGCGCGCGACGAAAATCGACGCGAAGGTCATCCCCGGAATGTCGCGGGCGATAATCGAATTCAAGCTCGCGCGCGTCGTCGAGGAAGGCTCCGTCAAGATTTTCATGGGCGAGGCAGTCGCCGCCTGGAAGAAGGCATAGCCACGCGCGATGCCGTCACGGCTCCTCCGCGGAATTCTCCTCCGAGAGAATCTCCTCGACCGTATCGATGAGCTTCTTCATCGGGACAAGAGAATCCTTCAGGCGGAGCCTGTAGAAAATCTGCGTGCCTTTCTTTATCGGCTCGACTATGCCGCAATCCTTCAGCACTTTCAGATGATGGGAAATCGCGGGGCGCGAGAGAATCGTCTTCCCGGAAAGGTCGGCGACGTTTATCCCCTCCGTTCCCGCCGCGGCAAGGTCGAGGCATATCTTCTGCCGCGTCGTGTCCCCCAGCGCGATAAAAATCGGCACGCACACCTTGAACTCGTACTGCGCCTGCTCAAGCTTTACCGGGTCTATCTTATTGCTCATACTGACTCCTCCATAAACGTTCACATATATCCTTTTTTCGCAACTGAATTTTCCGCGAACAATTTTTCTTTTTCAGAAATCTTAAAAAAATCGAAAAAATATTGACACTTTATTTTTTTGTTGCTACATTCAGTTCATCGGTTTAATTATTTGAACCAAATATAAACAATTCGGGGTCGAATTGCAAGAGGTTCGAATGGATACCGGCGCATTCCATAGACAAGGAGAAGCAAATGATTAAGAAAATGCTGAAATGCTCATGGCTCATCATCATTGCGAGCCTCGCAATCACAGTATTTTTCGGGTGGCAGCTCCGCACGATAAGCATCGAGAACACCGTGCGTATGTACATGCCCCAGAGTTCCGAATCATACCAGCGCATGCTGAAAGCCGAGGAAGACTTCGGAAGCATGATGGTCCTCGGAATATCTCTTGAGACGAGCGGAGACTCAATCATAACGCCCGAATACCTTCAGATAGTCCAGAACATCACGGACCAAATCAAGGACGTCCCCTACGTCGAGAACATCGACTCGATAGCGAACATGGACTTCATCGTCGGCGAGGACGGAAGCCTCAAGGCAGAGAAGATTGTCGGCGAGGACTATGCCGGAAGCGCGGACGACATGGCGGCGATAAAGCAGAAGCTCATCGACTGGCAGGAAATGTACAACCGCGTCATCATCACCGACGACGGAAAGACGACGCAGCTCATGATAACGCTCGAGCCGAAGGACGAGAACGGCAACATGCTCAACTCGAAGCGGCAGATGAAGTCGCTCCACGACATAAAGGCAATCTGCGAGGAAGCCGTCAAGGGCTCCGACCTCGAGGTGCGCTATTTCGGCGACCCCGTCCTGAGCGACGACGGATACAACTTCATGATTTCCGACCTTTTCGTCCTCATACCGTTCGTTGCGCTCATCGTGCTCCTCTCGCTCTACTTCTCGTTCCACACGTGGAGCGGAACAATACTCCCGCTCATAACGGTTCTCATGAGCACGGTCTGGTCCGTCGGAATCATGTGCATGCTCGGAATCACGTTCACGATTATCGGAAGCGTAATCCCGGTCTGTCTCGTGGCATGCGGCTCCGCATACGGAATCCACGTCCTCACGCACTACTACATCGGCCTTGACAGAATCGAGGGCGAGATGACGAAGGAGAAGCACGCCGAGGCAATCGAATACGGCCTCAAGGACGTCTGGGTCGCGGTCCTGCTCGCCGGAATAACGACCGTCGCAGGATTCATCTCGAACGTCACGAGCCCGATTATGCCGCTCAAATCGTTCTCCGTCTTCGCGGCGGCGGGCGTCGTCTTCTCGCTCCTTCTTTCGGTCACGCTCATCCCGAGCCTTCTCTACGTCACGCCCGTCAAGGTCGTCGGCAAGAACTGGAAGAACAAGAACAGGCTCTCGACGAAAATCAAGATGCGCCTCGAGAAGCAGCTCAAGAGGCAGGGCGGAAAGACATCGGAGGAGGCGACATCATCGACGCTCTATTCGATTTACCACTTCTTCTCCGGAACGAAGCCGCGCCTTATCGTATCGACCTCGCTCATTCTCGTCGCGGCGGCGATCGGATTCAGGATGCTCGTCGTGGACACGGCGCTCGTCAACTACTTCCCGCCGGACAGCAAATTCAGGCAGGACATCTCGTACGTCGACAATAACCTCGCCGGCTCAAACACGCTCTACCTTATCGTCAGCGGAAACGAGATGACCGAGGACGAAATCGCGGCGGCAAAGGCAGTCGCAGAGCAGGCAGACGACACATCTTCCGATTTCGACTTCTCCGGCGCTGACGCGTCTTCCGACTTCGATTTCTCAGGAGCTGACACTGCGGGCGCCGACGCGTCATCCGACTTCGACTTCTCAGGTGCTGACAGCACGGGAACGGACGACTTCGGGTTCGGCCCCGACGCAGACACGGAAAGCGAGGGCGGGGAGCAGAAGCAGTACCACATGCTCACCGACCCGGAAATTCTGAAAGCGGTCGACGGCATGCAGGAGTATCTCCTCGCGCGCCACGACGGAATCGGAAAGATGGTCTCGTTCACGACGTTCATCAAGAGGCTCAACCAGGTCATGCACGTCCCGATGCTCGACGGAAACGACCAGTACGCGGAGGCGCTCTCCTCGACGGTAACCGTCCAGCAGGGGCTCGAGATGCTTCACAAGGCATACTCGGCGGCGGGCGGCTCGAAGGCGAGCGTGGAGCAGATTGTCGGCGAGCTTGAGAAGCAGCTCAACTTCAACGGAATCGACTACTACGAGATTCCGTACGACGTGGCGAAGTACCCCGTCGCGACGAGGAGCGAGCTCGGGAACCTCGTCACGCAGTACCTGTACCTTCTTTCGAGCGAGCAGATTCAGCGCTTCGCAAACAACATGACGATGCCGACTTCGATAAGAACGCAGGTGCAGCTCAGAACGCACTCGACGGACGACACGAAGAAAATCATCGACGACGCGATGGCGTACGCGGAGAAGCACTTCCCCGCCGGATACAAGCTTGAGGCGACAGGAAACGGAGAGATGGAGCTTATGATGACGGAGATGGTCGTCGACAGCCAGACTGTCAGCATCGCGCTCTCGCTCATCATGGTGTTCATAATAATCTCCCTCTCGTTCAAATCGGGATGGGCGGGGCTTATCGGAGCGATTCCGCTCGGAATGACAATCCTCCTGAACTTCATGGTCATGGGATATTCGGGAATCGCGCTCGACCTGTGCACGAGCATCATCGCGTCGGTCGCAATCGGCGTCGGAATCGACTACACCATCCACTTCATGGAGACGTACCGCACGCAGCGCGCGCTCACTGACGACCTTGAGGAGGTCACGAAGCGCACGTTCAAGACGAGCGGCCGCGGAATCCTCACGAACGCGATTGCCGTCGGGCTCGGGTTCTGCGTCCTGCTCTTCTCGCGCTTCATCATCCTGCGCTATATCGGCGCGCTCGTCGCGGTCGTCATGTTCACCAGCTCGGCGCTCTCGATGACGGTCATACCGGGCTGCCTCAACGCTTTCGACCCCAAATTCATGTGGAGCCGCGAGCAGAAGGAAGCCTACGCGAAGAAACTCGCGGAGGGCGAGAAAGAAGAAAAATAAGGGCGCGCGGGAACATTCCCCGCATTCCCAAAAACGGAGTCCCCGGAAAAACGGGGATTCCATACACCTGAAAATCAATTTTGGAGGCAAAATTATGAAGAAATCAATCAAAACTCTCACGGCGGCGCTCCTCTCTCTCACGCTCGGAGCCGGCGCGTTCGCAATCGACGGTACGGAAGTCATGACGCGCGCCTACGACAGGCAGAAGCCAGATTTCTCGAAGGCGGCAGTACAGCTCACTCTCTCGAAGAACGGCAAGACGGAGGAAATCCGCAACGTCGGCGAGTACGGAAGGTGCAAGGACGGCCTTTCCGACGTCGTTATGATATTCCTCTCGCCCGCTTCCGTTAAAAACACGCGCTTTCTCCAGAAGGAGAACAACGGCAAGGACGACGACAAATGGATTTATCTCCCGTCGCTCAAGAACGTCCGCAGGGTCGGCTCGTCCGACGGCTCGAAACCGTTCGTCGGAACGGACTTCACCTACGACGACATGAGCACGCGCGAAGTCGCCGACGACACGCACGAGCTTCTCAAGGAAAGCGCCGACAAGGGCAACTTCAAGGACCTCTACGTCGTCAAGTCGACGCCGAAAGACCCGAAGTCAAGCCAGTACTCATACAGGATTTCCTACGTCACAAAGGATGCCTACATCCCGACCTACATCGAGATGTACGACAACAAGGGAAAGCTCCTCAAGGTCAACGAAATCAAGGCAATCAACAAGATGCCCGGAACCAACGGACGCGTCTACAACGTCCCTATGGAGAACGTTATGACGAACGTCCAGACGGGACACGCGACGTCGATGAAAATGGTCAACATAGTCGTCGACCAGCCGCTCGATGACCACTACTTCACGCAGAACTTCCTCTCTACAGGAAAATAAGCCGCCGAAAACGGTGCGGGGGAGCGCGAACCTCACGAAGGGACGCGCTCCCTTTTTTTGTCCCAGCGAGGAAAGAGGAAAGAGGAAAGAGGAAAGAGGAAAGAGGAAAGTGGAAAGAGGAAAGTGGAAAGTGGAAAGTGGAAAGTGGGAAGTGGGAAGTGGAAAGTGGAAAGTGGAAAGTGGAATGTGGAATGTGGAATGTGGAAAGTGGAAAGTGGAATGTGGAATGTGGAATGTGGAATGTGGAATGTGGAATGACTCTGTCACTAATGTTGATAGGACACCGTTATTAGCGTTGATAAGTGTCCGTTATCAATGAAAGTGATGGGGCAGCGCAAAAAAAAAGCGGCGCGCCCGGAATGGAAACGCACCGCATGGACTTACGAATAAATCAGACCTTGAATTTGCCAAGCTCGCCGACAACGTAGTGGATGCTGTCGCTTGTATTCTGCGTCAGGCCGTTGACCTGCTGCATGTTCGCGTTGAGGTTTCCGATTCCGTTCGAAATCTCGCTCATCGCCGTGTTTATCTGCCCGGTAACCTCGGAAAGCTTGCCCATCTCGTCGAGAATCTTGTTGCTCCCCGCCTCCATCACCGACGCGCTTTCCCGGACATCGCCCGTGACCGCGTTAATCTGGTTCATTGCCTCGATTACCTGCTTGCTTCCCGCGCTCTGCTCGTCCATCGCGCTCTTGATGATGCTCTCCTGGCGGGCGACCGTCTGCGTGTTCTCGAAGATTATGTCGAACTGCTTCTGCGTCTCAAGCGCGCCGTCGCTCATCACGACAATCATCTCGCGCAGGTGCTTCATGACATCGTTTATCTTCTTTCCCTGCAGGTTCGAGTCCTCAGCAAGCTTCCTTATTTCGTCGGCGACGACCGCGAAACCGCTTCCCGCGCTTCCCGCATGGGCGGCCTCGATTGCCGCGTTCATCGCGAGCATGTTCGTCTGCCCAGCGATGTTCCTGATTATGGAGCTCGTCTCTATGAGGGCGGCGGAATCCTCGGCTATCTTGTTCGTCATCTCGACGGCGCGCATGACAACGGCGCGTCCGTTCTCCGCGGACTCGGAAAGCTTTATGACGTTGCCAGCGTTGTTCTCGAGAATCCGCGTGACGGAATTTATGTTCTCGACCATCTGCTGGACGGAAGAAGAAGACTGGGAGACGCTCTCCGACTGAATCTGGATGTTCTCGTTGAGCTTCTCGATGTTGCTAACGATATCCTCGACGGTTTGGCTCGTATGCTCGACGCCGCGGCTCTGCGTCTCGACCTGCGTCGTTATGGAGTTGATGCTCGCGTTTATCTGCTCGATTGCCGTCGCGCTCGACCCCATGCGCTCGGAAAGCTGCTCGGACTGGCTTATCATGTTCTTCGTCTGCCCGATTATCGTCGTCATAGCCTTCGCTATCTTCCCGATAGTGAGGTTGAAGTATCCGGAAAGCAGGCCCAGCTCGTCCTTCGACGAGACGGGAATCTCCACGGTGAGGTCGCCGTCGCCCTGCGATATGTTCTTGAGGATTCCGGTGACCCTGACGAGCGTGCGCGTGATGCTGTGCGCGATGACGAACGCCATGATTATGGAAAGAACGATTCCGAGGATGACGACAATCGCGACGACCTTCTCCACCTCGTTCGTGGACGCCTCTATCATCGAAATCGGTATGATTATCGCGTAATCGAGCCCGTACATATCGTTCTCCGACGGAAGAATCCTAATCTCGGAATCCTCGCCGACTTTCGTACCGATTGTTATGCGCTCGCGGAATATTCCATATCCGCCCTGCAGATACCCCTGAAGCGTCTTTATGCCGAGGTCGTTGACGTTCTTGAACGAAAGCTCCGTCTCGAACGGGTTGAGGACGATATTGCTGTTCGAGTCAATCATGATGAACGAGATGTTGCCCATCGTCGTCTGGTCGCCGAACAGGGAGATGAACGAATCCGCGGAAATCTCGACGATTGCGACGCCGAGCGTGTTCCCCTCCTCGTCGAACACCGCCTGCGCGCCGCCGATGACGACGCCCCCGTCCTCCTTCTGGTAGAGCGGAGAGAAGTACGAGATGCCCTCGCTGTCAAGCCCCGTGTCGAACCAGTTGCTCGCATCCTCCTCCGTAATCATTCCTTCCGGATACGACACAATCTCGCCGTCGTCGTAGACAACGCCCGCGGAAACAAGGTTTTCGTTGCTCGCGATAACTTTCTCAGCAAGCTCGTACACGGAATCGGCAGACTCGCTGCCCGCGTTCGCCAGAAGGTTGACCGTCTTCGAAAGGCCGTCGAGATAGGCGAACACCGTCTGGTCCATAAGGTGCATCGTGCTCGAAAGGCGCTCGGTAAACTGCACCTCATTTACTTTTTTGACGCGCTTATATATGGAAACACCAAGAAGGACAAGCATGATGCTGGTCATCAGCGTGATTTCGACGATAACTCGTGTCGCTATCGAATAACGCCAGCCCGCCCTTCCTTCCGAAGACGCGTCTCTTTTCTTCGCAAGTCTACTATTTTTCACTGTTACTCCCCTTATTTTTGCCTGATGTGCGATTTTATTCGAAAAATATATTAACATAACATTCAATTATAGTCATTTATTAAATCAATTTTTAAGTCCCATTCAAACAGGCTTAAATATTGGAAAAAAGCATTCTTTTTGTTAAAATAATATGCGAATTCATATTTTCAGCACAACTTAACGAAAAACAAGGAGATTTCAATGAAAATCACGAAAATCATGGCGGCGGCGGCCGCTCTCGCACTCGGAATGCCATTATTCGCGGACGAAGCGTACGACATCATGAAAAAATCAACGACACTCAAGGCGCCGGACTTCACGATATCGGAAATGCACCTCGACTCCATCGAAAAAAATGGCTCTGTCGACCACCAGATTATGCAGCAGTACGGGAACCGCACGAACGGGCTTATAAACACGGTGTTCGACTTCAAGGTATCCTCGACGAACAAGGGAACGCGCGTCCTCCAGATGGAGAAAACGAACAAGGACGACGACAGGTGGATTTACCTTCCCTCCCTCAAGACGACGAGGCGCATCCCGACGTCAGACCGCTACAAGTCGTTCGTCGGCTGCGAGTTCACGTACAACGACATGTCGATAAGGAACGTCGACCTCGACACGCACGTGCTCCTCAGCGAGAACGAAAGCGTAACAATCGACGGGAACCAGTTCGGCGGAAAGTGGGGAAAAACGACGTACAGCTGCTGGAAAATCGACTCCACCCCGGCAACGCCGCAGGCAAAGAAGACAGTCGAGTACTCGCACAGAATTTCCTACATCGACAAAAACACGTACCTTCCCGTCCGCACGGAATTCTACGACAAAAAGGACAAGACAAAGCTCATAAAGACGCAGCTCATAGAAAAAATCGAAATCGTAAAGGGCGTAACGGGAATCGAGTACCCGCTCCGCCGCTCCGCGATAATGATTAACGAGCTTACCGGACGCTCGGCGCGCGTATACGTCGGCGATTTCACATGGGACAAGCCGCTTTCCGACGGATACTTCACGCAGAACTGGCTCATGACGGGAAAGGCGAAATAAGGGATTACCCAAAAAGGTTCGTTTCGGCTATTATCTGAAAGCGGAAGCGGAAAAGGAGCATCCTTTTTTTCTTCCACCCAAAACGAAGTGTCACGAAGGGGCAGCTCCCGGAAAAAACGGAAGGTGCCATTCCCCATGAAAAAAGAGGAGATGCAAAGATGAAAAAAATCTCAAGAACAATCGCAGGCATTGCAGCATTCGCATCGTTGGCGGCATTTTCATTCGCGGAGGACGCGCATGAAATCGCACGCAAGATGCTCGACTTGAACGTCCCGGAATACAGCTACGCGACGCTCCTGATGGACGTAATCGAGGCGGACGGAAAGGTGGAGCACCGCGAGCTCAAGGAGTACGGCGGCGGCGACAACGGCCTGAAGAACGCGGTTTTCGTGTTCCTCTCGCCCGCATCGGTGAAGGACACGAGAATCCTTCAGGCGGAGAAGACGAACAAGGAGGACGACAAATGGGTCTACCTTCCGTCGCTCAGGACCGTCAGGCGCCTCGGCGCGGGCGACCGCTCAAAATCGTTCGTCGGCTCGGAGCTGACGTACAACGACATGGGACAGCGCAAAATCGACGACGACACGCACAAGATGCTCGCCGAGGACGAGTCGGTCACGGTAACGAGCAGCGGCTTCGGCACCGTCACGTACTCGACATGGAAAATCGAGGAGACGCCCGTAAAGGCTAAGTCGCGCACCGTAGAGTACCACCACAGGCACCTCTGGATTGACAAGGCGACGTACCTCCCCGTCAAAATCCAGACGTTCGACAAGACAGGAAAGCTCCTCAAGACGACGGTCATCGAGAAAATCGAGAAGACGAACGGAGTCAAGGGCATCTACTGGCTCAGGAAATCCGTGAACGTCGTCAACGAGCAGACAGGGCGCAAGACGCATCTTGTCGTGAAGGACTACAAATTCGACGAGAAGATTCCGCCGTCATACTTCACGCAGCAGTGGCTCACGACAGGAAAAGCGAAATAAACAGAACAGGCAAAAACACATAAGGAAAAGGAGATTCAAATGAAAATTTCTAAGAAAGTTGCGGGCACTGCCTGCATCACCGCGATGCTCGCGGGAGCGGCTTTCGCTCAGGAAGACTTCGGCGGATTCGAGGGCGGAGATTTCGGAACGTTCGAGGAGGAATCCTCGACCCCCACCCTCACGTGGAACGGAGAAGCCGGCGTTGACGGGCGCATGTGGCTCGACACGGAGAACGGCTACGACAAAGCGAACGACGTCGCGAATTCCGCGACCGAGGCGGACGCATACCTCAAGCTCGAGATGAACTACTCGGGCGAGAACACCGACCTCAACGGGAAAATCAAGCTCGACTCGGCTTCGATAAAGGACAACCCCGAGGACGTCATCGACGAATTCACGGCGCGCGGCTACTTCGGCAACTGGCAGATTGAGGCGGGCAAGATGAAGACCGTCTGGGGAAAGGGCGACAAGCTCCACGTTCTCGACAACTTCAACGCGAACGACTACACGGACTTCATCTTCCCCGAATACATCGACAGGCGCATCGCCGAGCCGATGGTGAAAATCGCGTGGGTTCCCTCATACGCCGGCGACCTCGTGTCGAACATCAAGGTCGAGGGCGTCTACACCCCGATGATGACGGCAGACCGCTTCGCCACAAGCGGGCAGCTCGTCCCGTACACGCAGACCGCGCTGACGGGTTCCGTAACGAAAAAGGTAGAAACGGCAATGAGCAACTACCTAACCCCATTCGTTACAGCAGAATTGCATGCACAGTCTGTTATGGCAGAGGCAAAAGCCACTGATTTCACAGATTCAACAAAAGCAGGCGCTTTTTTTAGCAAGTATAAGACAACACTTGTTCCGTATGGGCTTGATACGCTAAATCCAACGGAGACACTTGAGAGTGCAATACATAATTACGTCGCAAAAACGAAATCAGACTCTATTACAGCACAGACAAAAGCCCTCATGAACGCATCAGGCATCTCGTCTGACCCGACAGCACTCTATGCGGACACGCACAACATCCGCTACGGCCAGGCTGGTCTCCGCGTCACGGGAACGGTCGGCTCGTTCGACTTGGGCGCGAGCTACTACTACGGCCACTACAAGCAGCCGACGGTGGATTACGGAAAAGTGGATTCTTATATCGAGAATGTCATAAACGGAACAGGCGTTTCTGACGACGACAAATTCATCGACTACGACGAGCTTCAGGTGTTCGGTCTTGAGGCGGCGTTCCTCGTCTGGAAGTTCAACACGAGATGGGAATTCGCATACAACCTCACCCGCGACTTCGACGGAACGAACCCGTACATCAAGAACAACTCGATCGCGTGGGTCGGCGGATTCGACATGGACCTCCCCATCCACAACGTGAACATCAACATCCAGGAGACGGGAAAGCTCATCCTCAAGAACGACGAGGTTGACAAGCTCGGCGCAATCGGCGACACGGACTACAACAGCGACGGAAAGTACACGAACAACCAGCTCGTCATCAACATCAGCGACAAGTGGCTCAACGAGAAGCTCACCACCGAATGCACCACAATCTACGGAATCGAGTGCAAGGAATGGTGTGTGCAGCCGAAAGTCTCGTACAACGTCGTCGACGGGCTCACGTTCACGGCGCGCGGCGCGTACATCTACGCAGACAACGCGAACGGACAGTTCTACAACTTCACGGCAGAGAACACCAAGCACCACAGGAAGGCGTTCGTCCAGCTGAGCGCGAAGTACCAGTTCTAAATCCCTGTAATGGCAAGCGGGCGCGCGGCGGAAGCCACAAACCCGCAAAAGGGAAACGGCGGCATAAAGCCGCCGTTTTTTTGTCCTGTCCTGATTTCCAGCGTCATCACGGACTTGATTCGGAACCTACATACCAATCCAGTTTCCGCGAAATCTCGTCCATCATGACAATATCCAAACCAAACGCTTTTCCAGACAGAACGCTTCTTTGTATACCCTACCGTGAGCCGCGGCGGAAAACAAGCCGTGACTCGCTCTGCTGGTCGACTATCACGAAGGAGTCGCCCGTCTCAACGCGCGTCGCAAAAGATATTATCCTCAAAAATTCATCCTCGAATGCCTCTATCTCCGCCGACGTTTCCTTCTGCGTAGCCTCGAAAGACGGATTCTCGCACACCTCGCCGCGCGAGTTTAGGCGGAGACGCCCGTCAAACGTGTTCGCGCCGGTGCTTCCGGAAAGTTTCAGCGCGTCCCCGTCCCCAAAAACGGACATCGACACGGGAAGGACAGCCACGGGAACGCCGCCCGCGCTCATGCTGACGAGGTGCCAGTCACCGAGCGCCTTCTTCCTCCCCTCAAAAAGCGTCTTTCCCCCATCGGTGGCGGCGGGAGATTCGATATTCCGCGTCGTCCCGCACGAAAAAAGCGCGAGCGACACCGCCACGGAAAAAGCCGCGAAAATTCTCTTCATCTTATCCTCCTTGAAAACAGGATTTGATTATACCGCACAAACGCGGGACAATCCGCACCAAAAAAATCGCGGGACAGATATTATCATGTTGAAAATATCATTTTCCGCGGCTATAATCGCATCATGGTACACGGATTTTTACGGACGGCGTGCGCGACACCGCACGTCACGGTAGCGGATTGCAGCGCCAACGCTGAATCGATAATACAGAACGCAAAGGAAGCGGCGGCGGAAGGCGCGGAGGTAATCGCGTTCCCGGAACTGTGCATAACGGGATACACCTGCTCAGACCTTTTCCTGCAGCAGCCGCTCCAGGCGGCGGCGGCGCGCGCGCTTGAGGAAATCGCCGAGCGCACCGCGGAAACAGGCTCGCTTATCATCGTGGGGCTTCCGGTCTCGGACGGGCGCGCGCTCTACAATGCGGCGGCGGCGCTCCACAAAGGGAGAATCCTCGCAATCGTGCCGAAATCGTTCATGCCGAACTACGCCGAATTCTACGAGCGGAGGCATTTCAAGCCGTTCGACGCGGGCAAAAATCCGGCGCGGACGCTCTACCTCTCGGAGAAAAACCCCGAAGTCCCGTTCGGGACGGACATTCTCATAACAAGCACGCGCGACAGGAACGTGAAAGTCGCCATCGAGCTGTGCGAGGACCTGTGGGTTCCGCTCTCCCCCTCCACGAAAGCGGCCCTTTCCGGCGCGACCGTCATCGTGAACCTCAGCGCGTCGAACGAAATAATCGGAAAAGCATCGTACCGGCGCACGCTCGTCTCGGCTCAAAGCGCGAAGACGGTGACGGCGTACCTCTACGCGAACGCGGGGAACGGGGAAAGCACGACGGACGTCGTTTTCAGCGGGCATTCGCTCATCGCGGAGAACGGGACGCTCCTTGCCGAAAGCGAGCTGTTCTCGGGCAAGACGATTTTCGCGGACACGGACATCGAGCGGATTGTCCACGAGCGGACGCGAACGACGACGTTCTCCGACTGCGCCGACCATTCGGAAATTTTCCGCGAGATACCTGCCGACTTCACGAACGGCGGGTATGATTCAGCCAGTCTCATCCTGCAAAGAAAAATCGAGCGGACGCCGTTCGTCCCGTCGGGCGAAAAGGAGCGCGCGGAACGATGCCGGGCGGTCATCGAGCTTCAGGCGCAGGGTCTCGCGAAACGGCTCAGGCACACGAACGCGAAGACAGCCGTCATCGGGCTTTCAGGCGGCCTCGACTCGACGCTCGCGCTTCTCGTGACGGCGCGCGCGTTCGATTTGTGCGGGGCGGAGCGCAGGCGGATAATTTCCGTCACGATGCCTTGCTTCGGCACGACGAACAGGACGTACAAAAACGCGTGCGCGCTCGCGTCGAAAACGGGGACGGAACTGCGGGAAGTCCGCATCGCCGATTCCGTGACGCAGCACTTCAAGGACATAGGGCACGACATAAACGTGCACGACGTGACTTACGAGAACTGCCAGGCGCGAGAGCGGACGCAGGTCCTGATGGACATCGCGAACGAGACCGGCGGTCTTGTCATCGGAACGGGCGACCTTTCCGAGCAGGCGCTCGGCTGGGCGACGTACAACGGCGACCACATGTCGATGTACGGCGTGAACGGCTCGATTCCCAAAACGCTCGTGCGCTACCTTGTCGGATGGTTCGCCGACGACGCGAAAGCGCGCGGGGACACGGACACGGCCGAGATTCTCCTCGACATACTCGACACGCCCGTCTCGCCCGAGCTTCTTCCCCCGAACGGGACGGAAATCGCGCAGAAGACGGAGGAGGTCGTTGGTCCTTACGAGCTTCACGACTTCTTCCTCTACAACGTCCTCCGCTTCGGGTTCAGCCCCCGGAAGATATTCTTCCTCGCGAGAGCCGCATTCAGCGACAGGGACGGGAAAGAGATAAAGAAGTGGCTCGTCTCGTTCTACAGGCGGTTTTTCGCCCAGCAGTTCAAGCGGAGCTGCATGCCGGACGGTGCGAAGGTCGGCTCTGTGAATCTCTCGCCAAGGGGCGACTGGAGGATGCCGAGCGACGCGTCGGGCGCAGTATGGATAAAGGAAGCCGAGGGAATAGAATGCTGAGCTACATCCACGCATACCACGCAGGAAACCACGCGGACATCATAAAGCACGCGGCGCTCTCGCTCGTGATTGAGGCGCTCAAGAAGAAGGACAAGCCGTTCACGATAATCGACACGCACGCTGGAAGCGGAATCTACCGGATTGACGACGAGCGGCTCCGGAAAACGAACGAATTCGTCGCGGGAGCAATCGCGGACGCAGGAATTCCCGAGATAAAAAGCTACGCCGACACGGCACGGAAATACGCGGAAAGCGGAGAGTATCCCGGCTCGCCCGCGCTCGAAAGCGAGCTGATGAGGGACTGCGACGAGCTGATTCTCTCCGAGCTCCACCCGCGCGCGATTGAGGAGCTCCGTGCGGCGGCGGAACGGTTCCCGCACAAGCCGAGAATCCATTTCCGCGACGGCTACGAGACGGCAATAGCGCTCACGCCGCCGAAGACGAAGCGCGGAATCTGCGTCATCGACCCGAGCTACGAGGACGCGGGCGACTTCGAGAAATGCGCCGAGACAATTGTGAAAATCAGGAAAAGATGGCCCGCCGGAATAATCGCGCTGTGGTATCCGCTCGTCGCGCACAGGATTATGGAAATATCGATGATGAAGGAGCGCATCCGCGCCGCCTCGCAGAAGGGAGAGCCGGACATCCTCGACGTGCAGCTCGAGATGAGAAGCCCCGCCGAGATGACCGGGCTTGCCTCCCTTTACGGAAGCGGTATGTTCATCGTGAATTTCCCGTACACGATTGACGAGAAAATATCCGCGGCGATGCCGAAAATCGCGGAGACGCTTTCCGCGCGCTCGTGGTCCGTCGACACGCTCTGAAAGCCATCATCCCCCAAAAAAACGGGGCCCTCCCTCAGGAAAGCCCCGAACGAAAATCCTCACGGAATCACGGAAGATGCGTGATTTCGGCTGCCTTTTCCCTGACTGCGGCGAAAAGGGCGCCTCCGTCGTTCCTGTTGGCGCCGATTATGCGGACGAACACGCTTCCTGCGACGACCGCATCGACATGGCCGGACAACGCCTGCGACTGGGTTCCGTTCGATATGCCGAAACCGCCGTATATGCGGCTCCCGCCAGCGCCGACTTTCCGTATGAAATCGAGCGTCCCCTCGTCCACTTTCGTGTCGGTTCCCGTTATTCCCGTCCTGAGCGCGGCGTAGATGAACGGGAACCCCGCCCCCGCCATCTTCGACAGGCGCGCGGCGCTCATGCTCGGTGCCGCGACGGGAATGTTCACCATGCCGTTCTTCCGGCACGCCTCGGTCAGCCCCTCGTCAAAATCGAACGGGAGGTCGGGTATTATCATGCCGGTGACGCCCGAAAGAGCCGCCTTCCTGCAGAACTCCTCCACTCCCGGCGTGTAGACGAGCGAGCCGTAGCTCATTATGTAAATCGGAATCCCGGGGAATTCCCCGTGGATGCGCGATATGAGCGCAAGCCCGTCTGCCGTCCGGTAACCGCGCGACAGGACTTCCGTGCAGGCGCCCTGGATTGCCGGGCCGTCCGCGCTCGGATCGCTGAACGGAAGCTGAACCTCGAGAATGTCCGCGCCGCCTGCGACAAGCGCGCGTGCCGCCTGCATGCAAAGCTCGTCAGTGGGAAATCCCGCGACGAGATGCGCCATCAAACGTATTTTTTCCATAATTTTTTCTCCTTTTTTCATGTGGCTGAGCACCGTTCCTCAAAGGGAACCCTAAAAAGCGCCCCGCACAAGACGAAGCGCCGTCAGCCCATGCGCTCCGCGTCGTGGATGTCCTTATTGCCCTCGAGGCGGTCAATCTCCGCGTGAAGGAACGAAAGCCACTCGGCAGGGCGGAAAACCGGCGACGTGATGAAAACATCCTTGTCGCCCCGCCCGCTCATGTTCACGATTATCGCCTTGTTTTTGGGAAGGGTCGGCGCGAGCCTGATTGCCTCCGCGCCGGCGTGCGCGCTTTCGAGCGCGAAAAGCACGCCCTCGTTCTTCGCGAAAAATTTGACGGCATCAAGAGCCTCGCTGTCGAGGGCGCTCGTGAATTCAATCCTGCCGCTCATTCCCAGCGCCGCCAGCTGCGGGCCGATACCGCAGTAATCGAGGCCGGCAGAAATGGAGCGAGTGGGAAGCGCCTGCCCGTCGTCGTCGAGCAGGAAGCGGCTCTTGTATCCCTGCATGATTCCGTCGCGCCCCGCATTTCCCGTCATGCGGCTCGCATTCTCACCGACGCCCGGCCCGACTCCGCCGGCCTCGACGCCGATAAGCCGCGGGGAGTCGCTGTCGATGAACGGAGAGAAGAATCCGATAGAATTCGAGCCGCCGCCGACGCACGCGATGAGAGCCGCGACGTCAAGGTTCCGCTCCTCCGACTGCCGCTTCACCTCGCGCCCGATGACGCCCTGAAACGTGCGGACGATATCCGGAAAAGGAGCCGGCCCGAGCGCGCTTCCGAGGACGTAATGGGTGGTGTCCGGATTTGCAGCCCAGTCGCGCATAGCCTCGTTGACGGCATCCTTCAGCGTCCTGCTCCCCGACGTGACGGAATGGACCTTCGCGCCGTACAGCTCCATCGCTGCGACGTTCGGCTGCTGCCTGCGCACGTCGACCTCGCCCATGTAGACCGTGCAGTCAAGCCCCAGCTTCGCGCATGCCGCCGCCGTCGCCACGCCATGCTGACCGGCGCCCGTCTCCGCGATGATGCGCTTCTTCCCCATCCGCTTCGCCAGAAGGCACTGACCTATCGCGTTGTTTATCTTGTGCGCGCCGGTGTTGGCAAGCCCCTCAAGCTTTATGTATATCTGCGCGCCGCCGAGAATCTCCGTCGCGGTTTTTGCGAAAAGAAGCGGGGTCTCGCGCCCGATGTAGTCGCGCTGAATCTCAGAAAGCTCGGCCAGGAACGACTCGTCAGCCATAGCCTCCCCGAACGCCACCTCAAGCTCGTCGAGCGGGCGGCGGAGCACCTCCGCCACGTACTTGCCTCCGAACTTGTCGAAAAAACCGTTTTCAGAACATGCCATCACAACCTCTCCGTGAATTCCGTTTATTTCTGTTTCTATATATAGAAACATCGACATTCTAACGACATGGGGGGAATTGTTCAACACGGGAAGCGAAAAGAAAAGCTGCTGCGGGAGAAAAATCGCGGCTACCGATACGGCTTGGTGAACTGCGGGTCGCGGTTTCTGAGATATGACGGCGCGCGGTAATCGACGTGCCACCGCGGCTTGTAGAACCAGTTCTCGTCGGCGACGGGAGAGACGAAAATGACGCGGAGAAGGTTCGCGTCGTCTTTGTCGACGGAATTCTCTATTATGCCGGAATCGTACACGAACGAATCGGAATCCCAGTCAGTCCGCAGCCGCTCAGGAAGCGGGAAGCACTCGACGTGGCTTTTCGGCGTGTAGACGGAAATCCGGTACGTTCCCGGGTCGAGGTACAGATGGCACGCCATACCGCCCTCAAGATAGAACGAGCGCCGGTACCAGCTCAGCACGTCCGGACGATCCATGTAGGCGAACGCCGCCCGCGCGTTCTTGTACGTCACGTCGTTCCCGTCCATGTCCTCGACGCGTATCCAACAGCGGACGGCGTTTATGTCCGCGCTGTTCTGCGGACGGTAGACGACAAGCTCCTCCGAAAAAGCCGCCGCCGCGAGGAGAAACGCGAGCGCGAGAGCGGAAATCCCCCTCATCGGCGCGCCTTCCTGACGAACAGCTTCGCAGGACGGTGCCCCGCGCCGCCCTGGAACTCGTCCGTCTCGTCCACGAACCGCTCGACCTTGCGACGGAAATTCGCGGGCTGGAGGCTGACCCCGAGAATCGATTCCTGCACTTTCTGAAGGCTCGACAGGGTGAATTTCTCGGGAAGAAAATCGAACAGCACGTCGAAATTCTCAGCGACGCCCCGGAGAATCGAGAAAGCCGTCGCTATTATGAGCGCGTGGTCGAACGCAAGCCCGCCGCCGTCAGCAATCCTGAACTGCGAGCGCCCGAAAAGGACGGCGGTCCGCTCAAGGCGCGCGCGAAGCGAAATGTCGCCGGAGGAAAGGAAAAGCCCAAAAAAACCGCCGCCCTCATCGTCAAGCGAGCACCGGAACCACCGCGCCTCATCGGCGTCATCGCCCCCGGACGCCCGGACGCCCTCCTCCCCGACAATCGAGACGAACGCGTTCGATAATATCCAGCCGCGGGGATCCCTTCCCGACGAACTGAAAACGCCTATCGGCATCAGGCTCCTCGGGACGAATCCGGTCTCCTCCTTTATCTCGCGGAATGCGGATTCCTCGACGGTCTCTCCGGGGCGGAGGAACCCTCCGGGCAGCGCCCAGCATCCTTTGAACGGATGGCAGCCGCGACGGACAAGGAGGAGCGAAACAGTCTTGTTCCCGTCCTTCCGGTACGACTCGCATTTCTCGCCGCTGACGCCGAACGCCGCGACGTCGACGGTGACGCTCGGGCGCTCATAGTCGCCGATATTGTAGCTGCGAAGGAATTCTTCCTCAGTCATAGCTCACCCCAAATTCGAAAAGAATTCGCGCATCTTCCCTTCGTCCTTTATTCCGGGCGCGCTCTCAAGCGAGGACGACACGTCAACAAGCTCGGGCAAGAACTCGGCGACGACAGAGCGGACGTTAGACGGGGAAATCCCGCCCGCAAGCCAAAGCTTATGGGACGAGGAGAAATCGCGCACGAGGCTCCCGTCAACGCGGACGCCCGTTCCCCCGATTCCGTCGCGCGACGAGGCATCTATCAGGACGCGCGGCTCCCCGAGGGCGAAGAGCGACAAGGCGTCGCGCACGTCATCGGCGGAGGCGACGTTGACCGCGCAGTAGTGCGGGAGCGAGCAAAGGCGCGGGTCGGAGACGAAGGCGCGCGCGGAAGCGAGCGTATGCACCTGAAGGAAATCGAGGACGCCCGACTCGACGAGCGAGACGGCATCCGCACATTCGCCGCCGCCCACATCGACGACGACGCCGACGAGACGGGGAACGCGCGCGCCGGACGAGACGAGCGCATCTTTTATCCGCCTCACATCATCGCCGCGGACGTTCCTCTTCGAGCCGGACCACATGACGAAGCCGAGAAAATCGGCGCCTAAAGACGAGGCGAGGACGGCATCGGACTCCCTCGTGATTCCGCATACCTTGACGAACGGGCGCTTCCGATTCCCCGAAAGCGCCTCCTCCGCGAGCGGAACCCAGTTCGCGCCGCCGATTCCCGCACGCGCCGAGCCGAACGCATCCGTGAACGAGCGCACATTGTCGGGATTCTTCGCGGCGGCCTCCCCCATCAGAATCGCGCTGAAATCCATCCGAGCCGCAAACGCAGCCGCCTGGGGAGAGAGGATTCCGCTTTCGAAGGCGACGCGCGCGCCGGGAACGGCACGCCGTATTTTCCCGAGCATGGCGGCAGGAATCAGCGTGTCGACGGAAAAATCGCGAAGGTCGCGCGAATTCACCCCGCAAATGAAGTTCCCGTTCCCCACGCGATTCATGACGAACGACATCTTCTCGACATCATCCTCCGTCCTGACCTCGACGAGCGCCGAAATCCCGAGTGACGCGCACCGCTCCGCCATGGAAAGAAGCTCCTCCGCGGACAGAATCCTGGCTATGAGGAGGACGGCGTCGGCGCCCGCCCTGTAGGCGACGTCGATTTCCTCGGGAAACAGAAGGAAATCCTTGCGAAGGACGGCAGGCGGCTCCTTCCCGGTGCTTCCGGCGAACGAATCGACAGCGGCGCAGACGTCCATCAAATCGACGAGCGTTCCCTTGAAGTAGTTCGTCTCCGTAAGGCATGAAATCGCACGCGCGCCCGCCTCTGCGTACTTCCGCGCAGTCTCCCCCGCATCGAGCGACGGCGCGATGTCGCCTTTGCTCGGCGACGCCCGCTTCACCTCGAGGATGGCGCCGCGCTCGGCTATGAACGGATGGACGGCGCGCTGCCTTTTTTCCGGAATACGGCACCCGAAGCAGAACCCGAGCCTGCCGATGTCAGCCTTCCTCCGGTCGATTATCTCTTTAAGGATATCTTTTGGCATAACTTTTTTCCTTTTTGTCAATTTAGTAGAATAGATGCGCCGTCTGTTCGGCAACCGAAACCCGAGGCGGACGCTGGTTATTCATTCTAGCGGAAAATCAGTTATAATCAAATCAATTTTAACAAGAGGATTGCGATGAAAAGGAAGATAATAGCTATTCTGGGAATCATTTTCCTGACAAACAGCGCGTTCGCGGCGCAGGGAATGTCGTCATGGGCGGGGCCGGGAGAGGTGCAGAACCCCGACACGTACAGGCCGCCCAAAAAGAAGACGGAGCCGAAAAAGGCCGAGAAAAAAGAGCCAGAGAAAACCGTCCAGCCGGCGCAGACGAAACAGGAGACCCCGAAAGCGGAAACGAAAAAGCCGGAAGCAGCCCCGCAACCGAAAAAAACGGCGACCGACGAATATTCCCGCTCCGTCGGAAACCTCAACATATCGGTGGACACGTTCGAGGCTGACAAAAAAGCGATAATGGCGATGATTTCCGAGCTTTCCGTCATAATGAAGGAGAAGAACTACGCCGCATGGACGCGCTACATAGACCAGGAATCGAAGACGTACTGGTCGAAAAGCGGGAACCTCAAAAAGGCGCAGAACAGGATGCCCGTGAAGGGAATACAGCTAAAGACGCTCCAGGACTACTTCAAGTACATATTCGTCCCTGCACGGCAGAAAAGCCAGATTACGGAAATCAGGTACGAGTCGGACTCATACGTCAAGGCGGTTGAGGTGCAGGAGGACCAGGATTTGATATACTACTTCTTCAAGAAGATAAACGGAAAATGGCTCGTCCACATTCCGCAGCTCGACGCATAATCCGCACCCGATGCGACAGGAAAGGAAACGGGGCCCGCAAAAAAAAACGCGAAGCCCCGTTTCCTTTTTTTTGGCAAATCTGCTTCAATCCAGAAGATTTGCCGCTTTCGGATTTCAGAATGAAGCCGACACTTCCAGAATCTCGCGCAATTTCCCGAGCGTCTTCCCGCTGTCGATTGCCCCCGCAGCCATCGCGAAGCCTTCCTTGAGCGTCTTCGCCTTGCCGCCGAGATACAGGACCGCGGCCGTGTTGAGCGCGACGGCGGCGCGTATCGTCCTGCGCCCGCGCCCGTTCAGCACGTCCATGGCAAGCGCGGCGTTTTCCGCGCCGCTTCCGCCGGAAAGCTCGTCCTCGTCAGCGTAATCGATTCCGAAATCGGCGGGGTTTATTACATAGCGGTTCTCGCGCCCCTTCTCGTCAATCTGGTAGACGTGCGTCGGCGCGCACGGGGAAATCTCGTCGTACCCGTCCTCGCTCGTCACGACCATCACGCGCTTTGCCCCGAGCGCTTTCGCGGCATGGGCATAATCCTCAAGCAAATCCTTCGAGTAGACGCCGAGAACCTCGATTTCCGCGCCCGCCGGATTGAGGAGCGGCCCGAGAATGTTCATTATCGTCTTTATCCCGAGCACCTTCCTGACGGGAGCGGCGAAGCGCATTGCCGAATGGTAGACCGGAGCCATGAGGAAGCCGAATCCCGTCTTCTTGATAAGGGAGGCGGTCTGCTCCGGCGTCGCCATTATCTTTATGCCGAGATTCTCGAAGAAATCGGCGGCGCCGCTTTTCGACGAGACAGCCCTGTTGCCGTGCTTCGCCATCACCTGGCCGCAGGACGCCGCGCAAATCGCGGAAAGAGACGAGATGTTGAACGAGCCTTTCCCGTCGCCGCCTGTTCCGACAATCTCCGCAAGCCCGGCGGAATCTATCGGGAGGCACTTCTTCTTGTTGAGAAGCGCGCGCGCGCAGCCGACCATCTCGCTGACGACGGGCCCCTTGGCCGCCATCGCGACGAGAATCGCAGACATGACGCGCTCGTCCATCATGCCCGACGTCAGGATATCCATGAACGACGAAGCCTGCTCCTCCGTGAGGCTCTCGCCCGCGATAAGCTGGTTGAGAATCTTCGCGTGCGGAAGGTTCTCGCGCCGGTAGTTGAGGAACGCCTTGAATATCGAGTCGCCGGACTCCGAAGCGATGGACTCGGGATGGAACTGGACGCCCTCGACGACCATCGTCTTGTGCCTGATTCCCATTATGTCGCCGTCCTTCGCGCGCGCCGTCACCTCGAATTCGGCGGGAAGCGTTGACTCGTCGATGACGAGCGAATGGTAGCGCGTGAACGTCCCGCTTTTTCCGACAATCCTGAAAAGCCCGCAGCCGTCCGTCGCCATGGTCTCGACGATTCCGTGGCGGATGTACTTCGCGCCGACAATCTTCGCCCCGAACGCGGCTCCTATCGCCTGATGCCCGAGGCAAATCCCGAGGACGGGAAGCTTGCCCGCAAAATACCGTATCGCTTCGATCGAGATTCCCGCCTGCTCGGGCGTTCCGGGGCCGGGGCCGACGACGATGTGGGTCGGGCGCGCATTCTCGATATCCGCGACGGAACATTCCTCCGAGCGGAAAACCCGCACCTCGTCGCCGGAAACGCGCTCAAGCGACTGCACGATATTGAACGAAAAAGAATCCTTGTTGTCTATGAAAGCAATCATCTCACTCCTCCTGATTTTCCTCACGCATCGAAACCGCCCTCAAGGACGGAGCGCAGCGCGCCGAGCTTCTCGTTCGTCTCCTCCCATTCCCTGTCCGGGTCGGAATCATAGACGATGCCGCCGCCCGCCTGAAGGCTCCAGACATTCCCCTGCCGGAGCGCGCACCGTATCGCTATGCAGAAATCGAGGTCGCCGTTCGACTGTATGTAGCCGACGGCGCCCGCATAGAACCGGCGCTTTGTCTTCTCAAGGCGCGACAGAATCTGTATGGCGTTTATCTTCGGGGCGCCGGAAACGGTGCCCGCAGGGAACGCGCAGCGGAGAACCTGAATCGGCTTGACGCCCTCGCGGACTTTCCCCTGCACGTCGGAGACGATATGCATGACGTGGCTGAAATACTCGACGTCCATGAACCGCGTCACATCGACGCTTCCGTTCTCGCAGACGCGCCCGAGGTCGTTCCTCGCCAAATCGACGAGCATCAGGTGCTCCGCGCGCTCCTTCTCGTTGCCGACAAGCTCAGCCTTTAGCGCCTCGTCCTCCTTAGAATTCGCGCCGCGCCTCCTTGTCCCCGCAATCGGGCGGATAGACGCGACGCCGTCCCGGACGCGCACGAGGCTTTCGGGGCTTGAGCCGACGAGCTGCCTGTCGCCGAAATCGATGTAGAGGAGGTACGGGCTCGGGTTCACGCTGCGGAGGCGGCGGTATATCTCGAGCGCCGACGACGCGCATTCGAACTGGAGGCGGCGGCTCGGGACAGCCTGAAGGAGGTCGCCCGCGATTATGCGCTTCTTTATCTCGACGACCTTCTCCTTGTACTCGCGCTCGCTCTGCTCGAGGTTCGTGATGACGCGCACCGGCTTCCGCTCCTCCGGGCGGGAAAGGTACGTGAAATCCATGTCGCCGAGTCGCGCCTTGAGGTCGGCAACCGCCTTGTCGAGGTCAATCTGGTGCTCGTTGTAGTTGAGCGCGAAGACGTGGAGCTTTTCCGTGAAATGATCGAAGATTATGTAGATGTGCCCCGCTATGAATTCGCTTTCGGGAACGTGAAGCTCGTCCGTCTGGGGAGCCATGTCTATCGTGTCGCACCGCGCCGCGAATTCGTAGGAAAGATAGCCGAGCCCGGACGCGGGAACGGGAATGCTGTTCGGCGAGCGCGTCCCGTCCTCGTTGTTCACGACGCTCATGTCGTTCTGCGAGGCGACGTAAAGGAGCGCGTCGAGTATGTCGGGCGTATGGAGGACGCGGCTTCCCGGGGCAATCGTCTCGCCCGTCGTGTTCCGCGCCTTGTACGGCAGCCGCCTCCCGTCTATGAGGAACGCGACCCCGTCATCATCCTGCACGATATGGAACGCAGGTTCCGTCATTATAATCGAGTAGCGCTCCCTGCCCCGCGCAAAGCTCGCGCTCTCCAATATAGCGCTGGCGCCTATCTTCCTGGCAAGCGAGAAAGGCGTGTACCTGTCGCAGGGAACCGAAAAATAAATTGAGTCATCTCTTGCCATATGCAAATCTCCTCCGCTTTGTTTCTATGTATAGAAACACGATGCGTGAACTATATACCTAATCAGGGCGAGATTCAACAGAAATCCGCATCACGCGCAAAAAAAATTCGCTTTTCCCGCCGCACAAAAATCGCGGGTATGCACAGAATCAAAATAGAAGATATAATCATAACTTCAACGACAGACTAGACGGAGAAAGAACCAGATGGAAATGGAAGAAGAAAGAAAAAACGAAATCGAAAATATGATAAACGAGCTTGCGGAAAAGCTCGACAAGGCAGACGAAAAGAACGGGGCCGAGGACGGCGGCAGCGACGGCGGAGAGCCGGAAGCGGTGCGCCCCTTCCACAGGCGCGGGCGTCCGCGGAAGGGGGACTTCACGGGACGGACGAGCGGAATCCTCAGCAGCATATCGACAATCGTGATATCGCTGAGGAAAAGCAACTTCATGCCGCCGGACACGAAAGTGTTCGGCGACTCGGTGGAGAAGCTCAAGGCGTACCTCGACGTGAACGAGATTCAGGCGGTCATTTTCGCGTCGCTGTTCACGATGTACTTCGACAACACGGGAAGGCCGGTCTCCTACTACACGCTCGCGGACTTCTACCAGTGCAACCCGCTCATCGTGATGCAGTCGCACGGGGAGCTCGAGCTGCTCGTCGAGCGCGGGTACATCGAGGAATGCGACCCGCCGGACGACGTGTATTCGCGCCCGTTCTACAAGATTCCCGCGTACGTCGTCGATGCCGTCGTCGCGAACAAGCCCGTCCCGCCGAGGGAGACGCAGGAGAACCTCACGATACAGACGTTCATCCATCAGGTGGAGAAGCTCGGCGACAAGCGTGCGGATTCCGGGGCGAAAATCCAGACGCTCTACGATTCCGTCAAAAGCAAGGAGCGCGCGCACAAGAACGTAAAGACTCTCGCGAACGTGAAGAAGCTCCTCCCGGACATACAGGACAGGACGCTCCTCTACGATGTCGCCGCGGGGATGATAAACCACATCAACACGGAAGTGGACCTCATGGTGCTCGTCAACAGGAACACGGACGAAAGCGCTGGAAGGCAGGCGCTCCTCAGCTCGTTCATGGACGAGACGCACGTCCTTTTCGCGAAGGAGCTCGTGCAGTTCGAGAACAAGGCGTCGATGATGGACTCGACCGTCTCGCTGACGGACAAGGCGTTCGAGCTGATTCTCGGCGACGAGGGAAAGTTCTACCAGAAAAAAGTCGGCGACAAGCAGCTCAAGTCGCCGGAGAAAATTCAGGAGAAGGAGCTTTTCTACATGCCGGAGAACGAGGCGGAAGTCGGGAAGCTCACGAACTCGCTGATGAAGGACAACCTCTCCGCGCTCCAGCAGCGCCTTGCAGAACGGAAGCTCCCGAAAGGAATCTGCGCGATATTCTACGGCGAGCCGGGCACGGGAAAGACGGAGACCGTCTACCAGATGGCGAGAAAGACCGGGCGCGCCGTCTTCCACGTCGACATCGGCAACATGCGCTCGCAGTGGTACGGCGAGACCGAGCAGAAATTCTCCAAGCTGTTCTCCGACTACAGGAAGATGTGCGAGAGCGCGGAAAAAGGGAGCGGGCTGTTCCCCATCCTTCTGTTCAACGAGGCGGACGCGATTTTCGGCAAGCGGGTCGAAATCCAGTCGAACGGAGGCGGGCGCGTGGACAACACCATACAGAACATCCTTCTCGAGGAGATGGAGCGACTTCCCGGCATCCTCATCGCGACGACGAACCTTGAGGGAAACCTCGACGCGGCGTTCGAGCGGCGGTTTTTGTTCAAGGTAAAATTCGCGAAGCCGAACGCGGACGTGAAGTCGAAGATATGGAAGAGCAACCTCGGCTGGCTCACGGACGAGCAGGCAAGGAAGCTCGCGATGGACTTCTCGTTCGCGGGCGGAGAAATCGCCAACATCGTCAGGAAAATAACGATGGACGAAATCCTCACCGGAAAAGTTCCCCCGTTCGAGACCGTCCTCGAATACTGCAGGACGGAAAAAATCCAGAGCGGAAAGGCGACCGTCGGCTTCAAGAGCTGACGGCGGGAACGCCTGCCGCAAAAACACGGAAAGACAAAAAAACGCGCCCCAAAAAGGCGCGTTTTTTTTCGTTCCCCAACATCAGCGGGCATCGACTATGTACGTCGAGACGTATTCCTTTCCAAGAATGTCGGAAATCACGACCTGAATCTCGTTGTGCCCGCGCGGGACGGAAATCTCGCCCAGAAACTGCCTGTCGCTGCTCGGATAGACGGTCGAAAGCGGGTGGAGGTTCTTCCCCTTGACGCAGAGCTTCCCGTCGACCTCGTAGAGGACGCTGTACTGGAGCGACTCCACGACGACGCCGTTTATGTAAATCGTCGATTTGTACGGGATGGCGACATCCTGCCGCTCGTTGTAAATCATATACGAGCCTGCGTTGAGCGTCTTGACGGAACCAAGTCCGTACGATATTCCCGCCTTGTTGACGGCGGTCACGTTCCTCAATTCGAGCGGAATCTCGTCGCCCGTCCGGGGCATGAGGACGCGCGGGTTTATGAAGCTTTTGTTCACGGTATCGACGACCTGGAATTCAAGGCAGGCGAATCCCTCCTGCCATCCCGAATTCGAGGTGACGCCTAGCGACGTTCCCGCCTTGACCTCGGTGGCGTCGGCAATCTGCTCCACGCTGTCGAGGTTCGCATAAACCGTGAGCATCCCGTCATCGTGCGCGATGACTGCGGCGTTCCCGAGCGTGCTTTCGAAAATATCGCTGTCGCCGTGCTCCGTAAAAAGGACAACGACGTTCCCGTCATCGGCAATGCTGACGTTCTCCGTGTCGGAAAAGACGAGCGACTGGCTCATCCTCCCGCCGCGCAGCTGCCCGAAATACGAGTAGAACGAATCGGAGAGAATCGCGTTCTGCGGCCAGTCGAACGCGACGACGGAAAAACCGAGCGCGGCAAGCGCGGAAAACGCGCCAATTTTCAAAATCCTTTTCATAGCGAATCCTATTTGTGCCTTATGTCAATCCTTGAAATCTTCGAGTCGTGCCCGACGAAAAGCGAGCCGTCGCGCACCGACATGAACGCGGTTTCCGCATCGAACGAGAACGAGCCGGAATAAACGTCGAACGGCTCCACGACGGAGACAGTGAAATTCTTCCCGAGGCGGCTCAGAACGAAAATCGTCCCGTCGGAATCCTCCTGAATCGAGAGGATGTTCCCCTCGATGGGAATCGTCGAATGCTTGTGCGTGCCGCAGTCGACGATTCCGAGTCCGCCGGCGTAGCTGTAATAGACGTAATCCTCGTTCCTGCTGAATTTGACGATGACCTGCTTCGTCGTCTCTTTCTCGAGCGTCTTGTGGCAGACGGCAGACGCCATCCCGTTCCGCTTCTCCGCGAGGACGAACCGCTGCCCGCCCTGCCCCGAGACCGACGCGATGTATTTTCCGGAAGCGGAAAGCCCCGCGCCGAGAATGACGGGAATGTCGCTTCCGCCCGGCGCGAAATCGAATTCCTTCTTTCCGTCGGGGCCGAAAAGAATCAGGTTCCCGTCCGCGAAACCGACGAGCACGCCGTTGTCGGACGAGGAGAACGCGGTTATCGGGGCAAACCCCTCGTACGTCCATTCGACGGAGCAGTCTTCCGAAAGGCGCGAGAACGACGAGCCTCCCGGAAGGAACTGGAACGTCCGGCCGCCGTCAAAATAAGGGAAGCCCGTCTGCTTAATCTCGGCGATTTTCGCCCCGTCCGGCGAATATACGGGGATGCGCGACGAATGTGTGTCGTAAAGCGAATAGCAGCTCTGCGAGATGACCGCCTTGTACGGGAAAGTCACGGATGAAAGGATTATCCCGCTTCTCGTGAAGTAGCCCGCAGTCTGCCCCATCTTGTACGCAATCGCGCCCTCGAACGCGGAGGCATCCGCCTCGGAAAGCCGCTCGGACAGCTTGTCGTTCTTCGTGTTCTTGTACGCGTCTATCGTCCAGACCGGAATGAAATGAATCTCCCGCGAAAGGGGGCGGACGGCGCAGAGAACGTAAACGACGCACAAAACAACGATAAGTATGACGGCAAAGCGCTTCTTCTTTTTTGCGCTGTCGAGCCCGGGGTTCATCTCTTCTTCTCTCATAATGCGAAACAATTCCTCGATTGGATTTATTCTGGAGGCGCGGCGGACGGAAAAGATGCGCGGCCCCCATAAAGATAGCGGAACAGAATTATAAAGAAATCCCGCACATTGATAAAGCAAACGCGAAGAAAAAGCCGGCACGAAAAGCGCGGGAGGAAATCCGCAAACGAAATGACGGGAAAGTGCAACGGCAGAAAGAGCGGGCTGAAAAGCCCTTCAAAGAAAAACGAACCGAAATTTCGGAAAAATACAAATAGATGTCAGCAATCACGGATAAAGCGCAAAAACCTTCAAAAACCCGCACAACTTGACAACAAAACGCAAACTTTGCAAAATATTGCAACAAATATCAACATAATGAAAACAACACGAGGATAATTTTGACTATGGAAGAAGATGCATTCTCAATCATGACAATAGAGGAAGTTGCCACCGCGCTCAGGGTTTCCGAGCGCACCGTTTACGACTGGGCACAGAAAGGCGAGATTCCCGCGGGAAAAATCGGAACTGTCTGGCGGTTCAAGAAATCGGAAATCCAGAAATGGGTCGACGAGAAACTCTCGAACGCGCCGAAAGCGGCGGAGGCACCGCAGCGCATTCTCGTGCGGAACATCCTTTCGCCCGACAGAATCGTGTTCATCGACCACGCGACGAAACACGACGCGCTCGTCGAGCTTGCGGGAAACCTCGGGACGGCGCCGCAAATAAAGGACGAGCAGGAGCTTGTCCGCGAGATAATAAAGCGCGAGGAACTTATGTCGACGGCTATCGGGCGCGGCATCGCGATCCCGCACGTGCGGCTCGCGTCCATAACCGACCTCGTGATGAGCGTCGGAATCTGCCGCAACGAGCTGCTCGACTTCCAGACGATAGACGACACGCCGGTGCGCCTCCTCATCATGATTGCGGCGGCATCGAACCAGCATTCGTACTACCTCCAGACGCTCAGCTTCTTCAGCTCGAAGCTCAAGCAGAAGGAAATCCGCGACAAGCTTCTCGAGAGCACGGACGCGACAGAAGCATACGAGATTCTCACGAACGAGTAACAAAGGCACGGCGCGGACGCATTTTCGGGAACGGTTCCCAAGATGCGGAAATCAGCGCCGCGGTTTTTCATCAGACCTGTTCGGAAAAACATATTCGGAACAGGTCCATTTTTTTGCGAGGGGACGTGGCTTTTTCAGAACGGGAATTCGACCTCGAGCCATTTCGACCTGTCGGCCTGCGTCGCGTCAATCCGCCCGAACGTAAGCCCGCGGACGGTCGTGTCGCCGAGAAGGTATCGCTTCCCGTCAATCTCAATCGCCTGCCCGAGCTTTCCGTCCAGCACGACTCCGAGGAGCGCGTGCGAATACGCGGAACTGACGAAGAAGCACGAATCCATTCCCATGTTCTTGAGCAACACGGCAAGGAGGAGGCTCCTGCTGTCGCAATCACTCCCGCAATCTCTCAGAACGGAGACGACATCGCTGAAATCCGCCTTGTCGACGTCGGCGGAACGGCGCTCGTACCTCAAATCCTGCGCCCAGCTGAGAAGCATCTGAGCCACGGCGGCGTCCGGTTTTTCCGCGTCCTTTTCCGCGGCAGCATCCTCGAGCGCCGCCTGCACATCGAACGCCACGCGGGAAAGCCTGCCGAGCGCGTCCCGGGCAACGGCACGGTAGAAGCGCTGCCACGCCGCAAGCGCGAGGTTCCCGCAAACCCCGTCTCCGAGCGTGCGCTTGAAGGCGGAGAATTCCCTGTCGATTACGCTTCTGTTCGCCGCGGAGTCGTTCTCGCAGACGGACGTCGCGATTTCCGTGCCGGAGACGCGCATGTTCAGGGGGACGGATTTTCCGCGCGGGACGAAATGCTCCGCGACGATTCCGGGAACGCGGAAGCTTCCCTCGTCGACGCACAGGGAATCCGCCGCGGAAAGGCACAAATCCCTGTACGCGCCGAACGATTCCTCCGGGCAGAACGAAATCACGCAGGCGAACGTTCCCTCCTTCGAAAGCGGCGCGCAGACGGCAACGCCTAGATTCCGCGACGAAAGAGCGCCGTTGCTCATCCCGAATTCGCAGAAGGCGCATTCCCTTCTCCGCCACGCGACTTTTTCCGGGACGGAGGACGAACCGAGCTTGGAAAGGGTCGACGCGAGGAATTCGGGCGCGCCGGAAGAGCATTCTCCCGCGACGAGCAGAACGGACACGGGGGAACGGTCCGACGCGAAGAGGAACAGGGACTCGTCCTCCGTTCCGTCCGCCATCGAGAACCCTTCCGGCAAATCGACCGTGTACCCGTATTTTCCCGAGCTCACGAGGGCGGCATGGGACATGGCGGGAAAAAGGAAAAGCAGCGCGCAGACGGCTGCCGTGATTTTTTTCATGAAAAACCTCCGGTGCATGACAAAGGCGAGCGGGCAGTAGAGGCTGTATCAAAAGTCTGCTACTGTTTCCCGCAGGCAACCATATTTTTTTTCGACAAGTTGGGGGATATAAATGAAGGACATTCCAATACTATACGAGAACGACGAGATAATCGTCATAGACAAGCCGGCGGGCGTTTCCGTCCAGGGCGGGGAAGGAATCAGGCATCCGATGGACGAGGAGCTTTCGAAGCAGCTCGGGTACAGAATCCACCTCGTGCACCGGCTCGACAAGGAGACGAGCGGCCTAATGATAGTCGCGAAATCGGCGAAGGCCGCCGCGAAATGGACGTCGGTGATAGCGGGAAAGGCGGCGCGGAAGGAATACGAGGCGGTGTGCTTCGGGATTCCCGTAGTTGGCGGAAAACCAGCGCGGAAGGGAACGATACGGGCGGACGTAATCAAGGACGGGCGGAAACTCAGCGCTGAAACATCGTTCAGCGTCGTCGCGGAGAAGGAATTCGAAATCGCGTCGAAGGACAAGGACGGGAACGAGCGGACCGATACGATTATCCTCACGAAGATACGGCTCACGCTCGGGACGGGAAGGATGCACCAGATACGAATTCACCTCGCCTCGTCATCCGCCCCCATCGCGGGCGACGACAAGCACGGCGACTTCAAGAAGAACAAGCTCGCGAGAAAAATCGGGATAAAAAGTTTGCAGCTCCGCGCGTTCAGGCTGACGATTCCGACGGAAAAAGGAAACCGCACGTTCGAGATTCCGGGCGACGACATTTTCACCAGCGAAGTCGGCCAAAACGTTTGACGGCACGGGAGAAAAATCATAATCTCACTATCATGAGATTCTTACATTCAGGCGACTGGCACCTCGGGAAAACGCTCTACGACGTTTCCCTTGAGGAGGACCAGAAACAGTTCATGGAGCAGGTTCACGAGATTTTCGGGGACGCGAAACGGGAGGGAAAACCGTACGACGCGCTCATAATCCCGGGAGACATATACGACAGGAACGTGCCCCCGGCGAAGGCTGTCTCCCTGCTCGACGACTTTCTCGGCAGAATGAGCCGTGATTTTCCGGAAGCGCACGTATTCATCCTCTCGGGAAACCACGACGGCCCGGCCCGGCTCGGATTCGCCTCGTCATTCCTCGAAAAATCGAACATACACATAGCGACGGACGCCGCAAAAACGGGCGACGCCGTAATGGTCTCGGGCGTCGCGGTCTACCAGATACCGTTCCTCCTGCAGACGAGCTTCCCGGACGAGGAGACAAGGACGCAGCAGCGTCTTTTCGAGCGCGCGACGGAGATTATAAGGAAAAGCCACGCCGAAAAACACCCCGGAATGCCCGCAATAGTGTGCGCCCACGCGACCGTCTACGGGAAAAGCGACGGGGAGCATTTCCTGTCGGTCGGAACGGCGTCTTCGATAGACAGGGAGCTGTTCAGCGGCTTCACGTACACGGCGCTCGGGCACATCCACAAATACCAGCAGCTCGGCGAAAACGGAAACATATTCTATTCCGGCTCCCCCCTCGCCTATTCGTTCGACGACAACACCGACAAATGCTTCCTCTCCGTCGAAATCGGAACGGACACGGAAAAGCCGGATTCGGTCGAGCGGATTCCGGTCAGGACGCTCCATCCCCTCATCCGCCTTTCGGGCAAGTTCAGCGACTTCATCGGAGAGGACGCGCACAAAAAATGGGCGCAGTACCGGGACTGCTACGTCGAGATAAAATGCACGGACAGCACGCTTTCCGAGAACCCGAAGCGGGCGCTTTTGGAGACGTTCCCGCGGATACTCTCGTTCGTGAGGGAGCGGAGCGCATCGGGCGGAGGCTCCGATTTCGAGGAGCGGCGCAAGCTTGCGATGAAGCAAGGCGACTCGGAAGTCGGGCTGTTCAGGAAATTCGTGCGCGACATGCACCCGGAGGACGACCATACGGTAAGCGCGGAGCAGCTTGAGGAAGAAATCGCGCTTTTTGCGGAAGCGATAGGAGAGATGAGAAACGGAGGCGCGGAAAAATGAAGCCAGAAAAACTGAGGATGGTGAATTTCGGACCGTTCATGGACGAGACAGTCGATTTCACGAGCGTGAGCGCGATGTTCCTCGTCACGGGAAAGACGGGAAGCGGAAAGACGATGATTTTCGACGCGATGACGTTCGCGCTTTACGGAAAATACTCCGGCTCGCGCTCGAAGCTCACCCAGGAGCAGATGCGCTCATCGTTCGCGGCGCCCGGCGAGCAGGCGTTCGTGGAATTCACGTTCTCCGTGACGGGGCATGACGGAAGCGCGAAAAAATTCAGAATCAGGCGAACGCTCCCCACCGACCACACGTCGAAATCGGGGACGGTTTCAAAAAAGCCGTCCGAATCCTCGCTCCAGTTCCTCAACGGCGGAAAATGGCAGGCGTACTGCGACCAGAAGGAAATCTCCGACAAGATTGAGAAAGAAATTATCAGGCTGAAATTCAGCGACTTCAGCAAAATCGTCATCCTTCCGCAAGGGGAATTCGCGAATTTTCTAAGGATGAACTCGAACGAACGGACTGAAGCGCTCAAGACGCTGTTCCCACAGAAAGAGCTCGACGACCTCGCACAGAAAATCAAGAATCGCGCGGACGAGGCGCAGCAGCAGCTGTCGAAGGCGGAGGACACCATAGCAGACCTCGGCGGCGCGGCGAACATCCCCGTGCTTTCGGAGGAAATCGGAAAATTGTCTTCCGAGATAGGCGTGCTTTCCGAAAAAAGCCGGAAACTCGACGCGAAAATCCAGGAATCCACGGAAAAAATCGCGCGCGCGGACGAGCGCCTTTCGAACACGCGGAAAGCGGCGGCGGCACAGCAAGCCGTCACGCGCCTCGAGGCGGAGCGGGCGGATATCGAGCGCACGCGGGAGATGCTCGGAAAAGCGGAGCGCGCGTCGAAAATCGCGCCGCTCATCACGAATGCCGGGCGCGCGGAAAAAGCGCTCGTTGACGCGAAAAATGACGTGTCGCGCGCGGAAGCAAACCTCCGCGATGCGAAAGCGGCAGAGCAGGATTTGTCGGCACGCGAGGAGGAGAACGAGGAGAAGCGCGGGAAAATCCGCGATTACGAGCGGGATGCGGAATCGACGGGCGCGACAATCGAAAAGCTAGAATCGCTCGCGAAAGCGGAGGAAGAGAAAACGCGAGCGGAAAACGAGCTCGCGCGTTTCAGGGACGCGGCGGCGGCGGACAGGCGCGCGCTAGAAACGGAGCGGGAAGCGCTCCTTGCGATTGCGGAGGAGTCCGGCATCGGCGGCATTTCCCCCGAAAGCGTCCCCCAGAAGCTTCTCGAAAAAGTGCGCGACCTTGAGGGCGAGAAGCATCGCTCCGAGACATCGCTCAAGACGGCGCGAGAGGCGGAAAAACGGCGCAGGCAGATAGGAATTCTGACGGAAGCCGAGGCTGACTCGGCGGCGGAAAAAGAGCAGGCCGACAGGAACCTCGCCGCGACGAAGGAAATCCTCGAAAGCCTTGAGGCGCAGCAGGCGGCGTTCGAGCGCAACAACGCGGCATCGGTCCTCGCGCGGGCATTGCGGCCGGGCATCCCCTGCCCCGTCTGCGGCTCGAAGGAGCATCCGTTCCCGGCGAAGGAAGGCGGAACGAGCCTCGAGGATAAAATCGCCGCGCAAAAAGCGAACGTCGCGACGGCGGAAGAAAAAGCAGCGGCGGCAAACGCAAAGCTGATTTCCGTGAAGAGCACGCTTGACGCAGAAAAGGCGGCGCTTTCTCAGATTGAGCGCGATGCCGACGGGACAATTCCTTCTGAAAAGGAGGCGGAATCCGCGTTCGGCAATGCCATCGCGCTTCTCGACGACGCCGAGAGCCGTTATTCCCGCGCGGCCGATTCTGCCGCGAAGATTTCCGAGCTTGCCGAAAAAGTGTCGGGAATTGCGAAAACGGAAAGCGAGCTGAGCATAAAAGCCGAAAAAGCCGCGACAATCCTTCAGGAAACGAAAAAAACGATTGACGGCTCGCACGGAACGGACAAGGAATCGCTCAAGCTCCGCCTCGAATCCATTATGGCGAGCATCGCGGAGGCGCGCGCGCAGGTGGAATCGTTCGACGACATGATTTCGGCGGCGCGCGGAACGGTAAAAACGGACGAAGCGCTCCTCGAAAACTGCGGGGAACGGCTCGCCCAAGCAAAAGCGGATGCAGCGGAAGCGACGTCGGCGCTCGACGAGAAAATCGCGGAGACTGAATTCGAATCGGCCGACGATGCCCGGAAATGGCTGCTCGGCGACGGCGAGAAGGAAGCGGCGCAGAACCGCATCAGCAGATGGGAATCGGAGCTGAGCGCGCAGAACGCAATCATCGCGTCGGTCGGCTCCGACGACGACGAGGAATCGCTGGCACGGCTGCTTTCGGACTTGAGGGACAGCCGGGAAAAGGCGCGGAACGAAAAAGCGGCGGCGGACAACGAAAAAGCGGAGAAGACGCTGGAGATGGAAAGGATGATTGACAAGCGCGGCATTCTTTCCGCCGCCGTCGAGCGCCGCGCGCGCATCGAGAAGGAAGAGGGCGCGGCAATCCGCCTTTCGAACGACCTTGCCGGAAAAAACCCGAAGAAGACGCAGTTCTCGTCGTGGATTCTCGCGATGTATTTCTCCGAAGTCGTCGAATTCGCGAACGAGCGCTTTTTCAGGCTTTCCGGCGGTCGGTACATGTTCAGGATTGAGACGGGCGGCTCGAAGGGAAAGCAGGGGCTGGACATTGCGATTGAGGACTATTCGCTCGGAAAGACGCGCCCGCCGTCCACTCTTTCGGGCGGAGAGACGTTCCAGGCATCGATAAGCCTCGCGCTCGCGCTGACGGACGTTGTCTGCAACCATTCGGGCGGAATCAGGCTCGATTCGATTTTTATCGACGAAGGTTTCGGCACGCTCGACCCGGAATCGCTCGACAAGGCGCTCGAGACGCTGACGCAAATCCAGGGTCAGCGCATGGTCGGGCTGATTTCGCACGTGGAGGCAATGGAGATGGAGATAAAGTCCCACGTAGTCGTGGACAAGGCCTCCGAAATGAATTCCTCGACGATACGTATCGAGAACTGGGGCTAGAAAACGCCGCCAAAAAAACGGAGCAAGAAAAAAGGGTGCGCATCCATTTTTCAGGACGCGCACCCTTTTTTGTCAGCCGGACGAACGCACGGCGCCGTTATCACGTCGCCATGCGAAGGCTATGGCTACAGGTTTCCGTAGGTCGCGATGAACACGCCCGCGGCGATAGCCGTTCCGATGACGCCGGAGACGTTCGGTCCCATCGCGTTCATCAGAAGGAAGTTTGAAGGATCCTCGCTCTGCGCGACCTTGTGGGCAACGCGGGCAGCCATCGGTACTGCCGAGACGCCGGCAGAACCGATAAGCGGATTGATTTTCTTTCCCTTCGGCATGAAGAGGTTCATGATGTGAGCCATGCAGATACCGCCGGCAGTCGCGACGCCGAACGCCACGAGACCGAGAACGATGATACCGATTGACTCGCCCTTGATGATTTTCTCCGGGGTCATCTGAGAGCCGACTCCGAGAGAAAGAAGGATGGAAACGATGTTCATAAGCTCGTTCTCCATCGTCTTTGAAAGGCGCTGTGCCGCACCAGATTCCTTCACGAAGTTTCCGAACGCGAGCATTCCGATGAGCGGAGCTGCCGGCGGGAGGAGGAGAATCGTAAGGAGGAGAAGCATCATCGGGAAGAGGATGCGCTCAGCCTTGGGAACCTGCCTCGGGTTTGGCATGTGAATCATGCGCTGCTTCTTCGTCGTGAGGAGCTTCATAATCGGCGGCTGAATCATCGGGACAAGCGCCATGTAAGAGTACGCGGCGACGGCGATGACTGCCATAAGCTCTGGAGCGAGCTTTCCGGAAACGTAGATTGAAGTCGGGCCGTCAGCGCCACCGATGATTGCGATAGCGCACGCCTGCATGATGTTGTAGTTCAATCCGAAGATGTTCATGACGGCTACACCGAAGAGCGTGAAGAACACGCCGAACTGGGCCGCACCGCCGAGAAGCGCCGTCTTCGGGTTCGCGATAAGGGGACCGAAATCCGTCATCGCGCCGATACCCATGAAGATGAGCATCGGGAAGAACTCGTTTCCGACACCCGCTTTGTAGATGATGGCGAGCATTCCGTCGGGAAGGTTGCCCATTCCGGCGCCGACAGCGTTGACGAGAATCGTTCCGAATCCAATCGGGATGAGGAGGAGCGGCTCGAAACCGCGTCCCGCACCGAGATAGACGATGAGGAATCCGATTGCCATCATGATGAACGACTGCCATCCGGGAGCCGTTCCCCAATCTGTCGTGTGGTTCTCAGCCTCCTCGATTACATCGTGGAGGATTTCGTCGTTCGCGTTCGGGTCGCCCTGAAGGACGAAGCGGAGCTTGTTGACGATTGTCTTGGGCTTGTTGTTGTCGGAAGCGGACATTGAATCAGCCGCCTCGACGAGCTTGTTGTACTCTTCCTGAGTCGTCGGCTGCTTGAGGAAGTTGACGTCGTTCTCGTCAGTTTTTGCCGACGAGCCCTTCTCCTTCGTCATCTTAGAGATTCCCGTGGAATTCCAGATGCCGCTGAGGAAGCGTCCCGGGTCGATGTTGTGCTCGTCGCCCCATGTCTCCGTTCCCTTTATGACGCGGGAAAGCCCGTGCTTCGAAGCATCCTGGGCCGGAGCCTCTTTTTCCTGAGCCTGCGCCGGAGCGGTCTCCGACGTCTGGGCGAGAACCTGGCTGCCCACGCTGAGAACGAACGCGACGCCCATCACAGCGAGAGAGACACCAAGAACCTGCCTTTTGAAATTCTTCTGCAAATCAATCATAACGTTATTCATTCTCCCGATTCGATTACTGAACCTCGGCGACTTTCTGTCCGTTAGAAACCTGGCTTCCGGTCGGAGCGATGAAGTGGATTTTTCCGGCGGCACCGGCCTTAATCTCAAGCTCCATCTTCATAGACTCGACGATGATGATTGTCTGTCCCTTGGTAACTTTAGCGCCGTTAGAGAAGCAGTGCTTGAGCAACGTTCCGGCGACCGGAGCCTTCACGTCCTCTCCACCGACAGTCGTCGCAACGGCAGCGGGAGCCGCAGCAGAGGGCGCGCCGAACGCGACGTCGTATGCCGTTCCGTTGACCGTGATTGAAGAGCCGTTCGACGTGACGTTGTATGCCGTTCCGTTGACCGTGACAGTGTAAGAGCCGTTTGCGGAAGCAGCAGCCTTGGGAGCCTCTTCCTTCTTCGCGAATGACTTCTCAGCATCGACAGGACCGTTGGCGCGAGTCTCGAAGAACTTCGTCGCAACCTTCGGGAACATAGCGTATGTAAGGACATCCTCGACGGAGCCGTTTCCGCCGTTCTTCTTCGCCTCTTCGACCATCTTGTCCCATTCCGGCTCAATCTTGTCCGCGGGGCGGCAGGTGAGCGGCTCGGTCATCTTGTTCTTCTCCAAAGCCTTCTTGACGAGGTCGGCGTTGGGAGCAGCGGGGAGCTTTCCGTATTTTCCGGTGAGGAGGTCGCAGAACTCGCCCGTCATGTTGTTGTAGCGTCCGAAGAGAACGTTGAAGACAGCCTGCGTTCCGACAATCTGGGACGTCGGCGTTACGAGCGGAACGTATCCGACATCCTTGTGGACGTTGACGAGCTCTTTGAGAACGTCGTCCATCTTGTCGCTTGCGCCCTGCTGCTTGAGCTGGCTTTCGAGGTTGGAGAGCATTCCGCCCGGAACCTGAGACTTGAGGATGCGCGTATCGGCTCCGAGGAATTTAGACTCGAGCGATGAATAGTGCTTGCGGATGTCGCGGAAGTACGCCGCAATCTCAAGGAGCGCGCCGATGTCGAGCTCGGTGTCGAATTCAGTTCCCTTGAGCATCTCGACGACAGTCTCCGTCGGAGAGTGAGAAGTACCCATAGCCATGGCCGAAATCGCCGTGTCGAGAACGTCGGCACCAGCCTCAGCAGCCTTGAGGAGCGTCGCGACAGAAAGGCCAGTCGTCGCGTGAGAGTGGATTTCAACGGGAAGGTCGCACTTCGCCTTGATTGCCTTCACGAGGTCATATGCCTCATACGGCTTGAGCAAGCCGGACATATCCTTGATACAGATTGAGTCGGCGCCGAAATCGGCGTATGTCTTGGCGAGGTCGGCGTAGACTTCCTTCGTGTGGTACGGAGTCGTAGCGTATGAAATTGCCATCTGGACGTGCTTTCCGGTCTTCTTAGCGGCCTTCGTCGCGCGGTCGAGGTTTCTCGGGTCGTTGCATGCGTCGAAGATGCGGAACACGTCGACGCCGTTGTTCGCCGCGGTCTCGACGAACTTGTCGACGACGTCGTCAGCGTAGTGGCGGTATCCGAGGAGGTTCTGTCCGCGGAGGAGCATCATGATTTTCGTGTTGGGCATAGCCGCGTGGAGCTTTCTGAGGCGCTCCCACGGGTCTTCGTTGAGGAAGCGGATACATGAATCGTATGTCGCGCCGCCCCACGGCCTCGGCCGCCCAGTAGCCGATTTTGTCGAGTTTGGGGGCGATTGGCAGCATGTCAGCCAAAGTCATACGTGTCGCGTGCAGTGACTGTGTAGCATCGCGAAGGACAAGTTCAGAAATACCGATTTTCTTAGCCATTTTCTAAAAACTCCTGAAAATAAAAGTGAAACGTTTAGTTTTTCTCGTGCAATGCCGTCGCTATAGCCGCGACGATTGCCTTTT
>NZ_AGRW01000042.1 GCF_000255555.1 Treponema saccharophilum DSM 2985
CCGACCGAGTAGGAACGGCGGGGTTTTTTTCACTTTTGATTCTGGATTCCGACTTCTTTTTCCACGCAGGCGAATGCGTCCATTCGCGCCTGTATCATGATTTCCCTGTCGCGCGACGGGTCTGCAATCTTGAACGAAAGCTCGCCGCTTTGCGACGTTCCCGTAATTTCCCCAGGCCCGCGCAGCTTCAAATCTTCCTCGGCGATTTTGAATCCGTCTGTCGTCTCGTAAAGCACTTTCATCCGCGCGATTCCGTTTTCCGTAATGTCCTTCCGGTAAATCAGGAAGCAGTACGATTGCGCATCCCCGCGTCCGACGCGCCCGCGCAGCTGGTGAAGCCCCGCAAGCCCGAAGCAGTCCGCCTGCTCGATGACGATGCACGTCGCGTTCGGGACGTCGACGCCGACTTCGACGACCGTCGTCGCCACGAGAACCTGTATATCGTTTTTCCTGAAATCGTCGAGAATCCGCGCGGTCTCGTCCTCGTCGACTTTTCCGTGCACAAGCCCGACCTTGAATTCCGGGTAGATTTGCGTCCGCAAAAATTCGTACATCTCCTCGGCGCTTTTCATTCCCTTTTTGTCGTCTTCTGAAAATTCCCCGCTTTCGATTGCCGGATAGACGAAATACGCCTGATGGCCCGCGCGAAGCTCGCCGCGGACTGCCTCGTATGCGTTCCGCTCGTTTCCCTCACGCGTGAGGAACGTGCGGATTGGTTTCCTTCCGTTGGGCATCGTTTTTATCGTCAGCACGTCGAGGTCGCCGAAAACGGTCAGCGCGAGCGTTTGCGGAATCGGGGTCGCGCTCATCATAAGAAGGTTCGGTTCCCTGAGCGTCGCGTCCGCGCTGTCGCGTCCTTTTTGCAGAATTGCCGCCCTCTGCACGACGCCGAAGCGGTGCTGCTCGTCGATTATCACAAGGGCGAGGTCCTTGTAGACGACGCTTTTGGAGAAGAGCGCGTGCGTTCCGATAACGATGTCGATGTCGCCCTGCGCGAGCGATGACAGAAGCGGCTTCCGTCCCTTCGCGTTGATGTTCCCCGTGAGGAACGCGACTTTCACGTTGAGCGAGCCGAGCGTCTTCGCGGCGTTTTCCGCGTGCTGCCGCGCAAGAAGCTCTGTCGGTGCCATGAGCGCGCATTGACCGCCGTAATCGATTACCCTGAGCGCGGCGAAGAACGACACGAGCGTCTTTCCGCTTCCGACGTCGCCCTGAAGGAGCGCGCGCATGGAGAACGGACGCCCGCCGCTTTTTCCTGCCGCGGAATAGTTCCTGTCGATGTCGATGTTCATCTGCGTTATCACCGATTTCTGGTCGTCGGTCGGGGAGAAGGGAAGCCGTCCCAAAAGCTCAAGCTGCCGCGGCGAGAGCGTCTTTTGGAATTCCTCGTCGCTGTATTTTTTCTGCTCGTCAATCTCCGTCAGCCCCGTCTCCTCGTTCACTTTGGGGATTTTCCCTTTGTGCATCAGCGCAAGGTGCGCGATTTCCTTCTGGAAAAGAAAAAGTTCCTCGTATATGAGCGTCCGCCTTGCGTCCATCGCATCCTGAAGCGTTTCCGGCAGATGGATTTTTTTCAGCGCGTCCTGCTTCGTCATGAGCGAGCGCTTCTGCGCGATTTCCGGCGGAACCTCGTCGTCGATTCCGATTGCGTATTGGGCGATTGCGCGCTCGATGAACGCGCTTATCTGCCTGCTCGAAAGCCCCTCCGTCTGTCGGTAAATCGGGATGACGCGGCTGTTCGGAATCGGATGCGTGACGAAATCGGCGAGCCGCCCGCCCTCGCTTATTTTGACCGCCTCGAACTGCGAGCTTTGCAGCGAATTGTATTTTATGGAGAAAATGCCGTCGAGCGCGATAATCATCCCGTCCCTGAGCGATTTTTCGAGCCACGGCCTGTTGAACGCGACAAGCTCGGCCTGGGCGCTTCCGTCCGTCACGGTGAGCTTGAGCGTTTTCATCGTGCCGTAGCCGAACCAGCTGTGCTCCGTAATCTGCGCGATTGTGTGCGCTTTTGCCTGCGAGCCTGATTTTGCCGCGGAAAGGCATTCGAAAAGCGAGACCTTCCTCGTCCTGTCGTCGTAATCCCTCGGATAGAAATGGAGGATGTCCGCGATTGTGAAAATGTTGAGCCGCTTGAGCAGTTCCTCCGTGGAACGCCCGACTTTCGGAATCGTTGTGACCGAATTCAGTATTTCAGAAGATTTCATGCCGTTTTTTAATGAAGCCCGTGCGGAAATCCCCGTCATTTTCCGGTGCGGGCGGGTTCTCGTGTTCCGTTCGGCGGAGGCCCGCGGGGAAAGGCGTCCGCCGGAAAATCCGTCAGCGCGCCAGCAGCATAAACAGCCGCTCCGTCCCCGTTCTCAGCACGATATAGGAGACCGCCAGCGCCATGAGCGATATGACGAGCGCGCCCCTGAACGAAATCGAGCGCCCCTTGTAGAACGGCGCCGCGATTCTGAACAGCATCGGCGAGATTGAGCGGTCGAGCGTGTCCCAAATCGTTCCGTATGTCGATTTCGTCATGAAAAGGACGATGAGCCGTATCGCGATGACGACAATCAGAAGAATGAGAATCGACGAGATGATGTTCCAGACGAGCGAGAGCGCGAGGATTGCGATTGTCTTCGGCGTTATCGCGTTTGCCTGCGACAGCGAGCCGAGAACGTATGAGATTCCCCACAGCACGCACAGCGCCACCGCCGCCGAAAAGTCGAACCCCGCGAACCTGAGCGGCAGATGCCGGAACAGGTCGAGAAACGGGTCGCATATCCGCGAGAGCGTCCGCCCGAATTTGCTGTAATTTGCCTGCGGAATCCACGTCATGAATATCCGCACGAAACATACGAACGCGTAAACAGAAACTACCGTCGATGCGTAGCGAAAAAGTGCGCTGAAAGCCATTTTTTGTTCTCCTCCGGGACATATATATCGTCCCGTATTTCATTTTTTTTCAAATTTTCCGGAATTTCCGCTTCCGGAACACAAAAAGTAAAAAGCCGGACGCGCTGCCGGTTACGGTAAGACCTTTTTCGTCCTCATACCGTCCAGACGTTCTTGACGAGCGGATTGTCGCGCAGTCGTTCGAGGTATTCTTTTCCCGCCTGCGCAGTGATTTTTTCCGACGCCTTTATCATGTACGATTTTCCCTCCGAATTGACGTGTATGAAAAGCGAGCAGGGACCGGAACTGCCGAAGAAGAATTCCTTGAGGTCGAACAGCATTTTGTCGTTCGCGACATTGTCGGCAACCTGTATGTGGACCTCCGTCACGGCCCTTTCCTCTATCTTTTCGGGCAAGTCGATTTTGTCCACGATGAACGACGGCTTGTCGCGCTTCTCGTCCGTGCTGACTTTGCCGATGAACGCGTAGACCTTCTCGTTCACAAGTTTGTCCTTCACCTCGTTCCACGTGCTTTCGAAGAACGTGAGGTCGAATTCGCCGTTGAAATCCTTCGCCTTCGCGAAAGCCATGTTCTTTCCCGTCTTCGTCGTATACGGGTGCAGGTCGGAAAGCATTCCCACCGCGGTGAACGTCTTCCCCACGAACCTGTTCTGCCACGATGACTGGCCGGAACTCTCGAACGCCTTCCGCGATGCCTTCTCCGACTGCGTGACCTGCGCGATGTTCGCCGAGCTTAAATTCGCCTTGTCGAATGCGCTGCGGTACTCGTCGAGCGGATGGCCGGAAATGAAGACGCCGATGATTTCCTTCTCCATGTTCAGTTTCTCCAGGTTCGAGATGTCGGGAAGCTCCCTGTACTTGAAATCCGAGTACACTTTCTCGTCCGTGCCGCTGAACAAGTCGAGCTGCCCGTTGTCCGAGCCCGTCGTGACGTCCTCCGCATACGTGAACGCGGCGTCGAGGTTTTCGAGAAGGGTGGGGCGGTTCTTGTCGAGGCCGTCGCAGCCGCCGCACCTGATGAGAACTTCGATTGCCTTCCTCGTAATCGGAAGCTTGCCCGTTGCGTCCTTCCTCGACACGATTCTCTTGAGGAAATCGATGAAGTCGGTGAATTTTCCGTTCTCGTTGCGCTCGTCCACAATCGTGCGCGCCGCCGCCTCGCCCATTCCCTTGATGCCGAGAAGCCCGTAGACAATCTCGCCGTTCACGACGTCGAAATACACGTCCGATTTGTTCACGTCAGGCGCGAGGACTTTTATCCCCATGCGGCGCGACTCCGCAATGTAGAACGGAAGACCGTCCGTCGTCGAGATTTCGTTTCGGAGGTTTGCCGCCATGAATTCGGCGGGGTAGTTCGCCTTGAGCCAGCCCGTCCTGTACGCGAGCACGGAATACGCCGCCGCGTGCGATTTGTTGAAGCCGTATCCCGCGAACGGAATCATAATCTCGAAAATATCCTCGGCGTGCTCCTTCGTGAAGCCCTGCTTTATTGCGCCCTCGACGAATTCGACTTTTTTTCCCATGAGGACTTCCGGCTTTTTCTTTCCCATCGCGCGCCTGAGCATGTCCGCGCCGCCGAGGCTGAATCCCGCAATCCGCTGCGAGACCTGCATGACCTGTTCCTGATAGACCATGACGCCGTACGTTTCCTTGAGAATCGGCTCAAGGCACGGGTCGGGATAATGCACCGTCTCGGGTTTCCATTTTCCGTCGATGTAGTTCGGGATGTAGTCCATCGGGCCGGGGCGGTAGAGCGCGTTGAGGGCGACCAAATCCTCGAGTTTTTCCGGCTGGAACTGCCTGAGGATTTTCTGCATTCCCGGCGACTCGAACTGGAAGACTGCGACGCTGTCGCCTCTCTTGAAAAGGTCGAACGTCTTTTTGTCCGTCTCGCTCACGTTCGCGCAGACAAAATCCGGCTCGCCTTCCTTCTTGTGCCTGTTGATGATTTCCTCGGCGTAGCGGATGAGCGAGAGCGTCTTCAGCCCGAGGTAGTCGAATTTCACAAGCCCGCACGGCTCGATGATGTCCATCGTGTACTGGACGCCCACCTCGCCCGTCTTCGAGTCCTTGAATACCGGCGCCCAATCGGGGAGGGCTGTCAGCCCGATTACCATTCCCGACGCGTGGAGTCCCGTGTTCCGCTTGCAGTTCTCGAGCTTGAGCGCGATGTCGAACAGACGCTCGTATCTCGGGTCGTGCCGGTATTCGGCAAGCTGGCCGCCGTCGGGGAATTTCTCGTTCGGCGGGTCGAAGCAGTTCTTGAATTTCGCCTTGAGGTTCGTCGAAACCTTGCTTTTGAGCATGTTCACTTCGGGAATCGGGATGCCGAGAACGCGCCCGACGTCCGCGATGCAGTTCTTCGGCTTGAGCGTTCCGAACGTGACGATGTGCCCTACCTGCGGTTCCCCGTACAGGTCGCGCGTGTGCTGGATTATGTCCTGCCGGTAATCGAAGTCCATGTCGACGTCGAAATCCGGCATCGAGACGCGCTCCGGATTCAAAAATCGCTCGAAAATCAGCTTGTAGCGGAACGGGTCGATGTCCGTAATCGTCATGCAGTACGCGACGAGCGAGCCTGCGCCCGAACCGCGTCCCGGCCCAATCGGAATGTACGGCTTTGGGCGGTTGTTCACGTTGTCGTACGTCGATTTCGACCAGTTGATGAATTCCCAGACGATGAGGAAGTAGCCGGAGAAGCCCATCTGGAAGATTACGCCGAGCTCGTATTCCGCACGCTCGCGGATTTCCGGCGTGATTTCCTTGTAGCGCATCCGCAATCCTTTCTCCACGATGAAGCGCATGTAGTCGTCCTGGTTTTTCGTGTAGTCGTCGTGCTTCTGGAATTCCTTCGGAAGCTCGAACCGCGGGAGGCACGCTTTCAGTTCCGGCGTCGTGTACTGATGGATTGTCAGGTTGCACATGTTCGCGATTTTTATCGTGTTCTCGTACGCTTCCGGCAACTCGGGGAAAAGCGCCCGCATCTCTTCCTCGGTCTTGAAGTAGAATTCATCCCTGCCTTCGACGCCCATTTTCTGATGCGGCTCGTCGAGGAGGCGTTTGAAGCCGATACATCTGAGCGCGTCCTGCGCAATCGCGTCGTCCTTCTCCACATAATGGATGTCGTTCGTGACGACGAGCGGGATGTCCAGCTCGTGCGCCATCTTGATGAGCTTCTCGTTCACGAATTTCTGCTCGGGAATGCCGTGGTCCTGAAGCTCGATGTAGTAATGGTCCGGCCCGAAAAGGTTCTTGTACTTGAGCGCGAGCTCCTTCGCCTCGTCGTCCTTTCCCGCAAGGAGCAGCTGCGGAAGCTCTCCCGCGATGCACGCCGAGCAGCAGATGAGCCCCTCATGGTATTTTTCGAGAAGCTCGAAGTCGATTCTCGGCTTTCCGTAATAAAGCCCCTCCGTGAACGCGATTGACGAAAGCCACGACATGTTCTTGTAGCCCGTCTGGTTCTCGCACAGGAGGATGAGGTGGAAGTAATGCGCGTGCCTTCCGCCTTCCTCGCCCGATTTTGAGTATGGAACGTCGTTCTTTTCGGTGTGGCTTCCGTACGCGACGTAGAATTCCTCGCCGACAATCGGGTTGATTCCGTTCACGTGGCACAGCTTCTCGAAATTCAGCGCGCCGAACATGTTCCCGTGGTCCGTGAGCGCGAGCGCGGGCATGTTCAGTTTCTTCGCCTTCGCCACAAGGTCGTCGATTTTCGCGCACGAGTCGAGCAGCGAGTAGTCCGAATGCACGTGCAGGTGGACGAAGTTCGCGACGGGCGTCCCTTCCGGCGCATCCTCGAATTTATGATAATCAGCCATAATGTTTCCTTTCGTCGTTTTGTTTGATGTTTCCTGATGATTCTAGCAAAAAACGACATCGTTTTGCACAATTTTTTGCGCCGTGACGCGGGAGGAAGAAAAGTTTGTGAGTTTTCAGTATGACATATAAAAAGCCCGCGCTTCATAGAAGTGCGGGCTTTTTCGTTTAGCGAAGTTGGAAGGATTATTCCTCTACGACCTCGTCAGCAGCATAGTCTTTTGCAAGGTTCCAAGAGCCTGAAAGTGTTTTTTCGGGCTGGACATTAGCATAGACTGCCAAAGTGTGCTGTGTCGGCTCTGCTGTGTATCCTGTGATGTTTGTCGCGATTGTCTTCACGAAAACAGGATCACCGGGGGTGTCTCCTGTCGGATCAGCGGCGTAAACTTCAACAACGTAAGAACCTGCTGCGAGGTTGGCATGTGCAGCATAGTTTACACCGTATTTTGAGTTCTCAAAAACAGGATAGATATCGACCCAGAAGGTCAATGTCTTGTCGCTGGCTATGTCGATGTCGCTCAAATCTGCGACGTTCCATGCTTTGACAACTTCAAGCTCTTTCGGTTCCGTAGCTGTAATTCCTGCCTGATGTGTTGTGACAGTGGTCTTCGCGCCAAAGTTGTCTGCCTGAAGATCGCTGACGTTGAAGAACTTTGAGATATACATCTGCGGAGCGGTGGAGTTGTTCCTGAAGCCAACTACGAAGAAATTCTTGAGGTTTTCATCTGTGGCTACTGGGGTTATTGTTTCTGTGCCACTCGTGACAGGTGCGGCATCCTTTGATTTGCAGAGATCCCAGATGAATCCCATTGCACCGTTGTGTGTCGTGGTTTCCTGATTATTGAGTGTGATTTTTACAAGCTCGCCTTCATGCTTGAAAGTTGTTGTCTTGTATGCACGATAGATATCTGTCTTTGAAGAATTCGCATAGTTGATTTCGTAATTGCTTCCTGAACCCGTAATTGCGTTCTCAGGATCGTCGTCATCCTCTGCACAAGACACAAACACGCCAGCTGTCGCAAGCAATGCCGCTGTAGACAGTGCTGCCAACACTTTCTTTGAAAGTTTCATAATAATCTCCCTGAGCCTTCCGTATTTGCGCGGGGACGCCAAATCCGCTTTGCGTGCGCAAAAACCGCTGACCTTTGCGTTTCTTGCGCGTGGATTTCAGGTATTCCTTTGCTGAAAGACTCTGTGATAGAGGGTAACACAAAAAAAAAGGATTTGTAAAGTTTTATTCAGATTTTTTACAGAATGATGGAGCCCTCCCGTCCTTAGGTCCAAGCATTCTATGAATGGAGCTGTTCGATAACTTGGTTGCCGCTCAGGTCGACGGGTTCAAAATAGCCTGTTCTGAAACTGAAGTTTTCCGAACAGGTTTGCTATGGGCAAAAATGTGGTTGCCCGCGCCCGTCCTTCAAGGGGCTTTCGGCTTTTTCCGCTTTTTTCTATAATCTCGCATTATGAATACTAAACGAACAGTTGATGAGACAACGCTTGAGAATTTGTTGTATCTCTCACGGCTTTCCCCGGAAAGCACTGATATGGCGACGCTTAAGAAGCAGGTGGATGAGATAGTCGGCTATTTCGACATCCTTTCAAAGTACGACGACAGCGAGAATCCCTACGATGCGTATCCGTCCACCGATGCAGAGAAATTGCGTGAGGATGAAATCGTTCCCGGCCTTGAGATGAAGGACGTCAAGAAGATTAACGAGGCGGAATTCATGGACGGCTATTTCCAGGTTCCGAAAGTCCTCGGCGAGGGCGCGTAAAAATACTGCTCGGGAATTTTCCTGCGCCGCGTCCTGCCGCTTTTTGCGGATTTCGAAAATTGACGATTTGATAGGGGATTTTTTGCTATGATAAACATTTCGAATGATTCTGTGTTCAACCTCAAGCCGATTCCGCTTTCGGATGTCCGCGGGGAGCTTCCCGCGATGCTCATTCCGGGAGAGCAGATTGTCGCCGCGTTCAGGACGGTGCGCGACCAGCTTTTGTTCACGGACAAGCGCATAATCAGCGTGGACGTTCAGGGACTGACAGGAAAGCGCAAGTCGTACACGTCGCTTCCGTATTCGAAAGTGCAGTTCTACACCGTTCAGACGCCCGGGCTTCTTGAGCTTGTCGCCGATTCGGAGCTCGAGCTTATGTTTACGAACGGATTCACCGCGAAGTTCGAGATAAAAGGGAATTTCGACATCCTCGGACTTTGCAAGGTTATTTCGCAGTTCGTCCTGTAAAGGGAATGTCCCGTTAGATTCCGCCTGCGTTCTGCGATGGCGGACATTTTTTTGAGAAGGAAGGAAAAATTTATGTTCCATACAATAGAAGAGACCGTCGCGGCGCTCAAAGACGGAAGCACGACTTCCGCGGCGCTCGTCAAGGAATCGATTGACACGTTCGAGAAGGACAAGTCGGGTGAAAAGCCGCTCAACGCGTTCCTTGAGATTTACGCGTCCGCGCTCGAAAAGGCAAAAGCCGCCGACGAGGAAATTGCGGCGGCGCGGAATGAGGGAAAACTCGACGCGCTTTTTGCGGAGAAGCCGCTTTTGGGTGTTCCGTTCGCGAACAAGGACAACATCTCCGTGCGTGGCGAGCGCCTCACCTGCTCGTCGAAAATCCTTGAGGGATACCGCGCGCCCTACGATGCGACCGTCATTTCCCGCCTGGAGAAAGCGGGCGCGATTCCGCTCGGGCGCTGCAACCAGGACGAATTCGCGATGGGTTCTTCCACCGAATATTCGATTTACGGCGCGACGAGAAACCCGATAAACCGCGACTACGTTTCAGGCGGCTCATCCGGCGGCTCGACCGCGGCTGTCGCGGCCAACCAGTCGCTTTTCGCGCTCGGAACGGAGACGGGCGGTTCTGTCCGCCTTCCCGCAAGCTACTGCGGAGTCTACGGTCTCAAGCCGACGTACGGCGTTCTTTCCCGCTGGGGAGTAGTCGCCTACGGCTCGTCTCTCGACCAGGTCGGAATTATCGGGCACACGCCCCGCGACATCGCGCTTCCGCTTTCGGTGATGAGCGGAGTCGATTTCTACGACGACACGAGCGCGGATTTGCCCGAATCTTCAAAGCTGAAGAATCTTGAGGCGTTCTCCGATTTCGCTTCTCTCAAAATCGCCGTTCCGCGCCAGTTCGAGGAGACGAAGGGACTCGACGAGGACGTGAAGAAGGTTTTCGAGGGCGTGAAATCGTGGTTCGAAAAGAAGGGCGCGAAAATCGAGAGCGTCGACTTGCCCGTTCTTGACGCGTCAATCGCCTCATATTACGTCATCGCGCTTTCCGAGGCGGCGTCGAACCTTTCCCGCTTTGACGGCGTCCGCTACGGCCGGCGCGTTGACGAGGGCAAGGGCTACGACAACCTCTACGTCGACACGAGAAGCGACGGTTTCGGCCCGGAGGTCAAGCGAAGAATCATCATCGGAAACTATGTCCTTTCCGAGCAGTTTTCTGGCGACACGTACAAGAAGGGAATGAGCGTGCGCGCCCGCATCCAGCGCGAGGTTGCCGCTCTTTTCGAGAAATACGACCTCATCCTCTGCCCGACATGCCCAACCGCGGCGTTCCGTCTGGGCGAGAAATACGACGACCCGCTCGCGATGTATTTGAGCGATTTGTACACGGTATTCGTGAACCTCGCGCGCATTCCGTCCGTCTCCGTTCCCGCCGGATTTACGAGCGTGGAGAACAAGGCGTCGTCTTCAATGCCCGTCGGAATCCAGTTCGCCGGAAAAATGTTCAGCGAGGCGAAAATCCTCTCGATTGCACAGGCGTGGGAGAACGAGCACGCAGGCTGCGGTATCCCGGTGAAGGAGTAAATCAAAATGGCTATAGACAAATATGAAATCGTAATCGGCTGCGAAATCCACACGCAGCTTCTGACAAAGACGAAGGCGTTCTGCGCCTGCGAGAACCGTTACGGCGGAATGCCCGACACGCGCGTCTGCCCGGTCTGCCTGGGGCTTCCCGGCGCCATGCCGCGCATTTCGAAAGGCTACGTGGAGCTCGGAGCCGTCGCGGGACTCGCGCTGAACTGCGACATCGCGCGCTTCACGAAATTCGACCGCAAGCACTATTTCTACCCCGACCTTGCGAAGGGCTACCAGATAACGCAGTACGACATCCCGCTCTGCACGAACGGCCACGTCGACCTGCCGATGAGCCACTATCCGGCAGATTCGCTCGAAGGCGGCTCGAACTACCGCCCGAAGAATTTCAAGGGCGAGGACTGCATCGTCGAGTCCAACGGAAAAAAATACCGCCGCGTCAGAATCGAGCGCATCCACCTTGAGGAGGACGTAGGAAAGTCCCTCCATTTGCAGGGCGCGCACTCGTACATCGACTACAACCGCTGCGGAACCCCGCTCGTGGAAATCGTCACCAAGCCGGACATGACAAGCCCGGAGGAGGCGGCGCTCTTCATGCAGACCGTCCAGGAAATCCTCCGCTACGTCCGCGTGACGAACGGAAACCTCGAAGAGGGAAACATGAGGTGCGACGCGAACATCAACTTGAACGTGTGGGAAGACGGGAAACTCTACCACACGCCGATTTCCGAGATAAAGAACCTCAACTCGTTCCAGAAAATCAAGGACGCGTGCGCATACGAGGCGAAGAGGCAGCTTGAGGAATTCATCAACGACAGGCAGGAATTCAACGCCGGTTTCAAGGTCACGATGGGATGGGACGACGCGAAGGGAGAGACCGTCGTTCAGCGAACGAAGAATTCGTTCGTCGACTACCGCTTCACGACCGAGCCTGACATCAAGCCGTTCACCGTGGGCGACGACCTCATCGAGCGTGCCCGCTCCCGCGTAGGCGAGCTTCCCGAGGCGAAGAGAATCCGCCTCAAGAACGAGTTCGGGCTTTCCGACTTCGACGTGGAGACGCTCACGTCGAGCCGCGACCTTGCGCTGTGGTTCGAGGAGGCGGCGAAGGGCGCGAAGAACGTCAAGAAAGTCGCCAACTGGATTCTCGCCGAGCTTCTCGCCGTCCTCAACGAGAAGGGAATATCGATTTCCGACGTCAATATAACGCCCGCGCACATCCGCGACCTCGTCAACGCAATCGAGGACAAGAAGATTTCGAACGCGCAGGGAAAGACCGTCTTCGCGAAGATGCTCGAATCGGGAAAGATGCCCGCCGAAATCATCAAGGCTGAGGGCATGGAGACCGTAAGCGACACCGGCGCAATCGACTCTATCGTCGCCAAGGTAATCGCCGACAACCCGAAGGCCGTAGCCGACTTCAAGGGCGGAAAGACAAACGTCGTCGGCTGGCTCATGGGCCAGGTGATGAAGGCTTCCGGCGGCAAGGTCAACCCAAAAGTCGCGACGGAACTCGTGCAGAAGCATTTGGCAGCACTGTAAAACGCTTTTTAGTATTTTGTAAAAACAAAAAGCACACTTGAAGATAAAACTTTGAGTGTGCTTTGATATATATTTTATTTCGAGGGAATAAAATGAGTATCTTAAAAGATGAAAGCATTACAATTTATGAAGCTTTGCAAAATATCGAAAAAGGTAAATATGTAATGCCTGCTTTTCAGCGACAGTATGTTTGGAATATGTCCCAAATTGAAAAATTATGGGATTCTATTTTGCTAGGCTATCCTATCTCAACATTCTTATTTTGGCATGTCGATGATGAAAATATCACACGAGATACATATTTTTGCTCATTTTTGAAAGAATGTACATTCAATGCACAAAAGAAATCTGTTAGCCCAAATTATGAACTATCTGCCATTAATACAACCATTTCAGATACAGCAGTTCTTGACGGACAACAGAGACTTACTTCACTTTATTTGAGCCTTTTTTCTGATGACATATTTATTCGAGACCGATACGAACGCGGTCAAGGCGGGAAATTTACAAAGCTTTTAATTGAGCTTGATGAGAATAAGATTGAATCTGAATCAACAGAATTCAATTCAAAAAAGTTTGACATTGCATTCACAGAAAAAATAATGCGAATAAGTCCTACTCAGTTTGAATTGAGAAAATTGATTTCCAATTCTGATTTTCGAGACAGCCAAAAGAGAGATAATGCTATAGAAGACGCTATAAAAAGTGTGCCAGTTTCAAGTCGAGATTATGCCAGAAATCTTTTATCTGAACTTTGTGTAAAGGTTTTCGATGAAAAATTGATTCGTTTTACAGAAATCTACGGCATAAATCAAGATGATGCACTCGAGATGTTTGTTCGCTTCAACAGCGGCGGAAATAGACTTAGCAAAGCAGAAATCACAATGTCAATTCTTGAAGCATATTGGTCTGATTCAAAAAAAGAATTCGGCAAAGTCCTGCAAGGTGATTTTGAGGGATATAGCACCGACTTTATCATTAGAACAGCATTGCTTTTGTTTGGAGATGTCTTAAAGTCTAACATCAATGCAAAAACTGCGAGTGAATTAAAGCGAAATTGGGAATATTTCAAAGAAACTTTGAAAAAACTTGCATCTTTACTTTCTTCGCTGAATATTGAAACAAGTCATTTTGCGACAAGTTGGAATATTCTATTGCCTGTAATTTTCTTCATTTACAATAATCCAGATTATGAGCAGGATAAATATGCAATCAGAGCATATATTATTCGAGCAACACTGTTTACTTATTTTAAATCGGGCACAACAAGCAAACTTGTGCAGATGAGAAACAAAATCGTTGATGAATGTGAAAATCGCATTACATTCGGCTTGCTTGACAATATGAGAGAATTCCGAATTACAGATGAACGAATCGAAGATTTGCTCAATCTTGAATATGGAAGCAAAGTTGCAGAAGAGATTTTGTATTATCTAAGTTCCGAATGGAGGGATTCAAAACTTCAATACAATGTTGACCATTTGCACCCTGAAAATGCATTTAATTCAAAACCTCTTTCTCTTACAATGGAAGAATGGAACAAATGCCGTGCAGATAGGAATAAACTCCCAAATCTTGAACTTCTAGATGAATCTTGGAATAAATCAAGGCACGATAAACCTCTTTTCGATTTTTATGAAGATTCTGATGATACTTGGAAAATTCAATTCAAAGAACATGCAATTCTTCCAGAAAATGTATCTCTTGAATTAGAAAACTTCAGAGAGTTTTTTGAAGCAAGAAAGGAATTGCTGAGGGAAAAGATAAAATCAATGCTTCGCTAATACACAAAAAGCACACTTGAAGCTAAAACTTTGAGTGTGCTTTATTTTGGTGAATTAAAAAGAGGAGAAAATATGGAAGCAAGAACGACAATCAGAAAAATGCTTGCGGGAAACTACATCAGCGTTCCAAAATACCAGAGAGCGTACGCTTGGGACAGCGACAAGCAAGTTAAGCAATTTTTTGCAAGACATCGACGATTATATTGCAGGCAAATCTGAAACACCGTATTATTTTGGGCATTTTCTTTTTGAAAATCTCAAAAGCGACGGAGATAATTTTGACATAATCGACGGTCAACAGCGACTCCCTACGATTGAGATTTTTCTTCTTACGCTTGTCTGAATGAGTGCGCTTTCAAAAGCGTTGACAGAGGTAGTCGTTACAATATAATCAAAACTACAGCTTCTGAAATTCTCACAATCTGGGGATAAATGCAATGGATAGGTGGAATTTATGACAGGTGTTTTTACGGTTAGACCGAGCGAAATTACAGACGATTTTGTTAATATGCTCAAAACATTTTTCAAAGACAGAGAACTCGTCATCAGCACGAAAGACGATGACGAAACTGACTATCTGCTTTCAAGCAAAGCAAACAAAGCAGCCCTTTTGCAGTCAATCGAGGATATAAATCGACATAGCGATTTGGTTTCGTTCAAAGAGGCGGATTTGTGATTGTTTCATTTACTCAAAAGTCGCTTGCAGAGTATCAAAGTTGGGCAACGGAAGACAGAAAAATATTTAAGAAAATAAATGATTTGATAAAAGAAATCTGCTTAATGCGATTGAAAAGGTAACAGGTAAAAAGATTCTTGGTCGTGATAGCCAAGAAGTTATAAAAGCGTTCGGCGGAATTCTCTAACCGAATCTCAATAAACACAAACAGCGCACTGTAAGAAGTTTATCCCTTGCGGTGCGCTTTGTTTTGTGTTAGTCGTCTTCGGCAGAATCTCCTACAGGATCCCAATTCGGATTTAAATGACACCCACAATATTTTCTGAGTTTCCCATCTTTTTTATTCATCTCTGAACAAAAAATCTCTTCGACAGTCATTATATAGCAAATAAAAGCTGGGTGATTTGCAGAATTGATAAACTGATTTCGAAAGGCTTTATAACGATTTCTGAGGTCATTCCATAATTCTTCTTTCCTCAATATATCTGCTTTTTCGTCAATATATTTAGAATCCCGTGCAAGAGACCAAGTAAATCCATTATTTTTCTTGTTGTGAATCAATCTTTGAAGTTGTCCGCAGACATTTCGAGAAACGATTGCAACATCAAAGCTAAATTGAAGTTGATTTTCATCATCTTGAAAATGCAATGGAACAGAAATAACGGAAGTTGAATCCTGTCCGTCTGAAAAGCAATCTTTCTTAAAGATTTGCTTATTAAGCATCGTCCGAACAGTATCTTTTAAAACTTTCAAATCCTTGAATTTCTTTGGCAAAGAATCCAATTCGATTTCAAGATTAAAATCAAGGTCAAATGGTCGTTTTTCACCATTTACAACCTTTTGCATGACAAGATGTCTGCCACCGCTTCCGGTAAGATACAGTTTTGACTTGACACCGATTTTCTTGAGTTCTTTTACAAGTGGCTCAAGAAGATTTCGACAACGATTGATGTACTTTTTGTACACCTTTTTATGAACAAAGACATATTCTGAAGTCTTTTTCATAGAAACTCCTTATGTTAAAGATTTTCCCAAGCCGTCCATTCACTTTTCAGTAAATCGCTATAGAATAGTGCGTTTTATAGTTTTATGTAATAGAGAAGTTTTACACATGTCCTTCGATAGTATAAAAAACACACTTTCGAGTGAAAAATCCCAAGAATGCGCTTTGTGCATTCTTGATACCATCCTCCTTTTCCGTAAGATTCTTCACAAGCTCGGAGTTGTTTTCTGTTGTGCATGTTGCCTTGATGAGTTTTTTTAAGTTTTAAAAAAGAAATCCGCAAGGTTCTCTTCAGTTTGTGCACAAAAAAATATCATCTACGCGCATGATGATACTTTGCAAATTTTTTGAAACTAATTTATTATGGTTTTTATGAATTTGAAAACTATTCAAGCTATCATTCTTCAAAATCAGAAACTTTTGTCGGAGGGGGAGTCTGTGGTTCAGAGGACTCTTCGTATTGAGACGATACCGAAAAAAGCGGCGGTTTTGATTGGAATTAGAAGGTGTGGAAAATCCACTTACATACGAAATCTCGTTTCAAGTGAAGTTGATGACAAATCCCTTGTGTGCCATATCGATTTCGCTGATGACCGACTTGTCAGTTTGCAAACTGAGGAGCCGGCTCAAATAGCAGACGCATATTATCAACTCTATCCTGACCATCATGATAAAACAGTTTATTTCTTCTTTGATGAGATTCAATTGGTGAATGATTGGGCTCTTTTTGTGAACCGTCTGCAGAATACTGAAAAATGCCATGTCTTCATAACAGGCTCGTCGGCCAAGATGCTTTCTTGGGAGCTTGCTACGGAATTAGGGGGCAGGACAATGAGTTGGGAACTTTTTCCCTATTCATTCAAGGAGTATCTCTTTGCTCATGGCTTGGACTCAAAAATAAAGATGCTCTCTTCGATTGACAAAGTTCATAACATATTTTCACAATATCTCAAATGGGGCGGATTCCCAGAACTCTTGTATATTCAATCTGAGAATCAAAAAACTCGTTATCTGCAAAACATTGCGATGGATGTCATTTCCAGGGACATCGCTATGCGATACAAAGTCCAGGACCTCCCATTGCTGCATACGCTCATGCTTTTGTTGCTGGGCACCATGTCGAGATCTATCACCGTGAACAAGTTGAAGCAAAAGTTGTCTGGTATGCATTACTCAACTTCCAATGAGTGGATTTCAAAATACATACGCTATTTTTCAGATGCCTACCTTATTTTCCCTGTGGAGATTCTTTCTCCCAATATCGCTGTCCGCTCTGTAAATCCAAAGAAGATTTACTGTGTTGATCATGCACTGGCGCTTGCATGTGATTTCAAACTCTTTAACAATATGGGGGCAGTCCTTGAAAATATGGTTTTTGTCCACTTGAGAAGGCAGACGTTCGATATCCACTATTACAAAACATCGAATGGCCATGAAATAGATTTTGTAACAGGAACCGAGGGCAATCTTAGTCTGTATCAGGTCTGCGTTGATTTGGAGGACGAGGACACAAAAAATCGGGAACTGAGAGCAATAAAAGAAGCCTGCATAGAATTGCAGTGCCAAAGAGCCACGGTTGTTACCCTTCAGCAAACTGAGACGATACATGCCGAAAACTGCGAAATAATGATTGTAAAAGCCGTCGATTGGCTTGTTTGAAAAATCGCACAGGCGCCCGCTTTGGGCGTCTGTCAATTTCCCATCACGCGATGCGAATCTTGTCGAATTCCGAATACGGTTCGAGCATCTGGAGCATAAAGTCGTAAGGCGTCATTGATTTCAAATCTCCAGAAACCACGTCCTCGAATATGGCAGCGGAGGCTCCGCTCACGAGTTTTACGCCTTTCTCGTTTTGCGTCACAGGAAGATGCGCGCTCCGTGCGGCGACGTTCCAGAACACGATTTCTGGAAGTTCATAGCCTGCGTGCTCGAACTTCTTTTTGATGAATTCAAAAGAAGAATCCGTTGAAGAGCAGCAGTCGAATTCCATGTCGGAAACAATCAGAATCCGCTCAATCATTTCCTCTTTCGGAATTTCCGCATTTTTTGCGACGTCAAGAATGAGCTGGTAGACCTTTGCAATATCCGTGTTCGAAACGTCGTCGAATTTTTTTATGAAGTCGAGCTTCTTTTTTAAACTGTCGCAGTTTTCGGGAATCTGAATCAGCTCCGGCTTTTCGCTGAAAGTGATGAAGCTGTTCTTGTACGCGCCCTCAAGCTGCTCCGCAAAAAGAAGAGCCAGCGACGTTGCGATGTTGATTGGCGAAGGCTCGCTCGTCCTGTACATCGAGCCGGAACCGTCGCGGACTACGATTGTCCTTGAGTCGAAACTGCCGCGCTCGAGAGATTTCCAGCTGGCTTCCAACGGAAGTTCCTGTTCCTCTGTCAGACGCTCTGCGTTCCATCTGGTGAAAGGCTCGACAATCTGGTAGGGGTACAGAGTTTGCGTGTTGAGTTTTACCATCTCCTCTTCGGGAATTTCCTCGCCGCGGGATTTTTTTTCCTGCTGCTCGACAACTTTGTTCAGAAATTCCTTGTAGCGTTTTTCGTCGTTGCGCATGAAAGCCTTTCTGTAGCGGAGCATCGCCTGGCTCGGCTGTTTTGAGTAGTCGAAGGTGTAGTCCTTGCGGCGAAGGTTGTCCTCGATTATTTTGATTTCCCTGCGAAGTGCGGAACAGAGTTTCCTGTATTCAACCGCCTTCATTCCGAGCGCCGCCATCAGGATTTTTGCGTGCGCGACACTTTCTTTCGACGACGTATTGATTGAAGGAAGCCACTTTCCGAGGAGACTTACTTCTTCTTTGTTCTCCATCGCTTTCCGGTCTTTCTCAATCTGATTTTTTATCAAAGCGATTGCTTCGTCCTGCGCTGGCGTTCCGAACAGAACTAGAAGGTCGTCGTAGCGGCCGTATTCAGGAACCGCGCAAACGACCTGTTTTGCCACGTCCGGAGAAAACTGGGACAGTTCCTTCAAAAGTTCTCGGAAACTGTTTCTCTCTCCAAGTCCGCCTCTGATGTTTCTCATGTAAAAAAGAATCTTGATTGCGAGTAGAGGATTCTCGGCGTAGGCTTTTGCAAAAAGTTTTTCCAAATCGGGAAGATTCCGTCTCATTCCGCCGCACAGCGAGAAGAAATCAAGGCAGGCCGAGCCCGAAGTTTTGTAGGCAATGTCGCCGTTTTCAGTTCTGGTGTGATTCAACAACTTGCTGATTGCTTGCAACGCATTCATTTTTTTGCCTCCCAAAAAAAAATTGCCGCCGGCAAACAAGATTCTTGTATGGAATCGAACCATTTTACACCGTTGATTGCTGTTTGAATCTTTAAATTTTGCCGGCGGCACAAGGCACATTTTTTTTCCTAGTGCTCTACCTTCTGAGCTACAATCCGCAAAAGCGAACTGGCGGGGGTCGAACCCGCGACACCTGGGTCGGTAAAAGTTTTGCTGTCAGTGCCTTTATGTTTTTTACTTTACCACGAGTGATTTGGACAATCACGGAAAAAAAGGTGCGAAAATGAATGCGATGCTTTTAAATATTCAACGCTTTTTAGCAGAAGATGAATTTCGTGAGCCAGTGCAGGACGAAAATGGCGATGCAGCAGCCCATGAGGACGTATGTCGATATCCTCTTGACCTGCGGTTTCTTTCTTGAAGAAAAAAGCAAACGGATTCTTCACTTGTTTTGCGAAGAATCCGTTTTTTTGTTGCGGAAACGCCGGCCGCTAGACCGTGAACCTGTCCACCTGCTCGCCGATGTCGCTGATTGACTGTTTCATCACGCCTGTGATGTCGCCCAGAGCTGAGCCTGCGTCGTTAATCTTGCCCGCGTTCAAGCTCATCTGGGACATGCTTTCTTTGATTGTGTCGGTCTCGTTCTGGAGGGTGCCGACATCGTCGATAATCGTCTGTGAATTCGCCGTCATCTTTTTGGACGCGCTCTGAACCTACCGCCTGCATTATGCGCCTCCTAATTTTTGTATGTACATTGTGTATTCGTACCGACAAGGAAAAACTGTCAAGTGCCGTTTGAACTGCTATACTATGGTGAAATTCGAAATAACTGAATTTTTTAGATAGTCATATAATTAGGAACACTGTTATGAATGAATTTTTCGGAAAGGATAGGGCGGATGACTTGTTTTTGATTCAAATCCGCTTGTTTCGTCTTGCTCAGGCAAAATGGAATGTCGACGAAGAAAAATGCAGCAGCATTTTCAACAAGTACAAGGTCTATGATTATATTGGGACTTGCTATGATTTTTTTCACATTCAAGGTGATGATGCAAATCTTTTGGACATCGAATCTTATCTAGTGAACAATGGAGCGGCAATATGATTTTGACTAATGGAATAACGCTGTACCATGCAAGCTACAAACCTGTAGAAAAAATAGATTTGTCGCTTTGTGCTGCCGGAAAAGATTTTGGAAAAGGATTTTATGTTACGACTGACTACAAACAGGCTTGTCGTTTCATAAGGACTTCAATTGGAAAGGCGTTGAAAAATCATGTGGCAGATGTGAAAAGTGATACCGGATATGTTTCTGTGTTTGAGTATGGACAGAATTCGTCCACTGAGGTCAATTACTATGAATTCAGTTCTGCAGACGAGAATTGGATCCACTGCGTGGTTGCTCATAGAAAATTCGGTATATTAGATGGCGAGCTTGAGAGATGGAGAAACTACGATATCATCGCGGGGAAAATAGCAAATGATTCGACAAACCAGGTTCTTACGGCTTATATAAATGGATTTTATGGTGAAGTCGGTTCGTATGAGGCAGATGAAACTGCCATCAAATTCTTGTTGCCGAACAAGCTTTCCGACCAAATATGTTTCAGGACGGAAAAGGCTCTGGCAAATTTGACTTTTAAGGATTGTAAAATCGAAATACTGGAGGGATGACATGGTGTTGAGCAAGTATGAATACAGCATGGAGCTTCTTGCGGCAATGGCTTGCAAAACGATTGCGGAGCGGCATAAAATCGCGCCTATAGTTGCGTTTGATAGTTTTATAAAATCGCAGACCGCAAAAATGCTTTTTGATGAGAGAACCGCTTTTTGGTGCAATGGTCCTGATTACATCGCAGATGAATATGAGCGTGAAAAAACAATATGAATCCTGCCGCCTCTTCATTCTCCTTTCCCCGATTCGCTTGAACGCGAAAAAAATGATAATCTTTGTGCATGAACCAGATTCCTTCTCCTTCGCGAAAGCGGCTCGTGACCCTTTCGCAGATTCTTTCCTAGCTTGAAGAAAAAAGCAAACGGATTCTTCACTTGTTTTGCGAAGAATCCGTTTTTTTGTTGCGGAAACGCCGGCCGCTAGACCGTGAACCTGTCAACCTGCTCGCCGATGTCGCTGATTGACTGTTTCATCACGCCTGCGATGTCGCCCAGAGCCGAGCCTGCGTCGTTAATCTTGCCCGCGTTCAAGCTCATCTGGGACATGCTTTCTTTGATTGTGTCGGTCTCGTTCTGGAGGGTGCCGACATCGTCGATAATCGTCTGTGAATTCGCCGTCATCTTTTTGGACGCGCTCTGAACCTGCCGCGTGCTGTCCTTCATCTGTGAAAGCGCGTCGGTGATGAGCGTCGAGCCCTCGCTCTGCTCCTGCATAGCGGTCTTAATCTGATGGACAAGCGTGTCGGTTGAGCGGACTTCGCTTGCAAGGTCGGCAAATCCCTCGACGCCCTTTTCCGTAGCCTCGACGACTTCCTTAATCTTGCTCTGAATCTCGGAAAGCTGCTCGCCGATTGTCGCCGACTGCTCGCTCGACGTTTCGGAAAGCTTCCTGATTTCGTCGGCGACGACCGCAAATCCCTTTCCTGCCGCGCCCGCGTGCGCCGCTTCGATTGCCGCGTTCATCGCGAGGAGGTTCGTCTGCTCAGCGATTGATGCGATAACCGCGTTCGCCTCGCTCAGAAGGTTCGACTGGTTCTCGATTTCGCTGATTTTCTGCTGCAGCGCCTCCTGCGATTTCGCGCCGTCCTCCGAGCTTTTCGCAATCTTTGCGAACGAGGACGCCATCTTGTCGACGGAGCGGTTCACCTCGCTGATGTTTCCGACCATCTCTTCGACCGCGCTCGACGCTCCCTCGACGCTCTCGCTCTGGGTGCCAATCAGGTTCTCGAGCGACGTTATGTTTTCCAGGATGCTTTCCACGTTTGCTGACGTCTGCTCGACGCAGGAGCTCTGGCTTCTCAGGTTGCCGTCAAGGGCGTGTATTCCGCCCGTGATGAGCTCGATTGCGTCCATGGCGGCTGCCGTCGTTCCGCCGAGCTTTTCGCCCGCGAGCGAAAGCGAAGATTTCGAATGCTTCATGCTGCCGATAAGGGCCTGCAGTTTTTCCGAATAAAGGTTGAAGCTCTCGGCAACTGCGCCGATTTCGTTCTTTTCGTTGATGTTCAGCCTGTTCGAGAGGTTCCCGTGTCCCTCCGCGATTTCCTGCGCGTTCTTGCTGATGTCGTCTGCCATGTTTTTGAGCGGGCTGAGTTTCCTTTTCATAAAGAACGCAGTCGAAAGCGCGAAGAACAAACCAAGGACGACGCAGATGATGAGCGATTGCGTCATCGTCTGCATGAAGCTTTTGTTGACAGTCTTGAGCGGGCAGCAGACCACGATTTCGTAGTCCGTTTTTTCGTTGATGATGGATTTCGTCAGGTAAAATTTGTTGTCCATCATGATTTTGCCCTCAGTCTCATTTGTCTTTATGTATTCGGCAAGCTCGGGAATGTCGAGGTCGTTGATGTTCTTGAATGCCGCGCTCCTGCTTCCCGTGTCGGCAAGGATGAACCCGTCCTTCTGGAGCATGACGACGGAAGCGCCCTCGCCGAAATCCAGCGTGGAAAGAATGCTCGTCAGCTTTTCGAGAGAGATGTCAAGCCCCGCGTTTCCGAGAAAATTGTTGTCGAAATCCGTGACGCTGCACACGATGCTGACGACCAGAGTGCCGCTCGTCGTTTTGTACGCGCTCGTGATTACGGGATTTCCGCCGCCGTTCGTGGCGTCCTTGTACCACTGGCGGCTTCTCGGGTCGTAGCCTCCCGATTTTGAGTGTGAGAGGTTCGTCGCGTAGCCGCCCCATTTCGTGCCGAAAAAAACTTCCGACGTGTCCTTGTCGATGTTCGAGAATTCCTGTGCCGTGGCGCGGATTTTCAGCTCCGTCGGGCTTTTCTCGTATTCGGAAATCTGAATCGTTCCCGTCTCGTTTATGAACGAATGGATTGTTTCGTCAGCAGATTTTACAGACTCCGCTGTGCAGAAGAATTTGACGGAATCCTCTTTTGCCGTGAAAAAGATGTTGATTGAATTGGAAAAATCTTTCAGGACGTTTTCCGCCGACGTGTAAAAGTCGTACATCGCCTTTTTCTCAAACGAAAGTCCTACGACAATTTGCGAAATGCCGATAACCAAAAGAATTATAATGAACTCGCTGAGCGCGAATTTGCCTGCCAGTGACATTTTTTTTCGATGTTTCATACTGTATCCCCCGGAGTGAAAGTAAAATCTGACTTTTTATTATAAGATATGTCCGTATAAAATGTTGATTTAATAGTCGCGGACAAAGAAAGTTTTTATTCCGCTGCGATTCGTACAGAATCTTAGAATATCATTTATACCTCAACCAACACTGTTTTTGACGGCGCTCTAGTATACTGGTTTTCATTTCAAGAAGCTATTGCCCGAGGCGCTCTTCAGCCGTTTTTCTTTCATGAAAAAAATTGCCCCGGACGCGCATGTTGTCCTATAATTAAGGCAAGGTATGCGGAGCGGAGGAGAGAATGACGGAGATGCTTTCGAAAAAAGAGGTTGCGGAGATGCTTTCGAAGATGGAGGGGAGCGGCGGCGGAACGCGCGTTTCCAACGGGGATGTGTCGGAGGCTTCGAGGCGGCTCGTCCGCGATATGGGCGCGTATTTTTTTTCGGCGCTCGATGTCCCGTGCTATTTCGGGAACGGAATCGGGGGCGCGGATGTGGACAAAATCGATTTCGGTGACTTTATCCGCTCGATAAATTCGCGCGCGATTCTTACGTCGGCTTCGTTCGGGGGCGTGCGGGCTTTTGCGGAAATCGACCCGCTCCTTTTCGGCGCAATGTTCTATGACCGGGCAATCAGCTTCCTGAACGGCGAGCTTGAGGATGCGTCCGGCGAGGAAGAAAAGTTCATTGAGCGCCTTTTTGAGAAAATCGAGCGGAGCGGGTTCCATGAATACGGAAAAAAGCAAATCGCGGAGATGGAGCGCACCGCGACGAAACCGGTTCTCCTCATTCTCCAGCGCGATTTCTCCGCGTTTTTCGATGTTCCCGTGCCCGATGATTTTCGTACGGTGCAGTATCCGTCCGAGTTTTCGGAAATCATCGCGCCCGAAACGTCCGGCGTGCTGATTTCGGTTGAAAGCAAAATCGGCGAAAGTTCCGGTTTCGTGGAATTTTTCCTGCCCGACACGCTCCTGAAAAAAAAGAGCGGAAATTCGTGAGATTTTTTTAAAAAAAAGTATTCGGCTATTGACAAAAAAAACGAAGATACTATATAATCTTTCTCATTCGCGGGGATGGTGGAATTGGTAGACACGCTAGCTTGAGGTGCTAGTGGCGCAAGCTGTGCCTGTTCAAGTCAGGTTCTCCGCAATACGGTTTCGGATTTTTTTGATGCGAAACTTCTTGACAAATCAAGAAAATGAGACTAATATAGTTCTCACTTTCGGGCGACTAGCTCAGCTGGTAGAGCAACAGACTCTTAATCTGTGGGTCCGGGGTTCGATCCCCCGGTCGCTCATTTTTTTTGCGGGAATAGCACAGTGGTAGTGCGCCACCTTGCCAAGGTGGATGTCGTGGGTTCGATCCCCATTTCCCGCTCTTGCGACCCGATTATTTCGGGTCTTTTTTTTGTCTTTCCGTAATTTCCTTCGGCCTTTTTCCGTGATGGGGAACGCCTCCATCAAACAGGGCGAAATCTACCGGAGAAAGCGCAAACGTGTTAAGCAAGCGCTTCAAAAGGTGTATAATCCGATTCAAATGTCTGAAAATGCAAAAATATTGTTTTCAAAAATTACCGGGATGTACGGGACAATCCGCCGTGCGCGCGGGTGTTTCCTCTATACGTCGAAGAACGTCCGGCTGACGGACCTGTATCAGGCGGGCGGGCGCGCAATCCTGGGGTGGGGGAGCGGCGGCGCCGTTTCCGTCCTGAAAAACGTTCTGGAGCGGAAGCTTACGGGGATTTTCGACACGGATTTTTCCCCGATGTACGGCGCGGAATCTTCGAGGCTTTCGAAGGCCGTGTCGGAGCTTCTCGGCGGTTTTGACGACAGGCGCGTGTTCGTTTTCAATTCGTGCGGGCAGTGGGGGAATCCTGCTGAATTCGCGGAGAAGGAATTCGGGATAAAATGCGTCCGCTTCGTTCCGTGGAATCAGGATTCTGCCGATTGGCGCGAGGAGCTCGCCGTGCTGGTCGAGCCTCCGTTCGCGTGGGATGAGGAATGCTTCGTCATCGCGCTTGACCGTTCTGCCGGCTTTGACTGGGAAAAACTTTCTTCCAGGGCGTACCGGATTCCGTCCCCGCTGTGCGCCGCCTACACGCGCGCAATCTACGATTTGATACGCGCGCTTCAGGAGCGGAGCGAGAAGGACTGGTTCCGTTACGATGCCGTCCTGTCGAAATACTGGACGCGGAAGGGACCGTATCTCATCCCCGCCGTTCCCGCAGAATCGTACCGCGATTTCATGCTCCATTGCGCGGAATGCGGTCTTGTCGTTTCCCCGGACTACGAGGTGCCTAGCATCGTTCCTTTCGGCGCGGACAGGGGGAATTTCTCCAAGTTGAAGAACAATCCTTTTGAATGGTGATATGGGAATAACAGAATCCGAAATACTGCTCGGCATCGTGAAGGTCGTCCTCGGCGGAATCGCGGCTTTCCTTGCGATAATGCTTTGGAGCCGTACGCGCGAGCCTTCGTGGATGTGCGTCGTCGCGGGCGCCGTCACCGGATACGCGGGAATCGTCTACGAGCTTCTCGTAAAGCTCGGCATCGTCATAGCGCGCGATTTTGTCGTGCCGATGACGGGCGTCCTCGTGTCCTCGCTCGTCTTTACGGTTCTTCCGATGGTTTTTGTTATTCTGGCGCTGGTTCTTATGCTTTTTAAATCGAGGTAAAAAATGACGATTGGCGAATATTGGGACAAATTCCTTGCGGAATCGAAGCAGAATCCTGATGAGGTCGGTTTTTCCGGCGAGCTTTCGTTTGCGGAGCGGGGTGTCGTTGGGAACGAGCAGCTTGCGCTCGTCCTTTCCGGAAAGCGGACGGTGACGTTCACCGCGTTCGATTCGTATGCGATAAACAGGGAGCCGCTTCCCGTTTCGGGAGAGGTTTTCATCGTCGAGGACAAGGACGGAGAGCCGCGCGGAATCGTGGAGGTCACGGACGTCAGCGTCATCCCGTTCGGTGAGATTACGTGGGAGCTTGCGCGGCGCGAGGGCGAGGACGAAAGCCTTGAGGAATGGCGCGAGAAGCAGCGCGATTACATGGAGGACGAGGCGGCGCTCTGCGGTTTCGAGTTCACCGATTCGAGCAAGGTCGTCTGCGAAGTTTTCCGTCTTATCTACCGATAATAAATGCAGCTGCCCGGGAACGCGCTTTTTCGGAGACGTTTTCGGGCTGTTTATTTTTTTGTGTTCCGGCGCGGGAAAAATTTCCGGTTCCGGGACGAGGAGTTTTTAGGATGGCTCATAAGGCTGCGAAATTTTCTATTTTCTGGTTTATGCTGAACCTTGCCGTCGGCGTGATGCTTGCCGTCGGCGGAATCTGGGCTTTGCAGGGCGGCGGCGACTTTGCCGCGCAGGCGCTCAGCCATGTCGCAAGCGGCGATGTCGGCAGGATTGTCATCATCGCGTTCGGCGTCGTGGAGCTTCTTTCCGGGATTTTCATTATCCTCCAGTGCTTCATCGCGAACGGGTTCGGCAGGCTCGGATACATTCTGAAAATCATAATCTGCGTGATTTGGGCAATCGCAATCGTGATAGCCGACATTCTGAACGGCAACTTCGGCGATTTGCTCGGCTGGCTCTACACGTTCGCGTCGCACCTTATCGTTCTTGCGGCGCTTCTCGTGACGAGAAGCTGATTTGCTCCGGCTTTTGCGTTCTTCCGTGAAAGCCGTGCGCGTACAAAAAAATCCCGGACGAGGATGTTCTCCAGTCCGGGATTTTTTTTGACCCTAACACGAGTCGAACGTGCGACCTGCTGCTTAGGAGGCAGCCGCTCTATCCAGCTGAGCTATAGGATCGAATGAATGAATAATATATCAAAACCGATTATTGTTCAATAGTCGAAGAACTGCCGGCCAATAGACCTGTTCTGAAACTGGGGCTTCCGAACAGGTTTAATAACCGGAAACAGACCGTCTCTTTATCACGCGAGAATGTCGGGAAGCTTTTGTACGTCCTCGGCGCCTCCGACGAGAATTCCGCCCATGCCGAGCTCAATCGGAAGCTTGAGGTCGATGTCGAACCGGTCGCCGACTGAAATGCAGTCGCGCGGGCGCACTTCCTCACCGATGTCCTCCGACGCCCAGCCCATCGCCGTCTCGAGAAGCTTCCTCGACGGCTTCGATTCCATGCACGTGTCCAGCCCCGCGATTCTCGGAATCAGGTCGGCGATTCCGATTACCTCAAGCGTGCGCCTCGCAGGCTCCACGGGATTGTTCGTGACGCACACGAGGGCGAATTTTTCCTTGAGCTTCCGTATCGCCGCGATGAGCTTCTCGTCCCTTTTCAGGTAGTCGGCCGGATTGAAAAGCGTTTTCCGCCATTCGATGCTCGTCTCGATGGGGATTCCGAACGACGTGAGCAGGTTTCCGAGGCTGATTTTCAGCCCGCCGTGCTCCGCCGCCCATTTTCTCCTGAAATCGGCGACCTTTTTCCGCGCCTCGTCGGCAGTCATTCCGTTGAGCGCGGCGTAGTGGCGTACCTGCGCGTCAATCTGCTCGTGCGCGTATTCCGGGCACGTGTAGAGCGTCGCGTCTATGTCGAATATCAGGGCTTTCGGTTTTTCCGGCAGATTGTAGATTTCCATTTCTTTTTCCTTCCTCAAAAAATCGTTCGTGCTGACCGTTCACATCCCGCAGAGGACGAAGCACGCCTCGTCCATGTCGTCGTAGTCGCCGAGCGCGAGCCGTGCCAGGACGAGGTCCCCGATAAGCTCCGCGTCGTTGCAGAACGGGACGCGGATGTTCATGCCCGCCGCTTTTTCCTTTCGCGAAATCCACTCCTTGTCGAGGCATTGTCCGCCCGTCATCGCAAGCTCGTCCGGGAACAGCTCCCCGTTCGATTCGGCGGCGTTCCGGAGCTTTTCGATTGCCGACGAGAATTCCTCAAGGAGCGCGTCAGGCGACTCGTCTTTCCTGCGCCCGCTGTCGGGAATAAGCGCGCTCGCGTTCCACAATCCGGGAATCGCGCTCGGGAGCGTCCTTATTCCGTCGGCAAAAATCGGCCTCGACGTGCAGAGGTTGATTCCTTCGCTTGAGCCTGCCCGGTCGCATAGTTTTCCCGGGTAAATCGTCCCCGTTCCGATAAGCGCGACGACGAAATCGGGCGCGCCGGCAAAAACGAGCGTGCCCTCAAGCAGTCCCGTCCCGATTGCGGCTTTTTCGCAGATTTTTCCGGCGAAGCTGCCCATTTTTTTGAACGGCGGAAGCTTTGCGCGCTCATCCGCGCCGAACCCGAACCGGCGCAGCTCCTCGTCGCTCCAGTACGCCTTTTCGAATCCTTTCGCGGGAAGAATCGTAAGCGCGTTTCCTGTCAGGAATTTGATGAGGAATTCCGGCCCCGACATGACGGAGGATGCTTTTTCCCATTCGCCCGGGAACACTTTCCGTGCGGCAATCATGCGCGGGATGTAGAGGGATTCTGTTTTCGGGCTGTCGCTTTTCGGGGTGGGGGCGTTCCACAAAAGCGTCGCGAGCGCGTCCCCGTCCCGCTCAAGCACGAGCGTCGGGCCGTTCCCGCTGACGCAGATTGCCTCGATTGCGGCTGATTCGTTTTCGCTTTTCAGCTCCGCGACAGCTTTTTTGAGCGCGGAAATCCATCCGTCCGCGCCGCTTCCTTTTTCGAGCGCGACGCGCGTTTTTGCCTCCACGGTGCGCCTGTCAGAAAGGAGCGCCGCCTTGAGCGATGTCGTTCCGATGTCGATGCAGAGAATCGTGTCAGTCATGGCGACATTGTACCGTATTTGCGGAGAAAATTCCGTCGGTAAGCCGCCGTGCGCGCCCGGAAATTACCGGCGGATTTCCGCTGTTTTTGTGGCCGCGTTGAAGGCGAAAACGTAGGCGCCGCTTTCTTCCGGCGTGAACGAGAAATTCGTTCCGACACCCGTCGCATCGTCTGCCGTGAACGGCTCGTTCAGATTGACTGTCCCGGAACTTCCCGACGTTCCGAACGAATGCGACCAGTCGCCGAATTCGTCGAATTTGAATTCGTATGCGAGCTCCGCAGTGAGGTCGGCGCTTGCGGAGAATTCGCTCCCGTCGTAATCCATTTTCGTCGCGTTCCAGCCGTTCATCGTTCCTCGCAGGTACATCGTCGGCTCCGCGTCGTAGTCCCAGATGTCGAGGACGTTTTCCCTTCCCGCGGATGAGAAATCGTATACGCGGATTTCGTGCGGGCTGAAATTGCGGAGGACAGCGCAGCCTGAATCGTTTTCGATGTCGGCGTTTTCGTCCCCGTTTCCTACGATGAGCGAATAGCCGCCCCGTTCCGAAACGTCGAAGCCGGAAAACGATAGTTCTGCCGCGCTTTTCCTTGCCAGATTCGCGACGACGAGCAGTTCCGTGCTTTCGTCGGAAATCGTGTACGCGAGCGCGCCGGAATTCTCGCTTTCCAGCACGCTGATTTTTCCGTTCGCGAACACATCTTTGTATTCCGCGGATTTCCGCAGCGCGATGAGCGTTTTGTTTATGGAAAGCACTGAATCGCTGCCGCTTTTCTGCGTTTCTGCCTTTGTCCAGTCGAACGGCTGCCGGAGCCTGAAGTCCCCGTCTTGCGTTCCCGATTTCTGCGCGATTTCGTTTCCGTAGTAGATGAACGGGACTGTCGGGCGCAGGAGCGAGAGCGATGTGGCGAGGATTATTCCCGTTTTTCCGATTGACGTCTCGCTGTCGCCGAGCCTGTCTGCATATTCGTCGTGGTTCCCGAGGAACGTGCCGTAGCTTTTCGATTCGTCGGGGTTCCCGAAAATTTTCGGCGAGTCTCCCGCTGCCTGATTCGCGATTTCCCCGAGGACGGCTTTCCCTTGGTCGAAGTCGAGCACCATGTTGAATTCGTCGCCGCTTCCGAAATACCCGTCGAGCTTCGTCCTGTTCCCTTCAATCCACGCCTCGCTGACCATGAATTTCGGGCTTTCGTATTCGTCAAGCACGCTCCTGAGCTCCTTGAACCATTCGTGCGTTTCGTCCGTGTCCTCGCGCGATTTTTCCGTCTCGACAAGGTACCTCGCCGCGTCGATTCTGAGCCCGTCGAACCCCTTGTTGAGCCAATACCGGACGACGTTCTTCATCTCCTCGCGCACCTCGCGGTTCCTGTAGTTCAAATCGGGCTGCGTGTCGGCGAACGCGGCGTAGTAGTATTTCCCGTTCTTCTTGTGCCATGCGCTCGCGCCCCAGGTGTTCTTCCAGTCGAGCGCGGTCTTGCTCCACACATACCAGCCGCTTTTTCCGTTATCGCCGTTCGCGGAATCGACGAACCAGCCGTTGCTGCTTGACGTGTGGTTCGGAACGAAGTCGAATATGATTTTCATCCCGCGCTCGTGGCACGCTTTTATGAGCGAGACGAGCTCCTCCTCCGCGCTTTCCGCCGTGGCGTTCCCGCTTCCGAAAAATGCGTTCACTTTGTAGAAGTCGCTCACGTCGTAGCCGTGCATGTTGATTTTCGCGCTTTCTTCGTTCGTGCTTCCTTCGTACGCGCATTCCCAGAACGGGCTGAGCCAAATCGCGTCGCATCCGAGGTCGTCCTGGATGTAGCCGAGGCTTTCCTCGATTCCTTTGAAGTCGCCGCAGTTTTTGGAGCAGTCGCCCACGTCTGAGTCCCTGAACGACTTTATCCATATGTGGTAGAAGACCGAATTCCGCCACCAGTTTTCCGAAAGGCCCTCGCTCTGGTTTTCAGTTTCCGGAAGCGCGACGGGGCTTTTGTAGTTCTCGTCGCCCGTCAGCGATGTCAGGTCGATTTTTTCCTCGGTGTAGTCGTCGTTCCTGATTTGGCACGACGAGAAGAGCGCGATCGCGGCAAAAAATGCTGATGTGATGATTTTTTTCATGATGTACCCGTTTTCGTTTTTTGATTTTCTGGTACGCCTATTCTATTCCCGCATCGGCGGTGCCCGCTTGTCCGATTTTCCGTTTCGTTTGTAGGATTTTCTCAAAATGCCGGAATTCCCGCGCGGACAAAAAAAGGCTGCCCAATAAGTGGTGCACGGTGCCGTTACGAAACGCGTTCGGCATGGCACTGCTTTTTGGACAGCCCACGGGTTTGTTTTTGCCCCCGCCGGAATTTCTGGCGGGGATTCGTTTTTTTATTCGGCCTGCTCAGGCTTGTCAGTCTTCTCGTTCGAGTCGGACTTCTTTATGAGCTTGTCGATAATGTTGCGGTTGTCGAGGAGGTCGGAAAGTCCCTGGTTGTGGTGGATTCTCGTGATGACGTTCGCGAAAAGCCCCGAGACGTTCGTCGAGATGAACCATTCCTTGTCCTTGAGGTTCGAGTGGTAGACGGCGTTCGTTCCGATTACGCGGTAGAACAGCCCGTCCTTGTACGCCTGGTCGAAAAGCTCGATAGCGTTTCCCGTGAAGAACGGAAGGGAGATTGCGGCGATGACCTTCGTCGCGCCCTGTTCCTTCAGGAAGCCCATCGCCTTGAGGAGCGTGCCGCCCGTTCCTAGCATGTCGTCGGCAAGGAACGCGACTTTGCCCTTCACGTCGCCGAGAAGCTTTATCGACTTGATGTTCGTGTTCTTCGCGTCCTGCGTCACGACGGAGTAATCGCGCTCCTTGTAAATCATCGCGAGCGGAACCTTCAGGCCTGACGCGTAGAACTTGTTCCTGTCGATTGCTCCCGTGTCCGGCGAGACCACGACCAAATCTTCCTTGTTCGGGCCGGTGAGGTTGACGACTTTCGTAAGCTCGCGGATTATCTGGTATGAGGCGTGCAGGTTGTCGAGGTACGTCGTGTTGAACGCGTTTACGATTTCGCGCGAGTGGATGTCGAGCGTGACGACGCGCGTCACTCCCTTCATCTCGTAGATGTGGCTGAGGAGGGATGCGGTCAGGCCTTCGCGGCTCTTCTTCTTGTGCTGCCGAGAGTAGGGGAACGCGGGGACGACGAGCGTTATCGATGCCGCGCCCGCCTGCTGCACCGCGTCAATCGTGACGAGGAGCGTCATGACGTGGTCGTTCACGGAGAAGACGACTTCGTTCTTTCCGCCGTTCATCTTTATCGGCTCGTGGTTCTCGACGTCCTGGAAGATGTAGATGTCCTTTCCGCGGACGCATTCGAGAATCTCCGCCTTGACCTCGCCGTTCGCGAACCACGTGAAGAGCGTGTCCACCTTGAATTTGGGAACGCGGTACTGGTCGGTCGAGCCGCGCACTACGAGGTCGCTCGTCGCAAGGTCGTTCCTGAAATTCATGTCCTGGACGAGCTTGTCCTTCTCGATGTTGTACCTTTTCGCGATGACATCGGATTTGAGCGTGAAGCGATGCTTGTACATCTGCCTGAGATGAGAGATTACCTCGTCTGCGAAGATGGCTCCGCCCGGACAGGCGATGACGCCAAGGTTTGTCGGTTCTGAATATGGCATTTTAGAATCCTTGTTAGTGAATTTTGGGAAAAAGATGATTCATTTTATATTTTTCGCAATATGTCGTCAATTCACTGAAAACAATGGAAAATGTTGCGCTTTTTTGCGGTTCTTTTTCATTCTTTGCGGATTTGCAGTGCGTTTCCCGAGAACAACCGCGGGGAATTGTGCTAAAATCTCCGCATTATGATTAGACTAGTTGCATTCCTCGGGAATTATGGTCAGGAGTATGAGCTGACAAGGCACAACGTCGCGTGGCAGTTCGCGTCGCAGCTTCCTTTTTACGGACGTTTTTCATGGCAGCAGAAATTCAGGGGCGATTACGCGTCCGTGGAGACGGAAACCCTCGCGCAATGGTTCGCGGAAACGGGCGTGCTGTCGAAGAAGGACGGAAGCGCGCCCGCGGTTCCGTCCGGTGCACCCGACAAAATTTTCTTCCTCAAGCCGCTCACGTACATGAATCTCAGCGGCGAGTCCGTCGGGGAGCTTGCGCGGTTCTTCAAGATTGAGCCTTCCGAGATTCTCGTCGTCCACGACGAGCTTGAGCTTCCGATTGGGACGGTCAGCTTGAAATGGTCGGGCGGGCTCGGCGGGCACAACGGGCTCCGGTCGATGAGGAGCGTTTTCGGGACGCAGGATTTCTGGCGGCTCCGGTTCGGGCTGACTAAGCCGGTCGGGCGCGACATCGCCGATTACGTGCTTTCGAATTTCACCCCGGACGAGCGGATAATCCTCGCGCAGGAATTTTCGCAGACGAACGAGATGCTCGCGAAATTCCTCCTTTCGACGGATGAGAACCAGAAGCGCATCCTCCAGTCGTGGTCGAAGCGGAAAATCGTGGAGGCGGAGAAGAAATGAGCGGGTTCGAGAATCTTCTTTCCGTTGTCCGCGCCCTCCGCGGCGAGAACGGATGCCCGTGGGACAAAGCGCAGACGCCGCTTTCCCTGCGCCGCTACATGATTGAGGAATGCTTCGAGACGATTGACGCTATAACGCAGGGCGAGCCGTCCCACGTCAAGGAGGAGCTCGGCGACCTTTTCTTCAACGTCCTCCTCGACGCGTGCATTTACGAGGAAAACGGCGATTTTACCGTGGACGAATGCCTCGGCTCCATCGCGGAGAAGCTCGTCCGCCGCCACCCGCACGTGTTCCCGCGCTCCGAGGGCGCGTCCGAAGCAAACGATGACCTCGGGCGGCAGTGGGACGACATAAAGGCGAAGGTGGAGGGGCGCGGCGACGAATGCGCGCTCGCGTCCGTTCCCGACGGGTTCCCGCCGCTCCTGAAGGCGCAGAAAATGCTTTCGAAGGCGGCGAAGCGCGGGTTCGAGTGGGAGAAAATCGAGGACGTGCGCGCGAAAGTCGCCGAGGAGATGCGCGAGGTTGACGATGCCGCAAAAAGCGGCGACGGTTCCGCCATCGAGGAGGAAATCGGCGACCTTCTACTTTCCGTGGTGAACTGGGCGCGATGGCTCGGCGTCGATGCAGTCTCCGCGCTCGACCGCGCGAACCGAAAATTCAGCGGCAGGTTCGGCTACGTCGAGTCGTCGATGCGCGCGCAAAAAATCGCGATGGACAAGTCGAGCCTCGGCGAGATGATGCGCTTGTGGCGCGAGGCAAAAAAGGAGGGGCGGTAAGGCGCTTCCCGCGGGCGGAGCTATGATGACGGCTGGCTCTGTTCCCCGTATATGCGGCACGTTTTCCTGCCGCTTTCCTTCGCCTCGTAGAGGGCTTTGTCGGCGTTCTTGTAAAGCTCGTCGCTGTATCCCCCGTCGGAGTAGGCCGCGCCCGCGGAGATTGAGACTTCCCCGAGGTCGCCGAGCCGTTCTGCGAGCTTTTTGTTGACTATGCTGATTTTTTCGATTATGCGGTTTTGAGCCGCCGGCTTGAAATTCTGCAGGATGACCGCGAATTCGTCGCCTCCAATCCGCGCGACGTAATCGTCCTTCCTGAACGTCTCTCGCAGTATCGTCGCGATTGACCGCAGCACCGTGTCGCCGCCGGAATGCCCGAACGTGTCGTTTATGCGCTTGAAGTTGTCCATGTCCACGAGCACGAGCGCGATGTTCTGCCTTTTTTCCGTGGATGTCGCGCAAATCTGGTCGAACGCGCGCCTGTTCAGAATTCCCGTCAGCGCGTCGTATTCGGCTTTTTCGAGGAGCGCACGCTCGTTCCTCGCCTTGATTTCGTATATCTCGTTGTACGATATGGCGAGGTTCCGCAGTTCCGTCGAGCCGATTATGTTGAGTTTCTCGTCGTTCTTTATGGCGTGGAGGAATTTCTTCAGCGGTGTTATGACGAGCGACGAAAGGACGGTGAAAATCGAGAGGTTCATGACGAGCAGTATGATGAAAAGCGTCCGGAGTTTTTTTATGTTGCTTCCGAGTGTGCGGGCGTTTACGCCAAGCTTCTCCTTTATCTGCTGCTCGATTGCCATCATCGTGAGCTTGCAGTTCTCGTTTATCCTTGTCTTGTAAATCAGGTATCCGTCCCCGAAAAGGTTTCCCACCGCAAGTTCCTGGATTTTATCGGCGGGGATGTTCCTGTCGGCGGGGCGTATGTCTATGCTTCGGAGCCGCTCCGGCATTTTTATGCGTTCGTATTCGTCGAGAAGCTCGTAGGCGAGGCGCATAGCGTACAGCTCCATGTTTATGAGGCTTTCCGCCTGCGTTATCGCGATTTTGAGCCGCTGGTAGGCGATGTCCTTCTCCGAGCAGACTTTGAGAAGCTCCGCCATCGCGGCTTCCTTCCGCTTCTTTACCGTGATTTCCGCGATGTAGTTCTCCGCGTGCTCCACCTTGTGCGTGATGACGAACAGCCGCGCCTCCTCGGTGAGGTCGTTGGAGCATTCCATAATCTCGTTCGAGCTCCATTCGCATATGATGAATTTGTTTATGGCGTCCTGGACAATCCTGAATTTTTTGTTCACGCTTCCCGATATCAGCAGCGTGAACAGGAACACGATTGCCGTGAGGACCGTGAGGAATGTGTTGAGGAAATTGATGTTTATGCCGTTTGCAGCTGATTTTTCCATAAACGTGCGAATCCTTCCGATGTTTTATTTTCCGAGCTCCAGTATTTTTTCGTAGAGCGCCGGATATGCCCGGCTTTTTTCCTCAATTATGTCCCTGCAGGCGTTCTGCCAGGGCGTTTTGTCGGGCACCTCCGTGACCGTCCCTCCCTTCGCCTTTATCTTGGCGATGGCGTCCGCGTTTGCCTTGTCGAGCGTCTGCCTGCAGAAATCCTGCGCGTATTCTCCCGCCCTGACGATGATGTCCTTCTGCCGCTCGTCGAGCGAATCCCACGTCCCCGCGTTTATGATTACCTGCCCGGCGCCAATCATGTGCCCGTCGAGGAGAAGGTGCGGCGCGACGATGTTGAACGAATTCGAAAGGTAGTTCGAAATCGGGTTCTCCGCGACATCGACGGCTCCCGTGAGAAGCTCGGCGTACAAATCCGTGAAATCGACTTTTTTGCCGACCGCGCCGAGCGATTGCGCGAGCGACGTGAGGATTTCGCCCGAGACGCGGAACTTCATCCCCTTCATGTCCTCGACGCTTTTTATCGGGACCGTCGCGAACAGGTGCCGGAATCCTTCCTCGATGTAGAACAGCCCCTTTATGCCGAGCCCCTCCTCGTACGGCTCGTCGAGAATCTCCTTGGCGACGTCCGACCGCGTGAACTTCCAGAAATGCTCGTCGTTCCTGAACGTGAACGGAATCGAAACGAGCGCGGATTTTTTTCCGCCAATCTGCGACAGGTTCGCCGGCCCGCGCATCATATGTATGGAGTTGTCGTCCGAGCGGATTATGTCGAGGACCTGCTTCTCGCTGCCGAGAATGCCGGAGCATTTCAGGTCTATGATGATTTTTCCGTCGGACAGCTCCTCGACTTTCCTCTTGAACGCACGGTCCGTGCGCCCGGCAACGGTGTCCTCCGGGTTGACTTCCGCCATGACGAGCGTAAGAGGCGTTTCTTTCGGAGCGTTTTCCTTTCCTCGGCAGGAGATGAAGGAAAACGCTGCTGTTGAAGCTATAATAAGAGCAAAAATCCTGGACATTGCGTTCCTCTTCGGAAAGCCATCAAACCGCCCGTATGGCCGTCTTCGCGGAATGACTGCCGTTCCTTATATTTCCGATAGAAATCCTTTGCAAACTGATTTTGGAGACGACTTTTCCAAATACAGATTATTTCGAGTTTACCATATCGCCGAGAATCTTTCAAAAGCTTAACGGCACATTGACATGTCAGTGTCGCAAAATTCATAATTTTAGACGGCAAAAATCCCTATCTGCGCGCATATGAAAATCGTCGCGAAAAGCGTCAGCGCCGACGCGAGCGTCGTCCACACGACAAGCTGCCCGGCAAGCTCCGCGTCGTTTCCCATTTCGGCGGCCATCGGCACGCTTGAGACCGCGATTGGCGTCCCGTACAGCGCAATCAGCGCGGGAAATTCGAGCGAGCGGAATCCTGCGGCGTATGCGGCGCAGAGGCAGACTGCCGGGCAGACGACGACGCGCATGAGCGTTCCCGTCGCGATGAGTTTCTTGAGCTTCGAGACTGCCGAGAATTCGAAATTCCCTCCCAGCGCTATGAGCGCGACCGTCGAAGCGGCGGAGCCGAGCGATTTTACCGTGCTGTAGATGAACGGGATGTCGCGGCTTATCAAAAACAGTTTCCGCCCGTCGGATTCCGGTATAGCCTCCCGTACCGCAAGCACGACAATTCCAGCGGCGACGCCTTGTATCAGCGGGTTTTTGCAGACTTTCAGCGCGATTGACAATGCCGTCCTCAGCTTTGAGCCGCCTTTTTTGTCGCCAACGAATACGGAAAGCGCGATTGTCGCGAGCACGTTGAAGAGCGGAATCGTAATCGACGAAAGAATCGAGGCGATTTTGACGGGCGTCTTGTCCTCCCCGCACAGCGACATGGCGAGAGAGATTCCGATTATCGCGTAGTTCGAGCGGTACGATGCCTGGAGCAGGACGCCTTTCTGCGTGTCGTCCTTCGTCGATGCGACCGCGACGACGAATCCCACCGCGTAGAAGGCCAGTATCGAAAGAATCGCGAACAGGACGACCGGCGCGCATCCGGCGATTTCCCCGATGTCGCCGACGTTGTATACATTGCAGAAAAGCAGGCACGGAAGCAGGCACCTGAAGCTCAGCTTGTTCAGCATCTTGAAAAAATCTTGGGGCAAAAGCCTGATGCGCTTGAGCACATATCCGACGCAAATGAGCGATATAATCGGGAAAACTGCGTTGCAGGTGAAAAGAAGCTTCTCTAACATGTCAGCATTCTACATCTTTTGTTTTGTTCGTTCACCCCGTTTGCGGACAAAAATGCGGATTCCGCAACACTTGGGGAAAAAACGTGTCTAAGACGGTGCAATGCTCATGCAAAAACTAAAAAACGGAGAAGAAAAATGAACGAATTCAAGCAGTTCCACGACGAGTCGGGAAAATTCAACTTCCAGACGATGGTTTATTTTTGCGAGGCGAACGACAACAAGAACCTCTCGCTTTATGATTTGCTGAAAATATCGTCGGATGCCGCCGTCGAGGATTACAACCAGCGCGGGATGAGCCGCGACGCGTTGAGCAGGAACGGGTACGCAATCCTCGTCAGCCGCGTCTCGTACCGCTTCCACCGGCTTCCGCGCGAGAACGAGAAAATCGTCCTGAAAACGTGGGAGGAGAAGCCGGAGCCGCTCCAGCTCGTCCGCGCGTATGAATTCGAGTCGATGGACGGGGAGAAACTCGTCAGCGGCTTGAGCTCGTGGGTCGTCGTGAACCCCGAGGGGCACCGCATCATCCAGACGAAGAATTTCGCGATGAGGAAGGCGCCGGATTTTTCGACGGAGCACGACTGCCTCAAGTACGGAAAGATTCAGCATCCTGACGACATGGTTCTCCTTGACGAGCGCATCATAAAATATTCCGACCTCGACGGGAACGGCCACACGAACAACGCCCGCTACGGCGCGTTCGTCGCTGATGCCCTTCCGAAGGAACTCCGACGCGTCGCTTTCACCGATTTCCGCCTGAACTACGCGAAGGAGGCAATGCTCGGCGAGAAGCTGCAGGTGTTCGGGAAGCTTGACGAGGAGGCGAAAAAGCTTTCCGTCGTCGGGCGGACGGAAGGCGGCGTCTCGTTCGAGGCGGAGCTTTTCTACTAGAATCGCTTTCCGATTGCGGCGCGTTTTTGAAGGCTCTGCCCAGATTTCTCGCGTCATCCCGAATCTGCAGGCATGGCAAAATCAAAATCAACCGATTTTTAGGGCGCGCCGCTATTCGAGAATGTATCCGACCGCGTTCGAGTAGTATCGCTTTTTGTCGCGCGGGCCGTATTCGCTTGCATCCGCAGCCGTTATGACGATTCTCATTCCGTCCTTGTCAATCAGGAGGGGCTCCTCGCTGTTCTCCACCGCGAGAAGCTCGTCCGTTATGTCGACGTAAATTCCGCCCGCCGTTATGGTGAAGCGCGTTCCGTCCCATGACGAGCCGTCGATTTTCCGGATGCGGCTGAATCCACGGACGTTTATCCACTCGTTTTTTTCAGCATCGACAAACGTATGCTCTCGCGATTTTGAATAGTCCGGTGGCTCGAATCCGAAATCGTTCGCGGAATGTATGTTTTCGAGCCAGCCGATTCTTCCTCGCACGTTACTGATTTCTCCCCATGCGTCGTGAATCAGCGTTTTTTCCTCGTCGGAAAGCTCCGCGTCCGTGCGCCCGACGTCGATTTTCCCGTCCCGCAGGAGATTGTGCGCCTTCAGGACGCGCTCGATTCTCGACGCCTGCTGGAATTCGGGAAGGTCGATTACGTTCACGCGGGGAAGGCACGCGAATATCATGAAGAACGCGAGTATGAGCCACGACCATTTGTCGATGTCGAACGCGCGGAAATTCGAGATTATCGCGCCGAGAATGCAGAGAACCGAGAAGATAATGTAGAGGAGGCTCGCGTACCGCGCCGTTGTCAGCCCGTATGCGCCGACCCTGATTCCCCATGCCGCGCACTGCACGATTACGAGCGGGACGAGCGCGTACGCCCCGTATTTCCTGAACGCGCCGACTGCCTTTCCCCCGAACGCGCCGAGCGTCATCCTCAGCTCGATGAATGATGCCGTCGCAATCGAGACGAAGATGTTTATCATGTTGCTCGGCATTTTGCGTATAACCGCCGATTTGAGGAGATATGCGTAGAGAACCGCGATGTATACGGCGAAAAGCGGAAGGAGCGCGTTTTTGTAGGAGAACAGCACTGCTTTTGGAATCCTGATTTCCTCGTATTCTTTCGTCTCGCCTTCCGCGAGCATCGGCATGAAAACGAGGAATGCCGAGCCTGCCGCCGCCCCGACGAACAGTCCCTCGTCAATCGAGCCGAAAAGCGTGTTTATCGCCGTCAGTATGATTTCGAGCGACGCCGATACGCATCCCGTGATGATTCCCGCGACAGAGAGCGATGCGCTCAGGTGCGCCGCCGCCTTCTCCCGGTGTTTTTTTGCGGCGAGAAACCCGCAGGCGAGCATCACCGCGCATATCGTCGAAAAATAGGTGAGCGGAAAATACGGCTCGTTGTCGTATTGCGAGCGGCACCAGACGCAGACAGGAACGAAAACTGCCAGGGAGATTGCGTTCGCCGCGATTTTTGAATTTGGCTTTTCCTTCAGCGCGCCCGCCGCCATCGAAAGCATGACCGCCATAACCTGCGACCACATCGAAGCGAGCGTGAACGGCATGAACTTTTCGATGTCGTCGGAAACGAACGTGAGCGTCGTCACGGCCGCCCCGATTGCCCCGATTATATAGACCGCCGGGAATTTCCTCGCGCCTGCGGCGATTTCCGATGGCGCCGAAAGAATCGCGCCCCTTATGCCCTTTTTGTTTTTGCCGTTTTCTTTTTCGTCCATGGCGACGATTATACTGCGAAAGAGGGAAGAGGGAAGGGGAAAGCGGAGAGAGGAGAGCGGAGAGAGGAGAGCGGAAAGGGGAGAGCGGAGAGTGGAAAGGGGAGAGGGGAGAGCGGAAAGGGGGAAGAGGAGAGTGGAACGCAAAAAATCCCGTCTTCGTGCAGAAATGAATCTTCTTACAGGGTAAATCCTTAAAGGGTTATAATATTTAAATTAGAAATGGAGGTCAGTATGAAAACAAAATACATGTATTCTGCGGAAAAATGGAATGGTGGTTGGATAGGGATTTTACTGTATGATAAAAACTATAAATCGCACGGTAATGTAGAAATTCTGCATTCTGAAAAAGAGCTTGCAGACTTCCTAAAAAACTATCCGAAGACTGGTGTTATGTATTGTGATGACGAATCTAAAGATGAGGCAAAAAGAATCTGCGACTTATTTAACATTGAGTTTATTGACTCTTAATTATCTAATTTTATCATCAAGTGTATCTACCTTAGAATCTATCCAGCCATCGTCTCTATAACCAGTTAAATATCTATTACATAGAATGTTTGGTGTATCTCCTGCTCTAAACTGCTCTGGCAGTTCGTCCCAAATTTCTTGATTAAACTGGTTTCTAAACGCCTCTTTTTCACAAAGTTCCTCAGTTTGAGTTGAAGCACATCCAATCAAAGCGGCGGCAAGCAAAGCTGCCGAAACAAAAGCGATAAGTTTTTTCATTTTTAATCCTCCTGAAAACAACTTTAATAAACTGTACAAAAAAAGTATCATTGCAACAATTTTTTATTCGTTGAGCAGACAGAGTTTTTTGCTATAATGGCAAGCCTAAAAACCTAAAAGGTCTTGGAATGTCAGAATCAAATCTATCAGAAATAAAAGAAATCACCGTGCTTTGCAAAGTGCTCGACAACTTTGGCGACATAGGCGTTGTTTACCGTCTCTGCCGCTCACTTTCGGACGTTAACGGCTCGCTAAAACTGAATCTTGTGGTGAGCGATTTGGAAACTTTTAAAAGAATGGCACAAGAAATAAATCCGGAGCTGAGTTTTCAAACGTACCGAGGGTGGAACATTTTTGACTGGAACGACGCGGAAACGTGCACAAAATACTTTTCAGAAAATCCGCCGACTGTCGTTTTGCAGACTTTCCAGTGCGGGCTTCCGGACTGGCTTGACGAAATCATTTACGGCGAAGAATTTTCCGCGTCAAAAAAACTTTGCAGAATCGTGAACATCGAATATCTTACGGCAGAAAAATGGGCGGAGGACTTTCATCTTTTGAGGGGGGCGGCAAGGACTGCAAGCGTTCGGAAATACTTTTTTATGCCGGGTTTTACTCCAAAAACGGGCGGACTCATTCTGGACAAAAATTTTACAGAATGCCTCAAAGACAAAAATTACCGGAAAAGCAAAATCGAATCCCTGACAAAATCAATTCCGTTTTCAGACGAAGATTTCAAGATTCTCGTTTTTTCTTACCCAAAAGATTTTTCATTCTTTTTTGAGGCGGTTAACGAGTTTTCACAAAAATCCTCAAGAAAAATTCACGTGTACGTGGCTCCGGGAGCCGGGCTTGCCTCGTTCAAAAAAACGGAATCCGAATATCAAAAGGCGAATTTCTGCGTGGATTATCTTCCGTATCTGAGCCAGGAAGCGTGGGACGCTTTTCTGTGCTCGATGGATTTTCTTTTTATCCGCGGCGAAGACTCGTTCGCACGGGCGGCTCTTTCAGGAATCCCGTTTTTGTGGAACATCTACCAGCAGGACGAGGAATTTCATCTCGTAAAGCTCAAGGCGTTCCTCGACATTTTGAACTGCCCAAAAATCAACGAAATTTCATGGCTCTACAACAGGAATTTCGGGCTTGAATGCGGTCCGGAAGCAATCGACGCGTGGGGAAATATTTCCGAATGCAAAAACGAAGCGGACGCGCAGAAAAAAATGGCGGAGCTTCTCAAAGCGATTCTCTTCAATCTTGACGGGATAAAACCAGCGTTCCGAAATTTTTCGAAAAAAACGCTCGATTTGGGAAATCTCTCGGAAAAGCTGCTGGACTTTTTGCCATTGATAAAATAGCGGGTTTTAAATATAATCAAGCAAACGTCTTTAATGAAAGGAATTCAATCATGGGTACAATTGTTACAAATGAAATCAAAGTCGGCACAGCTTTTATGTGCGAAAATGAACCGCTCATCGTTCAGAAAAAGCTTGGCCAGAAGGGTGGCCGCCAGGGTATCACAGTCAATCTCCGCGTAAAGAATATTGTAACAGGTTCGACAAAGGACCTCGGTGTTGATGCCGGCGATAAATTCCAGGAAATCGAGCTTGAGAAGAAGGCCGTGAAGCTTTCTTACGTCGACGGTGAGGATTACCACTTCATGGACGAGAACTGGGAAGAAGTCGTCCTCTCGAAAGAGGATTTGGGCGACAATGCCGGTTACATCAAGCCGTCTGAAGCGGAAGGCGACGATGACGACTACGCCCTCGAAATCACATACTACGAAGGAAAGGCTGTCGGTATCGACCTCCCCATCAGGATTACGCGCAAAATCACTTACTGCGAGCCTGGAATCAAGGGCGACACGTCAGGAAAATCATCAAAGCCCGCTACATTGGACACGGGAATCGAAGTGATGGTTCCGCTTTTCTGCAACACTGATGACCGCATCGTCATCGACACACGCGACGGCTCATTTGTCGAGCGCGCGAAGGACAAATAATCAATCTGAATATGTCATCGGGGCTGTCCGGAAATCGTGCAGGCGCATGTTTCCGACGGTCTCGGTAACAGCGGAAACGCCCGGGCTGGAAAATGTCCCGGGCTTTTTTTTGCCGTTTTGCCTATTCGAGCGACTCGATGTAGTCGAGCAGATGGTTCACGAGGTCGCCGTTTGCGAGAAGCGACTGCGTGAAATTCATGAACCCGTCGGCAAGGCTTATAGCGGCGGCCGATTTCAGAAGCTCGCGCAGATTGTCGGAAGCCGCATCGCTGTCCGGTGCCGACGTCGTGTTGTACCATTTCCAGAAAATCGAGAGAATCGCGAAGTCCGCGCCGCAGAAATGGCGCCTCATCCGCTCGAGGAGGGCGTCCACTTTGACGAGCTGGTAATCGTCATCCAGAACTGGCGCGTGCCAGACGAACGGCTTTCCCGAAAGGCAGGCGCGCGCGAGCGAATCCTCGCCCCGCACGAACGAGAAGTCGGCCGCCTTGATGAGCGCGTCCCACTGCTCCTGCGGGAGGAACGGCAGCTCCTCGACCTCGAACGGCTTGTCGGCTTCCGTCCACGCTTTCATGAACGGGCTGTGGTTCTTGCTGTTCGCGAGGAGAATCCGCACGGGTTTTCTCGTCGTCGACTGGAAATCGGAAATCGCCTTTACAATCGAGGTGAAATCGCGCTCATACGAGGAGACGAGAATGTCGAACGTCTTTCCCGTCCCGACGGAAAGCTGCCGCGCGAACTGGCTTTCCGCGTCGTGCGCTATTATCAGGCCGCCCGTCTTTTCCGTGAACCCCGGCATGAAATTTATCTTGTGGACGCACGCCTTGCGCGTTCCGCTCTTGAGAAGGTGGAATTCCTCCGCGTACTGCTCTGCCGTCAGGTTGTCGATGCTCACAATCTGGATTGTCTCGGTGAAATTCTTGGAGAAGAGCCGCTTTTCGAGCCACGCGGGGCGGCCGCAGTGGAAGCATTCGAGGATGATGCCGAGCTTTGGGGGAATGATGATGTCGGCGTCCCATGCGATGAGCTGCCAGGTCGAGCCGTTGAACACGATGTCCTGCGTCTTTTTTAGCGGATCGGCAGCCCTGCATATTTCATGGAACGAGCCGAGGTCGGAGACGACAAGCGTCAGGTGCATTTCGGGCCTGCATTCCGAAAGCTTCTTTGCGAGCCTGTATACGATGCCGATGTCGCCGAAATCGTCGGCAGCCCTGCAAAGAATCATCACTTCGTTTTTATCCATGTATTTCTCCGTTCCTTTCCGATTGAGCCTATCGTAACGCCTGCCACCATAAAGTGCAAACGGACTTTTTAGAATCGGGGCCGAAATTGCATCTGAGGAAAACAGCGGGTCAGAATCTGATTCCGAGTCGGAAATTCGGGGCGACGGACACTCGCGTGCTTCCGATTCTGTGCTGCCCCAAATCGCATTCCCGCCTGCAGTTCTCGAACGCGTCGTCGTTCTTTCCGTCTATCCGGAAATCGAACCCCGCCGCGGCGAAGAACTGGAATCGCCGGTACGGTTTGTACGAAAGCGAGAGCCGGACCGACGGAACCGCGGCGACGAATCCGTGCTTGCCGTCGCCGCCCGTCCGCCAGAAAAGCCGTGCGAGCGCGTCTGTTCCGAAATAAATGCTTCCGAAAATGCATTCCTGATGCCCGATTCCCGGCGCAAGCTCGGCGCACTTGTTCATCGTCAGCGGCGACTGCGACGTCGTTGCGAGCGCGTATATGTCGTGGCACCCCGCGAGAATCCCGAAACCGAATGCGGCGTCCGCGTTGACAGTTATTTCCGGCTGAATTAAAGGCGTCCGCTGCGGGTATATTTTCGCGCGTCGCACCGTTTTCCGCATCTCATTTCCGGAAAGCGTTTCCGCCGCGACCGTTTCCTGCGCCACGGTGACCGCGCCCGCGCCGAATTCGTATGCGCGGAACCGCGACGGATGCAGTTTCGTCTTCGGGCACGTTTCCGTGTGGACTCCGCAGGCATCGTACTTTTCGATTTCCGTCGGGATGATTGCGGGAATCAGCCCCGCGTTGTAGACGACGACCGTGAAATCCTCGTTTGCGGGGAATCCGATGACTGTTTTGTTGAAGAACGAGAATGCCGCGACGGGGTTTCTGATGCTCTTGAACTGGACAAGCCCGTCCTTGATGAGCGCGAGCCGCTCGCCGTTTTCGTCGAAGACCGCCGCATCGTAATGACGACCGAGCGAAATCTGGCTGCTTCCCATCTCGGAGAATGCCTCGCTCCCGTCAAGCGCGACCATCCACGCGAGGTACGACTCGCAGGCGTGCATGTCGACGAGCGCGTCCGTCGTGTAGTTTATGAGCCCGTCCGTCTCTTCGTTTATCATCTCCGCGATTGCCGCCATCAGGAACGAGCTTCCCCCTGACGCGCCGATGTCCTCCGGCAATGTGTCGGTCTCCGTTTCATCGGCGGGAAAATCCTCCTCGTCCCCGATTTCAGCCTCGTCTTCGGGAAACACTTTGAGGAAAATGGACTCTGCCTTTTTCCTGAGCCCGAATATCGGCGCGTAGTATTCCGGGACGTCGTCGTACAGCGAGGTGAGGACGCGCGAGACCTGCGCCGGGATGAACGGGCCCGTCCTGAACGGGGAAAAGTCCCGCCCGAGAAATCTGCGGTAGATTTCGTTCATCCGCGGGAGGAATTCGTCCTCGTACCGTTCCTTTTTTGTGTTCCACGCGTTGACGAGCGCGCGCATCCGCCCGAATTTGCGGTATTTCCAGCCGTTCCTGTTCGGCGGGACTGTCGGAACGATGTCCTCCGCGTTGATGATGTTCCATATGAAGCCGAATTTTTCGTCGCCGCAGTTTTCGTCCGTCGTCACGTTGGGGCTTGCGAACGTGAAATCGTAGACGCGCGCCGTGTCGAAAATCCCGTCCGCTGCCATGCGCGCCCCGAGAAGGTTCGCGATTGCCGCGCCGCGCGAATGGCCCGTAATCAGGAAGAACGCATCTTTCGCGGGAATGCCTTTTTTCAGGAGGAACGTCATCAGCGCGTGATGAACCTGCTCCGCCGTGACGGAAAAACCCTCGTGGGTCGGAATCGGCTTTTTCGATTTGTCGCTTATGTTGAGGTTGGAAATCCATTCGTTCGCGTTGAGCGGCGTCCCGCGGATTGTCACGAACACGAGCGGGAATTCCCCATCGTCCGTCTTTATCGTCCTCGATGCGATGCTGAACGCTGCCTGGTCGTTTCCCAAAATCGGTTCGCCGTAGTCGATGTCGTAGTGCATCTCGATGTCGGAGAAATCGACGCCGAGCATCGCGTAAATGTCTTCGATGATGTGCGGCTTTCCCGCGCTGTAGTCGTCGTACGCGACCTCGGAAAGAACCGCCGCAATCCGCGCAATGTCGTGGTCGTACTCGAACGAGGATTTCCGCCCGAACCATTCCTCGTTCCAGCCGACGTCGAGGGGAACCGGCTCCTCCCAGACGGTTTCAAGTCCCGCGATGGGGAACGTTTTTCCCGCCGCGAGCGATGTCGCCAGCGCGAAAAGAAGCAGAAATGATGCGCGCGAGAATGCCGTCCGCATGTTCCCTCCTCAATCGAGCTTCACGGAAAGCTTGACGTATTCGCCGTCCCTGTAGACCGTCACGCTCACGGTGTCGCCCGGATGCTTCGATTCGAGCGCGCTCATGTAGTCGGCGTACGTCGCGACCTGGACGGAATCTATCTGCGTGATGATGTCCCCGCCCAAGTTGAACGAATTCGATCGCGAGTAGCGCTGCCTGACGGGGAACGTTCCTCCTCTGAGCCCCGATTTTTCCGTGGAGCTTTCCGCCGTGACCGCGCTCACGAGAATCCCGTTCGTTATGCGCACTTTTGAGAGACCCGCCGCCTGCCCCGCCGCTGAATTGATGTAGTTCGCGATTGTGCTGGACATCTGCACGGGCGTTATCGCGATTTTTCCCCTGTTGACCTTGCCGAACTGAATCAGGTCGTTGACGACGCGCTGCGCCGTGCTGACGGGAACGGCAAATCCGAGCCCCGCCGAGCTTCCCGAATTCGAGATTATCATCGTGTTTATGCCTATCATCTTTCCGTTCGAGTCGAGGAGCGGCCCGCCCGAATTTCCGGGGTTTATCGCGGCGTCGGTCTGAATCATGTTCCTGATTATCACGTTCGAGCTTTCCTGAATCGGGCGCCCGAGCCCGGAAATTATTCCCGTCGTCATCGTGCGCTCGAGCGCGAACGGGTTTCCGATTGCGATGACTTTCTGCCCGACCTTGAGGTTGTTGCTGTTCCCGAAGTCTATCGTTCGCAGCTCCTTTCCGTTCGGGTCGAATTTGAGGACCGCGATGTCGCTTTCGACGTCGGCGCCGACGACTTTACCCTCGTATGCCGAGCCGTCCGCGAGGGAGATGTTTATCCTGCTCGCGTTCGATATCACGTGGACGTTCGTCACGACGTACCCGCGCTTGTCGATTATCGAGCCGGAACCGCTTCCGCCGTCCTCGAGCATCGGCTCGAAAAGCCAGTTGTACGCCATTTCCTGCGTCGTTATGTTGACGACTGCCTCGTTGCATTTTTTGTACACGGCGATGTTCTGCTGCTCGTCAATCGTGTATTTCGTCTCCGCGTTGGCGATTGTGGAGACCCGCGAGAGCAGGTTCTCGTATTTCTGCGAAAGCTCCGCGATTTTCTCGTTCTGCAAATCGGCTTCCGTCTTTTCGGGGACGATTTCGCTTTCCGCGGGGATTTCTGCGATTTCCGCCTCCGGAATTTCCGCATCGTCCGCCCCGTTTCCGCCGTTCCTGCCCGCGATTGTCAGCGGCACCGCCGCGATTGCGGCACCGGCTGCTATTCCGATGAGCGTGTTGCGCACCATCTCTCGTCTTGAATACAACTTCATGGGTTCGATTATAAAAAAAAGCACTCCGTCGATGAAGTGCTTTTGACGGGCGCTTTCCCGCGTTTAGAATGAAATCGTGTCGCCGACTTTTATTCCCGCGCGCGTGAACCATCCCTGCGGGACTTCGAGCGCGTACCGCACGCTTACCGTGCTGGAGACGTCCGCGAGGCTGTACGGCGTCATGTCGAATATGTCGCGGATTCTCATCGACGAGTCGATGTACGCGATTGACAGCGGGTGGGGCGTGTTCTTCATCCAGAACGAGAGAATCTGGTCTTTCTCGAAGACGAAAAGCATTCCCGTCCCGTCGGGGATGTCCTTCCGCTCCATGAATCCGTGCTGCCTCGTCTCGTACGTGTCGGCGATTTCTGCCGTCACGGACACGCGCGTGCCGTCTGTCTTTTCGATTGTTATGGTCTTCGCGGGAAGTTTTTTTGCCGAGCATGAAAAAGCGAGCGCAAACGCCATAAAAATGACGGCGGCCGCCGATTTTGCCGTTCTCATCTCAAAGCCCCTTGAGGAATTCGTCTCTTGCCCGCTCCGCCGCAGTTTCCCGCACGGTCGCCGATTCCTTCTTCTGCTTGAACGCTTTAGCGTCGACGTATTTGAGCGAGAGCGGCTTTTCGAGCGAGAGCGTCACGGAATCAGATTTCCATACCGATTTTTTTGGGGAAATTTCGTCGGGGATTCCGTATTTTTCGCAAAGCTCCTCGAATACGGAATGGTAGTCCACCATCTCCTCGTTCAGGTTCAGCGTGATGACGGAAAGCTTCTCGTCCGAAAACTGGAACCAGCACCGCTCGAAGAACGAGTACACCGCATAAATCGTCGGGTCAGTCTCTATGACGGTCTCGTGGCTGCTCGGGGAAAGCGATACGTCCCTGTCGCCCCGGTACCCGAACTGGTGGTCGCTTTTGAGCGCGCTCTTTACGGAATCGACGTCCATCCCGAGCTTCACTTTCCCGTATCCGGAAGGAAGAGAGGCCGCCTGAAAGCACGCAATGAGCAGCGATGATGCCGCTATAATCAGTTTCCGCAAATTCATCGTTAGTCCTTGCCCCGCCTAGTGCTGCCGTTTGAGGAGGTTCTTCCTGTACGTCGCCGCGTAATCGATGAGCGTGGAGCATTTCTTTATGAGAATCTTGTTGTTCACAATCTTGAAGAAATTCTGGTTTATGAATCTCTTGCTGTTGCGCGCCTGCTCGAGCTTCGTCAGCCCGCACATCGTCGCGATGTCGTTCGTGGTGAAGTTCGTCTGATACGGCTGCGCGAGCTGTTCCTCGGTAAAGTTGAGCTTCTCAATCTGGAGCGAGAGCATGTCGAGCATCTTCTGCACCAGGTCGTCCCTGATGAGGCTGTTCGAAAGCTGCCGCTGCATCGCCCAAAGCCTGTCGGAGAACGTCGTCGTGATTTTCGTAATCATCGCCGGGTTCGTCTCCGTTATCTTTATGAAGTTCGACATGCTGACCGCGGTGAGCTTGCAGTTCTCGTTTGCGATTGCCGACGCCGAGCGCAGGTCGTTGTTCAGGAGCGCCATCTCGCCGAACATGTCGCCCTGCTTCAGTATGGCGAGCGTCACCTCGGTGTCGTTCGTGACCTTCGAGATTTTTACAGAGCCTTCCTTGATGATGAACATCTCGGAGCCTGGCTGGAAGTCGGAGAAAATCATCGTTCCGCGCGGATAGGTGCGCTCCACCTCGTTCGTCGGCTCAAGGTAGACCGCCTTCGTCCCGCTTTTCTTTATCGCGAGGAACCGGTGCTTCGCGTCCTCAAGCCCCGGACCGGGAATGTTCAGCTTCAGGTACTGGTAGTAGGCGAACAGCGCGACGTCGGTCTGGTCATCGTTGTCGTAGTGCTTGGCGAGGCTGTAAATCATCTCCGCCTGGTTGTCCCGCGCCTTCTTGTTCGTCGTCTGCTGCATGAGGATTTCGTTCAGCGCCTTCATCCTCTTTGAGAATCCGCGGATGATTTTGAGCGCGACCGGCGTGTTTAGCTGAATCAGGTCCGGGTACTGCGACTTCCGCACGAGAATCGCGCTTACGTCGGTCATCGCGATTGCCGTCTCTATCTGGGTTTTGTTCGACATGCACGAAATGACGCCGATGAAGTCGCCGGGCCCCATCATGTTGAGGCTTTTCTCGCTCGACACCTCGTTGGCGTGGGTTACGTAAACCTGCCCGCTTTGTATTATGAAAAAGAAATCCGACTGTTTGTTCTCCTCCACAAGAAGATAGTCACCTTTTTTGAAGATTTTCGCTGAAAGTTGCAGCCTTGGTTTCTGTGTGTTCTGGATTGCTGGCATAAAGCTCCCCGTATTTTTTTTATAAAACCCGTCCGGCAGCAAGGCATCGGACTGGTCTATTGTGAACCGTGCAAAACAGCGTTTTCCATCGGCTCCCGTATTTATTCCCCCGAACAAGCCGGCGGATTGACTTTTTCCTGCGCATTCCGCACGTCTATCAAAGATAAACCCAAAACCTATATTTTTGGATTTTTTCTAAAATCTGTATCCGCGCTATCGATTGCTCTGAATATCGGCATTTTTGTTTTCTCCATTTAGGACGGCTTTTCGCTCACGCGAACACGACCTCGCACTCAAGCTCGATTCCCGTTTTCCTGCGCACTTCCTCCCTGACAAGCTCAATCAGGGAGCGCACGTCCGCTGACGATGCCGTTCCGTTCGGGTTGATTATGAAATTCCCGTGGAAGTCGGCAACTTTCGCGCCGCCGATTTTCGTTCCCTTCAGCCCGCACTCGTCTATGAGCTTCCCCGCGATGATTTCTTTTTCCGGGATGTTCTTGAATATGCTTCCCGCGCTCGCCGCCATGAAGTGCCCGCGCGCCGCCCGTTCCCCGAGCGCCTCCTGATAAATCCGCGTCATTTCCTCGTCGCTTTTCGAATCGTCCTTCTCGAGCGTGAAGTCGGCGGAGAGGACGAGCTTCCCGCGCTGGAACGGGGAGCGCTTGTAGCCGAAATCGATTTCGCTTTTCGTGTATTCCTTCAGCTTCAGGTCGTCGAGGTCGAGGTAGCGGACGGAAACGAGCCTGTCGCACGCGCTGAACCCGAAGCATGTCGCGTTCATCGAAACCGCGCCGCCGACCGTTCCCGGCAGCCCCGAAAATTTCTCGACGCCGAGCAGCTTCTCCTTCTTGCAGTGCGCGCAGATTGCGCCCCACGTGAGCCCCGCGCCGAACCTGAGCGTGCATTCGCTTTTTCCGATGCTCATCGCCTTCCTGTAAAGCCCTTGCGCCGCGCTTTCGACGCGCTCGATTCCCCGGATTGTCTTTGTCGAGATGACGGCGAAGTCAATCTTGTCGCCCGCGATGACGTTGCTTCCTCCTCCCAATATGAAAAAGGGAATTCCCCCCTGCGTGCAGTAAGTCACCGCGAACACAAGCGACTCCTCGTCCTCCGGCTCGAGGAATATCGGGGCGTCGCCGCCGACGCGCATCGTGGTGTGCTTGACCATCGGCTCGTCGGTCTTGATGTTCCCCCTGAACCTCGCCCTGAAATAGTCGTTGAAAGAAATCTGTGAAACCATGGCGTCCATTATAACGAACATTTCGAGAATCGTAATCGAAAAGCCGCCCGCGCGCCCGTTTTTTTTGCGCCCCGTGCCGGCATTTTTGACGCGGAATTTCGGATTGCGGCGGCCCGCCACGCGCGTTTGCGCCCCGTGCATAGCGATTTTTTTTTGCGATTGATGTAGAATCATCATCCGACAAACGATATTACGGCGGCTTCTTGAGCAAACGGAGATGGCCGCCTTCCGGAGGAGATAAATGGCACTGAGACTGTACAACACGATGGGAAGGAAGATGGAGGAGTTCAAGCCGATTGTCGAAGGGCATGTCGGCTTTTATGGATGCGGCCCGACGGTCTATAATTACGCGCACATCGGGAATCTCCGCCCCTACGTTTTTCTTGACATCCTTGACAAGACGCTCACGTATTTGGGCTACGACATAAAGCACGTGATGAACATAACTGATGTCGGCCATCTTACGGGCGATGCCGACGACGGAACCGACAAGATGGTGAAGTCGGCTGAGGAACGGCATCAGTCCGTGCTCGAGATTGCACGCTTCTACACGGACGCGTTCCTTTCCGACATCGACGCGATGAACATCCGCCGTCCCGACGTCATCTGCAAGGCGACGGAGCATATTCCCGACATGATTGAGCTCATCAAGAAAATCGAGGCGAACGGGCACACGTACATGGCGGGCGGAAACCTCTATTACGACATCTCGACGTTCCCCGATTACGGGAAGCTCGCCAACCTCAACCTGGACGAGCTGAAGGCGGGGGCGGGCAGGCGTGCCGTCTCCATAATCGACCAGAACAAGCGCAACCCGAACGATTTCGTCCTCTGGTTCACGAAAAGCAAATTCGAGGACCAGGCGATGACGTGGGATTCCCCGTGGGGGCGCGGATATCCGGGCTGGCATATCGAATGCTCCGCCATGAGCATGAAGTACCTCGGGAAGCATTTCGACATACACACGGGCGGAATCGACCACGTTCCCGTCCACCACACGAACGAGATTGCGCAGTCGGAAGGCTCGTTCACCGCGGAGGAGCGCGCCGAAGGCCCGTGGGTCAAGTATTGGCTCCACAATGAATTCCTCGTCATCGAGGGCGGGAACAAAATGTCAAAGTCGTCGGGGAAATTCCTCCGCCTCCAGACAATCCTCGACAACGGATACGCCGCTCTCGACTACCGGTTCTTCCTGCTCGGCGGGCATTACCGGAAGCCGCTCGCGTTCTCGTGGGGCGCGATGGATTCGGCGAGGAGCGGCCGCGAGTCGCTCAACCAGCGCGTCGCGAAGCTCATCCAGAAGGCGAATGCGGAGGAGAACCTTTCGCTCACGAAGGAGAATTTCCGCCAGGTCCTGTCGGCGATAAAACCGACCGTGACGGACAACATCGACCGTTTCCGCGAGGGGCTCGAGAACGACCTTGCGACGCCCGTCGCGCTGTCGGCGATGCAGAAGGAATCGAACGGGAAGGGAAGGAAAGCCTCCGAGGCGCTTTCGAACATCCTCGTGATGGACGGAATCCTCTCGCTCGACGTCATTCCGTGCGCGTTCGACGCAATCGAGAAGCAGGCATCTGCGTCAATTCCCGACTCGCACGAAGGAGACCCTGAGGCGCAGGAGATTGACGCGCTCGTGGCGAAACGGACGGCGGCGAAGAAGGCGAAGGATTTTGCCGAAAGCGACCGCATCCGCGACGAGCTTTCCGCGCGGGGAATCGCAATCATCGACACGCCTTCCGGGGCGGTGTGGAAGCGCGTCTGAGCCGTTTCTGTAACCACCGTATCGGAAAATGGTTCTTTAGAGGATTTCAAAAGTGGAAAATCAATCGACGACGGAGAAATCGTACAATGCCGCTGATTCCGGCGACTTCCGTGCGATTTACGACGCGACTTTCAAACTTCTGTACACAATCTCATTCCGCATAGTCTGCGAGGAGGACGCTGCCGAAGACCTCGTTCACGATTCGTACATAAAGGCGAACGAGAAGGGCATGGTCTTTCCGAGCCTCGACGACGCAAAATTCTGGCTCATACGGGTCGTGAAGAATGCCAGCCTGAACTATGCGATGCGAAAGTCGAGGGAGAGGAAGGCGTACCACAAGGCTTTTTACGAGGACACGCGGAAAGTCGAGACGGGCGAGCAGAGCGTCCTGAAGGAGGAGGCGAAGAGGAAAGCCGTCGAGGCGCTCAACAGCCTTCCGAAGCATCTCCGCGAGGTTCTCATCCTCAAGGAATACGGGAACCTGAACTACAAGGAGATAGGGAAAGTTCTCGGCATTTCCGAGGGGAACGTGAAAGTCAGGGTTTTTCGCGCGAGGGAGAAACTCGAGAAATTCATCGGCGACGGCGATTCGGTTTTTCTGAGCTGATTTTCAGAAAATGAGCCGCCTGCGGGAAATTGTTTTTTCCGGGCGGCTGTGTTTTGAAAAGGTTCTGTCCGGATTCGGTGGATACATGGTTTCTCGTGTCATTCCGAATAGATTTTTTGGAAACAGAATCAAAATCAACCGTCTTTTCAGACGGAAGTTTGAAAAAAGTAACGGAACCTGTCCGGAATTTTTTCCGGCAGTCTGATTTCAAAGTTTGCGACGGAAGGATGCGCTTCCGGACGTCTCTATTGAAAAAAGGAGTTGCGATATGGCATGTCACAAGGATTTGCATTCGGTTTACATCGACGGGGAAATGCCCGATGCGTTCGTCGGGAAATACGAGTCGCTTGTCTCGTCCGACCCGAAAATCGCTGAGGCTTGCGAGCGTATGGTTCGCGTGCACGAGCTTCTGAAGGAGGATTCCGACGACGTTTCCTCCGCTGTCAGCGACGAATTTATGGAAAAAAGTTTTGAGCGGCTTCAGAGCAAGATGCGCCATTCAAAAACGGTCCAGTTCTCGCGCCCGAAGAAAATTCCGTCTGCGGCCATTCCCGTCTCCGTGTCGGCTGCCGCCGCCGTTTTCGCGTGCGTCTACATTCCTTCGAGCATGAAATCGTACGAGGGAATTTCCCATCCTGTCGAAATCAGCGCGATTGCCGGAAGCGAGCTTACTCCGCTCGACGAAATCGACGTGAAGATAGACGGGAACATCCACAGCGAGAAGCTTCCGGAGGTTTTTGCCGCAGTTGCAAAGGACGTGAAGTCGTCTTCCGCGCCGTCCGAGCAGCCGTCTGCCGTTTCCGATGACGCGGAAAGCGCGGATTCGTCCGTGCAGAAGACCGTGCGCGCGTCCGCCGTCGTGTCGAACAGCACGCGCCGGTTCAGCTCGAGCATGACGTCCGTCGATGTTTTCCGTCCGAACTTCATCAATTCAGACGAATGAGCATGAAATTCTCCCTCCTTTTCAGAAAATCGCCTGCGTTCAGGACGCTTTTGTATGTGTCCGTCATCGGCGCGGCCGTTTCCGTGTTCTCCCTTGTCGCGGTGAATTCCCGGCGCGTTCCCGTAATCGCGTCGCTCGACCCGCCCGTCGGTTCCGCGGGGGACATCCTCACCATTTCCGGGGAGAACTTCGGAATCCTGAGGGAATCTTCCTTCGTGGAGATAGCGGGAAGCCGGATTACTTCGAGCGGCTACATTGAATGGAGCGATTCCCTCATAAAAGTCGTAATCCCGTCGAACGTGCAGGACGGTCTCGTGTCCGTCGTGACGGGCGAGGGGCGCTCGAAACCGGGCTTTTTCGCGAACTCCTCGGGGATTCCCGTCGTGGCGCCGCCCGACACGAGCACTTCCCTTCCTGTCGTCTCTTCCGTCTTGCCCTCGTCCGCATTCATCGGCTCCGTCGTCACGATAACGGGGACGAATTTCGGCTCCGTGCGCGGCTCGTCAAGCGTCGTTTTTACGGCGAACAGGAGCGGCGAGGCGTCCGATTCCGCGGACAGTTTTTCGATTCCCGCCGACGAGAGGAGCTTCGATTACGAGTCGTGGAGCGATTCCGAGATAAAGGTGAGGATTCCTGACGGCGCGGCTTCCGGAAACGTCTTCGTGAGGACGGAGAAGGGCGTGAGCGGTACGAAGCGGCTCGACGTGAAGTCCGCCGGGACGAAGAAGGTGTTCTCCGGAAAAACATACGTCGTCAAGCTCGACGAGGACGTCGATTCGATCGACTCGAAGAACGCGACGAACATCACGCTCCGCGTTCCCCGGCCCGTCGTATCGTCCTTCCAGCCGTTCGTGGAGATGAACGAATGCGTTCCCGAGCCGCTTATCGCGGATTTCAACAATTCCGTAATCCACCAGATTGAGCTGCAAAAGTCGCGGCAGAACCAGAGCTACAAGCAGAAATTCTCGCAGTCGTTCGTCGTGACGACTTTCTGCGTCGAGACGGAGCTGAATCCGCGCAACGTCAAGGCGTACGACAAGGAGCGCGTCCTCTACCGGAAGTCCGTCGCGCCCGACCAGCTTGTCGAGAGCGCCGACAGCGCCGTCGTGGAGATGGCGCGCGCGATTGTCGGCAAGGAGTCGAACCCGTACCTTCAGGCGCGCGCCGTCTACGATTACATGCTCGCGAACTACACGGTCCTTCCCGGAATGCGCCCGTCCGATTCCGACCCGAAGGAGCTTCTTTCGTGGAAGCGCGGCGACGCGTACGATTTTGCGATACTGTACACGGCGATGCTGCGCTCGCTCGGCATCCCGTCACTTCCCGTCGCGGGAATCCTCGTCTCTCCGAACGAATCGTCTGAATCAGGCGTTTCGGTGAGGAACCATTGGTGGTCGGAATTCTACATCGAGGGATTCGGCTGGATTCCCGTCGACGTCGCGCTCGGAAACGGAATGGAATTCGACTCGTTCAGGGCTATTCCGAACAACGACGTCGCCTCGTACTATTTCGGCTCGATTGACAACCAGCACGTCGCCTTCTCGCGCGGCTGGAACGAGGTGAAGCAGTCGCTCGTCAACGGAAAAATCGTCTACCGCCCGCGCACGTTCGCGTTCCAGTCGATATGGGAGGAGGCGGGCGAGGGAAGCGTGAACTACAGCTCGCTGTGGAACAACCCGATTGTCCAGGGAATCTACTAGCATTTTCGCTTTTTGAATTTCCGGAACCAAATTTGTCCGGGAAATCTTTTCAACGTATTGGAGGAAAAATGTCAACAAAAGTTTTGTCAGTCGGCGGCTCGATTGTCGCCCCCGAGTATCCTGATGTCGAGTTCGTCGGGAAATTCGTCTCGATGGTCAAGGAGTTCCTTTCGTCGCATCCCGAGGACAGGCTCATCCTCGTCGTCGGCGGCGGCGGACCTGCCCGCATTTACCAGAAGGCGTTCCGCGACGTGACGGGGACGCCCGCCGATTCCGGGACGGACGATGCGGATTGGATAGGAATCATGGCGACGCGGCTGAACGCGCAGTTCGTCAAGGCGAGCTTCGGTTCGCTCTGCCGCGAGCCTGTCGTGACCGACCCGACCGCATCGTCGAAATTCGAGGGGCGTATTCTCGTCGCCGCGGGATGGAAACCGGGATTCTCGACGGACAACGACGCCGTCCTGCTTGCCGAGAAATTCGGGGCCGACACGGTCGTGAATCTTTCCAACATTGAGAAAGTGTACACTGACGACCCGCGGAAGAATCCCGAGGCGAAGCCGCTCGACGAGATTTCGTGGGATGAATTCAGGAAGATGGTCGGCGACGAGTGGGTTCCCGGAAAGAACTGCCCGTTCGACCCGATTGCGAGCCGCAGGGCGCAGGAGCTCGGGCTTGTCGTGATTTGCGCCGGCGGAAAGAACATCGGGAACACGAAATCGATTCTCGAGGGAAAATCATACGTCGGAACGACAATCCGCTGATTTTTTTGCGGAATGTGTGCCGGATTTTGGGGATTTGCTCCCTGAATCCGGCTTTTTTTTGCCCGAGAGCTATTCAAGCCGCCTCATCAGCGCGTCGAGCTTGTTCCCGTAGTCGGGGTCGGTCGCCCATGTCTTTGTCAGCCCGAAAATATCGTCGACAAGCTTCGTTTTGTGCACCCAGTTGTACCTCGGGTCGACAAGCTCCTGCCGGAGGGGAACGTCCTCCGTCGTCGCGTATGCCTGGAGGTGCTGTATGTGCGCGCGCACGCCGAGCAGCTCCGTCTCGAACGTCTCGCCCTTGTGCTCCGCGTCCATCGAGCCGAGCCCGCAGAAATTGTTCATGTCCTCGGTGACGAGGTTCCCGAACCTGAGGAATCCCGTCTCGTGGCACATCTGCACGAACGCGACGTCGGAATTTATTCCCTCCGCGTTCGCTTCCTGGACGTAATACGATGCGAGCCGCTTCACTTTTTTCTTGTCGGCTTTCCTGTTGTTCTTCATGAAGAACTTGTAGAGCTGTTTCGGCGTTTTCTTTCCGGTTCCGATGAGGTTCCTCGAAAGCGCCCGCGGATTTTCTCCGTTCGCGTCCACCCGGGACGACACGCACGAGAAAATGGTCGCGAGCGAGATGAGCATCAGCGCTTTTAGGATTCGTTTCACGGTTTTGTTCATGCAAAAAGTCTAAAGATTTTTCGGAAAAATTGTAATCGGCGGAGTGTCCGCGATGAATTAGATTGTGTATGAGAACAAGAAAAAACAATCTTCAGATAAGGGAGCTTACCCTTAAGAACGGCATGTCGTTCCCGAGCGACGAGGAGCTGGTGATGCTCGTGATTGGCAGCGGGACGAAAACCGTTCCCGTCGAGCGCCTCGCGGGAAAAATCCTGTCCGTCGTCCTTTCGAGCAATCCCGAGGAGCTGGTCGGAAAGCTCCAGCTCATAAACGGCGTGGGGCAGAACAAGGCGCTCTCGATAGCCGCGGCACTTGAGCTCGGAAGAAGGATGAACCGCAGCCCGCAGGGGACGATAGGCGAGCCGCGGGATGTCGTCCCGTTCATAAAAGGGTACGCCGTCCAAAGCCAGGAGCATTTCATCTGCATAACATTGAACGGCGCGCGAGAGATTCTGTCGATCCGCGTCGTCTGCGTCGGGACGGGCAACATGGCCGTCATCCGCCCGTCGGACATATTCGCGGAGGCGATGAAGGAGCGGGCGTCCGCGATAATCGTAAGCCACAACCATCCGAGCGGCTCCCTTTCCCCGTCTGACGATGATATAAAAACAACGCGGCGGCTCGTCGATGCCTCGGAAATTCTCGGGATCGCGCTCCTCGACCATATAATAATCGCGCGCGGAGGATATTTCTCGTTCGCGGAACATTCCATGCTCAGATGATGCGTTCGGCATCTCGCGCTTCCCGGACGGAAATCAGACGTCGAGGTTTCTCAGCTCGGCAAGCGCGATTTTGTCGTTGGGGTCGTATTCGAGGACTGTCTGGAAATAAGCCGCCGCGACGGACGGGTTCCCCTCCTTGAGCGCGAGGAAGCCGAGGTTCGAGATTATCTTTGTGTTCTCTCCGTCTTTTGCGAGCGCTGACTCGAGAGTCTTCTTCGCCCCCGCAAGGTCGCCTTCCTCCATCTGGCAAATCGCGAGCTCGTTTTTCGTGTCGCTCGTGTCGCCGCCCTCAAGCTGCATCGCCTTTTCGAACGCCTGCTTTGCCGCGCCGTATTTTCCGAGGCGCCGCATTCCCCAGCCGAGCATGAACCACGCGTTCCAGACGTCCGGGTTCTTCTCTATGAATTTCCTGATTTCCTCAAGTCCTTTTTCCTCCTCCCCGCGGGAAATGAGGTCGTATGCGGCGTTGAAGTGGTCGTCCTCCATGTTGCGGTTGGCGATGTCGTCGAGAATCTGCTGCGCGCGGTTTTTCTTGTATTCGCCGTTGTCGCCGAGGTCCTCCTCCTTCATATCGCAGATGAGCGCGAGGTATGTCTCGAAATTGTCCTTCGCCTTCCTGAAATCGCGCTTCTTGAGGAAGAAGAAGCCGGCGTTGAAGAATGCGTCCGGCATGGCAGGCTCCGCGTTGAGCGCGTCCGTGTAGAACCTGAGCGCGTCCGCGTCGTATGCGTCGGCGTCCTCGATAAGCCCCGAGCGCCTGTACGAATCGGCGCGCTGGTCGAAGAATAGGGCGGTGTTGAGGACGGTGACCATGTCCTCGGGGTCAAGCCCGCGAAGCGCGCTGAATATCTCCTCGGCAAGCTCGAAATCCTCGTTCTTCGCCTTGAGAATGGCGGCTTCGGTAAGCTCCTTCCGTATGTTCGGGCGCGCGTCCTTCAGGAACGTCCTGTAATATTGGATGTGCTCGTTCGTGGGGTCGTACGCCATGACGGTCAGGATTCCAGCGAGAATCTGCTCCTCCGTAAGCTCCTTCATGTTGAAAGAGCCGGGCGCGTCCGATTCCTTTTTCTGAACCGGAAGCGGAATCGTCGGATCGATGTGCATCGCCTTTGCCGACGGCTTGAAATCATCAGGAAGCTGTATGAAATAGATTGATTCGAGTGGTGAAGTGGGATTCATGTTTTTCTCCGTGCGTAATAGTAAACCTGTCCGGCACCAAAGATAACGGACAGGCAGAGTAAAGAAAAGACCCCAGTGAGTGGGGTCTTCGTGCGTTCCTTCTTGTTTTGTCCGTTATCGTTGCATCATGTTGAACTGCGCCGCCCGCTGCTGCGCTATCTGGTCGCTTGCAGACAACTGCGCTTTCCGCACCGTCGTGAGGTAATCGTTGACGTGGATTTTGTATGAAAGCGGAACCTGATATTCGTCGAATTTGATGCTTGCCGAACAAATGTCCTTGCGTCCCTCGATGGGGTCGGCGGACATAATCGCGCCCTTTATGGAAATCGTTTCGGACGGCTCGTCGAACTGGAGCTTGAGCTCAGCATCCTTGTTTATCATGAAATTCGGGATTCCAATCAGAACGACTTTCGCGCCCGAAAAGGACAAGTCCCTTACAATGCAGTTGCGCGGCACGCCTTGAATGACGACGATGCATTCCTCTTTCATGAGCTTGAGCTTGCGCTTGCTGTCCTCGTTGACGATTATGCGCTCCTCGCGCCTTCTTATCGCGTTCGTGTTCGCCTCAAGAAGCTTTCCGACAATCTCTATGAGGTCGTCCGGCGGCCGCTGCGTGAACTGGAGCGTTATCTGCGCAAGCTCGTTCGAGTTGTTGTACGGTTTCTTCTCCGTTACTTTCGTGGCGATGAAGAAACTGATGGGCTGACCGTTCTCTCCGAAGAAGGAGAATTTGAGATGTACCGGCGGCGGCTCCTTTCCTGCAATAACCTCGAAACACTCGTCCTTTGTGCTGACGATAATCTTGGCCTTTTGGAAAGACGTCGAATTCAGAATGCAGGGACGGAATTTCATGTCGTCCTTGTCAGTGTATTTTATCTGTATCTGCCTCGGGTCAAGCTTGAGAGTTCTTATTATGTCTTTTGTAAAAGTCACTTCCGTATCACGATATTGGTCGTAATATTGCGTAAGCTTCTGGCTAGTAACGATTCCCATGTAAAGGATGATAAACCATAAAAAACTAATCGTCAATTGAGGTCTTAAGCTCATCCCGCGCCAGATAAGGCAGGCGAGGGGATTGACGCCGTTCTACCGGAAACGGAATCCCATGTATGCCGCGTTTTTCCTGAGCGACTCCCGCACTTTCACGGTGTTGCCCTCGCCGTTTTCCGCGAAAAACGACGTCGAGCCGCCGCCGTCGAATTCCATCGCGTCCGTCGCGCCGAGCTTCCTCATAATTTCCGCGCATTGCGTGTAGGAAAGTCCCGCGCTTGAGAATCCTTTTTCCACGGCGAGGATGAAAACCGTCTTCCCGTCGTCCGCGATTCCGATTGCGCTCCTTGCGTCATAGCTCGTGTGGCGGAATTCCATAATCTCGCCGTCTTTCAGAATCGTGAAGAACCCGCCGAACGCGAATTCCGCCACGCCGAACGCGCTTTCCGACTGGCTTTCCACGATGCGCGCCCTCAGTCCGGAAGAACACTCCTCGAAGATGACGGCGCTGTACCTCCCGATTTCACCGGACAGTTTTTTTCCGTCCGAAATGTGTATTCCGAGAATGCGCTTCGATTTCGTGTACGGTGTCGTGTTCACGGCGACGGACGCGCCTGTCATTTTCAGGAACGCGCCGAGCGATATCGCGCCGTTTTTCCCGCTTTCGTCCGGATACGCGACGATTCGGGCGTTTTCGTCGAGCGAGATTCTGGCGAGCGAATACCGGACGCCCTCGCCGCTGACCGACGCGACTTTCGGGTTCCCTTCCCCGAGCCATGCGATTTCTGGCGTATGGAATTCCCTCGTAGAGTCCGTCGTCGTGCATGAAAGCGCGGCGAGCGCTAGCAGGAGGGCTGCAATCCGCAGTGGTTTAAAAAAACGTTTTTTCATAATGGTTTGTGCGGCGGAAAGGGGCGCGCCGTTTTAGTCTTTCCGCGTGCAAAAAAAACAACCTCCAAGGAAGTCTTGGAGGTTTCCGCTTGTTCGTCAGATTTTATCCGAGCGAAACATCGCCGAATCAGTAAGCTGAGCGCGAGTCGTGTGACTTGCGGCTCTTCTTCATCATCTTGCGCTGAAGTGTCTTGTTCTTGCGGTTCTGAATCGTCGAGGGCTTCTCATAGTACTCGCGCTTTTTGTATTCGCGGATGATGCCTTCCTTCTCAACCATTCTCTTGAAGCGTTTGATTGCCTTCTCAAGGTTCTCGTTCGCATCGACGTTGATTGTTGCCATTTGTTCTCACCTCCCGACCCGGATGTTTCCGTAAGTTTTGAGAGTATGGCAGAAAACGGGACATTGTTCAAGGAACTGGGCGAAAATTCGGTGAATCTTTCAGTTGTCGTTCCGCGCCGCCGCGTCCTGCTTCTGCTTCTCGATGTTGAGCTGCATGACGAAGCTGATGAAGTGGTCCTCAAGCGTCTTGTGCGGCCCCGGAATCTTGAGCCTGTTCCTTACGCGGGCGTTGTCCCGCCGTATCGAATACTGCTGGAAAAAGTCGCGGTAATCTTGGCTCAATTCGGTCATAACCGACTCTCCGAGGTAATACGACACTTCCTGGCGTCCGATTGCCGCTATTCCCTTCTCGCGGAGAATCGATTTGAGCTTGAGAATCTGCTCGTACGATATGCCGAACAGGAATTCCTCCATCGCCATTTTCACGTCCTCGTCCTGGAGACGCGAGCCGATGAATTTCGACCACTGGTCGTCGAGCGAGAACGTTATCGTGAAAAGCTCGCTCGTTCCCATCATCGTTCCGAACGCGGGCGCGAGTTTTGCCCTCGCAATCCAGACCGCCTGAAGGACGGGCGCGATGTCGTCGATGTTCTGGTCGGCGCGGTGCTCCCACAGAAGAAGGAGCGCCGATGCGAGCTGCCGTCTTGCGTCCATCGAAAGGCTCGTATCGCGGATGAGGTTGAGGTAGACGTCCTCCGCGAGCAGAAGGAACATCATCGAAGTCGTCTCCGCGTGGATGTCGTTGATTATCTCGTCGCCGAGTTTCGCCTCGCGCGCGAGCTTGACGAGATTCGAGAACGTGTGCAGCTTTGCGACGAGAAACCCCTTGCCGAGCGTCGCTTTTGACGGAAGCTGGAGCGTCGTGTCGCCCTCCCTTGTCGAATTCACGAGGGATTCGATGAGCGATTGCGGCGTCCGTTCCCTGTTCGCGATTTCCGTCCTTTCAAGGAGCGACGGGAATTCCGCGATTGCCGCCGCGAGCGACTTCAAGTTCTCGACTCGTTTCCTGAAATATTCCATGTGGTCGATGTGCGTCGCGCCCGCATCCTTTGAATTCGCGAGCATCTCGTTGAGCGTGTCCACCAGTTTCTGCTGTTTTGCCGTGAAGACGACGATATCCGTGTCGAAGGCGTCCTGGCGTTTTTTCGGCTTCTCCTCGTCCGGGAAAAAATATCCCAAATCGACTGGCTCAAAATCCTCTTCTTTCATTTTATTTCCCCACCTTGTTTACGGGGAAAAATTATACCATATAAATTTGAGCGAATCTTAAAACAGCCTAGATTTTTTGTGCGTGTTTAGTCGGAATCATCCTTTTTTTTGCATGAAAATGACAATTACGCTGTTTTTTTGCGGATGTAAATTGAATGGGCCGTTCTGCCGAATTTAGATGTATGAGAACAAGACTATTTTCGCTTTTGGGGCTTTTGTTTGTATGCGGCATCGCTTCTGCCGCCGACCTTATCGTGCGCGTCGGCGACTTGCGGCTCGAGTACGTTCCCGAATCCGGCGCCGAGGGGGAAGGTTCCGGCGTGCAGGTCGACGACAAATTCAGCGAGATTTCCGGATTCCATCTATATATAAGGAAGAAGGCTGACATGGAATCGGTTCTTTTGTGCGACACGACGAAAGACCCGAACGGTGAGAACGACAACTATTCCTACCGCGCCACCGAATACAATCCGGTGAACGGCGACGAGGTGACGTATCTGAACGGGAAAGTCCTCGTCTCCGAATACTCGAAATACCGTCTTGCCGACTCAACCGCGGAAAGCGACGAGGAATTCGGCGAGGCGTTCCATATCTACATCCCGAAAACGCTCGTGTACGGCTATCCCTGGACGCGGAACGGAACCGTTCAAATCCAGAAGGGAACGTTCATAAACGTGCGCTCGTTCAGCAAGAAATACGCGGATTATTCGGGCGAATTCATGGACAACCCGTTCATGTTCGACCTGCACGAGCCGGAGCCCGGCGCGCTTCCGCCCGCCTACGTTCCCGTGCTGACGGACGCGTACAACCCGGACGCCGTCGCGAGCTTCAACGACATCGCGGAATTCTCCGGCGGGCAGATGGTCGTCTCCGACCTCGACAAGCTTTCCGACGACGTGATGGATTCGATTGAGCGCATTTCCCCGAAGGAGAACATCGACATCGTGTTCGCAATCGACGCGACGGGAAGCATGAAGGACGACGTGAAGGTGCTTCGGGACATATGGCTCCCGCATCTTGAGAAGACTCTTTCCCGCGAGGAAGTCGCCCGGGAATCGTTCGGCGCGGTGCGGTTCGGGCTTCTCCTGTACCGGGATTACGGCGACGACTTCAGCTACAAGAAGCTTCCCGTGAAGATGTTCGACTTTACGGACGACATCGAGACGTTCCGGAAGAACATGAGCCGCTTCGTGATAAACGGAAGCGAGGGCGGCGACCTTCCCGAGGCGGTCTACGAGGCGCTGTTCGCCTCGCTCGACTTCTATTCGTGGCGGAGCGGCGCGCAGAAGAAGATAATCCTCATCGGGGATGCGGAGCCCCATCCGGAGCCGCGCGGCTCGAAAAAATACACGAAGGCGCTCGTCTCGAAACTCTCAAAATCGAAGGGCGTCGTCATCGACACGATAATCGTTCCCGACAACAAAGCAGACCGCGGGCGCTGGTAGGGCGCATCCGCAGAAAGTGTTCCGTCTTCCGGCGGGACATTTTTTTTGATTCGGAATAGAATGTGCGCGTCCGGCGGACGGTGTTTGCCGGGACGACTTATCAGGCGCGCGGGAAAATCCTGTTCGCAATCTCAAAAAACACGGAGTTTTTTATGGTAAAGGTTTTCATCGACGGAAAAGAAGGAACGACTGGGCTGAAGATATACGAGCGTTTCGCGAAACGGAACGATATCGAGATTCTCCAGATTGACGAGGACAAGCGCAAGGATGCCGATGAGCGGCGCAGGCTTATCGATGCTTCCGACTACACGTTTCTTTGCCTTCCCGATGCCGCCGCTGTCGAAAGCGCGTCCCTCTGCACGAACCCGAACACCGTCATAATCGACGCGTCTACGGCGCACCGGACAAATCCTGACTGGGCGTACGGTTTCCCCGAGCTTTCTCCCGAATTCAGGAAGCGGATAGAGTCGTCGAAGAGAATAGCCGTTCCGGGATGCTACGCTTCGGGATTCATCGCGCTCGGCTATCCGCTCGTCAAGTCGGGGATAATGCCTGCCGACTATCCCGTGACAATCCACGCCGTATCGGGATATTCGGGAGCCGGAAAGAAGGCGATCGCGCAGTACGAGGCCGAGGGACGCAACCCCGAGCTCGATTCCCCGCGCCTTTACGCGCTCACGCAGAGCCACAAGCATCTTCCCGAGATGAAGAAAATCGCTGGGCTTGCATTCGAGCCGATTTTCAATCCGTATGTCTGCGATTATTTTCAGGGAATGACCGTTACGGTCGGTCTCCATTCCCGCCTTTTGTCGAAGAAAGTCACCGCGGCTGACGTGCGAGAGATGATGGCAGAGCATTACGCCGGCTGCAATTTCGTCACGGTCGCGCCGCTCATGGGCGAGGGCGTCCTTCCCGAGCAGTTCATTCCCGCGAACACGCTTGCCGGAACGAACGACATGCAGATTTTCGTCTACGGAAACGACGACAGAATCATGCTCACAAGCCGCTTCGACAACCTCGGAAAAGGCGCGAGCGGTGCCGCCGTCCAGTGCCTGAACATTTCGATGGGAATCGACGAGACGACAAGCCTGCGTTAGGCGCTTGCGACGTTCACGCGTTCCAAGTTCGGCTTGGTCGGAGCAAGCGCACGCAGCTCCCCGCGATGCGGGGAGTGCGCCTTGGCGGGGTTGCGAGCGTGGATGAGAATGGTCGCGTTCGCGGTTCGGGCTTGCGATGTTTTTTCCGTTCCAAGTTCGGCTTTTTCGGAGCAAGCGCACGCAGCACGTGCGGGGCACGTGTGCGCCTTGGTGGGTATGCGAGAGGGGGAATGATTTATCTCGTTCTAAGCAGCGCTTGTTCCTTTTCGCGTTCCAAGTTCGGCTTGGTCGGAGCAAGCGCACGCAGCACGTGCGGGGCACGTGTGCGCCCTGGTGGGAATGCGAGTGTGGATGAGAATGGTCGCGTTCGCGGTTCGGGCTTGCGATGTTTTTTCCGTTCTGAGTTCGGCTTGGTCGGAGCAAGCGCACGCAGCTCCCCGCGGGTGCGGGGAGTGCGCCCTGGTGGGGGTGCGAGCGTGGATGAGAAAGTTCGCGTTCGCGGTTCGGGCTTGCATGTTCCATTTCCGTTCTGAGTTCGGCTTTTTCGGAGCAAGCGCACGCTCCAGAGAACAGCTACAAACGCGCGTTAAACAATGCGTTCTTCATGGTATCCACCAAGGCGCACCCCTGCGGCTCACGCAGGGGCTGCGTACGCACGCTACAATGAACAACGATAAACGCGCGTTAATCATCGCGTGCGTCCGTTCCTTTTTTCATTTCCGATTGTTATAATTTCACTATGAAAAAATCAACTACATTTTTTGCGATTGCAGCCGTTGTGCTTGCTTTCTCGCTTCCTTCGTGTGAGTCGAATGCGCCCGTTCCGGATGACTTGACTTCCAAGCAGCTTATTCAGGGAGGTCAGAGCGCGTTCGAAAAAGGGCGGTACAAAGTCGCGCTCCGCTACTACAACGCCGCGCTTGAGCGCTTTGGGGATTCCGACACGGCCGTTTTTGTCGAGGCGAAATACGAGATTGGCCACATCTACCAGCAGCAGAAAAAATATGAGTTCGCGAGCAACGTTTTCAGCGAGCTCCTCGAACTTTACAGCGTGACGATTCCGGGGCAGCTTCCCGGGGAATACCGGAAACTGTCCGAGCTGGGACTAGAGCAGATAAAGAAGGCACAAAAATAGGCGCTTGCGCTTGCTTGTTCCTTTCCTCGTTCTAAGTTCGGCGTTGTTGTAGCAAGCGTTCGCTGGCACGCGCGGGGGCGCGCGTACCTCCCCAGGCGAGGCGTGCGCGTGTTGATGGGGCTTTTCCTGTTCTAAGAAGCGCTTGCTTGTTCCTTTCCTCGTTCTAAGTTCGGCGTTGTTGGAGCAAGCGTTCGCCGGCACGCGTTAGGGCGCGTGCCTACCGTGGCGGATGCGCGCGTGTTGATGGGGATTTTCCCGTTCTAAGAAGCGCTTGCTTGTTTCTTTTCCGTTCTGAGTTCGGCGTTGTTGTAGCAAGCGTTCGCCGGCACGCGCGGGGGCGCGCGTACCTTCCCAGGCGAGGCTTGCTCGTGCCTACCAAGGAGGTAAGCACAGCGTGCAGGGCGTTCTTCTTCTTTTTTGGTGAGTGCCGTTAAGCACTCACCAATCCGTTTGTTGATATCACCACGAATTACTTTTTCCGCTGCTTGTGCTATGATGAGCGTAATAACAAGGAGGAGAAAATGCTTGTAGTGTCATACGCAGATTTTTTTGCGAATCCTTCCCAGTACAAAAACGAAGCCGCCGTTTCCGGGCTGAAAATCCTGCCGGAGAAAAAGCAGAAAAAACTTTCCAGTAAAGTTCAGGAGAAACTGAATGCTCTTAATGCAATTGTTGGTCTTATTCCGCCGGAAGTGGATGCTGACGCGTTATTAGCAGAGCGCAGGATGTCAAAATGAAGATTCCGAAAGTCAGAAGCAAACACTTTCTGTATTTTTCTCAAAATTAAAGATTCTTCCTGTCACCAAAAAACAAATAAAACAGGCATTCTCCTCAGCTTGCTATGAAAAATCCGCTTTCGTCATTCACGACCGGAAGCGGATTTTGTGCTAGAATACAACCGATGAGCAAGAGCAAGAGCGAAAAGAAGCCGAGAACGGTAAAGAAAATCGACCCGAAGATGTGGGAGCGGATACAAGGCTTGCGGCTGATGGATGACGACTTCATGACAATCGTATTCTCGGGCGACAACAAGCTGACGGAGTTCCTCCTGCGCATCCTTCTCGACCGGACGGATTTGACCGTAAAACAGTCGTTGACGCAGAAGGAAAAACACAACATTTTCGGGCGTTCGGTACGATTGGACGTTCTGGCGGTCGATACAGAGGGCAAGCAGTACAACATTGAGATTCAGCGTGCTGACAAAGGTGCGTCGGAGAGGCGTGCGAGGTACAATCTTTCGATGATAGATTCTCACTCGCTTCAGAAGAACGACGACTTTTCCGCATTGCCTGAAACGTATATCATTTTCATAACCGAAAATGATTTTTATGGCAAAGGCGAACCGACTTATGTGGTGAATCAAATCATCACAACCAGAAAAGGCGAGGTTTTGCCTTTCGACAATGGCGTTCACACGATTTATGTGAACGGCGCATACAAAGGTAAGGACGCAATTGGCTGGCTGATGCACGACTTCCGCGAATCTAATGCGGACAAAATGCACTATGCCGAGATTGCCGAGCGCGTGCGGTTCCATAAGCAGGAAGACGGGGAGGTGAACACAGTGTGCAGGGCATTTGAAGAGTACGGAAAAGAAAAAGCTGCGGAAGCAAGAAAAGAAGCTAGAGTTGAACGCAATGTAGAAGTTGCAAAAAAACTGCTTCAAGATGGCTCAATGTCGCTTGAGCGCATTGCTGACATCGCTGATTTGCCGCTTGAGCAGGTACGGAAACTTGCCGAGCAAATCCAACATCAGTCATAGCTTGCTATGAAAAATCCGTTTCCGTCACTCTCGGCCGGAAGCGGATTTTTTTTGCGTCTTCGTCTGGCGTTCTGTTGAAATTTATGTGTTTTGTTTGACGACTCAGCAGTGTCGCACTACAATTCCCGCATGCAAAAAGTGCTTGACATTCATACTCCCGCATCCACAATCTTGACAAACAACAAACAACAAACAACAAACAACAAACAACAAACAACAAACAACAAACAACAAACAACAAACAACAAACAACAAACAACAAACAACAAAGGGGAGCATAGTCTCTTTTTCAATCAACTCAATTTATCAATTCTCACATAAAAGCCTATATTGGTATGACTTTAGTCGTAACGATATAGGCTTTTTATATCAATTTTGGAGGAGAAAACAATATGGCTAAGTATTCGCTTAGGGACAATCCGCTGACAGAAGACCCGAACGACAAGCTGGCGGCTCTTGAGGACGTGAAGAGCCTCACGAAAGAGGAAATCATCGACCGCATTCTGAAGCGCGGCAACACGATGACCAAGACCGATTTGCTCGCGGCAATCAACGCCTACGAGGAGGAGTGCGCCATCATCACCGAGGAGGGAAGCGCAATCAACACGCCTCTTTTCAACACGTCGCTCGCGATTCAGGGCAAGTTCGACAACGGCGACGACGTGTTCGACCTGCGTCGGCACGCGCTCAAGGTCAACGTTGCAGCGGGAACGGTTCTTAAGGAAGCTGCGGGCAAAGTGAAGCTGACCAAGGTGCAGGGAACGACTTCTGCTCCGTGGATTACGGGCGTGCGCGACACGCTTTCGGACGCGGAGGACAGAAGCGGCAACCTCAAGGCGGGGAGCGTCATCGAGGTTACGGGCGCGAAGCTCAAGTTCGACAATGCTGACGGCGAGCAGGGCGTGTTCCTCGTCGGAGGCGCGAGCGAAATCCGCTGCACGCAGGTGGTGGAAAACAAGCCGTCAAAGGTTCTCTTCGTGCTTCCTATGGACACCGCGGCAGGAAGCTACACGCTTGAGGTCAGGACAAAGAACACTGGCAACAAAACCGACGGCAAGACGCTGAAAAAGGGTGCGTTCGAGAAGAGCGTTACGGTAGCGTAGTACTGAGGACTCCAGTAGCATAGTACTAGGGTGGCTAGTAGCGTAGTACTGGGGTGTCCAGTAGCGTAGTACTAGGGTGTCCAGTAGCATGCTACTGGGGTGGCTAGTAGCGTAGTACTGGACGGAAACAACAAGCAACAGCCGTGCGGGCTTTAATCGCAAAGGAAAGATTTGTATGGCGGACATTTTGAAAATTGCAGACGGCGTGCTGAAAGAATGCACGGACAAGAGCGTGACGAGCGTGACGATTCCCGAGGGCGTCACGGAAATTGGCGGTTGTGCGTTCAAAGGCTGCGAGTCGCTTGCGTCGGTGGAGATTCCGTCCAGCGTCACGGCAATCGGCAAGCAGGCGTTCAGGGATTGCAAGTCGCTTTCGTCGGTTGTGATTCCATCAAGCGTCACGGTAATCGGCGATTTTGCGTTCAATGGCTGCAAGTCGCTTTCGTCTGTGTTGATTCCGTCAAGCGTCAGGAAAATCGGCGATAGGGCGTTCGAGGGCTGCGAGTCGCTTTCGTCGGTAGAGTTCGGCGGAACTGCGGAGGAGTGGGAAGATGTGGAAGGAAATAGGGAGCTTCTTGCGTACATTCCCGCGTCAAGCGTGAAGTTCTCGGACGACGAAGAGTTTGATGAGGGCTGTCTGCACGTGAAAAACGGCGTGCTGGAAGAATGCACGGATAAGGATGTGAAGAGCGTGGTGATTCCTGAGAGCGTCACTGGAATCGGGGAGGAGGCGTTCAAAGACTGCACGTCGCTTTCGTCGGTGGTGATTCCATCAAGCGTCACGGAAATCGGCTGGAGTGCGTTCTGTGGCTGCACGTCGCTTTCGTCGGTGGTGATTCCCGAGAGCGTCACGGAAATCGGTGGGGATGCGTTCAAAGGCTGCACGTCGCTTTTGTCGGTGGTAATTCCGCCGAGCGTCACGGAAATCGGTGGGGATGCGTTCAAAGGCTGCAACATCAACGAGCTTTCGCATCCGTGCCTCACGATAAAGGGCGGACTTGTGGTCGAGGAAAGCAAGCTTTTGTACTGCGCAAGCCAGAGCAGCTCGATCACGATTCCGGAGGGAGTCACGAAAATCGGCAGGGGTGCGTTCTCTGGCTGCAAGTCGCTTTTGTCGGTGGAGATTCCGTCAAGCGTCACGGAAATCGGCAGTTGGGCGTTCGATGGCTGCAAGTCGCTTACGTCGGTGGAGATTCCGTCAAGCGTCACGGCAATCGGTGGTTTTGCGTTCCGTTGTTGCACGTCGCTTTTGTCGGTGGAGATTCCGTCGAGCGTCACGGAAATCGGCGAGGCGGCGTTCAAGCACTGCGAGGCTCTTTCGTCCGTGGAGTTCGGAGGCACAAAAGCGCAGTGGGACGCGGTTAAGGGCAAAGACAATCTCTTTAACGGCGATGTTCCCGCGACGAGCGTGAAGTGCGCCGACGGGGAATGGCAGAAGCCCGTTCTTTTGGTGGAAGCAGGCGTTGCCGTAAGATGCCTCGACAAGAGCGCTTCGAGCGTGGAAATCCCTGCGGGAGTTACGGAAATCGGCGAGTGGGCGTTCGATGGCTGCACGTCGCTTGCGTCGGTGGAAATTCCCGAGGGCGTCACGGAAATCGGAGGGAGTGCGTTCTATGGCTGCGAGTCGCTTTCGTCGGTGGAGATTCCGTCGAGCGTCGCGGAAATTGGCGTTTGGGCGTTCAAAGGCTGCACGTCGCTTATGTCGGTTGTGATTCCCGAGAGCGTCACGAAAATCGACAACGGTGCGTTCGAGGACTGCAAGTCGCTTGCAAAGGTGACGCTCGGGGACGACTTCAAGAAGGTGCCGTCCGAGTGGTTCGACGACTTGAACGAGGCGAACCCGAACTACGAAATCGTCTGCACGGAAGGCAGCTCAACATACAAGGCGATAAAACGAAGCTCCAATCTCAAGCTGCACCTGAAGTCGCTGAACGTGACGAAAGAAGACCTCGAGCTGCAGAAGGCGAAGAACAAGAAGATTGCCGAAGTTCGGAAGGCTGGCGTGGACGCGATTCTCCCAATGCTGCTTGAGGGCGTGGCGGACTCCTCTTTCTCTCTTCTGTCAAACACGAAGAGCGCGACGGTCGCCATCGTGCAGATTGCGGAAAACAACGCTGTGTTCAAGCTGGGCGCGGACAGCAGCAAGTGGATGGACAAGGCGAAAAAGGCAGCAGAAATACTCTCTGACAGCGCGAAGAGCGGCAGGGAAATATACGACGCGCTTTTGCAGACGAAACTTCCGCTCGCAGAAATCCCCGCGAAAAAGGCGGAGAACCTGACGCTCAAGGCGGGCGCGGACAAGACGGTGCGCCTGTTCTGCAAGGGCGAGGTGAAAGTGTACGGCGGCGCCGGGCAGAGGCATTCCATTTTCCCCAAGGACGTGAGGAGCGCGGAACTGTTCGGCGTTACGGCAATCGGCTGGGGGGCGTTCAAGGGCTGCACGGCGCTTGCGTCGGTGGTCATTCCCGAAAGCGTTACGAAAATCGGCAAGAATGCGTTCGAGGGCTGCACGGCGCTTGCGTCGGTGGTCATTCCCGAAAGCGTTACGGAAATCGACGATAGTGCGTTCGAGGGCTGCAAGGCGCTTGCGTCCGTGGTCATTCCCGAAAGCGTTACGGCAATCGGCTGGCATGCGTTTGAGGGCTGCAAGGCGCTTGCGTCCGTGGTCATTCCCGAAAGCGTTACGGAAATCGGCAAGTATGCGTTCGAGGGCTGCGAGTCGCTTACGGCGGTGGAGTTCGGCGGGACTATGGCGCAGTGGGACGCGGTTAAGGGCAAGGACAATCTCTTTAACGGCAATGTTCCCGCAACGGGCGTGAAGTGCGCGGACGGCGAGTGGCAGGAGCCCGTTGTGCTGGTGGAGGACGGCGTTGCGGTGGAGTGCCTTGACAAGAGCGCTGCGAGCGTGGAAATCCCTGCGGGCGTTACGACAATCGGCTGGAGGGCGTTCCAAGACTGCAAGGCGCTTGCGTCGGTGGTCATTCCCGAAAGCGTTACGACAATCGGCTGGTATGCGTTCTGTCACTGCGAGTCGCTTGCGTCGGTGGCGTTCGGCGGAACGGTGGCTCAGTGGAAAGCGATGAAAAAAGGCGCAAAATGGCACGTTGACGTTCCAGCGACGAGCGTGAAGTGCTCGGACGGCGAGGCGGAACTGTAGCGGAAAATGAGAATGAACCTTCCGTCCGTGCTTACTGCATGGGCGGAGGGGAGGGGGAAACAGAAATGGGGGAATGGAGCAGGGAGCTTACGGAGCGCACGAGGGGCGCGGGAAGCGGCGACATGATGAAGAGCCTTGACGGGCGGTACGGGATGCTGATGGAGGGCGGCGGAAAAATACGGATTGTAGCCGTGGAGCTGAAGAACTACATGCCATGTCCCACGGACAAGACAGTCGCCGAATACTCAGGCATCGACGAGATGATTCGCGACGGCTGGGCGATAGACTAGGCAAAACAACAGCCGTGCGGGCTTTTAGCGCAGGAGAATAAAACATGAAAGATGTTTTGAAAATTGCAGACGGCGTGCTGAAAGAATGCACGGATAAGGATGTGGAGAGCGTGGTGATTCCCGAGGGCGTCACGGAAATTGGCGGTTGTGCGTTCAAAGGCTGCAAGTCGCTTGCGTCGGTAGAGATTCCGTCCAGCGTCACGGCAATCGGCGGGAGTGCGTTCTATGGCTGCGAGTCGCTTAAGTCGGTGGTGATACCATCAAGCGTCACGAAAATCGGCGAGAGTGCGTTCGAGGGCTGCACGTCGCTTTCGTCGGTGGCGCTTCCCGAGGAATTCACGGAAATCGGCGACAGGGCGTTCAAGGGTTGCAATATCAGCGAGATTTCGCACCCGTGCCTCACGATAAAGGGCGGACTTGTAATCGAGTACAGCGAGCTTTTGTATTGCACAAGCCAGAGCGCTTCAATCACGATTCCCGAGGGAGTCGCGGAAATCGGCGGGGAGGCGTTCTATGGCTGCACGTCGCTTTCGTCGGTGTCGATTCCGTCAAGCGTCAAGAAAATCGGCGATGGTTCGTTCTACGGCTGCGAGTCGCTTTCGTCGGTTGAGTTCGGCGGAACGATGGCGCAGTGGGACGCGGTGAAAGGAAAGATGTGGCTGCTTGATTACAGTCCCGCAAAGAGCGTGAAGTGTGCGGACGGAGAATGGCAGAAATCCGCGATTGTGGAAAACGGCGTTCTTGTAGAATACACTGACAAGGACGCGGCGAGCGTGGAGATTCCCGATGGAGTCACGGAAATCGGCGGACTTGCGTTTCGGGACTGCTCTTCGCTTGAGTCAGTGTCGATTCCGTCAAGCGTCGCGGAAATCGGCGAGTATGCGTTCTTTCACTGCTCTTCGCTTACGTCGATAGAGTTCGGCGGAACGGCGGCGCAGTGGGAGGCGGTGGAAAAAGGCGACGGCTGGAACTATGGCTTTCCCGCAACGACTGTGAAATGCTCGGACGGCGAGGCGGAGCTGTAGCGGAAAATGAGAATGAACCTTTTGTCCGTGCTTCCTGCATGGGCGGAGGGGCGGAATCCCGATTACAATCACTCCGTCAGGCGAACTGCGGAACGGCCAGCACAGGCTCACCGCCCTCGTCCGCGCAGATTGCCCGCTTGTGTTGCAGGTGTGCGTCCACGACGACAGACGGCGAGCTGATTTTGAGGCAAATCAACAGCCAGTCGGGCTTTAAGCGCAGGAGAATAAAACATGAAAGATGTTTTGAAAATTGAAGACGGCGTGCTGAAAGAATGCACGGATAAGGATGTGGAGAGCGTGACAATTCCCGAGGGCGTCACGGAAATTGGCGGTTGTGCGTTCAAAGGCTGCGAGTCGCTTACGTCGGTGGAGATTCCGTCCAGCGTCACGGCAATCGGCAAGCAGGCGTTCAGGGATTGCACGTCGCTTTCGTCTGTGGAGATTCCGTCGAGCGTCACGGTAATCGGCGATTTTGCGTTCAATGGCTGCAAGTCGCTTTCGTCGGTGGAGATTCCGTCCAGCGTCAGGAAAATAGGCGATAGGGCGTTCTGGTATTGCACGTCGCTTACGTCGGTGGAGATTCCATCAAGCGTCACGGAAATCGGCGCGAAAGCGTTCAAAGGCTGCAACATCAACGAGCTTTCGCATCCTCTCCTTACGATAAAGAACGGAGTCGCAATCAGGGACAACGAAGTTTTGTGTTGCGCAAGTCAGAGCACATCTGTTGTCACGATTCCCGAGGACGTCACGAAAATCAGCGATTATGCGTTCAGTCACTGCGAGTCGCTTGCGTCGGTAGAGATTCCGTCCAGCGTCACGGTAATCGGCGCGTGTGCGTTCGAGTGCTGCACGTCACTTGAGTCGGTAGAGTTCGGCGGAACGGTGGCTCAGTGGAAATCGGTGGAAAAAATGTCCGGTTGGCACTATGGCTTTCCCGCAACGACTGTGAAATGCTCGGACGGCGAGGCGAAACTGTAGGGGCGGCGCGGCAGAAGGCGCATACGGGCGTCTAACGAGGTCGGAATCCTGCGACCGCTGCGGGCGGCTTTTCAGGACAAAACGGAAACAGACCGCGGAAAGCGGTTTGATATAAACGGCGCAAAAAGCGCAAAGGAGTAAGCACAATGAGTGCAGGTTACGGATATTTCAAAATCGAGTTCTACACGGGCGACGGTTCGGCGGACGCGGACGCGGCAAAACGCGCGTACGACTGGTGCAAGGAAAACTACGGCTGGTTCAGGGGCGAGGAAGGCGACGGCTCGGACGCGCCATTCCTGCTCGACGGGAACAAGTTCAAGGCAAACGAGGATGTCTGCATTGACCCCGGCGCGCTTGACATCAAATACGGCGATGTTCCCGACAATACGGCGTGGCTTCAAAAGCCGTTCAAGGCGGTAAAGGCGGCGCGTCTTGTGGCGAGCCTTTATCAGGACTTCGGCGAATCGGGGTGGGAGTGCCACGAATACAGAGAAGACGTGTGGCAGGGCGGCGGACTGCATACATACTACGGGTTGCCGGAATTCAACAGAATAATTTTTCCTTCGTTCTATGGCGAGAAGCATATCGACAACATTTATGAGTATAACTACCGCCCTATTATGGCAAAGTTCAAGAACAAAAAGACGGGCGAGGAAATCCTTTCGGGAAATGTAACGCACGACATGGACGATGATGAAATCGAGCAGGACAGTGTGATAGACGGCACGGTTAATGTCGGGGGCGCGCGCTTTCCTGTAGAAATCGGAGAGGGCTACGTTTGCCTTGTGGACGGCAAGGAGGAGGAAGCGGCACTCGTCAAGGCGTTCGTTTCCGCGCTCAAAAAGGCGGAGGGCTACGCCGACACGGACGAGGCGGACTGGGAGTTCTGCGACTTCTGCTCCAAGCGCGGGTACTTTGACCTTTACGGCTCAAACCCGCCGATTCCCCAGTACACCACTTTGGCAGTAAATTCGGACGGCAGCGCACACATTTATAAAGGAGAGGCTGTTCCGCATATGAAAGAGGACGAAGCGGACGGAAGAGGAAAGACGGTCGTTCTTGAGGCAAAGGACTTTGACGGCTACGAGGGTTTGCGCGATGAGTTCGACAAGAATTTGCTTGACGATGCAACCGTTGTCATCAGGGGCGTGAAGGGAGATTGCCTTTATTTCAAGGAAACGGAAAACCTGAAATCCGTCATTCTTGAGGATGATGTGGAAGAAATTGGCGAGGCGTTCGAGGACTGCACGGCTCTTTCTTCCGTGGTCATTGGCGCGGGCGTTACGAGAATCGGCGGCTGGGCGTTCAAGGGCTGCAAGTCGCTTGCTTCAATCAAAATCGGTGCGGGCGTTACGAACATCGGCATTGCAGCGTTCGATGGCTGCAAGGCGCTTTCGTCGGTGGAGTTCGGCGGGACTATGGCGCAGTGGGACGCGGTTTTGGGCAAGGTCAATCTCTTTGACGGCGATGTTCCCGCAACGGGCGTGAAGTGCGCCGACGGCGTGTGGCAGAGACCCGTCTTACAGGTTGTGGACGGCGTTGTGCTGAGGTGTTCCGACAAGAGCGCGGCGAGCGTGGAAATCCCTGCGGGCGTTACGAAAATCGGCGACCAGGCGTTCAGCGGCTGCAAGGCACTTGCGTCCGTGGTCATTCCCGACAGCGTTACGAAAATCGGCTGGTATGCGTTCCGTGACTGCACGTCGCTTGCGTCCGTGGTCATTCCCGACAGCGTTACGGAAATCGGCGGCTGGGCGTTCAGCGGCTGCAAGGCACTTGCGTCCGTGGTCATTCCCGACAGCGTTACGAAAATCGGCGAGGCGGCGTTCAGCGGCTGCGAGTCGCTTGCTTCAATCAAAATCGGTACGGGTGTTACGAAAATCGGCGAGGCGGCGTTCCAAGGCTGCACGGTGCTTGCCTCCATGGTCATTGGCGCGGGCGTTACGGAAATCGACGTCGGGGAGTTCAGTGGCTGCAAGGTGCTTGCGTCCGTGGAGTTCGGCGGCACTGTGGCGCAGTGGGAAGCCGTGAAGAAATGGGTCGACTGGCACGGGGACGTTCCCGCAAAAAGCGTGAAGTGTTCTGACGGCGAGGCGGAGCTGTAGGGGCGGCGCTGCAGAAGGCGCACTGGAAAAAGGCAAAGGCAGGGCGTATGCCCGGCATATAAATAAAACGACGTGCAGGTTTGCACGAAGGAGATTCAAATGGAAAAAATCGAAATCAACGGAAAACCGTTCGAGCTTTATGCGAAGGGTGAGCTCGGCAAGGACTCGAACCCGATTCTTGCGGTCGGCAATCAGAAGGACTTGCTGCGCGACTATTTCAACGAGCAGGGCAAGCCCTTCGACAATGACTGGACGACGCACCAGTTCATCGCCCACGCCATAAAGGTGGCTCGCGGCGAGGAATAGGGAACGCGGACAGCACGGCGTACTGGCGGAAGCTGGTGCGCTTTTCTTGTGGGTAAAGGGCTTTTCCGAATGTACGGTACAGTGCCTTATGAACGAAGGACTTGCGGGCGGCAACACGCTCCGCATTTTTGAGATTGAAAAATAGCGCGGGAAAACCGCGCAAGGAGTTTTATATGGGATTTAGATGTGCACGGTGCGGCACCTATGTGGGTGACAACGAGCGGTATTGGTACGGAGAAACATTATGAAAATCAGACGATTATGTATCGCGCTTTTGCTTGTCGCGGCGGTGGCGGACAACGCGATTGCCGTTACTGCGCCGAAAGCGGTGAACATCGGCTCGGACGGCGAGAGGCAGAAGCCCGTGGTGCTGGTGGAGGACGGCGTTGCGGTGGGATGCCGCGACAAGAGCGTTACCAGCGTGGAAATCCCTGCTGGCGTTACGAAAATCGGCAATGGGGCGTTCTATGGCTGCAAGGCACTTGCGTCGGTGGTCATTCCCGAGAGCGTTACGGAAATCGACTGGTATGCGTTCTATGGCTGCAAGGCGCTTGCGTCGGTGGTCATTCCCGCAGGCGTTACGGAAATCGGCGAGAGTGCGTTCTTGGAATGCTGGGCGCTTACGTCGGTGGAGTTCGGCGGCACTGTGGCGCAGTGGGAAGCGGTTAAGGGCAAAGACAATCTCTTTAACGTCTATGTTCACGCAACGAGCGTGAAGTGCGCCGACGGCGTGTGGCAGAAGCCCGTGGTGCTGGTGGAGGGCGGCGTTGCGGTGAAGTGCCTCGACAAGAGCGCGGCGAGCGTGGAAATCCCTGCTGGCGTTACGAAAATCGGCAATGGGGCGTTCTATGGCTGCAAGGCACTTGCGTCGGTGGTCATTCCCGCAGGCGTTACGGAAATCGGCGAGAATGCGTTCGATGGCTGCACGTCGCTTGCGTCCGTCGT
>NZ_AGRW01000041.1 GCF_000255555.1 Treponema saccharophilum DSM 2985
CTGATATTGTAGCACATGTATCTTAAAATCTCCGCTGTAAGTTCCATTCTTATGAATTAACCCTTCAATTCCATTTGTTTTGAATTGTGCTACCAGCATTTTTACAATTGAATCTGAAATCCCGAATTTCTGTGCAGTTATACTATAACCATCATTTGAACTTAAATAATGGGCTACAATTTCTGCTTTCTTTTCTAAACTTAATTTAGACATAAAAAAGTGTACCTCCAAAATTGTCTCCAACTTTTGGGGTACACTTCACAAATCAACAGGGATTTTCGTTAAGTATTAGAAAGCCTTACTCGACTTTTGAGTTCACGGTCTTTTCGGTCGTGATTGCTTTGCCATCAGCGGTGAGATTTACACCGTTCAAAGTGAAATGCTTGTCTTTGATTTCAAGCGTAATCTTTTCAAGATTGTCGATGTTAATTTTCAAGGGCATCTTCTAAAATAACAATCCAATCATTCAACGATTCAATATATTCGCTTAAAGGGTCAAAAAGTTCTCTCTTGATTTTATCTTTTTGAATATCGAATTTTAGTTTTTCTCTATCTTTCTTGTACATCTCTAAAGATTTTTTGATTAAATCTTTATCTTCATTTTCAATAGCATTTAAAGTATTAGGTAATTGTCTTTGAAAAATGTTTATTTGCCCCTGCAAAGAATCTGAATTGTGTTGAATCTGTTCCCCTTTGTTCCAGCCTTCAGAAAGTTCTCTGGCTTTTTCAACAACTTCACTTGCAACAAAAGCCATTATTCCCTTATGTATTGCGTTTAATTTTTTTAGCTGATTCATAATCTTCCTCCTGTATGTCTTATATAAGACAGTAAGTCAGATTGAAAATATTTCAATTTTTTTCATTTCCACTAATTATATAAGTGCAGGAGGATAAGAACGATGAATATCCTGTCCAGTCTGGTGAGTATATCCTTCGTTTTCAAAGAGCTCCATTATCGAAAGTTCAAGACTGTGTTCGGTGACTTGCATCAAAGAGCCTCCGTTACAAAATCAGTATAATTCTCTTTTGTTATAACGCTAAAAGAAATTTCCGGGTATGCATTTGAAAAAGTCAGTGGACATTTTACATTATTCTTTTTGGGATTGTATTTAAACTCGTAGGCAGAAAATTTTCCATCAAGTTCTTCTATAAAATCAATTTCCTGCTTTTGTGTCGTGCGCCAGAAATAATACTTTGCTTTGCGATTATGAAATGCGTTGTTTTTCACCCGTTCACTTATCAAAAAATTTTCCCACAAACTTCCAGCGTCACTTCTTAATTCACATGGAGAAAAATTGGAAATAACAGCATTCCGCACGCCATTGTCATAAAAATAAATCTTAATGCTTTTTTTAAGTTCATTACGCACGTTCCGGCTGTAAGAATGAAGATGAAAAATAACATACGCTTTTTCAAGCAAATCAACATAACGCTGCACCGTCAGGCTGTCGATTCCAAGCAGATTTCCAAGCTCATTGAACGAAACTTCGCTTCCCACCTGAAGAGCAAGAGCCTGAACAAGTTTTTCGATTATCGCAGGCTTACGCACATCCTGAAACTCAAAAACATCTTTATACAAATAACTTGAAACGATATTAGAAAGAATTTCTTTTTCTTCGCCCGGATTATTAACGACATCGGGATAAAAGCCATAAATCAGCCGGTTCTCAAGTTGCTTTATTTCTTCAAGAAGCGATGAATGAGAAACAAGCTCATTCGTAGAAAAAGGAAAAAGATTGTACTCAAATTTGCGACCTGTCAGCGGTTCGTTTATCGTATTGGATAAATCGAGCGAAGATGAACCGGTTACGGCAAACTGCACATCTGGAAAATTGTCATGCAGAATTTTAAGCACAAGACCGATGTCCTTTACACGCTGAGCTTCGTCTATGACGATGAATTTAGAATTTCCTACAAGCGGCTTAAAACGAGAAGCAGAATCCGCAGAAAGCCTCGATCGGATTTCTCCCTCATCACAATTCCAATACTGAACGGAATTTTCTGAGGCAAGGCGGGAAAGGATTGTCTTAAAAAGCGTAGTCTTTCCAACCTGCCGCGGTCCGATAAGAACAATAACTTTTCCCTTGCCGAATTTGGAGGCAATAACAGATTCTAAATCGCGTTTTATATCACTCATAGTATAAATATTATAATAATTTTCGAGTGTAATCAAGAAATATTATAATAATTTTCGATTACATTCGGAAAAAGTTATGATTTTACACGGATTTTATTCCGTTCCTCCATTTGGAGCAGTCAGTTTGAACTGGGTAGTGTCGCTACCCAGTTGATTATTCTCTTTCTTGAGTTTAGCCTTCAAATACTTCCAATAGTTACAGTTCTTTTCGTAATCATCCTGGTCATTCAAAACGCCCACAATATCCAGAACTCTGAACCTCCATTTAGAATTCTCCTCATCCCAAACAGCGCGAACTTCCCTGTCATTTCAAAAACGAATAGAAATCTTGCTCATCGGTTGAACCTCCTTCTTACAGGAGGGGGAAGTCTCCCCCTGCGCCCGCACTTCGTTGCGTGCTACCCTCTCTGCGGGGGACACCCCCGCAACGCCCCCGATATTGTCACACGGATTCGGAATTGCTAACGCAATTCCAAGCATAAATTATTTACAGATTTTCCGTTAGGAAAATCGAATCCGTGTGATATTTTTCTTTCAAGTTTTCTATAATTCGCACTCATTTCAAAATCTCCCAGTGTCCGCCTTTTGGGGAGCCTTCGCGTTTTATAAATCCTTTTTCAACAAGTGAAGCTAATTGTTTTTCTACTGCGCGGCTTGTTATGCCGATTTGTTCGGAAAGTTTTTTTGCTGAGAGTTTTGGATTCTCTTTTAAAAGTTCTAGAATTATCTCCGAACTTTTTTGATTTTCTCCGAACTTTTTCTCCGAACTTTTTTCGTTTTCTCCGTACTTTTTGATGTATTCGTCATAATCAATATGAGTGTAGCGGTTTTTAAGCTCGTTGTTTTCGTCTAAAATGAGGTTGCGGAAGAAGCGTTCCAGATAGACCTGATTTTCTTCAATTCCTTCTTTAAGATTTTTGTAATTGGCACGCACAAGGGCATTTCTAAAGTACCAGCTGTTTTGGGCAAAAATATCATTATCAACTTTGTAGCCCATTGAACGAAGATACTTAATTGTAAAAACAGCAGTTGTACGAGTATTTCCTTCTCCAAATGCGTGAATCTGCCAGAGCCTTGAAACAAAGAAAGTAATATGCTTTATGATTTCATCTGTAGAAAGCCCTTTGTACTTAAAATTACGTTCCATCTCAAAATCGTAATCAAGAGCGGCCTTAAGTTCAAACGAAGCTCCGTACATTACTGTATCGCCATTTAATACCCATTCTTTTTTTGTAATATCGTAGTCGCGGATTTTACCGGCAAACTTGAAGATTCCTTCGAAAAGTCTTTTGTGAATTGCAATCAGATGTGAAGGACTAAAATTAAAAGATGGCTCACTAAGAATCTGAGCAATACGGCTGGAAACTTTATCGGCTTCTTCGGTTCTTTCATCATCCTGATTTCGGGCTGTACGGCTTTCATAATATGAATCAATCAGATTTTTTGCTTCATCAAAAGAAAGCTCACCTTCTATATTCTTTTTGGCGGTTTCGTACAAATAAGAAGAAGGCTTAAGCCCATCAACCTGCTGCAAACCAATGGCTGTAGACCAAGCAAAAGTTTTGTCTTTTTTGCTTGCATCTGTATGGCGGATGTATTCTTCAAAATCTATTTCGTATGGATTCTTTTCCACTTTTATCCTCTTTTTTATAACACGGATTCGGAAAATCTAACGATTTTCCCTGCTTTCAAATTTTGAAATGCGCTCCCACTTTAATGAATTGCAACCAAAATTCACTAACAAACCAATTTCTTTATCAGCAGCTTTTAAATAATTTATTACTTGCGCTTTATGTGCTTTTACCAAAGATGTTACAGCCTTTAATTCCACGATTATTTTATCATAGCAGACGAAATCAGCATAATACTCTTTCGAGAGCATTTCACCTTTATACAGAATTGGCAGTAGTTTTTCTCGTTCATATGGTATTTTTTGGATAATAAACTCTTTTTCCAGTGCTTCCTGATACACAGCTTCCAAAAAGCCATTACCCAATTCGTTATGAACTTCAAAACACGCTTTTAAAATCTTTTCTGTTTCTTTCTCATATAGTAACATCTGCTTCCCCTAAAGATTTTGCGTTAGCAAAATCGAATCCGTGTGACAACATCTCCTACAGTTTAATCTCGTAGCCCAAATCTTTGAAAACACCAAGCAGTTCTTTTTCGAAATTATACAAATCAAAAATATCTTCGAACTTTGTTCCTGCTTTAAAATGGTGAGGATTTCTGCAATCCTCAAAATGCATCCAATATCCACTTAAACGATAATAATTTAAGTTACGAAGAGCATTTTCCGCTAATGATTTGTCATTGACAATAAGCCCTCGACTTTCAAGTTTTTCGATTTACTGAGAAATTGACAATGCAGGTTTATTGAAGGGTACTTTATCCATTTAAAAAAATGGACCCACCGATTTGAGGATGGGAAAACCATTAGCCTTGGCGGGTTCTGTTGCTTTTAATATAGGGTGAAATCAGATTGCGGTCAAGCACTACTCCATCGGCTTAATCATTCTCTCGATGAATTGCAGCGAAGGTTACGGCTTTACGACTGCACTATGCTACTCCGTATATGCTTTTTCGCCGCCTTCTATGGCTTCAATCCATTTGAGGAGGGTGCTTTTCTTGAGAATCATGCGGGCGGAGAGTTTTTTCTTACTTTGTCCAACAACATCCTCGAAGATAAACGTCCAATCATCATAATCTTCTCTTATAGCAAAGCGACTATGAGCAAATGAATTACGGATGTGATAAAAAAGACTCATGAACTGATTTTTCTGTACATCATAAAAACAGGCTCTTTCCTTAATTATGTCATTTGGAAAATTATCTTTTAATCCAGATTTTTCAAGAGCTGATTCCATAGCACCATAATTTTTAGCAGAAAAAAGTAAGTGAGGATTTGAAGATGCTTTTTTTAACTGTTCATTCAGCTTATAAGGCTTTTTCCAAGGAGCTGACCACCTGTAAAATTCAGAAAAATCCGCTCGAGCAGACAAAGACTTACAGGGACTTAAAAAGACAAAAAAACTTATTATTCTTTGAAAATCCTTATCACTAAACTTTGCGACAGTACTCTTATCAATCCATGCAGGAATATCTGAACTGACAAAATAAGCGGAACTTTCTTTATCAGAAGGATTCTGCTTTGCCATATATATTTTCCTCCAAAACGATATTTGCATCCCATTCTATGCACAAATATTTGCACATAGAATGGGGGATAGTTTTCAACCATTCAAAACGGCTTAAAACTACAGCTCGCTTATTTGCTTATAGTACGCACCACACGAAAGCCAACATTGTCGTACCCACAGTCAGCGTGATAGATGTAAGACCACTCAAAATGATTCCAATCGTAGCATCTCCTTCCCCACATCAACTCCGCGAGATCCCTAATGTAGTAGCCGGTACTCTTTGCAACTTCCATCTCGTCTTCTGTAGGAAGCCTAAAGCCGTCTGCTTTTGTGTTCCACGTAATATCACTGTAAATACCGTCTCCGTTATGAACTCTATATCCCCAGCTTGCAACATCAGTGTTGCCCCCTACTGCATAAACTGGAGTTAATCCAAATTCTTTACTCAGCTTGTTGCAGAAGTAAATAGCATCATACCAAGATACATTCGTAACAGGTAAATAATAATATTTGGATTTGGTCTTACTTGGATTTTCACCCATAACAGTAGTATAAGTTTCCTGAGTTACTTTAGTGCTAAGCATTTCATAATCTCCGTACGGTGAAGCAATCATTTTTGAACTACCGAAAAAATTAGCCCATTTTATATCCCATGCGGCAAGTTTCGCGGCTTCTGCTCTCAGCTTACCTTTTACCATATAGACTTCAACAGCATATTTTTGCGGGTCGAATCTTGCTTGCTCTTTTATTTTTATACCAACAAGTTCCCGCAAATCCTGTGCTGGCTTCATTGTCCTCGGCAACACCTTGCTCAATGTACTTGTTTGCACGGTCTTTTCGCTGACGGTGTTAATCACGCGGATTTTGTTGAAATTGAACTTGTATTCACTTGGCTTGTCGTCATCTTCTGCGTTTGCTGTGTAATCAAGTTCAAAATAGATAATCGGGTCACCGCGGGTTAACAAAGAGTTATACATATCAACGTTATTTGTGTATTCTTCAATCACGTTGTCGTCAAGTTCCGCTGCCATATCTGGAGCTTTCTTTCCGTTCAATGCTTCATAGCCTACAATAAAGCTGTCGGTATAAAGCAAAACGCCGTCAGAATAAAGTGAAAGATACGTATTCCACCCGTTCATGCTTCCCTCGTAAGAGCCGAAGCTAACTTTTAGTTCTTCGCCCATAGAAGAAACTGTGCGTTTTGTAGTAAGAGTCTTCTGGTCATTGCGAATTTCTGTCAAAAGTGCATTCTGCTGGCTCATCGTGCTTTGTGCAACCGCGTCACAATCTGCAAAGAACTTGTTTGTCAAATCCTCGTAGCTCTTTATAACCTGCTTTTCACGGCGTTCTTTTGCGGCTTGTGTAGGTTTTCCGTTTTCCATTTCTACAGTGCTGTAGCTTTTGTTTCGGATTCGCTGCTCTTCGCTCTTGCGCTCTTTTTCAAGCTGTGCAAAAAGCTCTTGTGAGCGTGCTTCCACGCTGTTGCGAATTTCGACAAGTGCCTTTTTCTTAGATTCGATAATGTTGATTTGTCCAAGAACGCCCTGCTTTGCAATCTTCATCTTGCGAACTTCTGCCGCTTTTGCAGCAGCATCCTTTGCCATTTTGTCACGCTGAGTTTTGAGTGCAATGCTTCGCTCGGCTTCAAGTTTCGCATCTGCGTCAGCCCGCTTTTTCTGCTCTGCAAGTTCCTGCTGCCTTTTCTGCTCTGACTTCTGCTTTTCTGCCAGAAGAGCTTTTTCAGCTTCAATCTTCTTTTTATTTTCGACTGACGAAATGTCATTGCTCACTGAAAGACGCGCAAGGTCGGAATCATACTGAGCCATCATCTTCTTGAATTTTTCTTCGTTTTCTTTTGCCAAAGCAAGCTGCTCATCAACAGAAAAGCCCGATGAACCAGACGAAAGAACGCTTCTGTTTATCGCAGAAAGTGGCAACTGCAATTTATCTGCAATAGCTATTGTCAGCTCGTCAACAGCACCAGTTGAGCCGTAAAGATATTCCACCTCGCTATACTCTTTAGATGTCGCACTAGCCATCTGCTCGCCAGTGGTCAAATCCGTGAAATCCGCCGTGATGATATAGCCTTTGCCAGTCTTTCGGATTTTGCTGAAAAGAGCAAACTTTGCCGTCGTGATTTTGCCGAGTTCAATCGCACTTGCCTCATCTCTTGCACTGCTCTCGCTCTCTTTCTGAGCTTTGACAATCGCGGCCTCGCTCTTTGCGTCCACGAGAGTCTTCATCGAAAGATATTCCTGCATATTGCTTTTGAGTTTGTCCTGAATCTGCCCCGCAATCCAATTCTTTTCGCTACCTGTAACGTTCTCAAGTTCTGGCAAAACGACCTGAATAGCCAACCTTGTCAAATTCGCCTGTCGTTGTTCCTTAGCTCGCTTTTCTGCCGCGATTCGTTCATTCTCCAGTCGCGTGGTATATTCCGAAACGCTCTCAATGCCGTCAATCGCAGTTATTGCGTAAGTCTTGCTTGACGCGTCTTTTACAGTAAAAGTAACTTTATGTTTTCCTTTTTTGTATGCCAAACGCTCTGAAATGTTGGTCATATCCATTCCAGAAACGAGTTTTATCGCACTTCCCGAAAACAAGGGCAAGGACACAGAGTCATCAGAAGCAACCGAAAAACCGTCAAGGCTGATTTCGCTCACAAAAACGACATCAGCCTTTTTGTTCTTCTCCAATGTCTGCACCAGCTTCTTTTCTGAAACAACTTTGCTCTGCGCAAAAACTACACCAGCAGAAAGTATCATAAATAAGACAATACATGTCTTCTTCAATATAGAAATCATTTTTCCTTTAGTCCTCGAAAGCCCAAATACCACTTTCTTTTTTGAAAATCTCTTCATCGCTAAGAAAAGCTACATCAGCTTTTCTTTTTGAAACCTCTTCATTCCACTTGTTCATGTTGTAATTTATCCCCAGCTCCTTCATAACGTGGGTGTCCCAGATTAGCGGATAGGCGTGAGGATTGATGATGTGACAGATTTTTGAAATATACGAAGGCATGTTGTTCTCAAACATTCCGTCAAGAGAAAACAGACTAAACGAGCCGTCTTTGATTTTCTCGCGATTCTCAAAAATCGCAGTGCAAAACGCTTCTCTGTTTTCTTTCCTCAGAGTTCTCAAAACGTGAGCCTCTCTTCCAACATTCTCAATCACGACATTTGAAAACGCTTCTTTGTCGTTCCAAGCCTCTTCAAACAACTTTTTTGTTGTCTTTTTCCAGTTCAAAGAAATCTGCTTTAACTCTTCGCTTGTAGGCATTTATTCCTCCAATAGACATAAGTATATAAAAATAAGCCCGTGCAGATATGACCAAAGCCATCCCTGCACGGGCTATTATGTGAGAAGATAATTTTTTTTGTATTTATTGCGGTTTGCGGTTTGCGGTTTGCGGTTTGCGGAGATTATGCTCGTAGATTTCAAAAAGTCAAGAGTTTTTTCGTATTTTGTCGCACTTTTTATTTCACTTCGCATAGAACAGATTATAAGCAATTTTTTTTGCAGTGTCATTCCGAACCCGTTCCGGAATCTCTTTTGCAGCGTAGATGCTGAAACAAGTTCAGCATGACAATACATTTCAGAAATCTAGAACACAATCCGCAGTGCGTCAACATCGACCGAGGCTTTCGTACCAAACATCGAAAAATTGGACAAAAAAAACGGCTATCCCAATTTTAGGGATAGCAGGCTTCTCTGTTTAACAATCTTTTCCTATGCAATAGGCACCGCCGACCTGTAAAATAGAATCTAATTTTTGTACACGCTGCCGATTGTCTGGTACAATTCATTCAGCCAGTATTTTCGCTCCTCTTCATCTTCTTCATCGCTTAAATTGTAATACTTTTTCCAGTTATAGGCTTCTTCAAATACAGGAGAACAATAAAGATTGTACTGTAAATCGGAGTTCTTAAAAAACTCATAGCCTTCGTCGAACGGCACCTTCTGCTCATTACTGCAGCTCCGTTCCGTTCCCGCAAAAACAAAACCGTCCGCCATCATAAGAAGCTTTTTCATTCTGTCATCGTCTGGCAAAGCCTGAAACCGAACATGTTCGGGTAGCTTTGGACAATGGAGTAAAGGGAGGTGATGTTCCCCCTTACATAAAAAAGGTTGTCCTGCGTATTCGCATAATGACCGCCGTACGCGCCCCACGTGCCGGACGAATCGAGCGTTATCTCAGATACATTCCCGCACATATCGTACAGCCCCAGCTCGTTCGGCTTGTAGCTGCCTGAAAAGCGGATTTTTCCAAGGGAAGCCACTTCCGAAAGAACGTCCGAGCCTGCGAATTTTGTGCTTCCGTAGCTTTTTCCGCCTTGAGCCGCATACTGCCATTCAGATTTTGACGGAAGCCTGTACCCGTTCGCGCTTTCATCGGCATACACAGTCTTTACGGAATAATTGTAGGTGACAACAGCATTTCCGCCCTCATCCGCTTTTTGCGATGAATCCGCAATATCCTGCGCGCGAAAAACAGGATGCGTTTTTGCCGAATCAGAAAAATACACATAAGCAAGCCCTTCCTTTGCGGAATATGCGTTGCACCAGGCAATCAAATCCGCGGGATGGATTTTCGTCACGGGAAAAAACGCCGTGCGTCCCGGTTCCCCGGAATTGCCGGTAAGCCCCGCCTCGGCATCCTGTATGAACGCAAATCCGTGCGATTTTGCCCACACAAGCACGTCGTACCACAGAAGATATGTCGTCTCGTATTGATTGAGCCTGAACGATTTTTCTTTGTTGTCGACTTTTATCATGGAAAGGCTTTGTATGTCGTATGTATCGGGAGAAAGCGCATCCATGTCCGCAATCATATCCCGGCAGGAGGCGACAGAAAAACAGAGGACGCATATCAGAACCGCAGCACAGCGGGAAATTTTGTTGTATCGCATCATTTTGTTCGTGCCGGCGAAAAATCAACGGAAAGGGAAAATCCCGGTCCGAACGAGCAGAAGCTTTTCGACTTCTCATTATAGAAAGAAAAATGGCATCCGGGCCCCATCAAGAGCTGGAACACATTGGTTCCTATGATTTTTTTCCTTATATAAAAATCGCTTTCAAGCGCGAAATCGTAATAAACATCATTCAACGCCGAACCTTCGGCGCTGGTAAAATCAATCATGCTTATCATAAATCCGATACCGACCGAAAAAAAGACGGAAATATCTTCGGAGAAATTCTTAACGCAAAAAAGACCGCCGGAAAGCGTAACCCCGTCCAGGCGGTTCAGCTGCATGTTATATGGAACGAAATACTGATAACTGGTCTTGCTGTAAAATCCGGCATCGAAATCGGCAAACAGGTCGGGCAGAAGCGTGTATTCAAGCCCCAAAAAACCGCCGGCAGCTATTTTTGAATACATATCCATGTTGTAAAGCGAGAAAGCATTCGTATACCCGGACGAAATCCGGAATCCCGACAACGCCGCCGACAAAAGTTCCGCACGACCGGACGTTTTTTCAGTGCCGGCGCTTTTTGCGGACGCGAACGGCACGGAAGCGCCAAGAAAAAATAAAAGGCATATAACAAGTTTCTTTTTCATCTGCAGATTGATAATAACTTACCAAACCAAAATTGCAAGAAGTTTCTATGCGGACGTGCCTTGCATATTGAAGCATACGATTTTTTATTCAGTGTATGTGAATTCGGCGACATTGCTCCATGGACTTTCGGCAGTAATAACCGAGCATTTATTTATCAGATCTGCTCCTTCTTTTACTGCCTTCAGCCAGAAATAGTATTTTTTTCCTGATACAGGCGTCCAATCAGAAAATTTTGCAATTGCAGACTCCTTCCCGTTCTTCGATGTCATTCCGAAAAAACATGATTCTTCATAAACGGCTTTTGACGAATCATTTGTATCTGAATAGCCGAGAATTGCTTTATGCACATCATAATCTCTTACATTAAATAGAATATCTACCCTGATAACCCCCGACATGTTTGTGATAGATTCGATAACCAAATCTGTCGGCGCCTCCAATTCTTCTTTAGAATCGCCCTCGTTTTCATCTGTTGAGTCGCCGCAGCCGATGAACGCGCACGCCATAACCAATGCAGCAAGAATCGCCGCAATTTTAGAAAGTTTTTTCATTAAATCCTCCAAGATTTTCTTTTGGGCGAAGGCGAGCAAAGCAAGACTTCGCCCAAAGGGCTTTTTTCAAGCCCCTTGGGTAGTGTACACTACCCAAAAAAATCAAAAGAAAGTGAAGATTATAGCGGGAGTTCCGGGGGAAGAGGAAAAAATGAAAATGATGAACCACATCGTCGCCTGCCTCGCGGCTGCTTTTCTTTTTGCCTCGTGCGCATCGGGCAAAAATGTTTCTGCGGAAGACGAAAAGCGTTCGATCTATGACTATGCGCGAGACGGCGTTTTCGAATCTTACAAAGACTATGATGCGAAACGCGGCTATTCCATAATCGGGCCTTTTGCGCCCGGCAGCATCGGAAGAAAACCGAATCCCGGAGAAAAAAATCAGTACAGCGTATTGTTCGATGACAAAAAAAGCGCGATTCAGTATCTAGACGACAACGGAAGCGTCTCAATCGAAAAAATCGTCATCGCAAAAAACGACGACGGATTGTTCCTGTCGAAATATATCGGGAAAAGCAAGGCAGAATTTTTGAACGACTTTCCAATGGAATTCGACAAAAACGACGTTGCATTCGGTTTCGGCGGGCTTCTGTACGATTCCGAGAAAGACGGAAAAATCAGGCTCCAAGTGACAGCCGAAAACGGAGCGCTCACCCATATAGTCATCATTTTTCGGTCAGACGAAGATGCAAAGAAGTACAGGGAACGGATTGAGGCCATGCGCCAGACGAGATGAAGCGCACAGGCTGTTATCCGCCGCTTTTTGTTATTCGCAAAGCCAACTGATTGCCCGGCTCGAGCCTCAAAATGCGGGCAGCTATTTCCAAAGCCTCATCTCGACCGACGAGCTTTTCCGGGAGGTCATGGAAAAAGAGGAGCATCTCCAGGTTTTTGACAGAATATTCCTTTGCCAAAAGTTGTCTTGCATGGAACAAACCAATGGAATATGCGCCATCCACGAAACAGAGCGGGCCTATAACCAATGAAAGAGCCGTTTCAAGCCATTCAATTCCGTCGGTTTCCGCGAACATATGGACCGCAAATGAATAGAGGCTAAAGTCGCTCGTATCATAAGCGGTCTTCAGCAAAAACTCTTTCAAATGATTAGGAGCAACCATCGAGCACAGTTTTGCTCCCTCATCATATTTGCCCGCTTTTATAAAAATCAATAATCGTTCCAACAAAACTGCTCCGCCTTTATCCCGCCCCATTCTTTACAAATCTCAATTTAACCAGCTTTATTCAGCTCGTTTTTTTTTAGATAATCACATCTATCATATAATCCATAAAACTGCCCTGCTTCGATAAATCTTTATTGTTGTGATTCAGCAATGTCTTCCACATAAGCCAAAAAAGTATCTTGCAATTCATTTTCAGTGCTGTTTCCGTTTATCGAAACCTTACACTCAAACGATTCTTCTGGCAAACTTGTCGAACCATCTAAAACACCGAAAATGTTTGAGATGGTATCAATCATCACCAACTCGGCAAATTTCAGCATTTTTTCTCTGTTGTCAGCTGTCAAACTTTTATACAAGTCTAAAGACTTTTCCCAATATTTATCTGTGGCATCTTCAAGATTTGTATTTCCAAGCAAATCTTTGTATTCATCAATTCCGTCCTTTATGATTGCCTTGTAAAGTTTTTCAATGAATTTCTCATTCATCTTTTTATCCCTCATTTTTGCAATCTTCCTCGGCAATCCAAGAGCAAAAAGCACTGTCCGTGTCGCCCATTTCAACAATTTTAGTCTCATGCGTCATAAAACCAAGTCCGTGCTCATCGTCCCATTTACATGCAAACTCGAATCCAATGTAACACAGATTATTCTTTTCAACATTCAAGATATAAACTCGTAGAAGGTCTATTAAATCTTTCAGCTCTTCGGTTGAATCAATGTCTGGCATGTATTCTGGTTTATCATATTTATCATAACCATACTGTTCTTGCAGATTTTTGTATTCAGAAAATATTTTTTCCAGAATGCTTTTCAATATTTGTTTCTGATTGTTTTTCAAATACTCGAATGTATGCAAATGTTTGTCTTGAACAGTTTCGACTTTCTTATCGAGAATTACATTCACTTCAACAGGATTACCAAAAAAACTTGACCAATCCTCCAATACAATTTTTGTTTCCCATCTTCTGTCTGTTTTTCTGAAATCAGCAGCCATTTAGTTTTATTCTCCTTCTTGTTTTATGGCAATTTTTCCAAAGATTTTGTTTTACCCAAAATTTCTTTGCAACGATATATAGGATAGTCCTTTTTTATTTTCCAACAACTTTGTTTTCAATCACATAATACAGCCATGTGCCGTTATTGATGTGCTCAATAAGGTTAAGATTAATATTCACACTTCCTCCATAAAGAATGGAAAAAATTACTATTATATATATATTGCAAGCCTTTGGACGATAATTTTTTGTTTGTATAGTTTTTTTACAAGACATCGGATTGTGTGCCGATTATTGAAATATTTTCATCAACGAGCTGTATTCCTATTCCTGTTTCTAAATCCCATTTTGTTTTGAGCAAAATATTGATTATTCGGTTTTCTTTTTGTTTTGGAATCATTATGGTTTGCGGTTTTACGAAGCCTTTGAGTTGTTCGGGCGAGTTTATTTTTGGTGCATACAAGTCTGCATTTTCTTCAAACATTTCGCGATAATCTTCAAAAACTGTTTGGTAATATTCGAATATTTTTCTTTCAATTTCTTTTTGTAAAGCATTTTTCTTTTGGATAAATTCAGAATATGCTTGTTTTTGGAGCTGTGAAGGTGCTTGTGTTTCTTCGTCTTGTATCAACAGGTCGATTTCAAAGTCTTTTCCATACAAGTTGTAGCAATCTTTTTTGTGCCACATCGTTTTGTATTGAAGTTCGCCAAATACTTCATCTGTAATCATTTAGGTTCTCCTTTAGATTTTACACCAAGTTTTGTTTAAGCTGATTTATGTGCGCGTCGATTGTGTCTTTTATTTCTTCAAGATATGCGGGAACAGCGGTGAGTTTTTCAAGTTCCACGGCATAAGGCATAATTGAATTTTTCTGTTACTGTCTGCTGAAAAGATTTTAATTCTTCTGCTGAACAACCATTGTTCAAAAATCTGTTTCTTTTTTCGCGTCTTATTTTGATTTCTTCAAGTTTATCTTTCCACATTTTTTCTCCTAGATTTTATAGCCTGCAATTATCAGATTGAGTAATCAATTCTCAAAAATCCTAAAAATAATCTTCATTGCCGTCGAGCCAAAATTCAAACCAAGTCAAGAAATCCATTGCAGGAGCACAAGGCTGAATTCCAACATCTGTGAAAAACCACATTTTTCCTTTTTCTTTACCGCTGACAATGATATTCCAAGTTTGTGAATCACCGATGTCAATCAGCTCAATGTTACCATCTTCTATATATTTTAACTTTTCTGTGTTCTCGTCATCTTCCCAAATCCAAGGCTCTGTAAATGGAAAATCTCTGTTCAGTTGACCTGTTTTGAATTTCCACTCTTCTAATTTTCGGAGATTGAAACCGTCTATCATTTTACAGCCATTACTGATTGTAGTGTAAAATGATACAAGTTCATTAGGCAATTTGATATTATTTTTTTTCTCAAATGATTTTATCTCTTCTAATGAAACAAGTTCATTTCTTTCAATGTTCTTGCTTTTCATTTTTTCAATAACAGAATTCAATCTTGTTTCCATAAAACTGCCCGTCTGTTGTGATTTTTCTTCATTCCCATAAATAATCATCGCATTTTTTTCCATTTTCATAGTAGTACCTTGCGACAACTTTTGCTATTTGCGTATTAACACATAGTCTTCCTTCAAAATCAGCTTCTTGACCACCTGTAACAAGTTTATAGATATTTACATCATCATTTGGATTTATCAGAGTAAAAATTGTTTCATTATCATTCTCAGATATAAAAATATTGAAAAGCCCTTCATTTCCGCCACCCAAACAAAAATAATTGTCTTCATCACCATTATCCATCGTGATTTGAGTGATATTCTTCCCATCCATTTTGTCAATAAGATTTTCTACATCTTTCCAACAAGGCGAATTTATTTGTTTTTCAAAATTATCCGCTTCTCGTAAATCGTCAAAAAAAACTCTTTTCACATACATTAGTTTTATCCCTCGTTTACCGTTACTTTTTGATTTCTGCTTTTAATCACAAAAATCCATTTCGAAAAAAACTATTTCATCATCAGAAATGGCAACGATTATTACAGGAAAGTTTTCTCCGAATGATTTGAAATAAATCAATTTTTTATTCTGGAGCTTCCCTTTGATTTTATTTGAGACCTCTGAAACCGCATTGTTGAATTTTAAAATCTCATCAAGCAAAGATAAAAACTTCTTTTCTTCCTCTTTGGTTACCTCTCTGACATTCGGATTCTTTTGAACAAAGCTGCAACATTCTGCATACCATTTTAAAACATCATCTTTGTCCATTAAATCTTTTCGCTCTTGCTTTGAAATATCCCAGAAACTCTCTTCAATTTCTTCCCCATAGAAGAATGTTAAGACAGAGGATAAAACAAAAGCTTCAAGAAAGTTGTCTTTCACATAGCCTTGATGAAATTTGAAGCAATCAACATACACCGCGACAGGATATGGATACCCAGCATAAAAATGCTCACTTTGAGTTTTTATATACGGGCTTTCAATAAAGTATTTTTTGTATAAATCCCGGTTGTTTATCAGGGATTTCATTTTTTCAATATCTGTAGCATCTTCAAGATTTGTTTTTTCAAGCAAATCTTTGTATTCATCAATTCCGTCCTTGATGATTGTCTTGTAAAGTTTTTCAATAGATTTCTCCATATTATCTGATCCTTAATATATTGGAATGAAGATGCAGTCTTGTTAAAAAATACTATCGCAGCAATATCGGTCTTCAAAAAAGATATATTTGCTCATTCGGGAGCAATCTTGTAATGTCCTCGTTGTTCTGCATTTTGCCCCGCAGCGCCCCGACATAATCCGTTATATCCTCAATGCGCAAAATCCATTCATCGATGTATTTTTCCACGCACTTTCCGCGTATTCCCAATTGTATCGACCTGTCGCTTTGAGGATTGCCAAAAATATCGCGCTCTGGGTCCCATTGCACTCTTATTTCCGATTCCTTCACCTGCGTTTTCCAATCTTCCTCCGAGGCAAATACATTCGGATTGTATTTTGATTCAACCGCATTTTTGCAAAGATAATCAAACGCGCTCCGTTTTATATCAATGCCCAAAATCCGCTCCTGATTTTCTTTCGTTCCCCAGCCGCTTCTGTACATCATCCACAAAAAAGATGGCTTTATCCAAGTCATTCTTTTTGTATTGAAACAGCTGCCGAACGTTCCTAGCCTCAACGCCTCGTCAGCGATTTTGTCGTTGTACGCCTGATACACACGAATGCTTTCTTCATTAAATACGGCTCTTATTCTATTAACATTGCCTGCTTCCATATATGATTCTCCTTTCGCGCAAGCCTCAAATTTATATTTAAAGGTCAAAACCATTTCGCGCAAGCATCAAATTTATATTCGAAGCTCAAAAACATTTCGCGCAAGCTTCAAATTTGTATTTGAAGCTCAAAACCGTTTCGCGCAAGCTTCAAATTTGTATTTGAAGCTCAAAACCGTTTCGCGCAAGCCTCAAATTTGTATTTGAAGTTCAAAACCGTTTCGCGCAAGCATCAAATTTATATTTGAAGCTCAAAACCATTTCGCGCAAGCATCAAATTTATATTCGAAGCTCAAAAACATTTCGCGCAAGCATCAAATTTGTATTTGAAGCTCAAACTCCTTTTCCTCAAAAAAGCACCAGCAATTATACAAATCTGTATCTTCATATTCTGCTTTTTCCTGATAGTTTGCTTCTGAGATTAATTTTTTGCTCTGTCCGGATTTTCTGTGGGCACATGATTTTTAGCGTTATGCTGAACGGATTCCGAAGAAATCTTGATTCGGAATTCTTTTAAAGGATTGTCACACGGATTCGAGATTCCCAACGGAATCTCTTTTCAATGAAAACGCGGGATGATGAATCGATTGCGAAAGCTGTTCGGCATGACAAAATCGAAATCAACCGGTTTTCCGGACAGAGCGTAATTTTTTATCTCTTCTTTCACTATTCTCATGGCAACGAATGATTTCATCAACGGCTTATACCCAAAGCAAAAAAAGACGCGGAACCCAACCAGATTCCGCGCCATCTCGCTCCAAAACGCAAAGGTAAACGCGCGTCAATCAATGCGTGTCGAACCTCTCCCGCCAAGGCGCACACCTGCCATGCAGGTGTTGCGTCCGCACGCTCCATTCCGCAACGATAAACGCTAGTAAAACAATGCGTGTCGAACCTCTCCCGCAAAGGCGCACACCTGCCATGCAGCAGGTGTTGCGTCCGCACGCTCCATTCCGCAACGATAAACGCGCGTCAATCAATGCGTGCGGCTACATAATAAGCCTGATTTCCGTTGTCGCGGTGAGCTTCGATTCGGGGACGTAGTTGTCAGAAAGCTTCTCGCCGTTGACGTAGAATTCAGTGAAGCCGCTTTCCTTGCCGTTCGGGTTCTCGACGGAAATCTTGAGCTTCTTTCCGCGGAACGTCTTCTCCATAGAGAACTCCTTCCAGTCCGACGGCACGGACGGGGCAATCCTCAGGCCGCCGAAATCAGGGCGCATTCCGAGGATGCCCTCGACGCAGCCGACCATGACGGTCGATGCCGTTCCCGTAAGCCAATGGACGTGTGAGCGCCCGAAATGGGGGCTCGCTTTTCCTTCCGTGAACTGACCGTAGCAGTACGGCTCGAGGACGCGGACTTCCGCCTTGTCGTTCTGGGCTGACGGCGCGTTCTCGAGGAAATACGTGAACGCCGCGTTCCCGTGACCGCTCAAAGCCTCGGCGAGGATAATCCATCCCTGCGACTGGGAGAATATTCCGGAATTCTCCTTGACGCCGGCGTTGTAGATTACCGCGAGCGCCCCCTCGAACGCGTGCGCGTGGTACGGCGGATCCATGAGGACGGCGCCGTATTCCGTGTTGAGCTGCTTCCGGACCGAACCGAGCGCCTTCTCCGCCTGCTCCTTCGACGCGAAGCCGGAGATGACAGACCAGCTCTGCGGGTTGAGCCACATGTTCGCCTCGGGATCGTCCCGCTTTCCGATTGTCTCGCCCGCCTCCGTGAAACCGCGGATGAAGCGGTCCTCGTTCCAGCACAAATCGTTGAGCAGCTTCCCGAATTCGGCCTGCTTCCTGTCGATGAACGCGATGTACTCGCTGTCCTTCTTGTACTCGGCGAAGTGCTTGATGACTGTCATCGCGTAGTAATACTGGAACGCGACGAAAGACGACTCACCGTTCTTTCCGAGGCGGAGGCAGTCGTTCCAGTCGGCGTAGAGGCCGGCGGGAAGTCCGTGCGGACCGAGCCGCTCCATCGAGAAGTTTATCGCCCGCTTAAGATGCTCGTAGACCGTTCCCGAATCCTTGTTCGCGAACGGGATGACCTCGTCGATGAATGCGAGGTTTCCGGTCTCGGAGACGTACTTGAACACCGTCGGGAACAGCCAGAGCGCGTCGTCGGCGCGGTATGCGGGGTGCCCCGTCTCCTTGACGTAGCTCGCATCGTCGGGGGTGTCCTCATGCCCGGCGTTGTGAGTGAATTTGACGAGCGGAAGCCCGCCGCCGTTGTCGACCTGCGCAGAGAGCATGAAGCGGATTTTCTCCACCGCCATCTCGGGGGCAAGATGGATGACGCCCTGGATGTCCTGCACGGTGTCGCGGTAGCCGTATCCGTTCCTCAGACCGCAGTAGATGAAAGAAGCCGCGCGGCTCCAGATGAACGTCATGAAGCAGTTGTACGCGTTCCACGTGTTTATCATTGTGTTGAATTCGGCGCTCGGCGTCTTGACCTGGAAGTTCTCGAATTTTCCGTGCCACCATTCCTTCAGCTCTGAAAGCTCCGCCTCGCACGTCTTCCTGACGTCATCGTACCCCGCGATGATTTTCTCCGCCTCATCGCTGTATTTCATGCCGACGATGAACGCGATCGACTTCTCCTCGCCGGGCTGGAGCTCGATTACCGTCGAGACCGCGCCGCACGAATTCTCGTTGTACGAAAGCCCGTTGCCCAAATCCCCGCGCTCGACGCCCGCCGGATTGGCGTATGTATGGTAGCGCCCGAGGAACTCCTCTTTGTCGCCGCAATACGAGGAGACGGGATTCCCCGCAAGGCCGAGGAAGCGCTCAGTGACGATTTTGTTGTCGACGGGCTTGTCCTTCTCGATGTCGGCGAGGTTTCCGTGAACCTGCTGCACGACGCGGTTCTTGTCGAAATACGTGCGCCCGATGAAGAGCGAGTACTGGAGGTTGACCTGGTCCTGCTCGTAGTTCGAGTTGTTCGTGAATTCGGCGTACCCCGTGACGGTAAGCTTACGCGCCTTCCCCGAATCGTTCCGCACCGTGAGGTTCCAGACCTCGTACGACTTGTTCAGCGGGACGTAGTAGAGCGCCTCGCTGTGGATTCCCGCGTAATCGGCGAGCATCCTCGTGTATGCCGTCCCGTGGCGGCACTCGCTCCTGTATTCGTCGAGGCTCTTCCCGACCGGCTGCCATGAGGCCGACCAGAAATCCTTCGACTCGTTGTCGCGGATGTACATGTAGCGGCCCGGCTGGTCGAAGTTGTTGAAGACATAGCGCAGGAGACGTCCGTTTGCGCCGGATTTTGCGAAGCTGTAGCCGCCCGCATTGTTCGAAATCAGCGCGCCGTATTCCGGCGAGCCGAGATAGTTTGCCCAAGGTGCCGGAGTGTCGGGACGGGTAATAACATACTCGCGCGCTCCGTCGTCAAAAAAACCGTATTTCATAGTTCACCCCTTTTCAGCAGCAATCTTTTCCAGATTACGACAATTTTTTTTGTTGGCAAATTATACTTGCACGAAAAATCAAAAGCCTAATAAAATTTTATGAAAAATAGCAATAAACGCTTCTTATTTTCACTTGCAGAGCTTTTCCCGTTCAAAAGGCCAAGCACACGGTCGAGGTGGGGACGAAGCTGACGGGAAACAGAAGCGGCAGCGGAAAGGCGATGAAAGCAGGAAGCTGCGGCAACGTTTTGCCGGCAGCGAATCAACAAAAAGCGTACAGCGTAATGTCCGGCACGGCATCCCGTAGCGGCGGGCACGGATTTCCGTCATGCAGAACGGCTTCCAAAAGAAAGGGTATCCCGTGCGGAGGCTGGAATTTTTGGCAGGCGGCGAAAAAAAAAGGGCAATCCCCGCCGATTTTTCTGGGTTTCGGGCCGACGGGAGGAGGCGCCCGTCGGGAATCGGCAGGGATGCCCGTATTCTAAAAAAAGCACCGCACGGAAGCGGGGAAGCTTCCGGACGGGTTCCGCAATTGCGGGGAGCGGCTCACTCGAACAGCCCCATCGTTATCGGGGAGAACTTGTCGGCGTTCATCGTAAGGCTCATCACCGTTATGCCGGGCTTCGTGTGGACGAGGCGGACTTTGTAGACGCCCTTTTTCATCGCGACCTGCGCCGCGAGCGCGTTCACGACGATTCCGCCGGTGCTCCTGCACTCGAACGAGCCGCACGGACGGCCGTTGATGAAGACGTTCGAGACCGACTGCGAGAGCGTGTCCTTCCCGTCCTTGACGTACTCGCCGGAAAAGTCGTAGCGCGCATCCTCGGGGGCGACGAAATACATGTCGCCGAGAAGCGCGTCCCCTTCAGCGACCTCGCCGAGGCTGAACGTCCGCGCGCCTTCCGGCGCCGAATCGAGCGCGTCCTCGACGACAATCTCGTCGCGAAGCGGGCGGAGCGGCTTTTTGGCGGCATTCGTCCACGAAACGAACCTGATTATCGCGGACGCGCACCGCTGGATTTCAGCGCGGGTGAGCGTTCCCTCCGCCATGCTTTTCTCCATATCGTCGCCGAATCCGCCCCTGTCGGCGCTGTCGTTCGGCACGACCATGTAGACGTCGTTCCCCGCGCGTATCATCTGCGAAAGGAGGCGCCCCGTCGCGACGCCGCCTGACACGCAGTCGTTCATCGCCGCCCACCAGTCGGTCATCACGATTCCGGCGAACCCCCATTCCTTCTTCAGTATCGAAGTGCACAGCTCGTAGTTCGACGCCGCCTTGCGCCCGTTCACGCTGTTGTACGCGGACATGACGGCGCGCGCGTTCCCCTCCTTCACCGCGATTTCGAACGGCCGTAGGTAGATTTCCCTTAGCGCGCGCTCCGAGACGACGGAATTCTCCGTGCGGCGGTGCGACTCCTGGTTGTTGAGCGCGAAGTGCTTCACCGTGGCGAGCGCGCCGCTCCGGCTGAGCCCGCGGCAGACGGCGGCCGCCATCTTCCCGGAAACGAGCGGGTCCTCGGAGAAATACTCGAAGTTCCGCCCGTTGAGGGGGCTTCGGTGGATGTTGCATCCCGGCCCGAGGAGGACGTCGACGCCCTTCTCCTTCATCTCGCCGCCGACGAAGCCGTACAGCTCCTCGACGAGGGGGACGTTCCACGTGCAGGCGAGAAGCGTGCCGATGGGGATTAGCGTCGCCTCCTCGTCGTTGTCCATGCGAATTCCTGACGGGCCGTCGGCGCACCCGACCGCGGGAATCCCGCGCGAGTGGAGGCTCTCGCTTATCCCGCCGAAAGCCGACGCAATTCCGGGCGTGACCTTCCGGCTCATCATCCCCTCGCCGCGCACGATTGTCAGGAGCTCCTCGTCGGAGAATTCCGCGACAAGCTCCTCCGCCGTCGCCTTCCCCGAAACGACGTCGCCGAACGCGATGCTCCTTCCCGCGCGCGAAAGCTCCTCCGGGATGCCCGCGCTGATTCTGCGCGCGATGTCGGTCGTCCTGACGGGGACATCCTCGAAGGAAAGCTCGAACGTGCCGCCGTCGCTCGACGCGCCCGGCCTCACGCGCCTGAACGGGATTTCGGGGGCGCATGCCTCGGAGAGCAGCTCGACGGCTGTCGTTCCGGGAACCTTGAAGGCGAGCGAAATCGGGGTGAGGTGGAGGCAGTCCGTCCCAAGGAAGAAGCGGTACGTTCCGCGCTCTAGGACGAACGAATGCGGGAAGCCCGAGACGCCGCTGTCGTCGTACGAGGCGATGCTCCGCATGGGGAAGGAAATCTCCACAGTCTCGCGCTCGCCCGGCCCGAGCTCCTTCGTCTTCGCGAACGCGCAGAGTGATTTCGCGCTCTTGCCCAAAAGCCCCTGCGGGCACTCGGCATACACCTGCACGACGTCGGCGCCGCGCACATTTCCGGTATTCCTCACCTCGACGGTGACGGAAATCTCCCCGCCCCTGCACGAGCTTCCGCGCACTTCCTGCGAGAACGTCGTATAGGAAAGCCCGAAGCCGAACGGGAACATGACTTTTTCGGGCGCGAACGTCACGAAATGCCTGTAGCCGACGAATATGTCCTCCGCGTAAATCTCGTCGTCCCCGCTCCCGAAATTCCTCGTCGAAGGATAATCGTCGAGGGAATACGCTATGGTGTCGGTGAGCCTGCCGCTCGGGGTGGCTTTCCCGCAGAGGATGTCGGCGCACGCCTGGCCGCCCTGCATACCCCCCTGCCACGAATATAGCACCGCCTTAATCTTGCCGAGGAATTCATCGTCGTCAATCCATGACGTGTCGATTACGTTCGAGACGTTCATGACGACGGCGACGGCAGGGAACGCGCGGCAGAGGGATGCGATGCTGCTCCGCTCCGTCTCCGTCAGGTAGTAGCTTCCCGGCTCCGGCTTGTTGTCCTTGTCCTCGCCCGCAGTGCGCCCCACGACGAACACCGCCTTAGTCGACCGGGACGCCGCGTCGCGCGCCATCCCGTCGCTCACGGGCATCTCCTCCTGGTGCCACGGCTCGCTCGCCCAGCCGCCGTCGCCGTTGTCGAACGGATGCGACGAAAGCCATTCCCGGTACGCTCCGAGGACCGCCCCGTCGATTTCCGGCATCGGGAAATTCTCCCGCCTGAGCGTCTCAAACCCGTCCGCGAGGTTCACCGAGAAGGGGACGTGAATCGAGCCGCCCGAACCCGTCCCGCTTTTGTAATAGTCTATCTGGCAGCGGCCGAAAACCGCGACCTTGTCCGCGGGCGTGAACGGAAGCATGCCGCCCTCATTTCTCAGGAGGACAGCACCCTGCGATGCCGCCTCGCGAATCATTGACTGAAAATCCATGGAAAAACCCCTTTCGGCGTGCGATGCCCGCAGCGCGGGGACGCTCGCTTTTTGAGCAATTCTATGGACGGCAAGACGCAGATTCTAGCAATTTATTGAAAATTGTATTGTTTTTTTGTCATAACGACATCGCACGAGGCACAAAAAAAGAGGCATCCCGCCGCGCGGACTGCGAAACGATGACAACATCCGCGCAGGTGCCCCTCAGACTGACGGCACGACTTTCTTTCCGCCGTCGTGCGGCAGGTTGATGCGGAAATGAAGCTCGCGGAATTTCTTCGGCGTCAGGCCGCAGAATTTCCTGAAGACGCTTATGAAGTAGCTTTCCGTGCTGAACTGAAGGTAGTTCGAGATGTCGCTTATCGTGTACTCGGTGAACACGAGCATGTTCTTGGCGACATCGACGCGCTTCTTCTGTATGTACTGCGCGATGGTAATCCCGACCTCGGAATGGAAAAGCTTTGATATATACGACATGCTGACGCCGGAGACGTTGGAAAGGTCGTCGAGCGTTATCTTCTCATGCAGGTTGTTATAGATGAAATCGATGCAGAGCGCGACCGGCTTCGAAAAGAGGAAGCGCTTCTTGCACGCCTGCATACGGTGCACGTACTCCTCGCAGAGCTGCTCGTGCAGGCGGTTCACGCTGTCCTCGTCCTGGCACGCGTCGACTTTCCTTATATAGATGTCGCTGAGATTGTATGCGGCCTCCATCTCCATCCCGGACTCTATGACGTACCGCGTTATCATGGCGACAGATATGACGAGATGGTACTTGATGTTCCTGAGCGGGTTCTCGCTGAGCTTTCCCATCCCCTCGATGTCGAACGGCGTGAAAAGGCGTTTCATCTCCTCCATATTGCCGTTCCCTATGCTCTGGAAGAAAGCCATCTCCCTATCGTATGCGATGTGCTTGACCAGATGTTCGCGGTTCTTGAATTCGACTTTCGTCAATTCATCCTGTATTTCCATGAGTTCCTCCTTCTCAAATTGAAATCGTAGCACACTTTTTTAAACGGGGCAAAAAAATGTGAGGGCAGATAAAAAAGGTTATAATGGATTTTTGATATTTTTCGTGATTTTTTTATATTTTTCTCGTTTTTCAAGACTTAAACTTCTTACAGTTACCACCTAAAGGAGGATACGGTATGAAAAAAATTGTAGCGGCAGCTCTTGCAATCGCGTCGCTCGGGTCGCTGGCAATCGTCACTGGTTGCAACACCAAGAAGAAGGAGACTTCAGGAAAGGTCCTGAACATCTACGTCTGGAACGAGGAATTCCAGGACAGGTTCAACACGTATTACGCGCAGAAGCTTCCTGCCGACGTCAAGGTTAACTGGGTCATCACGCCGAGCCAGTCAAACGCTTACCAGAACAAGCTCGACGAGGCTCTCCTGCGCCAGAACGACGCTCCCGCAGACGAGAAAGTTGACCTCTTCCTCGTCGAGGCTGACTACGCCCTCAAGTACGTCGACACCGACTACACGCTCGACGTCATCAAGGACATCGGCCTCACGCGCGACGAAATCAAGAACCAGTACAAATACACGCAGGACATAATGACCGACAAGAGCGGAAACCTCAAGGGTCTCACCTGGCAGGCTTGCCCGGGCGGATTCATCTACCGCCGCTCAATCGCCAAAGACGTTCTCGGAACTGATGATCCGGTCGAAGTCGGAAACGCACTCTCTGACTGGCAGAAGTTCGACGCTGTCGCTGTCCAGGCAAAGGAGAAGGGCTATCACATGCTCTCCGGCTACGATGACGCGTTCCGCGTGTTCTCTGACAACATGAAGACTCCGTGGGTCGTCGACGGAAAGATTGTCATCGATCCGCAGATTAAGGCATGGGTTGCGCAGACAAAGAAATACACAGAGGAAGGCTACAACAACAAGGCTTCTCTCTGGAGCGCGGAAAGCTCGCAGGGCATGGGTCTCAAGGGAGACATCTTCGGATATTTCGGACCGGCATGGTTCATCGACTTCGTCATGGCTCCTGCCTCTCTCGACGACCAGAAGGGTCCGAAGGAAATCGGAAACGGCTCATACGGCGACTGGGCGTTCTGCAAAGGACCGCAGGGCTTCTCATGGGGCGGAACATGGATTTGCGGCGCTAAGGGTTCAGACAACATCGAGCTCGTCCGCGACATCCTCAGGACGCTCACATGCGACACGGCTGTCATGACATCAATCGCGAAGGACAAGGGCGACTTCACGAACAACGTTCCCGCAATGGAAGCCATCGCGAGAAGCGACTACGGCAACCCGTTCCTCAACGGACAGAACCACATCAAGTTCTTCCTCGACTCTGCGACGAGCATCGACAAGAGCTGCATCTCAATGTACGACCAGGGAATGTCCGAGAAGATTCAGGCTGCCATGAAGGACTACTTCGATGGAAAAATCACTCTCGATGAGGGATGGAACAACTTCTACACCTCAATCCTTGAGCTTTATCCGAATCTGAGAAAGTAGATTTTTGGCGCGGATGCTTTAGCGTTGCATGAAAGAATCCGCGCCTTTTCCATGTGCTGCGCCGGAAAAAACGCCAACCGCATTTTCGGGCGCAGCCTTTCCATAAATACGGAACATGCAAAAAGGAAAAATAATGAACGATTCAAAAAAATCCGGGAACGCGACAAAAAAGCGGAAAGGATTCGATTTCAACAAGTGGGGATATGCGTTCATCGCACCGTTCTTCATTATATTCACGATATTCTCGCTCATTCCCCTCATCTCAACGTTCACAAACAGCCTCTTTGAGAACTACAGGGTTGGTTTGACGCAGATAGGCCCGAAATTCATCGGGTTGACGAATTACTTCGAGGTTTTGAAAAGCGACATACCCCGCTACATCGGAAACACGTTCGTAATCTGGATTGCGGGATTCATACCGCAGATTGTGATATCCCTCGTGCTTTCTGTATGGTTTACGAGCAGCGACCTAAAAATAAAGGCGCAACAGTTCTTCAAGACAGTAATCTACATGCCGAACCTGATAATGGCGTCGGCGTTCGCAATGCTCTTCTTCACGATTTTCTCCGACAACGGTCCGGCGAACAGCATCCTAATGAAGCTCGGGCTTGCCGAGGAGCACATCCGCTTCCTCAGCTCGGTGAAATGGACCCGCGGCCTTATCGCCAGCATGAACTTCCTCATGTGGTACGGCAACACGACCATCATGCTTATGGCGGGAATCATGGGAATTGACGAGAGCATCTTCGAGGCGGCAAAGATAGACGGAGCGACACCGCTTCAGGTGTTCTTCAAGATAACGATGCCGATGCTCATGCCGATTTTCGTCTACGTTCTTATAACGAGCCTTATCGGCGGTATCCAGATGTTCGACGTCCCGCAGATTCTCACGAACGGTGACGGAAACCCAAACAGAACGAGCCTTACGCTCATCATGTACCTCAACAAGCACCTTGCAAGCAAGAACTACGGAATGGCAGGCGCCGTTTCCGTCATAACATTCTTCATCACGAGCGTGTTCAGCTTCGGCGTCTACTCGATAACGATGAACAAATACAGGAACATGACCGGAGGCCGAAAATGACAAAGAAGGCTACTTTCACATTTATGAAGCAACGGTTCTGCTACCTGTGCCTCATAATTCTTACGGTCGCATCTCTGCTTCCGTTCATCATTCTTATAGTGAATTCGACGAGGAGCCATGCCCAGATTCAGAAGGGATTCTCCCTTCTCATAGGCTCGTTCTTCCTCGAGAACCTAAAAAAGCTCGTCTCGAACGACAACATTCCCGTCATGCGCGCGCTTTTCAACAGCGTCTACGTCTCGTTCATGTGCGCGCTCCTCACGACTTATTTCTCCACGATGACCGCGTACGGAATATACATGTACCGCTTCAAGGGCCGCTCCGTCGCATTCAAAACGATAATGGCGATAATGATGATTCCGACGCAGATTTCTTCGCTCGGTTTCATCCAGCTTCTCGTGAAGATAAAGCTCATAGACACGCTTCCCGCGCTCTTCATTCCGGCAATCGCGTCGCCAATCGTGTTCTTCTATATGTATCAGGCGCTCACCGCGACGCTCCCCTACTCCATCGTGGAGGCGGCGAGAATCGACGGATGCCATGAATTCCGCATATTCAACACGATTGTCGTCCCGCTCATGAAGCCGGCCGTCGCAGTCCAGGCGATATTCGCGTTCGTCGGGGCGTGGAACAACTACTTCATCCCGGCGCTCGTAATCAACAGCAAGATGAAGAAGACGATACCGATTCTGATAGCCCAGCTCAGAAGCGCCGACTACCAGAAATTCGATATGGGACAGGTCTACATTTTCATCTGCCTCGCGATTATTCCTCTGGTAATCGTCTACATGTTCCTTTCAAGGAGCATCATAAAAGGAGTCTCGGTCGGCGCCGTCAAGGAGTGATTCCCTCCAGAAGGCTCGTCCTTTCAGACCTTTCCCGCGCGTGTTTTCTTCTTCTCCACACGCGCGGGATTTTTTTTGCCCGAAAAGCGCGCGAGGGGGATTCTCCGAAGCGTTTTTCCGTGGGTTTATTGTAAATTCACCGCACCACAGGCACAGCCTGTGGATTTCTTTTGGCAGTAAATATGTATTCTCTTTCTCTTCTAAAAGCTGCTTTTCAAGTTCCGTTAGAATCCATGTCTTTCCAGAACCCCATTCGCCGTCAATTGCAAACGAATATCCGGTTGGATTGTCTTTTTGACTTGCAATTATTGATTTGAGAAGGTCGAGATATCGTCGACGGGAAAGATAATCTGGTTGCATTATTGTTCCTTTTTATTATCTGCCACTGAAATAATAAACTCCGTAATTGTCATTGCAGAGTTTATAAATAATCTGGCATGATGTTTTTTAATGATTATTCTTTTTGAACCCACGCCATGAGAATCACTGTTTTTATTTCTCATTTCAGAAATAGATGTAATTATTTTGTTAATTCCAAACAGAAGATCATTTATCCTTTTATCCATAGTTTTGTCTGTATGCATATTATAAAGTGGCTTAAATTGAGCATACAATTGAACAACATCCCCTTCTCCCGAATCCACAGCGAATTGTCCCCGTAAAGCCTACGGTAAACCACATAGTCTTCCTTGGTTTTCGAATGAAAAGCCAACGGTCTCCGCATAGCTACGACCGAGACTCGCCTACAAACTCACCTCGTTAGTTTGTTTGCTTCGCGACCGGCTCCCTATCTTCAACGATGTAATACTTGTTCTTAAAATGCTTATAAGTTTTATACCTTAAGAAAATACTTTTTATTTTGTAAGCAGCATATCCATTATTTCATCATATTTTTTTAGGAAAACTTTATCTTCTTCAATCCAGTCCCATAAAGCATTTTGAAGAGGATCATAAAATCTTGCTTCCTGCCGATAGAAGAAAGCCATTAAATATGTTTTTGTATCTGTAATTTCAAAAGCAAACCTTTGCTGGTTGGGTGTATCACTGTATTTGACAGAAGATGAAAGTAATTCTCCTAAATTATCATTTAGCAGTTTATTTTCTGTTTTTTCTGGATTTTTAGTTCCATTAGTCCATTTATAAAATTTTAATTGATATATATTATCAAGAATCTCCAATTTACATGTTGTAGCTGTTTGAAAAACATACCTACAGATACAAGAAATAATTTCATAAATCAAGATTGCATATGTCATTTTTTCTTTCTTGTATTCAACACCGCTCTGAAGTGTTAATTTATGACATAACAAAACTTGTTTAAATATCTTTTCTTGCAAGCGTCTTTCAACACCACTCATTAATTTTGATATAAAATCAGCCAAATAGTTTTCATCAAGATTTATTAGTTCTTGTCCTGAATTGTTTGTTCTAATGTAAGAGGTAAAGTTGTTTTCTAAACCATTAAGAATATCTAATTTATTTTCAAGTTTTCCATTTGGCAAAGGAATTATAACATCAACAAATTTCTGTAGATACTTATCAGCAAAAAGCTTCTGCCAGGCATTTATGTTTTCTTTCTCTGAAAAGTTCTTTCCAAAAACCTTACATATGCTTTCTGCCAAATTTTTTTTGTTGATTGCAAGAATCTGAATCACCGGCATTTCATTACAAATATGATGAAGCCGCTCCAAAACTTTTATTGCATATTCAGGCAGGCAGCGGTCCAGCTCATCAATGATAAAAATCATATGACGCCCTTGTGCAAGTTCTGACAGTTGAGTTCTAATTTTTTTAATTCCGCATTTTAATGTCAAAAAAGAATCTACATCCTTTTTGAGGGATTTTAAATCTGAATTTTCATCGCCAATTTTTTGAAAATCTTCAACAACATCTTTAAAATCTACACCAATTTTATTTTGTAATGTTGTGTTCGCAATTGAAATAGCCAAATTTTTTAGTATCTTTAATGAAGTTGCCACAAGTTTCTTGTTTATGCCATTTATAACTTCTTCTGCCTTGCAGACTTCTTCAAGCTTCTCAATCATCACCGAAAGAATTGCAACAAGCGGTTCGTCATAAAAATCATTTTCCCAGGCATTATAATTAAAGATTAAATATTTATTTTCTGAAACTTCTGTAAGCTGATTTTCTAGCTCCGTAAGAACCCAAGTCTTTCCACTTCCCCATTCACCATCAATAGCAAAGGAATAACCAGATGGATTATCGCTTTGATTTGCGATTATTGATTTGATAAGGTTGATGTATGGCTGTCGAGATAAATAATCTCTCATTCAATTTCTCCGATTGACATTTCAGATGTCTCAAAATGCATTTGAATTGGTGCTTCTTCATTTTTTATTGGTTCATGACTAGAAAAGTCTAGCAATCCCGAACCTTTTATGCTTTGACTAAAATCTAATGGAGTTGGAATGGCTCTAAAACTAAATCTTTTCCTATCTAATTGCTTATCCTTCTTAAAACACGGAACAACAATCTGGAAATAATAATTACTAAAACAAATAAAAAATTGATAAGCAGGTGTAATTAAACTATCATCTTTTCTTTTGAATAGAGAAGCTTTGATATATGGAAATCTTTCAAGTCCAGGGAAGAAGCGCATTATTACAAACTTGCCAAAATAGTCCTCTATAGCTCTTTCATCAGATTGGAGCCATTTTATTGTATTATCAAAATTAGAAATTTCTGATTCTGGCACAATGGAAATAGCCATTTTAACCAAAGCTTTGTACACATTTACAGGAATGTAAGTCTGCCTTGTAAGATTAATCTGTAAAGTATGCTCATCAATTTGCTGTACAAGTTCAACTTTTCCATCTGTTTTTACATCCCAATGACCATTTGTAACATCAATACGATTATCTCCAAAAATCGGATGCTTATAAGTTATTGTTCCTCTTTTTCCTAAAATACAAGAGGCAATTCTATTTGGAAAAAGATATTTATTTAAATGGTCTTCTATCGTATTTCCAAATTTGTGATTACATTCGTCACATTCATAATTTGTGAATAGATTTATATTTTCCAAAGACTCAGGAATTGCGTGAGCAATTTTTCGAAAGTGAACTTCAGGTTCTTTTCTACCACAAAACCGACATATCTTATTTTGAGAATCACCTAAATACTTTTTTTCTGTTAAATCATAATCTGCGATTAAAGTGTAATTATCGTTCCACCAAGTTGATAAATCTTGAATTTTATCTAATTCCATATTACTTCACCTCCACCTGCCCATTCTTTGAAGAAAGAGCCATAGCATAGTTTGACATTTCACTTCCAAATTTATTATCCGGTACAAAATACCCTTTTTCATTCCCCTTTTTTATCGCCCAAATCGTATATGATTTTCCGAGATATTTGTATAAATCTTTACTTTGGGCAATTTCCCGTTCTCTGGCTTGAAGCCACTTTGCATACAAATGGTAAAACAAATCTGCATCCAATTTCTTTTTGTAAAGCATGAAGCATGCAGTTTCAAGTTCTCCATCAACTTTCATTTGAAGTTTTTGTGCAAGTTCTGTTTCTTTAGCTAGTTGAAGTTCGGCATTTGCTGATTGAAGCCTGTCATAAAAAGACATGAGCAAGTCCAACCTGGATTGCTTTTTGTCCCTAAAAACAAGAAAAAACGATATACCAAGCGACAAAACGGCTGTCGCAACAGATATTATTTCTATAACCGACATAATTATTCTACCTCCACCTGTCCATTTATCAAGAGCGGCAAAAGCCTGTTGCGCTTGCACAATTTATTTACTCTGATTCCTCATAGTAATATGAATAATCAATGCCTTTCATAAACATCTCACGGTCGTTGATTTTATCGGTCAAGGCATTTCGCAAAAGAGTTTTGATTTTTGCCGTATCGGAATGACTTTCTATCATTGCATTTAGATAATCGTTTTTTGGAATTTTGCTCCAGTCCACACACTTGGAAAGCCGCTTTTTGAAAATCAAATCAAGCCAAATCCTTGTGCTTCTGCCGTTGCCCTCCATAAACGGATGAGCCACATTCATCTCCACATATTTTTCTACAATTTCCTCAAAAGAGTTTTCGCTCATTTTTTCGATTTGTTGCAAAGCCTCTGGCAAAAACTGAGCTACGCAAAAAGTGAAATCGCCCTTGCTGATTGTTTTTGTGCGTATTTTGCCAGCAAAGTCGTAAAGCCCTCCAAAGATGTAGGCGTGAATCTGTTGCAACGCTTTTATAGTTCCGACATCCTCATCTTTCACAAGATTGCTCTGCAAAAAAGTGTACGCTTTCTTTTTGCTTTGTCCGTCTATCGTGTTGTCGCTGTAATTGAACCAATCGAGGAACTTTGCGGCATTGTTATTCGGATAATTCTTTGCAAGCGTCTGAACAGCATCGTAGTCAAGAGCGTCTGCCTTTCGCTTTTTGCCATCAGGAGATTCAAATTTGAAGTCGTGAGTGACACTCACGAGTTGGATATTTTCCGTGCCAAACCTTTTTTTGAGCCATCTCCAGTAGTTACTCGCTTTTACATAATCATCTTCATTGTTGATTGCACGGATAATGTCGATTGCACTAAACCACCATTTTGAGTTTTCTTCGTCCCAAACTGCGCGAACTTCCCTGTCGTTAAAAAAGCGGATTGAGATTTTGCCCATTACTTCACCTCCACCTGTCCATTCATTAAGAGCGGCAAAAGTCTGTCGCGAAGGGCGGTTAGTTTTTGAGTTTCACTTTCATTTTTCCATATAGATTTTTGCAAAGGTTCAAAGAATGAATTGAATTTCTTCAAAACATCTGTATTGTCACTTGGATAGGCAACAGAGAAATCCATAATTCTTGTTTTATCCCCTCTTGGCATTTTACTTCCTTTTGCTCCTTGCATAACATAATCAAAAAAATCATCTTGCCATAAAGTACGATAAATAAAAAAAGAATCTGATTCACTATTTGAGCGAATACACAAAACATCGGTCGAGCAATTTCCAACCAGGTTTGAAAACCAGATTTTCTTAAAATAAGGACGAATATTTGAAATCAAAACATCAAATTTTTCATATCGTACAAAATTACCTTTTAGAGGTTTTGAAATTGAATCACTAATTCCAGCTTTATTTGGAAGCATATTATCTGTGGAAATATAATTCACAATCATATCAGCAGAGTCTGTATTATCTACATATTTTGCAAAATCACTTAACTTCTTTACTTCCCAACCAGCCGGTATCTCCCGTTTAAGCACTTCGTTATATTCCATTTTTCCGCCGGAAGATTTGTAGCCTCGACTACGCTCGGCTACCGATTGACTCCGCGTCGATTGCTGAGCGGAGTCGAAGCAAGCGAAGTCGAAGGGAAAGTCAAACTGCACGAACCAGTGGTCATAGAGCCGTTTTGCCATTTGCTCCAGCTTTGCGTTCATTCGGCGATTCAATGCAATTTTGTCATCGAGAGTGGAAAGAACTGCAGCGATTTTTTGCTGGGATTCTAGTGGAGGAAAATAAAAAGATAGATTTCCAATGTCATCAGGATTTATTGACGGGTACGCCGAAACTGAATTTTGAGCAAGTGTCTGCAAATAATTCACTACATATGGTTGCGTTAGTTTAAGGTAAACATAATTTGCATCAAAATCTTCTGGATTCTTTATATCTAATGTCGTAAATCCCGATGAGACAATCAAGTTACTTTGAGGATTTTTAATTATTCCAAAATGATTCTGATTCGGTCGAACCGTTGAGAAAATGATTGTATTGTTTCTAACTTTTCGTTGTGCTCTGCTTGGAGCATTTGCAATTGAAAAACTTTGCAAGTCAGCAATTCTATTTTCAGTAATATTGCTTGTATCAAGATAGAGAATTTCATCGATTCTATCAGATGATTTTAGTGAAGACAAATTTAAATCACAAATCTCGCCCAACTTATATTTTTTCAACTTTCCATTTTCAGTTTTCAATTCTCAATTCTCCATTATCAATTATCAAATCTCTTTGTTACACTTTCGCCAAAATATCTGCTATGAAAGCTGAATCAAACACTTCAAACGCAAAGCATTTTTTGCCCAAGTCTTTGAGAGAAGCTCCAATGTGATACAAAGTTTTTCCGTCAACAATCAAAAATCTGTCGTGCATTTTTGTGGTGTGATTAACGGTCAGAGTTGGGTACTGCGCATTGAATTTCTGAATATCCTGTGCGGTGAGTTTCGTTTTTGGATCGGTGTAAATCACAACATTTACTCCGCTGCTTTTCTTTGAAAGTCGTTCAAGAACCGACAAATCTACATAACCGTCAATCAGCACGATTTTTTTTTTCGCCTGAGCAATGAAGCTTTCGAACTTGGCGTAAGCGTCGAAAATCTGCCCCTGAAAGAAAATCCCCTGTTTTTCTTCCACATTGTATTTGTCCATAAGCGTAAAAAGCTCGTCAATCCGCTTGTCCGCCTCTTTCTGATGAATGTTCGTTTCGAGCAGATTTTGCTTTATTGTGTTGATTTCGGCAAAAATATTTGCGTTGTTCTGAAGAAAATGCTTCATTTCCTTGAACATTCTGATTAGCATTTTGCTTTGGGCAACCGCAAGCTCGCCTTTCAGAACTGTCATAAGCATATAAATGCCCTGCTCTGTAAATGCGTAGGGCTTGTATCTTGTTCCGCCCCAACTTGAGGTCGAAATTTTCGACCTCAAGATTGCGTTGAATTCTTCGTCTGTCAGTTGAAATCTGAAATCCTCATCGAATCGCTCGATATTATGCTTTACCTGCTCATTAAATCGTTTGGTTTCATAACCATAGATTTCTGCCAGCTCAAAATCCAGCATCACTTGCTCGCCGCGAATCGTGTAGATTTTGTCTTTTATCCATTCTCTGTTGTGTATCGCTATTCCGTTTTCCATTCTCAATTCTCCGTAATTTCCCAATGTCCGCCTTTGTCTGCACCAACTCGACGGATTATTCCTTTTTCTTTCAGTTGCTTTAACTGCCATTCCACACCTTTTTGGGAAATATCCAAAATATCAGCAAGTTCTGCAGTAGTTACATTGGGGTTATTTTTTATAGCCTGAACGATTTTCTCCCTAGTTTTCTCCCTAGTTTTCTCCCTAGTAATATTGTCTTCTTTCTTTTCCTCATTATCAATCTCAAAAGCAAACGGAATTGTTACCCGCAAAAATCATTTTCTGCTCCAACAAACTGCAATCCTGCCAGCTGCTTTTGAATCTCCTCTTCGAGTTTGCGGCTTTCGGCAAACATTGCTTTGAGTTCTTCTGTGTCGGTTTTCATCTGCGCGTTGAACTCATCTTCTGAAATATCAACATATTCAATCTTGATGTCGAAATACTGGCCTGCACTCAGAACATAGCCTTTTTCTTTTATCTGCTCATAAGTTACGGCTACAGAGAAATCTTCAACAGCTTCTTTATTGCGGAAGGTTTTTACAATCTTTTCGATTTCTTCGTTTGTGAGGCGGCGTTTTTTAAGGCCGTTGGAATCTTTGTATTCTTCTCCAAGTTTGCTTGCATCTACAAGAATTACTTTATCTGCTGTTTTAGATTTATCAAAGAAAAGAACGCTTACGTTTGTTCCTGTATTTGCAAATACATTGCTTGGCATTGAAACGACGCCCCAAACAATTTTGTCATCAACAATCTTGTGAAGGATTTTGTTTTCAATTCCAGACTTTGCAGTAATAAATCCAGTTGGTATTACGATAGCTCCTTTTCCAGTATCTTTGATTGAGTTGATTACATGCTGAATAAAGCAGGTGTAAATTGCCATTCCTTCTTTTTTAGTCTTTGGAACATTAGGAACCCCAGCCCAGAAACGAGCCGGCATTGCTGCAATTTTTTCTCTTGTATCGCTAAAGTCCATCTTAAATGGTGGATTAGAAACAACAAAGTCAAACTGGCGCAATTCTTTTCCGTCATCTGATTTATGATAAGGATTTACAAGAGTATCTCCCTGAATTGCATGGTCAAGGCTTGAAACAAGGTTGTTAAGAATCAGATTAAGTTTCAACATCTTATTTGAACGCTGTGAAATATCCTGACTGAAAATTGTACAGCGGTCTTCTCCAATCTGGTGAGCCAAAGCCATAAGAAGGGTTCCTGTTCCGGCACTTGGGTCATAACATTCTATGTTGTGCAAATCTGAATCATCACCGACAAGAAGACGAGCCATAATTGTAGCGATTGCATGTGGAGTGTAATACTCTGCGTATTTTCCGCCACCAGCAGTATTGTAGTCCTGAATAAGATATTCAAAAATGTTTGCAAAAAAGTCGTAATGTTCGCTGAAAGCTTCTTCAAAACTGAACTTTGTAAGCTTGTCTACAAGTGCTCGCGCAAAGTTTGCTCTCTGGCTGTCATCTGTAACATATTGAGTGAGAGCTTCAAAAATCGGAATCTTTGTATTTGCAACCGTAAGTGTTGAAAAAATTTCCATATTCTCTGCGGCGATATCTTTCATTGTAGAATCAAAAATTACATCAAAATCACCTTTTGATTGCTGATTCCATAGCTGAGTAATAAGATGGCGTGAATAAAGATTTGGACAGTCTGCGCCCATTACACGGCAAACTCTTTTCTGTTCGTCTTCAGAAAGTTTTGCATATTCACTTTCCCAGTCCTTTGCATTCTTGAACTGTGCTTTGTAGCGGGTGTCCTTGTTTTTAAGCGTGTAGCCGAATTTGTCGTTCAAAAATTTATACAGAAAAACCTGCGTAATGATTTTAAACTCGTTTCCGTCGTTGCCAAGTCCGGCACTCTGGCATGTTGCTTTTAATTCGTCGATAAGCGCAACTGTTTTTTCTCTGATGTTATTTGATGTCATAAAATATGGTCTCCTGAATTATTTACTTGTAAAGAATTCTGTAGCGGGCACAACCTCTATTATCATTCCGCCGTAGGAAATTTTGTCTTTTTGATTGAATGTTACGATAAGCGGTTTTACGCCTTCAAATTTTTTGCAAGTCTCCACAAGTCCCCGAACTTCACGCTCGCGGTTTTCTCTCGTAAGCTCATAGCAAACTTGCACGGCATTTTCCGGCACAACATCGCGTCCATAAAGAAAATCGCATTCAAAGGCAGCTTCCGCATAATACCAGATATTTTTTGTGCGGCGGCGAAGCTCTATAAAAACAGCGTTCTCCAACATTCGTCCCATATCCGCGTTTGCAGAAAGTGTCACATTCTGAATCATTCCAGTGTCTATGCAGTACACTTTTTTGGGATTCACAGACTGTGCCTTTGCGGAATAATTGAATTTGGGAACAAAGAAAAACAGATAGCACTGCTCCAAAAAAGAAAGATATTCAAGAATAGTAGCGGTTGTTTTTAATCCAAGCTGAGCCGAAAGTTTAGAACCTGTAATAAGATTTCCGCAGTTTGAAGCAAGATAGATTGCAAGCATTTTTACGGAACGAACATCTTTTATGCCGTAACGAACAACAACATCACGCATAAGAATGTCTTCAAAAAGCCTTTTTAGGATTTCTGTTCGCTCATAAATCAAAAACTCAGGAAAACCGCCTTGCTCAAGAAATAACTTGAAGTTTTCGGCAGATTTTTCGCATTTCCTCAAAAGACAGAATTCCTCAAAATCAAAAGGAAAAAGCTCATAATCCAAATGGCGTCCGGTAAGGCGAGTTCCAAGCTCATAGCTTAAAAGAGAGGCATTTGAGCCAGTTACCGTAACAAGGTTGTTTTTTCTGAGCTGCGAATTAATAAAAACTTCCCAACCTTCTACAATTTGAATCTCATCAAAATAAACAGCATTGGAAGCATTTTGGTCTTTTTGATATCGTTCTATGGCTTCTTCCAGAATTACAAAATCACTTGATGAAAAACCATAAAGAGCCGGATCGTCAAAGTTAAGATAAAAAGCATTTCTTTCTGATTCCCTAAAATCCTGATTCACAAAAGTGCTTTTTCCGCAACGTCTGATTCCAGTTATGATTCGGGCAAATTCTTTAAGAGTGGATGGAATTTTTGCCGAAACTCGCTTAACAGACAACTTTGCGTCTAAATTTTCTATTTCTTTTTTCTGTCGTGCAGATGTAGTTAAAATAAGCTCCGTGTCTATCATACATTTTATTATAGTATTTAGTGACAGTGAAAACAAGTGTTTATTATCACTAAAAAGATATATTGAATGTCGCTTAACGGAAAAGCTCTGTTGTTTTTACAAATACATCTGGTGGTATTGATTAAGATACTGTTTGCTGACTCTCGTCTGAATAAAATCACAGTCCTCTACTTCTGATTTGATATTCAGTTTATAAAGACTATCATCTATAAGTGACCAGACTGTTTCTGCAAAATAGGCATCCTTTTTAAGAATATCATTTCTGTCATAAACCTGCTGGTCTATTATCTGTTTTACTGTCATCATTGCTTCAACAATATCATCTGTCATTGTTGAAATAATTGGCTGTGCGTGTCGTTCTGTACGTCTTGTATTTTCTTCTACAATTCGTTTATGAACACGAACAAACTTCTTATCCCCATTATAACGAGAAAGCAGTGCATCATCTTTACGCCGCAAAGTCCTGATCTTTTTATAAATATCATCCATCGCTTTGTTTTCTTCATTGTACTGAGCAAGGCTTTCAGGCTTAAATTTATGTTCCTTAAATCGCTGCTTAAATGCTTCTGCAAGAGTAATAAACTGAGGATCCTCCGGGTCATAATAATCGCGGATTTCATGCAAAGTTTTAGAAAGCTTTTCCTGCAGTTCTGAACCGTTATCAACAAGCTTTAATTCTTCTTTGTTTATCATAGAAAAGTTGAACTGAATGTTCATCATTGTTTCATTGATAAGCATTTTTGTTTCATCACTTGTAGTAAAGGCTTCCATTGCATTTATTTCAGTAATGCGGGCTTGAACAGCAGAAAGCATATCTGGAAGTTTTTCAATTACAAGTTTAGCAAAGGTAGCTTTTAATTCTTCATCACCAAAAGTTCGTACAAGATTGAACATATTCTTGGCATTTGTCAAAGCAGTTCGAAGTTCAAAGAGTTCTTTCTTGTCTTCAATTTCAGTTATTTCCTGGTCAAAGATTTCTGCATTGCTTATATCATAATTAGAAAGAGTCTGGCGCGCTTCTTTCATCTGTTTAATGATATCTTCTTTTTGTTCCAAAACCTGAGTAAACATATCAGGAAGATTCTCTAAGCCGGTTTCATCTTCGCTACTAAACTTCTGGAATTCTTTTATATATTTGTTATTGATTTCTTCAAAGTTTGCTTTTATGTCTGCAAAGTCAATTACAGTTCCGTAACGCTGTTCGCCATATTCAGAATTGTATGGACGGTTTACGCGGGTAATAGCCTGAAGCAAACCATGGTCACGGAGCTTTCTTCCAAAATAAAGCCTCTTAAGACGAGGAGCATCAAAACCTGTAAGCAGCATGTTATAGACAATCAGAATGTCTATTGTGAAATTCTTCTTAAAGTCTTTTATAATCTGCTTGCGAGTTTCTTTATCGTCACTATCATAAAGAATGAGTCCCGGCTTCAATGTTGAAGTCATCTTTTCTGTTTCTTTAAGTTCTTTCTGAATCTCATCAAAATACTGATAAAGCTTTCTGGCCTGTTCGCTTGTCTCACAGATAATCATACCGCCCAGAGTCGGGTCTCCTTGCAAAAGACGGAAGGTTACCAAGTCTTTTATGATATAGCGAAGCAATTCCTTTACATAAGAATCATGGCTGATAATATCTTCTTTTTTAAGTTCACCCTTAGTAACCAGTTTTTCAAGTTTCTGGTAAGCTTCAGTAAGTCTCTTACGATAAGATGTTTCGATTTCTTCACGAAGGATTTTTAGAGTATATCCATCCTGAATTGATTTATCATAATAGTACGCGTGGAAATAATCACCAAATACCGAGCAACTTGATTTTTCTTCTTTAAGAATTGGAGTTCCTGTTAGCGCAATTTTGATAGAATCTTTATCAGCATTGAACAAGTTTGCAAGGAAACATCCGTCAGGTTTATAACCTCGGTGTGCTTCATCAATAATAAATATTCGCTGAAGATTGGTTGCATAATCTTTTACCTGAACTTTGTTCTGGTCTTCTTCAACTTTCTGAATATTTACGACTGTAATTTCAGCTTTACCAGTAACTCCCTGCTGGCTCTGATTTGTACGGAACTGCTCCATAAGTTCTGTTTTACTATTAGCAGTATTTATAGAAAGTCCACGAGCTTCAAACTCCTGCTTTGCCTGTTCAAGCAAATCCAGTCGGTCAACAATAAAATAAAACTTGGTAACTTTGTTATGCTTTGCAAAATAGTCTGTGAGTATTCGGGTAAGATAATATGAAAGAGCGGTTTTTCCAGAGCCCTGTGTATGCCATACAATTCCAGACTTTTTTCCGTTTTCAAGAGCATCACGAATAGCAAGAGCCGCAAACATCTGCTGATAGCGCATAATGTGCTTCTGGTCAGTTACTTCAATCTTACCATCAACTTCGCGCTCAGATTTTACATAAGCAATTCCATATTTCAAAATAAAGAGCAGACGCTCAGGACTGCACATAGATGTTAAAATACGGTTTGTCGGTGTATAAATATCAAGGTTTGTCTGATACTCAGGGGACTGTTTAATTACCTGGCAGTTAAAGTCAGTAAGAATCTGCTTTTCAACCTGCTGATCTATTGGTTTATAAGGATAGTTAGCATTAAACGGGGGAATAGGCTGAGATGAAAAATTATCTTCCCTGAAACAATTGAAAAAGGCTTTCTTGCGACTACCAGTGCAATAAAATGCGCCTTCAATCGGAACAATACCGCCAAGGGCAGAATATTCCATATTATTAGAAAAAATCATCAGCTGAGTTATGTTTATAAAGCGACGGAACTTTTTATTAGGTAAGCGGTCATTATTCATGCGGTTAGCTTCCGCAATCATGCCACCGACATTGTTAGTTTTCTTTACTTCAATAAAAACAAGAGGAAGTCCATTTATAAAAAGCGTAATATCGGGTCGGAATTCATCTTCACCATTACGGCATGTAAACTCTGCTGTGCAGTAGTAATCATTATTTTTTGGATTATCAAAATCTATGAGTTTGTAAGGAGAAACAGAAGTTAGGCGTTCATAAAACTGTTTTCCTAAATCATCATCGTTGAGTTCTTTTTTGATATCGGAAAAAACAGCAAGCCAGTCTCCTTTTTTTGAAGGGTTTAATCGCTCAAAAGCTGAATGAAATTTATCAATAAGAATATTTGTTTCAGAATCAAATGTTTCACCTGCGCTTTCTTCATACATTTTTCCAATATAATTGAAGCCAAGCCGCGTTAAATGAACCATTGCAGGCATTTGAACACGTGTTTTTTCGTTGTAATTTTTACTCATTTATCTAGCCTTCCACATTATTATTTATACAAATATCCCAAACATCACTTTTTTTTACAGGGCATTATACCACAACTTCATTTTAAGTGTGGGTATATCACGATTTCGCACCACCCTTGCGCTTTTACACATGTCTTATCCACGGTGTGTGGATAGTCCATTCCACAGGCAATGGATAAGGCTTTCCACTGTCTGTGGAACTACCTTTTCATACACAATGGATTTGTTTATATTTACAATTTGTAAATATTTTTATATTTTCAGTATTGACTCTATAAAATATCTGTAATATATTATAAACAAGAAAGAAAGATAAGGCGGAAGTAGCAAACCGCCTTACTGACAAAATCCTACGGTAGACACCGTAAAGACGGGTAGGTAAATATGGCTACAGAAATCGCAAAGTTTCTTAGGAAGATTCGCATTGACAGCGACGAGAGCTTGGGCGATATGGCGGAAAAAATCAATCTTTCTGCCGCTTATCTTTCGGCAATAGAAAACAACAAGAGGACTGCGCCGGAAGATATGAAGGAGAACCTCTATAAGGCATACAGCCTTTCGGAGGAACAAAAGCTTGAGTTTGCGCGGCTTGTCGCGGAATCAAGGAAAAAGGTCGAAATCGGCCTTTCGGGTATTCAGGAGGAACTTTTCCCTGAATATGTGGACACTGCTGTTATGTTTGCGCATGACCTGTCGCAGATGAACAGAAAGCAGCTTGCAGAAATAAAGGATTGTCTGCAAAGAATCAAATCGGAAGCTGGGCCTATGTAAAAGGAGGTTACTAAATGGCGGATCAGATTTCAGTGGTTGGAACGGTCATCCTGATGATGATTGTGGATTTTAAGCAGATGGCAGTTGAGTTCAAAAAGTTTTTCGGGCTCAGCTCCACGCAAAACTTTCCGGCGTTAAGCATTGCGGAAAATACGCTATGCCAGGCCGACACAAACTTTGAGTTCAATGTTATTGCCGATGCTGACTGGGACTGCAAGGAGAGCGTGCAGGCATATTACAAACATCGCGCAAACTTGCATGAAATTTGCATCAAGGAATCCGTCTACGAAAGAGCCCGCAGCGGAGACCGAAGCGCGCTCTACTCCATTGCACACGAAATTTCACACTGGGGTCTGATAAACTATTTTAAGCTGAACCTTGGTCTTCAGGAATTTGAACGGCTTGATACTGTTTCAAAAGCTGTTTTTATGAACATTCACGAAAACATTGCGGATTTGCTTACATCTCTGCTTGTGTTCAGCGAAGAGGAGCTTCTGAAAGCGCAAAGCGCAGGAGATTTTGACTTCGGCTCATGTATGGGCAAAGACCAGATTTCTCTTGCGCTCTTTTATTGTCAGAATCATAAAGTTCTTGCGGAGAATTTTATGAAGAATATCGTTCCAAAAATCATGGCTCAAAACAAACAGACTGAATTACAAAGGAGGATTGGTTAGATGGCCTGCAGGCAAAAAATAAGCTCCCGTTTAATTGGCGTTAAACAGAAGCTTTGCATAGATTCTATAGCAGAATCCAAAATCGATTGTACTATTCTACTATAAATCTATGCTTCCCGTCAAAGACTTTTTTCTTGATGCAGTGCGAAGAAAATCAGAACGCTCTGCACTCAAAGTTTTTGGTCTCCCGCCGTCCCGTTGGTGCGGCTTTGACAAAACAACACTAAATCCGGTGGTTGAGCATGTCAAAACCACCATTTACAGGAGCATAGACAATTATGGCTACTACAACTTTTAAAAATGCAGACAGCATCTTGAGCGTGACTCTGCGTAAAAATCAGTTCTCGGCAGAAGAGAATTCGTTCATTGGACGTGTAACAAGAAACACAGTGACTCTTGAAAACCTAATCGCATCGATTTCAAAAAAGAACGAGGGCGTAAGTCCCTACATGATTCAGCACGTGGCAAATCTTTTGGGGGACGAAATGCTTTCTGCCTGCCAGAATGCAAAGGCGGTGGACGTTCTTGGGCTTGGCACCTTGTACATAAGCGTCGCAGGAAGTGTAAGCGGAGAAAATCCGGGGGAATCAAGCATTCCGGGATTCAAGCTGAACTTTACACCCAGCAGCCGTGCCCAGGAAGCCGTGGACAGCCTCAAAGTCGATAAGGTCATCATCGCGGATTCAAGCCCTGTAATCGACAGAATCATCAACACCTTCAACCAGAACGAAGAGCGCAATCTGATGAAGGGAAAAAGCGTAAAAATCACCGGCACAAAGCTCAAGCTTTTAGGCGATGACGCAGGAATTTGGTTCGCGCCGCTTGACTCGGAAGGCAATGTCAATAAAGACAAAACAACCTGGGTGCAAGTGGGTAAGGAAACGGTAAGTTCCAACAAGCCCAAGACACTTGAGTTCTACGTTCCCGACAGTCTTTCGGAAGGGAATTACAAAATCGTAATCCGCACCCGTTACTGCTCCGGCGACAAGGAGTTGAAGCCCCTTGCAAGTGCTGTAAGTAAAACTGTTACGGTAGCGGCTTAGAAGAAAAAATCTTCATTGCCCAGTAAGGCGGAAGTTCCTGTACGGGGATTTCCGCCTTTCGCGCGTGTTTTCTTCTTCTCCACACGCGCGGGATTTTTTTTGCCCGAAAAGCGCGCGAGGGGGATTCTCCAAGGCGTTTTTCCGTGGGTTTATTGTGGAGAACGAGAGAAGGGCTTATAATTGCCCGCCATGAGAATAAGGAATGCAACGCCGGAGGACGCGGAGCGTCTTCTGGAAATATACGCGCCGTATGTGGAGAAAACGGCGATAACGTTCGAGTACGACGTGCCGAGCGTCGAGGAATTCGCCGGGAGGATAGCCCGAACGACAAAGAAATATCCGTACATCGTCGCGGAGGAGGACGGGTGCATCGAGGGATACGCGTACGCATCGGCGTTCCACGAGCGCGCCGCGTACGACTGGTGCGTCGAAACGTCGATTTACGTCGCGGAGGGCGCGCGCCGGCGCGGAATCGGGAAGCTGCTCTACGGCGCACTCGAGGACTCGCTCAGGCGGATGGGAATACTGAACGCGAACGCCTGCATCGCCTACACGCGCACTGAGGACGAGCACCTGACGAACGCGAGCGTCGATTTCCACAAACGGATGGGCTACGCGGAAGTCGGCATGTTCCACGACTGCGGGTTCAAATTCGGCAGATGGTACGACATGATATGGATGGAAAAAAGCCTCGGCGAGCACACGGCAACCCCGAACAAGGTCGTCCCCTTCCCCAAAACGACGGAAAAGGCGGAATAAATGCAGGAGAAGCTCAACCAATTCTCACGAACCGAGATTCTGCTCGGAAAAAAATCGCTCGACGTGCTCGGCTCGGCGCACGTCGCGGTTTTCGGCATCGGCGGCGTCGGCGGACACGCAGCTGAGGCGCTGGCGAGAAGCGGCATCGGAAAAATCGACTTAATCGACAGCGACACGGTCTCGCTCACGAACATAAACAGGCAGGCGGTCGCGCTCCACAGCACGCTCGGCAGGGCTAAAGTCGACGTCATGAAGGAAAGGATTCTCGACATAAACCCGGATGCCGCCGTCAGGACGTTCAACTGCTTCTTCCTTCCGGCGACAAAGGAGCTTTTCGACTTTCGCCAATACGATTACGTCGTCGATGCAGTCGATACCGTGTCCGCGAAAATCCAGCTGATTGTGCAGGCAAAGGAAAACGGCGTCCCGATAATCTCAAGCATGGGCGCGGGGAACAAGCTCGACCCGACGATGTTCGAGGTTGCGGACATAGCAAAGACGAGCGTCTGCCCGCTCGCGCGGGTGATGCGGCAGGAATGCAAGAAGCGCGGAATTCGCGGCGTCAAAGTCGTGTTCTCAAAGGAAATTCCGGTATCGCGCTCGCCCGATGCGGGACAGGCCGTCGAGATGAAGGGAAATTCGCCCGCCCCGGGAAGCTGCGCGTTCGTGCCGTCAGTCGCGGGGCTTATAATCGCGGGCGAGGTCGTGAAGGATTTGACACGCAATTTTCGTTAGTATAAGCTAACAAGCATGAATGCAAGCACAATCATAACCGCGGCAGTGCTCGCGCTCCTCTGCGCGATTGCCGCTTCGGGCGTCATTAGCCGGCTCAAAAACGGCTCATCATGCTGCGGGACGCGTTCCCCGAAAATGAAAAAAGCAGAAGTCGCGGACAAGGACAAAAGCCACTACCCGTTCTCGTACAGAATCACCATCGGCGGGATGAAGTGCGCGTCGTGCGCCGCCCGCGTGGAGAACGCGCTGAACAAGACGTCGGGAACGTTCGCCGAGGTCTCGCTGCCGGACAATTCGGCGCGCGTCCTCTCGAAAACGGAGCGGACGGCGGAGGATTTTTCGAAAACAATCTCCGCTGCCGGATACTCGCTCGAATCGTTCTCGACCTGAGAACGCCCGGGCGCACCCGGCAGCGGGAATCGTCACCGCCCCATCTTGTCAAGCTCGATGATTCTCGTGCAGACGCGCCGGGCAAGGTGCATGTTGTGCGTTATGACAAGCATCCCGAGCCTCCGGCTTTCCGCCTGCTCAAGGAGAAGCTTCCAAATCAGCGCCTGCGTGTTCGCGTCGAGCATCGTCGTAATCTCGTCGGTGATGAGATACCTCGTCTCCGGGCCGAGCGCCCGGACAATGCAGAACCGCTGAAGCTCGCCGCCACTCAGCTCGCACGGGAAGCGCTCCATCCACTCGTCGCGTATTCCGAACGCCTTTCTTGTCCGGAAATCGACATCATACCCTTCGTTCAGCGTCTCCTTCATCCGGAGGCGCGGGTTTACGGCAAGCTCCGGGTTCTGACAGATGAGCTGGACGGGGCTGTATCCGTCCCCGAACGCGTCCTCGTCCCCGTCGACGACGACTTTTCCGGTCTCGCTCCGCAATACGCCCGCCATGATTTTCGCAAGCGTGCTTTTTCCGTAGCCCGAAGGCGCGACAATCCCGACCCGCTCGTTCGGGGAGACGGACAGCGATATGTTTTTCAGGACGGCCTTCCCTTTTTTGTACGAGAACGAAATGTCCTTTCCCTCAAGCATGTTTTGCCTCCGCGCGCGCGCACTGCGATTCGATTTCCTCAAGCGGCGTCGGCTCGAAGCTGTTCTGCGGGAGAGCGCGCCACAGCGCCTTCGTAAACGGATGGCGAATCGACTCCCCTCCCCTGCGGAAATCCTCCGTGGAAAGCGCGTCGACGACCTCGCCGTCCTTCAGGACAATCATGCGGTCGGCGACAAAACTCACGAGGTCGATATCGTGGCTTATGAGCAGTACGCATTTTCCTTTGTCGGCGAAATGCCTGAAATGCTGGAGAACCTCGTCGGAAAGAGCGGTGCTCAGCCCCGGCGTCGGCTCGTCCGCGATGATGAGGTCGGCGCCGGAGGTGAACGCGGTCGCGATGAGGATGCGGCGCGCCATTCCCCCTGAAAGCTCGAACGGGTATTTGTCCAAATCCTTCGCGGAAAGCTCGTAATGCTCCGCAATCGCCGCAAGCTCCTTTTTCGAAAGGCGGCCGAGCGAAAGCTGCTTCCCCACTTTCTTGAGCGGATCGAGGTACGATATCGACTGAGGGATGAGCGCCATCTTCTGACCGTAAAAATCCATGTCCAGATGGTAGACGGCGTTTTTCGGCAGAATCCCCATAAGCGCGTGCGCAAGAAGGCTTTTTCCGCTTCCGGAAGAACCGATTACCGCGACAATCTCGCCGCGGCAAAGCGTGACATGAAGGTTCCGTATCGCCTTCAAGATGCGCTGGCCGTCAGAGAACGACGAATCCTCGTACATCCTGAAGGCGACGTCCAGGTGGCGGACTTCAAGAATCTTTTCCATCCTCCCCCCTATTCCTGCGCCGTCTCCGGCTGCATCATCTTCTGGAGGTTCTTCCCGATTTGGTCGAAAAGAAGCACAATCATGAGGAGCGATATTCCCGGGAAAACAGAAAGCCACCAGCAGCCGCTCGTGATATACCGCATCGACTCGGAGAGGATTACGCCGATTGCCGGCTGCTCCGGCGGAATCCCCATCCCCAAAAACGTCAGCCCCGCCTCGTGGAGGATTGCGTGGGGAAAAAGGAGAATCATGTTGATGATGAACTGAGGCGCTATGTGCGGGAGAAGGTGGCGCACGGCGACCATGAGATGCGAGACGCCGAGCCTCCGCGCGACGAGTATGTACTGCCTGTTCTTCAGCGAGATAATCTCCGCCCTGATTACGCGCGTCAGCGGCGGCCAATGCGTCGCGGCGACGGCAATCATTATCCCCGTGAAATTCCTTCCGGCAAGAAGCGCGATGAAGATGAGGAAAATGAGGTGCGGAACGCCCTGAAACAAATCGACAAGGAAAAGGACGGCGTAGTCCGCCTTCCTGCCGAACACGGCCGCCGCAGTCCCCAGCACTAGCGCAATCACCGAGCTCACGCAGGAGGCGAACATGCCGATTGTGATGCTGATGTGCAGCCCTTTGAGCGTCCTGAAAAACATGTCCCGCCCGAGCCAGTCCGTCCCGAAAAGATGGGCGGGCGACGGCAGGGAATTCTTGTGCGCGAGGTCAACGGCATACAAGCTTTTCGGGAGCAGAATCCCCGAAAGGTAAAGCAGAAAAACAACCGAGAGCGCCGCCGTTATGGCAATTCTCGTTTTCGTCCGTATGTTCATCAATTGTTCACTTTCCTTGATTCAATCCTCGGGTCGGCAAGCGGATAAAGGAGGTTCGCGAGCGCGTTCCCAGAAAATACGATTGCCGCCGATATAATCGTTATGCCCATGAGGAGCGGCATGTCCCCGTTCACGCCAGCGCTTACCGTCACACTTCCAAGCCCCGCGTACGTGAACACGCTCTCGACGAGGACGGAGCCTCCGAAAATCTCGTTAATCGAGCTGCACTGCACCGTTATGACCGGAAGAAGCATGTTGCGGAGCCCGTGCCGCACGATTATCTGTGCCTTCGAGCATCCGCGCGCACGAGAAAAAAGCGCGAAATCGCTCCGGAGAATCCGGCACATGCTTTCCCTCGTGTACATCGTTATGTGCGAAATGCCCGTTATGCTGAGCGTCAGCGACGGAAGGAAGGCGTGGTGCATTTTCTCGATGATGCCCGCCTCGTCCGCGCTCATCCCGACGGGCGCGGAAAGCCCTATCGGGAAAATGCCGAGCGCGACGCTGAATACGAGGAGGAAGAGAATCCCCACCCAGAACGCCGGCGTCGCGGAGAACACGTAGCAGAGCGTCTTTATCATCTTGTCCGCAGCCCCTCCCTCGTTCGCGGCAGCGACAATCCCGAGGAAAACGCCGAGCACGCCAGAAAAAATCCACGCGCTCATCATGAGCAGGGCGGAATTTCTGAACCCCGCGGAAATTATCTCCAGGACGGGGCGCTGGTACAGATACGACGTTCCCCAGTCGCCCCTGAAAATTCCTTTCATCCACAGCAGGAAACGTGCGAGCGGGGCTTTGTCCAGCCCCCACTCCCGTGCGATAAGGGCGCGCTGCTCGTCGCTTGTCACCGACTGCTGCCCCAAAAACGCGTCGACCGGATTCACGGGCGCGAGATAGGCAAGCAGGAACGTGATGACGGCGATGGAGGCGACGAGCAGCACGAATCGCAGAAGCACCATAACGCTGTAGCGGATATGATGGTTCCACTGCATTTTACTCTCCCCTGCTGAAATCCCATTCGTTCAGGTTGAACAGGACGGAAACGTTGTGGTCGTGCGGGTGAATTTTCTGCTTCCCGATTGAAAGCCCGTCGCGTACGAAATAATTGTGGTAGATGAAAGCGACGGTAATATACGGGTTGTCGCCCAAAATGCTTCCCCCGCTCTCGCCGTCCCACAACGCCTTGTGCCAGAAACTGAGCGACTGCTCCGTATCGGTCGAGGCGAGCGCCTGCTCCATGTACGCGTCCACCTTCGGGTTCCGGTAGCACGCGAGGTTCGACCACCCGATGCTTCCCGTATATTTTCCCGCGAGCATCTGGTACGTCTTGAGCGGATTGTACGCGCCGCCGCCGAGGACGACCGCATTCCGCTTGTTCAGCCCGTCCTTCTTCATGTCGTCAAGCTCAAGCCCCTTCAAATCGACCTTGATGCCGAGCCGCGCCGCCTGAACGGCGAAGACTTCCGCAATCGCCTGCCTTCCGCTGTCCGACGGCGGATACATGAGCGTGAATTCCGCCTTCCTGCCGTCCTTCTCGCGAATCTTGTCGGCACCCATTTTCCATCCGGCGCCATCAAGCAGGGCGGAAGCCTCCTCCGTCCTGTTGTCGCTGATTCCAGAAAGCTGCCCGTCGATGCCCCACGGAAGAGACATCTGCATGTCGTACGCGATTTTCCCGACGCCGTTGAGCGCGCCCGAGACGATTTCCTCGCGGTCGATTCCGATTGCGAGGGCTTTCCGAATCGCGCCGTCTGACGTGACGTCGTTTCCGACCATAAAACCGGATTTTTCGTCCTTCTGGAGGGGAACCGTCGGCAGGGAAATCATCCGGTAGCCGTACGTGTCCAGCTTTGCCGCCGAAAATCCGCTCACGTCCTGCGTGATGAGGTTCTCGCCGACGGAAGCAAAATCGACCTGCCCGGATTTCGCCGCCGCAAACGCCGCGTCGCTCTGCATGAGGAGGATGACGACCCGCCTGAACGGGCTTTTCTTCCCGTAATAGAATTCGTTCCGCTCCATCACAATCTGCTGCCCCTGCGTGAAGCTCACGAGCCGGAACGCGCCCGAGCCGATGGGGTTCATCCCGTAATTTTCCGAATACGATTTTTCAGGGACGATGCCGAGAACAGCCGTCTGGTAGAAGAACGTCGAGTCGGGCTGCTTCATCCTGAAGACGACAGCGTAATCGCCTTCCGCCGTGACGCTCTCGACGCGCGTCATGTCGATTGCGCGCCCCGTTTCCTTCGCCTTGTTGTACGTGAACGCCACGTCCCGCGCCGTCAGCGGGCTTCCGTCCGAGAAGCGCGCGTCCTTCCTGATGACGAACCGCCATTCCATGCCGTCGTCGCTTGCCGAATAGCTTTCGGCGAGGTCGCCTTCCATCGCGTTGTCGGAATTGACGCGCATGAGCGTGCTTTGGAAAAGCACGATTCCGGTAAATCCCCATCCGTTGCAGGGGTCGAAAGGCCCGTTCACTTTGCGCGGGTCCATTGCGATTACAAGCTCATCCTTCTGCAAAAGGCGCGCCGGCACGGAAGATTCGCTTTTCTTCGAGCACGAAGAAAGGCAGAGCGAGGCAAGGACAAAACTTGCCATGATAATGCGAGTAGATTTCATAAAATGTTCCTTTTTTCAGATTTTGTTCCGCAAAAGATGCGGCATGTGCGAAAAAAGGAGGATTCAATTGTTCAACTTGATTTTGCATCCGACCAGCGTCGGCACGAGCACGCACAAGGAACGCGCGGGAACCGACAGAAGCTGCACAGACGGAAGAGGGACAGCGGGCGCCGCCTGCGTTCCGGAAAGGGAAATCGCGGAGAACGCCGCCCGCGCAGCAAGCTCGATCGCGCAGACCGGGCATCCGTCACCGCCGCAGTCGTGGTCGATATGGCGGATTTCGTGGAAAAGGGACAGAAAAAGCGCGCAGAGCATTATGCCGGATGCCAGCAGATTGATGAGAAGCGTGCGTTTTCTTTGAATCCGATTGAATTTCATACGGAAAATCCCGGGTTCCCGATTATAGGCATGGAAACAAAAAAGTCAATGAAACACCTCCGCACGCCACGGAAATCAGTTTTCATATTTCGGACACATACGCAGATTCCGAAACAAGTTCGGAAGACACAAAAAATCATGTATCCACCTAAAATCCGGACGGCGCGGTCCTAGCGTCACGTGTCGATGCGGCGAAGCTCGACGAACGCCTTGTTCCGATACGACAAGTCGGTGCGCTCCGTGAAGCCGAGCTTTTCCCAGAAGGCGTTTCCCGCCTCGTTCCGCGAGAAGACGACGAGCGCGGCTTTCGATATCCCGAGGCGAACGAGCGCATCCTCGACGGCACCGACAAGGGCGCGCCCAATCCCGCGCTTCCGGCAAAGCGGGGATACCGCCGTGTGGTAGATGAACGCGCGCCGCCCGTCGTTCCCGCACAGGACGGCGCCGACGATTTTTCCCCCGTCCTCCGCCACGAAGCACGTTTCGGGATTCCGCGCGAGGAATGCCGAAATCCCCGCCTCAGAATCATCGCGGTCGTTCAATCCCATCCCCGCGCACGAAAGCCACAGCCCGCGCACGGGCCCGTAATCATCAGTTCTCATAAGACGGATTTCCATTTTTCCTCCCGGAATAACAAAAGCACGAAAACGGGAAATCGATTTCCGCACGTGCCGCATGCTCCATACTATCGCAGATAGCAAGGCATTTTTCTATGCCGCCGCCAGAATTCCCACTAGCCTCTTTTTTCCGATTTTGTTGTACAATCTTGTAAAAAACGGCGCGGCGGAAAGCCGCGGAAACCGGAGAGACAGGGATTATGCCCCATATAAAAAAAGAACACGACAATCTGCTTATCTCAAGCCTGGACGAATTCGACAGGTACATACTGGACACCGGAACCGACGGTGGATACGCCTGCGCGCTTCTGCCATCGCGGGAAAATTCGCCGGTCCTGTTCCCCACGGGAACGCTCTCGTACATCGGGGCGCGGACGGGACGCGGAAAGACGACGATGCTCGTCTCCATCGCGATGGACGCGCTCCGGCACGGGAAGAACGTTCTTTTCGTGACGAGCGAGGAGTCGCCGAACCAGATTCTTTTCAGGATGATACTGAACGAAGCGTTCTCGACGGCGAGCGGGAACGAGCGGCAGGAGCTTCTCAAAATGCAGACGGGAGCGAGGGGCGCGGCGAAGGAAATTCTCCGCTCGTCGGACAAAGGAAACGGCGGATTTTTCAGGAACCTCATAACGGGCGCGAAAGCGGAAATCGGAAAGATGATGGCAGACGGGAAGCTCGCGATATTCGACGGGCCGCGCTCGCATTCGTTCCGGGAGATGATGGACACGATAAACATGAGCAGGAGCGGGAGAATCGTCCTCATCGACTACATCCAGCATCTGAGGATTCCCGACGGATATGAAAGCTGCTCGAGGCAGGTGCAGATTCAGGAGACGAGCCACCAGATTGCGGATTCGGCGATGAACAGGGGCATAATCTGCATCGCGGGCGCGCAGTTCGGGCGGACGGACGAGGACAAGAAGCAGAACAAATCGGACATAATCGCGGAAGGATTGTTCCGCGAGGCAGGCGACATCGAGCAGGACGCGCACATCGCGATCGGAATCGGGCGGAGCCTTGGCGACGAGGAGCGCGGAAGGTTCTACTGCATAATGAAATCGCGCGACGAGAGCATAGACGGGAAAAACATCCCGCTCCTTGACGCGTTCGCATACTCGTACACGTGCGCCTCGTTCCCCCCGAAAAAAGCCGGCACGGAAAAAACTGCGCGAAAGAGGAACGCCCCAAAATCGACGGCAAGCGCATTCCTGATGGGCGCGCGCATCCAGGACGAGATGCAGTAAAACAGGAACGCACCAGGCGCGCTTTTCAGAGCAAATCCACATATATGATGTATCATTCCGGAACAAACAAAAAAAAACGGAGGTCGTTGATGGAAACAGTCGAATTCACGACGTCGGGAACGTGCGCGAGGAAGATAACATTCTCCCGCGACGGGCAGAACAGGATTCACGGAATATCGTTCGAAGGGGGATGCAACGGAAACCTGAAGGCGATAGCGAAACTCTGCGAGGGAATGACCGGCGAGGAAATCGCGGCGAAGCTGCTCGGGAACACGTGCGGCACAAAAGGGACGAGCTGCGCCGACCAGCTCGCGAAAGCCGTCACAATGGGGGCAGCGCGATGACATTCGAAAGCGACTACACGCAGGGCGCGCACCCGAAAATTCTTGAGCGCCTTGTGGAGACGAACATGGTTCAGGAAAGCGGATACGGCGCCGATTCGTTCTGCAAAAGCGCGCAGGAAAAAATCCGCGCGGCGCTCGGCAACGATTCCGCGCAGATTACGTTCATTTCCGGCGGGACGCAGGCGAACCAGATTGTGCTCGACTCGCTCGCCCGCCCGTTCGAGGGAATCGTCGCGGCGACGACGGGGCACATAAACTGCCACGAGGCTGGCGCAGTCGAATTCACGGGGCGCAAAGTCCTCGCCATCCCGTCGCACGACGGGAAAATCCGCGCCGGCGAGCTGCTCAAATTTATAGAAGATTTTGAAAGCGACGGAAGCCGCGAGCATATGGTGTTCCCCGGCCCCGTCTACATCTCGTTCCCCACGGAATACGGGACGCTCTACTCGAAAAAGGAGCTTTCCGAAATACACGAAGTCTGCGAAAGCCGCGGGATGCCGCTTTTCATCGACGGCGCGCGGCTCGGCTACGGGCTTGCAAGCGACAGCTGCGACATCTCAATAAAAGATTTGTCGTCGCTCTGCGAAGCCTTCACCATCGGCGGGACGAAAGTCGGCGCGCTGTGCGGTGAGGCCGTCGTCTTCACGAAGGGGAACGAGCCGGCACACTTCCAGAATTTCGTCAAGAAGCACGGCGCGCTCATGGCGAAGGGGCGGCTGATGGGCGTGCAGTTCGACACGCTTTTCACGGACGACCTTTACCTGAAGATAAGCCGGCGCGCAATCGAAAACGCGATGCTCATGAAGGAAGGCCTGTCGCGCATGAATTTCGAGTTCCTCATCGACTCGCCGACAAACCAGCAGTTCGTAATCCTCGACGAGGAATTCGCAAAAAAACTCGCGAAGGAAATCGGCTTCAGCGTCTGGGAAAAATGCGGCAACGGAAAAATCGCGGTTCGTTTCGCGACAAGCTGGGCAACGGAGCGGGAGGAAGTGGAGCGGCTTCTTTCGGCAATCGAGCGACTCAGATAGAATAAGGGAGGCGCCTTCCGAAAATCCCGCGCGCAAAAAAACACCCCGAAATCGACGATTCCGGGGTGCTCCGTGTTTTTTTTCCTTTCACGTAAGGAGGAGTCGAGCGCCGCAGGTTCCCCGCAACGCATGGCCATATACTACCGGATTCGCGCTACGCCACCTTTAGCCGCACATGAGAAGAGCGTAAGAGAACTCTCATCAAAAAAGCCGTCCAGAAAAGGAAAAGCCCATAGAAAAAATCGCGCGCAGCCATCACAATACGCCGTTTCCCGCTGATTTTCCCGCACGATTTTTAAGGAAAGGCTCCGCCTGGAAAAACAGTTGTTTTGGTTTTTGTCATGCGCACACAGATTCCGAATCATGATTTCTGCGAAATCCGTTCGGAACGGCACTAGAAATCATGTATCCGCCGAAAATCCGGACAACAGCCTAAGGAAAAATCTAAAAAAACGGGCAAATGAGTTATAATCACGTATCGGCATGTCCGAAAAAAAAGGCTGCCGGCAATCCAGCGAAATGCACTTCACACAAAGGAGGACTTACACAATGAGAATTTCAAAAGCTTTTGCAATCGCCTCGGCATCACTATCGCTTGCGTCATGCGAGCTTCTTACTGAATACGAAACGGAATATGTAAAAGTCGAGTCGGTCGATGCGACGGGAACGAAAACATGGAACTACTCGGCCACGAGCAACGTGTTCGAGCTTGATTCCGACACGCTTTCCGTAAAAATAAACGGGGACTTGGGCGGAAAAACGCTTTACTACACGCTCGTAAACCCCGAAAACGCGACGATAGGATACAAAAAACTCCGCAAAGTCGTATCTTCAGCGCTCATAACGGAAACGCCGTCGGTTCCAGGATTCCCGCACATGTCCTTGGACGGAACAACCGCCGGGGCGACGGGAAAACGGCATTTCGTCGGGGAGAAGCTTCCTGAATTCGATTTCGCGCCGGCGAGAGCCGCGACGACGGGAACGCCGAGCACGACAAGCGTCGTCGCCGACTACGATATCGGGGCAACGAAGAAAATATACGTCGACACGGACGAATCCGTAAGCAAATTCGAGGAGAAAAACGCCACATTGCGCGCGAAAGGCGAAAATTGCTACGTCTGGGTCGTCGACGACTACTACAGCGAAACTGCCGGCGGAAACAAAGTCAAAACCAAAACCGCCGAAGAATACGCCGAGAAATTCGATGCGATGTATCCCGTCATAACGAACGTTTTCGGAAACGAGTCGGACAAAATAATCGATTACGACACGGAAACGCCGACAGACATCGAAACCGTCAGCGACACGGGAAAGAAAGTGAACATCGTAATCTACGACATCGGAGCCGACTACAAAGACGAGGAAACCGTCTCGACGGTCGGAATTGTCGGCTATTTCTACGCGAAGGACTACTACTGCACGAAGAGCTCGCTCTACTCTGGCACCGTAATCGGAAAATCGAACATCGGAAAGTATTTCTACATCGACTCCGGGTACGCGAACGCAAATTTCGACGATACGATATCGACGCTCGCGCACGAATTCCAGCACATGGTCAACTTCAACATGAAGAACATACAGCACAACCTGTCGCCCGACACGAGCTACAACGAGATGCTCTCGATGCTCTGCGAGGACATGATGCAGGAATTCCTCGAAATCGACGACGACAATTCCCCGAAAAGCAGAATCAAGGATTTCAACGCGCTCTACTTCGGCTCGGGAATCCGCGAATACAGGGACGACTCAAACGCGGCGCTCTCGTATGCGACATCGTACGCGTTCGGCGCATGGCTCTGCCGCCAGTACGGCGGGGCGACGCTCGTGAAGAAGATGATGGAAAACGAATACGCGAACAACGAGTCGATTGTGAGCGCGGTGAATTCGGTGAACGGCACATCGTACACGTTCGATGATTTGTTCGGGCAGTTCCTCCGCGCGCTCCACGGCGACTCCAACTACACGCTGAACAAGGACGCAGAAGGAGGAGAGGAATACCACGAATATTCAACGCAATACTATTATCCGATGAGCAGAATCGACATCTTCAGCGACACCTACTCGCCACAAAACATCGATGGCTACACATACTCATACGGAAAAGCCGCGTATGACGGATACAAAAGCGGCTACAGCGGGCCGTTCGTATTCAGCAACGACATATACAACATCGACCTGCGCCCGAACTACGGAATCCAGATGCACGCCGTAGGGACATACGGCTCGGGAACGACGAGCGACACGGTGCAGTTCACGAAGAGCGGCGCGAACACCCTGAAGATTTTCATCACGCTGAAATAGAGGCGCACGAGGAAAAAATGAGGAAGACGATACTTTTTGTCGCTGCCGTCATGATTTCGGCGGCGGCCTCGGCGTTCCCGTTCTTCGGGAAGAAAAGCATAACCGGCTACATCCAGATATACGGCTCCGAGCCGCACACGTTCGTCGGGTTCGTCACGGACAAGGGCGAGAACTACACGCTCGACGTGGCGCACGACGCGGCGTTCACGATACGGGACATAACAGAGAAGCAGGGGCACATGCTCAGGCTCAAGGGCATCGTGAACAGGAAGGAGCTTCTGGGATTCGAGACGCTGAAGGACGGGCGGTTCGTCATCTCGAAATTCACCGTCGTGGAATGAGGGCAGGTTGTCGGGAGAAATTCCGGGAAGTTTTTTCCGGTTTAAAAAAATAAATCCAACTTTAGGGGGTGCTGACATGGAGCTGAAAGGATCAAAGACGGAGCAGAATCTGCTCGCCGCGTTTGCAGGAGAAAGCGAGGCGCGGAACAAGTACACGTACTTCGCCTCAAAAGCGAGGAAAGACGGGTTCGAGCAGATAGCCGCACTTTTTGAGGAAACAGCCGCGAACGAGAAGGAACACGCAAAAATCTGGTTCAAGCTTCTTTCCGGAGGAATCGGCTCGACGCTGGACAACCTCAGGGAAGCGGCCGGCGGAGAGCACTACGAATGGACGGAAATGTATCCTCAATTCGCGAAGGAAGCGCGCGAGGAGGGATTCGACAGGATTGCCGCCCTTTTTGAGGGAGTTGCGGCAATCGAAAAGGAGCACGAAGAGCGATACAAGAAGCTTCTCGCCAACATCGAAGGCGACCTCGTGTTCTCGAAGGACGGCGACGTCGTATGGCAGTGCGCGAACTGCGGCCACATCTGCGTCGGAAAGAAAGCGCCCGCCGTGTGCCCCGTCTGCAGCCATCCGCAAAGCTTCTTCCAGGTGAAGGCGGACAATTACTGATTCGAAATCTTCCAAGAAAAAAGCCGTTCCTCAAAAAGGAACGGCTTTTTTGTCCCCGGAAATCGAAAATCAGACGGTGAAAAGGTCTATCTGACCGCCGATTTTCTCGACAGTCTCGTGGACCGATCCGGATATCTCGTTCAGCGAATCGCTCGACTCCCTGATTCTTCCCGCGCTGTCCGATATCTTTTCCATGCTCGCCTTGATGACGGAAGTCGTGTCACGCAGCTGGTCGACCTCCACGAGAATCGCCTTGTTTCCCTCCGCCATCTCGTGCGACGCCGCGCGCACTTCGGACGTGTTGTCGTTCATAAGTTTGAGCGCCTCGCCAATCTGCTTCGAGCCTTCCTGCTGCTCCTCCATCGCGCTTTGAATCTGGAGGACAAGCTGCTGCGTCGTGCTGATGCTGCTGCTGACGGCGGCAAACGAATCGCTCGAAGCCTGCGACGCGTTCACGACCTCGTTTATCGCGCCCTGAATCTTGTTGAGCTCCTCGCGGATCGTCTTCGACTGCGCCGACGACGTTATCGAAAGCTTCCTGATTTCGTCTGCGACGACGGAGAATCCCCGTCCCGCGCTTCCGGCATGGGCAGCCTCGATTGCCGCGTTCATCGCCAGAAGGTTCGTCTGAGACGCAATCGCCGAAATCGTCTTGTTCGCGTCCTGAAGCATTTTCGACTGCTCCTCGATTTTCCTGATGCGCTCGTTGACGTCGTTCTGACGCGCGATTCCGTCCTCCGCGTTCTTCGTCAGGCCGCCGAAAGAAGTCGCCATATGCCCGACGGAAACATTCACGCTCCTGATGTTCCCTATCATCTCCTCGACCGCCGCGCTCGCCTGCGTCACCCCGCTCGACTGCGTCTCAATCATGTGCTCAAGCGACTCGATGTTCTTGGAAATCTCCTCAACCGCGCTCGCCGTTTCCGAGACGCTCGCCGCCTGGCTCTGAACCTGCGCGCCGATATCGTTCAGGTCGTAGATTATCTCCTGAATCGATTTTCCGTTCTCCTCAATCCTGTCCTGAAGACCGATGTTCACGGTCTCAAGCATTGTCTTCGACTCCTTGACGCCGCTGACAATGGTGCGGAGCTTCGTCATGAAGATGTTGAATCCCTCGCCAAGCGCGCCGATTTCGTTGTTGCTCTTCACGACGACATGCTGCGTGAGGTCGGCGTCCCCCGAGGCAATCTGGTTTATGCTGTTGCGGACAACGCGGAGCGGCTGAATCGCGATGAAAAGGAAAACGATGCCCGCGAGCGCAACGAGAATACCGATTATTATGTTTATCGCGATAATCATCGCGCGGAGCGAATTCCCCGCCTCGTCAATCTGCCACAGCGGAATCGTGAGGATTGCGGTCCACGGCGTTCCCGGAACCGGCACGAAGGACGAGAACGTCCGCACGCCGTTCGGGTCGACATAATATCCCTCGCCCGTCTCCCCCGCGCACGCATGCCGGGCTATGTCGGTAAGACCTGAGAAACCGGCCTTGTCGCTGTACGACAAATCCATATACTTAGCCTGCCCGTGCATATGGGAGATGAGCACGCCGTTGCTTCCGACGAGGATTGCCCTTCCCGCCTTTCCCATCGAAAGCTCGCCTATCATCTTGTCAATCTCGTCGAGCTTCACCGCGCCGGCAAAAACGCCGATAAGCGCGCCGGACGCATCGTAGGCGGGCCGAGCTATGTAATAGCAGACGGTGCCGTCAAGCTGAAAATCGATGTTCGAGACAAAATGGTCTTTCCCGTCCTTCATTATCGAGCGGAAGAAAGGTTTCGATATGACCGTTATCGTCTTGCCGTCGCTCGAATGCCCCACGCCGTCGGGAGTGCAGAACACGATGTAATTGAAAAGCGGATTCTTTATCGACTCATGTGAGAGGAGCCATCCGAGAATCCTGTCCGTATCGCCCGTTTTCGTGACATCGTTGTCGGAATAAATCCTCAAATCGTTCACGAGCACATCATTCCAGTTCTGGATTTTTCCGGCGTCCTCGCCGATAACCTTTGAGCTGAAATCCGAATAATCCTGCTTCGTCGAATTCCTTACGGTACGCACGATGAACACGCCCTGGATAACGAAGAGGACAAGAAGCATCGAGACAAGCTTCACCGAAAACTGAACCGCAAGATGTCCGAATTTCTTCTTTGCCAAACGCGAAGCGCTGTTATTGTTTCCCATACTTTGCATCCCCTGAACTAAAAATCGCAACCGAAAGAAAGCGCCGAATCACTTCGTCGTTTTCTTGTATATCCTGTTTATGGCAACCGCATGGAACGCAATGTTCCTGACGGACGGATTTATGAGGTCCGCATTGCACTTCTGATATATTGGCATTATGACGGCATCGTCCATAACCATAAGCTCCGCCTGCTTCAATGCCTTCCATCTCTCGTCGGGTTTCGTGCACAAGTCGCCGTCGGTGCAGCTTGATATGAGCGCGTTGTATTTCGGGTTAAAGTAATTTCCCTGATTGTTGTCGTTTCCCGTCACCCACATCGCAAGATAGGTCATCGGGTCAGCGTAATCCGGGCCCCAGTTGTTCAGCCCGAACTCGAATTTTCCCGCGCTCATAAGCTTGCGCCTCTGCGATTTCGGAACCTTGTCAATCGATATGCTCACTTCCGGGAAAAGGGACTCAATCTGCCGCTTTATCGAATTCGCAGCGATGACCTGCGCCTCGCCGTCGGCAGTGAGGAGCGTCAGGTTGAGAGAGGAAACGCCCAGCTCCCTTTTCGCCTCGTCAAAATGCCTTCTCGCAAGCTCCGGATTGTACGAGCAGTGCTCGGGGAATTCGATGCCGCTCGCCGTGAAGTCCTGCCCCGACCGTGAGAACGCGAACCCGCGCGGAATTGCCGCATACGCCGGCGCGGAACCGTCGGCGAGCTCATCCGCGATAATTTCCCTGTCAACGGCAAAAGTGAAGGCACGCCGCAAGTTCCTGTTCGCAAAATTCTTGTCGTCAAAATTGAACGTCACATAATAGAGGAATCCCGAATCAACCGAGCGGAAATCGGGCGAGCCGCGCATCTTCGCAACGGTATCTCCAGAAATCTCGACGAAATCGAGCTGACCGCTCTGGTATTTCCGGAGTTTCTCGTCGCTGCTTTCGATGACCTCATAATGAAGCCCGCCGAGCTTTACGACGGAAGCATCGTAGTAGGCAGTGTTCTTTATGAATGAGAGCGTTTTTCCGGACGACGAATATTCGGTGAGGAGGAATGCGCCGTTCGCAAGGCATGTCTCGGGGCTTGTCGCATAAGAGTCGCCGCACGACTCGACGAATGCCTTGTTCGCCGGATAGAAGGTGCAGAAATAGAGGAGCTGGTCGAAATACGACACCGGAACCTGAAGTTCGACCTCGAATGTATAGTCGTCGACCGCGCGGACTCCGAGCTGGTTGGCGTCCATCTGTCCCGCCTGAATTGCGGTAGCGTTCTTCACCTGCGCGATGTCGCTTATCATGAACGCGTACTCCGATTTCGTCGCGGGGTCAATCGCCCGCTGCCAGCCGTACACGAAATCGTGGGCAGTCACCGGAACACCGTTCGACCAATAAACGTCATCCCTCAGCTTGAACGTGTAGTGGAGGCCGTCGGAAGAGACAATCTCCTCCTTGCACAAGGCTTTCTTGACGGAACCGTCGTCATCCATCTGCATAAGACCGTCAATCATGTTGCCGATAAGCTCAAAAGCAGACGCGTAGACGGCCTTCTGCGGGTCAAGCGAATCAATGGAAGTATCAAGAGAGATATTGAGGATTTTTCCGGAAACAGACTTGTCCGGAACGGGTCCCCTGCTCATCTTTTTCCCAGTCCCATCGCACCCGCCAAACAAAAGCGATGCGGCGAGCGCCACGACTCCAAAAAATGAAAAATCTCGCATAACTTACCTCTCATTTAAATTATATAAAATATAGAATAAAATGGAAGCATAAATGCAGCCCGCAAAAAGTCCACCTGAATAAAATATTGTTATTTCAGGTCAATTTTATCCAAAAACGAGGAACCCATGACAAAAATTATTATTCCCGCAGTTCTTTCGGCGGCGATGTTCCTTTCATGCGCGTCGCAAGCAGGAACAGCCACGAAACAGAATCCCCCCGCAACAATCGTAGACAACGACGGGCGGGAGTTCTCGTCATCGACATTCATAATAGCCATCGGGGACGGCGACACTGAAGAAACAGCACGCGCACTCGCGCAAAAGCACAAACTCCGCGTCGTCTACATCATGAACACGATGAAGATGTGCGTCCTTTCAGCAGGAAGGAACCTGACGGAAGCGGAGAATTCCGCAATTGTCGAGGAACTGATGCAGGACAGCCGGGTGCTTTCAGCCGAGCGCGACTACGTAATCCGCCTGCACGATTCTCAGCCGAGCGCGACGTCGAGCACCATCATGAGGGCAAACCCGACCGCGAATCCTATCGTGCAGACATCCGTCTTCTCGTCGCTCGTCGCCTCGGGAATGAGCTCCTCAACGACAACGTAAATCATCGCCCCCGCCGCGAACGCGAGCAGGTACGGAAGAACCGACTGCACGGCGCCGATGAGCAGAATCGTGACGGCGCCCGCAACCGGCTCGACAATCCCGGACAGAACCCCGAAGCAGAACGACTTCGCGCGCGAATTCCCCTCGCCTCTGAGCGGCATCGAGATTATCGCGCCTTCCGGAAAATTCTGTATTGCGATTCCGATGGAAAGCGCGAGCCCGTCCGCGACAGACAAATCGGAAATCCCGCTGACCATCGCGCCAAGCACGACGCCGACCGCCATTCCCTCGGGAATATTGTGGAGCGTGACGGCAAAAACGAGCATCATCGTCCTCGAAATCCGCGCCTTTATTCCCTCGGGCTTCTCGGATGCCGCATGAAGATGGGGGACAATCCTGTCGAGGAGGAACAGGAACGCGATTCCGAGAAGAAAACCCGTCAATGCAGGAACGAACGCGAGCCGCCCCATCGCGGAGGACAGCTCCATGCCCGGAATAAGAAGCGACCATACGGAAGCCGCGACCATCACGCCCGCCGCAAATCCCAAAAGCCACCGCCGCAGGGAATCCCCGAGGCTTCCGTTCATAAGAAAAACGCATCCCGAACCGAGAGCAGTCCCCAAAAAGGGAATCAGAAGCCCCAGAAAGACAAACCGAACCATACGCGCCTCCGAAAAACAGACAATCCTATTATACCATCACAGCGCGGGTCCCGCACAAAAAGCACGCCTGCTGATATTTTTTCCGCACAAGAAAAAGCAATTCCTTCCATAAAGTATGCCTGTATGGAAACACCGAATCGATGTAGAATCGCGTCGGAGGAAATGATTATGAACACAACCGAACTACGGAAATCGATAACCGAAAAATCGCAGCTCACTTTTTCCAGAAGCGGCGGGAAAGGCGGGCAGAACGTCAACAAAGTGAACACGAAAGTCCATATCGCGCTCTCCGTCTCCGATGTCGCGGGAATCACGGAGGAGGAGCGCGGGCGGCTTTGCGAAAAGCTCTCGCCAATCATAAACGCGGACGGATTCATCACAATCAGCGTCGAGGACGAGCGGAGCCAGGAGCTCAACAGGAAAATCGCCTACGCACGGCTCGAAAACAGAATAGAGACCGCGCTCCGCGTCCCAAAAAAGCGGAAAAAGACGAAGCCGACGCGCGCGAGCAAGGAGAAAAAGCTGAAACTGAAAAAAATCCGCTCGGAAATAAAGAAAAACCGCGCCCGAGTCACAGAATAGCTTTCAGGGCGCGCTCCACAAAGCCCGGACACGCTCCATACCCGTTTCCGACGCGAGGTTCTTTTTTTCTATAAAAAGCTTGACCGTTTTCCGGTGCGTCCCGAGCAGCTTCGCAATCCTGTTTATGCTCGTCCCCGAACAAACCATCACGCTCACGGAAAGCTCAGCGCCGTCGAGCTTGCTCTTTTCCGACGCCGAGCCGGGCGGACGACCGAGCCTGACACCCTCGCTTTTCTTCCGCTCGAGCGCCTCCTTCGTTCGCTGGCTTATGAGGTTCCGCTCGATTTCCGCGCTGATGCCGAACGCGAACGCGAGCACCTTGCTCTGTATGTCGTCCCCGAGCCTGTAGTTGTCCTTTATCGTCCACACCCGCGCGCCTTTTTCCATGAGGATGTTGAGAATCGACATAATCATGAAAAGGCTTCTTCCAAGCCGGGAAAGCTCCGAGCAGATGATGATGTCGCCGCGCTTTATGTCGGACAAAAGCCTGCCGAGCTCGCGCCTGCTCGGGTCGACGGTCCCGCTTATCGTCTCCTCAATCCACGAATCGACAGCCAGACCGTTCCGCACGCAAAATTCCGAAATCTCGAATTTCTGGTTCGCGACGGTCTGCCTGCTCGTGCTAACGCGAATGTATCCGTACGTCATGAAAAAATGATAGGCCGGAAAAAGCATTCCGGCAAAAAAAAAGGAGCAGGAAACGGCGTTGACCGGAACCGACACAGGAAATATAATTTTATTCATTAAACCTGCTCGGAAACGGATTCCCCGGACACCGTCCCCGAGCAGGCTTTTGAATTTCAGTTTCAGGAGTCAAACATGGAAGGCGGAATCAGATGGACATGGCAGAAAATCGCAGGAACGATACTCGGCGTTCTCGGCATCGGAACGCTGACATCGTGCTACGGGATGCCGGAGAACTATTACAGCATAAAAGGAACCGTAACGGGAAAAATCGACGGGATCACGCAACCGATAGAGGGAATCGAGGTGAGAGTATGCGATTCGGACGGCTATTACGGAACAGAGCACACGGATTCCTCGGGAAAATTCGCGTTCGAGAGCGAATTGGAAGGAACATACGAGATTACCCTGAAGGACGTTGACGGCACGGAACACGGCTCTTTCACGGAAAAGAAAATTGGAAACGTCATTCTTCAGGACGACAAAGACCTCGGCGAAATAACGCTGGAAAATGATGCCGAATAGAATCAAGCAGGCAATCTTCCGCCTCTACAGGAAGCGCGAGACCGAAAAGCACGAGCTGCGCTACCTTTTCTGGGAATGCACGCTCAGATGCAACCTGCGCTGCCGCCACTGCGGGAGCGACTGCATTTCGACGAGCGGAGTCCCGGACATGCCTGTCGCCGACTTCGCGCGCGTTCTCGACGACATACGGGCAAACAACCCGTACAAAAACCTCACGGTCTGCATAACGGGCGGCGAGCCGCTGCTGCGCGCGGATTTGGAGGAGGCTGGGCGAGAAATCATAAAGCGCGGGTTCAGATGGGGAATCGTCACGAATTCGCTAGCGATGACGCGGGAGCGGTTCAACTCGCTCGTCAATGCGGGGCTGTCGTCGATAAGCTTCAGCCTCGACGGTTTCGAGAAGGAACACAACGAGCTGAGGCAGAACGAGCGCTCGTTCGCGAAGGCGACGGAGGCGATACGGACGGCATCGTCGTTCAGCCGGAAATTTCCCGGCGCGCTCGTGTTCGACGTGATTACGTGCGTCCACAAAGGCAATATCGGGACGCTCCGGAGCTTCCGCGATTTTCTGCTCTCCATGGACGTTCCGCAATGGAGGATTTTCTCGATTTTTCCCGAGGGACGCGCGGCGAAAAACGATTTGGCGCTTTCGCCCGAGGAATACCGGAACCTCATGGACTTCATCGCAGAGACGCGCGCGTACAAAAAAGACGGAAAATCAATCCGCCTCAACTATTCGTGCGAGGGATACCTCGGCGACTACGAGCTCAAGGCGCGGGATTTCTTCTTTTTCTGCAGGGGCGGGATAAACGTCGGAAGCGTGATGTGCGACGGCTCCGTCTCGGCATGCCTTTCCGTACGCGCGCCGGATTTCATACAGGGAAACATTTATAAGGAAGATTTCGAATTCATGCGCATGTGGAACAGCCGCTACGGCAACATGCGCGACAGGAGCTGGGCAAAAACCGGAAGATGCGCCGAATGCCGCGAGTGGAAAAACTGCCTCGGAAACGGGCTCCACCTGCACGAAAATGCCTGCTCGGAGCCTTCAAGATGCAACCTTGAGCTTCTGACCCGAAAACGGTGACGCGCTTTTCCAAAAATTCTGTCGCGGTTTCAGGCGCCATAAAAAATAAACCAACCGCTTTTTCAAACAGGGCGGCTCAAAAAAATCCCGACGATTCGGCAAAACGCCCTATAATCCAGACAGCACGCGGAAAAAGGAGGAAACGGCATGGAAAGAAAGGACGAAATCGCGCTTATGAAGGCGCAGCTTTCCGACATGATGGCAAACAGGGGAAAATACGAGGCAGCGCTTTCATCAGGAGTCGTCGTCGCGGGGTTCGGGGGCGATTTTAACGGGACGAAAATTCCCGAGACGATTCTCAAAGGGAGGCTTCCGCCGGGCGTGACTCCCGCGGAGGCGTTCAACCAGGTCGTGGCGTTCATGAAAAAGACGATTGAGGAAGCCCAGGCCGCGCATGAAAGCCGGCAGCCCGCGTTCCCGCAAAACGGGAAAAAACGCATCCGATAAGCAAATGAAAAAAAACGAAAGCCGACCGGTCATCCGGCCGGCTTTTTTTTGCGCGCGCACGGCGCCATTGCGGGGCACTTCGCATAATTTTTCCGTCGGCCGCCAGTTTCCGGGGTTGGAGGGGCGCGGTCATATCATAAAAAAAGCATAAATTTATGGAATCCTTCATAGTTTTGACAAAAAAATCCGCGGAAAAGGAGGAGGAGGCGCAAAAACACCTCCAAAAAATGAAGTTTTTGAAAATTTTGTGATATTAACGCAGGTTGCCTCGTCATAGAATCCATCCGAAAAACGCTGAATATTTAAAAAGGAGCCTGAAATATGAAAATAAAGATGAAATCAACAAAAACAGAGCGGCGCTCCAGCATAATAACGAGGCTTACTGTCGCCGCCGGAATCGTAATCCTCGCGCTGAATTTCTCGCAGCTTGCGATAACGACGACAATCGTAAGCAAGGACATCGAGGAGGAGACGAAGAACGACTACAAAATCGTCGCGGACGGCTATGTCGCCTCGCTCGAAAACAAAATCGACGGCTTCCACAAGGAGCTGGACTCGTACCTGAATGCGGACATAATGAAGGACGGGACAATCGCCGAGATAGCGCAATGGCTCACCGCGCACGAGGACATCAGAAGCCCGTCGTTCGACTACATAATTCTTTGCGGCGAGGACGGACACTCCTACAGCGACATCGGCAAAAGGACGGACATAAGCGCCCTTCCCTATTTCGACGCGATACTGAAGCGCGGAAAGCAGAAATTCGTCGGGAACCCGGTAATCTCGCAGGCGACGGGCCAGCCGGTCGTCCACGTCGCGCGCGCAATCAGGCGGAACGGGCACAACATCGCGCTGATTGCCGGAGTCGTCAACATCGGCGGCATCATTTCCGAGGTCAACGAAATCGACATCGGCGGAAGCGGCTACGGATGGCTTATCGACGGCGACGGAATCGTAATCGCGCACAAGGAAAAATCGCTCGTCATGAGCCGGAACATACAGACAAGCTCCCCGGCAGGAAGCGGGATGAGGAAAGTCGCGGACTCGCTTGCCATCGGCGAGGCGGGCGCGCAGTGGGTGGACTCGCTTTCCGGGAACGGGCGCGAATTCGCCGTGTACAAGCACATTCCGGGAACGACATGGGGTTTCGCGCTTTCGATACCGGAGGACATGGTTTTCAGCCTCATAAAGAAAATTGAGCGCACGCAGGCGGTCGCGAGCCTCGCAATCGTCATCATCCTGCTTTCCGTAATCGGGATTCTCACGCGCGGGATGATAAAGCCGCTGCGGGTCGTGGAAAACGCGATAACGGGAATCGCCGCGGGGGATGCCGACCTCACGAAGAGGATTGAATTCAAGTCGAACAACGAAATCGGCTCCGTCGTCAGAGGATTCAACGATTTCGCGTCGAAGCTCAACGCGATAATCGCCGACGTCAAATCGTCAAAAGCGGAGCTGAGCCTCGTCGGCGAGGACCTCTCCGCGAGCACGGCGGATACTGAGTGCGCGATAACGCAGATAATCGAGGACATCGAGCACATGCAAGAGCAGATATTCAGGCAGGACTCGTCCGTCGAGCAGACCGCGAGCGCGGTGAACGAAATCGCGTCGAACATCGAATCGCTGGAGCGGATGATAGAGAGCCAGTCGGCGGGAGTCGCGCAGGCAAGCGCGGCAGTCGAGCAGATGATTGGGAACATCGGCTCCGTCAGGTCGTCCGTCGACAAGATGGCGTCGTCGTTCGAGAAGCTCCGCATGAATTCGCAGGACGGAATCGAGAAGCAGAAGGACGTGAACGAGCAGATTCAGAAAATCGAGGCGCAGTCGGTCATGCTCCAGGAGGCGAATTCCGCGATACAGGCGATAGCGGAGCAGACGAACCTCCTGGCGATGAACGCCGCAATCGAGGCGGCACACGCCGGCGATGCGGGAAAGGGATTCGCCGTCGTCGCGGACGAAATCCGCAAGCTGTCGGAAACATCGTCCGTCCAGTCGAAGACGATAGGCGAGCAGCTTTCCAACATAAAATCGTCAATCGCGCGCGTCGTCGAATCATCCGACGGCTCGAATTCCGCGTTCGAGACGGTCAGCCATCTCATAAAAGTGACGGACGAGCTCGTCCTCCAGATAAAAAAAGCGATGGACGAGCAGAACGAAGGCTCCCGGCAGATAAGCGAATCGCTCCACACGATGAACGACGGCACGACGGAGGTAAGGAACGCGAGCGCGGAGATGACCGTGGGAAACAAGGCAATCCTCGCCGAGATACGGAACCTCCAGGACGCGACGACGACGATAAAGGAGGGAATGGGCGACATGGGATTCGGCGCGCGGAAAATAAAGGAGACGGGCACATCCTTGAGCGAGCTTTCCGGGAAAATGAGCGAATCGATTATGAAAATCGGCTCGCAGATAGACCAGTTCCGCGTCTAACCGCACGCCGCCCCCCTTAGAAGCGCTGTAATACAAGAGATGCCGAAACAAGCTTTCCTGCGAAAGCCGTTCGGCATGGAAATCTTTTTTCTTGTCAATTTTCTACATGCGCGGGCAAAAGAAACATGCCCGCGCCATCCTCTCCCGCCGGCAAAACTTCCTCTTAAATTTCTTGTTTATACGCGATTGTTGCAACATAATTAGACATGTTCGACAACTTCGTTATCGCTCAGGTCGACGAGTTCAAAGTAATCTGTTTTATTATACAGCCCGCTCCGGACATGCGTTTCCCGGGGCAGGCGGCTCAGATTGCGCAAGCCAGGAGCGGCTTTCAGGAGGTTTTTCAATGTGGAATTACAGCTTCGTGCTTCCAAACTTCATCGCTCTGTCCACGTTTCTCGTTTTCTACTTCACGCGGCCGCGCCTTCCGATAAAGCTGAACAAATCATTCCTCAAAATCCTGTTCATCGAGATGGCGGTCCTCACAATCGACGTCGCCTCATCGGCAGCCCTTGAAAGCGGCAAAAGCATCCCGCACGTTTTCCTCAGGATAATAAACGTCTTGTTTTTCGCGCTTTTCATCATGCGCGCGGCGATGTTCTTCATGTTCACGCTCGACATCATGAAGATACGCAACGGGATGAAGGCGGCGCATCAGCTCGCGCTCCTAGGCATCGCAATCGTATGCGAGGCGATAGCGCTCGCGAACATGTTCTTCGACACGATTTTCTCGATAAGCGAGACCGGCGCGTACGCGAAATGCTTCCTCTACAACGCGATTTACGTATGCAGTTTCTTCTATATATTTGCATCAATAGCCGCGCTCTTCGCGAACAGGAGCCGCGTTCCGGACGGGTTCTTCCTCAATTCGTGCGCATTCAACATCGTGCTTCTGATAGGGACGCTCATGCGGATTGTATTCCCGAAATTCCTCATCATGGACAGCTTCTGCCTTCTGTCAATCGTCATAATCTGCCTCTCGTTCGAGAATTCCGCGATATACGTCGAGCCGAGAAGCGGTCTTTTCAACAAGAAAGCGCTCAGGGACATACTCAGCGAGCTTTCCGGGAAAAGATGCCGCCTGATTCTGGGGTTCGTCCTCAACAACTACGGGGAGCTCCGCGAGATATACAGCGGCACGCAAATGGACAGGGGCATCGCGCTCATCGGCCAGTTCCTCGCGAAATCGTATCCGTCGCTGATTTCCTTCTATCTTTTGAACGGCAGGTTCGCGATAATCGGAAAAAAAGAGGCAGATGCAGGGCGGCTCATGGAGGAAATCGGCGAGCGGTTCAAGAAACCGTGGAACGCGGGCGCCGAGGTCGACATATCGGTTGACATAACGTTCGTGCAGGTGAAGCCGGAAATGCGGATTGATTGCCCGGAGAAGATTACGAACGGGCTTTTCGCCGCGATGAACAGCGTCAGGACGATTGGAAGCGGGAACGTCGTCGTCGACGAGGAATCGATAGCGAGAATCGACAGCTCGACGGAAATAAAACGCGCCGTCGTCCATGCCGTGGAGAGCAATGCCGTGGAGCTATTCCTCCAGCCGCTGTTCGGGACGAGGACGGGAAAAATCGAGGGGGCGGAAGCCCTCGCGCGCATCCGTGCCGCAGACGGCTCGCTCATATCCCCGACGGCATTCATCCCCATTGCGGAAAAGAACGGCCGCATAACGATGCTCGGCGAGCAGATGTTCGAGAAGACATGCGCCTTCATTCGGAACCACGACATCGCGGCGATGGGAATATCGTGGATAAACGTGAACCTTTCCCCGATTCAGTTCCTCCGCCGCGACCTCAACGAGCGTTTCTCCGCCATCCTCGAAAAATACGGCGTCGAGGCGAAGCTCATCCATCTTGAGATAACGGAGGAGTCGATGATTGACTACGCGCTTCTGCAGAAGCAGATACAGCTGATGCGGAACACGGGCTTCCAGTTCGTCCTCGACGATTACGGAAGCGGCTACTCGAACGTGACGCGGCTCAGGAAATGCCCGTTCGTGAACGTGAAGCTCGACATGGAGCTCGTGCGCGACTACTACGCGAGCCGCGACGACACGATTCCGACATTCGTGCAGATGTTCAAGAAGATGAATTTCAGCGTGACGGCGGAGGGAATCGAAAACGAGGAAATGGCGCGCGCGCTGACGGAAATCGGCTGCGACTATCTGCAGGGCTTCCATTTTTCAGCCCCCATCCCCGCCGAGGAATTCGCCGCGCGCTACACGCCCGAACGCTGAAAAAAACACATGTTCGCCGTCCGGGCAAAAAAAAGACCCGCAAAAAGCGGGTCTCTGATGGAGACGATCGGACTTGAACCGACTACCTTTTGAATGCCATTCAAACGCTCTAGCCAGGTGAGCTACGCCCCCAAAACGTGAACTAGTATATGCAAACGCCCCGATTGTGTCAACACTTTTGCAAAAAAAAAGCGCCCAGCATGACGATTTTTTCAGGCCAATCCGCTGCGGCATCTGTTCTAGGCAAATGAAATCGGGAACGACCCAATCTCCTCGTACGGGCGGCACCGCGCGAGCGAAACCGACACAGCGGCGGCTTTTTCCGGAACGGGAACTGCCCGCGAGAATTCCATCCCCTTTTTGAATCCGTCCGCGCCGAGCTTCAGCGCAAGGGCGACATGCGGAAAAAAACGCTCCGGAAGGTAATTTCTGTTTCCACCTGGCTCAAAATGGCCTAGGAAAATGCCGTGGAGCGCCGCGTTGAGCTTTCTGACGAGCTTCTCCGACTCCGAGCCGCTTTTCAGAGAAAGGAAAATCACCTTCGTCAGAAAGCCGTCAATCCCGCCGAATTCGATTTCAATCGGAAAGCGCTGCGATTCCGCGAATTCCGAGAACGATTTCAAAAGCACGGGAACATCGCTGCCGGAAACGTGGAACATCCCGAGCGTGAGATGCGGCGGCGCGTTTTTTCCGGCAAGCGCGGAATTTCCGGTAACGCGCGCCATGCTTTCGACCGCCGAAGATATTTCCTCCGACGAGCCGGAGCTGAATTTCAGCGAGACGGCATACGTCCCGCCGCCATGCGCCAAGCCCGCCCCAAAAAGCTCATTCGTAATCATCGCGGTCGTGCTTTTCCATCCAGTCGCGCTCGTTTTTCCACGAGGACGATTTTTCCTGAAGCATCTCCGCGTCCTCCCGCCCCTGAAGCACGCGCCACTCCTCGTACCGCCCGCTCAAAGGCTCGGACTCCCCGTTCTTTTCCCGCAAATCTTCCTTTCCGTCAGCCATGCGCATCATCTCCGCAAAAAAAATATCGAATGCACCAGTGAACCTGTTCGGAAACCGCAATTTCAGAACAGGTTACCCCGAAACGCGATGTTCAGAAACGCGCTATCTGCGCGTTTTTGGACTCGCCGACCTGAGCGACACCATTGCTACCGCTCAGGTCTATTATACATCAAATCAGAACGTGCGGAACGGCTCGGAGAATCCCTCCTCAAGCCACGCCGATATGCTTTCCGCAACTCCGCGGATTTTTTCCTTTCGCTTCTTCCCGAGAATCGAGCATTCCCAGACGATTCCGACACGCCAGCCCTGCGACAGAAGCTCCGCGATGTCGCCCAAATCCCGCGCCCTGTTGCGCGCGAACTTCGCCTCCCAAAATTCGCGGTTCGTCGCGGGCATCCTGAATTTCGCGCAGCCGAGAGAATAAAGCGCGCTTTCTTCCAGGACGGGCGACTGGACGAGCGAGCTTCCGCTCATCCAGCCGTGCGCGTGCCAGAAGCAGCCGTTTATGAAGACGACCGCGCGGTAATGCGGGAAAACGATGTCGGGGCTTCCCCTGAGACGCCTGTCGTTTTTCCGGAACCGGAAGCCGAACCTGAAAAGCGCGGAGCGGAGCGCGACCTCAAGCTTTCCGCCGGTGCTCCGTATCCGGGACATGTTTTTGTGCCGCTGCTCTTCTGTCAGGCGCGCCATGATGTCTTCCGCGTTATTGTCCGAGGAGGGATTTCGCCTCTTTCCTCGTAATCTGCGCCGAAATCCCGCAGTCCGGGCAGTATTTGTAGTATTTTATCGAAAGCGGGATGCACGGAACAAAAAACACCGTGAGCCAGGCCGAATAGCGCGCAATCCCGAGGTTTATCGTGCGCCCGCACCCCGGGCACGTCCCTTCCTTTTTGTAGAATCCAAGCTCATGGCTGTACGTCTGAGCGCCGACAAGAAAAAACATCTTCTCCTCCGAATATTTTCATTGCTTGGGAAAATTATCATCGAAACGGGAAAAAAGTGTCAACTGCGATGCAACAAGCTATCCGGATGTTTCCAACGCAATACCGACAGTAAAGCCGGTACAAGAGCCTAATATTTATCAGGAGATAATTGACAACTGGCAGGAAACGCCCGAAACCTTGCCGGAGAAAGCTCCGGAGCCAAATCCTGAGGGCAAAAATTAATCTATCCTAAACCCAATCCTTCTTTTCTTCAGGGCCTGTGCAAGACGGGCCCTGTTTTTTTTGGGGGGCTGAGGTTCAAGCATTCAAAGAAATCCTTAGCCATTCTTCCGATGCCGTGATTCAGGCGAAGCAAGCGAACAGCAAAAAAAATCCCCTGCCGCACCTGGCAGGGGAAGGGAAAGGGAGCGGCGCTAGAAATTCCCGCCGTTCCATCCCCAGTTGGCAGTTCCCCAATAGGAAACGTACACCGCGTTTCCCGGGATGCCAAGTTCCTTTTGCAGAATCTCGCACAAGCGGGCGGTCATTTTTCCGCTTGCGCCGCCGTCAACGCCTCCGAGTACCTTCACTTCAACATAAGCGCCTTTATCGAGCTTCTTCCCGCCAAAGTAGAGGTCCTGCTTGTCAAGCAGATTAACCATCAGATATGATTCCGGCTTTCCCATCAGGCTGATGGCCTTTCCAAATTCGGCCCTCAAAACGTCTCTTTTTTCTGCAGGCAACTCCACCGTCACCTTCGCTTCAATCATCGGCATACGATTTTCCTCCTGAACGGCCCTCAGTATAGCACAAAACCGCGCTTTTTGCGGCCAAGCGCTTTTGAACTTCCATTAAGGCGCCAGTAGACTTTCGGATTTTATGACAGAGCAAAAAAGTGATGTTTGATTTTTCCATGAAGCCATCCTACTTGCCAGAGATTATATGAGAATTAAGCCAATTTTTTATATCATCTTTATTCAGTTTTCCAGAAGCAATATTTAGTCCAAATTCAATTAATTCACTCTGAGAATAGGAAAGTTCAACACCATTCAATTTAAGAAACAATAAAGTCAGATGCACACCAATTCTTTTGTTTCCGTCTAAAAAAGGATGATTTTCTATCAGTGAATAGCAAAATTGGGAAGCTTTATCCAAAATACTTTTATAAAGTTCATTTCCGCCAAAAGTTTGAAAAGGCGCTTTTAAAGCAGAGTCCAACAGATTTTTATCACGAACCCCGTCTATGCCGCCTGTTCTTGCAATAAGAGTGCTATGGATTTTTACAACTTGCTCATAGTCAAAAAAAATCATTTTGCAAGTTCCTTGTACGCTTCAATATTTTGATTAATTAAAGAGTCTGAAACAGAAAAAAGTTTTTCATCAGAAACAGTGGAAAACTGATTTTCGTCATCCAAAACAGTAATAATTACTTTTTTCCCATTGTAATTTTCAAGAGTATAATCATCTGTTAAAACTATATTTCCCTGAATTATTCCTGTAGTTGCGTACATTTTTCCTGCCTCCTGAAAAAAGTATACTACAATACTGCAAATTTGTCGTCATGTATTATTCAGCATGAGCGTTTGTTGATTTGTCCACGGATTGAAGTCTTTACCCTAACCTGCAAACATCACTGAATACAGAAAATTCTTCTTCCAGGAAGCGACGGTGCAGTTCCTCAAAGTTCTTTATATCACCAGCAAAAAAAGCAAACTTGACGGCGCAGAACTTGAAGTGAGCGTAATGCTACTTGCAGGGATAAGCGTGAACCAAATGGCAAAACTGTACGGCACCCACAGAAAAACCGTAAAACTTTTCATCAGCAAAAACCAGCTCGACACAGGCGCAAACCTAGCGGGACTCATGGAACTGATGCGGGGGTAACGTGGGGGAAAGACATAGAGCCCCGCAAGGTCCTGCTTTTAGGTATTTCCAATAACATTTGCAAGTTGACTTATCATATCCTTGTCGTGGGGAATGTGACGGTACATAAGGGTGCGGACATCTAGGAAAATGCCGTAGATTTTATTGTAAGCCTTTTCTGTTTCATTTTTAAAATCCGCGCACGAATATCCGAAATATTCGAGCTCTCCGCCGAGTACGCTTGATTTTCCGGGAAGAATGAACGCGTTGTATATCTCTTTTTCGTTCAAGACATTTTTCACGTCGCCAGGAAGAGAATCGGGCTTTCCTTCGATGAATTCCGCGTAAGCAATCTGCTTCACGATTGAGCCTGTGCCCGGCAAATCGTAGTCGCGTTTTGAGACGCCGTATTTGTAGTATTTTGAATCAAGGACGAAAATTTTTTGCTTCTGTGTTCCTCTGCCTGTAATCATAATCGTATCGGGCCGGAGGGAATATTTTTTGTAGATGTCGTTTCCGAAATTTGCTTCGCCTTTGCCGTCAATAATCCAGCGGCATTTCGGGTAGAACTTTTCCTTGTCGCTTTCTCCGAACACTGTATCGACAAGTCTTTCCCAAACGCTTTCAAAATGCTCTGTTCCATAATAAAACGACTTTTCTTCGGAAGAAGAGTCCATGTAGTCGATTATGGCGAGCATGTTCTTGAAAAGCAGAAGTTTTTTTTCCTCAAATGTTTGCGATATTTTTGAATTGAGCACGGAACGGAAGAGATTCGAGTTGAATTTGAGCGCGCCCTTTTGCGGAGCGAACGAAGAGAAAATCCACCCGATTTTTAAGAAGCTCTCGAAAACAAGCGTTTTGTGTATTTGGCTTATCAGTTCGTTTTCGTTGTGGTTCGTCTTTCTCGTGACAAATTCGAGATACACGGAAGAACCTTCCACCAACTGCGGCTTTACCTGCTTTATCGTCCTCCCCCAGTTTATTTTTCCTGAGGAAGCGCGGCTGTAGACCGTCTCTCGCTCCGAATAGTAGCCGTTTTGAAGGAAATCTTTTATGAGAAACATGTAGGCATGAATCGGAAATGCTTTCGACTGCGCTTTTTGTGCGTCGTTCAGAATATAGGAGTCCTCATTGTCCGAAAAAGTGGAAAGTACCGAAATAAGATTCAAAATGTCCTTTCGGATTTCTTTTTCATCATCAGCCTTCCTGTAGCCGAGCGGAAACTGAACACGAAGTTTTCCGCTTTCGTGTTTGATACCGACAAAGTCATCGCCAGAAAGTTTTGCGTCATAAAAACATATATCTTTGAGAGAAAGGTTTGAAAATGAAAACTCTTCTTTGTCGTTCATATTCTATTGCTCATTCGCTGATTGAACAAAACTTGTGTCTTTGAAAATACTCCAGTCACAACTCTCATTTTCTTTTCCCTTGAACTTTTCGACGATGCTTTCAAAATAAGCGTTTTCCTGAATGTTAAAAATGTCGTCGTGATTGAATTTGAACGCGTCGTCCCAAAGATATTTCAAGACCTTCTCTGCAAATTTTTCTTTTGAGATTTTTCCATCTGTTTCCTTCACAAACCAGCAGCCAAGCCTTTTGTCCTCCATGCTGCTCATTCCCACAGAGGACGAACTCTCGCTGATTTTTTTGTTTATGAAAGTCTGAAAGTTTTCCCAAGTGACTTCTGTTCCGCCGATTTTTGCGTTGCGCTGTGCATCCGCGTCTTCTCCTTCAAACTTGTTCTCCACAAGTTTCATGTCCCATCTTCGCTGAAACGCGTTGTCCAGTGTGAAAACATTCTGGTCGCTTGTGTTCATCGTTGCAAAAAGCGAAAGATTTGGAGGAAGGCGGATTCCTGTAAGCGCGGAAAAATGAAGCTCTCCGATTTCGATTGCCTTCTGCGACTCGTCCGCTGATTTTGTTGCGATTCCGTCATCCTCGTTCTGCAACTTGTGGTTTGTGTCCGCATAAAGGTTTTCACGGATATACCAGTTCATAAAGTCGTTTTCTATTGAATAACGGCTCCAGCCATTGCCGTAAGAATAACCGCCAGTTGTTTCAGGTTTGCCGTCCGTTATTCTGTCTAACAGCTGAAACACATCTCCGAAGATAGCAGCGGCATTCCCCCGGTTTATTTCTTCAATGATGAGATAATATTTTTTTGAAGGATTTAAGTAAGCCCTTCTCAAGATTTTCGTAAATGGACCTGGCTTAAATTTATAGGAAATGGTTCCGTCTGTATTATTCGGCAAAATCTGCCCTACGAAATCCGCATTCGTGTATTCTGGGTGGAAGACGACGCGCATTTTCTGGTCTTCTGGCAAGTCTTTTGTTTCCTCGTCTATTTTGTGCGATTTGCCGGAGCCAGGGACGCCGTAGAAGATGGTTTGTGTGGGGGGCGAGATATAATCTTTATTTGAAGGAGAGTTTTCTAAAGAGTCATCTTTATTTGTGATTTTTATTACTGGCTCGATTATGATTTCACTGTTGTCATTTTTTATGAAATTTAAGATTGAATTTTCTCCAATCAAAAAATCTCTGAGAATGAAATTTTTAGCTCCATCCATTCTATAAAGATAATAACGAGTTGTAGATTCATCATTAATTCTAAGTCTAACTTGATATTGTATTCTTTCGTTATCACCAAAATGCTCTACAATCTCACTGTAATTTGATTCAAAAAAGTTTGAATTGAATTCTGCCTTTTGAGAACCGTTCCTGTAATAATATAACGGTAAACTAGAAATCAGTTTTGAAAAAGCAAGGAGAAAATCATTTTTTCTAAGAATTACAACTATAATGTCATTATTTTGCTTCGCTCCTAGAAAATCAAAAATTTCTTTGGAGATATTTATGCTTGATTCCTTTGAAAGATTTTCTGAGAATTTATATTTCGCATTTTGATTTTTAATATGCCACTCGATTTTTTCCATAATTTTTATGCTCCTAGCCTTTGATTTACAAATAAGTAGTACATAATTGCATAAATGACATTTACACTTACTGCATTTCCTGCCTGTTTATACAAAGCTCCGTCTGACATTTTTAATTCATGAGGTTTCTTGCAAAATTCTTTTGGGAAGCCCTGAAGATTAAATGCCTCTTCTGGAGTTAATTTTCTAATGTGGTGAGTTGCTTCTTCTTCTTTTGTGTATTTCTGTTTAAGATACGCAATTGGATTTTCTGAACTGATAAATTCCTGACTAAAATAATTGTCCTGACAAGCACGGTGCATTTTGTGCATTGTTGCGCATAACGGACGCGCCGTAAGAAGATTAATTTTTGAATTAGACTTAAATCCAGCAGTTCCGTTTGAAAGAATTGTGGGTTTTATCTTTTCGCTAAGAAAATATTTTGCAGGAACTTCTTTCTCTAAAACATCAAGCGTTGTTTGCTGCTTATAAATTGATTTCATCTCATCAATATGGGCATCAAAAACTTGTTTTATATTTTCAGCCGAAAAATCAAATCCATTTGGAATATTTTTGGTTGTCGCAAATATGATGATTCTGTTTCGTTTTTGAGCGAGTGCAAAATTTTCTGTATTGAAAATGCTTGAAAAAAAGTGATAACCAAGATTTTCTAAATGAGCTTTTATTGTTTTAAAAGTATTTCCTTTATCGTGTGTATAAAGGTTTCTAACATTTTCCAACACAACAAAGGGAATTTGTTCTCCCTGTTCCTTTTTTATTTTGAGAATCTTTTCAATTTCAAAAAACATCGTTCCGCGAGTATCTGAAAAACCAAGCTGTTCCCCCATCATGCTGAACGGTTGGCAAGGAAAACCTCCTGTCAGTAAATCAAAATGTAAATTGCGAATGTTATCTTCGTTAGAATTGAAGGCAACTATATCGCCCATTTCAATTTCGCCTGTTGTGTCATAATTTGCTTTATATGTTGCGACGGCGTTCTTTTCGATTTCAGAAAATGCGACACAATTAAAAGGAATATTAAAATCCTTTTGAATTAGATTTAATGCCTGTCTGAATCCGCCAATTCCGGAAAAAAGTTCTACATGGTTCATAGGAATTTTGCGATTCCTTTGCCGATTGCATAGGCAAGTTTTACGGGAACGGCATTTCCTATCTGTGCATACCAACTGTTTTGCGAACCATAGAAAATGTAATCATCTGGAAATGTTTGAATTCGTGCTGCTTCTCTTGGGCTAAGACCTCGACTGCACCAAGGGTGGATATACATATTGCAGTCGAATCTCATGTGAGAAGTTATTGTTTTGCAGATTTTGTCTTCTTCAAGTTTGAAGTACTTATCTTTGAAAATGTCATTGCGACTTTTGTATGGCATTATGTCCGCAATGGATTCATGCAAAGAATTTGCACCTTGAGGAAGCCGAGTATAAATCTCTATGTCGCGAGGATTATTGTAACGATTTTTGTGATTATAAAGTTTGTGTAATTTTTTATTACCATTTATAAAGTGATAGAAATCATTTTCTGTGTATTCAAAATCACATTCCGTAAAACCAGTATCAGAATCTTCGACATTATTTTTACCTTTGATTTTTTTTGTTCCAAGTTTCGGAAGTCCTTCAAGGGCATTTTTTAGAACAAATGGTTTCTGTTTACTCTTGAAAATTTCATCAAATACTGCTTCTGGATTTATACCGAGTCTGTTACCGACTACGATAAATCTTTCACGATGCTGAGGAACACCAAAATCTTCTGCATATAAAAGATGAGAAGAAAATTGATAAGATTCTTTCTGATTTGCGTTTAGATATGTTTCAAAATTTTCTTTTATTTCCTCCCATTTTTTGCTCATTCCACGAACGTTTTCCATAATGAAAAACTTGGGACGAACAACAGAGAGAAGTTTTAGATATTCTTTATAGAGTTGGTTTCTTGGGTCATCAATAATTCTCTGGCGATTTGCCATTGAGAAGCCTTGACAAGGCGGACCCCCGCAAACTAAATCAGCGTCTTTAAAACGAGGAAGATATTCATCAATTTTTTCATTGAGTTCCTTTATATCGCCTACAAAATATTGGTCATCGGAGAGATTTCTGTTTTTTCTGTAAGTTTCATTAAACTGCGGAACAATTTCATTTACGAATATTGGAGTAAAACCTGCTTGTTCCAGGCCTAGAGAAAGACCTCCAGCACCTGCAAATAAATCTATAAAAGTGAAAGATGGATTTCGCGTTAGCGAAATCGAATCCGTGTGGCAATTCTGGAGATTTTTTCCGGTATCCTTAAAACGAGCGTTTAAAGTGGCATCCTTTCCGCTTTTGTTTTCTTCAAAGTCCATTGTTTTTTAACCTTTCTTCTATATATAAGTGAATTGTTTCCGCTGAAAAAATTGTCATTAAAAATAGCACAAAAAACGCTCCTTTTCCATAGCACCCGAGCATGCAAAAAAAGCTGGCACTCTAAAAACGCACCGTCCATACCGTACAATACTTTTCAAAAGGGTGCGACTCAAGAGAGCTTTTCGCGCCGTACAAAATCAGCCGCGACCCTCAGCATCGAGAAAGCAATCCGAACAATTTGCAGAACAAAATTGTTTCTGAGTTCATCGAGCTGTTCCCGGACATAGAATGTCACGATAAATAATTTTTCTCAAATCAGTAAAAAGGTGCAATATCATAAACGATGATTTTTTGCATATATAATCATCGAATAATTACGCATTTACGCTGTTTGGAAATGTTGCAGGACTTTCTTTCTATAAACCTGCACAAAGATATTATCAGGCAAATCGTACCACCTTTTCCGCATTTCCATCCGCATAAACCTATCCCCTCCATCCGTATCCCCGGCCCGCATCCATCCGCACGGAGTTTTCCGTTCATCCCGACAAACGCACCAATTTTATCCGTATAAAATCAAAAAAATATCCCGATAAACACGCATAAAAAGCCGTAAATTCGGGATAAAATCTTGCTAAAAGCCGGATAAAAAAAAAGGAGGCCTGCACGCTAAAAAAGATGCAGGTCTCCCAAATCAATGTATTCATAACGGATGTCCTTTCCGCTTCTTCGCAGGCTTTTATTGTGAGCGGATTGCCGTTATTCAAGTCCGCTACCCTCTTTTCATTTAGTCACCGTTTGAGGTGTTTTCTTCTTCATCTGTAATGTATTTCGCGTCGAGCTTTACATACTCAGGCTTTTCGAGTTTTGCCTTGAGCATTGCGTCTGGCGTGTACATCACTTTGATTCCCTCAATGTCGTTCGCCGTTACAAGACTAGCTTTTTCGTAGCCCTTGCAGCTTGTCTTGTTCTTAAGGCCAAGCTTAAAGATTCCGAAGCTGTCGAGGCGAACTTTGTAGCCCAAAAGCATGTACTTGGGAACTGTAAGAAGAAGTCCCCGGATTACTCCGATTACTTCCGTTGGTGTGAGAGTCGTGCTCTGGGAAATTTCTTCGGCGAGCTGGTTCACACCGACTTCTGCGATATAAGCAGGGGCTGGATAAAACTTGCCTTCTGCTTCCAACTTCTGCGGGTTAAGCCGCTTTCTGCTAATAAATGGTACTGCCATAAGCATATCTCCTTTTATCTTTCCGGCTGTTTTGCACTCCCTGGAGCAGGCAGCGCAATCTAGTTCGACGAACATTCGACTTGCACTGTTTTTAGCTGCAAAATCCAGCCTTACCATGTCAAAACTAAGCTTTTCATTCGATATTTTCACCCGTTTTGATAGTTTGAATATACAACAAACTGATTTTAAAGTCAAATTTTTATTCGATTTTTTCTCCTGTTTATGCAAGTTTTAATTGAAACGTGCCGATAATTACTATATAATTTCGCCAAAGGCGAGAGATTCTTAATCAATCAGGAACACAGATGTTAGTAAATTTCAGCGTCACAAACTTTTTGTCTTTTAACCAGAAGACAACCTTCAAGATGGAAAGCGGACGCGTCACAAAAAAAACAGACCATCTGCTTTCGGACGGCGAAACAGGCAAGAGTCTTCTGAAGTTTTCCGCCATGTTCGGAAAAAACGGTGCGGGAAAAACGAACTTTATAAGGGCTATGGCAGTCTTGCGGGGCTTTGTGCTTTTAGGAAAACTTCCACAACGCGCCGCTGACCTCTGGTGCAAAATCAGCGAGGAAAACGAAAGTAAGCCGTCTGACTTTGAAATAACTTTTATTGCCGACAAAAACCTTTACGAATACAAAATTTCGACTGTTCTTTCGACCGGAATCATAACAAAAGAGGAGCTGGTTCATATTGTCGGAAACCGGCACACGAAAATCTTCTATAAAGAAAATGCCGAAAGCCCTTACATTTTTCACCATTCAATAAAGGGGCAGCACAAGGACATTGAGGTTTTGAGCCGCACTTTTGCCATGAGCGGGAAGCCCTTTCTTTTCAGCATCAACCACAACACGGCGGGATTTTATGCAACGAATCCACAGGCCCTTGTCCTTCAAAAAACATTCCTCTGGTTCAAGGACACTCTTGAGGTTATTTTCCCCGACCAGCCTCTGCAGGAGACTTCGCTTCTTCAGTACGAAATCTGCAAGGATGAGTTTGCCCAGCTGTTGAAGAATTTTGACACGGGAATCGAGGAAATAAGGCTTGAGCCTGTGAGCAAGGAAAAGGTTTTTGAGACCCTTGATTTGCGCACCCAACAGAAGCTCAACCTGGAGATGGCTTTTGTAAGTCCGCTTGTTCAGATTGCCAAATTACCGACTTCTTTAGGGCTTTCGCAGAATACACAAATACAGAAAAAAAATTTTTATTCGACCGTAATCAGAAGCCGAAGGAACATTTTCATAATCACATTGGAAAAAGACGGTGCCTTTCATTTTTATGCGATAAAATTCGTCCACAACCTTGGCGGAAAGAAAATTGAGTTCAGCATGGAAAGCGAGAGCGACGGAACCCACCGTCTCTTCCAGCTTCTGGAAATTCTCATAAGCAAAAAAGAAAAAGTCTATATAATGGATGAAATAAACCGCAGCCTGCATCCAAAGCTGACCGTTCAGTTTGTAAAAAAATATTTTGCAAACGCAAAGGAAAGAAGAATCCAGCTTGTAACGACCACACACGAAAGCCGCATCATGAGCCATGACCTTGTGCGCCGGGACGAAATCTGGATTGCTGACAAAAACGACGACGACAGCACGAAGCTTTTCAGCCTTGAGGACGAGCAGGTCCGAATAGACAAGGTGCTTGACCAGAACTACATGGACAACGTTTGGGGCGGAGTTCCTGTGTTTGAGGATGAGGAAGAAAAATCATGAAAACCATAACCGTGAGCGGAGCCGTAATTCTCCGCACGAACCCAGAAACGCACCAAAAAGAAGTGTTCGCCACCCAGCGCGGCTACGGAGAATACAAAGACTGGTGGGAAATTCCCGGCGGAAAAGTTGAGGAAGGAGAAAGCCCTGAGGAATGCATTATCCGAGAAATCCGCGAGGAGCTTGCTACCGAGGTAAAGGCTGAAAAAGTTCTAGGCACAATCGAATACGACTACCCTGCCTTTCACCTCAAAATGCACTGTATTTTGTGCACAATCTTGAGCGGAAAGCTTGAGCTGTTGGAGCATGAAAATTCCCGTTGGCTCACGAAAGAGACCCTTAAATCCGTAAATTGGCTTCCAGCAGATGAATTGATTTTGGATAAGATTGCGATTTTATTACGCAGCAAAAACTCGTAGGCAAGTCGCAAGACTTGCCCGCTTCCTGCGCAATAAAATCAATAAGCTGCTATAAATCTACTTCCAGCCTTCCCAAGTCTTCTGCGCCATTCCAACCGTGGCATCGGTCTTGCCGTTTCGGCAAATTGGCTGCTTCAAAAGCTTCGCCTGATTCTCAAAGAGTTTTTCTTCTTTTTCGCTGTCGTCAAGGTATGCAATCGAAGCATAATCTTTTGATTTTGTGTCAATCATTGCCTCAATCGCTTCTGCACGACTGCCTTCTGTTCGGGCAAGTGCGCTCGCAACCGAGTCGAATTCGCCTTCGCTCATTTCTTTTTCTTTTAGGTCAACGAACTGAAAAGCAATCCGCCGTTCCTTAAAAAATCTCTGCGCGCTCTTCGTATCAAAAGATTTGTTAGTTCCAAAAATCTGAATCATTTTTATACTCCAAGAATTTTCTTCCATTCGGCTTCTTTAAAGCCTGTGCAGACTGAACTTTCCGTTACGAGCAACGGTCTTTTTACAAGCATTCCGTCACTTGCAAGGATTTTGAACTGCTCGTCTTCGCTCATGTCCGGCAATTTCTGCGAAAGGTTCTGCTCACGGTAGAGCATTCCGCTTGTATTGAAGAATTTTTTGAGCGGAAGCCCGCTTTTTTTGTGCAATTCCCGCAAAGTCGCTTCGTCGGGGTGGTCGCCTTTGATGTCGATTTTTTCGTATTTCACGCCGTTTGAATCGCACCAGGCCAACGCTTTTTTGCAGGTCGTGCATCGCTCGTAGCAGTAGATTTTGGTCATTTTGAGTTCTCCTAAAATTTTATTTCTTCACATGTAGCTTCACGGTCTTTCCTTCGCATTTTTTCCTCAGCACAATCATGTCCACAAGCTGAACGCCACATTCAATTATAGGACGAGCGTAATTTTTTGTAAAAAAATCTTTGATTACGTGATGGCGGGTAAATCCGCATTTTTCGTAAAAAGGAATCGTAAGCGGACTGTCGCCTGTTCCTACTTGAAGAGTGGTAAATTCATCACGGAACTTTTCTTCAACAAATTCCAACAAGGCACGGGCATAGCCCTTTCCCTGAGAGTTCGGCTCAGTTGCAATATTTTTGATTTCAAGGATTCCTTCGCCCTCGTCAGTTACGACGCACTCAGCTTTTACGCCGCCGTCATCAAGAACAAACATCCTGCCCCGGTCAAGATAAAGGTCAACCATGCTTTCCTGCTCGTCTGCAAGCAAAAGAAGAGAAAGAAAATCTTTTTTATTTTGAGTGATTTCTGTTATCTGCATGTTAGCCAGACTCCACAAAATTCCCAGCCGGCAAAAATTCTTGTCTACAAACACATTCTTTAAATCTTCTTTTCCATCAGATAGAATAGCCCTTTGCGCCAGTTCGCTTCGCCTGTTTTGTAGTAGCCCGCGTGCTCATAAAGCCTGAGCGAAAATGGATTTTTGCTGAAAACATCAAGCCTTAAACATTTTGCTCCAAGAGCCTCCGCCTGATTTTCGATATGCTCCATTGTTTTCCGCGCAATTCCACGATTCTGAAAATCAGGATGAACGCAAAGACGATGAATCACACGATAATCACCGCTGCACTGCCAGTCAGCTTTTTTATATTCCTCGTCACAATCTTTATTCAGAGCATAAATCACAGCAATCCGATTTTTTCCGTCTTCGAAAACTTCGCCTGCAAAAAGCGAATTTGATTTTATATCATTCAAAAAATCTTCGCGAGTCGGATAAATTTCATCCCATTGAGGAATTCCGCATGAGTCCATTTTGGCTATCGCAGATTTTATGAGCGAGCAGATTTCGTCCAAATCAGATTCTGCTGCAAGTCGGTAAGTCATTTTTCCTCCCATTTATTTTTCGCCCGCGGAATGTCCTTATATTTTGCCGCGATTGCTTCCGCCTCGTAACATACGGCTTTGTCATCTTCAAGAATTTTGCTTTGCATTTCGATATAAGTTTTCTGAGAAGATGCTGAATTCATTGTGTTGCGCTTGTTTTTGAGTTCGCAGAAAATGTGTTTTTTATGGCTGGCAACATAAAAAGCGCCGTCTGCTCCATTTTTCGGAACCTCCCAACCATTGCCGGCGAGCTTGAACATATTCTGATGAAAACATCCGATGTGATTTGTGTTTGTCTTGCCAATTCGGCGGATACATTCTGCTTCAATAGTCTGCTGGATAATTTGATTGCAAACTTTTGAGTCGAAAGTAAGTTTTATCGGGTCTATGGGATTTTTGTTGAATTCCGCAAGGTCGATATGATAGCGATATTTTTCCACAGTTTCTTTTGCATGCAAAAAAATTTGTTCGCTCGTTACAAATCCTAAATCGTAATTTTTCACGGAAGGATTATATTACGGAAGCATGAAAAAATCGATACTTCACGCTTGCCTATTCAAAGAAGCAAAATGAGAGTATGAAAAAAATCACCGTGAGCAAAGCTGTAATACTCCGCACGAACCAAGAAACGCACCAAAAAGAAGTGTTCGCCACCCAGCGCGGCTCCCGAAGACTGCATCGTCCGAGAAATCAAAAAAGAGCTTTTGACGGAAGTGAGCGCAGAAAAGACGCTCGGCGGCGTCGGATACGATTATCCGACGTTCCACATCACGATGCACTGCATTCTCCGCTCTGTCGTTTCTGGCGATTTGAGGCTTCTTGAGCATGACGCTGCAAAGAGGCTTCCTGCCGACGAGCTGATTCTCGAAAAAATGACGCGGCCCCTTCATCTTTTCGAGACGAGCCCATAGCTGCGTTCCGTCAGGCGGCACAAAAAATCGAAATCGGTCGCGGAAGACAGCAGGACTGTAATCCAATACTTCTTGTTCATGTGGTATGCGGGAAAAACCGATTTTCTGTCGACGAGCCCCGCGCTGATTTTCTCCGCGTCCGCCTTAAGGTTTACGACGGAAACATTCCCGTCGCCTTCAAGCCCAAGCTGTCGCAAAGTGATTCGCATGACGAGCGCGAACCATTTCCTGTTTCCGCAACGGAAGACGCAGTAATCGGGTGTATTCTCCCACGGATAGTCGGCCCTGCAGGAAAAAGCCTCCTCGACGTAAGAAACGTATTTTTCCCGTATGTCCGCGTTCCCGACGCATCTGCCGGAAACATCATCCACGATGCGCCGCACCTCATCGCGCATCGCACTTACGAACGGGCCGGACGCTCCCGGCATGTCAAAAATCGCGTACCGCTCGCCGCTCGTCTTCTCGTAGACCCGGACGTCAAGCGAATCCGTTCCCGGCAAGAACGCCAGCTCCGCAAAAAAACCGCTTTTTGGCAAATTTTTCCTGAGCACATAAAGCCCGTCCCGCCGCACGAAGCCAATTGCCTCCATCTCCCTGATTTTTGCCTCTCCGCCCCGCATCGTGTATTTCATACAGCCCCCTCTTATGAACAAAAAATCCTGACCGAGCATCCGCTTTTTGCGGAAAGACCTTTCATAAGTATAGAAAACACAAGCAAAAAACACCATATGCAGCCGAAATCTGCCTGTCATACTATCAAAGAACGCCCGGAATCATCCAGAAAACGGCGCGAAACGTTTTGCCGCCTTCATTTCTCTTTTTCGTGAAAGTTTCACACGTGAAACATTTTTCATCGCCCTGTCCGGATTTTCGGCAGGTGCATGGCAAAAACACATCGCCGTTTTGCCGACAGAACGTTTTTCATTCCTCCTTCATGATACGCCCCTCATAAGATTCTTTGCCGGAAGGAGGTTCCGTATCAGTTCCTCCTCAAGTCTTTTCCTGTCGCCTTCGCTCATGCTCCTTATCCTGATTTTCTCGGTGATTATGTCCTCGTTCTCCAAGTCCTTCTCCTCTAGGCCGCAGTCGCAGTAGCCGAAGCCCTTGTATTTGGTGAACGATTTCCCGCAGACCGGGCATATCACGGTATTCATCCTGATGTTCCGTTCCGAATCGGCTTTCTTGCGGGATTCCTCATCGTAGTGCTCTGAGAATTTCAGCCAGTCCGATTCAGAGAAGAATATGTGCCTGAAAAGCGCGAGCGAATCAGGGTCGTCTTTGCCGCCCATCTTTTCTATGACGCCCGATAAATATGACGACAGCTTCGTGCAGTCTATTTTCCGCTCGTCCGCCCATTCCTCTGCTTTTGAAAGGAACAACGGATCCTGCGACAGAAACTTGAACCTCGTTCCGTCGAGACATTTGACAATCTGCTTTTTTATTTCTTTTGTGGTTTTTGCGGTGGTGCGCTTACTACCGCTTAAATTTACTCTTTCATTACTGCTTAAATTTAAAGGGGAATTTTGCAACATCCTGTTGGGGAATTTTGCAACATCACATGGGGAATTCTGCAACATCCTGTTGGGGAATTTTGCAACATCCTGTTTTTCATTGCATGGGGAATTTTGCAACATTCTTTGCCCTCTCTCCCCTTCCCTCGATTTCGACGACCAGTATTCGATGTCGACCTTTGTCTTCCTGTTTACCCTAATCAGTTCTTTCTGCTCCAGCTTTTTTATCGTCCTGAAAACGGTCGTCCTGTCGCAGCCGCACCATTCCATGAAGTATTTGTGGGAGGCGGTGCAGACGGAAACGCCGTCCTGCGAGAACTGGTGTATTATCGCGTATATCCTGAGGTCGTTTGACTTGAGCCCGAGCCCGAGCTGCCAGTGTTGTATCGTGCAGAAGCTTTTGTTCTTGACGGCGAAGCTGCTGTCGTCTGTCTCCGGCGGGATTGTCCCGAGCGTGTACTTGTTCCTCTTCCTGCCGTTGACGGTGTAGTGCGAGATTCGTATGAGGTTCTTCTCCTCAAGCGATTTGAGCGCGTTGTAGACGGTTTTCCTGTCGACTTTTCCGCCCCATGCGGAAAGGTATTCCTCGGAGGATTTGCATGTCCCCTCCCCGTCCTGCGTGAATCCGTATATTTTTGCGAAGATTGAAAGTTCGGTGGCGTTGAGGCCAAGCCGCAGCATCCATCCTTGTATGATGCAGAAGTCCGTTTCCTTCGGCTCGGTCATAGTGCGCCTCCCGATATCATGGTGGTGTGGCGCCTTATTCTTCTATGTGTTTTTTGCCGACCTTTTGCCGGCTTCTCGACTTTTTTTGAATGTCTTTCCATTGTGGTTTTCCTGTAACGCCGCGCCGGAAAGGACATAAAAAAACCATAAAGTGTGAGCACTTTTTGAAGTTCCTTATGCCAAACCCACTACGGTCTGCGAGACAATCTCCCACAATGAACAAGACTGTCTTAACATTAAACCCCAATTAGAGGGCATTTTCTCAAAATGCCCACACTTTATGGTTTTCGATAGCTAATCATCATGGAATCATATCTGCAAGTAGTTTAGTTTCTACTCATAATCAATTATCGGTATTTCCTTTAAAAAGTCAAGCAGAAAATAAAACTATTCGTGCAGATTTGTTCCGTCATGCTGAAAATCAGCCGAGCTGCTGTTCGGCTGCCAATGGTTTTCCTCCTTTTTTTTCCGCCGCGCGTCTACAGGATGCTGCGCTTCTCTTTCAGGAGCTTCCCTCCCTTGAGGTATTTTTTTATCAGGAAGCTCATCGCCTTGCACGATATCCTGCGGTTCCCGCTTTCGCCTGCCGCAGCAAAATCAATCGTGTTCCTGATTTCCTTGTCGTCGTGCTCGCTCTCTATTGCCGCCTCCATCGCGACGCCCCCGAAATCGAAGCTGACGCATGTCCGGCATCGTCTGGAGAACGAGACCTTCAGGACCGTTACGGCAGGCGAGCTCAGGAAGTATTTTATGAACCGCCCGTGCAGGTACATGTAGTTCTTGTGAATTTCCTTGCGGAGCTCGTCCTGCATCCGTCTTTTCCTGCCGTTTTTTTTGTATGTCTTCCGCCTTTTCCAGCCGGTCGTGTCCTCCCCGAACGGGGAGCCTCTCATTACGACCTCCGCGTACTGGTGCGGGCGGGGTTTCCGCTTTCCTGCCGGTTTCGCGGAGTGACGGATTATGACTATCTTCTTCCGCTCTTGCGTGCCCGTATTGTTGTCCATGTGATTCAGCCTGCCACCTCTCGCTGCTGCCGTATTCCCGCTTTCGAAATCCTAATCTTTCCGTCCCTGACAAGTTCCATGGCGAACTCGACGCACATCTCGAATCCGCTCGTCATGTCAAGTCCGTGCTCCGAGAAGAACGACTTGAACTCGTTCCGCTTCCCCCTGGAAAGCCTTACCAGAACGGCGTCGGCATTCCCCTTCGGTTTCGAGCTTTTTTGTGGCTCCGTTTCCGACGCCGCCGTCTGCTCGGGGGCTGCGGGCTGCGGGGCGGACGGCGTTATCGGATGGATGTTCCGCGCGCCCTCCAGCTGCCTCAGCGTGTCCTCGGAAAGCTCCGCCGTATTCTTTATGAGCGGCATCAGTCTGCCAATCCTTTCGCTATCTGCGTGAGCGTCGAGAGCGTCTCGATTTTCGTGTTCTTCATGTACTGGACCGGCGTCCTCAGGTTTATGCACTTGTTGAAATTCTGGTCCGCCGGAATCGTGTATATGTTGAATGTGCTGAAATTCTTGTGCACTTCCGCCGCTATGTTTTTCGAGACGGCGAGCCTGTTGTCGACCTTGTTGAGCACAATCTTGTCGCATTTGAAATGGATGCCGTTTGTCTTTCCGAACTGCATGAGATTGTTGTAGAAGATGAAGAATCCGTCAAGGGCGTACGGCTCGAGGTTCATGACCGTCACTATCTCGTCCGTCGCACGGATGATGTTCTCCTCGAACGTGTCGAACGCGCTCGAGGTGTCCATTATGCAGAATTCGAATCCCATCCCGGCAAGCTGCTTCGTCAGCTCGACGATTATCTCGGGCTCGGCCGCCGCGTATTCTTTTTTGTACATTCTGAAGTCGGGCTTCGTTCCTATCATCGGGACGACCGACAGGTTCTCTATCTCCGTCGCCTGCACGACGTCCGCCACCGCCTTCTTTCCGTAAAGAACGTCGGCTATGTCGAAGTCAGCCTTTTTTATCAGCGTGCTCGACGAGTTTCCCTGAAAGTCGAAGTCGAGGAGCACTGTTTTGTGCGTTTTCGCAAGCTCTGCCGCAAGTCCGAGAGAAAGGCTGGATTTTCCGACCCCGCCCTTCGATAAAGCTACTGTGATTCGTTTCATACTGTTACTATAGCTTATTTATAATATAAAAGCAAGCGAAAATATTATATTTCTAATATTTATTAGAAATATGCTAGCAGTTTTATAATAAAATATATATGTTTCTTATTATAAAATGTATTAGATTTCTAATAAATGCGCTATACGACGAGAACGCGCTAGGACGCGTCGTTTTTGATTTTTTGGGTAATTACCTGTTTTCGGGCATCGACGCAATGGCGGGCGTTTTTATGCGGGTATAGGGCATTCTGTTTTTTGGCGTTTTTTGTGCGCGTCGCGCCGCGGCGGTCTGTTTTTTTTGCATTCGCGGATAAAAAATGGGTGGGCGGAACAGCAGCGCGAGGACTCGGGGTGCTGTTCCACCCTTTTTGGACGTTGTCTTGTCCCGCCTGCAAAAACAAAGGAAGAAGCTGTTCGATGCGGGCGGGATTCTGAATCTCGGCAAGTACCGGAATCATTGTCCGCCGGAAATCCGGATGCGGAGATGGCGGGGGGTCAGATGTTTTTTTCCATGAGCATATCCGTCTGCCTGTCCGTTCCGAGGACGAAATCGTGCGAGCTGAACACTCTGAACCCGCATTTTTTGTAGAACGCGAGCGCCGGTTCGTTGTGCTCCCAGACGCCGAGCCATATCCTGCAAAGTCCTCGGACGCGCGCGATTTCTTCCGCCGATGCAATCATCCGCCTTCCGATTCCCATTCCCTTTTTTGAGGCGGCGACGTAAAGCCGCTGTATTTCGAGCGCGTCTCCCTGTTTTTCCGTCTGCGCGCTGCCGGTGTTCAGCTTCATGTAAGCCGCCGCCGTCCCGTCGTGGAGCGCTATGAGGAAAATTGATTCGCTGCCTGAAATCTCTTTGGCGATTTTTTCCTCGGTGAAATTTTCGGATATGTATTTCCGCATGTCCTCCTCGGTGTTCGTGTCGCTGAACGTCTCCTCGAACGTTTGCCTGCCTATTGCCGCGATGGGCGCGATGTCGTTTTCTGTCGCGCGCCTTATTTCGATTCGCTTTTCCATTTTTCGTCTCCGTTTGTCGCAATTGGCGCCGTATAAGTGCCAATATATAGAAGAAAGTTGCTTGTTTTGCTCCGGAAGTAAACCATTTTTTATGGAAATCGGCAAGGTTTGTCTTTTCTTATTAAATGACGGGATTGTGCTAATTTTGGCAGTTTTTGTCATTGTCCGATGCTTCTCCGGTGGTAGTATGGGAATCATAACAACAACGTTTTTCCTCCTCCGTTCGTCCGGTGGGGGATTGGAGGTACAAATGGCGAACAGAATCATGTTGAACCAGACGTCCTGGTTCGGGAAAGGTGCGATTTCGGAGATTCCGAATGAGGTGCGCAACCGCGGGTGCTCGAAAGTGCTTCTCGTGACGGACGAGAGCCTCATAAAATTCAAGGTCGCGACAAAGATAACGGAGCTTCTTGACAAGGCGGGGATCGCCTATGAGATATACGACAGGATAAAGCCGAATCCGACGATAGAGAACGTGAAGGACGGAGTCGAGGCATGCAAAAAAGCGGGCGCGGACGTGATTGTCGCTGTGGGCGGCGGTTCTGCGATAGATACGTCAAAGGCAATCGGAATCATCATAACGAACCCGGAATTCGCGGACGTGCGCTCCCTTGAGGGCGTCGCGCCGACGAAGAATCCTTGCCTCCCGATAATCGCCGTTTCCACGACGTCAGGCACGGCGGCGGAGGTCACCATCAATTACGTGATAACCGATGTCGAGAAGAACCGCAAGTTCGTCTGCGTCGATCCGCATGATATTCCCGTTGTTGCCGTCGTCGATCCCGATATGGTCGCTTCGATGCCGGCTGGTCTTGCCGCCTCGACGGGAATGGATGCCCTCGTGCACGCGATTGAGGGATACATCACGAAAGGCGCCTGGGAGATGACAGATATGATGCATCTCAAGGCAATCGAGATAATCAGCCATTGGCTTCCAAAATCGGTCAAGGGAGATATCGAGGCGCGCGAGAAAATGGCGCTCGGGCAGTACATCGCCGGAATGGGATTCAGCAATGTCGGGCTTGGAATCGTCCATTCGATGGCGCATCCGCTTTCCGCGCTGTACGACATCCCGCACGGAAAGGCTTGCGCGATGCTTCTCTGCCCTGTCCTCAAGTACAATGCCGAGTGCACGGGCGAGCGGTACCGCGACATCGGAAAGGCGATGGGCGTCTGCGGCATCGAGTCGATGAGCCTTGCCGACGCAAGGAACGCGACGCTTGATGCCATCCAGAAGCTCGCCGACGAGGTCGGGATTCCGCGTACGATAGGAGGGGAGGGCGTCCTGGAGAAGGATATCGATTTCCTTGCGGAGAGCGCCATGGCAGATGCCTGCACGCCCGGAAATCCGCGCGATCCGAGCAAGGCGGATATAGTCGAGATTTATAAATCGGTTCTGTAGCTTCAGTCCGGTTTTTGAATTATTCCCCGGGAATTTGGAGGAGCCTGCCCAGATTCCCGGGATTTTTTTTCTGCAATCCGCTTGGGGCGCGTTTGTTTCGGGATGCGCTTTTCTTCTATATTATATGCTTATGGCGCCCGCCATGTTTTCTGCATCGGAATCCCGTTTTGCTTCCATTTTCCTAAACCGCATGACTTTTTTAAAATACCGTTCTTCTTGATTGACACGTCGATAAAATAACGTTATTTTTAAAAATCATAAATCTTTTGGAGAAAGAAGAAATGGCTGCTAAGTATGTGTACTTTTTTGGAAATGGAGACGCGGACGGCGATGAGTCGATGCGCGCTGAGCTCGGTGGCAAAGGTGCGAACCTTGCGCAGATGGCAAAGGCTCCGTTGAGCCTTCCTGTTCCGCCGGGATTCACGATTACGACGGACGTATGTCAGGAATTCTACAAGCTCAACCGCAACTATCCTGAGGGACTTTCCGCACAGGTCGACGAGTATCTCGCGAAGCTCGAGGCGGCGATGGGAAAGAAGCTCGGTGACGAGAACGACCCGCTTCTCGTTTCGGTTCGCTCCGGTGCGGCGATTTCTATGCCGGGAATGATGGACACAATCCTCAACCTCGGTCTCAACGACAAGGCTGTCGTCGGATTGGCGAAGAAGACGAACAACGAGCGCTTCGCATGGGACGCATACCGCCGCTTTATCCAGATGTACGGCGACGTCGCTATGGGCGTTGACCACGACAAATTCGAGGCAATCATCGACGAGGTGAAGGCTAAGGCCGGCGTTAAGGAAGACACCGAGCTTACGACGGAGAACCTCAAGGAAATCGTCGAGAAATACAAGGCGATGTACAAGGCGGAGAAGGGCGAGGACTTCCCGCAGGATGCGAAAAAGCAGATGTGGGGAGCTATCGGCGCCGTCTTCGGTTCTTGGATGAACCCCCGCGCAATCAAATATCGCAAGCTCAACAACATCAAGGAAGGCGCGCTCAAGGGAACTGCTGTTTCCGTCATGGCGATGGTCTTCGGAAACAAGGGTGAGACGTCCGGAACGGGCGTCTGCTTCAGCCGCGACCCGTCAACGGGCGAGAACGTGTTCATGGGCGAGTACCTTATGAACGCGCAGGGCGAGGACGTCGTCGCCGGTATCCGCACTCCGCAGAAACTCTCTCAGCTTGAGCAGACGAACAAGGCAATCTACGACCAGCTCTGCGAAATCCGCGACCGCCTTGAGAAGCACTACCACGACATGCAGGACATGGAGTTCACCGTCGAGGAAGGAAAGCTCTTCATGCTCCAGTGCCGCAACGGAAAGAGGACGGGCGCTGCTGCCGTCAAGATGGCCGTCGACATGGTTGCCGAGGGTCTCATCACAAAAGAGCAGGCGCTCCTTCGCGTGGAGCCGGAGCAGCTCAACCAGCTTCTCCTCCCGCAGCTCGACAAGGATGCCGTCAAAAAGGCAATCGAAATTGCAAGCGGCTTGAACGCTTCTCCGGGAGCCGGTTGCGGACAGATTGTCTTCACAGCTGATGAGGCTGAGGCATGGGCAAAGGACGGAAAGAAAGTTCTTCTCGTCAGAAAGGAGACTTCTCCCGACGATATCGCCGGAATGGCTGTTGCTCAGGGAATCCTCACTTCAACGGGCGGACGCACCTCTCACGCGGCTGTCGTCGCGCGCGGAATGGGAACGCCCTGTGTCTGCGGATGCGCTGACGTCGCATTCAAGGACGAGAACACGATTGTCGTGAAAGGCAAGGAATACAAGAAGGGTGACTTCCTCACGATTGACGGCGCTACGGGCCGCGTCTTCGAGGGACAGGTTGCGGTAAAACCGGCCGCCATTTCAGGCGACCTCGAGACGTTCCTCGGCTGGGCTGATGAAGTCCGCAATGCTTCCGTACGCACGACCGCGAGCGGAAAGACCGTCAAGGGATTCAACGTCCTCGCGAACGGAGACACTCCGCAGAATGCGAAGGACGCGTTCCGCTTCGGCGCTATGGGAATCGGTCTTTGCCGCACCGAGCACATGTTCTTCGACGAGCCAAAGCTCACCGCGTTCCAGAAAATGATTGTCTCGGACACGACCGAGCAGAGAAAAGAGAACCTCGCGAAGATTCTTCCGTACCAGCAGAAGGACTTCTACGAAATCATCAAGACGATGGAAGGACGTCCGGTCACCATCCGCCTCCTCGACCCGCCGCTCAACGAGTTCATTCAGGCGGAGAGCGACGGAGCTGCAGCCGCCCTTGCGACAAAGCTTGGCATGGACAAAGCCGCCCTCGTCGCGAAGGTTGCCGCCCTTGACGAGCACAACCCGATGCTCGGACACCGCGGATGCCGCCTCGCAATCACTTATCCTGAAATCTACGAGATGCAGGTTGAGGCGATTGCCCGCGCGACTGCCCAGCTCGACAAGGAAGGCGTGAAGCACGACGTGCGCATCATGATTCCGAACGTCGTCACATACAAGGAAGTCGAGCAGATTCGCGCCCAGGCGGAGGCCGTCATCGCCGCCGTCAACAAGGACTGCGGAACTTCCCTCGCGTTCCAGATTGGCTCGATGGTCGAGTTCCCGCGCACGGCTCTTTCTGCCGACAAGGTCGCTTCCGTCGCCGACTTCTTCAGCTTCGGCTCGAACGACCTCACGCAGACGACGTTCGGCTTCAGCCGCGACGACTACGGCAAGTTCATTAACTCCTACCTCGACCAGCGCGTTCTTGAGGACGACCCGTTCGCTACGCTCGACGCTGATGGTCCGGGCGCTTTGATGGAAATCGCCGAGGCAAAGGGACGTGGCGTGAAGGCCGACCTCCACCTCGGAATCTGCGGCGAGCACGGCGGCGACCCCGCTTCAATCGCGCTCTGCTACAAAATCGGCCTGAACTACGTTTCATGCTCACCGTTCCGCGTGCCTCTCGCCCGCCTTGCCGGTGCGCAGGCCGTCATCAAGGCTTCAAAATAATGCGTCTTGACGCATGACTTGGAAACTCCCCGTGCCGGAAAGGTGCGGGGAGTTTTTTTGTGGGGAATCTGGAAGCGTGAAAATTCCTTGTTTCTCTTAGATGAAAAAATAGTAGGTGTTCTGCTGCTTTGCATCTCGGCATTGACGGGCGCGTTTGTGGCGGACAACGTGATTGCAGTTCCTGCGCCGAAAGCTGTGAATATCGGCGAGGGCAACGAGTGGATTCCGTTTTTTGTGCAGGGCGTGATTACGTCGAACTTCTAGCAGTATTCTGGCTTGAAAATCATAGACCGACAGAACGACGATATGGTTCGGGCAGAGCAGAAATTCGGAGAAAGCCCGATTTATTCAGACGAGGACGCAATAGAGCTCGGGAACTTGGCGCATGCCCGCCTCATCGTCACAGGCTCAATTACATGAAAAAGCGCGAGCTACGCCCTGCTGTTCAATACCATCGACATCGAGACAGGCGAGACAAAGACGACCGCCGGCGAAAATGACAGCTCCCGCTCCTTGGGCAGCTGCCGAGCCCGAAATCCCCGATAGGACGCCTGTCCCTGTCAGTTCAATGCGGCAGCCTGCTGCCGACTTTTTTAATATAAAAGAGAAATGCTGAGAGTTCAAAATTGCGACGAATTATTCTCAATTTTTGCTTCGGCGCGTAAAACTGCATTGCGGCTGAGCGAGTTTTGTGTCGGTGCTTGCGCTGGTGAGTTTTTCATCAGCGCTTTTTTTTTGCTTTGGCAGAGAATCTGGAATGATTGCGAATCTTGTTCGCTCTTCTAGCACGGAGACGTTTTGTAACAGTAGGGTGATTGTGTAATTTATAAAAAATCTTTGTGTTTTTGTGGCATAGTAAAAAATGAAAGAAAAATGGGAATATTTGTGCTCAAAAATGCGAAATTCTGCAGTGTAAGTCCTATAATAAAATAGAAGGATAAATAGAAATGCAGTTTGATATTGAAAAGTTTAGCAAGGCTCTTGAGTTTTTAGTAAGACAGGCGTTTTGAAGAAAAAATGCGTAATGCAAAATGTACAGTTGCGCCAGAACAGTATGCACTCATGTATTCTCATTACAATTCAGTTTTGGCTGCTCTTGAACGTGGGGAAGCGGCAAGAAAAGTTCGTTTCTCAGAAAAATCAGGATCTGCGCCAAAGTGACATTTGATTTCTTTGAAAAATAAAACATTCAGAAATTCGAGAGCGACATACCGACTGGTGATTTCAACTGTGAGGATGAGGACTTAGACGACTTTATAAAAAATGAAGTCCTACACTGCCGCAGTTCCTTTTTATGAGAAAAACGGATTTGAGTTTCTTACAAAACAAGATGATAAACCTACTCAACTTATGTTTTTTGATTTGATGAATTTGAAGATGCAGGAAAATATCTAGCCGAGAGGGGAGGCGGAAACTGTTGGCGTTCTTTTTTTGTTGAGGAAACTATGCTTCCTGATTCTCCTATTGCAAAACCGCTTGCGTTTGCTATGTCATTTTTTAATGAAAGCAATCTTAACTGCGGAGCTAACGAAAAAAATGCGGGGAAATTTCGGAAAAACTATTTTCAGTTCAGTTCAGTATAGACAAGAGAGCGAAGTTGAAATATCAAATTTTCATAACGGAATTTTTGCGTTTTCGGCTTCGCTTTTTTGAGGAGAAGAGGAAATGAAGAAGAAACTAACTGTTCTTATGATATTGCTTTGTTTCTTTGCAATGACATTTGGAACAACCCTAATTTCATGTACCGTTGAAGAAGTTAATCTCGAAGTGGTGTTTTCTGAAAGCGTATGGAAAAACGATTCTTACGAAATATACAATATATATTTTTATGAATCAGGAGTTTATGGACAATACTATTCTTATTCAAAAAACTCTGGTTATGGTAATCACGATTTCAAGAGCAGTGTAACAAAAAATGGTAGCGGATATACCGCAACACTTACCGATTCTTCCAAAAGTACATTGATTGGAACTTTAACAATTGCTAATTGGGATGCCAAAACCGCAATTTTTGTATCGGCATCAGGCGAAACTATTACATTTACCAGGAATTAATCATGAAAAAACACATACAAACTGCTTTTATTTTTGTCTTTCTTTTGCTCAGACGCTGGTATTTGCCGTGGACAACGGATATTTTATTGGCGATGGCGGAAAAGGCAGAAGAGTTCTTTTTCACACATCAACAATTGAAAATGGAAAAAAGGAAGACAACTATATTCCAAATTTAATAAAAAGACGATTGATAGACGATTTCGTCAGTTTTTCAAACATCAATGTTATTGATTCGGATGAAAAAACTACAATCATCAATCTACAGAAGGATTCAGAGAACGAATACTATTCAGGAGAAAACCCGATTGAACTGGGAAAAGCGATTCAAGCAGAATCATATATAAAACTTGTCAGCCATAGAATGAAAAATTCAATAAGCCTCTCGGCAACAATCACAAACATCGAAACAGGAGCGACAGAGGGGAGTTTTTCATCGCAATTTTACAGCGACAACGAATTTTTGGAAAAAGTTCATGGCGAAGCGACAGAAAAACTTCTTGAAACACTTGGTGTAAAACTCACCGCTGCTGGAAAGAGAATCCTAAAATATGGCTCGGTTTCGCAAACAACAGCAACTGCAACGGAATCAGAGGAAAATCTAAAAGCAATAAAAGCCGAACTTGCAAGAATAGAAAAAGAGCAAATGGATATGCTTAAAAAAAATACCACAGAAATTGGAAGAGAAGCAATGCGGGCTAGAATTGAAATTCAGAAAGCAACTCTTATTCAACAGCAAAAGAATGAAGAGCAACGCCTTGCACGGCTTTTGGAAGACGAAAAAAGAAAAGCAGAAGAGGAACGCATAAGCAAAGAGAGAAGCGCGGAAGCGCAGAAAAAGATTATAGACTTGTCAAAAGAAATCGAAGAAAAAGCGGCAAAAATAAGGTCGCAGAAAATCGAAAATATGACAATATTGCAGCAGATTGAAATAATCGAAAATGAAAAACAAGTTCTTCTAGCTAATGAAAAAGAAATTGAAAAAAGCATTTCTTTATTCAATGAAAATCAAGACGCTATTTGTAATAAAGAAATTGCTGAAAGAAAGAAAAGACCTCTTAGAACAGCCGAAAAAGATGCATCAGGGAATATGACATCTGAAGCGAAAAAACTTCTTGAAAGCGACATTGAGCAAATTACTTTAAAACATCAAAAAATCAAAATCGACAATGAAAATCAACTACGAGAATCCGCGAAAAGTTCTCAAGAAAATCTGCGTGAAAAAATTATAAAAGACTTAGAAAAACTTGAGTCAAATAAAGTTACAGTGGATTCATTGCAGGATATAGATTGCTGCTTTAGAGTAGGAAATTATGACGGTTCGCAAAACGCTTGGCTTTATAATCTGTCATTTATATTTGCAGGAATCGAGATATTTTCAGAGCAAGGAACTTTAAACTACAACGAGATTACAGGAAATTCTGTTCCTTCAATCGAGGAAAAAGACAAATATAATGAATATCTTGATAATGTTGAGGCTTATGACAGTTTTTTCCGTTTGAATGTTCCGTATATAAGAGTGGTTTTGGCATATTCTATAAAGGCAGCCGATGTAAAAAGACCATCTGAATATATTGTTTCTGTTGACAGCGTTAAGTTTATAAACTTGCAGAATAACAAAACTATACGAACGAACTCTCCGAATTATGTTGGCACTTTTAGTTATCGTTCTCCAACTTTGGTGGATTGGCGTATAGAAAAGGAAATGATAAAAGCAGAAAAAAAGGAAGTTATAAAACAGGCAAGAACAGCGTTTTTTAAATCAATATCAGAACAAGACAGCATGGCAGGGGCATGTTTTGATTTTGGAGTCTGGAATTGGAAGTTTGTATTTGACCCGCATGTCAATATAGCTATAACACATTGGCTGTTTATCGATATATCAACACCAATTGGTTCGTCTTGTATGGATATAGATTACAACTATGAAACCTACAGATACTACAATGAATCATACGAAGACGATTATAGATTAAATAAATCATACGAAGACGATAGGAGATTATCTTTTGGTGCTTTTTTGGGACTAGGACTCAACAAAAGATTTAATATTCCAATTTTTGCATCACCTATGGCTCTTTACTACAACTTTGATATGGGGTACTTATACACCACTTATTACTTATATTCTTCTTCAAGTTCTAAAAGTGTAACATACGGTGCTGATGGCAGTTGGACACAAGTTCATGCAATTGGGGCAAGTTTTCCAATCGTTAAAGAAGCTGTTGCGATAGATTTAAAGTACAAACTATACTTGCCTTTTTCTTCTGAATTGGAAAATGTACATTCTGTCACATTGGGAATTCGTTTTAATGTTGGATTAAGCGGTTTGGAACGGTGGTTAGAAAAATATCGGTATTATCGGTATTATTAAAGAAAGTTGACAGAAAAACAAGTCTGCTTTAGAATATTTCCTCTTTGTTCTGTGGATAATGTTGAAGTGCACTTCAATGTCGCGGAACAAGGGGGCTTTTTGTTCTGCGAGTGCTGATGCATGGTGAAAAAAGAGTTTTTTGGGAGGTGGGCAATATGTAAAGTGTGGCGTTTTTTATTATTCTATAAATTTCTATAAAAATGGAGAAAAAAAATGAAAGACATTGAAAAAGCAGGCGAAGCGTATGAGATTGCTTCTTTAATTTTGGCTCGAATAATTGTAAAAGAAGGGTTAAACAATGAAAAATCAGAAGTTGAAGTCTTCAATGAGCTATACGCTCCGATAAAATTGTTTATTCAGAATTGCAAAGATTTAAAAAACTCATCTTCAATAAAAAGGACAAATTGGGAAAATTACAGAAGAAATGCAAACGAATTTATCGATTTAGCAAAACGACTTGCAGGTCAGTAATTACCATACTATAGCTGTAATATTCAACAATCAGTCATGTGAGCAGTGCTATTATGTTAGCATTGCTCACATGTAATTTATTCACAAACTTCCCCTATAAAAAGGGGAGTTTTTATTGAAAAATTTTAAAACAAAACATGAGGTGTTTTTATGGATTTTAGCAAAGCAAATGTTGTTAGCGAATTTATGCAATATAAGAATGCAACTTTTGGAATTGAATTTAAGGTTAAGTTAGAAATTCATAATATTGCTAATAATTGGACTCCAATTAAGACAGATTTAATTATAGAAAATAATATTCCTAAGGATGATTTTACATTTGTTTTTATGAACGATATTGTTAGGGATTATCTTGGAAATGTTCAAATAGATATGAATTACTTATCTAATATGAAATTTGATGGCAAATATTTATTTTTCTCGACCAATAGTAAAAAGGTGCGATTGAGTTAAAACATAAATATGTTGAAATTGCGCAAAAAGAGCCTGCGTTGTGTTTGTACTATCAGCGACGATATTTAGCGCAATTTTTTTATCAGTTCGATTTGTGCGCGCCTCTTTTCGCAAACATAGCGTGAGAGCAAAAAAAATAGCCGCCTTACATCGCTTATATAGATATATAAAGAAAGGGCAGTTCAAAAGGTTTTGTAATTTGCCTTTTTAACTGCCCTTTTTGTTATAATACAGGCTATTCTTGTTGTTTTGCCTTGCAGGTGTCTATGGTCATAGAGATGAGGCGGGAATTATGGGTGTTCTTGTTCTCGGTGAGGTGAACCGATGATATATAATCTTCGACGATGTTAATTTTGTCGAGAGGAGTAATAACCATAAGCTGTAAGTCGATTTGCTTGAAAAGTCGCATTGCATATTCACTGTTGTAAGAGTCGCTTTTGCTAAATGCTTCATCAACAATGACAAATCGGAAAGAAGAACCTTTTCCGTTGTTGATTCCAAACTGGTAGGCTATAGCGGAAGCAAGAATTGTATAAGTGAGCTTTGCCTTTTCTCCACCAGAAAGACTAGCACTGTCGGAATAGTACTGCTTTTGGCTTTTGTCGAAAGAGTAGTTTTCGCTTGCCGCAAAGGAGAACCAGTTACGAATATCAAGTACGAACTTGCGCTTTGCTTTCTTCGGTGCTGATTCCGAAAAGCGGAATGGAAATCAATCAAAAAAGGACGAGGCTGGCACCGCAACATTCCCGCAAAGTCAGGTTGTAGAAAAAATGCCGGGGATTGCAATAAACTTTGCCGATGAGCGCGAGTAGTTTTGACACAATCGAGGCGAAAATGCCGGAGCGGATTTTTGGAATTTACAAAGAGATTTTCAAAAAAATGGAGGAATTGTATTTCTCGGACAAAGAAAAATACAATTCGTTCGGAATCATTTTGGGGCAGATGAGCCCCGACATATTTTCGGATTCGAAAAGCGCGGATTCCGCCTGGTTTTCGGAGTTCGATGCGCTCATGCAGGAATTCGAAAATCCGACTTTGCATGACGGATACCGCGTTCTTGAAAAGATGGTTGGGGAATACAACCACGCGTCCTACGACATCGGCTCGTTCATGCGCGACTTTTTCGAGGTAGGCGCAGGCAGGAAGAAAGGGGGAGCGGAATAGCAGGTTGACCGGAAAAATTGTCATGCCGAACGCTTCCGCCAGGTGTGTGTTTCGGCATCCATCGCATTTTCCCGTGTTTGCCGCGAAACCGTGTTATAATGCATATCATCTTTCGCACTTCATACGGATGAAAATCCGGTAAAAAAAGGAGGAACGCATGAAGAGGTTCAAGGTTGTCGCGGCTTTTGTCGCGCTGTCGCTTTTTGCGGGCATGACGGTTGCCGCCGCTCCGAAGGCTGTTCAGAAAAAGGAACTCCAGAAAAAGCCTGCCGAGAAATCTGCGACGAGCAAAAAGAAAATGGCGGTGAAGAAAACGTACACCAATCGCGAGGAAATGAAGATTTCGGCGTTTTCGGACGGATTTGCTTCTGCGGAGTCGTGGAGCAGCTATGTTCCGCCAGATGACGGTATCGGTGACAGTGCACCGCCCCCGAACCCGAGCATGCGAGGGTATCAGCGCGAGCAGGATTCGTGGTATGCGGGAAGCTCGTATTTCAGCACCGGAAAAAAACTGCCGTCCAAAGCCGAGATTTACGAGCTCGTAAAGGATTTGGACACGCAATACGACTGAAATCCGTTCCGCAATTAAAAACAGGGGAAACGCGCGTTTCCCCTGCACCATTTCGCAGCGGCATCTGCAGAAACTGCCGAACCGAAAAATGAAGAGAAACACTTTTTCCGAGCAGACGCATTTTATCGGCGTGCTGCTTCCAGAAGACATAACGCTTACGCTTGAGGATTGCCGGCGCTACATGCGCGAATCCTACGGCTGCAAATCGGGATACGGGACTCCTGTCCACGTCACGCTTGTCCCGCCGTTCCGCCTTCCAAAAGAGTATTCGACATCCGACATCGCGGAGGCGATTGCTGATACCGTCGCGACGAAAGGGCTCGGCTTTGCGGCGAAAATCGACAACTTCGACGCGTTCGGCGACAGGACGATTTTCGCGAAGGTCGTTTGCGGGGAGAAATGGACGAATCTCCGCGATGAGACGCTGAAATGCGTCCTGCGCGTCTGCCCGGGATGCGCGAAAAAGGACAGTCGTCCGTTCCAGCCGCACGCGACGGTCGCGAACCGGGACATTCCGGAAGGCGCATCGACGAAAGCGCTCGAGGCGCTGAACGGGATGGGCTTGCGCGAGGAATTCCCCGTCGACGGGATAACGGTTTTCGAGCGGAACGGCGGAAGGTGGGAGGCGGCTGCCACGGTTCCGATTTCATCGTCCGATACGACGACGCTCCGAACTACATTTTGAAGAGCGACAACGGAAGCATCCTCGTCGTGAGCCGCGGCCTTGCGCGGGAAAGCACTCCGCTCCCGAGATTCTTCAATCGCCCTGAAATCGTGATTCTCGAAGTCGAGTGAGAAAAATCTCTGTCCGTGCTACGCTACCATATTGCATTTTTAAAAAGCAGAAGAGAGGAGAAAAATGTCTGACATTTTGCAGATTGAGGACGGCGTTCTAGTGGAATGCCTTGACAGAAGGGCGACGAGCGTGACGATTCCCGACGGCGTCATAAAAATCCGGAACTTTGCGTTCCATTTTTGCAATCTGCTTTCGTCGGTGGTGATTCCGTCGGGCGTCACGGAAATCGGCGATGACCCGTTCATGAAGTGCGAGTCGCTTTCGTCGGTCTCGATTCCAGAAAGCGTCACAAAAATGGGCAATTATGTGCTTGACGGCTGCAAGTCGCTTGCATCCGTGTCGATTCCGGACAGCGTCGTGGAAATCGGCGCAGGTACATTCTACGGTTGCACCTCGCTTTCGTCGGTGTCGATTCCGAAAAGCATTTCGAAAATCGGCTACCAGATGTTCTGGGATTGCGAGTCGCTTTTGTCGTTTTCGATTCCGCCAAGCGTCACGATAATCTGCAAGTATGCGTTCGGCTATTGCAAATCGCTTGAGTCCGTGACGATTCCGGGCGGGGTTACGGAAATCGGCGAGGGCGCGTTCATGGAATGCGTGGCGCTTTCGGAGTTGAAGTTCGGCGGAACAAAAGCAGAATGGAAATCAATAAAAAGAGGACGATGCTGGCGTCGTGGCGTTCCCGCAAAAAGCGTGATATGCGCGGACGGAAAAGTCCGTCTTTAGATGCGCTTGCGTCGGTGAAGTTAGGTGAAAAATATACGAGGAGAATAAACGATGGAAGGGATTTTGCAGATTGAAAACGGCGTGCTGATAAGTTGCACGGACAAGGGCGCGACGAGCGTGACAATCCCAGACGGCGTCACACAAATCGGAGAGAAGGCGTTCAAGGATTGTACCTCTCTTTCTTCGGTGCTGATTCCGGAAAGCGTCACGGAAATAGGCAGGTTTGCGTTCCATAACTGCGCTGCGCTTTCGTCGCTCTCGATTCCGACGAGCGTCACAAAAATCGGCAATTACGCGTTCCTTAGCTGCAAGTCTCTTACAGCCGTGGAGATTCCGTCAAGCGTCGTGGAATTCGGCACAAGTTTGTTCTATTATTGCCACTCGCTTTCGTCGGTTTCGATTCCGGAAAACCTCACGGAACTCCCCAAGGAGACGTTCCTGCATTGCTACTATCTTACGTCGGTGGTGATTCCAGAAGGCGTCACTCAAATCGGCAAGGAGGCGTTCCTTGATTGCCACTCGCTTTCGTCCGTGTCGATTCCCGAAAGCGTCACGAAAATCGGCGAGTCGTCGTTCGTCCGTTGCAATTCCCTTTCGTCGCTCTCGATTCCGTCGGGCGTCACGGAAATCTGCAAGGATGCGTTCCGTGAGTGCGAAACGCTTTCGGATGTGAAGTTCGGAGGAACAATAGCGGAATGGAAATCAGTCAATAAAGGACGGGGCTGGCACAAAGATTCTCCTGCAAAGAGCGTGATATGCACGGACGGAAAAGTCAAGTTGTAGGAAATATCGAGGAGAACATGCCGGAGCGGATTTTTGGGATTCATTTTGTGTCGCCAGCATGTCAAGCTCGCAATTTTTGAACGTTTTTATTATATTGACAATGCTATATACGTATAGATTTTGAGCATAAGGAAATCGCGCCTTTAATCGCGAGTGTTATACGGAGGTCGTAAGTTTTCTTACGGCCTCGTTTTTATTTATGGACAAGTTACTTTTCTACGAAATTGACAACAAATATATAGATTTTCTCTCTAAATTTTCTGAGCATCTGTTTCATAATGCAAAAATAACTCAGAACTATTCAGGAAAATACATATTATAGACGGTGTATTTACTTTGAAAAATCCGGCAGAAGAATCTGATATTCAATACAAAACCTTGCTTAATAACGAAATTCGTATTATCAGACAAAAAGAAGAACAGATTATAACCAATGCAAAAGCTGTATATAACCACAAGATGACGAATGATGGTAAATCTAAACTAAGCCAGCGTTGCAATGATTTTAAGCTATTAGAAGAAAAGTGTAAGGAATATAAAATTCCTGCAAATAAAACTTAACAAAGGTTCAATGCCGATAATATCGTAGTTTGTCGTGCCAGAAATCGAGGAAAAATGACAACGGCTGAATCCCGGTTCATCGGCAAGGTGCTTCGCCGGAATTCAAAGTCGGGAACGATTCGCTTCGTTCCCGATTTTGTGGTTATAGTATGTGCAAAAAATTAATCCGCAGCACTTAGCCGACTTTCTTGTCTTTGAGGATTGCCTTGCCCGTAAAGCGACTGTGGGTGAAGCCTAGCAAAATGCGGAGACGCAAAAAAAATCTGGGGCGGAATGACAAGAGTTGGTGCGCATGTTAAATTAGAGCGAGGTGGAATTATGATTCTGTATCACGGCAGTCCCAATAAAATCGTTGTTCCGACTTTCGGTCTTGGTGAAGAACGCCACGATTATGGAAAGGGCTTTTATTTGACCGCGGATTTGAACCTTGCCAAGGAATGGGCAGTCTGCCGTCCAGAATCGGAAAGTGGATTCGTCCATTCTTTTGAATTGGATACAGACGGCCTGGAAATTTTCGATTTTGAGAAAGAAAATATCTTGTGCTGGCTCAGCGAACTTATGAAGCATCGTGCAGCCGCAGATTCAAAACGATATCGGGTCCTTGCTGAAAAGTTCATCGCAAAATACGGAAGGGACACTTCTTATGCTGATGTCATAAAAGGCTGGCGGGCAAATGCGTCATATTTCTATATTGCGAAGGCTTTTGTTCGTGACGAAGTTGATATTGATATTCTTGAGGAGCTCATGCAGCTTGGCGGACTTGGCATTCAATGGTGCCTCAAGTCGGAAAAGGCGTATGCGCATTTGAAGAATCTTGATGAAATCATTCCTGTGGACTATCACGAGTTCAACGCTAAATACAACGAGCGAGACTCAAAAGCAAGAATCAACATGATGGCTCTGATTGATTCTGACAAGAACAATGTCGAAAAAGTCTTTAGCACGCTTGTTTAGGGGGAGACTATGAACGCTTATCTTGAATGTTATGTAAATGAGATTGTGGAAACCCAGGGAAAACTGTTTGAGCTTGTTGCCGATATGACTTCCGTTGATTTTGATGATTTTGTCAAACGATATATGACAGGAAAAACACGCCGCTATCTGGATAGGGCGGATGCCTATTTGAGCAATCTTGATGAAAAAGAATTGTTTGACTATTTTTGCAGGATTGACGGATTCACCCCTAAAAAAGGCGATTCGCCTTCAGGCTTTGCGCCGGACTGGATAGGCCAGTTTTATGCCCGGAGCCAGTGGCAGAAAAATATTTCCAGCGCAAAGTTGGTTTCGCTTGTTCCCCCAGATTTCATGATTGCCGCCTATGCAGGCCTGCATGATTTGGATTTGGATTTGGCTGTCGAAAAAGTTTTTAAGAATATGTCCTCAAGCCTTTGAGCAGCATCCAGCCAATGTCGGTTTCTCACCGCTTCTGTTTTTCCACGCGAAGCGACAGTGCGCCCAGCCTGTCAAAATGCGGAGACGCAAAAAAAAGCGGGAACGAGTTGCTTCGTTCCCGATATGTGTTTATACCATGTGCAAAACCGTAAGGCTTTTAAGACGATGAATCCTTGGCACTTAGCCGACTTTCTTGTCTTTAAGGATTGCCTTGCCCGCAAAACAAAGCCCGATTGCTAGGAGAATAGTCAGGATTGCCGAGCCGACTGAAATTGGGATGTAGCCGAACAAAGGCAAAGGAAGTTCAAAAAGAAAAGCAGTAAAAATCTTTCCGAGTCCCAGACCAATCAGTCCGAGTATGATAAGACCTCCGATTGCGCCCACAATACTTCCGACACAGAAACCGCCGATTATGCCGATAAGCCCGAATGTTCCCGTTACATAATCTTTTGCATCCGGCGAGGTCATAAGAAGATTGAAGAGGAATCTTCCAAGAATCAAGCCTAGCAAAAGCCCGACCGTAAGACCTACTGCGGCGCCGGTGATTTTCATGATTTTTGCAGCCTTCGTTTTTGCCCTATACCAAGCTACGATTCTCAAAAGAACTTCCATAACTTTTGAGTTGCCCTTGTCGGCGGCACGGCTGAGATATTCATGGACTTTATTGAAAGAAAGCGCATAGTAGCATTTTCCATCGTCCCAATCCAGTTCTGTTCTGTCGTTTTCATTCTTGAAAGAAACGAGCGACGGATAATAGGCGAACAAAAATTCAACATCTGAATTTCTGATACCCACGGGTGCATCAAAATGTCCCTTGCTGTATTTTGCAAGGTAATACGATATATCAGACGAATGTTCCAAAAAAACGGCTTCTGCAAGCTTATACTGCTTGCTGGAATTGTTTACTGCCTTCTCAAAAAATGATGCAAGGCGGAAATCTGCCTCTTCCTTGCTTGTTTCTTCCAGCTCCTGCTTGTACTCTTCTTTGATTTTTGCAATGAACTCATTATACCCTTTCTGGAATGCTTTTTCGTTCATATCAAAATGAGACTTAAATCCCTCTTTTTGAGCCTGATTATCGAGCCGGTCGAGTTTGGCGATTTTTTCCCTTCGCTCCCTTTCTTCTTCCTCTCTCAGATACGCTTCAAATTCCCTTCGCTCTCTTTCTTCTTCCTCCCGCTTGGCTTCTCTTTCCTCTTCTTCTTCTTGCTGGCGAATTGCAATAGCAGCATTGTCTGCACTGTTTTGTGCCATGTTTTCTTCATAGCATCTTCTTGAACACCAAGGATCTCCTAGAAACATAGACGCTATAGTCAGCCCTGTAGAATCATACCTGCCATACCCGCTACCCTCAAATTCTCTTCCGCACCAAGCACATTTTGTCATTGTGTCTACCTTCCTTTTCTATTTTTCTGTTTTATATATAAATTTTAGGAATCCTAAAATTTTATTTCTGTTTGCTTCTGAAGCGATATTCAACACCGTCGTAGTAAGAATAGTCTTACTTTTATATCCAAAAGAGCCATGGATGATTATTTTTTCAATAAGAGCACCTTCTGTTTTTGGCTCGTAGTCAAATCCCTGGTTCTTCAATTTCTCTATTTCGTCTTCCTTCCAATGTCCCATGCCGTTTCTGATTGAGCGCACGAATTCTTCAAGGTTAATTTCTCTTTTCGGTTCTGTTGTAAAGAAAATCGCATCGGAAAAACCATGTTCTGAAAGGAAATCTGTTGCATTCTCATATTTTTCCAAAACTGATTTGTTTAATTTGGAGGGCATCATCAAAAGCCCGTACAGGCAGTTTATAAAAAGCGAAACATCATAAAATTCACTTTCTCTATGTTCCGCTTCCAATTTTGTTGCTACGATTTCGTTGTACTGTGAAAGTATAGTTTCTGTTCGAGAGATAAATTCTTTCGCGTAGTTTTCAGATAGCTTCTCGGTAATCATACTTTTTTTGCTCAAGGTAACTTAAAAAAAGCGATGTTTTGACTTTTGCTGTTTTCAAAAGTTAAAACCCGTCAAAAAAACGCCTTTTTCTAATCCGATTTTCGAGCGAAGCGCAGAAAATCGGATTAGTGCAGTCTAGTCAACTGCACTAATGGTATACCATTAGTGCGCGCCACGGGCGCGGTCTGGCGGAGCGGAAAAAAAACGAGCCTATGGCGATTTTTGTACGTTTCAACCGTACAAGTTGCGGATTTTGGTCGATTATGGACGAATGATTCCGAACCTGGTTCGGAATGGCGGGAAAAATGGTAGAATCCTTCCGAGGTGCTTTATGGAAGAACTTAAAGACAAGAACGGGCTTACCGAAAAAGAATTCCTTGCGCGGTACAGCGACAAAGGGTACGACAAGCCGTCGGTCACGGCGGACATTCTGGTGCTCGGTTCCAACTCGGATTTTTCGGGGTTCAGGATTCTTCTCGTGAAGAGGGGCGGACATCCGTTCCTCGGCTCGTGGGCGCTTCCCGGCGGGTTCATAAGGAAAGACGAGACCGCGTACCAGGCGGCGGCGAGGGAGCTTTCGGAGGAGACTGGGCTTCAAAACGTCTATCTCGAACAAATCTACGCTTTCACGAACCCCCGCCGCGACCCCAGGACGCGCGTCATGAGCATCGCCTATCTCGCGCTCGTCTGCGGCTTTGAGGATGTGGCGGGAAGCGACGACGCAGCGGATGCCGCGTGGTTCGACATGACCGTGAGCGAAAGCGGAATCAGGATTTTCTCGGCCGAGCGCGGTGTGGAAATCTTCTATGAAATCGAGCGGGGAATCTTCCAGAACGGAAAAATCCGCTACGAAAACTGGGTCGCGAAAAGTTCTGGCGGCGAAAAACTCGCGTTCGACCACATCGAAATCGTAATCGAATCCCTCCTCAAACTGAAATCGAACTTCTACAACTCCGACCTCGCGTTCAACATGATTGGCGACTTCTTCACGCTTCCGGATTTGCAGTCGCTCTACGAGCTTGTCCTCGGAAAAAAACTCTACAAGACGAATTTCCGCGCGATGGTGGCGGACAAAATCCGGGCGACCGGCGAAAAGCGCAAATCCATGACGAGCGGAAAAATGTCGGCGGAGTATGTCTACGACAGCTCCTCCAGAGCTATGGGGGCAGAAACGAGTTCGGAATGACGAAAAATCGACAAGAGGTGTTATGATGAAACTGTATTTTTCGCTGAAAAATGCTTTCAGCATCTGCACCAAGCCTTCCTCAATGTCGGGCGGTGAGTACGGAGCATTTTGGTGGGGAGGGACGAAGCCGGCTCGGACGGGGCTGGCACAAAGATTCTCCTGCAAAGAGCGTGATATGCGCGGACGGAAAAGTCCGTCTGTAAGGGCGCTTGCGTCGCTGACGAACGAAACGGAGCTTTACAATCACATCAAAAAACTCATGACCGACGAAAAAAAATATTAGCACCTTTTACGAAAATAAATTACGAAAATATTTATATGGAAAACGCTAAACATTTGCCCCCACTGCTCCGCTTCTCCCTAACAAAAAAGGCGAACTCTTCTCTTAAAGAAGAATTCGCCTTGGAAATCACAAATAAAAATGAAAACCGCAAACGCAAGTTTTGAGAATCGTCATGTAAATGCACTGTTCAGTTTTCATACTGAAACAATACTACATCAGAAATCAGATTTTCGGGCAATAGGGGGTAAAATCCAAATAGGCAGTAATTATTTTTAGTTAGTATTGTATTTATCCCTATACTATACATGTTATTATACCGTTTATTCTTTTTTTACCCTATAAAAATTATCACTTAAAAATTCGCTTAATTCTACAACACGATTTAAAGATACTTTCGTATTTGATGTTACTATAAATTCTGTTACACCAATTCTGTCTTTTGAATTTCCAATGTCGTATGTATAACCTAACCCTGTAAAGTATTCGCTTCCATTATATCTATTTTTCAGTTTTTCAAAGTTTTCAGGATATTTAGTAACTAATTTGTATGATTTTTCTTCTTCAGTTGGTTTTATGATAAGATTATCAAGATTAGGAGAGTTCGAAGTTGAAGTAATTACAAAAGAAGCTATATACTTTCTGTCTTCGTTTTCATTATATTTTATACCAAGTAGTTCACAAATTCGCTTTGATAAATTCTTTTTTTTTAACTTCATATTCATTTTCCCCATTATAAATTCCCTTGTCATACAGCCTTTGCATGAAATCATCAATATCTACAACAAAGAAAGGGCGAAGATTTGGATCTAAAATCTCTGATATAGTTTTTACTTCTATTACACCATTTTTATCTCTTATAAACTTGTTATATTTTCTGTTTAGTGCGTCCCTTTCTTTCTTTGAAACCAATCTAATGACTTTTGCATAATGAAAATCGTTTTCAGGATAACAAAACTGAACAGTTTTATCTGCAATTGGTAATTTAGTAATATCGATGCTTTCTCCCCACGCAATACTGCACAGAGAGAGTACAAGCACGAGTGTCGCTGTAATTCTCTTGAACATCTTCATAGATTATTACTCCTTTCTTAAAATATGTTTGTATTACTTCAGCACTGTTTCCACCGAGCCGCACACAGCAGCCCGGCAGGATGAAGTATTTTATTCCTTTGTATGGACTGCAAATACAAACTTATCTGAAGATGTACCTGTTCCACTTACTATATAAATCCCATCAGTATTATCTGTTACTCTAAAGCTTGTCCAATTTGGTTTAGTACCATTACTTCCACGACTACACTTATAGTATAAAGTACCATTTGTATCAGCCTCAACCAAAGTGATTACTCCAGCACTAGTAGCAAAAGATGTGTTAGGTGAAATATTAACATACCATGTTTTGCCAGTATAAATCGTTTCACCTACAAGGATAATATCTTCAGCTTGTAGTGAAGTATGATGAACCTTTCCTGTTATAGTGCAAGTAGTCGTTTTATCTCCTGCGGTTGCCGTAATGGTAGCTGAACCATATCCTTTTTTCCCCATTATTGTATATTCCCCAGTTTCAGCATTTATACTTACATAATCTGGATCACTACTTGACCATACAATAGTCTTATCTGTTGCGTTATCGGGAGAAACTGTTGCCGTAAGTGTTCCCGTTGAATTGACAAAAAGGGCTTCTGTGGGAGCGTTGTTTATAATTACACTAGATACAGCGACAGTTACCGTAAGAGTATAGCTTGCCGTTTTTGTGGCGTATGTGTATGAGGCGGAATCTGTTACAGTTGCGGTGATTGTCGCCGTACCTGCGCCAACAATGGTCACTTCGCCTGTCGAAGCGTTTACAGTGGCTACGCTCTCATCGCTTGAAGAATATGTTACTGTGCCGTCGCCTGTCATGGTAAGTGAGTTGGTGAAAGCCTCGTCGTCGGTTGTCTTGCTCACGGTCGTGGTGGCGTAGCTTATGCTTCCTGCCGTCTTCTGCTGCGCGGTATCGGCTGCCGTTACCGTAAGCGTGTAGCTTGCAGTCTTTGTGGCGTAGGTGTATGTGTCGGAATCTGTTACCGTAGCGGTGATGGTCGCCTCTCCCGCTCCCTTGATTGTCACCTCGCCGGTTGTGGCATTTACTTCGGCAACATCAGTTTTGCTTGAAGCGTAGCTCACCGTGCCGTCGCCTGTCTTGGTAACTGAGTTGGTGAAAGCCTCGTCGGCTGTCGTCTTGCTCACGGTCGTGGTGGCGTAGCTGATGCTGCCTGCCGTCTTCTGCTGTGCGGTATCGGCTGCCATTACCGTAAGAGCGTAGCTTGCGGTCTTTGTGGCGTAGGTGTAACTGTCGCTGTCTGCTACGGTTGCCGTGATGGTGGTCTCGCCCGCTCCCACGATGGTCACTTCGCCAGTCGTTTCGTTTACCGTGGCAACATCGGTTTTGCTTGAAGCGTAAGTAACCGTGCCATCACCTGTCTTGGTCAGAGCGTTGGTGAAAGCCTCGTCGTCGGTTGTCTTTTCTACGCTCGTGGTAGCGTAGCTGATGCTTCCGGCCGTCTTCGAACCGTCGTCCGAGTCCGACCCGCACGAGACGAATGCTAGCGCAAGAATCGCGCCCACCAACGGAAGGAGTTTTTTGAGTTTCTGCATAAAATGCCTCCTGAAATATGGTTTAAAATATGAAAAGCCCATGTGCAGGGCGCGGTTTTGCCTGCATCATGGGCGTTTTTCCAGAGAGAGAATATTGCAGCCATTCGGCTGGTCTGTGAGTTTGATTTAAAATGCGCGTAGCCCGAAAAAATTATTCGGGCAGAGTTATAGCTGTGCTGTGCTGTGCTGTGCTGTGCTGTGCTGTGCTGTGCTGTGCTGTGCTGTGCTGTGCTGTGCTGTGCTGTGCTGTGCTGTGCTGTGCTGTGCTGTGCTGTGCTGTGCTGTGCTGTGAATTTTGGCACGGAGAGCGAATTCATGTCAAGGGATTTGCTGAATGTTTTTCGTTCTTCCATGAATCTGCCTCTTCCTCAAAATGCAACAAAAGCCATCGCTTTTTAAACATTATAACACAGGTTTTAAAAATACAGATTTTTTTAATTTTTTGTAAAAAAAATGGGAAACGCAAGCGGTTTTGCAACAGGATGACGATTCCGAAAAGGCTCTGTCTCACGATGCCCGCGCTCAAGCAGATTCCGGCCTCTCCACGAGAACGTGATAAAATGGCTTCTGGAAAAGGACTGAATGGGTTCCGAAACGAGTTCGGAATGGCGGGGATTGATTTTCAATAATATAAAAAGAAATCTTGACAAAGTAGTATTCTGCTACTAATATTTCAATTGTTAAAAAGTAGTAAAAAACTACTTTATGTGTCAAAAGGAGGAAATTATGAGGTTCAAGAAATTCAATCCGAACGAGTATGTCATGGTCGTCAAGAAAGGTCAGGTCGTGAAAGAGGGGCTTGGGCTTTCGGTGCTGTTCAACGAGCTTTCCACGAGCATAATGGTCGTTCCGTCCACGGCGTTCGACGGTGAATTCGCGTTCGACGAGCTTGTGACGAGCGACTATCAGAGCGTTTGCGTTCAGGGCGTGACGACTTTCATGATTACCGATTACGCAAAGGCCGCGAAGATGCTTGATTTTGCGTACACGCCTCAGGTCAAGATGTCCGACAAGATTTTCGATGCGGTCGAGTCGCTTGAAAACCGCATAAACAACATCATCAAGGCGATTGTCATCCGCGAAGTGAGCCGCAAGGACGTTCGCGCTGTCCTTCGCATTTCCGACGAGATGTCCAAGGCGATTCTCGAAAGCCTTGCCGGCGACGAAGCAATCGGGAAACTCGGGGTGAGCGTTGTCTCGGTCAACATCCTGGGAATCACGCCGCGACCTGAGACTCGGAAGGCGTTGGAGGCGGCCGCGCGGGAGCAAATCCTCAAGGAGCAGGACGACGCGATTTACAAGAGGCGGAACGCAGCAATTGAGCAGGAGCGAATCATCAAGGAGAACGAAATCAACACGGAAATCGCCGTGGCCGAGAAGGAGAAGGAAAAGGAAGAGAAAGAGCAGGAGATGAAGCAGTACGTCCAGAAGTGCGAGCTTGACATGCGGATGGAAGCGGAGGAGAGGGAGCAGCAGATGAAGCTCCGGGCGATGCAGGCGGAGCTTTCGATGGAGAGCGAGCGGCAGGAGAAGGAGTACGCGCTTCGGGAGATGGCGGTTCAGAAGAAGATTCAGATTGACAATCAGGACATGGCCGGAAAGATTGAGCTTGAGAAGATGAACAAGGAATTCACCGAGCTTTCCGCAGCGAACGAGAAGACGAAGGCGGACATCAAGGCATACGCGGCGGAGGCACTCGTCAAGGCTTACAACAATATCAATCCTGCGATTCTTGAGTCTTGCGCGATGGCGCAGATGGAACCTGGCGCGCTCATGGCGAAGGCGTTCATGAACATCGGCGAGAACGCGGAAAAAATCGGAAGCCTGAACATGACGCCGGACTTGCTCCAGTCGATTGTTGGCGCGATGAATCCGAGCCAGTGCGGAAAATGAGGAGGCGGTCATGGACAGGGGACTGAACAAAGTCGTTCTCGTGAAGAGGCGGACGAGATACGAGGAGCTGAAAAAACGCTACAACACCGTTGAGCAGGCCAGGTTCTACATCGAGCATCTTGGGGCGGATTTTTCGGACTACGAGAGGGAGGATGCCGCGTACAATTCCGCGCTTGAATCAGTGCGCGCCCTTGTCCGACCGCTCGCGCGGCTGCAGGAAATCGACAGGGAATATCTTCCGAACATGATTTTCGGCGCGGACGACATTGTGATTGCCCTCGGTCAGGACGGACTCGTCGCAAACGTGATGAAATATCTTTCCGGTCAGCCATTAATCGGCGTGAACCCGGATTCGGCGCGGTTCGACGGCGTTCTCCTTCCGTTTGAGGCTGGCGATTTGGAAAAGCTCCTTCCAAAAGTGATAAAAGGCTCGTTCAGCATGAAAAGCGTGGCGATGGGGAAGGCGGAATCGAAGGACGGGCAGGTTCTCTACGCGGTGAACGATTTCTTCGTGGGAGTCGGGAACCACAGTTCCGCGCGCTACCTCATAAAGCACGGAAAAATTGAGGAGAATCAGTCGTCGTCTGGAATCATAATCTCCACGGGATTCGGAATGACGGGCTGGCACAAATCGGTCATGGCGGAATTCCGGGGACTTGCGCGCGCGTTCAATCTTTCGCCAATCCGGGAGCCGTCGTACGAATGGGACAGAAGGGAGCTTACGTTCCAGGTGCGAGAGCCGTACCCGAGCCGCTTCACGCAGGCGGAGCTTGTCTACGGCAAAGTAACGGACGGAGAGAGCCTTGTCCTCACCTCCAGCATGAGCGAGAACGGTGTCGTCTTCTCCGACGGCATTTTCGAGGACGCGATAGAATTCAACGCAGGCATGGAGATACGCATTTCCGTGGCCGAGCAGACCGGAAAACTCGTCACGGGGTGATGGGCGTTCGATGCCGACATTCCGAAAAACGGCTGGCTTCTCCCAAGCGAACGCGAGTCCTGCAACTGTATACAATATAATGGAAAAGAACCATGGGGGAACGCTTCATCCACGCCTCATATTTTCGGTGACGCGCGCCGCCTGCGTCTGCTGCAGCATGGATTCGCTCACCATAATTGCATATGTCTCAAGCGTCCGCAAAAGAGAAAATGCCTGGCAGAACAAGCCAGCCGAACGCCAGCGCATGCAAAATGGATGCAGCAGTGTGACGCAAAGGTGAAATCACCTTCCACGGCTTGGTTTTCTTCACCCGAATCGTACACGGACCTGCGACAGGATTGTAGCCCGGAAGGTTAGACATGAGGAGAGGTGCGGAGGCGGAAAATTCGGCACCTACGCGACGAAGACGAATGTTCTCGGTCATGGAATGGATTTTCGTTCAAAGCTCGAAAGCGGTTCCAAGAAGTCCCTCCTGGTTCGTCAAAAACTCGAAGAATCCCGTACGCGCAATGATGGAACGGGCCAAGAGCGGGGAAATTTGATGACACTTCGCCATTCTGAACCTGTTTCAGAATCTGGGCGGGGGTAATAAAGCGGAACTGCTCAAGCCCTCGCGCATCGCGCGCCAGTACCGATGATGGCGCGTTCATCCTGAGTTATTTGAAAATACGATTTTTTGTTCGCTGCCGCTGAACTGGTGGTATAATTTCGGGCGTCGGTTTTCCGGTGGCGGCTCGGGCTGCTTCCGTCCGGAACCGTAAAAACGCCCTGTCTGTTGCGGGGCGGAATGTCAGCTGAAAGCCGGTGCGCTTTCATAGGAGGAGATAAATGACGTTCAAGGATTTGAAGGTTGCCGTTTATGCAGACGGCGCGGACATCGAGGGCATGAAAGCGATGTATGCTTCCGGCTATGTGAAGGGATTTACGACGAACCCGAGCCTGATGAAAAAAGCGGGCGTAAAGGATTACGTTTCCTTCGCGAAGGATGTCGTCAAGGCGATTCCAGACCTTCCGCTGTCGTTCGAGGTGTTCGGCGACGATTTCGAGACGATGGAGAAGGAGGCGAAGGTCATTGCCGCCCTCGGAAAGAACGTCTTCGTAAAAATCCCCATAATGCTGACGGACATGACGAGCACGGCTCCGCTTATAAAGAAACTTTCGGCGGCGGGAATCCAGCTCAACGTCACGGCAGTTTTCACGGCTGAGCAGGTTCAGGAAGCGGTCGATTCGTTTGCCGAGGGGACGCGCAACATCGTCTCTGTTTTTGCGGGGCGCCTTGCCGACACGGGAAACGACCCGGTTCCGCTTGTAAAGGAAACTGTCCGCATTTGCCGCACGAAGCCCGGGACGATGAGCCTGTGGGCAAGCACGCGCGAGGTCTACAACGTCATGCAGGCCGACGAGCTTGGCTGCGACATCATAACGGCGCCGAACAGCGTCATCGAGAAGCTCGGCGGCATGGGAAAAACCCCGATTCAGGGAAGCCGCGACACCGTGCTCACGTTCGCCAAGGACATTCAGTCGCTCGGCTTCTCAATCCTCTCATAACGCTTCCCGAATGAAAAAAAAAGCGGCGCGCCAATCGAAAAAGGTGCGCCGCTGTCATTTATGGATTTTTCAGGCGAATTCGGCGAGTTTGAGTATCTCGACGCCCGCCAGGAGCGTTATTCCGATTCCGTGCGTGTTGTTCAGCTGCGGAAGAAGATGCTCGCTGTAGTATTTCGGGTTGAACGAGAATTCGCTTCCGCGGCAGACTCCGTAGAGGTTCCCCGCTTTGTCGATCGCGCATTTTTCGAGCGCCGCCCATGCCCTCATCGCGGATTCCCTGTATTTCGACGTGTCGCCATCGAACCAGCCGTTCCTGATTCCCCTGCTGAACGCGCAGATGAACATCGATGTGCATGACGACTCGGGGTAGCTTTCCGGCATGTCGAGGACCTGGTGGAACATCCCGCTTTCGTCCTGCACGGAAAGATATCCCTCCGAAAGCTCGCGGAAGAACGAGAGAAGCTCGCCGCGGTTTTTGTGGTTTTCCGGAAGAACCTGCAGAAGCTCGGAAAGCGAGAATATCGTCCAGCCGTTTCCGCGCCCCCACGGCACTCCCGTGTTCATGTTCCGCCTGAAATCGAAGACATGCGCCATGAGCTTTTTGTCCGCCATGTAGAGCCGCTTCTTGAAGCCGAGAAACTGCCGAGCCGCGTCGTCGAGGATGTTCCCGTCGTTCTTGAAAGCGGCGTACCTGCAGAGGAACGGGACGCTCATGTAAAGGTCGTCCGCCCACATCGTCCCGTTGTGGAATTTGTGCATCATCTGCTTGCGCCAGAACGAGCCGTCCTCGAGGCGCGCCTGCTTTTTCGTGATGTAGTCGCCGACGTAATCGGCAATGGCGCCGTAATCGCCGACATCCCTGTCCTTCGCGACCTCAAGAAGGAGCGAGCCGAACGAGCCGCAGTCGTCGAGGCTGTCAATCGATGAGAGAAGATGGTGGACGCATGTCGCGCCGCCGAAATGGTCGCGGTCGAAAAGCGCGTATTCGAGCGTGCGGACGGTTTTCCTGACGTGATTCTCGACGTAGCGGGCGATGGCGTCGCCTTTTCCGTTTTTGATTTGCATCCTTCCCGTTTCGATAAGCCCGTAGAGGGTCACGCCGAGCGGATAATCCCAATGCCCCCAGAGCGGGTTTTCGTTGTAGAGCCTGATGAAGCCGCCGGGAATGTCGATTCTCCACCACGTTTTCTCGTCTCCGTCGCCGACAAGCGCGTCGGTTTTGAAGTCGGCGAGCGACGAGTCGGGCGTTTTTGCGAACGGCCCCGCGAACATCCACGGATATTTTTCGTCGCAGGCGATGAGCGGGTTTTCCAGGGGAAGCTTTTTCCCGTTTCTGTCGAGGACATCGCAGCTGAAATCGGCTTTTCCGTCCGCCCCGGCTTTCAGTATCGCGAGAACTTGGTGGATTCCGGCTTTCAGCGATGCTTTTCCGTTTTCGGCTTTCGTCCCGTCAACGTAAATTTCGGCGTCGCCCGCGCGGATTTCAATTTCTCCCGGCGCGTATGACGTGAAGCGGCTTCTCGCGGCAATCCGCTTTCCTTCCGCGCCCGTTCCCTTGAAGATGCGCCCGACGTTCCCGAGCCGCGATTCCTCGTCGCTCCAGTTTTTGAGCGGAAGCACGCTTTTCGAGAATCCGCCGTCCTCGTATGATTTTTCCGACGGCGGGTAATCCTGGAAGCGGACGGATGTCGGCGGGACGATGTCGAATCCTTCCATATTATCGTTCTCGTCCGTGCCGTGGAGAAAATAGTAGTCGAGCTTTCCGAGCCACGTCCCGAATTCCGCGCCGAATCCCGCCCTCGTCTTCGTGAAGCGCAGGACGATGTGGTTCCATCCTTTCTCGACGGGGATGTCGATTGTCACCGGATTGTCGTCGAACCGCTCGGACTCGAACGTCGTCGCGTAGACCTCTGTTCCGTTCGCCCAAATCTTGACGGGACCTTTCGGGATGAGGAGGAACCTGAGCGAGCCGCACGCATCCCTCCTGATTTTTCCCCACGCGTACGCGTATTTTCCGTCCTCCGTGCCGGGGAAGAATGCGTTCCCGTCGAATTCGTACCGGTAATCTTTGTTCCGTATGATTCCTTCCGTCGTGAACGGCCTCGCGGTATACGGAGACTCGGGGTTCGCGCCGATGTACCGTCCTGCCAGCACGGAAAGCGAATGCTCGGTGTCTCCGTGCGATGCGCTGAAAACAGCGTCCAAATCGTTGAAGTAATATCCCATATGGTAAATTATAGAAAGATTTTGAATAAAAACGCGCAATCGAACGTCAAAAAAATGAACTTCATGACGGAATTATGCTATTTAATGCGTTTTTATTCAATGTGCGCGATTCCAAAAGATTTTAGAGTAGAGCTAAGAATGAAGAAGCTCCTTTCGGGAGGCCGCAAGCGTGCCGCCGGTATGATATCATGACGCATTTTTTGCGGGCATTTCCGATTTGAGCGGGCTTGTTCCGGAGCAGGGCTTTCGGGCGGGTTCAATAAAAACGAGGAGGCACATCATGCCAAACGAAATCGAAGCGGTGAGAAAACGCAGTTTCCTCGCCTATTTTCTCCAGCACCGGTGGCTGTATATCATGCTCATCCCTGGTGCGCTTTATTTCATCATTTTCAGATATGCGCCGATGTTTGGGCTTTCGATGGCGTTCCAGCAGTACAGCCCGTTCCGCGGAATTCTCGGCAGCAAATTCGTCGGGCTGCTGCACTTCAAGACGTTCTTCACGGGAACGGATTTCTGGATGCTGATGAAGAACACGCTGTGGCTTTCGTTCCTCAGCCTCATATTTTATTTCCCCGCGCCGATTATCCTGTCGCTGCTCCTCAACGAGATACGGCAGCAGGCGTTCAAGCGCACGATACAGACGCTCATCTACGTCCCGCACTTCATATCATGGGTTATCGTCGCGTCGATTACGTACACGCTTTTCAACGTCACCGACGGCGCCGTGAACCAGGCGCTACAGGCGCTTTCCGGGAAGGTCGTCAATTTCCTCGGGCTTCCGGATTATTTCCGCCCGATGATAATCGGCCAGCAGATATGGAAGGAGACGGGATACGGGACGATTATCTATCTCGCGGCTCTTTCGGGAATCGACATGGAGCTCTACGAGGCGGCGCGCGTCGACGGTGCCGGACGGTGGAGGATGATGTGGTACATCACGCTTCCGTCTCTCAAGCCGACAATCATAATCATGCTTATCCTCAGGGTCGGCTCCGTTCTGAACACGGGATACGAGCAGATATTCCTGATGCGGAACGCGCTGAACGTGAGCGTCGCGGAAGTTTTCGACACGTACGTCTACATGCGCGGCCTCGTGAACTCCCAGTATTCGTACAGCGCGGCGGCAGGCCTTTTCAAATCGCTTGTCAGCATGATTCTCGTACTGTTCGCGAACTGGACAGCGAAGAAAGCCGGTGAGAACGGCATCTACTAGGAGGTTTTGAGATGGCTTTTGCAAAATCACATGGTTCGAACATTGCGGTGACGCCCGGCGACAGGTTTTGGGATTATGTAATCAAGCTGTTCCTCGTCGCGATAGCGTTCATCACCGTCGCGCCGTTCATCTACGTCGTCGCAGGCTCGTTCTCGACGGAGAAGGAGCTGACGGAGCGGGCGTTCTTTCTCATCCCCAAGACGATATCGTTCAACGCGTACAAATATATCGCGCAGACGGGCGAGGTGTTCCGCGGGCTTGCGAATTCGCTGATGATAACGGTAATCGGAACCGCGTGCTCGCTCTTCTTCACCTCGACGTTCGCGTATCCGCTTTCGAAGGCGCATTTCCGCGGGCGGAAAATCATCCTGAACCTCGTCATAGTGACGATGGTTTTCTCGGGCGGCCTTATCCCGACGTTCCTCGTCGTCAGGCATCTCGGGCTTTACAACCATTTTTCCGCGCTCATACTCGTCGGGGCAATCAGCCCGTTCAACATGATAATCATGAAGAGCTTCTTCTCCGGCATCCCGAACGAGCTTGAGGAGGCGGCGACGATAGACGGATGCAACGACTGGGGGATTTTCTGGCGGATTTACCTTCCGCTTTCCAAGCCGGTTCTCGCGTCAATCGGCCTGTTCTGCGCGGTCAGCCTGTGGAACGACTACTTCAACGCGATGATTTACCTTTCCGACCCGATGAAGGAGACCGTGCAGATTGTCCTCAGGCGAATCGTCCTTCTCGCCTCGGGCGGCGACCAGATTAACAGCGCGATGTTCGATTTCGACGCGCTCGGCGCCCCGCCGGACAAGGCGGTGAAGATGGCGGCGACCGTCGTCGCCACCGTCCCGATTCTCTGCGTGTACCCGTTCATCCAGAAGTATTTCGCGAAGGGCGTGATGGTCGGCGCGGTGAAAGGCTGACGGTTTGTGAAATGCAGTATGCGCCCGGATTCCGCGCGGTTTTGCGCGCCGTTCGGGTGTGTCCGATAGACAAAGATTAGGAGGAAAATATGAAAAGAAGTGCAAGGTTTGCGGTGATGGCTTTCTCTCTCGCTGTAGTTGCGTCGCTCGTCTCGTGCGGCGGAAAAGGAAAGACGGAGGTCGGCGCGACCGGACGTCCGCGCGTCTCGTTCATGCTCGTCGATTACGAGGGAAGCCCGCTCACCGGACCGAGGGCTGAGGCTGTCAGGAACAGAATCGCCGAATATACGAACACCGACGCGGAATTCACGTTTGTCGCGTACGACAGCTATGCGGAGAAGACGGGTCTCGCGCTCGCAAGTCCCGACGACATGCCGATGGTCATGCACGTCGAGAAGCTCGACCTCGGAATTCTTGAGGCTGCGCGTGCCGGGGCTTTCTGGGATTTGAACGAATTCATCTGGGACAAGGAAAAATACCCGAACCTTTCGCAGGCGAACAGGAACGTATGCAACAACCTCATGGTTGACGGCGAGCTTATCGGATTGTACAAGGCGCGCGACATCGGAAGGTACGGAATGGGATACCGCTCCGACTGGGCGGAGAAGCTCGGCCTTTCCGAGCCGAAGTCGATTGACGACATGTACAACATGCTCTATAAGTTCACATACGGCGACCCGGACGGAAACGGGAAGAACGACACGTACGGAATCGCGATGTGCAAATACACGGGGCCGTTCGACATCATTCAGTCGTGGTTCGGCTGCGGGAACAAATGGGTTGAGAAGGACGGGAAGCTTGTTCCCGTGCACCGCACGCAGGAATACAAGGACGCGCTCGACTGGATGAAGAAAGTGTATCAGGACGGGCTCATCGCTCCTGACTGGGCTGTCCGCGACACGCAGACATGGCAGGACCAGATAAAGAAGGGCGAGGCGGGCGTTTTCGTTGACGTCATGGACGGCTCGCGGAGAATTTGGGATTACTTCGCGAACAACAACGTCCCGTCGGTCGCCGACGGCTCGAAGGTTGCTGGAATGAAGCTCGTGGGGCCGGTGAACGGAAAGACGCTCGCGACGGACGGCTTCAACGGATTCCTCGTCATCACGAAGGCGGCGAAGACGAAGGAGCAGGTCGAGGCGTGCCTCCATTTCATCGACAAGATGTGCGATGACGAGATGGTAATCCTCGCGGGCTACGGCGAGAAGGACATAAACTACACGCTCGATGATGACGGATACGTCGTCCAGACGACGCTCAAGGACCCGAGCGCGCTCAAGGCGTACGGACCGTACAACCAGACGCAGTGCTTCATCCCGCACATGCTCGTGCAGGCGAAACCGGCGCTCAGGCAGACCGAGCGCATGCAGGAGCAGCTTCGCATCGTGAAGAGCAACGAGCAGTACGCGGTTTTCAACCCGGCGCTTTCGTTCCTCACGAATTCGGCGACGTACGCGACTCAGGGCGCGATTCTTGACCAGCTTCTTTCCGACGCGCGCACGCAGTACATTTGCGGGCGCATCGACGAGAAGCAGCTGCTTGCGGAATTCGACAAATGGGACAAGCAGGGCGGCGAGGCTGTCGTGAAGGAAGTCAACGAGCAGTACGCAAGAAAATAAGTTCAGGAAATTGATTATCTGGCGCGTTCCTGCATTTGCGGGGACGCGCTTCTTTTTCGGGAGATATGTATCGGTATGAAATACAACAGGATTTTCCATTGCTTTCCGGGCGGGAAACACAAAGTCCTCACGATGAGCTATGATGACGGCAAGCGCGAGGACCGCGCCCTCGTGAAGATTTTCAACGCGCACGGAATACGGGGGACGTTCAACCTCAACGCGGGGCTTATCCCTTCCGACGCGGACCGGATACCGCTTGAAGAGATAGCCGGCTTGTACAAGGGGCACGAGGTTGCGTCGCACACGCTGACGCACCCGACAATCGGGCGCTGCGACCTTGCGCACGTCGCGCGGCAGATTCTCGATGACCGCGAGATGCTTGAGAAGGCGACTGGCCGTCCCGTGCGCGGGCTTGCGTATCCGAACGGCTCGTTCACCCCGGAGATTGAGGAAATGCTTCCCGCCTTGGGGATACGGTACGGGAGGGTCGTCGAGACGACGGGAACGTTCGCGCTTCCGAACAATCCGTACGAATGGAAGGGAACGTGCCATCACAACGGGAACCTTCTCGAAAAATGCGAGGAATTCCTTTCGCTCAAGAAGACGCAGTACCTGTACGCGATGTATGTCTGGGGGCACAGCTATGAATTCAGCGATGCCGGAAACTGGGACGTGATGGAAAAATTCTGCGCGGCTGCCGGAGGAAAAAGCGACATCTGGTACGCCACGAACATCGAGATAATCGACTGGCAGGATACGATGAGGCGGCTGCAGTTCGCGGCTGACGGAAGCTTCGTCTACAATCCGTCGTCATCGGACGCGTGGCTTTCCGTTGACGGGGAAACGGTGCGCGTTGTCGGCGGCTCTCTCGTCCGGCTCTGAGCCGCGGCGTTTTTGCTGCATGAATTGTGAAATATGAAAACGGCGCGCGGTGTTTTTGCGCGCATTTTTGAGGGGGAGAGCATGAATGATGATATGAGAGGCGGTTTTCCGTACACGCTGAAGGCGGCGAGCGGCGCGGAAATGCCGCTGGGGTTCCTTGAGGGGAGGGGGCTTTCGGGCGCGGGAGCGTCATCCTACGGAAATTTTTCGGGATACTGGAAGATGGGGGAGGTGGGAGCCGATTCCGCTTTCTCCCTTTTTGACGAAAGCGGAAGGGAATATCCCGTCCAGTCGCATCCCGCGGCTTTCTGGCCGGACGGCTCGCTCAAATGGACGTTCCACACGGCCGATTTCCGACCGGAAGAGAGAGCCGCGTTCTCCCCCGTCGTCGAGTACGGAAGGAAACCGGCGCCGCTTGTCGGTTCCGTCGTATGCAACGACGCTGGCGACAGGCTTGTAATCGACACGGGGGCAATCCAGGCGGAGGTTTTCACCTCGAAGACCCGTTCCGGCGCGTTCCTCGGAAAGACCGTAATTCTCGGGCGGACTGCAATTTCCGAGGCGCGGCTTGTCTACATCGATGAGACGCCCTCGTGCGACGGAGACGTTTTTCCGGGAATCGCTTCCGCTCCTGCGCGCTCGGCGTTTTTCGGCGCAGTTTCGGGCGCGAAAATCGAGGAAATCGGGCGTCTTCAGGCGGTAATCAGAATCGAGGGAATCCACGTCGAGGAGAAGACGGGGCGGGAGCTGATGCCGTTCGTCGTCAGGCTGACGTTCCGCCTCGGCGAGCCGTTCATCAGGATTGAGCACACGTTCACGTATACGGGAGAGCCGTCGCGCGACATGATGCGCGGGCTTGGAATCGAATTCCTGACGCCTGTTTCCGGGCGCGAGTACAACAGGCACGTCGTCTTTTCAGGCGATTTGGTCGGCGGAGAAGGGTGCCGGGCCGCCGCCCCGTTCCACGAGGCGCAGAAGATGCTCCTGAGCTGGCACCCGAAGCTCGACCCGGACGTCTATCCGAGCCAGATTGCGGGAAAGCCGCTCCTTTTCAACCCCGCGGAAAGCTCGTCGCGGGCGGTGGACAAAGTCGTCTCCTCCATTCCCGCATGGACGAGCTACCGCATGCTCGCGGACAGCGCTGACCATTGGCGCATAACGAAGGGGACGGGCAAGGACGGATGCAGCCGGATAAGCGCGGCGGAGGGAAGGCGGAGCGCGGGCGCGGCTTCGCTTTCCGGAGAGGACGGCGGAATCGTCGTCTGCATGAAGGATTTCTGGCAGAAATACCCGTCGGGAATCTGGTTCGACGCAATCGGCTCCGGCGACACGTCGGGGGACGGATGCCCGAGGACGACGGTGTGGTTCTGGTCGCCCGATGCCGGGGCGAAGGATTTCCGGCACTACGACACGGAAGGTCATTCGGGAAGCTACTACGAGGGATACGACAAGCTCGGCTCCGACCCGTTCGGAATCTCCTGCACGAACGAGATGGTAATCGGCGCGTTCCTTCCCCATGACGGGCGGATTGCGCTGAGCGGCGAGGAAATCGATGCGGTGGCGCACGACGCGCAGAAAAGCGCGCTTCTCGTCTCCACGCCCGAATACTATCACGGCACGCAGGCGTTCGGCATATGGAGCCTTCCCGATTCTGGAACGCCGGACAAGGCGAGGCTTGAGAAGCAGCTCGACGACGCGCTTTCGTTCTACAAAAAGGAAATCGAGCAGCGAAGATGGTACGGGTTCTTCGATTACGGCGATTTCATGCACACGTACGACAAGGACAGGCACTGCTGGCGGTACGACATGGGCGGGTACGCGTGGCAGAACACTGAGCTTGTCCCGACGATGTGGCTCTGGTACAGCTTCCTGAGGACGGGGCGCGAGGATGTTTTCACCATGGCGGAGGCGATGAGCCGCCATACGAGCGAGGTCGACATCTACCACGAGGGCAAATTCCGCGGTATGGGAAGCCGGCACAACGTAATACATTGGGGATGCCCGTGCAAGGAAGTGAGAATCGCGATGGCGGGGCACCACCGCTTCGCGTTCTACCTCGGCGGGGACAGGCGCTACTCCGACATTTTCGACATCGTGCGCGACGCCGATTTCTCCACGCTCGAGACCGATCCCCTCGCGATGTTCTACGACAAGGCGAAGATGAAGCTTCCGACGCACGCGAGGAGCGGCCCCGACTGGTCGACGTATACGTCGAACTGGCTCACGGAATGGGAGCGGCACCGCTCGGAAAAATACGGGCAGAAAATCAGGACGGGAATCGAGGATTTGAAGGCGGCGCCCCTCAAGCTCGTTTCTGGGAACAACTTCGAGTACGACCCCGAGTCGGGGCATTTGGGCTATATCGGCGAGTCGACCGCGGGCGGTACGCATCTGGCAGTCTGCATGGGCGGGCCCCAGACGTGGTTCGAGCTTGTCCCGCTTCTTGGCGACGACGAATGGGAGCGTATGCTTGCCGATTTCGGCTCGTTCTATTTCGCGTCGAAGGAGGAGCAGCAGGAGCGGAGCGGCGGCATTATCGGGAACAGGGAATTCTCCCTCCCGTTTATGGCGGCGGCTATGGGCGCGTTCGGCGCGAACAGGCTCGGCGACAAGAAGCTTGCCCGCAAGGTGTGGGACACGCTCCTCGCGTCGCTGAAGGGAAACGGCTCCTCCGCGGAATGCGGGAACGAGTTCGTCCCGGAAAAAGTCCCGTTCTGCTCGGACGGGCGCGGGATTGACGAGGTTCCGTGGGTCACGACGAACGTCACGGCGCAGTTCTGCCTGAACGCAATCGTGTGCCTTGAGCTTATCGGCCGCGATTTGTGATTTCACGCGCGGCTCTCTCGTCCGACACGTTAGCCGCACAGTGTCGTTCCGAACTCGTTTCGGAATCTCTGCATGTGGCACTACAATAGACCTGTTCGGAAAATTCAGTTTCTGAACAGGCCTAATATTTTTTGGGCAGCCCCATTTTTTTTGCGCGGCGGAATTCGGCATTGCACGCGCAGTGAAAATTCCGAACTCGTTTTCTCCGTTTTGACGGAATTGTGCTTGTCTGTGAACGTGAAATGCAAAGCCCTTTTTCGGAAACTGTTTACACTTGAGCAGGTTCGGACGGCTGGATAATGGGAATTCAGCCGCCCGGGCTTTTGATTCTCAAGCTAGTGTCCGAAAAAGGAGGTTTTCATGGGCATCTGGAAGAAGATGGGGCTTTGCGCGCTCGTCGCGGGGCTTGCCGTTGTCGCGGGGACGTTCGTCTCCGTGTCGCGGCGCTATATGCCTGACGGAAAGGTTATCCGGCTGGCGCACAATCAGCAGGACGGAAGCGAGATTGCCGATACGATAGCGAAATTCGCCGGCTTCGTCGCCGAAAATCCCGGGGAGGGGCTGGGGATAAAGATTTACCCGAGCGGAATCCTCGGCTCGGAGACGGCGGAGATAGAGATGGTTCAGGCGGGAATTCTCGACATGGCGAAGGTCGGCTCGCAGACGCTCGGGCAGTTCGACGACCGCTACGCCATATTCGCCGTGCCCTATCTCTTCGTCAACCAGGAGCATTATTGGGAGGCGATGGAAAAAAGCGCCGAGGTCAGGCGCCTTTTCGAGTCCACGGCGGAGCAGGGGTTCATCGCGATCGGCTATTACGCCAACGGCTCGCGGAACTACTACCTGAAGGACGACGTATGCGTCGACAGCCCGGCAAAACTCCGCGGCAAGAAAATCCGCTCCATGCCGAATTCGACTTCGATGGACATGATTAGCGCGATGGGCGCGTCTCCCGTCCCTATGAGCTCGAGCGAGACGTACACGGCGCTGCAGCAGGGTGTCGTCGACGGCGCGGAGAACACGGAGCTCGCGCTCACGGTAAACGGCCACGAGGATTTGGTCTCGTCGTACACGTACACAGAGCACCAGTATTCGCCGGACATCTACATAATAAGCACGAAGACGTGGAATTCCCTCTCCGACAGCCAGAAGGAGCACCTCAAAAAGTCGCTCGCGAAAACGAACGACAACTTCAAGGAAAAATACAACAGCATGATGGCGGCGGCGATTGCGGAGGCGGAATCGCACGGCGTCAGAATCTACAAGGATATCGACAAGACCGAGCTGATACGGTCCGTGAAGCCCATCGCGGAGGAATTCATGGCGCGGGGCGCGGAATACAGGCGGCTTTTCAGCGATATACAGAAGTACGGACTTTAGGAGGCATGGAATGAGGAAGATTGTCAGCATCCTTGACAAGGTTATAGAGTGGCTCGTTCTCGCGCTTGTCGCCTGCATGGTGCTCGGGAATTTCTGGCAGATTTTCACGCGGTTCGTGCTGAACGACGCGGCAAGCTGGACCGAGGAATTCCTGCGTTACTCGCTTATATGGCTCACGATGCTCGGCGTTCCCTACGCCTATTCGAGGAACCAGCACATAGCGATTGAATTCATCGCGCAGACGTTCAGCGCGGCGGGAAAACGGGTGAACCAGATTTTCATCGAGGTTCTCGTCCTTTTCATAAGCGTCGTCGTCCTCGTCGCGGGCGGCATTATGGTGACGATGAACGCGTCGGGGCAGGTGTCGCCCGCGCTCGGTATGCCGATGGTGTTCTATTATGCGGGCGTTCCGGTGTGCGGCGCGCTCATGATTGTCTATACGCTTCCGCGCCTCGTCGATGAGATACGTGGCGGGAAGAAGAATGCTGGTGTGGAGGCCAACTGACATGGAGATTCAGGCAGCAATTGTTCTTGTGATACTTTTTTCGATAACGCTTTCGCTGAAAGTTCCGGTTTCGTTTTCCATAATAACGTCGTCGCTCGTGACAATCGTGATGTTCCTGACGCCGAAATTCGGAGCGTTCACTGCGGCGCAGAAGCTTGTCACGGGAATCGACTCGTTCTCGCTCCTCGCCGTCCCGTTTTTCATATTGGCGGGTCAGCTTATGTCGAGCGGCGGCATCGCGCGGAGGATAATAAACCTCGCGATGCTTTTCCTCGGGCGCGTTCCCGGCTCGCTCGCGCTTACGAACATCGCGGGAAACGCGCTTTTCGGCTCGCTCTCCGGTTCGGGAATAGCGGCGGCGACGGCAATAGGCGGCGTCCTCGACCCGATGGAAAAGGAGCAGGGCTATGACCGCGGGTTCTCCGCGGCGACGAACATCGCTTCCGCACCCGTCGGGCAGCTCATCCCGCCGACGAACGCGCCGATTGTGTATTCTGCCGCGGCCGGCGGAACTTCCGTCGCGACGCTTCTCATGGCGGGATGGATTCCCGGCATTTTGTGGGCGGCGCTTTGCATGGCTGTCGCCTTCATCTACGCGAAGAAGCACGGATACGTCGTCTCGTCCGCAAAAAGGGCGGGTTTCCGCGAGGCTGCGCGAATCATACTCGACGCCATTCCGTCGCTCTTCCTTATCGTCATCATCATCGGCGGAATCCTTTCCGGCTATTTCACCCCGACCGAGGCTTCCGGCGTCGCCGTCGTGTACGCGTTCATCCTCTCGGTTTTCGTCTACAAAAGCATCCCGCTCCGCGACATAAAGAAAGTGTTCGTCAGCGCGGGAATCATGACAACGATTATCATGCTCATCATCGGCGCGTCGTCCGTCCTCTCGTTCGTGCTTTCGTTCACGGGTCTTCCGCAGGCGATAAGCGGGCTGCTCCTCGGCTTCTCGACGAACAGGATTGTCATCCTTCTTCTCATAAACATAATCCTGCTCGTCGTCGGCACGTTCATGGACATGGCGCCGGCGCTGATGATTTTCACGCCGATTCTCCTTCCCGTGGCGAAAAGCGTGGGCATGGATGCCGTCCAGTTCGGCGTGATGATGATAATGAACCTCGCAATCGGGACGGTCACGCCGCCGGTGGGCAGCGTTCTGTTCGTCGGCTGCTCGATCGCGTCGCTGAAAATCGAGGACGTGTTCAGGAAGCTCGTCCCGTACTTTGCCGCGATAATAGCGGCACTCCTTTTCGTGACGTTCGTTCCCGCGGCAAGCGGCTGGCTTCCTTCCGCGCTCGGCATGATGTGAGCGCGCGCCGCCGCCCTTTAACTGCAGCTGCCCCGCCGGAATCGGCGGGGCATTTTTTTGCGCGGCGGAATATGGTCGATTATCATGAGAAGTGCCGTTCCCATTAGAGCAGGAATGCCGCTCCC